>NZ_KB976070.1:0-5401 GCF_000398845.1 Citrobacter sp. KTE151 | reverse complement strand
ATGGGGAGGCGGCGGGCTGGGCCCGCCAAAAAGCAGTCGTGATGCCACTATGAGCAACCCGTGGCAACATTCGAGGCAGCACCATGCGACCACCATCCCCCCGCGCCATTCAAGCCCGCGCCCTACGCGCCGAAGGGCTCACCATGCAGCAGATTGCCGAAAAGATGGGATGCAATCGCGGCACCGTCTCCAAATGGCTGGCAAAGGACACCATCAAAGCCCAAAGCAACGAGCTCGACAGGCTGATCAGCGACGCGCAGGCCAAATATGACAACCTGCCACCCAGCGAGGCCGAACGGCTTCGGGACTTGCGCGACTCTCTCCGGGAGCAACAACAGGTCATCATCAAGCGCCAGATCAAGCTACTGGAGAGCGTGCAGGGCGAGGCCATGACAGCGCTCCGCAGCAAAGACCTGCCCACCGTTCGCGCAGCGGCAAGCCTGATCTCCGCCCTTACGCGGGCCTTTGCTCATGAGGCTATGGTGTACCAGATTATTGACCCCGCAGAGGTCATGCGGCAGGCGCTGAAAGACGATTAGGCACCATGCCGGGCGATCAGCCCGGCCCCTCCCCGTAAGGGCAAGCACCTGCTCAAATATTAATCTTTTTTTATTTCAGGCAACCCCGGCACGTCTGCGGCAGTGCCTGCCAAATTTGCACCATTCCAATCAGCAGCACGTCCATGAACACACTGCGCACACACTAAAAAAATAGAGTGTGTTCAGAGTGTGTTCAGAATAAAGCCCCAATATACGGGCACTTATAATCACTGAACACACTGAACACACTGAACACACTAAATCTTATATATATAAGGGAATACATTGCCCAATCCACTAATGGCGCGGCATTCCGTAGTTCTCTATATAGACGCAGGAAAATGGTGTGTTTGGTGTGTTTGGTGTGTTCAATGGGGTTAAAGCCCCGTAATTCGGGGGTTTACGTGAACACACCAACAAACACACCAACCGTCTGAACACACACACTCAGTGTGTTCAGGGCATAAAAAAGGAGCCTTTCGGCTCCTGAGCGGTCAATCTTGCTGGTCATTATCCGGCATAATGAGGCGATAACCCGGCGTTTGCATCCCCGTTACGGGCCGCAGTCGCCACTCATATCGCTTTTTACCATTGAAGCAAGGGATCAGCATCCCAGCCTCCTCCAGCAGCTTGGCTGCACGACTCGCATCCATTGTGACAGCAATGTGTTCGCGGAAGGCTTCGCGCAGAATGTAATATTCCGTTTGGTCATCTGTCTTTTTGATGTAGCCCCATAATTCTGAGGGGATGCCGTAACCCTTCCCGCTTTCAGTTGCTCCCCACGGCAAGAAGTGCCCGATCTGGGTGAGCATATTTTCTGCTCGTTCAATGACTGCAAATGATTCACGGCTGGCATCATTACCGCCGTTGAAATCCTCAGCCCATACGGCATAAATCCGCTCCAGCGCCGCCGTTATTTCAGCAGGTGCCACAGGAATGTTTTTAGCTTTGGAGTTCATGAGAAGCGCGGTCTCAATCAGGGCAAACTTTGACGCAACGCGCTGGTATTGGCCTTGTGACGAACCGCAGACAGATGCCCAACGTAAAAGCGACTTTTGATAGAATCCCCGCGTTTCGCTCGGCCTATTAGTCAGCAGTTGCAACCATACCCGACCGAAAACGCCATGGTTATCCATCGCGGCGGATTTGATGCGATCAGAGAATGCTGCCCCGTCAGCCGCTCCGTGAAGGTTTTTAGGTGGCTCAAATCGGATGTCGAGCATACGAACCAACACGCCAGCATCTACGCCGTGCCCGGTCAGTGCCCGACATTGTGCATCAATTGTTAATTCTCCGGTGCTCAGTACCGTATTGCGCCATGAATACGTTTCGCGCAGTCCACCATCTTTGTGGCCCTGTAAGCGGGAGCGCTGGGAGAAAATGCTATAAATTGCGCTATCTGCATAGCTGGCTTTCAGCATTTTTAACTCGTCAATGAACACACTCAAATCGTTATTTGCCGCCATAGCGATACATAAAGCCAATGGCGTGGCATTCCAAGATAATTGCCGCTCACTTGGATTGCCAAATACAGAGGAATGCAGATAACCCGCCGTTGTTTTGCCCGCTGAGGACTCACCAAAAAAGTGAACCCCGAACCCGTCCACGTTGCACACACCCAGCATCGGCCCGGCAAGCGCCACACCTAGCGCCAGCAGCAAATGGTCATTACCTTTGACCAGAGCGCCAACCTCTTTTTTCCAGCTTTCCAGCGTGCCAGCCGTAGAGGTATCGCAACCCTCAGCGCTGCTTTTTAAATCAACGATAATGCGGCGCTCGGTTTTATCGCTGCTCAGCAAAGTGCAGTCAGGCATAACGAAAGCGCCATTGAGCCAGCCCGGATTATTGACGATCTGCCATTCTGGCAACTCACCCGCTATGTTGCCGTTTTCATCGTAAGCAATGGATGACTGGAGGTATTCAGCTAACCATGGGCGCAGCCCTTTTTGCTGCGTAGGCTGGGCCCCGAACCCCATTAGCAACGACCAACCTGACGGCGTGCCAATATCTTTCATCGGTAGCAGGATTTTGCGAGGCCGAAAGCCACCCAGCTGGATTACACGATACTGCGAATTTTTTTGCTCAGCCCAGCCAATAACGCGCAGCGGTGATGCGCAAACAGGGGTTAGCGTTTCAATAGTTTTATCTTTGACGGTCTTTGTAATGCGGAGGAGTACGCCGTTATCGCTAAATACAATATAAGGGCACTCAGCTTTTTTAATCGGTGTTACGTTGTCCTGCGTGGTAGCGATGATGTCTGCCATTACTTTATTCCTTGTACGCAAAAAAGCAGCGCCAAAAGGCGCGTAACGCTTGATTGCTTGGGAACCAATGGCTATCATCACTATTGCGCGGTGATGATTTGTAGCCAACCCATTTGGTTCCTACGCAAATCAAACCAATTTCGCAGAGGCCCCAGTTACCAGCTGGGGCCTTTTGCGTTTCAGGGGTAAGCATAGCGATCCCAAACAGCGTCGGCAAGTAATGATCAGGCGTCGATCTTCATCTTTTTTGCACCACCCTACAGCCTTGCGGCACGTCTGCCGTTGTGGATAACTTCTTGATGAAAGCGCAAATTTGCCCACATTGGCGGGGGCTGCGGTGGATTGTCTTAATGCGCTGCGACAGCTGCGCCCCTCCCCCTGATGTACTCCATTGCATTACGTCGCGTATGACGTAACATGACAGGGAATGACAACCGGAGGACAACATAATGCCCCAGCTCAGCATCCGACTACCTGACGACCTTGTGCAGCTGCTCGATGAACGTGCCAGCGCCGAACACCTCACCCGCACGGACATCACCGCAGCAGCGCTGCGGGCCTACCTTGGGGTTGTGCCTGCACCTGCCGCCGCTGACAAGCTCGACCGGGTGATCGAGCTACTGGAAACCATAGCAGGTGCACCACAGCGTAAGACAGCAGCACCGCAACGTCAGACGGTGCCTGACAAGCCGGAAATGCAACGCACGACAACGCCACCAAACGCACCACAGCGCACCACAAGCGATCCACGCTTTCAGGCAGTGGATAGTGAGGCCGACGCGCTGATCGTGTCACTGACGCAGCAGGGCGCAGGATTAGCGGACATTGCCGCGCAACTCAATGCGCAGGGATTCAGGAGCGCGACCGGGGGAGAGTGGTCGCGTAGCAAGCTGAGAGACTATCGGCATAAATTAAGGGATAGCGGGCTACTTCATGGTTAATGACTTTACGCACGGAGGGAAGGTTTACAGGCTTTCTCACCTAAATCATTCTGTTATAAGAGTTACACGTGCGGCGACGGCAACGCATCCGGCTAAGACAGTCAGATTTTTTGTTACCTACAGTAATCACTGTTTTACCAAACACTTTGCAGAGAATGATGATGAATCCCTCCTCTATGAGGATAGCCGCCGATATTTCTGCACTGAGCGTTACGAAGGTTCACTGCTGTTACCCGGCCTGATACCCATACTTATTGAAAATAACGTTTTGCTGGGGCTTACGATGAAGGAGCGGCGTGAGTCATTCTTCTATCTTGAAGAACATCATATGGGCGTTACGTACCGCTTATTTTTTGACATATCGTCCAGCAATCACCCGGCAAGTGACATAAGGCTAAAGGTCACAACAGCATATCCAGAGGATGATTGGGCGGCTGATGTTGGCGTACATGCCCGGTTTAATATCTGGCGAGTAATTGATGCGCGTATGAACGGCGAGAAGCTGGCAACGAAAGAGCAGCAGAGACGCAGGCGGAGATAACAAAAAAGGCGACCTTACGGATCGCCTCTTGTTACTGCTTTACTACTTAAATTAGGTATTAGGTGGAGGTCATTGGTTATCGCGGCGCGGCCTGCGACCCTATTCGGGTTGACGCTAACGTATCTCTTGGGAGATCCCACGTATCGCTAGTGACTATAAACTTACTCAAATTTGAGCATTGTGTCAACCATAACGCCTATCGGTAGGGGCGGCGGTGCCGCAGTTTGTGCCAAAATAGTCACATTACTGACAATTCAGCAGCAAAACTGCACCACTCAGCGCACTGCCTGCAATATTCGACGCTCTCCGGGTATGGGGCAGATCGGGAGGCCCTGACGTATGCCGAAGCCGCCCTGCGCCAATCCCCGCGCTGCTCATGCCGGAAGGCCACGCAGAGCGCATCCTCAAAGCGGAACTCATAGTGCAGCTGCTTGGCTAAATCGTCAGTATTCCCGAACACACTTACCCGCCATGCGGGCGCACTTATTGACCATGACCCGCAGCCTGTCTGCCCGTTTGCCGGGCGATGCAAACATGAGGGCTTTTTGGTAGCGAGTGCTGGCGCGACGATAGCAGCCCAGACGTTGCAGGCGCTCCGCCTCCATCTGGTAACGTGCAGAGGCCAGAATTTGCGACGTATCCAGCGGAGTGGCGTCCGGCATATCAAAATCGTCGTATTCCTCGCCCTCCGGCTCCAGTGATGGCTCCGGCAATGTTTCCAGCTCCGGCTCAATCTCAGGCTCAGGGATAAAGACGACAGGAGGGGCGGCAGGTATGACGCGGCAAGCTGGGCGGGCGCGTCGGATGAACTCAGGGCAGGGCGGGCCCACGAACGCACGGCGGAAAGCGTGCCAGCGCAGGCGGGCCACCTCGACGGCTTCCCGCTCAGAGAGTCCCATGCCGCCTTTCTGTCTGAATAAATCCAGCTGCATGGGCACCTCTCAACGTAAACAGGCGTTAATGGTCTCGACGATCTGGCGTTGCTCCGCCTCGCTAATGGTCTGCCATTCCGGGACAGCCTCAGGGAGCCCCGGATAAGCAGCAGGCGTCAGGCTCATGATCTGGCGCAGCAGCTGGCAGGTGAACGTCTCGCGCTCAATCTCGCAGTGGCTGGGG
>NZ_KB976069.1:0-132500 GCF_000398845.1 Citrobacter sp. KTE151 | reverse complement strand
AGCAAGCTCCTCTGTGCTACCGTTCGACTTGCATGTGTTAGGCCTGCCGCCAGCGTTCAATCTGAGCCATGATCAAACTCTTCAATTTAAGTTTGATGCTCGTGAATTAAACTTCGTAATGAATTACGTGTTCACTCAGAGACTTGGTATTCATTTTTCGTCTTGCGACGTTAAGAATCCGTATCTTCGAGTGCCCACACAGATTGTCTGATAAATTGTTAAAGAGCAGTTGCGACGCGCTTTAGCGCTCTGTCGCGAGGTGGCGTATATTACGCTTTCCTCTTTCAGAGTCAACCCTCATTTTCAGGTTTTTCTCTTCAACCGAACCGGCTGTTTGTGTGAAGTGATTCACATCCGCCGTGTCGATGGAGGCGCATTATAGGGAGTTTCCTGCGGCCCGCAACCCTTAAATTGCAGAAAAATGACTGACCGCTGCATTCCACAGCAAAACCCCGCCTTATACCCATTTACACACAGAGTTATCCACAATCGTAAGCAAAATAGCGGTCAACATCCCTGAAAGAAGAGAAAACAGATAAGGAAATCTCTATATAAAAAGAGACTCGCTCTACGCTATATATAGAAGAAAAGCCCAGGCAGGCCATGCCCCATCATCCCTACCACCTTTGAATTACGCATCCCATCAGGCGATAATACCCATACAAACCGTGATTCCAGGACCGTGATGAGACACTCTCTGCAACGTACTGCTATACGCAAACGCCCAATGAAGCTCGGCACTACCGTGATCCTCATGGTCAGTGCGGTACTCTTCTCCGTACTGCTTGTCGTTCATCTGATTTATTTCTCGCAAATCAGCAACATGACGCGCGATGCATTAGCAGGTAAAGCGCTTGCGGTCGCACGAACGCTGGCAAACTCCCCTGAGATCCGCCAGGGGCTAATGAAAAAGCCCGAGGAAAGCGGTATTCAGGCGATTGCCCAGGCGGTGAATAAGAGCAACGATTTTTTGTTCATCGTCGTCACCGATATGCAAAGCATTCGTTACTCCCATCCCGAAGCGCAGCGAATCGGTCAGCCGTTTAAAGGCGATGACATTTTGCTGGCCCTGCAAGGGAAAGAGAATGTCGCCATTAATCGCGGATTTCTGGCGCAAGCCCTGCGCGTATTTACCCCTATTTATGACGAGCATCACCGGCAGATAGGCGTCGTGTCGATCGGCCTTGAGCTAAGCAGGGTGACTGAGCAGATCAATAACAGCCGTGGCAGCATCTTTTGGTCCATCTTATTTGGCGTGCTGGTTGGGCTGCTCGGCACATGGGTATTTGTCAAAGTCCTCAAGCGTATTCTGTTTGGTCTGGAGCCTTATGAAATCTCCAATCTGTTCGAACAACGCCAGGCGATGCTGCACTCTATAAAGGAAGGCGTCATTGCCGTTGACGAGTGCGGTGAAGTGACGCTGATAAACCAGGCGGCACAAGACCTGCTGGATTACCACAAATCGCACGACGATGCCCAGCTCTCCACGCTCAGCCACGCATGGTCAAAAGTGGTCGATTTTTCACAGGTACTGCATGACGGAACGCCGCGTCGCGATGAAGAGATCATGGTGAAGGATCGGCTACTCTTAATTAACACGGTTCCGGTACTCAGCAACGGTAAAATCATCGGGGCCATTTCAACATTCAGAGATAAGACTGAAGTCCGAAAATTAATGCAACGACTGGACGGCATGGTCAACTATGCCGACGCACTTCGTGAACGATCCCACGAATTCATGAATAAATTGCACGTGATTCTGGGATTATTGCATCTGAAAAGTTATAAGCAGCTTGAAAATTACATCCTGAAGACCGCGAACAGTTATCAGGAAGAGATTGGCTCACTGTTAGGAAAAATAAAATCCCCGGTGATCGCAGGATTTTTACTCAGTAAGATTAATCGCACATCTGATTTAGGCCATAGCCTTGTGATCAGCAATGAAAGCCAGTTGCCGGAAAACAGCAACGAAGATCAGGTGGCTGTGCTGATTACCGTTCTGGGGAATTTAATTGAAAACGCCCTGGAGGCGCTAGGTCAAGAACCTGGTGGCGAGATCAGCGTATCCTTGCATTATCGACACGGCTGGTTGCATTGCGAAGTGAATGACGATGGTCCGGGGATTGCCCCCGAACACATTGAGCACATCTTTGAGAAGGGCGTTTCGTCAAAAGGAACCGAACGGGGCGTTGGTTTAGCGCTTGTTAAACAACAGGTTGAAAACGTTGGCGGCAATATTTCCGTCGAGTCAGAACCTGGGATCTTCACCCAATTTTTTGTACAGTTACCGTGGAATGGTGAGAGGGCCAGCAGATGATCAATGTCTTAATTGTCGATGACGATGCAATGGTAGCGGAATTAAACCGCCGTTATGTCGCGCAACTCTCCGGTTTTCATTGCTGCGGCACAGCCTCCACGCTGGAGAAAGCAAAAGAGATAATCTTTCATAGCGGTAATCATATCGATTTGATTTTGCTTGATATTTATATGCAAAAAGAAAACGGTCTGGATCTGTTGCCTGTATTGCACAGCGAAGGTTGCAAGTGTGATGTCATTGTCATCTCTTCCGCCGCTGACGCGACCACCATCAAAGACTCTCTCCACTATGGTGTCGTTGACTACCTGATCAAACCGTTCCAGGCGTCCCGTTTTGAAGAGGCGCTGACCGGCTGGCTACAGAAGAAAACCGAGATGGAAAAGCATCAGTACTATGAACAGTCTGAGCTTGACCAGTTGATTCACGGCAGTTCCTCCAATGAACAGGAAGCGCGACGCTTACCTAAAGGATTAACGCCACAAACGTTACGCACGCTGTGCCAGTGGATTGATGAGCATCAGGATCAGGAATTCTCCACCGATGAACTGGCCAACGAGGTCAATATCTCGCGCGTTTCTTGCCGTAAATATCTTATCTGGCTCGTCAATTGTCACATCCTATTTACCAGCATCCATTATGGCGTAACCGGTAGACCGGTTTATCGTTACCGCGTTCAGGCTGAACATTACTCATTACTAAAACAATATTGCCAATAAAAACAATTTGGGATTATTTGTTATTTGAAAGTAACAATTATTAAAATAATGAAAAATCCCTTCTTTTCTGAATCATGCTGCAGAATTATAAATTTGCGTTAGATCAAATATATTTGTATCCAGCATGTTAAATGTATTATTTTAATATTGATTAACGTCACACTGTTTTTAATTTCAAAATCGCTAACAAAAGTTAATTAAGTATTATCTAGCTCGCAGAGTGTGTATTTTTACCCATAAAGGATTAGTCTGAAATTAACCAGACATACAAAATCTAGACTGGTAGCAATGGAGACCATGCTACGTACCATGGACACCGTACATTTTTGTGAGCAAATAAAAGTATCCGCACGCCAACCTCATCACATTATGAAATGGCGTGAGCGTGATCACACAAATAACCTACTCACCCATTCTGTCGGTGGTTCACGAAATAGCGGAAAACGCAAAACAGATAAATTACAGCGTCAACCGCAGCTCTCCATGTCCAGCTCTGCTTCCCATCGCCTGAGGATTCTCTCCTCTGATCAAAGCCACAGAAAAAAGCTAAATATCGCCATAACGTTAAAAAAACATTCTAGCAAGACATTTGAACATTAATCGCAAATACGGACATATCGAATACTGACCATTTTTTGATGCCTATTCCGGCAAAAAAGAATGTGGCACAGATCCATTTTTCAAAAAATTGACTGGTTTTTTCGCGAGGGTAAATAAAATGTTATTTAGTATACAACTTCTTATAATATTAATATGTTTGTTTTATGGTGCCAGAAAGGGCGGTATCGCGCTGGGTTTATTAGGCGGTATCGGCCTGGTCATTCTGGTTTTCGTTTTCCATCTCCAGCCGGGTAAACCACCTGTAGATGTAATGCTGGTTATTATTGCCGTGGTGGCCGCATCGGCAACCTTACAAGCCTCCGGCGGCCTTGACGTTATGCTGCAAATCGCTGAAAAGCTGCTGCGCCGTAACCCAAAATACGTTTCCATCGTCGCCCCGTTCGTTACCTGCACCCTGACGATTCTCTGCGGTACAGGCCACGTGGTATACACCATCCTGCCAATCATTTATGACGTTGCCATTAAGAACAATATTCGCCCGGAACGTCCGATGGCGGCGAGTTCTATCGGTGCGCAGATGGGGATTATCGCCAGCCCGGTGTCCGTGGCCGTTGTATCACTGGTCGCAATGCTGGGTAACGTAACGTTTGAAGGCAAGCATCTTGAATTCCTCGACCTGCTCAGCATCACTATCCCGTCTACCCTGTTGGGTATCCTGGCGATCGGTATCTTCAGTTGGTTCCGCGGTAAAGATCTGGATAAAGATGAAGAGTTCCAGAAGTTTATTTCCGTTCCTGAAAACCACAACTACGTTTATGGCGATACCGCCACACTGTTAGACAAAAAGCTGCCGAAAAGCAACTGGCTGGCCATGTGGATCTTCCTTGCCGCTATCGCCGTTGTTGCCGTGCTCGGCGCATTCTCTGAGCTGCGCCCTACCTTCAGCGGCAAACCGCTGTCAATGGTACTGGTTATCCAGATGTTCATGCTGCTGACCGGTGCGCTGATTATTATCCTGACGAAGACCAATCCCGCTTCAATATCTAAAAACGAAGTCTTCCGTTCCGGTATGATCGCGATTGTGGCGGTGTACGGTATTGCCTGGATGGCCGAAACAATGTTCGGCGCGCACATGACGGAAATCGAAGGTGTGCTGGGCA
This sequence comes from Citrobacter sp. KTE151, assembly GCF_000398845.1. Taxonomy (NCBI): domain Bacteria; kingdom Pseudomonadati; phylum Pseudomonadota; class Gammaproteobacteria; order Enterobacterales; family Enterobacteriaceae; genus Citrobacter; species Citrobacter sp. KTE151. Next base: position 127,746 of record NZ_KB976069.1, on the reverse strand, counting down.
ATATGGTGAAAGAGTATCCGTGGGCCTATGCAATTGTTCTGCTGTTGGTTTCCAAATTTGTAAACTCCCAGGCTGCGGCGCTGGCGGCGATTGTTCCGGTCGCACTGGCAATTGGGGTTGATCCAGCGTACATCGTTGCTTCCGCTCCGGCATGTTACGGTTACTACATTCTGCCGACTTACCCGAGCGATCTGGCGGCTATTCAGTTTGACCGTTCCGGCACCACCCACATTGGCCGTTTCGTTATCAACCACAGCTTCATTCTACCTGGGTTGATCGGCGTGAGCGTATCCTGTGTCTTTGGTTGGATCTTCGCCGCAATGTACGGTTTCCTGTAATTACAGTGCGCGTGCTGTCCGCTTTGGTACGGCACGCCACCGTCAAGACACAGAGAATTTTAAAATTCCTGAGAAAAATGAAAAGGCTGGAAGCAAATGTCAAAAGTTGAATTCACTTATCAGGCGGCTTTCCCACTGGGGGAAGACAAAACTGAGTACTACCTGCTGACCTCCGATCACGTCAGCGTCGGCGAGTTTGAAGGCGAAACAATCCTGAAAGTAGCCCCTGAAGCACTTACGCTACTGGCCCAACAAGCCTTCCACGATGCCTCCTTCATGCTCCGCCCTGAACACCAACAGCAAGTCGCCTCAATTCTCCATGATCCCGAAGCCAGCGAAAACGATAAATACGTAGCGCTGCAGTTCCTGAGAAACTCCGAAATCGCTGCTAAAGGCGTATTGCCAACCTGCCAGGACACCGGTACGGCAATTATCATGGGTAAAAAAGGTCAGCGCGTCTGGACCGGTGGCGGCGACGAAGCGGCACTCTCCAAGGGCGTATTTAATACCTATATTGAAGATAACCTGCGCTACTCGCAAAACGCGGCGCTGGATATGTACAAAGAAGTGAATACCGGCACCAACCTGCCCGCACAAATCGACCTGTACAGCGTGGATGGTGACGAATACAAATTCCTGTGCGTGGCCAAAGGCGGCGGTTCAGCGAACAAAACCTATCTGTATCAGGAAACCAAAGCGCTGCTCACCCCCGGCAAACTGAAAAACTTCCTGGTTGAGAAAATGCGCACGCTGGGTACCGCAGCATGCCCGCCGTACCACATTGCATTCGTCATTGGCGGCACGTCAGCGGAAAGCACCCTGAAAACGGTGAAGCTGGCCAGCACACACTACTATGACGCACTGCCGACTGAAGGTAATGCGCACGGCCAGGCGTTCCGCGATCTGCAACTGGAACAGGAACTGCTGGAAGAAGCGCAGAAACTCGGCCTCGGCGCCCAGTTTGGCGGGAAATACTTCGCGCACGATATCCGCGTGATCCGCCTGCCTCGCCACGGCGCATCCTGCCCGGTTGGTATGGGTGTGTCTTGCTCCGCAGACCGTAACATCAAGGCCAAGATTAACCGCGAAGGGATCTGGATCGAAAAACTGGAACATAACCCAGCCCAGTACATTCCGGAGTCGCTGCGCCAGGCAGGCGAAGGTGAAGTGGTTAAAGTTGACCTTAACCGCCCAATGAAAGAGATCCTCGCTCAGCTCTCTCAGTATCCGGTTTCTACCCGTCTGTCACTGAGCGGCACCATCATTGTCGGTCGCGATATTGCCCACGCGAAGCTAAAAGAACGTATTGAGTCCGGCGAAGGTCTGCCGCAGTACGTGAAAGATCACCCTATCTACTACGCGGGCCCGGCCAAAACACCTGCGGGTTATCCGTCCGGCTCTTTAGGACCAACCACTGCGGGTCGTATGGACTCCTATGTTGACCTGCTACAGTCTCACGGCGGCAGCATGATCATGCTGGCAAAAGGTAACCGTAGCCAGCAGGTGACAGACGCCTGCCATAAACACGGCGGCTTCTATTTAGGTAGCATTGGTGGCCCGGCAGCGGTACTTGCGCAGCAGAGTATTAAACATCTGGAATGCGTGGAATACCCTGAGCTGGGTATGGAAGCTATCTGGAAAATCGAAGTCGAAGATTTCCCGGCTTTCATTCTGGTCGATGACAAAGGCAACGATTTCTTCCAGCAAATCGTCAGCAAACAATGCGCTAACTGCGCGAAGTAACCCATTCGGCCCGGCACTGGACTGACAACAGATTTTTGGCGTCAGTCCAGTGATCCCCCCGGGCCAACTTTATCCCCCCATTTACTGGCGTTGAATTTTTGCCGCTCACAGGGAATAGTAACCTTTTCCATTACTTGTGAATTCGCCATGCTCCGCACACTGAACTCCACAATCTTGCACTCTGGCGCGCTGCTTCTGGCGCTAATACTTATCTACACCGGTATCTCAGCCACGGAGAAAATCACCTGGCTGATGGAAGTTACGCCGGTCATTATTGTCGTCCCACTGTTGCTGGCGACCGTGAAGCGCTACCCGCTGACGCCCTTGCTCTACACGCTCATTTTCTTGCACGCCATCATTCTGATGGTCGGCGGTATGTATACCTACGCTAAAGTCCCTATCGGTTTTCAGGTTCAGGAGTGGCTGGATCTCAGTCGTAACCCCTATGACAAGCTGGGTCACTTCTTCCAGGGTCTGGTGCCCGCCCTGACGGCAAGAGAGATTTTAGTGCGCGGTAATATAGTTCGTGGCCGCAAAATGCTGGCATTTTTGGTCTGCTGCGTGGCGCTGGCGATTAGCGCGATGTATGAGCTGATCGAATGGTGGGCAGCGCTGGCGATGGGTCAGGGAGCGGATGATTTTCTCGGGACGCAGGGCGACCCGTGGGATACCCAGTCGGATATGTTCTGCGCCCTGCTCGGTGCGCTCACCACGGTGCTCGTGTTGGCGGGCTGGCACAACAGACAGTTAAAAACTGCCGGATAGCGCTGACGCTTATCCGGCAATCTGCTCTACCCATTGCGAGACTTGATAACCAGAATCGGCAAGGCGAACAGGAGTGTCAGAAAGTTCGCCATGCTGACGGCAGTATCTTCAATCAATAATCCATAAATCAGCCACAACACCAGCCCACACACAAACATTACATACATTAAACCGGAGATACCCTGCGTGTTGCGGGTGGTAATGACCTTAATCGCTTGCGGTAAGAATGAGAGCGTCGTCAGGCTAGCCGCCAAATACCCAATCCACGAATGCCATTCCATAGCTACGCCTTCACATCACCTGGGGTGACTACCGCAATAGCCGGGATATCCGGTTGCTCATGGTGCTGCGGCACCTTACGGTACTTATCCAACAAATGAATCTGGACCCTGCGCAGCGTGTCGCCGTTCAGTCGGTAAAAGCGGAAGTAAAGGACTAAGGTCACCACAAAAAAGAGTGCTGGTAGCGCGATCATAATGAATTGCATACCAACAATGGTTTCTGCAGACTGCGCGACATTCGGCGCGTAATTAATCAGCCCAAGTATCACTGCGATAAAGAAAGCGGCAAACGCAGACCCGCCTTTTACCACCATCGTCTGCACTGAATAAGCGATACTTTCACAACGTACATTCAGTTTGTATTCGCCGTAATCAACGGTATCCGCCACCATAATGACCTGCAACACCCAGAAAAGCGCTGAACCAATATTCAGTAAAATACCAGCAATAACAATGAGTAAGATATTATGGAAACCGGCTAACGCCATCACCAGCAGCACGATACAGCTGAGCACCGGCAGCACGGATGCCCCAGCCCACAAGATCCGTCGTGACAACGCTTTTACCAATCGAGGAAAGAAAATCAGCGTCAGCAGGTTTGCCGCTCCTGCGTAAGACATGTAGTACGGGAAGAGGCTTGCATCGCCAATCACATAAGTAAAATAGTAAATGGCAAAGCCAGCAATGATATTGGCGGCAATATTGTAAGCCAGCGCCATGCCTAGCAGGCAGGATAACTGGTCGTTTTTATAGATGAGCCCAACGATCGCTTTCAGCCCAAGACGACTGCTGTCCGCCGTTGCCTCGCTATCTGACGAATAAACCTCATGCACATTACGCAGCGTAACAACGGTAGAAACGATAAAGAATGCAATCAGTACCAGCGTAAACATCTGGAAACCAAAGCCGCGATCGGCCCCGCCGACATAGCTCACAAAGGGCAGCGTCACACCCGCGGTGACAAACCCAGCCAGGCTTGCGAAGAAACGAGGGAACGGCACCAGTTGTTCACGCTCGCGTTTATCCAGCGTAATAGTTGGCACCAGCGACCAGAATGGAATATCCATAATGGTGTAGGTCATTCCCCATAATATATACGTCACGCAGACAAATACGACTTGCGCAGTGCCCTCAAACAAATGTGCGCTAAAAAGCAAAAACAGTACCAATGAGTTCGCCAGCGTACCGAGTAAGATCCAGGGTTTAAATTTTCCCCACCGCGACCGGGTGGCGTTCACAATCCAGCCCATGATGGGATCGTTTACCGCATCCCAGATCCTTGCCGCCAGGAACAACGTTCCGACCAGCCCCACCGATAATCCCACCACGTCGGTGTAGTAATACATCAGGTACATGTACACAATACCGATGGCGAAATCCTTACCAAACGCTCCAAATCCGTAACTGAGTTTTGTTTTCAGAGAGATGCTCATAGGGTATCGGGTCGCCGTTACCAGCGCCCGCCTTCTGTTAGAGGAAACGTCAGAGGTTAAACGCCGGATGCTCTGCCCGGCGTAATGGTGTGTTAACGGTGTAACCAGGCCGGCAGCCAGTCGCCATGAGACGCGATCAGGTCGTCCACCAGCGCATAAATCTCCTCAATCCCCAATACCGCGGCGGTATGCGGATCCATCATCGCCGCGTGATAAACGCGATCGCGATTTTCCGTCAGAATGGCTTCCGTTAGCAGGGTCTGAACATTGATATTGGTTTGCATCATGGCCGCCAAATGTGACGGGAGAGAACCCACCTTCGTTGGCTGGATACCATTCGCATCGACCAGGCAAGCCACCTCCACGCAACAGCCTTGCGGCAGGTTATCGATCAGATGGTCATTGCGAACGTTGCCATACACCACGCTCGGTTCACCGGTCCAGATAGCGTTCATGATAGTGCTGGCATATTCACGTGACGGTTTAATCTCGATCCGCGCCGCCGTTTTGTACTCTTCCAGCTCTTTGTTCCAGTTCGCCAGCTGTTCCACACAGCGTTTTGGATACTCATCCAGTGGAACCTTATAGCGCTCAATCAGATCCTCACGCCCTGGTTTGATAAACCACGGCGTATATTCCGCGAAATGCTCCGACGACTCAGTGACGAAATAGCCCAGCTTTTTGAACATTTCATAGCGCACAATGTTCTGACAACGGGTATTACCGTGAAGATTCGGTTTCGGCGCCTGACCAGATTCATAGGCCGCCAGCAGCTCCGGATAGAGATTCACATAAGCACCGTCAGCCGTTTTACGCTCAAGTTCCAGATAAAACGCCATATGGTTGATCCCGGCGCAGCGATAGCGCAAAGAGGCCGGGTCGATGTTCAAATCGCGGGCCAGTTCCTCCGCTGTCCCTTGCACCGAGTGACACAATCCAACCTGCTTAATATGCGGATAGCGCGCATACATTGCCCAGGTGTTCATCGCCATCGGGTTAACGTAGTTAAGCATCGTGGCCTGCGGGCAGACTTCGGTCATATCCTCACAAATCTGCCATAAATGCGGGATAGTGCGCAGCGCGCGCATAATGCCGCCTGGCCCCAACGTATCGGCAATCGTCTGCTCCAGACCATGACGTTTACACACCGCAAAATCGGTAACGGTACAAGGTTCATAGCCACCAATCTGGAAAGCGACCACCACAAAATCAGCATCCTGCAATGCCGCTTTTTGATCGGTATAGCAGGTGATACGCCCGGACGCGCCCGCTGAGTCCATCAACTTACGCACCACAATGTGTGACTCTTCCAGCCGAGTAGGATTGACGTCCATCAAGGCGATATGCGCAGATTTCAGCGCATCACGATGAAAGACGTCCCCGAGGATATTTTTGACGAAAATCGTGGAACCGGCGCCGATAAAGGTAATTTTGGGTGCAGACATCATGACTCTCCAGAACATTAGTGAACACAGTCATGGTGGCACAGCGCATAGATGAAAACTTCCGACTTCCCTGGCGAGCATTCCCATAAACTCAGATCGCCTCTTTGCCCCATACTGGATCTGAGTTTATGGGACAAAATTGCACAAAAAGCAGAGTATGCGGCCCCAAAATCTCACTATGCTCAATGATATCGGTCCGATTTGTGTCCTGATTCTCAGCCTTAATGCGCAGCAAATGACATGATTCTGATAATTCAGGAAATGGAGCAACCATGAGTACATTACCGACATCGCCTCTTCCCCCCGATCCGCACATGTGCAGCAGCGATGAAGAGCAAACCCGCAGCCCATTGTCGCTGTACTCAGAATATCAACGGATGGATATTGAGCTGCGCTCACCGCATGCTATGCCTGCCAGCCACTGGCATGGGCAGGTGGAGATTAATGTGCCGTTTGATGGCGACGTTGAGTACCTCATCAACAACGAAGTGGTGCAGATAAAACAGGGACACATTACGCTTTTCTGGGCCTGTACGCCGCATCAGCTCACGCGTCCGGGCAGCTGCCAAAGCATGGCTATCTTCAATTTACCGATGCACCTTTTCCTTTCCTGGCCGCTGGATCGCGAACTGATCAACCACGTTACCCATGGCATGGTCATCAAATCGCTGGCGTCGCAGCAGCTAAGCACCTTTGAAGTTCAACGCTGGCAACAGGAGCTGAGCAACCCGAACGAGCAAATTCGCCAGCTCGCCATTGATGAAATTGGTCTGATGCTCAAGCGGTTTAGCCTTTCCGGCTGGCAGCCAATCCTGGTCAATAAAACTTCGCGGACGCACAAAAACAGCGTTTCGCGGCACGCCCAGTTTTACGTAAGCCAGATGCTGAGTTTTATTGCCGATAACTACGATCAGGTGCTCACTATCAACGACGTCGCGGAACACGTGAAGCTCAACGCTAACTACGCGATGGGGATTTTCCAGCGCGTGATGCAACTCACCATGAAGCAGTACATCACCGCAATGCGGATCAATCACGTCCGCGCATTGCTTAGCGATACCGATAAAACCATTCTTGACGTCGCGTTGACCGCGGGATTCCGATCCAGCAGCCGTTTTTATGACACCTTCAGCAAGTTTGTCGGCATGTCGCCGCAGCAGTACCGCAAACTGAGCCAGCAGCGCCGGCAAACAATGGCTGGCTGAGCAGCCAGAAACCACCGGCGTTACCCCAGCCGACGATCCCTATCGTTCGCCGATATCAGTATCAGCCAAAAAAATATTCCCCCTGTCGATAAACAGCGGTGAAAAATCGCCAATAAGCAACCATAAGCATTTGTTTAAAAACAAATTAAACACAAATCAGACTATTTATCACCCGCTTTACAGCCCATTTTGTCAGGATAATACTTGCCTGCGTCACATTCATACGGTGTGTCTGCAATCCATAAATTGCAACCTTTCCACAACCGGGTAAAAGATGATGAAAGTATTAATTGTTGAAAGTGAGTTTCTGCATCAGGACACCTGGGTCGGTAGCGCTGTCGAACGTCTGGCTGACGCATTAAGCCGCCAAAATGTTACCGTCATTAAGTCCACCTCATTCGACGATGGTTACGCAATCCTCGCCGCTAATGAAGCCATTGATTGCCTGATGTTTAGCTATCAAATGGAACAACAAGACGAGCACCTGAACGTCAGGCAATTGATCGGCAAGCTCCACGAGCGCCAGCAAAACGTTCCCGTTTTCCTGCTGGGCGATCGCGAAAAAGCCACCGCATCGCTGGATCGCGACCTGCTGGAGCTTGTCGATGAATTCGCCTGGATTATGGAAGATACCGCAGACTTTATCGCCGGACGTGCCGTTGCGGCGATGACCCGTTACCGCCAGCAGCTTCTGCCGCCACTGTTCAGCGCGCTGATGAAGTACGGCGACATCCATGAATACTCCTGGGCGGCGCCTGGTCACCAGGGCGGTGTCGGATTTACCAAAACGCCGGCGGGTCGTTTTTACCATGATTACTACGGTGAAAACTTATTCCGTAGCGACATGGGTATTGAACGCGCATCGCTCGGCTCACTGCTTGATCATACCGGCGCATTTGGCGAGAGCGAAAAATATGCCGCCCGCGTGTTTGGCGCTGACCGATCCTGGTCCGTAGTGGTCGGGACTTCCGGCTCTAACCGCACCATCATGCAGGCTTGTATGACCGACAACGACGTCGTGGTGCTGGATCGTAACTGCCACAAATCTATCGAGCAGGGGTTGATCCTCACCGGCGCAAAACCGGTGTACATGGTGCCAAGTCGCAACCGGTACGGCATTATCGGCCCAATCTACCCGCAAGAAATGCAACCTGAAACATTGCAGAAAAAAATCAGCGAAAGCCCGCTGACCAAAGGCAAGGCCGGGCAAAAACCGTCTTACAGCGTTGTGACCAACTGTACTTATGACGGTGTTTGCTACAACGCCAAAGAGGCCCAGGACCTGCTCGCGCAAACCAGCGATCGCATCCACTTCGATGAGGCCTGGTACGGCTATGCCCGCTTTAACCCAATTTATGCCGATCACTACGCTATGCGTGGCGCGCCGGGCGATCATAACGGCCCTACCGTTTTTGCGACCCACTCGACCCACAAACTGCTGAACGCGCTCTCTCAGGCGTCTTACATTCACGTCCGTGAAGGCCGTGGGGCTGTGAACTTCTCCCGCTTTAACCAGGCGTACATGATGCACGCCACCACCTCTCCGCTGTATGCCATCTGCGCATCAAACGACGTGGCTGTCTCCATGATGGACGGCAACAGCGGTCTGTCGCTCACCCAGGAAGTGATCGACGAAGCGGTCGATTTCCGTCAGGCCATGGCGCGTTTGTACAAAGAATTTTCCGCCGAAGGCGACTGGTTCTTCAAACCGTGGAACAAAGAAGTGGTGACTGACCCGCAGACCGGCAAAACTTATGACTTTGCCGACGCGCCAACCCAACTCCTGACCACTGACCAGAACTGCTGGGTGATGCGTCCGGGTGAATCCTGGCACGGGTTTAAAGACCTGCCGGATAACTGGAGCATGCTGGACCCAATCAAAGTCAGTATTCTGGCGCCGGGGATGGGCGATGATGGCGAACTGGAAGAGAGCGGCGTACCGGCAGCGCTGGTCACCGCCTGGCTTGGCCGCCACGGTATCGTGCCGACCCGTACCACCGATTTCCAGATTATGTTCCTGTTCTCAATGGGGATTACCCGTGGGAAATGGGGCACGCTGATCAATACCCTGTGCTCATTCAAACACCATTACGATGCCAATACACCGCTGGCGCAGGTGATGCCAGAACTGGTTGAGGAACATCCTGACACTTACGCCAACATGGGCATTCACGATCTGGGCGACACCATGTTTGCCTGGCTGAAAGAGAACAACCCTGGCAGCCGACTCAACGCGGCCTACTCCGGCCTGCCTGTTGCTGAAATCACCCCGCGTGAAGCCTATAACGCGATAGTCAGCGATAACGTTGAGATGGTGGCCATTGAAAATCTGCCGGGTCGTATAGCTGCGAATTCCGTAATTCCTTACCCACCGGGAATTCCAATGCTGCTGTCCGGGGAAAACTTTGGCGACGCCAATAGCCCGCAGATTAGTTATCTACGTTCGTTGCAGTCCTGGGACCACCACTTCCCTGGATTTGAACATGAAACCGAAGGAACGGAAATTATTGACGGTGTATATCACGTCATGTGCGTGAAAGCATAATGTCACTTTATAGATAGTCCGATTTTTAAGGTAGACATGTCATGCTTGAGTAATTCCTGAGTATTGCTGCAAAACAATAACATTGTCATACCTTTTTGCGCGGGACCACCCCGCGCTTTTTTTATACGCAAATATCACGTTTCCACTTGCGTAAAAAAAAGTGTACATAAGAAAATTCCCACCAAACATTGTAATTAATTTCAGACACGTTATTTTAATGCGGTCCTGGATTCATCATACAATTTCAATTTAGCCGATATGGTTCATCTGATGGTGAGCTACGGTGTTTTATGTTCATATTCCTGGAGTTTGGGTATGAGGGTTTGCAGCAGAGCAGCTTGTGTTGTTGTATTAACGGAGAAGGATGTTTGGTTAAGGATTAACGGTAAAGAAGCCATCAGCTTAAAAGCTAATCATATGGCGCTGGTAGCATGCGATAATAATATTATCGATTTCTCATCACTTAATAACGCACTGGTCGTACATATCAGCCGTGATATCATTAAAGACTATCTACGTTTTTTAAATAAAGACCTTTCACAGATCCCACTCTGGCAACGCAGTGCCAACCCAGTGATGACCGCCGTCTGTCTGACGCCGGATGTCTTCCGGGTGGCTGCCCAATATAGCGTAATGGACACAATGGACGAAGGTGAAAGTGTGCGCACGCGCTCGCTACTGTTCACGGTATTATCACGCTTTCTCGGCAGCAAAAAGTTTATTTCTCTGCTCATGCATATACTACGCAGTCGTATCAGCGACAGCGTTTATCACATTATTGAGAGCGATATACATAAAGACTGGAATTTAAGCATGGTTGCCAGTTGCTTATGCCTGAGCCCCAGTTTGTTAAAGAAAAAGCTCAAAAGTGAAAATACAAGTTACAGCCAAATAATTACCACGTGTCGCATGCGTTATGCCGTCAATCAATTATTGATGGATGGCAAAAACATTTCCCAGGTCTCTCAACTGTGCGGATATAACAGTACCTCGTACTTTATTTCCGTATTCAAAGAGTTCTATGGGATGACGCCTCTGCATTATGTCAGTCAACATAGGGAGCCATCCGCTGCCTGATTTTTAATCAGTTAGCGATAAGCCATAATAATATCAGCATTAGCGATACCCCCAGTCCGCCATCATAAAATAGTCTTCTGAAGAGGTATGATAAGACGTCATTTATCCTTATCAGGAGTTACTAAATATGTCGACGGATGCTGATGCTCACAAAGTGGGCTTAATCCCCGTCACCCTTATGGTGTCGGGGAATATTATGGGTTCCGGTGTATTCCTGCTACCCGCAAACCTTGCGTCAACTGGCGGGATTGCAATCTACGGATGGTTGGTCACTATTATCGGTGCTTTGGCGCTGTCGATGGTGTACGCGAAAATGTCGTCCTTAGACTCCAGTCCCGGTGGTTCTTACGCTTATGCCCGCCGCTGTTTCGGTCCTTTTTTGGGCTACCAGACCAACGTCCTGTACTGGCTGGCTTGCTGGATTGGTAACATCGCCATGGTGGTTATTGGCGTCGGTTACCTGAGCTACTTCTTCCCCATCTTAAAAGATCCGCTGGTCCTGACGCTGACCTGCGTCGTGGTACTGTGGATCTTCGTATTGCTGAACATTGTCGGACCAAAAATGATCACCCGTGTACAGGCCGTCGCAACGGTACTGGCGCTGGTACCAATTGTCGGTATTGCCGTCTTCGGCTGGTTCTGGTTCCGGGGTGAAACCTATATGGCGGCATGGAACGTCAGCGGCATGAACACCTTCGGTGCGATTCAAAGCACTCTGAACGTAACCTTGTGGTCATTTATCGGCGTGGAAAGCGCCTCCGTCGCGGCAGGTGTGGTTAAAAATCCCAAACGTAACGTGCCTATCGCCACCATGGGCGGCGTGCTGATTGCCGCCGTTTGCTATGTGCTCTCCACCACGGCGATTATGGGTATGATCCCTAACGCGGCGCTACGTGTTTCAGCCTCCCCGTTCGGTGATGCCGCACGCATGGCGCTGGGTGACACCGCTGGGGCGATAGTCTCCTTCTGTGCCGCGGCCGGGTGCCTGGGTTCCTTGGGCGGCTGGACGCTGCTTGCCGGGCAAACCGCCAAAGCGGCAGCCGATGACGGCCTGTTCCCACCGATTTTTGCCCGCGTTAACAAAGCCGGTACGCCGGTAGCCGGGTTAATTATCGTCGGCGTTCTGATGACCATCTTCCAGTTCAGCAGCATGTCGCCAAACGCTGCGAAAGAGTTTGGTCTGGTCTCTTCGGTCTCCGTTATCTTCACGCTGGTGCCGTATCTGTACACCTGCGCCGCGCTGCTGCTGCTCGGCCATGGTCACTTTGGTAAAGCGCGTCCGATGTACTTACTGGTGACCTTTATCGCTTTTGTTTACTGCATTTGGGCGGTTGTCGGTTCCGGTGCCAAAGAGGTGATGTGGTCATTCGTCACACTGATGATCATCACCGCGCTGTATGCACTGAACTACAATCGGATCCATAAAAACCCATATCCATTGGATGCTCCGGTAAACAATAACTAACGCAAACAGTCGTCGTTGCCCGATGGCGTAAGTTCATCGGGCCAACGCCGCCCCCCGCGATTCCTGAAATCAACATTAAGAACTTAAGGTTAGCTTAATTTTACTTTGAGAGGATTTGTAGCACTTAGTCGATGGAACCCCCTTAATGTTAAAGCACCTGTTTAAAAGACCCACTCTCGGGCTAATCAGCTGGCTTCTCCTGATCTCATTTTATCTTGCGACTTTCCTGAACATTGCGTTCTATAAACAAGTGCTGCAAGCCCTGCCGCTGGATTCCGTGCGTAACGTGCTGGTGTTTTTGTCGATGCCGGTCGTCGCTTTCAGCGTCATGAACATTGTGCTGACGCTGGCCTCATTCCTGTGGCTTAATCGCCTGGTGGCCTGCGTTTTCATTCTGGTTGGCGCATCGGCCCAATATTTCATCATGACCTACGGCATCATCATTGACCGCTCGATGATCGCCAATATGATGGACACCACACCCGCCGAAACCTTTGCTTTGCTGACGCCGCAAATGCTCATCACGCTCGGAGTGAGCGGCATTCTCGCCGCGCTCATTGCCTGCTGGATAAGAATCAAACCGATCGCCCCGGCCATGCGCAGCGTACTGTTCCGTGGCGCGAATATTCTGATCTCCGCGCTGCTGATCGTGCTGGTCGCCGCGTTCTTCTACAAAGATTACGCCTCACTGTTTCGCAACAATAAAGAACTGGTGAAATCCCTCAGCCCATCCAACAGCATTGTGGCGACCTCTTCCTGGTATTCACACCAAAGGCTGGCCCACCTGCCGCTGGTGCGCATTGGCGAAGACGCCCATCGCAATCCGTTGATGGTGAAAGAAAAGCGTAAGAACCTGACGATTGTGGTTCTCGGCGAGACCTCACGCGGCGATAACTTCTCGCTGTCAGGCTATTCGCGCCAGACCAACCCGTTGCTGGAAAAAGATGATGTAGTCTATTTCCCCCGCACCACATCCTGCGGAACGGCAACGGCAGTATCTGTCCCCTGCATGTTCTCGGGTATGCCACGCGCGCACTACGATGAAGAACTGGCGCAGCATCAGGAAGGCGTGCTCGACATTATTCAGCGGGCGGGAATTAACGTTCTGTGGAACGATAACGACGGCGGCTGCAAAGGGGCATGCGACCGGGTACCGCACCAGAATATGACTAAGCTGAACCTGCCAGGGCAGTGTATTGACGGGGAATGCTACGATGACGTGCTGTTCCACGGGCTGGAAGAGTACATTAATAACCTGCAAGGCGACGGCGTGATTGTGCTGCACACCATCGGCAGCCACGGTCCGACCTATTACAACCGCTATCCTGCGCAGTTCAAGAAATTTACGCCAACCTGTGACACCAACGAAATCCAGACGTGTTCACAGCAACAGTTGGTCAATACCTATGACAACACCATTCTTTACGTCGACTATATTGTTGATAAAGCAATCAATATACTGAAAGAGCATCAGGATAATTTTACCACCAGCCTGGTCTACCTTTCCGATCACGGTGAATCCTTAGGGGAAAATGGCATCTATTTACACGGCCTGCCGTATTCGATTGCACCAGATACGCAAAAACATGTGCCGATGCTGCTGTGGCTCTCAGAAGATTATCAGCAACGCTATCAAGTCTCTCAGGCATGTTTGCAAAAACGGGCAGGCTCAGAGGACTTCTCACAGGATAATTTCTTCTCAACCCTGCTGGGATTAACAGGCGTGCAAACACAGAAATATCAGGCGGCAGATGATATTCTGCAACCCTGCCGGGGAGGCTAAACGAATGAAAATTCTGATTGTTGAAGACGATACGTTGTTATTACAGGGACTGATACTCGCCGCGCAAACAGAAGGCTATGCCTGCGACGGCGTATCAACGGCCCGTGCCGCGGAGCAGTGTCTGGAGACCGGCCATTACAGTCTGGTGGTTCTGGACCTGGGCTTACCGGATGAAGACGGCCTGCACTTCCTGAACCGCATCAGACAGAAAAAATACACCGTGCCAGTGCTTATCCTCACCGCCCGCGATACGGTGAAAGACCGGGTCAGCGGGCTGGACGTTGGCGCCGATGACTATCTGGTCAAACCGTTCGCACTGGAAGAACTGCATGCCCGCATCCGGGCGCTGCTGCGTCGTCATAACAATCAGGGTGAAAGTGAACTCATTGTCAGTAACCTGACGCTGAATATCGGTCGTCGCCAGGTGTGGATGGATGGACAAGAGGTTATCTTAACGCCGAAAGAATACGCACTCCTGTCGCGCCTGATGCTTAAAGCGGGCAGCCCGGTACACCGGGAGATCCTGTATAACGACATCTACAGCTGGGATAACGAACCGTCGACCAATACGCTGGAAGTGCACATTCACAACCTGCGGGACAAAGTGGGTAAATCACGTATCCGCACAGTCAGGGGATTTGGCTATATGCTGGTTGCCACTGAGGAAAGCTAAGTGAAGCTACTGCAATATCTAAAAAAACCGCTCCCGCTGCGTCATCGCCTGATGCTGACCATCGGTCTTATTCTGCTGGTCTTCCAGTTGATTAGCACCTTCTGGTTGTGGCACGAAAGCACCGAACAAATACAGCTATTCGAACAGGCGTTACGCGAAAATCGTAACAACGATCGCCACATCCTGCATGAAATCCGCGAGGCCATCGCCAGCCTGATCGTCCCCGGTATCTTTATGGTCAGCCTGACGCTGCTGATTTGCTACCAGGCAGTGCGGCGTATTACTCGCCCGCTGGCGGATCTGCAAAAAGAGTTAGAAACGCGGGCAGCCGATAACCTTGCTCCGATTGAAGTTCACAGTTCAACCGTTGAGATCCAGGCGGTCGTCTCAGCGCTCAACGAGCTGGTGACGCGGCTGACGAGCACCATTGAAAACGAGCGCTTATTTACCGCCGATGTCGCCCACGAACTGCGCACTCCACTGTCAGGCGTTCGCCTGCATCTGGAATTACTATCCAAAACCCATAAGGTCGACGTTTCACCGTTAATTGCCCGCCTTGACCAAATGATGGACAGCGTGTCGCAACTGCTGCAACTCGCCCGCGTTGGACAGTCGTTCTCGGCCGGGAGCTACCAGCACGTCAAACTGCTGGAGGACGTGATTTTGCCCTCCTACGATGAACTCAGCACCATGCTGGACCAGCGTCAGCAGACGCTGCTCCTACCGCAAAGCACGGCGGACGTTGTCGTACGTGGCGATGCGACACTATTACGAATGCTGCTGCGAAATCTGGTGGAGAACGCGCATCGTTACAGCCCGGAAGGCACCCATATTACGATTAGCCTGAATACAGAGCATGATGCCGTTATCGCCGTCGAAGATGAAGGCCCTGGCATTGATGAGAGTAAATGCGGGGAGCTGAGTAAAGCGTTTGTGCGTATGGACAGCCGTTTTGGCGGGATTGGGCTGGGGCTGAGCATTGTCAGTCGTATCACCCAGTTACATCACGGGCATTTCTATTTGCAAAATCGTCAGGGAACCACCGGTACTCGCGCTTGGGTGGAATTAGCGAAAGGTCAGTAAGAACTCACCCAAACGTACAAAAAGCTGCTGACGATCAGCACGCTGCACACGGTGGTCAAACTTTCATAAATGCGGTTTTTCATGACACTCTCCTCCAATACTCTGGAGGAGAGTTTGCCTGACACAGATTAAGCCAACCTTAAGTGGATATGATAAATCACATGATTACTCATCAATCCGCGGATGCTGCTGCACCAGGCGCGTACGCTTAAGCTGCAGCTCAGCAATTTCCTGATCGATATCTTCGATTTTATGCTCAATATTATCGTAGTGCTCGCCGAGGAGCTCTTTCGCTTCATGAATATCCGAAGCGGCAGGCGTAGCCCCCTTCAGCGGCTGATTAGCCGTCTCTTTCATGGTCACGCCGGTAATTAAACCTATCACCGCAATCACCATCAGATAATAAGCAGGCATCATCAGATTCTGCGAGCTTTCCACCAGCCATGCGGCCAACGTCGGTGTCAGACCGGCGACCAATACCGAGATATTAAACGCTGCGGCCAGGGCACTGTAGCGAATATGCGTCGGGAACATCGCTGGTAACGTTGACGCCATCACCCCGGTAAAGCAGTTGAGGATCACCGCCAGCATCAGCAACCCGGCGAAAATCAGGCCGATGACGTTACTGTTAATCAGAATAAATGCCGGAATAGCCAGCACAAACAGCGCAATACTGCCCATAATCACAAACGGACGGCGTCCGAAGCGGTCGCTGAGCAGACCCATCACCGGCTGCACAAACAGCATACCAATCATGATGGCGATAATAATCAGCACGCCGTGGTCTTCAGAGTAATGCAGGTTATGCGACAGGTAGCTCGGCATATAGGTGAGCAGCATGTAGTAGGTGACGTTGGTGGCAATCACCAGACCAATACATGCCAGCAGGCTGCGCCAGTGCCTGGTCGCAATCTCTTTAAACGACACCTTCGGACCGTCCTGCAGTCCCTGACGATCGCCCTGCTCCAGTTTATCCACGTGCTGCTGGAACGCCGGAGTCTCTTCCAGTGCATGACGCAGGTACAGGCCAATAAGCCCTAACGGTAGCGCCAGGAAGAACGGAATACGCCAGCCCCACTCAAGGAAGTTTTCTTCGCCGACGATAGTTGAGATCAGGACTACCACGCCCGCACCCAGCACAAACCCGGCAATCGAGCCGAAGTCCAGCCAGCTGCCCATAAATCCGCGCTTACGGTCTGGCGAGTACTCTGCGACAAAAATCGACGCCCCGGTATACTCTCCGCCGACCGAGAACCCCTGCGCCATTTTACACAGCAACAGCAGAATCGGCGCCCAGATACCAATCGAGGCATACGAGGGAATGAGACCGATACAGAAGGTACTTATCGACATAATCACAATGGTGATAGCGAGGATCTTCTGACGACCGTATTTATCGCCAAGCATACCGAAGAACAATCCGCCAAGCGGTCGAATCAGAAAGGGAACAGAGAAGGTGGCAAGTGCAGCAACCATCTGTACGCTGGGGTCAGCCCCCGGGAAGAACACTTTACCTAATGCGTAAGCAACAAACCCATAAACACCAAAATCAAACCACTCCATCGCATTACCTAACGACGCCGCGGTAATGGCTTTTCGCAGTTTACCGTCATCAATGATGGTAACGTCGCGCAGCGTAATTGGTTTTATTTTTTTCCTTTTTAGCATACTCGTCCTCATAGACTTAGCCCTGTCACGCTACAGATCGAGTCCCTCAACGCCCCTGCGTCAAGGTCATCACCGAGCGGGGAATGCACAGACGCATTCCCTGTAACAAGCGTAGCAGGTTTACTTACACTGACGAGAAACGAGCAGTACAACCGAACCTGTTGACGCCTGATTGGGCGGTTAATGACCTCTTTACCCTAACAGTGTTTAAATTTGTGATCAACTTCACATATAGATTTCCATTTCGTCAACATGCGTAAATCAGGTCATTCTTAGTCAACTTTTTAACATGTAATGCTTGCGATTTTCTGGCAATTAAATACAAGAATAAATCGCTTTGTTGCACCAACAATCACAACAGTCACTATTATTCTGCTAGCCAAAAACCCACCTAATCTCTTCACAAAAAGATCACAGCTTTTTTAATAATCAGAGCACTCAGGAACTTTTGCTCGGAATATGTGATGAAGATAACTAAAACATCGTTTTATTTTGATTGAATCAATGTTCCCATGAATGCAAACTAATTCCAGACGCAATATCCCTGGGAGCAGCAACACGCTCAACGTATGCCGCGTTAGATTTTATAAAACAAAGAGATAGCTGTTTTCTTTGTTAAGAAATACCAGTAACCATTTGAATTTATTAATTTTTATTTTCTTTCGCGTGTATTACCTGCGACAAGAGATGAGGACGCTTATGAAAATTAAAGCCACGATTGAACGCATCCCTGGCGGAATGATGTTGATTCCTCTGTTATTAGGCGCAGTGTTAAATACGTTAGCTCCGGATACCGGTGCGTATTTCGGTTCGTTTACCAAAGGAATGATCAGCGGAACGGTGCCGATTCTGGCAGTGTGGTTTTTTTGTATCGGTGCATCGATTGATTTACGAGCAACCGGCACGGTATTACGCAAATCCGGCACACTGGTATTAACTAAAATAGCCGTGGCATGGGTAGTGGCAATGATTGCTGCTTCATTTATTCCTGATACCGGTATTCAAACCGGGTTCTTTGCCGGTCTTTCGGTACTGGCAATTGTTTCAGCGATGGACATGACCAACGGCGGTTTGTACGCCAGCCTGATGAACCAGTACGGAACCAAAGAAGAGTCTGGCGCATTTGTGTTGATGTCTCTGGAATCCGGTCCGTTAATGACCATGGTGATCCTCGGCTCCGCGGGTCTGGCGTCCTTCGAACCACACCATTTTGTCGGCGCGGTATTACCGTTCCTGATTGGTTTTGCGTTGGGTAACCTGGATCACGATCTGCGTTCCTTCTTCAGTAAAGCCACGCCGGTGCTGATCCCGTTCTTCGGCTTCGCGCTGGGCAACACGATTAACCTGAGCGTCATCGTTGATACGGGTCTGCTGGGCATCCTGCTGGGCGTCGCGGTTATCGTCATCACCGGTATTCCGCTGATTATTGCTGACCGCGTTATTGGTGGCGGGAACGGTACGGCAGGCGTAGCAGCCTCTTCTGCGGCCGGCGCTGCAGTGGCAAACCCGGTGATTATCGCCCAGATTAACCCGGCATTTGAACCGGTTGCCGCATCCGCTACGGCGCTGGTTGCCGCCAGCGTGATAGTCACCGCGATTCTGGTGCCGATTATCACCGCGCTGTATGCCAAACGTTTTAATAAAAACCCTGTCGTCAATGAGACGGCGGCTACCCCGGCAGACTCCCTGAACCACTAAACCTGCCTTTATCCCACTCACCGTTCCTGCTCAATTGATGAGCGGGGACGGTGCAAAAATCTCCTCAACCATCGCATCAACCAGGCGCTTCGCCGAACACAATCTCGGCATGCCCAACGCCACATTTTGCCAACGCTGCGTCACCGACCAGCTCACCGGATGACGCTGCGCATCGCACCAGTCTCCGAGCCAGCTCAACATATCGTTGTGCTCACCCGAGCCGCCAACAACCGGCGTGCTGAGCCAATGATGATAGTAATGACGCGTGGCGGGGGCCGCATTCACGCTGTCTGCCAGCGCCTGAGCAGCCATCGTTCGCAGGTTGTCTTTTAGCATTGATACCACATCGGCATTTGCTAACCGGCAGGCGTCACCAAAGGCTCCCCAACGCAGCTCCTCTAACGCCACAAAACAGCGTCCAGGTAACGACCAGCCGTCATACGCGCCAGCCCGCCAGCGGGTAAAAATTTGCTCGCTATGTTCGCCCGCTTGCACCGTCAGGCCGCGTTGCGTCACCGCCTTCTCTTTATAAGCGCCGCGCTGGGTAAACCAGTCAGCGAGTGAATTTATCTGCTGCAGAAGACCGGGCGTGGAGAGTCCACGCGGGTGTTCGGTTTGTTGTAAAAACATCAACCCTTCGGCGATCCGTACCAGCGCCAGATGGCCCGGATCGATCATGCCCGCCAGTTTTTCCACCAGTTTTAGACGCATCACCAGATGCTCGCTGGACACACCTGCCAACACCCATGCTCGCAGTTGCGTCTGGGATAACACCTCCTGCGTCAGACGCGCACGCAGCCGCTGCTGTTGTTGCAGAAAACCGCCGGAACGTTTGGTTTCATCTCCCTGAACCAGATCGACCATAAACTTCGGGTAGACACACTCCAGCGTCCGCCCGGGGCCTTCCAGTAACACGTTAGTCATGTGTGCTCGGTTGCAAAAAGGGTATTGATATCGTCGCGCAGCAAACGGGAATCTTCATAAAGCCATGCCGCAGTCGTAATGCGATGCTGCAGTTGTTCGTTCAAGGCATTCACCGCAGATTCATTTTGCTGGCGCAGGGTCAGACTCTCACGCAGGCTCGCCTGTAATTGCGTCAAACACAGTGAAAAATCAGCAAAAAACGTGGCCATGCCTGCCGTAACGGAAATATCGACCTGCGCAGCTAAAGCTTTACGAATTTGTTGGCAAAACTGGGTGACATAGTGCACAAGGTTCTTATGCAGTGCGCCCATATCAATGAGATAACGCGTTTTTGTTTCGACGTACTCATTCCATCCCCAGTTGGGCTGATTCAACCAGCGAGAGAAGGTATCACGCACCACACCGCCAGTTGACGGCGCATTTTCCGCCGGAATATCCTGCTCAATGGCCTCGTTGAACAACTGGCGGGTGTTGAAGTTAAACATCGCCGCATGAAACGCCGGAAAACGGATCCGCGCACGAAAACCAGCGTGGTTCAGCTCCTCTTTCACCCGCTGCTCAATGGGGCGCATGGCGTCATTTAGCGCCCGGGACAGCGTCGACTCAAGCTGTTCAAAGCGCAGAGCTAAATCCCGACTGATGCTTTCCTGCGCTGCCAGCAAGACAACTTCACAGGACGAGCGCATTTTATCCAGCACGATTTTCGCCTGCCCTTCATCGTGCAACACCAGCATTTCTCCGGCCATTTCTGCCGAGGAAACGCCAGCCCCCTGGCCATGTTGTGACATCATCAGGACGTTTTCTTTGATAAAGAACGTGTTGATGCCACACAGAATCTCAGTCTGTTGCTCATTGAGATAGGCCGCGGCAGCCTCCAGCGCCAGCTCGACCTCATGACTGACTTCATCACTCACCCGCCCCTGACTCACTTCTAACTGCTGCATATCCTCTTCAATATGCGTGATGTTCAGCCGCAGTTTTTCATAGGCAACCGTTAACCCATGGGCGCGAAACTCCAGATATTCGTGCGCGCTTTGCGCATAGTTCAATAACTTATGCGACGCTGAGCGTAGCGCATACAGCGAAGCATTGGCGTAAGCGGCATGAATCACTTTCTGGATCGGCTGCTCAAACAGCGAATCCTCCCACAACAGATCGGCTGCATGGCGGATGTGCTCCGTATCCTCAAGATCGTTGGTGCACCAGCGTCGGCCAAGCGCCGCTTCGGCAAAATCCTGTACCCAACGTTGCACCTGGTGATCCGGCAGACGCCCGCGAGCCATCAGCTCATGACGCGCCCTGTTCGCCAGATATCCCCACATCGAAGAAACCGGATAGATTCGCTCCGGGGCAATCCCACCTTGCATCAGCGTGCCGGAAATTAATGCCCGCACCTGCTCTTCATCGTCACTGTTGCGGTCTTTCTGATCGAATTTGTTCACCAGCGCATACAGCGGCACTGACTTGCCGACCGCCATGATCGCGTGGCGCACTTCTTCATCGGAAATCGATTTCAGTTGGGTGTAATCCATCACCACCAGTACCGCAGAAGCCCGCGCCAACTGTTCATTCAGCATCTTCTGTAAGTGCGGTTGCCCGGCCTCATTCGGCCCCGGCGTATCCAGCAGGGTTAATTGCCCAGGATAGCTCGCCTGACCGGCCAAATGGACAAATTCGACCTCGATAACCGGAATATGCTCAATCGCGGCATAGGCGGCAAAAGGAAAATCCACTTCCAGTGCTTTTGACAAACGCACCAGGTCATTCAGACTTTTAAGGCAATGGAAAATAGGCTGTGCGCCAAGATAATACCGCTCAAATGCCACGCCGTTTTCAATATGCTGCAGCAGGACATTCATATCCTTATCAATTTCCAGGGTCTGCGTAAGACGCTGGCGATCGCACTCGCGTACGCGCTGCTGTAAAACCTTCATTAAGGCATCGATAGGCGTGACATGTGAAAAATGCAACACCGGCTCTTTCTGCCCCGGCGTATGGCGAATTAGCGTTGGTAGCGCCGTCATGGGACGATTACGATTAGGTAAAACTTCGGTCCCTACAATCGCGTTAATCGTCGTCGATTTTCCCGCTTTCATGGTACCGACAATCGCCAGCACCATTTCCAGACGCGTAATCTTACGCAGTTCATTATTGAGCGTTGCCTGCTGGACATCCATGCCACGCACGCTGAAATGCAGGGGCTGAACCACCTGTCTGCTATGCTCTCCTTGTTTTAGCGCGACATCATCCAACGACGTCATAGGCAATTTTTGCAATTGCCTGAGATGTTCAAGCGAGAGCATCAGCAAGCGTTCCGCTTCCTGACTTAATTCATATATTGTCTGTGTGTGCATGGAAAATTCTTCCTTAACGCAAATGGCATTACTTTTATTTAGCCCAATCGTTTTATTTATAGATTTTTTGGCTTTTATAATTACGTGTAGAAATAATTAAAATCAAAACAACCAACTGATATTATTAAAATAAATTTGGCGTATAACCGCTGGCCGGATGCCTCTCACTTATGTAATAAGTAAGAAAGATAAACAGCGTAGTTCAGTTTTAAAAAATACCCGCGTAATTCCCCTACTAAAATTAAGGGGGTCAATGATATTCAATCACAATGGCTTAGGCATCCGTAAGCAACGTTACCTATGAATATCAGATATTTCGCCTCACCTTATCTTAAATACCTAAGCGTAGCAATTTCCCTTAAAAAATATTCCGCCATACTTTCATTGAGGTAAAAGCAAAGGGTCTTTACAGCAGATCATTTTGCATAATCACGCAGTAGTCCCGACAAAAGCAGGGATTTTATGTATAATTGCGGCCTTTTTCGGCAATCTGCCATTTTTGGGCGCATTTGCCCCTGCTGACTTTTGAGGAAATCCACATGTCATTACCACACTGCCCACAATGCAACTCCGAATACACTTACGAAGATAACGGCATGTTCATCTGCCCGGAATGCGCTCACGAATGGAACGATGCTGAACCGGCTCAGGACAGCGACGAACTGATCGTTAAAGATGCCAACGGCAACCTGCTGGCTGACGGCGACAGCGTTACCGTAGTGAAAGACCTGAAGGTAAAAGGTAGCTCTTCCATGTTGAAGATCGGGACCAAAGTGAAGAACATCCGTCTGGTTGAAGGCGACCACAACATCGATTGCAAAATCGATGGCTTTGGCCCTATGAAGCTGAAATCTGAGTTTGTGAAAAAGAACTGATGCAAATTGCCTGATGGCGCTACGTCAATCAGGCCGATGCCAGCTCATCTGCCAGGCGGGAAGCTCATACTTCCCGCCTGGCTTATTTTTGCAGACGATAACTACACTTAACTGGTTTCTTTTACCTGAGGTAAAGATTATGCCGTTAAGTCCCTATATCTCCTTCGCAGGCAACTGCGCTGATGCTATCGCCTACTACCAAAAAACATTAGGCGCTGAGCTACTCTACAAAATCAACTTCGGTGAAATGCCCAAACCGGCGCAGAACAGCGAAGAGGGTTGCCCTTCAGGCATGAAATTCCCCGATACCGCCATTGCCCACGCCAACCTGCGCGTTGCGGGCAGCGACATCATGATGAGCGATAGCGCCCCCGACGGAAATGCCCACTACTCTGGCTTTACGCTGGTACTCGACACGCAAAACGTCGACGAAGGCAAACGCTGGTTTGATAACCTGGCAGCAAACGGAAAAATCGAAATGGACTGGCAGGAAACCTTCTGGGCTCATGGTTTCGGTAAAGTGAGCGATCGGTATGGCGTACCGTGGATGATCAACGTCGTCAAACAGCAGCAACCTACAGAGTAATCCAACGGGAGGCCAGCCCTCCCGTACTGTCATCAAAAATCGCTCAACTCTTCATCACCAAGTAACCATCCCTTAACGAAAACGTCACATTGATCCGCCACGATGGGGCCACTTTTTAAGGGAGGCCGCATCATGCAAACGATTATTCGCGTCGAAAAACTCTCCAAGTCCTTCAATCAACATCAGGCGCTCAATGCGGTTGATCTGAACATCTGTTCCGGTGAGATGGTGGCTCTGCTTGGGCCGTCTGGCTCCGGCAAATCCACCCTTTTACGTCATTTAAGCGGTTTGATCGTCGGTGATAAATCCCCGGGTAGCCACGTCGAACTGCTGGGTCGCACCGTTCAACATGAAGGCCGCCTGGCGCGCGATATCCGCAAAAGCCGCGCCCACACCGGCTACATCTTCCAGCAGTTCAATCTGGTTAACCGCCTGACGGTACTGGAAAACGTCCTGATTGGCGCACTCGGCAGCACGCCGTTTTGGCGCACCTGTTTTAGCTGGTTTAGCCAGGAACAGAAACAGCGTGCATTACAGGCGCTGACCCGCGTTGGCATGGCGCACTTTGCATACCAGCGCGTTTCCACGCTTTCGGGCGGGCAACAGCAGCGCGTGGCGATTGCCCGCGCGCTGATGCAGCAAGCCAAAGTGATCCTTGCCGACGAGCCGATAGCCTCGCTGGACCCGGAATCCGCGCGCATCGTGATGGACACCCTACGCGACATTAACCAGACCGACGGCATCACCGTGGTCGTCACGCTGCATCAGGTGGATTACGCCCTGCGCTACTGCGAACGCATTGTCGCGCTTCGTCAGGGCAACGTCTTCTTTGATGGCAGCAGCCAGCATTTTGATAACGATCGTTTTGACCATCTCTACCGCAGCATGAACCGCGTCGAACAGAACGCGCAGGCTGCATAGTTCTAAAAAACCAGGCGTTATTGGCGCAGCCAGGCTGGCAAGTGAAATAGCCTGGAACAAAGACTAATTAAGGAAACAACATGAGCTATAAGACCGTTGCCGCGCTGGCCTTTACCAGCATGTTCAGCATCAGCACCTTGTTCAGCCCGGCGCAGGCCGAAGAGCAAGAAAAAGCGCTGAACTTTGGCATTATTTCGACCGAATCACAGCAAAACCTGAAGCCACAGTGGGAACCGTTCCTGAAGGACATGGAAAAATCGTTGGGCGTGAAAGTGAACGCCTTCTTCGCCCCGGACTACGCCGGGATCATTCAGGGAATGCGTTTTAACAAAGTTGATATCGCCTGGTACGGCAACCTCTCGGCAATGGAAGCGGTAGATCGCGCTAACGGACAAGTGTTTGCCCAAACCGTCGCTGCAGACGGCTCCCCGGGATACTGGAGCGTGTTGATCGTTAACAAAGACAGTCCGATCAACAACCTGAACGATCTGATCGCCAAACGTAAGGATCTGACATTCGGCAACGGCGATCCCAACTCAACGTCAGGCTTCCTCGTCCCCGGTTACTACGTCTTCGCCAAAAACAACATCTCCGCCAGCGACTTCAAACGCACCGTTAACGCCGGACACGAAACCAACGCGCTGGCCGTCGCCAACAAACAGGTCGATGTCGCCACCAACAACACCGAAAACCTCGACAAGCTGAAAACCTCCGCGCCGGAAAAACTGAAAGAGCTGAAGGTTATCTGGAAGTCACCGCTGATCCCGGGCGATCCGATCGTCTGGCGCAAAAACCTCTCCGAAACCACCAAGGACAAGGTGTACGACTTCTTTATGAATTACGGCAAAACGCCGGAACAGAAAACCGTACTGGAACGCCTGGGATGGGCACCGTTCCGTGCCTCCAGCGACCTGCAACTGGTACCGATTCGCCAACTGGCGCTGTTTAAAGAGATGCAGGGCGTGAAGGGCAACAAAGGGTTGAACGAGGAAGAGAAAACCAGCAAAACCTCGGCGCTGAAAGCGCAGCTCGACGACCTTGACCGTTTGACCGCCGCCCTGGGCGCCATGACCAGCGTGACTAAAGCGGTGCAGTAAACCTGATGCCCGGTGGCGTTTCGCTTACCGGACAGCCGATGTTCTGTAGGCCGGATAAGGCGTAAACGCTGCCATCCGGCGATAACCTACGCACGGAGCTAAACATGCAAACCATCACCGTCGCCCCGCCCAAACGTAGCTGGTTCTCACTGCTGAGCTGGGCCATTCTTCTCGCCGTGCTGGTGGTCTCGTGGAAAGGTGCCGAAATGGCTCCGCTCACGCTGATCCAGGATTCCGGCAATATGGCGACCTTCGCCGCCGACTTCTTTCCGCCAGACTTCAGTCAATGGCAGGACTATCTCGGTGAAATGGCCGTCACCCTGCAAATTGCCGTCTGGGGTACCGCCCTCGCCGTTGTGCTGTCGATTCCCTTTGGCCTGATGTGCGCCGATAACCTCGTGCCGTGGTGGATTTACCAGCCGATGCGTCGCCTGATGGACGCCTGCCGCGCCATCAATGAAATGGTCTTCGCCATGCTGTTCGTGGTCGCCGTGGGTTTAGGTCCGTTCGCCGGGGTAATGGCACTGTTTATCCACACCACCGGGGTGCTGTCCAAGCTGCTTTCGGAAGCGGTAGAAGCCATTGAGCCGGGTCCGGTAGAAGGCATTCGCGCCACCGGGGCCAACAAAATTGAAGAGATTCTGTACGGCGTTCTGCCACAGGTCATGCCGCTGCTTATCTCCTACTCGCTGTATCGCTTTGAATCCAACGTCCGCTCGGCCACGGTGGTCGGAATGGTGGGTGCGGGCGGTATTGGCGTGACTTTATGGGAGGCGATTCGCGGCTTTCAGTTCCAGCAAACCTGCGCCCTGATGGTGTTAATCATCGTCACCGTCAGCCTGCTGGATTTCCTTTCCCAGCGTTTGCGTAAGCACTTTATCTGATTAGCGAGGCATTGATTGCTATGCACTTGTCTACACATCCGACCAGTTATCCAACGCGTTATCAGGAAATTGCCGCGAGACTTGAGCAGGAGCTTCGTCATCATTATCGCTGCGGCGACTATCTGCCCGCCGAGCATCAGCTTGCCGCGCGCTACGAGGTAAACCGCCACACCCTGCGCCGCGCTATTGACCAGTTGGTTGAGCGTGGTTGGGTCCAGCGTCGCCAGGGCATCGGCGTACTGGTGCTGATGCGCCCATTCGATTACCCGCTTAATGCCCAGGCGCGCTTTAGCCAGAACCTGCTGGACCAGGGCAGCCACCCCACCAGCGAAAAACTGCTGGCGGTGCTGCGCCCGGCCTCCAGCCACATTGCCGATGCGCTCAGCATTAACGAGGGCGATAACGTGATTCATCTGCGCACCCTGCGCCGGGTAAACGGTATCGCACTATGCCAGATCGACCACTATTTTTCCGACCTCACGCTATGGCCGCTGCTGCAGGGCTTTAACAACGGCTCACTGCACGACTACCTGCGCGAACAGTCCGGTCTGACGCTCCTGCGCACACAAACGCGCATCAGCGCCCGCCGCGCACAGGCTAAAGAGAGCAAAGTGCTGGAAATCCCCAATATGGCGCCGCTGCTGTGCGTGCGCACCCTGAACCACCGTGAAGGCGAAGAACACGCGGCGGAATACTCCGTCAGCCTGACCCGCGCCGACATGATCGAATTCACTATGGAGCACTGAATGCATTTCGATACCGCTACCCGCCAGCGCTGGATGCGCGCGCTGGCTTACAGCAATGCCGATGCCCTGAACGCCCGCATCAACGCGCTCAAACTGACGCCAGACTATGAACTTATCCGCGCACCGGAAAGCGGACTGATGCAGCTCCAGGCTCGCATGGGCGGCACCGGCAACCGCTTCTTTGCCGGTGATACCACGCTTACCCGCGCAGTGGTACGCCTGAAGAGCGGCACGCTGGGCTACAGCTACCTGCTGGGCCGCAACAAACAACACGCCGAGCAGTGCGCGGTCATTGACGCACTGCTACAGGAACAAACGCATTTCCAGAGCCTAATGGAAACCTTAATTGCCCCGCTGGAAGCGGAACGCGATGCGCTGATTAGCGCGCGCCGTGCCGAAGTCAACGCCAGCCGGGTCGACTTCTTCACGCTGGTACGCGGAGATAACGCATGACCTTACAAACCGCTTTTAATTTACCCGTTCAGGATGCTCAGCAGAGCTTTCGTCGCCTGCTGAAGGCCATGAGTGAGCCGGGCGTGATCGTCGCCCTGCATCAACTGAAACACGGCTGGCAGCCACTGGGCCTGGCAACCACCAGCGTGCTACTGACCCTGGTCGATGGCGACACGCCGGTCTGGCTTGCGCCGTCGATGGATAACGATATCGCCCGGCAGAATCTGCGTTTTCACACCAACGCGCCGCTGGTGGATCAGCCGCAGTTGGCGGCCTTTGCCGTCGCCGACGAACGCATCAGCAGCGAACAGCTTAACGCCCTCTCCGCCGGTTCCGCCGTCGCGCCAGAAACCAGCGCCACGCTGATTGTGCAGGTCTCTGGCTTAAGCGGTGGACGCATGCTGCGTCTGACCGGCGCCGGTATCGCTGAAGAGCGCATGATCGCGCCACAGCTACCGGAATGCCTGATTCACGAACTCACCGAACGCCCGCATCCGTTCCCGCTGGGGGTCGACCTGATCCTCACCTGCGGCGAACGCCTGCTGGCTATTCCGCGAACTACCCATGTGGAGGTGTGCTGATGTATGTCGCCGTCAAAGGGGGCGAAAAGGCGATAGCCAACGCCCATGCCCTGCAGGAAAACCGACGCCGGGGCGAAGAGACCATTGCTGAACTGAGCGTGGCGCAAATCGAACAACAGATGAACCTGGCCGTCGACCGGGTGATGACCGAAGGCGGCATCGCCGACCGCGAACTGGCCGCGCTGGCGCTGAAGCAGGCCAGCGGCGATAACGTCGAAGCCATCTTTTTGCTCCGCGCCTACCGCACTACGCTGGCAAAGGTGGCGGTCAGCGAACCGGTTAACAGTGCAGAAATGCGCCTTGAGCGCCGAATCTCTGCGGTCTACAAGGATATTCCCGGCGGGCAGTTGTTAGGTCCCACTTATGACTACACCCATCGCCTGCTGGATTTTACCCTGCTGGCCAATGGCGAAACGCCCCCCCTGCGCAGCGCAGACGACGCGCAGGACGCCTCTCCGCACGTCTTTTCCCTGCTGGCCAACCAGGGACTGGCAAAGCGTGAAGAGGATAATGGCGCCACGCCCGACGACATCACCCGCACGCCACCGGTCTACCCCTGCTCACGCGCTTCACGTCTGCAACAGCTGATGCGCGGCGATGAGGGATATCTGCTGGCGCTGGCCTACTCCACCCAACGCGGCTACGGGCGCAATCACCCGTTTGCCGCCGAAATCCGCAGCGGCTATGTGGCACTGGAAACCGTACCGGAAGAGCTGGGATTTGCGGTGAACGTCGGTGAACTGCTGATGACCGAATGTGAAATGGTCAACGGTTTTGTCGCGCCAGAAAACGAATCCCCCCATTTTACCCGCGGCTACGGGCTGGTGTTCGGCATGAGCGAACGTAAAGCGATGGCGATGGCGCTGGTGGACCGCGCCCTACAGGCAGCCGAATACGATGAATCGGTCACGGGACCGGCGCAGGACGAAGAGTTCGTGCTGGCGCATGCGGATAACGTCGAGGCGGCGGGTTTTGTTTCGCACCTCAAACTTCCCCATTACGTCGATTTCCAGGCCGAGCTGGAACTGCTCAAACGCCTGCAACAGGAGGCCACCCGTGACCACTAACCTCTCCGGCTACAACTTTGCGTATCTTGATGAGCAGACCAAACGCATGATCCGTCGCGCGATTCTGAAAGCGGTGGCGATCCCCGGTTACCAGGTGCCGTTTGGCGGACGTGAAATGCCGATGCCCTACGGCTGGGGAACCGGCGGTATTCAGCTCACCGCCAGCGTGATTGGCGAGCCGGACGTGCTGAAGGTAATTGACCAGGGCGCGGATGACACCACTAACGCCGTGTCGATTCGCAACTTCTTTAAACGCGTGACCGGGGTGAACACCACCGAGCGCACGGAAGACGCGACGCTGATCCAGACCCGCCACCGCATCCCGGAAACGCCGCTGGTGGAAGACCAGATCATTATCTTCCAGGTCCCGATCCCAGAGCCGTTGCGCTTTATCGAGCCGCGCGAAACGGAAACCCGCACCATGCACGCGCTGGAAGAGTACGGCATCATGCAGGTGAAACTTTATGAAGATATCGCCCGCTTCGGCCATATCGCCACCACTTACGCCTATCCGGTGAAGGTTAACGACCGCTACGTCATGGACCCGTCGCCAATTCCAAAATTCGACAATCCGAAGATGGACATGATGCCGGCCCTGCAACTGTTTGGCGCAGGCCGCGAAAAACGCATCTATGCCGTTCCACCTTACACCCGCGTGGAAAGCCTCGATTTCGACGATCACCCGTTTACCGTGCAGAGCTGGGATGAGCCTTGCGCCATCTGTGGCTCAACCCACAGCTATCTCGATGAAGTGGTGCTCGATGACACCGGCAAACGCATGTTTGTCTGCTCCGACACCGACTACTGCCGCCAACAGAGTGAGGCCCTCAGCAAATGACGCAACCGCTGCTTTCAGTCAACAACCTGACCCATCTCTACGCGCCGGGCAAGGGCTTCAGCGATGTCTCTTTTGACCTGTGGCCTGGCGAAGTGCTGGGTATCGTCGGCGAGTCCGGTTCCGGCAAAACCACGCTGCTGAAATCGATCTCTTCACGGCTGACGCCGCAGAGCGGTGAGATTTTGTATCAGAACCGTTCGCTGTACGGCATGAACGAGGCCGACCGTCGCCGTCTGCTGCGCACCGAATGGGGCGTGGTGCATCAGCATCCGCTGGATGGCCTGCGCCGTCAGGTCTCCGCTGGCGGCAATATCGGCGAACGCCTGATGGCCACCGGGGCGCGCCACTACGGCGACATCCGTGCCACCGCGCAGCGTTGGCTGGAAGAAGTGGAGATCCCGGCCTCGCGTATCGACGACCTGCCAACCACCTTTTCCGGCGGCATGCAGCAGCGACTGCAGATCGCCCGCAACCTCGTCACCCATCCCAAACTGGTGTTTATGGACGAGCCCACCGGCGGTCTGGACGTTTCCGTACAGGCCAAACTGCTGGACCTGCTGCGCGGTCTTGTGGTGGAACTGGATCTGGCAGTGGTTATTGTCACCCACGATCTGGGCGTAGCGCGCCTGCTGGCCGACCGTTTGCTGGTGATGAAGCAGGGTCAGGTGGTGGAAAGTGGGTTAACCGACCGCGTACTCGACGATCCGCATCATCCGTATACCCAGTTGCTGGTGTCATCTGTTTTGCAAAACTGATTTTGTCTTGCCGGGTGGCGCTTCGCGACCCGGCCTACGGATCGGCATCGGTTGTAGGCCTGATAAGCGAAGCGCCATCAGGCAATCGAACGCAAAAATGCTTAAAGAGGCTAAAAATGAACGCGATCCGCGTTGAAAACGTCAGTAAAACCTTCGTACTGCATCAGCAAAACGGCGTGCGTCTGCCGGTGCTGCAAGACGCCACGCTGGAAGTTAAAAAAGGCGAATGCGTGGTGCTGCACGGTCACTCTGGCAGCGGCAAATCCACGTTGCTGCGTTCGCTGTACGCCAACTATCTGCCGGATGAAGGACACATCCACATCCGCCACAGCGGCGAATGGGTCGATCTGGTGCAGGCTCCGGCGCGTAAAGTACTGGAAGTTCGCCGTTCAACCATCGGCTGGGTCAGCCAGTTCCTGCGCGTGATCCCAAGGATTTCTGCGCTGGATGTGGTGATGCAGCCGCTGCTGGATCTCGGCGTGTCGCGCGAGGAGTGCGCAGCCAAAGCGGCTAACCTGC
Organism: Citrobacter sp. KTE151; assembly: GCF_000398845.1. Taxonomy (NCBI): domain Bacteria; kingdom Pseudomonadati; phylum Pseudomonadota; class Gammaproteobacteria; order Enterobacterales; family Enterobacteriaceae; genus Citrobacter; species Citrobacter sp. KTE151. Next base: position 95,944 of record NZ_KB976069.1, on the reverse strand, counting down.
TTACCCGCCTGAACGTGCCGGAGCGGCTGTGGCATCTGGCGCCGTCGACGTTTTCCGGGGGCGAACAGCAGCGCGTCAATATCGCCCGAGGGTTTATCGTCGATTACCCGATTCTACTCCTCGATGAGCCCACCGCCTCGCTGGACGCCAAAAACAGCGCCGCCGTCGTCGCATTGATTGAAGAAGCGAAAGCCCGCGGCGCGGCAATTGTCGGCATTTTTCACGATCAAACCGTGCGCGACCGCGTCGCGGATCGCCTGCACCTGATGGGAACAACAGCATGATTATCAATAATGTAAAGCTGGTGCTGGAAGATGAAGTGGTGCAAGGATCGCTGGAAATTGAGGGCGGAACGATCCGCGCCTTTGCCGAAAGTCAGAGCCAACTGGCCCAAGCGATGGACGGAGAAGGCGGCTGGCTGCTGCCAGGGCTTATCGAGCTGCATACCGACAATCTCGACAAGTTTTTCACCCCGCGCCCGAAAGTAGACTGGCCCGCCCACTCGGCGATGAGCAGCCACGACGCGCTGATGGTCGCCAGCGGCATTACCACCGTGCTGGACGCGGTGGCGATTGGCGATGTGCGCGACGGTGGCGACCGTCTGGAAAATCTGGAGAAGATGATCAACGCGGTGGAAGAGACGCAAAAGCGCGGGGTCAATCGCGCCGAGCACCGCCTGCATTTGCGCTGCGAGCTGCCGCATCACACCACCCTACCGCTGTTTGAAAAACTGGTCAGTCGTGAGCCGGTGACGCTGGTATCGCTGATGGACCACTCCCCCGGCCAGCGTCAGTTTGCCAATCGCGAGAAGTACCGCGAGTATTATCAGGGCAAGTATTCACTTACCGACGAGCAAATGGCCCGCTACGAAGAAGAACAGTTAGCTCTGGCTGCTCGTTGGTCGCAACCCAACCGCACAGCGATTGCTCAGATGTGTCGTGAGCGCCAGATAGCGCTGGCGAGCCATGACGATGCCACCTGCGATCATGTGCTGGAATCGCATCAACTTGGCAGCGTGATCGCCGAATTTCCTACTACCTTTGCCGCCGCAGAGGCCTCGCGCCAGCATGGTATGAACGTACTGATGGGCGCGCCCAACATCGTGCGCGGCGGTTCTCACTCCGGCAACGTTGCGGCGCATAAGCTGGCTGAGCTGGGGCTGCTGGATATTCTCTCCTCCGACTACTACCCCGCCAGCCTGCTCGATGCGGCATTTCGCGTGGCAGACGATGACGCCAACCGCTTTACGCTGCCGCAGGCCATTCGTCTGGTGACCCGCAATCCGGCGCGGGCATTAAATCTCGACGATCGTGGCGTTGTAGCCGAAGGTAAACGCGCGGATCTGGTGCTGGCGCATCGCAAAGGCGATCACATCCATATCGACCACGTCTGGCGTCAGGGCAAAAGGGTATTCTGACTATGGGGAAACTGATCTGGCTGATGGGGCCGTCTGGCTCCGGTAAGGACAGTCTACTGGCAGAACTTCGCCAGCAGGAACCTGCGCAACTGCTGGTGGCGCACCGTTACATCACCCGCGCCGCCAACGCCGGGAATGAAAACCATATTGCCCTCAGCGAACCAGAGTTTTTTACCCGCGCCGGGCAGAACCTGCTGGCGCTGAGCTGGCATGCCAACGGCTTCTATTACGGCGTCGGCGTAGAGATTGACCTCTGGCTGCACGCCGGTTTTGATGTGGTGGTCAACGGCTCGCGCGCGCATCTGCCCCAGGCGCAGGCCCGTTATGGTGCTTCTTTACTTCCCATTTGCTTACAGGTTTCCCCGGCCATTTTACGCCAGCGCCTGCAGGCACGTGGGCGGGAGAGCGAAACGGAAATCGCTGCCCGCCTTGAACGCGCGGCACGCTACACGCCGTATGACTGCCACGTCCTGAACAATGATGGAAGTTTGCTACAGTCTGTCGATACACTGCTCACACTGATGGGACGCAAGGAGAAGAAACATGTCTGTCTGTGAATTACGCCGCGCCACGCTATACGATACCGATGCGGTTTACGCGCTTATCTGTGAGTTGAAACAGGGCCAATTCGACCTGCAGGCCTTTAGCGCTGGCTACGCCGCAAATCTGCAAGATCCCAATATGCGCTACCAGCTGGCGCTGCTCGACGGACAGGTCGTCGGCTTGATCGGTCTGCACCTCCAGTTTCATCTGCACCACGCCAACTGGATTGGCGAGATCCAGGAACTGGTGGTGATGCCACAGGCACGAGGACTAAAAGTGGGTAGTCAGTTACTGGCCTGGGCTGAAGCCACCGCGCGCGAAGCGGGCGCAGAAATAACCGAGCTTTCTACCAGTACCCAACGCCTTGACGCGCACCGCTTTTACCAGCGCGAAGGCTATACCATGAGCCATTTTCGCTTCACCAAACCGTTGTAGGGGGAGCCATGAGTCTGACCATTACGCTGACGGGAACCGGCGGTGCGCAACTGGTGCCAGCATTTGGATGTGACTGTGCGGCCTGCCAACGAGCACGCTTACAGGCGCAATACCGTCGACGCCCTTGTAGCGGGGTGGTCAAATTTAACAATGCGGTGACGCTGCTGGACGCGGGGATCCCGCATCTGATGGACGACTGGCCAGCAGGTAGCTTCCAGCAGTTTCTGCTCACCCACTACCATATGGATCACGTGCAGGGGCTGTTTCCGCTGCGCTGGGGCGTGGGGGCGACTATCCCGGTGTACGGTCCGCCGGATGAACAGGGATGCGACGATCTGTTTAAGCACCCTGGCATCCTCGATTTTAGCCATACCGTCGCGCCATTCGTGGTGTTTAACCTGCAAGGGTTGCAGGTGACGCCACTCCCGCTCAACCATTCAAAGCTGACGTTTGGCTATCTGCTGGAGACCGCGCACAGCCGCGTGGCGTGGCTCTCCGATACCGCCGGACTTCCCGACAAGACGCTGAAGTTTCTCCACAATAACCAGCCTCAGGTGATTATCATCGACTGTAGCCACGCCCCGCGCGCCGAGCCGCCGCGCAATCACAGCGATGTAAATACCGTTATCGCCTTGAACGAGGTTATCCGCTGCCCACGGGTGATCCTGACGCATATCAGTCATCAGTTTGATTTGTGGATGATGGAGAATCCGCTACCGACAGGGCTCGAAGCCGGGTATGACGGAATGGAGATTGTGCTGAGGTAGGTTTACATCGCACTAAAACACTTGTTAACAGGTCTCTGCTCCTTATAACCTTGCAAGCGAAAAATTGCGCTAACGATCATAATCTTCTTCCATTCTGCGCTCTTCGTCTTCTAACTGACGCCGTTCCTGATCGAGCTGGCGCTGGCGGTCATCCAGTTGGCGGCGTCGGTCTTCAAACTGGCGGCGATTATCATACTGCCGGCGACGATCGTCACTCATCTGTCGCTGCCAGCTTTCATCACGAGAGTCGTCATAATCCCGCCCGCTGTCCGGTTTGTATGCATCGTTAATCGCCTGCTGAATATTACCGATGGCGTCATCGATAATATCGGCCTGCGCCGATACGGTGGTCATCATCAGCAGAGTGAAAAGTAAGAATGTCGCGGAGCGTTGCATAAAACCAGCCTCATCAAGAAACTCGCCCCACGGTAATCAAAGCGTATTTGCGCGGGTAGCGGAGGAATCTCAATTACGCGAATGCCGCAGCGCCTGCGCCAGTTCTCCCCGGGTGAAGGGCTTACGCAATAACGCCACATCCGGCAGCGCCGGATTATGCGCCGGACGTAAATCCTGGCCGCTAATCAGCAGGATGTTCAGTTGTGGATAATGTGCCAGCGCATGATTAACCACATCCACACCGCTTAAACCGCCGGGCAGCATTAAGTCGCTGATAAAAATATCAATCTCGGATGAAGCCGCCAGCATATGCATAGCCTGTTCGCCGTTGGCGGCCTCTAACGTCAGGTAGCCCAGCAGGTGTAATTGCTCACATAACGTCTGGCGCACATCGGCTTCATCTTCGAGAACCAGCACCAGTTTTTCACCGCGAGTCGGGGTGTGCTGTGCGATTGTCTCCACCGGTGTCTGCACCGGCACAACCGCGCGAGGAAGCTGCAATCTGACCGTCGTTCCCTGCCCAGGGGCGCTTTCAATCTCCACGCGGCCACCGGACTGGCGCACAAAACCGTAGACCATAGACAGCCCCAGCCCGCTGCCGCTGCCGGTCTGTTTGGTGGTGAAAAACGGCTCGAAGACCTGAGCTTTCACCTCCTGCGACATCCCGCTTCCCTGGTCGGCAACTTCCAGCATCACCATATCCTGCTTACGCCCATCGCTGCGCGTGACCCGCTGATTCCAGGTACGGATTTTAATCGTGCCCGCCTGCCCGTCCATGGCGTCACGGGCATTCATCACCAGATTGATAATGGCGTTCTCCAGTTGGCTGACATCAATCCACGCGGGCCAGGCGGGAGACTGGGCTTCAATCTCCAGCGTCAACGTAGCCGGAAGAGAGTGGCGCATCAGTTCGCCCAAATTTTCCAGCAGCGTTTTCAGCTCCACCGCATGGGGATGCAACGACTGTTTGCGCGAAAAGGCCAGCAGCCGCTGGGTAAGGAGCGCCCCGCGCTCGGCGGCTTTTAGCGCCCGATTGACCCGTGGCGCATCGGGAGAGTCTGGGTTCACCAGATCCAGGCTGCCAATAATGACCGCCAGCAGGTTATTGAAATCATGCGCTAATCCGCCCGTCAGTTGCCCTACCGCCTTCAGTTTCTGACTGTGCAACAGCGCTTCCTCCAGCCCCTGGCGCTCGGTGCGGTCGATTTCCATCTGGCTGGTTTTTTCTTTTAGCAGTCGGGTGGTGTGCTCCAGCGATGCCGTATTACGGGCGAAGACGCTAAAGGCGCGGGCCAGCTCGCCCAGCTCATCGCGCCGCTGCAGGGCCGGGACGCTAACGTCCGATTCACCATGCGCCAGCCGGGTCATCGCCCGCGAAATGGCCGTCAGGTTAGAACCGAGGTTACGGTAGATATACCAGCCGGCAAAACCGGTGATCACCACCGCCAACAGCGCAAACACCAAAATAAACAACGCGCCGGATTGCAGTTCCTGATGGCTTTGCGCCACCCGCTGTTCGGAGATCAGCGCCACCTGCGAAGCATACCGGTTGATATCGCTGTTGAGGATCGCCACCAGCGCTTTGATATGAAACATATACCAGTTGATCGCCAAATCACTCTGCTCAAGCGCAGAAGAGAGCGGCTCCAGCTTATGCAACTCCTGGTTGAAGTCGGTGAGGATGTTGGTAATCAGCGGATTGCTATTTTGCACAGGCAGCGCGGGCATCACGCCGTCCAGTTGTTTCACCACCGAACGCGGCGTGGGTGTTTCAATGGCGGCAACAATTAAGCGGTCTATCTGCCCCAGCAGCACGTCATCCTGCGCGCCGGTCAGCTTTTGCAGATGACGTAAATAACTTTGATTCTGATACAGCGAACTGAGCAGGGCGTTACGTTCCAGATGTCGCCGTTGCCCGCGCTGCAGCATACCTTCCACGCTGCTTTGTAGCTCCTGGCTGCGCTGGATAATACGCTCGACCAGCGCCGGCTCCTGCTGCGCCAACGGCGCGGTAGCCAGCTGTTCCAGCGAATGCTTCAGCGCCCGTTGCGTCTCCTGCAGCCGCTCCGCTTCACCTTTGTATTCCAGCGCGCCGACCACCTGCGACAGCCGCACCGCCGCCGTCGCCACGTTCGCCGTATCCCGCGCCAGGTTCATGCTGCCGGTCATGTCGTCAACGGTTTGCTGCTGCACCTGTTCCTGGATTTGACTGGCATGCTGAAACCCCAGCACCGCCACACCGCTTACCATCAGCGTGACCGTCACCACCAGCAGATTGAAGAACAGCAATCGTCCGCGCGCACTGGCGAAAAAGTGACGTCCTGGTTGCGGCATATCACGCTCCGTGAAGAAAAATCGCAATATGACAAATATGAACGGCTTCTGACATTTTGCATTTACATTCCTGTGATGGACTGCTGATATCGGCCACCCCACAGGAGATCCGCTATGAGCAGGACACCGGTTCTGGAGATGCGCAACATTGCCAAAGCGTTTGGTAAATTTTACGCGCTGAAAGGGGTCGATTTAACGGTCTGGCCGGGTGAGATTCATGCCCTGATGGGTGAGAATGGCGCGGGGAAAAGCACCCTGATGAAGATCCTCGCGGGCGCGTATACCGCCACCAGCGGTGAGATCCTGATCGACGGTCAGCCGTTTCACATTCGCGGGCCAAAAGACGCGCTCAGCGCAGGCATCACGCTGATTTACCAGGAGATGCAGCTCGCGCCGAACCTGACGGTGGCGGAAAATATCTTTCTTGGCAGCGAGCTGTCGCGCGGCGGTCTGGGCCAGCGTAAAGAGATGGTGATGCAGTCGCAGAAAGTCATCGACCGGCTCGGCGCCCAGTTTAAGGCCAGCGATCGCGTGATGACGTTGACCATCGCCGAACAGCAGCAGGTGGAAATCGCCCGCGCCCTGCACCGTAACAGCCGCATTCTGGTGATGGATGAACCCACTGCCGCCCTCTCCTCACGTGAAACCCACCGCTTGTTTGAACTGATCATGCGCCTGCGCGATGAGGGGATGGCGATTATCTACATTAGCCACCGCATGGCGGAGGTGTATGAACTCTCGGACCGCGTCAGCGTCCTGCGCGACGGGCAATATGTAGGCAGCCTGACCCGCGACAAACTCAACGCCTCTGAGCTGGTGCGCATGATGGTGGGCCGACCGTTAAGCGATTTGTTCAACAAAGAGCGCGATATTCCCTTAGGTAAAGCGCGCCTCAACGTCCACCACCTGACCGACGGCCATAAAGTCCAGCCGTGCAGTTTGCTGGTGCGCTCCGGGGAGATCGTCGGCCTTGCCGGGTTAGTCGGCGCCGGGCGTTCTGAACTGGCTCAACTGATTTTTGGCGTGCGTAAAGCCATCGGCGGCATGATTGAAGTAGACGGTGAACCGGTGGTGATCCACTCCCCTCGCGAGGCGATTGACCACGGCATTGGCTTTCTGACGGAAAACCGCAAAGAGCAGGGATTGTTTTTAGAGCTGGCGGCAGCAGAGAACATCACCATGGCGACGCTGGAACGTGACGCCAACTGGGGCATGCTCGATCGCAAAAAGGCGCAGGCTATTTCCGATGACGCCATCCAATTGCTCAACATCCGCGTTCCGCACGCCCAGGTACGCGCGGGCGGGCTGTCCGGCGGTAATCAGCAAAAGCTGCTGATTTCACGCTGGGTCGCGATCGGCCCACGCATTTTGATCCTCGATGAACCCACGCGCGGCGTAGACGTTGGCGCCAAAAGCGAGATCTACCGGATCATGAACGACATGGCGCGCAAAGGCGTGGCGATCCTGATGATCTCCAGCGAATTGCCGGAAGTTGTCGGTATGAGCGATCGCGTATACGTCATGCGGGAAGGCAGCATTGCCGGTGAGCTGAACGGGCAAAGTATTACCCAGGAAAATATTATGACGCTGGCAACCGGCGTGAACGACTCCCATCATCAGGCGGTGTCCCATGAATAATCCAACCACTCCCCAGCAGGTGGCGAAATCCGCCTCCGCGAAAAAATTGCTGATGAGCGATCTGATGCAAACGGTCGGCATCTTGCCGATTCTCATCCTGATAGTGGCGGTGTTTGGCTTTATCGCGCCAAACTTTTTTACCGAAAGCAACCTGTTGAATATAACCCGCCAGGCGTCGATCAACATCGTGCTGGCGGCAGGCATGACCTTCATTATTTTGACCGGTGGGATCGACCTCTCGGTTGGCTCGATTCTCGGCACCACCGCCGTCGCGGCTATGGTCGTTTCGCTGATCCCTGAGTTTGCCATGCTGTCGATTCCGGCGGCGCTGATGCTCGGTCTGGTGCTGGGGTTGTTTAACGGCGCGCTGGTTGCTTTTGCCGGACTACCACCGTTTATCGTCACGCTTGGAACGTATACGGCGCTGCGCGGCGCGGCCTATCTGCTGGCCGACGGCACGACGGTGATCAATTCCAATATCAGCTTTGAGTGGATCGGTAACAACTATCTTGGTCCGGTTCCGTGGCTAGTGGTCATTGCGCTGGCGGTGGTGGTGATGTGCTGGTTCATTCTTAGGCGCACCACACTCGGCGTTCATATTTATGCGGTCGGCGGCAATATGCAGGCCGCTCGTTTAACCGGTATCAAAGTGTGGCTGGTGCTGCTGTTCGTCTACGGCATGAGCGGTGTGCTCTCAGGTCTTGGCGGGGTGATGAGCGCCTCGCGGCTATACAGCGCCAACGGTAACTTAGGCATGGGTTACGAGCTGGACGCCATCGCGGCGGTGATCCTCGGCGGTACCAGCTTTGTTGGGGGGATCGGCACCATCACCGGCACGCTGGTAGGAGCGTTGATTATCGCCACGCTCAATAACGGCATGACGCTGATGGGCGTCTCCTATTTCTGGCAACTGGTGATCAAAGGGGCGGTGATCATCATAGCGGTACTGATCGACAAATACCGTACCCGACACCATCAAAGTGCATAACAACAACATCTTACTTCGAGGAATACAGCATGAGATTGAAGCCCTTAGTCACCGCGCTCTGTGCTGGCGCACTGCTTACTGCAGCTCCGTTTGTGCAGGCAAAAGAACTGAAATCGATCGGCGTTACGGTGGGCGATCTGGCCAACCCGTTCTTCGTGCAGATCACCAAAGGCGCGGAGCTGGAAGCACGCAAACTGGCGGGTGATAGCGTTAAAGTGACGCTGGTTTCCAGCGGCTACGATCTGGGACAACAGGTGTCGCAAATCGACAACTTTATTGCCGCCAAGGTCGACATGATTATTCTTAACGCCGCCGACTCCAAAGGCATCGGCCCAGCGGTAAAACGCGCGAAAGACGCAGGGATTGTGGTGGTTGCCGTTGACGTAGCGGCGGAAGGCGCAGATGCGACCATTACCTCCGATAACACCCAGGCGGGTGAAATGGCCTGTAAATACATTACCGACCGTCTGAAAGGGAAAGGCAACGTCGTCATTATCAACGGGCCGCCGGTTTCCGCCGTCCAGAACCGCGTCGAAGGCTGCCAGACCGAGTTTAAACGCCACCCGGATATCAAGGTGCTGTCGTATAACCAAAACGCCAAAGGCAGTCGCGAAGGCGGACTGGAGATCATGACCGCGCTGCTGGCGGCGAATCCGAAGATCGACGGCGTATTCGCCATTAACGATCCTACGGCGATCGGTGCCGATCTGGCAGCAAAACAGGCACAACGTAGCGAATTCTTTATTGTCGGCGTAGACGGATCGCCAGACGCTGAAGAAGCGTTGAAGCGGGAAAACTCACTATTTGTGGCGACGCCTGCACAAGATCCGCAGGTGATGGCTGCCAAAGCGGTCGAAATCGGCTATGACATATTGCAGGGGAAACCCGCCCCGAAAGAGCCCGTACTGATCCCGGTGACGATGATCGATAAAAACAACGTCGGCAGCTATAAGGGTTGGACGGTGAAATAACCCGCCACAACAACGCCGGATGGCGGCAAAAATGCCTTATCCGACCTACAAGATCGGTATGATTTTGTAGGCCGGATAAGCGCAGCGCCATCCGGCATGATATTAAGGAGGATTCTGCCGATGAAACGTTCCGCTATCAACGAGATACTGGGCCACACGCGCCAGTTTTTCTCTCTGCACGACGTGCATCTCCCCCCTTTCGCCAGTTTCCCGCCGACCCAATGGCGCAAGCTTGATCCCGCCGCCTGGAGCGAAGTTTTCGACCTTAAGCTCGGTTGGGATGTCACCGCGTTTGGCGGCAACAATTTCGCCGCGCAAGGGTTAACGCTGTTTACCCTGCGTAATGGCTCGCCGAAAGGAATGCCTTACGAGAAATGCTACGCCGAGAAAATCATGCATGTTCGCGATGCGCAGGTCACGCCGATGCATTTTCACTGGCGCAAACGCGAAGACATTATCAATCGCGGCGGCGGTAATTTAATTGTGGAACTGTGGAATGCGGGGATCCGAGAACAAACGGAGGACAGCGACGTGAGCGTGGTGATTGACGGCTGTCGGCAAACCCATGCGGCAGGCAGTCAACTGCGCCTGACGCCGGGTGAAAGCATCTGCCTGCCGCCGGGCCTGTATCACAGCTTCTGGGCGGAAGAAGGTTTTGGCGACGTGCTGGTCGGCGAGGTTTCTTCTGTTAATGACGACGACCACGATAACCATTTTCTGCAACCGATCGCCCGCTATAACGACATTGAAGAAGACGAACCGGCGCAGCTGGTGCTGTGTAATGAGTATCGCCTGTTCCGCTAACCAAGGAGCGCATTATGCCGTTGATATCTCTCGCCGATGGCCTTGCCCATGCCCGCGAGCACCGCTATGCCTTAGGGGCGTTTAACGTTCTGGACTCACACTTCCTGCGCGCGCTGTTTGCCGCGGCAAAGCAGGAACGTTCGCCGTTTATCATCAACATCGCCGAGGTGCATTTTAAATATATCTCGTTGGATTCTCTGGTCGAAGCGGTCAAGTTCGAAGCCGCGCGGCATGACATTCCGGTAGTGCTGAACCTTGACCACGGCCTGCACTTTGAGTCGGTGGTTAGGGCACTGCGCTTAGGTTTCAGTTCAGTGATGTTTGATGGCTCCACGCTGGAGTATGAAGAAAATATTCGTCAAACCCGCGAAGTGGTGAAGATGTGTCACGCCGTCGGCGTATCGGTGGAAGCCGAACTGGGCGCGGTGGGAGGCGATGAGGGCGGCGCGTTGTATGGTCATGCCGACGAGTCGCTATTTACCGACCCGATGATGGCGCGTGATTTCGTCGACAGAACCGGGATTGACGCGCTGGCGGTCGCCATTGGTAATGCACACGGCAAATATAAAGGCGAACCGGTGCTCGACTTTCCGCGTCTGGACGCCCTTCGCCAGCAGGCGGCGATCCCACTGGTACTGCACGGCGGTTCCGGCATCAGCAACGACGATTTCAAGCGCGCAATTGAACTCGGCATTCACAAAATCAACTTCTATACCGGCATGTCGCAGGCGGCGCTGTCAGCGGTAGAGACAAGAATAGCGAATCGTCAGCCCCTGTACGACGAATTCGCCGAACTGCTGCTCGCCATTGAAGAGGCCATTACCGATACCGTTTCAGAACAGATGCGTATTTTTGGCAGCGCGGGACGGGTCTGATGGAACGCAGAGGCGTTATCGCCGCAGGCAACATGCTGGTCGATCATGTGCATCAAATTGTGCAGTGGCCGGAACGCGGCTGGCTGGCGGAAATCATCCGTAGCGAACGCGCGACGGGCGGTGCGCCGCTGAACGTACTGCTGACGCTGGCGAAAATGCACACCGGACTGCCGCTGCAGGCGGTGGGGTTAATCGGTCAGGATAGCGACGGCGACTACATCATGGCGATGCTGGAGCAGTATCATGTTAATCGCCAACATGTGCAGCGCACGACTTTCGCCCCCACGTCGATGTCACAGGTGATGACCGATCCCAGCGGTCAGCGCACCTTTTTCCACTCCCCCGGCGCCAACCGGCTGCTGGATCTGCCCGCTTTTGAGCAACTGGATACCTCGATGAAAATCTTCCATCTTGGCTATCTGCTGCTGCTCGACAGTCTGGACATGCCGGATGAGGAGTACGGCACGCGTAGCGCACGGCTGCTGGCGCAAATGCGCGACAACGGCTTTGAAACATCACTGGATCTGGTTTCACGCAAGGGCGACCCGCGCTATCAGCCGCTGGTGATGCCAGCCCTGCGCCATCTCGACTATCTGGTAATTAACGAGCTGGAAGCCGGGGAATTCAGCGGGCTGGAGATCCGCCAGCCCAACGGGGAGTTGCATATTGCGCACATCGCCACCGCTGCGCGCGAACTGCTGAATGCGGGCGTTCGCCTGCGGGTGGTTATCCACTGTCCGGAAGGCGCCTGGGGTGAAGCGCCGGATCTGCCGGGCGTCTGGATCCCGTCACAGTACCTGGCGCCGGAGGAGATCGTTGGCAGCGTCGGGGCGGGAGATGCGTTTTGCGCCGGATTTTTGTATGGCTGTCATGAACACTGGTCGCTGACGGACAGCGTCAGGCTGGCACACGCCTGCGCACGGGCCAGTTTGCTGTGCGCCAACGCGATAGACGGCGCGAAAACGTTGGCAGAGTTAAAAGCCGATATAGCATCCTTGTAAGCCGGATAAGACGTTTACGCCGCCTTATCATGATGCTGAACGTCGGCGGCAAACACATAGCCCAGTCCGCGCAGGGTTTTGATCAGCATCGGCTGATGCGGGTTGTGCTCTATTTTTCGCCGTAACCGCATGATTAGCACGTCAATGGTGCGGTCAAACACCTCAACGCTGTCGCTGCGCGTCAGTTCCAGCAGCTGTTCTCGGCTAAGTACCCGGCGGGCGTTTTGGGCCAGCGCCAGCAGCAGGCTGTATTCCCCCTGCGTCAACTCCACCTTCAGTTGCTGAGGATTATGTAACTGGCAACCGGCGGTATCGAGATGCCAACCGTTAAAAGAAAGCCCCGTGGTTTGCGGGCTGCCACTTTCTGCCGTTAACACGCCGACGCGTCTGAGTACCGCCTTTACCCGCGCCACCAGCACCCGCGCATTGAACGGTTTACCGATGTAGTCGTCAGCGCCCATTTCCAACCCGACAACCACATCCGACTCGCTGCCAAGCCCGGTCAGCATCACCACCGGTAATCCGGGTCTGATCTTTTGCACCTGCTGCAGCACCATCAGACCGTTAATATCAGGCAACATCATGTCCAGCAATACCAGAGCGATTTCCGGCTGAGTCTCAATGCAGCGCAGCGCCTCCTGCCCGGTGTGACATGCGGTCACTGCAAAGACGTGTTCGCTCAGCACATCCTGTAAAAGTGTGCAGACAGCGATGTCATCATCCACAACCAGTATGGCTGGCTTCATTGTTTTTCCCCATTTCTGGCCAACTTAAATGAGTGTGATTGATTCTGCACAGAGTGACAGCGATAAGGCACAAGGATGTGTGGGAAACATAACCTCGGTCACACTGCCGGGCCGTCACGTATTGGAGATTCGTCACGTCAAATATGACGACAGCCTGTTTTTCGTCAGGGTTTTGCGCAAAATTCGCCCGTAATATCGACTAATGCCCCTGATAAAAACATGGCATAAAAGATGCATAACTCAAGCGACAAGCGCGTATGCGTGATTTGATTAACTGGAGCGAGACCGATGAAAAAAGTCGTCACGGTTTGCCCATATTGCGCATCAGGTTGCAAAATCAACCTGGTGGTCGATAACGGCAAAATCGTCCGGGCTGAAGCGGCGCAGGGGAAAACCAACCAGGGTACCTTGTGTCTGAAGGGCTACTATGGCTGGGATTTTATCAATGATACCCAGATCCTGACCCCTCGTCTGAAAACCCCAATGATCCGTCGCCAGCGTGGCGGCAAACTGGAATCCGTTTCCTGGGATGAAGCGCTTGATTACGTCGCCACTCGTCTGAGCGCCATCAAAGCGAAGTATGGCCCGGACGCTATTCAGACGACCGGTTCATCTCGCGGTACGGGTAACGAAACCAACTATGTAATGCAAAAATTCGCGCGCGCCGTTATTGGTACCAATAACGTTGACTGCTGCGCTCGCGTCTGACACGGCCCTTCGGTTGCAGGTCTGCACCAATCGGTCGGTAACGGCGCAATGAGTAATGCTATCAATGAAATTGATAACACAGATTTAGTGTTCATCTTCGGGTACAACCCGGCGGATTCCCACCCGATCGTGGCGAATCACGTGATTAACGCTAAACGTAACGGGGCGAAAATTATCGTCTGCGATCCGCGCAAAATTGAAACCGCGCGTATTGCCGATATGCACATCGCGTTGAAAAACGGCTCGAACATCGCGCTGCTCAACGCCATGGGTCATGTCATCATCGAAGAAAAACTGTACGACCAGGCGTTCGTCGCCTCCCGTACCGAAGGATTCGAAGAGTACAGCAAGATTGTCGAAGGCTACACGCCGGAGTCCGTCGAAGATATCACTGGCGTTAGCGCACAGGATATTCGTCAGGCTGCTCGTATGTACGCCACGGCAAAAAGCGCGGCCATCCTGTGGGGCATGGGTGTTACCCAGTTCTATCAGGGTGTGGAAACCGTGCGTTCACTGACCAGCCTCGCAATGCTGACCGGCAACCTCGGTAAGCCAAGCGTGGGCGTTAACCCGGTTCGTGGCCAGAACAACGTTCAGGGCGCATGCGACATGGGCGCGCTACCGGATACTTATCCGGGCTATCAGTATGTGAAAGATCCGGCTAACCGCGAGAAGTTCGCTAAAGCCTGGGGCGTGGAAAGTCTGCCTGCACATACCGGCTATCGCATCAGTGAACTGCCGCACCGTGCGGCGCATGGCGAAGTCCGCGCGGCGTACATTATGGGTGAAGATCCATTACAGACCGATGCTGAACTCTCCGCAGTGCGCAAAGGCTTTGAGGATCTGGAACTGGTCATCGTGCAGGATATCTTCATGACCAAAACTGCCGCTGCCGCAGACGTTATTTTACCGTCTACGTCATGGGGCGAGCATGAAGGCGTCTTCTCCGCGGCTGACCGTGGCTTCCAGCGCTTCTTTAAAGCCGTTGAGCCGAAGTGGGATCTGAAAACGGACTGGCAGATTATCAGTGAAATCGCCACCCGTATGGGCTACCCGATGCACTACAACAACACCCAGGAAATCTGGGATGAGTTGCGTCATCTGTGCCCGGATTTCTACGGTGCCACTTACGAGAAAATGGGCGAACTGGGTTATATCCAGTGGCCTTGCCGCGACACCTCAGAAACCGACCAGGGTACGTCTTATCTCTTCAAAGAGAAGTTCGATACCCCGAACGGTCTGGCGCAGTTCTTTACCTGCGACTGGGTAGCGCCAATCGACAAACTCACAGAGGAGTACCCGATGGTGCTGTCCACTGTGCGTGAAGTCGGCCACTACTCTTGCCGTTCGATGACCGGTAACTGTGCGGCGCTGGCCGCGCTGGCGGATGAACCGGGCTATGCCCAGATCAACACCGCCGACGCAGCACGCCTGGGCATCCAGGATGAAGAGCTGGTGTGGGTTAACTCGCGTAAAGGCCGGGTCATTACCCGTGCAGCAGTCAGCGATCGTCCAAACAAAGGCGCGATTTACATGACCTACCAGTGGTGGATTGGCGCATGTAATGAGCTGGTAACCGAGAACTTAAGCCCGATTACCAAAACGCCGGAGTACAAGTACTGTGCCGTTAACGTTGAACGCATTGCCGATCAGCGCGCTGCCGAGCAGTATGTCATTGATGAGTACACCAAGCTGAAAGCCAGCCTGCGCGAAAGCGCGATGGGTTAGTCCGTTTACGTAACTGTTCTGCAACAGCCTCCGCCCGGAGGCTGTTTTTTTATCCATACGATCTCTTTATACTGTTCATTCCGTACCCTAAATAAAACTCAAAATGAAACAACTCATTGCATTGATGTTCTTTATGACATTCTTTGCCCATGCCAGTGATACTGAGCCAGGAAGCCAGTACTTACAGGCCGCTGAGGCAGGGGACCGTCGCGCACAGTACTTTCTTGCCGATACCTGGTTCAGTTCGGGCGATTTGAGCAAAGCCGAGTATTGGGCGCAAAAAGCCGCCGACAACGGCGATGCCGACGCCTGCGCGCTACTGGCGCAAATCAAAATTACGAATCCGGTCAGTCTGGATTACCCCCAGGCTAAAACGCTGGCGGAAAAAGCAGCCAAAGCAGGCAGTAAAGCGGGAGAACTTACCCTGGCGCGGATTCTGGTCAACACCCAGGCTGGACGTACCGATTACCCTAAAGCCATTACCTTGCTGCAAAACGCCTCCGAAGACCTGGAAAATGACTCCGCCGTCGACGCGCAAATGCTGCTCGGCCTGATTTACGCCAACGGTGTGGGCATTCCCGCTGACGATGAGAAAGCGACGTGGTATTTCAAACGAAGCTCAGCCATTTCCCGCACCGGTTATTCCGAATACTGGGCAGGGATGATGTTCTTAAACGGTGAACAGGGTTTTATCGTGAAGAATAAACAGAAGGCGCTGCACTGGCTGAATCTGAGCTGTATGGAAGGATTCGATACCGGCTGCGAAGAGTTTGATAAGTTAACAAACGGGTAATGATTTGCATTGCCGGATGGCGCTACGCTTATCCGGCAAGCTGTCATGAATTACTGATTAGCGGTCTTATCAAATCTACCCAGCACGTCGCGCTCATAGGCCAGCGCTTTCTTGCGGTCAAATTTGTGTTCCCACTTGGCGATAACCAGTACCGCCAGCGCATTACCCACCACGTTCAGCGCGGTACGCGCCATGTCGAGGATACGGTCAACACCGGCGATAAACGCCAGGCCTTCCAGTGGGATCCCCACGCTGCCCAGCGTAGCCAGCAGCACCACGAATGATACGCCCGGCACACCCGCAATCCCTTTCGAGGTCACCATCAGCGTCAACACCAGCACGATTTCCTGCCACAGCGACAGGTCGATACCGTACAGCTGCGCGATAAAGATAGCGGCGATACTCTGGTACAGAGTTGAACCATCAAGGTTGAATGAGTAGCCGGTCGGCACCACAAAGCTGGTGATTGAAGCTGGCGCGCCATAGGCTTCCATCTTCTCAATAATACGCGGCAGTACGCTCTCGGAGCTGGCGGTAGAGTAAGCCAGAATCAGCTCGTCTTTCAGAATGCGGATCAGGATCCAGATGCTCAAACCGCAGATGCGCGCCACGATCCCCAGCACCACCAGCGCGAAGAACAGAATGGCGAAATGCACCAACAGCACCAGCTTCGCCAGCGGCCACAAGGAGGCAAAACCGAAGTTCGCGACGGTAACGGCAATCAGCGCGAAAACGCCGACTGGCGCGTAGCGCATAACCATGTGAGTGACTTTAAACATGGTTTCGGAAATAGAGCGAAATACGGTAACCAACGGCTCGCGGTGAGTTGCCGGCAGGGAAGACAGACCTAAACCGAACAGCACCGAGAAGAAGATAATCGGCAGCATATCGCCTTTTGCCATCGATGCGACGATGTTGGTTGGCACCAGTGACAAAATTGTCCCCATCAGGCCATGCGCGTGGCTCTGTACTTCTGCGGTCGTGCTTTGATATTTCGAAATATCCACGGTCGCCAGTTGCGACATATCCACCCCGGTACCTGGCTGGAACACATTAGCCAGCGTGATACCCAGGATAATCGCCACGGTGGTGATTACTTCGAAATAGATAATAGTTTTGGCGCCAATACGGCCCAGCTGTTTTGCATCACCGACCCCGGCGATACCGACAACCAGCGTAGAGATAACAATGGGCACCACAATCATTTTGATCAGATGGATAAAGATATCGCCCGCCGGTGACAGCAGGTTTACAACCAGCCATTCACGGCTGTCACTATGGTAATGCAGGTAACTCCCCAGCAGAATGCCCAGCACCATAGCGATCAGAATCTGCCATGCCAGGCTGACTTTCAAATTTTTCATAACAACGGACTTCCTCGATGGAGCGCTATTCCACATGCGGTGTGTGGTAATAGTACATACTGAAAGGGTATGAATTGTGTTGCGTTCGTTTATGGAGTTTTTTAACGCTTATTATCATTATCATTTGCGTACTGTCTCGCGCAACCCTCCAGGAACAGAGCCTTCAGCTGAATTTATGCATAAAAATGCAATTTTGTCGGGGTAATAATGAATAACTTTTTGTTATAAAAGAATTTTAATATGTTCAAAAATGAAGAAGTCATGGCGTGAGTTTTTTTTGCTCATTTGTTCGTTCGCCTGTTTTTTAAACAGGCCAAATGATACAAATCACAAAAGAAACAAATTTATTTTTGCCGATTCTGCAACAACTTCGCCATATTAATAGAGTCAATGAGCTGTGCCCGGTTCACCCTCGGCGAGTTTAAATCCATAACTTTTTGCCACCCTGAAATGGCCTGGGCGTAGTCTGCCTGCATAAACGCATCTGAGGCTAACAGCATCAGCGCTGTGACCTCTGTCGGGTCCAGCGCCAGAGCCTTATCAATCATCTCGCGAGTGGGCGGTGTCATATGCTGCCCGGCCTGGTAATACAATACCGTTGCCAGCGCTGAATAGATCTCAGCATTTTCACCCCCTACACGCAGCGCCTGCTCGTAGGCCAGCAGCGCATTATGATACGCGTTTTGCCAAAGATAGTACTCACCGAGTTGCGCCCATTTCACACCGTCCTGTGGATTAGCACGAATTTGAGATTGCAGCAAAAGCAGCTGTTTTTCCTGAATATTTTCATCGGCGAACGCATGTAATGGGTCCGCCAACCGCGTCTGTTCCTGACGCACCGCCTGCCATTTTGGCGTCAACAGGTAACCTCCGATGCAGGCCACAACCATCAGCACCGTCGCAGCGGTCAGCCACTTCACGGGGAGTGGGCGTAACGGCGCAGGGGAATGGGTGGACTGGCTCATTGCACATCCTCCTCTACGCGCTGGCGCCGTCTCACCCGCCAGACCACCACGCCCACCAGTAATAACAGCAGGCACGGCAACGCCCACAGCAGCAGCGTTTGCTCATTCAACGGCGGGTTGTAGCGCACAAAATCACCGTAGCGATCGGTCATCCACGTCGTTATCTCGGCTTCACTTTTCCCTTCCGCCACCATGCTATAAACCTGGTGGCGCATACTGACCGCTACCGGCGCATTGGATTCCAGCAAGTTTTGGTTTTGACACTGTGGACAGCGCAGTTGGCTGGCAATAGACAACGCTTTTTCCTGTTGTTGCGGGTTGGCAAAAGTCCATGTGTCCACAACCTGGGCATGTGTCGCGAAGGCGATGAAAAACAAAATGATAGCTAAGAGTAAACATGTTCTGCCGGATGGCGCTGCGCTTATCCGACCTACCGTTTTCACACCCCGTTCGCCGCTATCCGGCAACGCGTTGATTAGTTTATGCATCGCGCTTTCTCCCTCGCCATCCGCTCAGCAGCGCACCACAGACCATTAACAGTCCCCCGCCCCAAATCCAGCGCACGCCGGTCTGCACGTACAAGCGCATGGCATAACGGTCCGGTCCGGTTTTTTCGCCGATTACCGCATACCAGTCATGCATCAGATTCCAGCGGATCCCCGGCTCCATCATCTGTTGACGGCGCGCGGCATAGAAGCGTCTTTCAGGCTCCAGGCTGCCAATGCGTTTCTCATTCTGCCACAGCGTGATCTGCGCTTTTTCACTGGTGTAGTTACCTTTTGCTTCCAGGTCGAGACGCTCAAAACGAAAAATATAGCCCGCCAGTTCCACCTGCTGCCCGGGGCTGAGATTCAGGCTTATCTCCTGACGACTACCGCTGGAAAAGACGATCCCAGCCGCAAACACCAGCACCCCGGCATGCGCCAGCAGTGCCGGAAGCTGGCAACGCACAGACACTTTGCGGCTTCTGATCGTCGCCAGCACGATAACCAGCAGCATCATCAGGCCAAAGGGCAGCGTAGCACGGTTAAAGTACGGTGCGCCCACGGAGAGCCGCCCCCAGCCGAACAACCCGTAAATCATCGGGTAAAGGGTGCCAATCAGCACAATCAGCAGCACCGCGCAAAAAAGTAATAGCGCGACCAGAATCAGCATCTCGCGCGACCAGCCGCCAAAACGCGCATTCTGGCGGACTTGCTGTCCCCGCCAGGCGTAAAGCCCGAGCGATGCCAGGCTCAATACGGTAAACAGCGCAAACAGCGGCGTGGCGCGGACGTTATCCAGCGCAAAAGCGTGCACGGAAACGAGAATGCCGGAACGCACAATCAGCGTCCCCAGCAGCGATAAAATCAGCGTGACGATCGCCAGCAGCAGCGACCAGTGGCGGAAGATCCCACGTTGGCGAGTGATGAACAGACTATGCAGCAGCGCACTGGCGGAAAGCCAGGGTAATAAGGAGGCATTTTCTACCGGGTCCCAGAACCACCAGCCGCCCCAGCCCAGCTCGCAGTAGGCCCACCAGGAGCCGAGGATAATCCCCAGCGTCAGCGCACACCAGCCAGGCAGCGCCCAGCGCCAGCACACCCCGGCGCTCTGCGCATTAAAGTCACCGCGCAGCAGCGAGGCCAGCGCCACGCCTGCCGCCACCATCAAGCCACCGTAACCCAGGTACAGCAGCGGCGGATGGAGGATTAACCCGAGATGTTGCAGCATCGGATTAAGATCGCGCCCTTCAATGGCTGGCGGGAAGATACGCACGAACGGATCGGACCATACCACCACAAACAGCAGCAGCAGGGCCGTTATCAAAGCGAGGACGCTGAGCGTTAACGGAAACAGCAGGTCGGAATCACGCCGATAGCGCAAGGCGAACAGCGCGCTCCAGCCGGAAAGAAACAGCACCCACAGCAGCAGCGATCCTTCATGCCCGCCCCACACCGCCGCCAGTTTTAATCCCCACGGCAGCAGGCTGTAGCTATGCTGAGCAACGTAGACCACCGAAAAGTCGCTGGTCAGAAAGCAGAATATCAGAATGGCGAAAGCCAGCAGCAGCAGCGAAAATTGCGTCCACATGCCCACGCTTGCCAGGCGCATTACGCCTTGCCAGCGCTGGCGGACACCCACCAACACGGCAAGCGGGGTCAACACGTTGACCCCGAGGCTTAGCAACAGTGCCAGAAAACCGGCTTCAGGAAGGAGAACGTCCAGATATCACCTTACGCAACGGTTAGCTGACCCGCATAGAGAATAAAAAAGCGCAGCAGCAGTACGCCGGTCAGGCTGGCGCCGCACACTGCCAGCACGCCATGAAACGTCGAACTGCGGTTGGCCCAAGGTTTTAGCAGCATCGGCAGTATCAGCCCAAGCCCGGCCACGCCCAGCCAGAACCACCAGGTCCAGAATCCGCCGCCCAGTGCCGCCGCCAGCGCGCGCATTTTGCCGTCATCGCCCAGCGCCAGACCGACGAAAAACGCCGCCAGCAGGAAGATCTCCAGCCATACCACCGGGATTTCCATGCGATGCACAAAGTGCGCTTCGGTACTGTGCGGATTGCTACGATGACGTAACGCCATGGCGATCAGCGCCACCGCCGCGCCGGAGGAGATCCCGGAGAACAGGAACAGCACCGGCAGGATCGGGTTATTCAGGAACGGGTAGGATTTCAGCGCCGACAGCAGAAAACCGGTGTACGCCCCGAGCAGGACCGCCAGCACCAGCATTAACGTCTCCAGCGCGCGATGAAACGGCGCAATCAACGTCAGCATTTTCTGTACGATCCCTAATCGCGGCAGCCAGCGCTGTTGCAGAACAATCACCTCTTTTTCAAAGATTTTTGCCAGCCACAGCACCAGCACCACCATATACAACTGGAACAACATGACTCCCATCGACATCACCGAAGTGAAGCTGTAGTGGAACATCAGTTTCCAGAAGGTCCATGGACGCGTCAGGTGGAACACCAGAATCAGCAGACCGAAGATAATCGCCCCCGGCCCTAACACCAGCGTAGTGCGTAGCAGCGTGCTGTCAGAACCGCCCGCCTCCGGATGGAAACGACGCAGCAGAATCGCCAGCGTGACCAGTCCGGCGGAGATGCCAATCAGGAACAGATAAATGGCAATGGGCCAGTCCCACACCAGTGATTCAAAATGAAATGCAGAAGCGGATGTCATTGGCTCACCTCCCCAAATTTAAAGGGAACGCGGTAGACCTTCGGTTTTGTGCCCAACGCCAGCTTGTAACGGTAGGTGGTTTTCTGCAGCAACAAGCGGGAGATATCGCTGTTGGGATCGTCCAGATTACCAAACGTCAGCGCCTTCGTCGGACACGACTCAACGCAGGCGGGCTGCTTGCCCGCTTTCAGATTGGTTTTCCGACAGAAATCGCATTTATCCGCCGTTTTGCTAACCGGATGGATAAAGCGCACGCGATAAGGACACGCGGCGATACAGTACTGGCAGCCAACGCACAGGTCCGGGTTCACATCCACAATACCGCTGGCGGCATCGCGATACGATGCCCCCGTCGGGCAGACGTCAACGCAGGGGGCATGGTCGCAATGCTGGCACGAATGACGGAAGAAGCGATACTTCACATCAGGAAACGTCCCCTGCGGCTCGCTGCGAATAATCGTCAGACGCGATACCCCTTCCGGCACGTTGTTTACTTCCCGACAAGCATCCATGCAAGCCGTACAGCCGATGCATAGTGACTCATCATGTACCATACCGTAACGTACGCCGTTGATGTTCAGCGTCTTCGCCACAACGCGTCCCGCCGTCCCGCTCACTGCCACCAGCGCGCCGACGCGGGTGATAAACTGGCGACGAGAGCAACTCATGGATGCTCCTTAAGCAACGGAACCGACGCCGGGTTAAAGTTCGGATTGTTACGCTGATCGCTGTGGCAATCGACGCAAATCTTGATCCGTCCTTTATCACTTAGCGTCTGCATCGTGTCTTGCTTCGGATGCAGTGAGTGACAGCTGGCACACGCCACTTTGGTTACGTGGACATCGTGTGGCCAGAACGCTTTTTGTAGCTGCTCAGGCAGGTGGCAGGACATACAGACGCTGTTCTGCTGTTCAACGTTGTACATCGGCTCATTAAAGCGCATCACATCCTTCACCCCTTCACGGTGGTTCGGTGACGGCTGGCCGTGACAGTTGGTGCAGGTGACCGGCAGTTTGTTATTCGGGTTGATGACTTCTGCATGCTTACCATGCATGCCTTCGGTATCTGGCTTGTGACAATCCAGACAGGCGGCATCCGGATTACGCTGTTGGGTAACCGTCCAGCGTTGATCCGACTCCTGCGGCGTTGGCGTGGCAGTGATTCCACTCAGGCTCCAGAACAAGCCTGACGCCAGCACCCCAGCAGTTAATAACGAACGTAATACGCTCATATTCACTCCGTTGAGTTATCCGCCCCTGACGGGGCGAAATGGGGTTATTGGCTTAACAGACCGTTTTTACGCGCCTGATCTTCCCACTGCGGAATCACCGTTTTGATGAAGTCCTGCTTCTCAGCATTGATTTGCTGCATGTTCAGACCAATCGCCGCCTGGGCTTTCTCTTTGGTAGAGATATCCGGTAACGGGATTTCATGGGTGATGCCTTTGGTCGCCAGCAGACGGACCAGTTTGGTACGCGCATCGGCGGCTTTATCCATGGCGCTACCCAGCATCCGCAGACCCTCTTCCGGAGCGTGCATGTGAATACCGTGTGAGGCGATAGACAGGTCCCAGCGCCATTGTGCGTGACGGATATCTTCCAGAATCGGCTTCATTTCCGCTTCAGTCGCACCCGCATCCCATGCGGCTTTCGCTTCGAAGTGCGCATGAACCAGCTGATCTTCGACCTTGATTTTCAGGTCATGAATAGCCTGTTTACGCTCGGCGACCACTTTTTGCAGGGACGCTTTATCCTGGGTGTGGCAGTTCGCACAGGTCTGAGCAAAGTTATCGAACGGGTTACCAATCTTATGGTCGGTGTAGATCTTGCCTTCCGCGTTTTGCACTTTCGGCATGTGACAGTCGATACAGGTCACGTTGTTCTTGCCGTGAATGCCCGCGCTCCAGGTTTCATATTCCGGGTGCTGCGCTTTCAGCATCGGCGTTTTCGACAGGGAGTTGGTCCAGTCAGAGAAGGCGATGGTGTCGTAGTATTTCTCCATGTTCTCGACTTTCATGCCCTCGTCCCACGGGAACTTAACGGCTTTGTTTTTACCGTCGAAGTAGTATTCCACGTGGCACTGACCGCAGACCATGGATTGCTGATCAAAGCGACCGGCTTTCTCAAACGGTTTGCCGATTGCTTCCATCGCGCGTTCTGCATAAGGACGCGATAGCGTCAGCTCTGGCTTGCCTTTGGCGAAGTCTGGTGACGCAGTGTTATGGCAATCTGCACAGCCGAGGTTGTTAACAATTTCCGGACCGCCGCGCGCCCATTTACCGTGGAAGTAGCCATCTTCACCGTCTTTCTGGATCAGACGCGCTACGTCCGGGCTTTTACAGCTCCAGCAGGCCATCGGCAGCGGGCCGTCTTCAGCCGTTTTTGGTGCGCCGGTACGTAAGGTTTCACGTACATCGGTCACGGCATAGGCGTGTCCACGCGGTTTGTTGTAATCGCGCGAGAATGGATATCCCGCCCACAGGATCACCAGACGCGGATCTTCTGCCAGCGCATCTTCACGGGCTGATTGCTCAGACGTGGCTTTCCAGGAGAGATATTGATCGGGATGCTGAGGAGCGAAGGTTTCATTCTTCGCTTCAACGGTGACGGTTTTTGCGGGTACAGGAGTTTGTTCAGCGTGAACAGCAGAAATAAATAATAAAGGTAATAACAGGCTGAAGAAACGGCGTACGCGTGATTTTATCCTTGCCATAGGGGTCTCATCCAGATGACGCCATTATCTGCAATGGCGGTTCTTTTATTGTTTTCCATAACAGCAACCACACGAATACTGTCATGACATTGCTCCACCCTATTTGTAACAAGAAACCACACTGAAAATGTTGTCTTTAATCAATTGTAAGTGTATGTAAAATACCACTTTAGAGTTATAAACCCCCTCTAACTCCTCACTCTTTTGTCTAATTCAGAGATAGATCACCTTTTCAATAATCCTTTAGATAACTACATGTTATCGCGAGATTTAATCAATTTTTGCTAGTTCCCTTCAAAATTAAGTTTGCCGCTAATTTGCACAATTCGTTTATTGCGTGATCTGCCGCGCAAATACTAAACAAAACTCTCAAAGCCCCTACATTTAACGTTTATGAGACATATTATTAACATCCTACAAGGAGAACAAAAGCCATGAGCCAAATACATAAACACGCTATTCCCGCAAACATTGCGGATCGTTGCCTGATAAACCCGGAGCAGTACGAAGAGAAATACCAGCAATCCGTTAACGAACCCGACACATTTTGGGGCGAGCAGGGAAAGATACTTGATTGGATCAAGCCATACAGCCAGGTGAAGAACACCTCCTTCGCACCGGGCAACGTGTCGATTAAATGGTACGAAGACGGCACCCTGAACCTGGCCGCAAACTGCCTTGACCGCCATTTACAGGCAAATGGCGATCGCACCGCCATCATCTGGGAAGGCGATGACGCCACCCAAAGCAAAAACATTACTTATCGCGAACTGCATCGCGATGTTTGCCGTTTCGCCAATACGCTACTGGATTTAGGCATTAAAAAAGGCGACGTGGTGGCCATTTATATGCCGATGGTGCCGGAAGCGGCGGTTGCTATGCTGGCTTGCGCCCGCATTGGCGCGGTGCATTCGGTCATCTTCGGTGGTTTCTCACCGGAGGCCGTCGCCGGGCGTATCATCGACTCCAATTCACGTCTGGTGATCACCGCCGACGAAGGCGTGCGCGCCGGCCGCGCTATCCCGCTGAAAAAGAACGTCGATGATGCGCTGAAAAACCCGAACGTCAAAACCGTGGAACATGTGGTCGTCCTCAAACGTACCGGTGGAAAAACGGAATGGCAGGAAGGCCGTGACCTGTGGTGGTCCGATCTTATCGAGAAAGCCAGCCCGGAACATCAGCCGGAAGAAATGAACGCGGAAGATCCGCTGTTTATCCTCTATACCTCCGGTTCAACCGGCAAGCCAAAAGGCGTACTGCATACCACCGGCGGATATCTGGTCTACGCCGCAACCACCTTTAAGTACGTGTTTGACTACCATCAGGGCGATATTTATTGGTGTACCGCTGACGTGGGTTGGGTAACCGGGCACAGCTACCTGCTGTATGGTCCGCTGGCCTGCGGCGCAACCACGCTGATGTTCGAAGGCGTGCCAAACTGGCCAACCCCGGCGCGTATGTCGCAGGTTGTGGACAAGCACCAGGTCAATATTCTGTATACCGCGCCGACCGCCATCCGCGCCCTGATGGCAGAAGGTGATAAAGCGATTGAAGGCACTGACCGCTCCTCGCTGCGTATCCTGGGTTCCGTTGGCGAGCCAATTAACCCGGAAGCATGGGAGTGGTACTGGAAGAAGATCGGCAACGAAAAATGCCCGGTCGTCGATACCTGGTGGCAGACCGAAACCGGTGGATTCATGATCACCCCGCTGCCGGGCGCCACCGAGCTGAAAGCGGGTTCCGCAACCCGTCCGTTCTTTGGCGTACAGCCTGCGATTGTCGATAACGAGGGTAATCCGCTGGAAGGCGCGACCGAAGGCAACCTGGTGATTACCGACTCGTGGCCGGGCCAGGCGAGAACGCTGTTTGGCGATCACGAACGCTTTGAGCAGACCTACTTTTCTACCTTCAAGAATATGTACTTCAGCGGCGACGGCGCGCGTCGTGACGAAGATGGCTATTACTGGATCACCGGTCGTGTGGACGATGTGCTGAACGTCTCTGGCCACCGTCTGGGAACGGCAGAAATCGAATCGGCGCTGGTGTCGCATCCGAAGATTGCCGAGGCCGCGGTGGTGGGTATTCCGCATAATATTAAAGGCCAGGCGATCTACGCCTACGTCACGCTGAATCACGGCGAAGAGCCATCACCGGAGCTGTACGCCGAGGTGCGCAACTGGGTACGTAAAGAAATTGGTCCGCTGGCAACGCCAGACGTGCTGCACTGGACCGACTCACTGCCGAAAACCCGCTCCGGCAAAATCATGCGCCGTATTCTGCGTAAAATCGCGGCGGGCGATACCAGCAATCTGGGCGATACCTCGACCCTCGCCGATCCTGGCGTGGTAGAGAAACTGCTCGAAGAGAAGCAGGCCATCGCGATGCCATCATAACCACAACCGTGAAATGCCCGATGGTGCGCGGCTTATCGGGCCTACAAATCCTACCCCTACCCCTCCCCTGACCGGGAGGGAAAATATAATAACCCACCCCAAAGGATTTCGCGTTGCAGGAAGGCGGCAAGCGAGCGCATCCCCAGGAGCATAGTTCACTATGTGACTGAGGTGGGCGAGTGCGGCCAACACACTTGCAACGTGAAAGACGAAGGGGGCCTCTGGAGAACTCTGTGATGAATGACTCTATTTATCAGCGGATAGAAGACAGTGCGCGTTTCAGGGAGTTAGTTGAAAAAAGGCAACGGTTTGCCACCATTCTGTCCATCATCATGCTGGCAGTTTACATCAGCTTTATTTTACTGATTGCCTTTGCGCCTGGCTGGCTGGGTACGCCGCTACACGCGGGAACCAGCGTCACCCGGGGTATTCCGATTGGGGTCGGTGTGATCCTCATCTCCTTCATCCTGACCGGGATCTATATCTGGCGGGCAAACGGTGAATTCGACCGCCTGAACAATGCGGTTCTGCACGAGGTTAAAGCATCATGAAGAGAGTCCTGACGGCGCTTGCCGCCACGCTGCCCTTCGCCGCAAACGCGGCGGATGCTATTAGCGGTGCAGTCCAACGCCAGCCAACCAACTGGCAGGCGATTGTCATGTTCCTGATTTTCGTCATCTTTACGCTCGGTATTACTTACTGGGCGTCTAAGCGCGTACGTTCGCGTAATGACTACTACACCGCCGGCGGTAACATCACTGGTTTCCAGAACGGGCTGGCGATTGCGGGCGACTATATGTCGGCGGCATCGTTCCTCGGGATTTCCGCGCTGGTGTTTACCTCCGGTTATGACGGGCTGATCTATTCACTCGGCTTCCTGGTCGGCTGGCCAATTATCCTGTTCCTGATTGCTGAGCGTCTGCGTAACCTGGGTCGTTACACCTTTGCAGATGTTGCTTCTTATCGTCTGAAGCAAGGACCAATCCGTATTCTGTCGGCCTGTGGTTCTCTGGTGGTGGTAGCGCTGTATCTGATCGCCCAGATGGTCGGCGCAGGTAAGCTGATTGAGCTGCTGTTTGGTCTGAACTATCACATCGCCGTCGTACTGGTTGGCGTGCTGATGATGATGTACGTCCTGTTTGGCGGCATGCTGGCGACCACCTGGGTACAGATCATCAAAGCCGTTCTGCTGCTGTTCGGCGCCAGCTTTATGGCCTTTATGGTGATGAAGCACGTCGGCTTTAGCTTCAACAACCTGTTCACCGAAGCAATGGCGGTACACCCGAAAGGTTCAGCCATTATGAGCCCGGGCGGACTGGTAAAAGATCCGATCTCCGCCCTGTCGTTAGGTCTCGGCCTAATGTTTGGTACGGCAGGCTTGCCGCACATCCTGATGCGCTTCTTCACGGTCAGCGATGCCCGCGAAGCGCGTAAGAGCGTGTTCTATGCCACCGGTTTTATGGGTTATTTCTACATCCTGACCTTTATCATCGGCTTTGGTGCGATCATGCTGGTGGGCGCTAATCCGGCGTATAAAGACGCTGCTGGCGCGCTGATCGGCGGTAACAACATGGCGGCGGTTCACCTGGCGAATGCGGTGGGCGGTAACCTGTTCCTGGGCTTCATCTCAGCCGTGGCGTTTGCCACCATCCTGGCGGTGGTTGCAGGCCTGACGCTGGCGGGCGCATCGGCCGTTTCTCACGACCTGTACGCCAACGTGTTCCGTAAAGGCGCAACCGAACGTGAAGAACTGAAGGTGTCGAAAATCACCGTACTGGTGCTGGGCGTGATTGCCATCCTGCTCGGCGTGCTGTTTGAGAACCAGAATATCGCCTTCATGGTAGGTCTGGCGTTTGCTATCGCAGCCAGCTGCAACTTCCCGATCATTCTGCTCTCCATGTACTGGTCAAGACTGACCACGCGTGGCGCGATGTTGGGCGGCTGGTTAGGTCTGCTGACGGCGGTGGTGCTGATGGTGCTTGGCCCGACGATTTGGGTCCAGATCCTTGGTCACGAAAAAGCCATTTTCCCGTATGAATATCCGGCGCTGTTCTCCATCAGCGTAGCGTTCCTCGGGATCTGGTTCTTCTCTGCTACCGATAACTCAGAAGAAGGTAATCGCGAACGCGAGCAGTTCCGTGCCCAGTTCATCCGTTCCCAGACCGGGTACGGCGTAGAACAAGGTCGCGCGCACTAACCACTCCTCCTCTTCCCCGGTCTTAACGACCGGGGCATTTTTTCAGAACATCACCATCGCGACCAGCGGCGCTACCAGCACCATCACCACGCCGGAAAGCATCATCACCAGGCTGGCGACTACGCCCTCCTGCTGGCCGAGCTCATAAGAGCGCGCCGTGCCCGCACCATGCGATGCTGCGCCAAATCCTGCGCCTTTCGCCATCCCTTCCCGAATAGAAAGCCGTAAAAACAGTACATCGCCAACTGCCATACCGAATACACCTGTCACTACCACGAACAATGCCACCAGGTCTGGTTGCCCGCCCAACGGCTCTGCTGCCGCCAGCGCAAATGGCGTAGTGACGGAGCGCACCGCCAGGCTACGCTGGATTTCATCAGGCAACATAAACAGACGCGCCAGCCACACGGAACTGGTAACGGCCACCAGCGTTGCCGTCACTACGCCCGCCGTCAGTGACATCCAGTGCCGCTTAATCACGGCAAGGTTGTCATAGACCGGAACGGCAAAGGCGATGGTCGCAGGGCCTAACAGCCACAGCAGCCAGTGCGATTCACCAATATAGTTTTGCCAGGAGATATGCCCAAAGACCAGCATCAGGACCAGCAGCGCCGGAGTGAACACTAACGGCATCAGCGGTAATTTACGAAAACGGCGATACAGGCGCTTGTTGGCAAAATAGATGCCCAGCGTAATCACCAGACACAGCACGCTTAGCTGGAAATTACTCACGGTTTAGCCTGCTCATTTCATAGCGATACACTTTATCCACGACCCACGCCGTTGCGCCAAGCACCATCAACGTACTTAGCGCAATGACGGCAAATATGCGCCAACCATCGACCAACAACAGCTGCGTATAGTTGACGACAGCCACCACCGCCGGAACAAAAAACAGCAACATTTCAGCCAGTAACCAGCGAGCGCCTGCGCGAATCCAGTTCAGCGGGATAACCCGGCAGACAATCAGCGCCAACATCAGCACCATCCCAACCAGGTTGGCAGGAAGCGGCAGATGCAGCCAGGAGACAAGATATTGAGCAAATACAAATAGACCTGCGTACAACAGAACCTGAACGGGGATCTGGAGTCGATGAATAACGGCAGGCGTCACGCGGCTTATCGCCACAGCCATGAGGGTATGTCCTTAAAAAGTAGAGAGCGCCAGTATAGAGAGCCCCCGTCCAGGACTGAAATGAATTAAACTCATTGCAGGCATAGTCTTAAGGAATAATCATGGATATCAGAACGCTGCGCTATTTTGTTGAGGTGGTTCGTCAGCAGAGCTTTACCCGCGCAGCGGAGAAGCTTTTTGTCACCCAGCCCACTATCAGCAAGATGTTGAAGAACCTTGAAGACGAGCTTAACTGCACGCTGTTAATCCGCGACGGTCGGCGACTGCTGTTAACCGACACCGGACAGGTTGTTTTCGAACGCGGCCTGGCGATCCTCGCCGAGTTTCGCCAGCTCGAAGCAGAACTCAGCGACATTAATCACCTCAACAAGGGAGTGCTGCGCCTCGGCATCCCGCCCATGGTCGGTATGTTGATGGCCGGGCCTATCAGCCTGTTTCGCCAGCGCTATCCCGGCGTGGAGCTGAAGGTGTCTGAATTTGGAGGCTTAACCGTCCAGCAGGCGGTGATGAACGGCGATCTGGATGTCGCGATGACCGCGCTGCCGGTTGAAGAAGAGAGCGGCCTGGCGACCTTACCGCTTTTTAGCCATCCGCTCTGTGTGCTGGTCCCCCGCTCCGGTCAGTGGACAACGTGTGAATCCATTTCCCCCGAGGCGTTAGCGGAGCATCCCCTGCTTATCTATAACGAAGATTTCGCGTTGAGCCGTCAGTTGCTTGAGCTGTTTAACCAGCACAACGTCAAACCCCGCATCGCGGTACGCAGTGGGCAGTGGGATTTTCTGGCGGCGATGGTGCAAGCCGGAGTCGGGATCGCCATTTTACCGGAGCCGATTTGCCAGCGATTGGATAAGCAGACGCTGCGCTGGATCCCTTTGGAGAGTGATTTACGCTGGCAGTTGGGCATGATTTGGCGCGAAGGTGTGTATCTGTCGCACAGCGCCCAGGCGTGGCTCAAATGCTGTGAAGGGTTCTGGCTAACGCAAGAGTCGTAACATGCCGGATGCGGCTTAACGCTTATCAGACCTACAATTGGATTCCGTAGGCCTGATAAGCGTAGCGCCATCAGGCACAACCGTTTATTCGTTCTCGATCAACAGCGCTTCCAGCAAATCCAGATCGTGCAGCAGTTTTTGCAGCGTCTCATTGCTGATTTCCCGCGTGGCGCGCAGGTGATAAAGTTCCGCGCGCTCGGAGCGCAGGGCCGCCAGACGGAAACGCCGCTCGAGGTTTTCTTCCTGCATCGAGCTTTCTGCGTCGTTGCGTCCGTCGACGCGTCGACGCAGGTTACCGATGACGCGTGAACTTACCTCGGTGAGCAACTGATTGTCGATGTTCTCTTCGGTGTCTGCGGCCAGACGCTCCTCCATTTTCTGGATGGCGACAATCGCCACTTCCGCCGTGGCAGCGCGGGCAATTCGTTCCTCTTTCTGCTGCTGCGAGTGGTCTGCCACTTCCAGGTGTTGCAGCAGAAGCGGCAGCATCACCACGCCAACAAACAGCGAGAACAGAATCACGCCCGCGGCAAGGAAGATCAGCTCATATCGCGCCGGGAAGCCGCTACCATCCGGTAACAGCAACGGAATAGAGAGCACACCGGCGAGGGTAATGGCCCCACGCACGCCCGCAAAGGAGGCGATCATGATTTCACGCGTCGTCCAGGAACCAAACTCCATCGGCTTTTTCTTCAGGAAGCGCAGGCTAAACTTCTTCATCGTCCACAGCCAGCCAAAACGTACCAGCATCAGCGCCACGTAAATCAGCACGATATCGGTAAACAGCATCCAGATTTCAACATTCGGATCGGCTTCTGCCGCCGCCAAAGAAGACTCCAGAATCCCCGGCAACTGCAGTCCTAACAGCAAGAAAACCATGCCGTTAAACACAAACTCCAGCATCGCCCAGGTGCTGTTAGCACGTAAACGCATCGCCAGCGGCGCCCGGCGCATTACCCCGGAACGGGTAATCGTCATCCCGGCTGCGACCGCCGCGAGGATGCCGGAAACACCGATGTGTTCCGCAATCAGGTAAGACGCAAACGGCAGCAGGAACAGCAGAACGATTTGCGTTGCCGGTTCATCACCACCCCAGCGGCTGAGAAAACGCAGGGAGCGCCCGTACAGCCAACTGACGACAAAACCGGCCAGGATACCGCCAATCGCTACCTTGAAGAATTCAAGCGTTGCGCCACCAACCGTAAACACCATCGTGCCCATCGCCACGGCGACGGCAAATTTCAGTGATACCAGACCGGAGGCGTCGTTCATCAACGCTTCACCCTGTAGGATACCCATGATTTTCTTCGGTATGCGTCCCTCCCCCACTATGCCGGAAAGGGCAACGGCATCGGTTGGCGACAGGACAGCGGCCAGCGCAAAGGCTGGGATGAGAGGGATCCCCGGCACCAGCCAGTAAATCATAAAGCCAATCCCGACCACCGTGACCAGAACCAGCGCCAGCGCAAGACCGAAGATCTCTCGCCCGTGCTCCAGAAACTCACGGGTTGGCGTCTTCCAGCCATCGGCGAAGAGCAGCGGCGGGATGAACAGAACCAGAAAAAGCTCAGGATCGAATTCCACATGCAAACCAAACGTCGGCCACGCCAGCAAGGCGCCGATGGCGATCTGCATAAGGGGTAAAGGGAGTTGGAATGGCAATACGCGAGTAAAAACCCCCGACAGCGAGACCACAAGGGTCATGATGAGTATGGTGAAAAAGATTTCCATGCGTTCCCTGTTTGCGATGTTTCTTATGATCAGTGATGAGAGGCGTCGTGCCTCAATTCTATCTACTTGAGAGTAACGCAAAAGACAACGAGAGTGTTGTGAAAATAAAAACGGGCGGCCAAAGCCACCCGTTTTCAGAATCTTCATCAAATGAGGATTAGATAGCCCAACCACCAGCGTAGAAGGCCACCAGCGCGATGGCGATGACCACTGTGCCGATGTTCAGTTTGCGCCATTCGCCAGAGACGATACGGCCAATCACTAGGGTAGCAAAGCCAATCATAATGCCGGTCACGATGTTACAGGTCAGCACGATAAATACGGCCGTTATCAGCCCCGCCATAGCGTCGACAAAGTCAGCAAAGTCGATTTTCGCTACGTTGCTCAACATCAGCAGGCCCACATACATCAGCGCAGGTGCCGTTGCATATACTGGTACAAGATAAGAGAGCGGAGAGAGGAACAGGATCAGCAGGAACAGTACGCCAACGGTGATCGCCGTCAGGCCGGTTTTGCCGCCTGCCGCCGTACCCGCTGCGGATTCAATATAAACCGCCGCCGGTGCAGCGCCCACCAGGCCAGAGAACACGCTGCTCAGGGAGTCGGTGGTCAGCGCTTTGCCGCCGTCAATAATCTGTCCGTCTTTATCCAGCAGATTCGCCTGTCCGGCTACCGCACGGATGGTTCCGGTCGCATCGAAGACAGCGGTCATGACCAGCGCCAGCACGCTCGGCAGTACGATCGGGTTTAGTGCGCCCATAATATCCAGGCTACCGATCAGCGAGTTACCGTTTTCGTCGCTCAGAGACGGCATGGCAAAAATACCGGAGAAATGTACGGCCGGGTCGAAAATCAGACCCACTACGGAAATACCGATAATAGTCAGCAGGATGCCGCCCGGTACTTTCAGTTTTTCGAGGCCAATAATCACCGCCAGACCTACCAGCGACATAATCACCGGGAAGGTATCGAAATCGCCCAGCGCAACCGGCAGGCCGTCCAGCGGGTTTTTAATAACCAGACCCACGCCGTTTGCCGCAATCAGCAGCAGGAACAGGCCGATACCAATCCCCGTACCGTGCGCAACACCCTGCGGTAGATTGCGCAGGATCCAGCTACGAATACCGGTCGCGGAAATGATGG
This sequence comes from Citrobacter sp. KTE151, assembly GCF_000398845.1. Lineage (NCBI taxonomy): Bacteria > Pseudomonadati > Pseudomonadota > Gammaproteobacteria > Enterobacterales > Enterobacteriaceae > Citrobacter > Citrobacter sp. KTE151. The sequence goes on along the minus strand of NZ_KB976069.1, from coordinate 61,995 downwards.
TAAACAGGACACCCATCAGGAACACCGCACCCAGCGCAACAGGCACGCTGATATGTTGTCCCAGTACCAGGCTGAATGCGGTAAACGCCGTCAAAGAAATGGCGCAACCAATCGCCAGCGGCAGGTTTGCCCACAGGCCCATCACAATAGAACCGACGCCCGCAACCAGACAGGTTGCCACAAATACAGCGGCAGGCGGGAATCCGGCTTTACCCAGCATCCCCGGAACCACGATAACGGAGTAGACCATGGCCAGGAACGTCGTTAATCCGGCAACGACTTCCTGACGAACGGTACTGCCGCGGAGCGAAATTTTAAACCAGGCGTCGAGTGAACCGCCGGTACGCGCTGAAGGCGTAGACATAGAAAACATCCCCTGAGAGTTTATTTTTTCGTCATTATGCGTGCTGGACAATCCACTGCCTGCTAAACGTTTTCTCCATGTGCCAGGTTTGCGTCAATAGGGGTGTCGCAAAAAAGCAAACGTTTAGCTCCGCGCATAAAAAACGGGTGGTAAAAAAAAGCAAACGATTATCCAGCGATCATACGCTGGTTTTCAACTGAACTTTGCCGCTTTTTACTCATTTCTTCTTATAACGCGCAATAAATAATCAGTCGATGCGCAAACGTTATCGTCAATGCGCAGTCTGGCAACAAATTTTGCGGAGTTATTACAACATCGGTGTGCCTTTTTCACGCAAACTTGCGCAAGAAAACCGGTGAAGATGCGGAAAATTTTTTGGCTAAAAAATCTCCATTTCACTGGTAAATGGAGAGAGGTGGCTTACAATTACATTATCAACACAGACCGGAACCTCACCTAATGTGCTCGACTGAGGGGTGTTGATGTCGGGGGAAACCCTCCCGTGAACCAGCGGGATAGAGTGAAAGACAAAGACCGGAACCAAACTAAAGCGCCCTCTGTGGCGCTTTAGTTTTATATCCGTCCATCCATCAGATATTTCACATCAATCATCTTCCAGCAGACGCGCCCCGGTCCCCTTCTCGCCAAGCTGATCGCCTGGGTTACGCAACGGGCAATCGCTGCGCGACAAACAACCGCAACCAATACACCCATCCAGTTCATCGCGTAGCGCCACTAAAGTATGAATGCGTCGATCCAGCTCTTCACGCCATTGCGAAGAGAGCTGCTTCCACTCTTTAGCACTGAGCGAATGTCCTTCAGGTAATACGCCGAGCGCGTCACCGATCGTTGCCAACGGGATCCCGATGCGTTGAGCAATCTTGATAATCGCCACATAACGTAACACATCACGTCTGTATCGGCGCTGATTGCCGCTGTTGCGCATACTGCTGATTAACCCTTTGCTTTCATAGAAATGCAGGGTTGATACCGCTACACCGCTACGCTTTGCGACTTCACCTGGCGTGAGCAGCGCTTTTATTCGGGGTAATTTCTTTTCCATAAATCGCTTTACCTCAAGTTAACTTGAGGAATTATACTCGCCCACAGACAAAACGACGAATCGAATACTGAAAAAGAGGCAGCCCTATGTCCCATCAGCAGATTATTCAGACCCTTATTGAATGGATTGACGACCATATCGATCAGCCGCTGAACATTGAGGCGGTGGCGAAAAAATCAGGTTACTCGAAGTGGTATTTACAGAGAATGTTCCGCACGGTGATGCGCCAGACGTTGGGTGACTATATCCGCCAGCGTCGACTCCTGCTGGCTGCTGTTGAACTGCGGACGACCGAGCGACCTATTTTCGATATCGCGATGGATCTTGGTTACGTATCACAACAAACCTTCTCACGCGTGTTTCGCCGCGAGTTTGATCGTACCCCCAGCGATTACCGCCACCGCCTGTAAGATTATTGCCCGCTCTGCGTCAGTATGGCGGGCGACCGTTGTATCCAGTGCATGAACTCCTGTGGCGGCAGCGCCTTCGCAAAATACCAGCCCTGACAATACTGTACGCCACGTTCGCGCAGCCACTCGATTTGCTCAACCGTCTCTACCCCTTCCGCAATCATCTTCAGGTGTAAGCTTTGCGCCATTTCGATGATATGTTCGGCAATCAGGTGACTGGTGCTGTTGGTGGACAACGTACTAATAAACGATTTATCGATCTTCAGGATATCGATATTCAACGCGGATAAATTGTGTAGATTGGAATATCCCGTCCCAAAATCATCAAACGCCACTTCATAACCCGCCTGACGAAACGCCTGGATTACCGCGGTCATTTTATCTACATCAATAAACCCGCGTTCCGTCACCTCGACTTTAATTTGCTGGGCCGCCACAGAGTACTCACGGTTTTTGTCGGTAATCAGGGCAATAAGTCGGGATGAATGAAAGTCAGAAGCAGAGAGGTTTATCGAGATATAAAGCTGAGGATGCGCCGAAAGAAAATATCCTAAATCGTTGAACACCTCTTCAATCACGTAATCCGTGATCCGCTCAATCATTCCCTCTTTTTCAGCCAGCGGAATAAACTCGGTTGGGCTCATTACTTCACCATCACAGCCCGGCCAGCGCAGCAGAGCCTCAGCCCCTACGCACTGACCGTTTTCGATATCAATGATCGGCTGGTAGTGCAGACACAGTTGACGTTTTTTGATTGCGCGTTTTAACAAGCGGCGGGGAGATAAGTATTCCTGACGCGTGCGCCACCACATTAACAGCATCAGGATGCTGCAGATAATCCCGAAAGGAATCGTTAACGCAGCCTCATGATAGAAAATCGAATGTATGCGTTTATCCGAGGTCGACACAATAATCGCAATCGGGCGTTTTTCTGAATGCACTTTGGTGTAGAAGCGATCGTCCAACTGGAAGGTTGAGGCTTCACCGTGCACCAACGGCAATAACTGCGCAATATGCGCCCCTTCGCTGGCAGAGAAAAAAGTACCCGTTACCGTGTCATACACGCCCCAGGACAGGTCCGGGTCATCTGACATAACTTCGCTGTAAGATAATGGGTTGATGACGACAACGTAGTTTCCACGTTGCATATACGTCATTCTGTAGCCAGCGAAAAAGGGGGTATCGCGATAGTAATAGATGGAGATGTCCGGCGTACGTTTATAGTCGGCAGTCGGCATAATATAGGCGACTGGCGGCGCCATCGACGTAGAGCACAAAAAATGATCGCCCTGCGCATAAATTAGCTCGCTGATATATAAACGACCACGAATAATATCTAGCATATTTTTCTGATGTGCCGGGGTACACATCTTACCTTGATACAACAGGGCCATATCTCGCGCTAAATCGGCTTGTTGGATCACCAATTCAGTTTTATTTAACACCAGTTGCGCAAAAGAGCGAAGTTGATTACGGGTTTCGGACATTGCCCGGATTTGAGCAAACCATAACGCCAGCACCACGGGGAGCAATACCACCATGAATGTTCCGAGGAACTTCAGTATCTTGCGTCGCGCACTGTGATTCATGTCAGCCCTGTTTCCCTGTTTCGTATATGCCAGAACCCATTAAGGCAAGATGCTATAAACACCGACTGATTAAGTTGCATGAATCTATCAGTATTAGCAACAGACTTCTCTATGTAAAAGTCTGATAATAGTTGATGATGATATTATTTTTCCGTAAGGCAAACTTAAAGTTATGCTTATTTCATAACGTTATTATCCCCAAGGAGTAATTTTTTATAAGCACTATCCTGGCTTTATTTAAGAAATTCATTAGATTTTTTTAACGATGAATTTAGGATAAATAAAACAGGCAACAAAAATACATCTTTAAGATTGATTATTTAGTATCATTGCTTCCTTAAATATAACCACATATTTAACATGGTTATCATCCTACAAAAAACACGCCCAACACTGGTGAACAAACGAGCATATGTGATATAGTTCACAAAAATCATGTAACAGAAACGATGTTTCATTCATGTTATTGCCCGTCGATAGCCAGAGTACTACACCCTCGGTGAACACCCCCGCGCTGTCCTGGGCATCCAGACTTTCTGAGGACGTTTTTCATGGCAACGATAACAACTGGCGTGGTTCTTCTGCGGTGGCAATTACTCAGTGCAGTGCTGATGTTTTTAGCCAGTACGCTCAATATCCGTTTTCGTAAATCAGATTATATTGGCCTGGCCGTCATTAGCAGCGGTTTAGGGCTGGTATTTGCCTGCTGGTTTGCGACCGGATTACTCGGCATAACCCTGGTGGATATGTCCGCAATCTGGAAGAACATTGAAACCGTAATGGTTGAAGTGATGAGTCATACACCGCCAGACTGGCCGATGGTGTTGAACTGATAACAGAATTGCATATGGCTACCTCAGTCCTGAGGTAGCCATAATTTTCAGCGAAAAGCAGAAGGATTAGAACGGAATATCGTCGTCGAAATCCATCGGCGGCTCATTAGACGGCGCTGCCGGAGCCGACTGCTGCTGCGGGCGAGACTGCGCGCCGCCGCTGAACTGATTGCCACCTTGCGGCTGCTGAGGCTGACCCCAACCACCCTGCTGCTGGCCGCCACCTGCCGGAGCCCCACCACCCTGACGACCGCCCAGCATTTGCATGGTGCCGCCAACGTTAACCACAACTTCAGTGGTGTACTTTTCTACGCCGGATTGATCGGTCCATTTGCGGGTACGCAGCTGACCTTCGATATAGACCTGGGAACCTTTACGCAGATATTCGCTGGCAACTTCCGCCAGTTTGCCGAACAGCACCACACGGTGCCATTCAGTCTGCTCTTTCATTTCGCCGGTCGCTTTATCACGCCAAGATTCGGAAGTAGCCAGCGTAATGTTGGCAACTGCGCCACCATTCGGCATATAGCGTACTTCCGGGTCCTGGCCCAGATTACCGACGAGAATCACCTTGTTTACGCCTCTGCTGGCCATGATCGTGTCTCCTGAAAAACGTTACTGAATAAGTGTAAGCGCGGGATTGTAGCATTTCCAATAGCGCTTTTACTACGTTGCGAGATCGATTCCAGTAAACAACCCCAGACAGACATTGTTGCACAGGCATCTGCGTTTTGCATTCCAATACTGTATATCCATTCAGGTTAGGTTGTGTCATAATTAACCGTTTGTGATCGCCGGTAGCACCATGCAGCCAGGCAAAAAAGCGTTTAATCCGGGAAAGATGAATGGATAAGATCGAAGTTCGGGGCGCCCGCACCCATAATCTCAAAAACATCAACCTCGTCATCCCGCGCGACAAGCTGATTGTCGTCACCGGGCTTTCGGGCTCAGGCAAATCTTCGCTCGCTTTCGACACCTTGTATGCCGAAGGGCAGCGTCGTTACGTTGAATCCCTTTCCGCGTACGCGCGTCAGTTTCTGTCGCTGATGGAAAAGCCGGATGTCGACCACATTGAGGGGCTGTCTCCCGCCATCTCAATTGAACAAAAATCGACATCCCACAACCCGCGATCCACGGTAGGTACGATTACCGAAATTCACGACTATCTGCGTCTGCTGTTTGCCCGCGTTGGCGAACCGCGCTGCCCGGATCACGACGTTCCCCTGGCGGCCCAGACCGTTAGCCAGATGGTGGACAACGTTCTGTCGCAGCCGGAAGGCAAACGTCTGATGCTGCTGGCGCCGGTGATTAAGGAACGTAAAGGCGAGCATACTAAAACGCTGGAAAACCTGGCAGGCCAGGGCTATATCCGCGCCCGTATCGACGGTGAAGTGTGCGACCTTTCCGATCCGCCCAAGCTTGAACTGCAAAAGAAACACACTATTGAAGTGGTGATTGACCGCTTTAAAGTACGCGACGATCTCACCCAGCGACTGGCAGAATCCTTTGAAACCGCGCTGGAACTGTCCGGTGGTACGGCGGTGGTCGCCGATATGGACGATCCGAAAGCGGAAGAGTTGCTGTTCTCCGCCAACTTCGCCTGCCCGATCTGCGGCTACAGCATGCGCGAGCTGGAACCACGCCTGTTCTCGTTCAATAACCCAGCGGGTGCATGCCCGACCTGTGACGGTCTCGGCGTGCAGCAGTATTTCGATCCTGACCGGGTGATCCAAAATCCGGAACTGTCGCTGGCCGGTGGTGCTATCCGCGGCTGGGATCGCCGTAACTTCTATTACTTCCAGATGCTTAAGTCACTGGCAGAACACTATAAATTCGACGTCGAAGCCCCATGGGCCAGCCTGAACCCTGCCGTGCATAAAGTGGTGCTGTACGGTTCCGGTAAAGAGAATATCGAATTTAAATACATGAACGATCGCGGCGATACGTCCGTACGCCGCCATCCGTTCGAAGGCGTATTGCACAATATGGAGCGCCGTTATAAAGAGACGGAATCCAGCGCGGTACGTGAAGAATTAGCCAAGTTCATTAGCAACCGACCTTGCGCCAGCTGTGAGGGGACGCGTTTACGCCGGGAAGCCCGCCACGTATTTGTCGAAAATACGCCGCTGCCCGCGATTTCCGACATGAGCATCGGTCACGCCATGGATTTCTTCAACAACCTGAAGCTTGCGGGTCAGCGAGCGAAGATTGCAGAGAAAATTCTCAAAGAGATTGGCGATCGTCTGAAGTTCCTGGTCAACGTCGGCCTCAACTATCTGACGCTGTCGCGTTCAGCAGAAACGCTCTCCGGCGGCGAAGCCCAGCGTATTCGTCTGGCAAGCCAGATCGGCGCAGGTCTGGTCGGCGTAATGTACGTGCTGGATGAACCGTCTATCGGTCTGCATCAGCGCGATAACGAGCGTCTGTTGGGTACGCTTATCCACCTGCGTAATCTGGGCAATACCGTCATTGTGGTTGAGCACGATGAAGACGCGATTCGCGCCGCTGACCACGTTATCGACATCGGCCCCGGCGCGGGCGTTCACGGCGGCCAGGTGGTTGCCGAAGGTACGCTAAAAGATATCATGGCCGTGCCTGAGTCGCTGACCGGCCAGTACATGAGCGGTAAGCGCAAGATTGAAGTGCCGAAACAGCGCGTGGCGGCAGACCCGGAAAAAGTGTTGAAGCTGACCGGCGCGCGCGGTAACAACCTGAAAGATGTCACCCTGACGCTGCCGGTTGGTTTATTTACCTGCATTACCGGTGTTTCCGGTTCGGGTAAATCGACGCTAATTAACGACACGCTGTTCCCGATTGCGCAGACGGCGCTGAACGGCGCCACGCTGGCTGAACCCGCGCCATATCGTGATGTTCAGGGCCTGGAACATTTCGACAAAGTGATCGACATTGACCAAAGCCCGATTGGCCGTACGCCGCGCTCTAACCCGGCAACCTACACCGGCGTGTTTACGCCAGTGCGCGAACTGTTTGCCGGCGTGCCGGAGTCGCGTGCGCGCGGTTATACTCCGGGTCGTTTCAGCTTTAACGTCCGCGGCGGACGCTGTGAAGCTTGTCAGGGCGACGGCGTGATCAAAGTCGAAATGCACTTCCTGCCGGATATCTACGTGCCGTGCGATCAGTGTAAAGGCAAGCGCTATAACCGCGAAACTCTGGAGATTAAATACAAGGGCAAGACTATCCACGAAGTGCTGGATATGACGATTGAAGAAGCGCGTGAGTTCTTCGATGCCGTTCCGGCGCTGGCGCGTAAGCTGCAAACGCTGATGGACGTGGGTCTGACGTACATTCGACTGGGTCAGTCCGCCACCACGCTCTCGGGCGGTGAAGCGCAGCGCGTGAAGCTGGCGCGTGAACTGTCCAAACGCGGTACCGGTCAAACGCTGTATATTCTCGATGAACCGACCACCGGTCTGCATTTTGCGGATATTCAGCAACTGCTGGACGTGCTGCATCAACTCCGGGATCAGGGCAACACCATCGTAGTGATTGAGCACAATCTGGACGTGATAAAAACCGCTGACTGGATTGTCGATCTCGGTCCGGAAGGCGGCAGCGGCGGCGGGGAAATTCTGGTTTCAGGCACACCAGAAACGGTCGCTGAGTGTGAAGCCTCACACACGGCCCGTTTCCTCAAACCACTGTTGTAATCATGCCGATGGCGCTACGCTTATCAGGCCTACAAAATATGCATCATTGCTTGTAGGCCAGATAAGGCGCTGGCGCCTCATTGCGGAAAACAGATCAGGACTGCGCCAGTATCCGGCGTTTATCTTCCGGCAGCGTGTTTACGGCCTGCTGATAAGAGGCGTCTACCAGGTAGTAGATTTGCGAATCCGGCAGCGAGCCGTCCAGATACACCGTACTCCAGTGCGCCTTATTGAGATGCCGACTTGGCCGTACATCGCTATGCTGCTGACGTAACAACTCTGCCAGTTCCGGGCTGGTTTTCAGTGACACCGCCGGGCGTTCTTCCACCTCTTTTACCATGGCAAAAAGCACATCTTCGACTTTGATTTGTGTGGCCTTCCAGTCACTGTGTACGCTCTGCTCGGCGCCCATTTTTGCCATGCAGTATTGCAGCAACTCCGAATTCGTCATCTTAATTCCCCTTACCAGCATATTGCCTAATGAGAACATCTTTTATTCAGTGTGCAGCAAGTCCGCAAAAGGTAAAAGCAGGTAACGCAAATTTGTTTAAAAAAACAACAACCGCAAGCAACGTCCTCAATACTCCGAGTTGACGATCACCTCTTCACCAAACGCGCCGGCCTGTGGCAACGGTTTATAAGTGGAGTTAGAAGCGCGTAAAATACGAATACCGCGAATACCCACATCTCGGGCGGCGGTAATGTCATTATCAGAGTCGCCGTAGAACATGCGGATATTTTTATCCAGCAGCCACTGCGTTTTCGTATTCTGACCCGGCTTATCACCGGCAAAAATGACCGGGTTCATATTGCCGGCCGGGATGTGAAAGTTATCGGACAGCGTTTTCGACACCGTTTCGGTCTTCGTCTGGCTACGCCCGGTTACGAAAAAGATGCTGTCACCGCGACGCACGTGCATATCAATCAACTGACGCGCCACTTCTTTCGGAATGCTGAATTCGTCCCAGCCATTGTTCATTTTTTCCCAGAAGGCCGGATTTTTCAGGTAATCCTCACTGTCCGGAGAATACGTTTTTTTTCCGCGCCAGAAGCCTGGGCTGGAAAAGAGGACGGTGTCATCGATATCAAACCCGACGGCCATCGGCGGGCGTCCGGTCAGGCTGTTTTCAATTTGTGCCACGGAGACCCAGTGAATGGGTGCCTGCTCAGCGAGTTTTGCAACGTTGGTGCCTGGATTAAGCTGAGAGGGAGAGGAAACTAACGCCTGGGCCGGCTGATTTAGCGTGAACAATAAACAAACGGCACTCAGTGCCAACGTAAACTTGCGCATATTTTTCCCTAAGTAGTCAGTTAGTTATCATTTTTTTATTAACAACTGGTCAAAAAACTATCTGACCTTACCCCTTAGGGGGAGGGAAAGGAAGGATTTTCTCTGGTTTTGTCCTGGAAAAAGAGCATGATCACATTGGAAAACAGACCAATAGCACGGTGAAAGAAAGTAGGCCGGATAAGGTGATTACACCGCCATCCGGCAATACAATGCCTGATGGCGCGACGCTTATCAGGCCTAAAAACCCGGTTACATGACGGCGGCAAATGCCTTCGCCACGCGTTGCACGTTACCGTGATTCAACCCGGCCACGCACATACGACCGCTGGCTATCAGGTACACACCGAACTCATCGCGCAGGCGATCGACCTGAGCAGCGCTGAGCCCGGTATAGCTAAACATCCCGCGCTGTTGCAGCAGGTAATCAAAGTTACGACCAGGGATCTCCGCATTCAATACGTTAACCAGCGCCTGGCGCATCGCCAGAATACGGGTACGCATCTCTTCGACTTCCGCCAGCCAGCTGGCTTTCAGCGCGTCATCACCCAACACTGCGGCCACGACCTGCGCACCAAAGTTTGGCGGGCTGGAATAGTTACGACGCACCGTCGCTTTTAGCTGCCCCAGGACGCGGCTGGCGGCATCAGCGTCTTCACAGACCACTGAAAGTCCGCCGACACGTTCGCCGTACAAAGAGAAAATCTTCGAGAATGAGTTGCTGACCAGTGCAGGCAATCCGGCGCTGGCAATGGCGCGGATCGCATAGGCATCGTCTTCCATTCCACCGCCGAAACCCTGGTAAGCAATATCCAGGAACGGGATCAGATCGCGAGCTTTCAGGATCTCAATGACACCATCCCATTGCGCGGGGGTTAAATCCGCACCCGTCGGGTTATGGCAGCACGGATGCAGCAGTACGATGCTGCGCGCTGGTAAGGTGTTCAGCGTGGCCAGCAGGTCGTTGAAACGCACGCCATTGGTGGTGTCGTCATACCAGGGGTAAGTACTTACTTCGAATCCAGCACCTTCAAAAATCGCGATGTGGTTTTCCCAGGTCGGATCGCTGACCCACACGCCAGAATCAGGGAAATAGCGTTTCAGGAAGTCTGCGCCAACCTTTAGCGCACCGGAGCCGCCCAGCGTCTGAATCGTTGCGACGCGCTGCTGCTGGAGAACCGGATGCTCTGCGCCAAACAGCAGCGGCGCAATAGTATGGCGATAAGTGTTCAGACCTTCCATCGGCAGATACAGCGAAGCGCCATGCGGTTTGGCATTCAGTCGGGCTTCCGCTTCTGCCACCGCTTTAAGCTGAGGAATAATGCCGTCTTCGTTGTAGTACAGACCGATGCTGAGGTTCACTTTGTCGCTACGTGAATCTTCTTTGAAACGCTCCATGAGCGATAAAATCGGGTCGCCGGCGTAGGCGTCAACTTTTTGAAACACGTGTGGTTCTCCAGGTTTACAGGCAGGGGTTAAGAACACAATAAACCGGAAGCGGGAGAAGATCGAGAGGATGTTGAGAGGAATATTGCCGGATGGCGGCGTAACCGCCTTATCCGGCACATCATGAACTTAATCGATATACTTCATTGCCACCCTTGAGGTCAGGCGCGTGATAAGTTCGTAAGCACTTACTTTCGTCATTTCAGCAATGCGTTCAACGGGCAGGCCTTCACCCCACAGGATAACCGAATCGCCGGCTTTATCCTGCGCCTCGGGACCTAAATCGACGCAAATCATATCCATCGCGACGCGACCGACGATCGGCACTTCACGGCCATTGACCAGTACCGGTGTCCCAGACGGCGCTGCGCGCGGATAACCATCACCATAGCCCATCGCCACCACGCCCAGACGCGTGTCGCGCTCGCTCAGCCAGGTTCCACCATAGCCAACCGGCTCTCCCGCTTTGTGTTCACGCACCGCAATCAGGCTGGAAGTGAGCGACATCACCGGCTGGCAGCCAAAATCGGCACCGATAGAGTGGTTTTCCAACGGCGATACGCCATACAGAATCAGCCCCGGACGCGCCCAGTCGAAGTGAGACTGCGGCCACAGCAGAATACCACCCGACGCGGCGATCGAACGCTGACCCGGTTTACCTGCGCAAAAGCTATTGAAGATATCGAGCTGCTTTTCGGTCGCGCCGCACTCAGGCTCGTCCGCGCGCGCAAAGTGGCTGACGATATTGACCGGCTGGCGCACGTTTTCGCATTGCGTCAAGCGCTGATAAAACGCCTCGGCCTGCTCCGGACGCACGCCCAGGCGGTGCATTCCCGTGTCGAGCTTCATCCAGACGGTGACCGGTTCAGCCAGTACCGCGGCTTCCAGAGCTTCAAGCTGCTCCTGGTTGTGGACGGCAGTATGCAGACGCTGCGCGGAGATAGTCGGCAGATCGGAAGCATCAAAAAATCCTTCCAGCAGCAGGATGGGCTGCGTGATCCCTCCCGCTCGCAACCGCAGGGCTTCTTCAAGACGAGCGACACCAAAAGCGTCCGCATCGGGGAGCGTTCGCGCGGTCTCTAACAGACCATGGCCGTAAGCGTTCGCTTTCACGACCGCAACCAGTTTACTGGCTGGAGCCAGTTCACGCAGACGTTGCAGGTTGTGTCGCAGAGCGCGGCGGTTAATGACTACAGTTGCCGCTTGCATTTGTATTCCTTGATAAGTATTTGCTTGAGTAACCTGATTCAGTGTTGTTATTCGTCGTCGTACTGCGGGCCAGCATAGTTATCGAAGCGCGACCACTGACCGTTAAACGTCAGGCGCACCGTACCGATCGGGCCGTTACGCTGTTTACCGATAATGATCTCGGCGATGCCTTTCAAGTCGCTGTTTTCGTGATAAACCTCATCACGATAGATAAACATGATTAAGTCGGCATCCTGCTCGATGGAGCCGGACTCACGCAGATCCGAGTTGACCGGACGCTTATCGGCGCGTTGTTCCAGAGAGCGGTTAAGCTGCGACAGCGCCACCACCGGCACATGCAGTTCTTTCGCTAACGCTTTCAGCGAGCGGGAAATTTCAGCAATTTCCAGCGTACGGTTGTCGGAGAGCGACGGCACGCGCATCAGCTGCAGGTAGTCGATCATGATAAGTCCGATACCACCGTGTTCGCGGGCGATACGACGGGCACGTGAGCGCACTTCCGTTGGCGTCAGGCCGGAGGAGTCATCAATATAGATGTTTCGTTTCTCCAGCAAAATACCCATTGTTCCGGAAATTCGCGCCCAGTCTTCATCATCCAGTTGACCGGTACGGATTTTGGTTTGGTCTACACGTGAGAGTGAGGCCAGGGAACGCATCATGATCTGTTCTGAGGGCATTTCAAGACTAAAGATAAGAACCGGCTTATCTTGCAGCATCGCCGCATTTTCGACGAGGTTCATTGCAAATGTCGTTTTACCCATCGACGGACGCGCGGCGACGATAATTAAGTCTGACGGCTGCAAACCAGCAGTCTTTTTATTGAGGTCGTCATAACCGGTGTTGACCCCGGTGACACCATCGTGGGGCTGCTGGAACAGCTGTTCGATACGCGCGACGGTAGCGTCGAGCACATCGGTAATATTTTTCGGACCTTCGTCTTTATTGGCGCGACTTTCAGCAATTTTAAAGACGCGGGATTCCGCGAGGTCCAGCAGATCTTCACTGGAACGGCCTTGCGGATCAAACCCGGCTTCCGCGATCTCGTTCGCCACCGAAATCATGTCACGAACAACGGCACGTTCGCGGACAATATCCGCATAGGCACTAATGTTCGCTGCACTTGGCGTATTTTTAGATAACTCAGCCAGGTAAGCAAAACCGCCGACGCTGTCCAGTTGCCCCTGAACTTCCAGCGATTCTGCAAGCGTGATCAGATCGATGGGTTTTCCCATCTCCTGCAGGCGATGCATTTCGGTGAAGATGTGCCGGTGCGGTCGGGTATAAAAATCTTCCGCCACCACACGCTCAGCCACATCGTCCCAGCGCTCGTTATCCAGCATTAAACCGCCCAACACCGACTGTTCCGCTTCAATCGAGTGCGGCGGTACTTTCAGCCCGGCGACCTGGGGATCGCGCTCACGAGCATCAGTCTGTTGTTTGTTGAAGGGTTTATTTCCTGCCATAGTGAATGGAGTTACCGAGATAATGATTGGGTCGAAAGATTACCACATTTCTTTTGGAGGAAGCATGGCAACACGTATTGAATTTCACAAGCATGGTGGCCCTGATGTACTCAAGGCTGTGGAGTTTACGCCCGTAGACCCGGCGGAAAATGAAATCCAGGTCGAGAACAAAGCGATTGGGATCAACTATATCGACACCTATATCCGCAGTGGTCTTTATCCGCCGCCTTCTCTGCCCAGCGGTCTGGGTACCGAAGCCGCAGGCGTGGTCAGTAAAGTCGGTAGCAAAGTGACGCACATTAAAGCCGGCGATCGCGTGGTTTACGCGCAGTCTCCCCTGGGCGCCTATAGCTCAGTGCATAACGTCCCGGCTGATAAAACCGCTATTTTGCCCAACGCTATCTCGTTTGAACAAGCTGCCGCCTCATTTCTTAAAGGACTCACCGTTTTTTATCTGTTGCGTAAGACCTATGAAATTCAGCCCGATGAACCGTTTTTGTTTCATGCGGCTGCAGGCGGCGTCGGTATGATTGCCTGCCAGTGGGCAAAAGCATTGGGTGCGAAGCTGATTGGCACCGTCGGTAATGCGCAAAAAGCGCAAATTGCGCTGCAGGCCGGCGCATGGCAGGTCATTAACTATCGTGAAGAGATCATTGTAGAACGTGTAAAAGAGATCACTGGCGGTAAAAAAGTGCGGGTGGTGTATGACTCGGTGGGGAAAGATACCTGGGAAGCCTCACTGGATTGCCTGCAGCGCCGGGGGCTCATGGTCAGCTTTGGTAATGCTTCCGGACCGGTGACTGGCGTTAACTTAGGCATTCTGAATCAGAAAGGTTCGCTGTACGTGACTCGCCCTTCACTCCAGGGTTACATCACCAACCACCATGAATTAACCGAAGCCAGCAATGAGCTTTTCTCGCTGATTGCCAGCGGAGTGATCAAAGTGGATGTCGCACCGGGCCAAACGTTCGCACTGCACGACGCGCAGCGTGCTCATGAAGTGCTGGAAAGCCGGGCCACACAGGGGTCGAGTTTGTTGATCCCGTAACGCCCTCATTTCCGCTAAATAATTCAAGCCGCCAACAAACCTGCGGTTTGAATTATGAAGGGGGAAGAAAGAATTAGGGCTTCCCGTAGGAAGCCCTTTCTTTTTTTAGTTCGGCTGTATGTAGGGTACAGCTCGATGAATTCGTTAACCTGGCAATAGTGACAGATTTGATAATCAATTCCTATTTGCTTCTAAAGGCAATGTTGCAGGTTGTGACACACCGCTCAATACCTTAGTAAAATCGGCGGTTATTGCGCTGATACTGTGGGACTTTTGGCGCTTTTATCGCCTTGATAACCCACACCACGGCAACGGCTAATAACAGCCAGGGCAACAGTTTAATCATCAACGCAAATAGTCCGCCCAAAAACATCACCACAGTGGCTACCACCAATGCGGCCAGCACTCCCAGCAAAGATACGCCGGTGACCATCAGCATGATAAAAAATCCAATCACAAAAAGTAGTTCCAGCATGGCTCTCTCCCGAAATGAAATACTCTCCATAGCTTTACAAGAAACATGCCAAAATTAATATATTGATTTATAAAGCAAACGCCCCGCGACGAAGCGCAGGGCGTGGTGAAATTCACTAACTTTTGGCGAAAACTTAACGTTTGTCTGCCACCAGCTTCAGCGCATGTTCCAGAACCTCAATATCTGCCCCGGCTTTATGCGCATTTTCGCTCAGATAGCGACGCCACTGCCGTGCCCCTGGAATCCCCTGAAACAGTCCCAGCATATGGCGCGTGACATGCCCCAAATAGGTTCCTTTACTCAGTTCACGCTCAATATACGGATACATCGCACGCACTACGGCGACCGGATCGGCATCTTCGCTGGTGAAAGCAAAAATCTCGCGGTCAACGGACGCCAGAATGCCTGGGTTTTGATAAGCTTCGCGCCCCACCATCACGCCATCCATATGTTGCAGATGGATTTTCGCTTCTTCCAGCGATTTTATGCCACCGTTGATCGACATCGTCAGATGCGGAAAATCGCGCTTTAGCTGATAAACACGGTCATAATCCAGCGGTGGGATTTCGCGGTTTTCTTTCGGGCTTAGCCCGGACAGCCAGGCCTTGCGGGCGTGGATGATAAACATCTCACATTCACCGTTACCGGAGACCATGTTGATGAAATCGCACAGGAATTCGTAGCTGTCCTGGTCATCAATACCGATACGGGTTTTCACCGTTACCGGAATCGATACCACATCGCGCATCGCTTTGACGCAATCAGCGACCAGTTGCGCATTTCCCATCAGACAGGCACCAAACATTCCATTCTGTACACGATCGGAAGGGCAACCCACGTTGAGGTTAATTTCGTCATAGCCCCGTTGTTCAGCAAGCTTTGCGCACTGCGCCAGCGCAGCCGGATCGCTCCCGCCCAGTTGCAAAGCGACCGGATGTTCTTCTTCGCTATACGCCAGATAATCGCCTTTACCATGAATGATCGCGCCGGTGGTTACCATCTCCGTGTAGAGCAGCGTCTGGCTGGACAGTAAGCGCAAAAAGTAGCGGCAATGTCTGTCCGTCCAGTCGAGCATCGGCGCGATAGAAAAACGATGAGCGGGAAAAGCGGTAGACTGAGATTCAGGCAGCATGGCGAATATTCAAGCGTCCGGTTAAAAAAGGGGCGCTACTATAGCATAGACCGTTACGATAGTGAGCCACATCCTCGCGGTTCCCCCTCCCTGCTCCCCAACAAGCGCTATTTACGCCCCGGTTTTCCGTCGTGAGATCCAAAAAACTGCGGCGGATGGTCGACCCAACGGTCCTCACGCGTGGCGGCATAAACCGGATTAAGCGGATAATAAATACGATTGTATTTTTTGTTCGCCTCACCCACGACCAGCAGACGTACCTCTTCACTGGTGTTATTGATAAAGGTGTGACACACGCCGGTGCCCGCCGGGAAACCGACGCTGTCGCCCGGTTCCAGCTTCCATAAATAACCGTTAATCCAGGCTTCAGGATATCCCTCCAGCACATAGATAAACTCTTCCTCATCGCTTTCAGCGTGCGGATACGAGGTGCGTCGGCCCGGCGGCAGGCGCTCATGATGAATGCCGAGTCGCCCTAACCCCAGCTTGCGGGCAAGCGGCGCACCTATGGAAAACAGCTCATCGCTGTCGGGATAGGTGGAGTCATCAGCCCCCTCAACTTCACGCCAGTGACGAATACAATCGGGTCTTTTCATGATTATTTTCCAGTATTGCGATGGGTCAGGTATAGCACACCGCGGTGGATCTCGGTGTTTTAAACAGAACATGTTAAAGTAAGGGATTAACCTTGCACGCAAATCGAGGCGCCAAATGGACAAAACCACCACGCAGGAGTTATTGGCTCAAGCTGAAAAACTCTGTGCGCAACGCAACGTACGGCTTACCCCACAACGCCTCGAAGTGCTGCGCCTGATGAGCCTGCAGGAAGGCGCAATCAGCGCTTACGACCTACTTGACCTGTTACGGGAAACCGAGCCGCAGGCCAAGCCGCCGACCGTGTATCGTGCGCTCGATTTTCTGCTGGAACAAGGGTTTGTGCACAAGGTGGAATCCACCAACAGCTATGTGCTTTGCCATCTGTTCGATCAGCCAACTCACAGTTCCGCAATGTTCATTTGCGACCGCTGTGGTGTGGTAAAAGAAGAGTGCGCGGAAGGCGTGGAAGACATCATGCATACGCTGGCAGCCAAAATGGGCTTTGCCCTGCGACATAACGTTATTGAAGCCCATGGACTGTGCCCGGCCTGTGTGGAGGTTGAGTCATGTCGTCACCCTGGCGAATGCCAGCATGACCATACGATTCAGGTGAAGAAGAAAGTTGGGCGTTAAGCGGGTGGGAGAGCGTACATCCTTGTACTCTCAGGAGGGAAGGGTTAATTACCAGCGGTAATCATTACGTTTTTCCCAATCGGTCACTTCTTTCTCCGCCTGATCTTTCGCGTAACCGTAACGCTCCTGGACTTTACCGACCAGTTGGTCACGTTTACCTTCAATGACCGTCATATCATCATCGGTCAGTTTGCCCCATTGCTCTTTCACTTTACCTTTAAACTGCTTCCAGTTACCGCCGACTTCGTCTTTATTCATCATCAAGTCCTCATCGTTAGGTTGTGAATAGCGAGAGTGCCATGTCCAGACACATGCTGTTTTTGCTGGACGTGAGAATAAGTGTAGTCAGGGATTCTGGGTTTTATTTACTATTCGGAATTTTTAACCATCCGCTCAGGCAAACCAGGTTCCATTACGCCAGTGACGCCGCCAGATAAAGGCCAGGGAAAGCCCACGCAACGCGAGAAAAACGGTTAACGCCAGCCACAAACCATGATTTCCCAGCAACGGTAAAGCCAGTAGCGTTAATGCGAACCCTGCTGCGGCAACGGCCATACTGTTGCGCATTTCTGCAGCCCGTGTCGCTCCAATAAACATACCGTCGAGCAGATAACACCACACCCCCACCAGCGGCAAAACCACCTGCCAGAAAAGATAGCGATCGGCCAACTGTTGGATTTGCGGCAGCGAGGTCAGCAGCGCAACAATCTGCTCGCCAAACAGGGCATAAACCAGCGAAAACAGAATAGCCACAATACCGGACTGTCGACAGGCCGCCCGCCAGACATCAAGCAACTGGCTGCCATCCCTCGCCCCATAGGCCTGACCCGAATGCGCTTCCACGGCATAGGCAAATCCATCCAGCGCGTAGGCGGTAAACGTCAGCAGAGTCATCAGAACGGCGTTAACCGCGATGATGTCGCCTCCCAAACGCGCGCCCAGAACCGTAATGGCCCCAAAGCAGAGCTGTAGCAGCAGCGAACGCAGCATGATGTCGCGGTTGAGCGCCAGCAAACGACGGAAGTTACCACGCCACGCCAGCTTCAACATTGCCAGCGAAATTCCACGCATATGCAGGACTTTGCGTACCATCATCAGGCCAATCAGCAGCGTGGCATATTCGGCAATCACCGTCGCTAACGCCGCCCCCTGCACGTTCATATGCAGGCCCATTACCAGCCATAAATCGAGCACAATGTTGAGAATATTGCCGACAATCAACAGGATAACTGGCGCGCGCGCATACTGAACGCCAAGCAACCAGCCGAGCAGCACCAGATTCGCCAGCGACGCAGGTGCGCTTAACCAGCGGATTTCCAGGAAACGTCGGGCCTGCTCCAGTACCGCCTCACTTCCGCCGACAATATGCAGAGCCAGCTCGATAATCGGCGTCCGAAACAGTGCGATAAGCAGCCCCGCGCCCAGCGCCAGCAATAGCGGCTGCACCAACGCGCGCGCCAGCGCCTGCGGATTTTTTGCGCCAAATGCCTGCGCGGTAAGGCCGGTGGTACTCATGCGCAAAAAAAGTAGCAGCATAAAGAGAAAGCTGGTCGCCGTGGCGCCAACAGCAACGCCGCCAAGATAGACCGGACTATCCAGATGACCAATCACCGCGGTATCCACCAGTCCCAACAGGGGAATGGTGATATTGGAGAAGATCATCGGTAAGGCGAGGTGCCAGAGTGCTTTATCAGAAGAGGTAAAGAAAGGCATACAGGAGAGCCTGAGAAGAAGTTAGATGTACTGAAAAAAGATGCTGTGTAGGCCCGGTAAGCGTAGCGCCACCGGGCAAGTTGCCGGATAACGATGTAAACGTCTTATCCGGCCTACAGGGAATCAACAGAAAATTACAGCCATTCACCGTTACGAATGACGCCTACCGCCAACCCTTCAATAGTGAAGTTTTGCTCGCGTAGGTCGACAACAATAGGTTTAAATTCGCTGTTTTCAGGCAGGAGTTCAACCTTGTTGCCCTGCTTTTTCAGGCGCTTGACGGTGACTTCGTCGTCGATACGGGCAACAACGACCTGACCGTTACGCACATCCTGAGTTTTATGCACAGCCAGTAAATCACCGTCCATAATACCGATGTCTTTCATCGACATACCGCTAACGCGCAGCAGAAAATCGGCGTTCGGTTTGAACAGTGAAGGATCGACCTGATAATGGCCTTCGATGTGCTGCTGCGCCAGCAGTGGCTCGCCTGCCGCTACGCGTCCGACAAGCGGTAACCCTTCTTCTTCTTCCTGCAGCAGTCGAATACCGCGCGATGCGCCGGATACAATTTCAAGGACGCCTTTACGCGCAAGCGCTTTCAGGTGTTCTTCAGCGGCGTTTGGGGAACGGAACCCCAAACGCTGCGCGATCTCCGCACGCGTCGGTGGCATACCTGTCTGGCTGATGTGATCCCTAATGAGATCAAACACCTCTTGCTGCCTGGCCGTTAACGCTTTCATTCCGCCCCCTGGGTGTATATACAGTTATGCTGTGAGTATATACAGCTAAAGGTGATTTTGGAACCGCAAACTGCACAAAAAACAGGAGATTTATGCAGTTGTGGAATCTTTATCGCAAATGCGACCACAACAGGATGCCCCAGGTGATCAGAGCGACAAAAATAGACAGCAATACCGCTGCCGAGCCCATATCTTTCGCCCGACCGGAAAGTTCGTGATACTCAGAGCCAATACGGTCAACCACCGCCTCAATCGCACTGTTGAGGATTTCAACGATCATCACCAGCATCACGGAACCAATCAACAGCACGCGGGTAATGGCATCGACGTCCAGCCAGCAGGCGATGGCTACGCCCAACAGTACGGCAACGCTTTCCTGGCGGAATGCCGCCTCATTGATCCATGCGGCGCGAAAACCTTTCCAGGAATAGCCTGCAGCTTTGATAATTCGGGTGAATCCAGTGGTATTATTGGCCATCAAAAAGAACCTTTTTACATTATTAGCGTCAATTTCATTGTAACGTTACCCCGTTTGTTTCAGGGTGTGGCAAAGCAGCGCGAAGTATGACCGGATACACCAGAAATTCACTAAACTTTCTGATATCCTTGCAGCGCATTTGCATTATTAACCAGAGGCTTTACATCGTTTATGTCCGGCTGGCCACGAATTTACTACAAATTACTGAATTTACCATTAAGCGTCCTGGTAAAAAGCAAGTCTATTCCGGCAGAACCTGCCCCGGAATTGGGGCTCGATACTTCGCGTCCCATTATGTACGTCCTACCGTACAATTCAAAAGCAGACTTGCTGACGCTGCGTGCCCAATGTCTGGTGCACGATCTCCCGGATCCCCTGGAACCGCTGGAGATAGACGGAACTCTGCTGCCGCGCTACGTGTTTATTCACGGCGGCCCGCGCGTGTTCACCTATTACACGCCGAAAGAAGAGTCCATTAAGCTGTTCCATAACTATCTCGACTTGCATCGCAGCAATCCAGACCTGGATGTGCAAATGGTGCCGGTTTCGGTGATGTTTGGCCGCGCGCCTGGGCGTGAAAAAGGCGAGGTCAATCCGCCGCTGCGCATGCTGAACGGCGTACAGAAATTCTTTGCTGTGTCCTGGCTGGGTCGCGACAGTTTTGTCCGCTTCTCCCCGTCGGTCTCCCTGCGTCGCATGGCGGACGAACACGGTACGGATAAAATCATCGCTCAGAAGCTGGCTCGCGTGGCGCGCATGCACTTTGCTCGTCAGCGTCTGGCCGCAGTCGGCCCGCGCCTCCCTGCCCGCCAGGACCTGTTCAATAAACTGCTGGCCTCAAAAGCTATCGCTCGCGCGGTAGAAGATGAAGCGCGCAGTAAAAAAATCTCCCACGAAAAAGCGCAGCAAAATGCCATTGCGCTGATGGAAGAGATTGCCGCCAACTTCTCCTACGAGATGATTCGTCTGACAGACCGTATTCTGGGCTTTACCTGGAACCGTCTGTATCAGGGGATTAACGTTCACAATGCGGAGCGTGTACGTCAGTTGGCGCACGATGGGCACGAAATCGTCTATGTTCCGTGCCACCGCAGCCATATGGACTATATGCTGCTGTCGTACGTTCTGTACCACCAGGGGCTGGTTCCGCCGCACATCGCTGCCGGTATCAACCTGAACTTCTGGCCAGCAGGTCCGATTTTCCGTCGTCTGGGCGCGTTCTTTATTCGTCGTACCTTCAAGGGCAACAAGCTCTATTCCACCGTTTTCCGCGAATACCTGGGCGAGTTGTTCAGCCGCGGCTACTCGGTTGAATACTTTGTCGAAGGAGGCCGTTCACGTACCGGGCGTCTGCTCGACCCGAAAACCGGCACGCTGTCGATGACCATTCAGGCGATGCTGCGCGGCGGTACGCGTCCGATTACCCTCGTACCCATCTACATCGGCTATGAGCACGTAATGGAAGTAGGCACGTACGCGAAAGAGCTGCGTGGCGCGACGAAAGAGAAAGAGAGTTTGCCGCAAATGCTGCGTGGCTTGAGCAAGCTGCGTAATCTGGGTCAGGGTTATGTCAACTTTGGCGAACCGATGCCATTGATGACTTACCTCAACCAGCATGTACCGGAGTGGCGTGAATCGATCGATCCTATCGAGTCCATTCGCCCAGCCTGGCTGACGCCGACGGTGAATAACATTGCCGCCGATCTGATGGTGCGCATTAACAATGCAGGCGCGGCCAATGCCATGAACCTGTGCTGTACCGCGCTGTTGGCCTCCCGCCAGCGCTCTCTGACCCGTGAGCAACTGACTGAACAGCTCGACTGCTATCTGAGTCTGCTGCGCAACGTGCCGTACGCGGCGGATTGTACGGTTCCTGCGCAGAGCGCCAGTGAATTGATCGACCACGCCTTACAGATGAATAAGTTTGAGGTCGAGAAAGACACCATCGGTGACATCATCATTCTGCCGCGCGAGCAGGCGGTATTGATGACGTATTACCGCAACAACATTGCGCATATGCTGGTTCTGCCTTCGTTGATGGCAGCCATTGTGACTCAGCATCGTCGTATTTCACGCGCCGCGCTACAGCAGCATATTGATGCGCTGTATCCGATGCTGAAAGCAGAGCTGTTCTTACGTTGGGAGCGTGATGAACTCGCCGGAGTGATTGACGAACTGGCCAGCGAAATGCAGCGCCAGGGACTGATCACCCTGAACGATGACGAACTGCATATCAATCCGGCCCGCTCCCGTACGCTACAGCTGTTGGCGGCGGGTGCTCGCGAGACGTTGCAACGCTACGCCATTACCTTCTGGCTGCTGAGCGCGAACCCGTCTATCAACCGTGGCACGCTGGAGAAAGAGAGCCGCACCGTGGCGCAACGCCTCTCCGTACTGCACGGCATTAACGCGCCGGAATTCTTCGATAAAGCCGTGTTCAGCTCTCTGGTGCTGACGCTGCGTGACGAGGGATTCATCAGCGATACCGGAGATGCCGAACCGGAAGAGACGATGAAGATCTATCAGATGTTGGCCGAACTGGTCACGTCAGATGTGCGTCTGACCATCGAGAGCGCCACACAGGGCGAGTAAGCATAAAAAAACCGGTCGAAATGAAATGACCGGTTTTTTATTTTGCAGGCTAAGCCAAACTCAAAAATGCCAGTAGCTCATCGCCAGCCCTAAGAACAGCACCAGACCGACGTAGTTATTGTTCATAAACGCTTTAAAACAGGCATCACGCTCGCGATTGACGATCAGTTTTTGCTGATATACAAATAGCGCGCCAGCCACCAGCAGAGACCAGTAATAACCCAGTCCCAGCCCGTTTAGCCAACCCACCAGCGCCATCAGCACCAGTACGCCCACCTGCAGGATACCAATGATCAGCTTGTCGTTTTGACCGAACAGAATCGCGGTCGATTTAATGCCGATCTTCAGGTCATCATCGCGGTCAACCATCGCATATTGGGTGTCGTAGGCCACCGCCCAGAGAATATTGGCGAGGAACATCAGCCAGCAGCTCAGCGGTACGGATTCGCTTACGGCGGCGAACGCCATCGGGATCGACCAGCCAAACGCCGCCCCCAGCACCACCTGCGGCAGGTGCGTATAGCGTTTCATGAACGGGTAAACCCACGCCAGCGCTAACGCCGCAACGGACAACAAAATGGTCATCGTGTTGAGCGTCAAAACCAGCAGGAAGGCCAGCAGTACCAATACGACGAACAGCGTTCGGGCCTCTTTTTCAGTGACGGCCCCGCTCGGCAACGGGCGATTTGCGGTGCGTTTAACGTGTCCGTCAAATTTCCTGTCGGCATAATCATTCACCACGCAGCCGGCAGCGCGCATTAACCAAACGCCAGCAACAAAAACCGCCAGGATCCACAATTGCGGCATGCCTGGGGTTGCCACCCACAATGCCCACAGCGTAGGCCAGAGCAGCAGTAAGGCACCGATTGGCTTATCCGTACGCATCAAGCGGTGAAATGCCAGCAGCTTATTCTGCGTCAGACTCCACTCCATCTTTATCTTCCTCTCAGTACAACGGCGATGCAGGTAGAAAAAGCTCGGTAAGCATCAGCGGCTTACCGCTCAGCCGCAGGCGGGAACGGCGCCCCCACAGCGCTGCATCGCGGCCAATCTCAATAAAATCTCGGGTCAATGTCGATGATGTAAACAGGTAGCGTCCGAGCGGGGTTTTTCCCAGATTTTGTAAGGCCAGCTCAGGGCCGCACAAGGTTGATTCAGGCACCACGGTCCGCCCGGCAAGCCAGGGTTCACCATCCGCGCATAACAGGATCTCACGTAACCAATAACGGGACTCTTTAGGCAGCAGCGGCAGCTCTTCAGGCACCTCATTTTGCCCAACGAATGCTTCGCGAATCAACGTTACGGTGACCTGTTTTCCCTGCTGCTCAAAACGTTTAGTCATGGAATCTTCCAGTAACAACCAGTCGAGCAGTTGGGCGTCCAGCGCCGGGATCGCATCAAAATAACGCAGCGCACGCAGTTGCGTTAACGCAGGGTGTGGCATGCCTTACTCTCCGATTTATAACTTGAAGGCATTGTATCGCAGAAAATGCATTACGGGGTGAGCAAACACAATTAAGTGATCGCCAGAGCAACATAAGTGTAACAATTAGCACCGAAGGATAAAAAAAGGTGCGCCAGGAGACGCACCAGTTGTTGCAAAATCAACAATGCGGGGCGATGTTTACCCCTTGCCTTTTACACTGCTGATAAAGGTGGATCGGGCAGATTTGGATCCCAGACGCTCAGCTTCATCAAGCAGCTTCAGCGCTTTATCGACATCGCCTTTCGCAACGGCATCCTTAATGCCCTGGTTAAAATAACTTTCCGTGTCGTTCAGCATCGGCTCACTTTTCTTCACCGGTTGTGGCGCTGGAGCCGCAACGGCTGCTGCCGGAGCCGCATAGGTCACAGCTGGCGCGGCGGTATTGCCCACCGTGACAGGACCAGGGCCGGATGAGCCAAATAGCGGCCCGACCAGAACACTGGAGGAGGAGCTGGTTTTGACTTTCAGTTTCAGTAAACCGTCGGTGGTATGACGGGCGATCGGGTCTGGAATATCCGGAATAGCGTTACCTACGCCCTTGGCATAGGCTTTTGCCGGGTCAAGCAGGGTTGTGGTCTGCTGGAGATCTTTATCAGTGGTAAAGACCAAAACATAGAGTTTTTGCTGACCCAGCGCTGGCGTCAGACGCATTACCCCTTCCAGACGATCGGCACTCATCACACCGGGCTCCTGGTAGGTAAAATAGCTGCTGGGGAAGAACGCAGATGGCGTCATGTTTTGGTCAAGAATTAATACGTTTGGCGCAAATACGCTGGTTTGTTTATTCACTTCACTGGACAGCGTCAGAGTGAGCTCGCCAATATTCGCCGGGACGCTATACGCAGCGACCGGGCCGGTAATACCGGCGACATCCAGACGCTGACCCGCTGTCGCAAGCGGCGAAGACTGGGTTTTGGATTGATCAACAGGCGTCCAGGTTAACTGCTGCAGCGCCGCAGTGGGAATAGATGGGGCCGCGGTGGTGTTCTGCGGAACAATATTCACATCGGCCAGGCTGATGCCAGGAGCGCTGGCAAATAACCCTGCAGATAAACAAAGGGCAACGAGACTTTTCTTCATTTTCATTGTTATCACCTCAGATAGCATGGGTTCAGCGGTGGCCAGGCAATAGCGCGCTAAACCGTAATCAAGAGGGGCTTGCGCCCCTCTTTCGGTCTTTACGTCAGGTTAGTGCTGAATTACCACCAGATTTCCATCTGGGCACCGAAGGACCACTCATCGTTGTCGCCACGGCTGGTTGTGCTGAGACCAGAGTTCGTTGCCGCTGCGAATTTGGTTACGTCGTTACCATTTTTGATGTAACCCCACTCTTCATCCCATTTTGCATAGGTTGCGAAGACGCGGATTGCCGGACGAGACCAGATGCTGTCACCCGCCTGCCATTGTTGGGCCAGGGTGATTTTGTACTGGCTGTTGCGATCGCTGGTCTGCTGAGATTTGACGTTGTCGTAACCGACTTCCAGCAGGGTGCTCATGATTGGCGTCCATTTATACATCGGGCGAATACCGACGGTGTACCATTCGGTCCCCAGGTCGTTATCCATGTCGAGGTTCTGGTACATACCGACGTACATCAGGTCCCACTTGTCGCCCAGGGAGATTGCACCGTGGTCCAGCACGCGGAACAGGCTACCGTTGTTATTCACAACATTGTTGGCATAGTTGGTTTTAACGCCAGTAACCGGATCTTCAATGGTCGTAGTGGAAGAACCATAAGACCCCTGGTTCAGGCCTTTGCCCTGGGTGGTCATGGAATCTGTGGCGTACTGAACGACAAACTTGTTGTAGCCCTTCAGCATGCTCTGGGTATGTTCAGCGGTGAACATCCAACCATCTTTAGATGCGCCGTCCGCCAGCCTGTAATCATCGGTGGTATTCGCGCGACCATAGTCAACGCCCAGTTCCAACATCCCATCCGGGTTAGTTGCCAACTGCGCTAAACGAACGTCAAATACATCGTTCGCGGTGTCTTTGGTACGATCATAGATATTCTGGCTGCTGAAAGCGTATGAACCGCCCGCTTCCTGTGAACGGCTCGCTGCCAAAGACAGTTTACCGAAGCCCAGATCGATGTTTTCAATACCGGCGCCAGGACCTGAAATATCCCAGTAGTAGAAGTCGATCATGTGTACGTCATGACGCTGGTAGAAGCGCTTACCGGCCCAGATAGTGGAGCCTGGCAGCCATTCAATCAGGTTTTTACCCTGCACGTTTGCTTCACGGAATGCCGGGTCTGTGCCTTCCCAGTCATTCTGCTGTGCGACGGAGTAAGCAACGTTGGTGTCGAAGTAGAAGCTCTTATCGCCTTCTTTCCACACTTCCTGACCTAATTTGATTTCCGCATAGGTTTCACATTCGTTACCGAGACGGTATTTACTTTGTGCACCGGTTGCCTGGAAACACTGTTGTTCACCGCCACTCCCTGTCCAGCCAATACCGGAACGAGCGTAACCGTGGAAATCTACAGCCATTGCCTGAACAGACATAATGCCTGCTGCTACAGCAACCGCCAGAGGGAGTTTGCGCAGAGTAATCATCGTTCTATCTCCTGAGATCATTGCTTTTCTTTAAACGCGTCCCCCTTCGGGCTGCCTCTTTGTTGGCTGCGTTCTTTCACCCCAGTCGCGTACTCTTTGTACACTCCCGGGGATTCATTTACTTGCCGCCTCGATGTAGCTTCGAATGGCTTTGCGTTTCGTTTTTTATGGGGACCTTAAACGCCCGGCTCTTGATGCAACCGACGACATGCAGTGCCATCCTCACGGAACAGATGGCAACGCTCTGGCGGCAGGCCGATGGCGAATGTGGCACCCTCTTCTACCAACACCACGTCGTTCTGGCGGTAAACCAGGTTTTGACGGATGGCGGGGATCTGGATATGAATTTGAGTTTCGTGACCAAGCTGCTCGACCACCTGCACTTCACCTTCGAGGGTGACATCGGCGATATCGCTGGGCAGCAGATGTTCCGGGCGGATACCTAAAGACATGTTGGCACCAACCTGTACCGCATGGCTGTCCACTGGTAGCCATATTTGCTGGCGGTTGGGCAGTTCAACCTGCACCTGATCGATGGCCGTCCCGGTGACTTTCACCGGCAGGAAGTTCATCTTCGGCGAACCAATAAAGCCCGCCACAAAGCGGTCAGCCGGATAGTGGTATAGCTCCAGCGGTTTGCCGACCTGCGCCACGCGACCAGCATCCAGCACCACAATTTTGTCGGCCAGCGTCATCGCTTCGACCTGATCGTGGGTGACGTAAATCATCGTGCGGCCAAGACGTTTATGCAGGCGGGAGATTTCAATACGCATTTGCACACGCAGAGCGGCGTCGAGGTTCGACAACGGTTCATCCAGTAGGAATACGCGCGGCTCGGCGACCAGCGTTCGGCCAATCGCCACACGCTGACGTTGTCCGCCGGAAAGCGCTTTCGGTTTACGCTCCAGCAGGTGCGCCAGTTGCAGAACTTCCGCGACCTGATTCACGCGCTGATTCATCACCTCTTTTTTTGCGCCAGCCAGTTTGAGGCCAAACGACATGTTTTCTGCGACGGATAAATGGGGATACAACGCGTAGGACTGAAAGACCATGCCCACGCCGCGTTCGGCGGGGGGAATGTCGTTCATCCGGGTCTCCCCGATAAACAGGTCGCCACTGGTGATGGTTTCAAGTCCGGCGATCATACGCAGCAAGGTCGACTTACCGCAGCCTGACGGTCCGACAAACACCACGAATTCCCCTTCGTGAATGTCGAGATTGATATCTTTCGATACCACCACGTCACCCCAGGCTTTCGTTACATTTCGCAGCTGTACGCTCGCCATGCCCTTCTCCCTTCGTTACAACCTGCCATCGACAGCAACATTCATGATGGGCTGACTATGCGTGATCCCTTGACTGCGTGAATCCTCCACCCCCGGCTTTTTTATGGGGGAGGAGGCGGGAGGATGAGAGAACAGCGTCTGAGACCCGGGCCGTACGCCGCGGAGGAATTTCGTGATGCAGCCTGCAAAAATCAGTGGGTTTTTATGTGCGCCAGTACGCAATACTCACATTTATGTAACACAGATCACATAAAGAGCGGGTGGGGCGTAGGGGTAAGGAGGATGGAAAGAGGTTGTCGTATAAAGAAACTAGTAACCGTTAAGCCACCTCTGCAAAATCACCAAACAGGATGGGAACTATGAAAATCAAAACTGGCGCACGCATCCTCGCATTGTCTGCATTAACGACGATGATGTTTTCCGCCTCGGCTCTCGCCAAGATTGAAGAAGGTAAGCTGGTTATCTGGATTAACGGCGACAAAGGCTATAACGGCCTCGCTGAAGTGGGCAAAAAATTCGAGAAAGACACCGGTATCAAAGTCACCATTGAGCACCCGGACAAACTGGAAGAGAAGTTCCCACAGGTTGCCGCGACTGGCGACGGCCCGGACATCATCTTCTGGGCACATGACCGTTTTGGCGGCTACGCTCAGTCTGGCCTGCTGGCTGAAATCACCCCAGATAAAGCGTTCCAGGACAAACTCTATCCGTTCACCTGGGATGCCGTACGCTATAACGGCAAACTGATTGCCTACCCGATCGCGGTTGAAGCGCTGTCACTGATTTACAACAAAGACCTCGTTCCGAACCCGCCAAAAACCTGGGAAGAAATTCCTGCGCTGGATAAAGAACTGAAGGCGAAAGGAAAATCCGCGCTGATGTTCAACCTGCAAGAACCGTACTTCACCTGGCCGCTGATTGCCGCCGACGGCGGTTACGCGTTCAAGTTTGAAAACGGCAAGTACGACGTGAAAGACGTGGGCGTGGACAACGCGGGCGCAAAAGCGGGTCTGACCTTCCTGGTTGATCTGATCAAGAACAAACACATGAACGCGGATACCGATTACTCCATCGCCGAAGCGGCCTTTAACAAAGGTGACACCGCGATGACCATCAACGGTCCGTGGGCGTGGTCCAACATCGATAAGAGCAAGGTGAATTACGGCGTTGCCCTGCTGCCAACCTTCAAGGGTAAACCGTCCAAACCGTTCGTGGGCGTTCTGAGCGCAGGTATCAACGCTGCCAGCCCGAACAAAGAACTGGCAAAAGAGTTCCTCGAAAACTACCTGCTGACCGATCAGGGTCTGGATGAAGTGAATAAGGACAAACCGCTGGGCGCGGTTGCGCTGAAATCCTTCCAGGATCAGTTAGCAAAAGACCCGCGTATCGCGGCCACCATGGATAACGCCCAGAAAGGCGAGATCATGCCGAACATCCCGCAGATGTCCGCATTCTGGTATGCCGTTCGTACCGCAGTGATCAACGCTGCCAGCGGCCGTCAGACCGTCGATGCCGCGCTGAAAGATGCACAAGGTCGTATCACCAAGTAATACGGTTTCCCTTATTTCTTAGGGAATCAGGTTTATTGAATACGTTGTTACGCGAAATCATTCGCGCTACATCGAGGCGGCAAAGAGGCAAATCCCCAGGAGCTTACATAAGTAAGTGACTGGGGTGAGCTTCCGCAGCCAACAAAGAGGTAGTGCGAAGGATAAAGCGTAAAGAGGATTGATCCCCATGGATGTCATTAAAAAGAAACACTGGTGGCAAAGCGACCGGCTGAAATGGTCAGTGATGGGTCTGCTTGGGCTGCTGGTCGGTTACCTTGTTGTTTTGATGTATGCTCAGGGGGAGTACCTGTTTGCCATCATGACGCTGATTTTAAGCTCTGCTGGCCTGTATATTTTTGCTAACCGTAAAGCCTACGCCTGGCGCTATGTTTACCCAGGCGTTGCAGGGATGGGGCTGTTTGTCCTGTTTCCGCTAATTTGTACTATCGCAATTGCCTTTACCAACTACAGCAGCACCAACCAACTGACCTTTGAACGTGCTCAGGAAGTCCTGATGGACCGTTCTTATCAGGCGGGGAAAACCTACAACTTCGGCCTGTATCCGGCGGGTACGGAGTGGCAACTGGCCCTCACCGACGGAGAAACCGGCAAGAATTATCTCTCCGACGC
The DNA here is from genome assembly GCF_000398845.1 of Citrobacter sp. KTE151. Classification (NCBI taxonomy): domain Bacteria; kingdom Pseudomonadati; phylum Pseudomonadota; class Gammaproteobacteria; order Enterobacterales; family Enterobacteriaceae; genus Citrobacter; species Citrobacter sp. KTE151. The sequence goes on along the minus strand of NZ_KB976069.1, from coordinate 31,741 downwards.
CTTTAAATTTGGCGGCGAACAGAAACTGCAGTTGAAAGAAGCCGAGGCGCTGCCAGCGGGCGAACGTGCGACGCTGCGTGTCATTACGCAAAATCGCCAGGCGTTAACCCAACTCACCGCCATCCTGCCGGATGAAAGCAAAGTGATTATGAGTTCACTGCGCCAGTTTTCCGGCACGCAGCCACTCTATACGCTCGCTGATGACGGCACGCTTACCAACAGCCAAAGCGGCGTAAAATACCGCGCCAACAACGATATTGGTTATTATCAGGCAATTAACGCTGACGGTAGCTGGGGTAACGAAAAACTCAGCCCAGGCTATACCGTTGCCATCGGTTGGGACAACTTCGCCCGCGTATTTACCGACGAAGGCATTCAGAAACCGTTCTTCGCCATCTTTGTCTGGACGGTGGTCTTCTCCGTTCTGACCGTAATCCTCACCGTGGCCGTGGGGATGGTACTGGCCTGTCTCGTACAGTGGGAGTCTCTCAAAGGCAAAGAGATTTACCGTGTCCTGCTGATTCTGCCGTATGCCGTACCGTCGTTTATTTCGATTCTGATTTTCAAAGGGCTTTTCAACCAGAGCTTCGGTGAAATCAACATGATGCTGAGCGCGCTGTTTGGCATCAAACCGGCCTGGTTCAGCGACCCAACTACCGCGCGTTCGATGATTATTATCGTCAACACCTGGCTTGGTTACCCGTACATGATGATCCTGTGCATGGGTCTGCTTAAAGCGATCCCTGACGACCTGTATGAAGCGTCGGCGATGGATGGTGCAGGTCCGTTCCAGAACTTCTTTAAGATTACGTTGCCACTGCTGATTAAGCCGCTGACGCCGCTGATGATCGCCAGCTTCGCCTTTAACTTTAACAACTTCGTGCTGATTCAACTGTTGACCAACGGTGGTCCAGACCGTCTTGGTACCACCACGCCAGCAGGCTATACCGACCTGCTGGTGAGCTACACCTACCGTATCGCCTTCGAAGGCGGCGGTGGTCAGGACTTCGGTCTGGCGGCGGCGATTGCCACGCTGATCTTCCTGCTGGTCGGTGCGCTGGCCATCGTGAACCTGAAAGCCACGCGTATGAAGTTTGATTAAGGGAGACAACGAACATGGCTATGGTACAACCCAAATCTCAGAAACTGCGTCTCTTAACAACGCACTTGCTGCTGCTGATTTTCATTGCAGCGATCATGTTCCCGCTGCTGATGGTTATCGCTATCTCGCTGCGTGAAGGTAACTTTGCCACCGGCAGCCTGATCCCGGAAAACATCTCCTGGGAACACTGGAAACTGGCGCTGGGCTTTAGCGTTGAACACGCGGATGGCCGCGTGACGCCGCCGCCGTTCCCGGTGCTGTTATGGCTGTGGAACTCGGTGAAAGTAGCCACCATTACCGCGATCGGTATCGTGACGCTTTCCACCACCTGCGCTTACGCCTTTGCCCGTATGCGCTTCCCGGGCAAAGCAACCCTGCTGAAAGGGATGCTGATATTCCAGATGTTCCCGGCGGTGCTGTCTCTGGTCGCGTTGTATGCTTTGTTTGACCGCCTGGGCCAGTACATTCCGTTTATTGGTCTTAACACTCACGGCGGCGTGATCTTCGCCTATCTCGGCGGTATTGCACTGCATGTGTGGACGATTAAGGGCTATTTCGAAACCATCGACGGTTCGCTGGAAGAAGCGGCCGCGCTGGATGGCGCAACGCCATGGCAGGCATTCCGCCTGGTGTTGCTGCCGCTTTCCGTTCCGATTCTGGCGGTCGTGTTTATTCTGTCTTTCATTGCCGCAATTACCGAAGTACCGGTCGCATCACTGCTGCTGCGTGATGTGAACAGCTATACCCTTGCGGTAGGTATGCAGCAGTACCTCAATCCACAGAACTATTTGTGGGGCGACTTTGCCGCCGCAGCTGTACTTTCAGCCATTCCTATCACTCTGGTGTTCCTGCTGGCACAGCGCTGGTTGGTCAACGGACTGACGGCGGGTGGTGTGAAAGGTTAAGTTTTACCGAAGTAACTGCCCGGCAACGGGCAATGCCACTGCAACCCTCAACTTATGTTATCCCAACCTGTGACTGTTATTCGGCGCTCTACGGAGCGCCCTTTTTTTATGTTATTTTGCATTACGCTTACGATTATTTCCTTTCGTGCCCCCCATCACTGCAAATCAATTTTTCGCCTGAAACTCGACAAATTAAACAGAATGAGTTTGGCGCAGGCGTTATCGCCATCGGCGTGATCAACCTTAGCTTTACCGTATTGGCGATCATGACGGTGGATAAATTTGAAGAACTGTGGGAACCCGCGGCGGAGAAAACCCAGCCGGCCTCTGCGCAGTAATTTTTACCCAAAACACGCCGCAGCCCAATTGCGGCGTGTTGTCTTTTACTCTCGCTTCAGCCGTTTGGAATTACACAGCCACAGGGTGATCACCAGCAGCAGGATCGCCGCAGAATAGATCAGCACATCCATCGGCGCTTTATGATCGACAATGATCAACCGCACAATCGCAGTGATCCCGATATAGACAAAGTAGCGCAGCGGAAAGTGAAAACCTGACTGAAAGTACTTCACAATCAGCGCGATAAATTCAAAGTAGAGAAAGTAAACCACCAGCCCTTCCACCAGTTCATATTTGCTGGTTTGTTCCGGCGCGAATAGCACATCCGCCAGATGCAGCGTTTCTTTCCCGAGGAATACGACCAGGATCAGGCCCAGACTCAGCAACCCCAGATTCAACACGGTCTGTAAAATAGTGGAGATGAACTCCACGCGTGGACGAGATAGCGACGTCATAACAGCACCTCTTACTCAGTGGCAAGGTTCCTGTATAACGCAAAAATGTGACAGAGATCTACATTTTTTGTTTATATTTTGTGCAAGAAAGGTCAGCAGGGAATGATGAGTGCCACGACACATTTCACAGGATGAATTATGCAGCTAAGACAATCCGCTGTTCGCAACGTTACCTGCGGTGAGAACGTGGTAATTTATGAACCCGCAAATCTCTACGACTGCACATTGGGTGACAACGTTTTTGTCGGACCATTTGTTGAAATCCAGGGTAATACGCAGATTGGCGCAGACAGCAAAATTCAGTCGCACGCCTTCATCTGCGAATATGTCACCCTCGGCGCTCGCTGTTTTATCGGTCACGGCGTGATGTTCGCCAACGATATGTTTCGCGAAGGAAAACCCAATGCCGACCGCAACAGTTGGGGACGTATTACGATTGGCGACGATGTCTCGATCGGCAGCGGAGCGACCATTCTGGCGGTCACTATCTGTGATGGCGTGGTCGTCGGCGCGGGAAGCGTGGTGACCAAATCGATCACCGAGAAAGGCGTGTATGCGGGAAATCCGGCAAAATTATTACGTCGTTTATAGAGCCGGATAAGCGCAGGTCCCATCCGGCCATCTATCAGCGGAAGTTTTCACTCCTGTCGCTGGTCATGTCGTACAGACCAAACTTACGTCCAAGCTGCTGGCCGCCATCGCGTGTTAACGGCGTCCAGCCAATCGCCGCACGACTGCGGGTTGGGCCTGACGAGAACAGATCCAGCGGCACAGAAACGTACACCCCTTTGGTAAAATCACCCTCTCCGTACTCATCCGGCGAGGCGTCGGTGATGGTCGCATAGCCGCCCACCACTACGCCGCTGTCAAAGCGTTTCGCCACTTCCAGCGTTCCGCCCTTATCCCCCGCCAGATACTGCCCCACGCTGGCTTTCACCAGTACATCCTGGGCGAACGAAGGATTCCAGTAAGCCGTCAAATGCCCGGTCTTCACGCTGTAGTCGGTGAACTTCATCATGTCCTGCGCGCTGCGCCAGTCACGCTGTTTCACGTAGTTGGCGTCAACACCAAACGCCCAGTTGCTGTCCAGCGGGCGATACAGCACTTCTGCCCCCGCTCCGCCGTACATAGTTTCCAGATAGCCCCCGTAAACCTGTCCGTAGAACCCATTTCCGAGTGACTGGAAGTAGTTGGCCTGCAGGTTATTCACGTAGACATCGTTTTGCACATACTCACGCACATGGGTACGCACGCGTGGTAAATGCGAATCCTGCGGCGGGTTGGTGTAGTTAAACTTGTCATAGTTATTGGCGAGGTTGGCGAACAAACTCCCGGTGGTCAGCAGATGATCGGTAACCCACAAATCCGCCGTTCCCATCACGCCCAACTGATACATATAGAAGTTTTCCGGGCCGCCCACCGACTGATTTAGCACCGGATCGATGTGGAAATTGAAGCGTGACTTATCAATATACCAGCCCTGCTCAGTCGTTTTCGGTACCACGGGCTCGACGCGTTTTTGTGCCAGTTGAGTTTCATGGCCCAACGGCTCGCCTTCCAGATGGCGCTTGAGGCTGGAAACCTCCGTTTCGGTCGTCACCTGCGGCAAGTTAAGGCGATTTTCCGTAATGCGGATCGTGCGGATCCCATCGGGAAGATCGTTCATCACGATCCGGTTAGCACGCTCGATCCCTTCGCGCGAATCACGGTATTTCACCTGTTCACCCGTTACATACAGCGTATCGCCCTGCACCTGAATTTTAGGATCCGCCAGCCCGGCATTATATTTCAGCAGCGTTAACTGACTCGCCACCACCGAATGTTGCAGGATGGCATCCTGCGGCTGTGGTTGATATCTCGGGCGGGTATTGTCGTTATAGTTTGGTCGCAGATCGTTAAAGTTAGTCCGCAGCGTGACCCCAAACATCAAGGTGTTCCCGCGCTCATAGCTGAGGTTAACGTCGGCCCAATCGGTGACGCGATAAATAGCGCCGACGTTAAACTTGCTCTTCTGATCCAACTTGCCGGCAAAATCCTGCTGGTAATTATTACCTTCATACTCCAGTTTCAGGCGCAGCGGCTGCCAGGGAGTCTGATATTCTACGCCGCCAAACAGCGACGCCGGGCCGTGGAACATCTGGCTACCGTCAATAGAACCGGCCTGCTTGTAGCTGTTATCGCGATGGCAGAATTTATCACTGTATGAGCAAAACGGATTGCTAACGTTGCCGCTGGTCCCGAGATATCCCCAGCCAAGGCCGAGAGAGAAATCAAACGGGCCCCAGGCTTTGTTCGCCACCACATACTCCGCATCAAACAGGCCGGTTCCGCCGATATCCCGCGCGCCAACCGCCACCTGCGGCATCCAGTAGCTCTCTTCCCACAGGCGAAGTTTGAGATCAAAAGCCTTATCTTTATAAGTCTGATCGCCAGAAAACGACTCCACGCCGCTGTATTTTTTGGTACGCACATCGGTATAGCGCAGGGTGGTTTCCAGCCAGGGGAAGAGTTGTACCGACGCAGAGTAGTAACGGTATTGATCGTTATCGCGGTAGTTAAGGCTCATTTCGCCTTCACGCGCCATGCGTGCGGTTGGGGTTTGCAGCAGTCCCACGCCGCCAAAATCGGACTGGGAAGGTCCAATGGGCGCGGGCCAGGTTTCACCGTGGCAGGCAATGCTTACGCCCAGCGCCAGTAAGCTGAGCAGATAAGTTTTTCTCATTATTCGGGTATCCGCTGGGTCAGGGTGCGAAGAATGTCGGCATTGATTTCATCCGGGGTGCTGCGCCAGACAGCATCAGAGAGTCCGACAAAAATGATGCTGCCGGGCATCGGCTCAACGTGACGTTTGTTCCAGTAGGCGACCGGGACTTTTTGCGTGCGTCCGTCGGGATAGATGACCCAGGCGTAGCTACGATCTGCGCCGCTGAGCCGACGTTGCTCATCGAGATAGCTGGCGATATCGCGCCCGGGTATAAACGGTTGTTTACCCGGATGACTTAGCAGGCCAAACAGCGTTATATCCGTTGGCTGCGGTCCGACCCACAGCGTGTAATTGCCCTGCAACGGCGGGTTGCCTCGCTCACTGACGCGCACAACATCCGGGTCGAGATTAATCTTCTGTCTGCCGGTCACCTTCAGCGCCTGAATTTGCTGGCGCAATGCGTTGATAGCCGCGGCATCGTCACCGCTTTCTTCAGCGCTGAGCATCGCCAGACGAGCCAGTAATGCCTGCTGCTGACGCTCTGCTTCCGTCGTTGCCCGCTCTTCGCTGATAACCGCTCCTGGCCACCAGCTATTACTCAACCGCGGCTGCCCAACCAGGTCGAGCAGATGTTCGGCCCCGGTCAGCGTCTTTGGCTCTTCGCTGGCGGAGGTAAAGACCTTAACGCTACCCGCAGCAAAAACTGACGCTGCGCTCAGGCTCAATAGCAGCGCCATAACGGCTCGTTTCATCATGATTTTGCCGCCTTAATCAGCGTGGTTTTCACCGGGAAGTAACGTGCGCCAAGATACTGTTCCGATTGGCGAATCTGCCCTTCGCTGTCGATCCAGTAGCGGTTATGCCAGCGAGTTTGATCGGTGGTGACTTCTTCATCAAGGATCCGTACTGGCGTATCTTCGCTACCCACCTTAATGGTGTCAGTGCCATCCCATTCGAAAACCGAGCGGGCGGTGGCATAGCGCACCTGCTGATGTTCGGTCCAGCCCATCGTGCGGGTCCACGTTGCCCCATCGACTATCTGGTTTGGTTTGATGAGCGGATCTGCCGCGAGATTATTCACCTCGATCAGGTTATCCCCGCCGAGATGCGTTTTCACCATGCGCCCAGACTGCGTGACGAGAATGGCCCGATCCTGAGTCACCCATTTCTGCTGTCCGTTTTCCGCGAACGCGAGTACCACAAACAGTTGTGGGCCGCCGTTTAGCTGCATGTACTGGCTGGCGTAGGGCATGTTTTTGATTTCATCGTCCGTCATCTGTACGCCGGGAGTACCAAACACGCTATCCCATAGCGAATGGCCCAGCCCTTCGGTGGTGGCTGAGCACGCCTGTAATAACAGGCAAACCATTATCAGCACTGGTCGCTTCACGACATTTCTCCGCAGCGGCAAAATAACCACACCGAAGTGTGGTTAGAATTAAACGTACCGGTATTACTGGGTACTGGTAGTTGTGGTGGTTGTGGTTCCGGTGTTAGAACCATCGCCGCCACCGGTTGCCGCAAGGGCAACCCCCACCGCAGAACTTACGGTGCTCACGCTGGTTGCGGAGGAACTTCCTGCCGAAACCGACGCGGCAGCCGACCCTGCAGCCTCACCCACCTGAACGGGGGCAGCATAGACAGAAGTCGCCGCAAGCGCAGATATAGCCCAAAGGCCATACAGAACTTTTTTCATCACAAATTCCCTTCATTGTATGAATGGAGATTTACCCAAAAGAATTTCGGGCGAGATCGAGTATACACAAGCAAAAGTGTGCAAATTACGCCAAGCGGGAATTTAGGATAATTAGATAACAAGAAATAAAATGATTAACGAAAGATAATTAAATCAATACAATCAAAAAGTTAAAATATAAAAACAAAAACGCAATACCCGGTAATTCTGAAAACACCAGAAACACGATAACGTTGAATGAATTATTTTAGGATTAAGCTCAATAAAGGTGTAAAGCAAAAACGTAGATATTCGGGCGCCAGATTATAAAAAAGCCGATATTAATATCGGCTTTTTTTATAAGTAATCTGCAAATTCATTCGAATTGCAACAAGGCGGCAAGATCGTTAATCCCCGGGAGCATAGATAGCTATGTGACCGGGGTTAACGAACGCAGCCAACACCGCTGCGGCTCGAAAGAAGAAGCAGATTAACGCCAGGACTTATAACGGTTAATCAAACCGTTAGTTGAGCAATCATGGCTGGTGATTTCTTTATCATCATTCAGCTCTGGCAGAATGCGATTCGCCAGCTGTTTGCCCAGCTCAACGCCCCACTGGTCAAAGGTGAAGATATTCAGGATCGCGCCCTGAGTGAAGATTTTGTGCTCATACAGCGCAATCAGCGCACCCAGGCTGAACGGTGTGATTTCACGCAGCAGGATGGAGTTAGTTGGACGGTTACCTTCGAACACTTTGAACGGCACAACGTGGTCAAGCGTTGCCGGATCTTTACCCTGGTCGCGGTATTCCTGCTCAACCACTTCACGAGATTTACCAAAAGCCAGCGCTTCGGTCTGAGCGAAGAAGTTAGACAGCAGTTTCGGATGGTGATCCGACAGCGGGTTGTGGGTGATTGCCGGAGCGATGAAATCGCACGGAACCATTTTGGTACCCTGGTGAATCAGCTGGTAGAACGCATGCTGACCGTTAGTACCCGGCTCACCCCAGATGATTGGGCCTGTCTGGTAATCCACCGCATTGCCGTTACGGTCAACGTATTTACCGTTGGATTCCATATTGCCCTGCTGGAAGTAGGCCGCGAAACGGTGCATATACTGGTCGTACGGCAGAATCGCTTCGGTTTCAGCACCGAAGAAATTGTTGTACCAGATACCGATCAGCGCCAGCAGCACCGGCAGGTTTTTCTCCGCCGGAGTGGTGGAAAAGTGTTTGTCCATGGCGTGCGCGCCAGAAAGCAGCTCAACAAAGTTGTCGAAGCCCACAGAAAGGATGATGGACAGACCGATTGCAGACCACAGGGAGTAACGACCGCCAACCCAGTCCCAGAACTCGAACATATTGGCGGTATCAATACCGAACTCGCCAACCGCTTTACCGTTAGTGGAGAGCGCTGCGAAGTGTTTGGCAACGTGCTTGTTGTCGCCAGCGGTCGCCAGGAACCAGTCGCGCGCGCTGTGGGCGTTAGTCATGGTTTCCTGAGTGGTGAAGGTTTTGGAAGCGACCAGGAACAGCGTAGTCTCCGGATTCACTTTCTTCAGCACTTCGGCAATGTGCGTACCATCGACGTTAGACACAAAATGCATGTTCAGGTGATTTTTGTACGGGCGCAGTGCTTCGGTCACCATGAACGGGCCGAGGTCTGAACCGCCGATACCGATGTTCACGACATCAGTAATGGCTTTACCGGTATAGCCTTTCCAGCTTCCGGAGATAATCGCTTCAGAGAAGGATTTCATCTTCTCAAGCACCGCGTTCACTTCCGGCATCACATCTTTGCCGTCAACGATGATTGGAGTGTTGCTACGGTTGCGCAGCGCCACGTGCAGCACGGCACGATCTTCAGTGCGGTTAATTTTCTCACCGGAGAACATGGACTTGATGGCGCCTGCCAAATCGGTCTCTTTCGCCAGATCCTGCAGTTTAGCCAGCGTCTCTTCAGTGATGCGGTTTTTGGAGAAATCCACCAGCATCAGATCGTCAAACGTCGCGGAAAATTTAGCGAAACGATCGCTATCTTTCGCGAACAGATCCGCGATAGTAACGTCTTTCATCTTTTCAAAGTGTTTTTGTAGTGCCTGCCAGGCTGAGGTCTGCGTTGGATTGATGTTTTTCATTAGCAATACTCTTCTGATTTTGAGAATTGTGACTGAGATCGATTGTAACGCCAGTCACAGAAAAGTGTGATTGTTTTAATGCCATCGCCCTTGTATCCATCGAACCAGGGTAAAAAGTATAGATGTTATAAGCGCTGTTACTGAACGGAAACGCAGCATGAAAAATCCGCATAATCCCAGCGTTGACAGTGCAAGCTACACATTTTATTTATAAATACGGTATTTGCATTTGCGCCTGCACCGGTTTTCGTTCTGCCTTATGTGCCATGGTCGCTCTATTCATTCCCTGACACGAGGTAGTTATGACTGATGTAGTTGTCTCCAAGTTTGGCGGTACCAGCGTGGCGGATTTTGATGCCATGAATCGCAGCGCTGATGTGGTACTTTCTGATGCTAACGTCCGTGTAGTGGTACTTTCCGCTTCAGCTGGAATTACCAACCTGCTGGTCGCACTGGCTGAAGGGCTGGAGCCAACCGAGCGCTTCGAAAAACTCGACGCCATTCGTCAAATTCAGTTCAATATTCTGGAACGCCTGCGTTATCCAAACGTAATTCGTGAAGAGATTGAACGTCTGCTGGAAAACATCACCACGCTGGCAGAAGCGGCGTCACTGGCGACCTCAACCGCCCTGACCGACGAACTGGTCAGCCACGGTGAACTGATGTCTACCCTGTTGTTCGTCGAGATCCTGCGTGAACGCAACGTGCAAGCGCAGTGGTTTGACGTGCGTAAAGTGATGCGCACCAACGATCGTTTTGGTCGCGCAGAACCCGACGTCGCGGCGCTGGCTGAACTGGCAACGCTCCAGTTGGCCCCGCGTCTGAGCGAAGGTCTGGTAATCACTCAGGGTTTTATCGGCAGCGAAGGCAAAGGCCGCACCACCACGTTGGGGCGCGGCGGTAGCGATTATACAGCCGCCCTGCTGGCCGAAGCGCTGCACGCAACGCGCGTCGATATCTGGACCGATGTTCCAGGCATTTACACTACCGATCCGCGCGTTGTTCCTGCTGCGCAGCGTATTGATGAAATCGCCTTTGAAGAGGCCGCGGAAATGGCGACCTTTGGCGCGAAAGTGCTGCACCCGGCAACCCTGTTGCCGGCCGTACGTAGCGATATCCCGGTATTTGTTGGCTCCAGCAAGGATCCAAAAGCAGGCGGTACGCTGGTCTGCAATAAAACCGCGAATCCACCGCTGTTCCGTGCGCTGGCGCTACGCCGTAAGCAGACGCTGCTGACGCTGCATAGCCTGAATATGCTGCACTCTCGCGGCTTTTTAGCAGAAGTGTTCGGCATCCTTGCACGCCACAATATCTCGGTAGATTTAATTACCACATCTGAAGTCAGCGTAGCGCTGACGCTGGATACCACGGGTTCAACCTCCACCGGCGATACGCTGTTAACGCAGTCTCTGCTGATGGAACTGTCTGCCCTATGCCGGGTTGAAGTCGAAGAAGGACTGGCGCTGGTGGCGTTGATTGGCAACGACCTGTCCAAAGCCTGCGGCGTGGGTAAAGAGGTGTTTGGTGTACTGGAGCCGTTCAACATCCGCATGATTTGCTACGGCGCGTCCAGCCATAACTTGTGCTTCCTGGTGCCCGGTAGCGAAGCCGAACAGGTGGTACAGAAGCTGCATCATAATTTGTTTGAATAATATTTCATCACGCGATAAACAATAACTATAGCCGGGCTCGAACCCGGCTTTTTTATAACAACACAACACATTTCAATCGCAAGGAAGATAACATGCTCGCTACTCTCACGCGGCTGTTCCCGTTATGGGCGCTGCTGCTCTCTGTTATTGCGTATTACACGCCCTCCACCTTTACGCCTGTCGGGCCATTCGTGCCGTCGTTGCTGATGCTGATCATGTTCGGCATGGGCGTTCACCTGAAGGTGGACGACTTTAAACGCGTACTCTCACGCCCCGCTCCGGTCGCGGCGGGTATTTTCTTGCACTATCTGGTGATGCCGCTCGCCGCATGGATTTTGGCGCTGGCATTTAATATGCCGCCGGAACTGTCGGCAGGGATGGTGCTGGTCGGTAGCGTCGCCAGCGGAACCGCATCGAACGTCATGATCTATCTGGCAAAAGGTGATGTGGCGCTCTCCGTGACTATTTCATCGGTTTCAACGCTGGTCGGCGTTGTCGCCACGCCGCTGCTGACACGGCTGTATGTCGACGCGCATATCCAGGTGGATGTGATGGGTATGCTGCTGAGTATTCTGCAGATCGTGGTCATTCCGATTGCTTTGGGACTGGTCATTCACCATCTGTTCCCACGCGTCGTAAAAGCCGTGGAACCGTATCTGCCGGCGTTTTCTATGCTGTGCATCCTGGCGATCATCAGCGCCGTCGTGGCGGGTTCCGCCTCGCACATTGCGTCTGTCGGCTTTGTGGTGATTATCGCCGTGATCCTGCATAACACCATTGGCTTGCTCGGCGGCTACTGGGGCGGAAAACTGTTTGGTTTCGACGAGTCAACCTGTCGTACGTTGGCTATTGAAGTGGGCATGCAGAATTCAGGGCTTGCCGCTGCGCTGGGCAAAATCTACTTTGGCCCGCTTGCGGCGCTGCCCGGCGCGTTGTTCTCGGTCTGGCATAACCTTTCCGGTTCGCTGCTGGCAGGTTACTGGTCCGGTAAACCGATTAAAGAAAAAGAACGCCGCTAATTGGCGGCGGCAGGCCGGATAGCGGCTAACGCCTTATCCGGCCTACCCAGCCTCTGCACTTTGCCGTACACTGCGGATATCGGCTAACAGAGGGCACCCTTATGGCACTCCCCCGCATTACCCAAAAAGAGATGACCGAGCGCGAACAGCGTGAACTGAAAACGCTGCTCGACCGCGCGCGCATTGCGCATGGTCGACTGCTGACCAACGCTGAGACCAACAGCATCAAGAAAGAGTACATCGATAAACTGATGGCCTTGCGTGAAGCAGAAGCTAAAAAAGCCCGCCAGTTGAAGAAAAAGCAGGCTTATAAACCGGATGCGGAAGCATCATTTTCCTGGTCAGCGAATACCCCAACGCGCGGCAGACGTTAACGCCCTTTCTTCTTACGCCCCGGCGAGGTAAAACGCTTCCCGTTTGCCGCCGGGCGCGATTTCTCTTTCTCAGCCGATTTTTCGATTTTCACCACCGGGCGCTTAATGCCTGCGGTTTTTGGCTTCGCTTTCGCCTTCGGTTTGGCTTCTGAGGACGAGTTCTCAATCAGCTTGAACAGGTCGATCAGTTCGTCATCCGTCAGGTCGCGCCATTCACCCAGCGGCAGGCCGGACAGACCAACGTTCATGATACGTGTACGCTCAAGCTTAGTAACTTCATAGCCAAAGTGCTCGCACATACGACGGATCTGGCGGTTCAGCCCCTGAATCAGCGTGATGCGAAACACAAATGGCGCTTCTTTCTTGACCTTACATTTCTTGGTGACGGTGCCAAGGATTGGCACACCGGCGCTCATCCCACGGATAAAGTCATCAGTGACCGGCTTATCTACCGTCACCAGATACTCTTTTTCGTGATCGTTACCGGCACGCAGGATTTTATTCACCAGGTCGCCGTGGTTGGTCAGAAAGATAAGTCCCTGGGAATCTTTGTCCAGACGACCGATTGGGAACACGCGCTTGCTGTGGTTAACGAAATCAACAATGTTGTCGCGTTCGCTGTCTTCAGTGGTGCTGACAATCCCTACCGGCTTGTTCAGCGCGATAAAAACCAGATCTTCCGCTTCACGCGGCTCAATCAACCGACCATTCACTTTTACGACGTCGCCAGGCATCACCTGATCGCCAATGGTGGCGCGTTTACCATTCAGGAAGACATTCCCTTGTTCGATAAAGCGATCCGCCTCGCGGCGCGAGCAGATTCCGCTTTCACTGATGTATTTATTTAATCGGATGGATGAGTCGGGCAGCATAATTTCTCCTTTGACAGCGAAATATACCCTACCTTGCGGGGGATAAAAAAGCAGAGCGTGAAAATGTGCTATCGCATCTGATTACGTAATGCCTGCGGGCTGATACCAAATCGTTTTTGAAAGTGGTAACGCAAAGAGTTTGCGCTGCCGAACCCGGTTTGCTGCGCGATCTGCTCAATACTGATATGGGATGTATTGAGCGCCTGCTGCGCACGGTTTAGCCGTTCATTCATCAGCCAACGTGCGGGAGTAAGCCCCGTTGACTCCTGAAATCGCCGCATCAACGTTCGGGGACTCATACCGACCTGGCTGGCCAGAGCGTCAAGGGTATGCTTCTGCGCGATATTGTTATGTAACCAGTCAAGCAAAAGACCAAAACGCTGGCTTTCCCGACTGCGGGCAACAGGACGCAGTTGCTGCTGAGTCTGGCTGCCATCCCTGTGGGGCTGCAGCACCAGGCGACGGGCCACGTTATTGGCAATCTCAAGTCCAAAATCAGTGCGCACCACATGCAAACATAAATCAATCCCTGCCGCACTACCTGCCGAAGTGAGCACGTCGTGGTCACCGACATACAGGACATCTTCCACAACGTTGATGGCGGGAAAGCGTCGCTGGAGTTCACTGACGTAACGCCAGTGCGTCGTCGCCTTACGGTCATCCAGCAAACCTGCCGCAGCCAGAACAAATACACCAGAACAGATAGAGATGACTCGACAACCGCGTTGATGTGCTTCACGAAGCGCATCGCATAATGCTTCCGGGACCGGTGAGCTCACGTCACGCCAGCCAGGAATGACAATAGTGTCTGCTTCCTGCAGCAATTCATATCCACCGTCCACCACGATACGAACCCCGCCAGTTGCCCTTAATTCACCTTGATCAACCGAAGCCACGGCAAAACGATACCAGCGCTCTCCCAGTTCAGGTCGCGGAAGCCCAAAAACTTCCACTGCGACGCCAAACTCGAAAGTACATAGCCCGTCATAAGCGAGTGCAACGACCAACGGGCGAGAAGATGTTGTCATGATCCTGGCGGAATCTGTCATGGTCAGAGGGTGTTTCGAGGTTAATTTTTTGATGAGATAAGAGGTAACACAACAGCTGATTTCACCACAAGAGAAAACAACAATATGAGTACCGTAACTGATATTCCAGCCGCTTCATCTGCACAAGCTATCGCCCATTTCCAGCAACGTCTGAATATGGAGACGGATTGTTCTGACGTTCATTCCGCGATGGCTGCTGACGACAAAGATTTTGTGCTTTTACATGTGGTGGGGAGTGCAGAGAGTTTTTCCCGTTGTCATATCCCTGGCGCGATTCATCTTCCCCATCGACAGATAAATACGGAATCCTTGAAAAAATGGCCACAGGACACACTGTTTGTCGTCTATTGCGCTGGCCCACACTGTAACGGGGCCGATCGCGCGGCGCTGAAGTTGGCGCAGCTAGGTCGACCGGTGAAAATAATGATTGGTGGTATTAAGGGCTGGGAGGACGAAGGCCTGGCGTTTGCCACTACGCAAAAGGACGCTGTTTCAATAGATTGATCGTTGTTAAGTCTGAACGGGCTTTTCCAACAGGAGGTTGTGGTTAACCCGTTCGGCTTTCCCCCCTTCCAACATCGTGAGACATATCAGTAAGGCGTTACGCTGATAGTGGTAGCATTAGCGCGGTTTGTAATTTTCTGATTACATGGAGAAATGATGGAACTGCTTTTATTGAGTAACTCGACGCTGCCGGGCAAAGGCTGGATGGAACATGCGCTACCGCTGATTGCTGAGCTTCTGAATGGTCGCCGTACGGCGGTGTTTATTCCGTTCGCTGGCGTGACGCAAACCTGGGATGAATACACGGCGAAAACGGCAGCCATCTTTGCGCCAATGGGCGTCAACGTTACTGGCATTCATACCGTTGCCGATCCGATCGCTGCCATTGAAAACGCAGAACTGGTGATTGTCGGCGGGGGTAACACCTTCCAGTTACTGAAAGAGAGCCGCGAGCGCGGACTGCTGGCGCCGATTGTGGATGTCGTCAAACGCGGTGCGCTGTACATCGGCTGGAGCGCAGGTTCTAACCTCGCCTGCCAGACCATCCGCACCACCAACGACATGCCGATTGTCGATCCAAAAGGTTTTGATGCCCTGGGTCTGTTCCCGCTGCAGATTAACCCACATTTCACCAATGCGCTTCCGGAAGGCCACAAAGGCGAAACACGTGAACAGCGTATTCGCGAGCTGCTGGTTGTGGCACCAGAGCTGACGGTGATTGGTTTGCCGGAAGGAAACTGGATTAAGGTGAGTAACGGCCAGGCGGTTCTTGGCGGTCCGAACACTACTTACGTCTTTAAAGCAGGTGAAGACGCGGTTGCCCTCGAAGCAGGTCACTGCTTCTAACCGACGTTGCCGGATAACGGCATAAATGCCTTATCCGGCCAACCGGTCCACCTCACTCAATAATCGTCGCGCTCATCGTCCTCATCCGGCTGTTCCAGCACGCTATAGGCCACGGAACAAAACAGCGAGTTCAGACGCTGCATATCGCCCAGCAGCGCCAGGTGCAAGGAGCTGGTCTCGATGCTCTGCACGTTCTGCTGATGCAGACGGTCAACGTGCGCATGCGAATACCGACGGTTGAGAATACGGAAACGGTGCTTGCTACGGCGCAGACGACGGGCGCTGGTCACGTCACCAGAGAAGAACACCGACATCGCCAGTTGCAGATTGCTGAGCAGTTGATCGAAGAGCGCATCCAGCTCTTTCAATCCTTCCACGGAGAATGCGCGACGGGCAGCCAGCGACTTATCCGCTATCTCACTGCCCATACGTTCGACAATATCGGAAGCCTGCTCGAGGTTAAGCGACATTTCGATAATCTCCGCCCAACGGCGTGATTCCTCTTCCGCCAGTTCATCCTTTGGCATCCGCGCCAGATAAAGCTTGATTGCCGTGTATAGCACGTTAATGTCGTCCGCCATCCTGCGCAGCTCTTTCTCTTCACGCGGCTCGCCATGCATCACCTTCTTCAGCCCGTCCATCATCTGCTCCATCGCGTCGCCGATGCGCAGAGCTTCACGAGCGGCATTGGCCAGGGCCAGCGTCGGCGTATCCAGCGCACTGACGTCCAGATGCTTGGGCTTCAAATGCGCATCCAGCTCCGGCTCATCGCGGATGATGCGCTTACAAAAACGCGCCATCGGTTCTGCGAACGGCACCATCGCCACGCAGCGCACCAGGTTGTAGAAGACATGGAAGTAAATAACCAGTTCAGATTTCGGCAGCGGCAGTTCATCCATCAGATTTGCCAACGGATGAACAAACGGCAGGATAATCAGGCTTCCCACCAGCTTAAACAGCAGGCTACCGAGCGCCACACGGCGGGCGGCGGCGTTAGCGGCGCTGTTATTAAGCATCGCCAGTAGGCCAGAGCCGAGGTTGGCGCCAATCACCAGACACAACGCCACCGGGAACGAGATAATGCCTGCCGCGGTCAGCGTTGCCGTCAGCAGCACCGCCGCAAGGCTGGAGTAACTGATAATCGCGAACATCGCACCAATCAGCGCATCCAGCATGATATCGCCGGTGAGCGAGGCGAAAATAACCTGTACGCCGTTAGCCTGGGTGATCGGTGTTACCGCCTGCACAATCAGTTCCAGCGCCAGTAAAATCAACCCCAGTCCAATACCAACCCGCCCCAGTTGCCCCACACGGGACTGCTTACGTCCGAGAAAGAAGATCACGCCGATAAAAATCAGCAGTGGCGATAGCCAGGAGAGATCGAAGGTCAGGATACGTGCCATCAGCGCGGTCCCGACGTCGGCGCCGAGTACAATCACCAGCGCAGGGGTGAGCGCGACGAGGTCCTGCGCGACAAACGAGGTCACCAGCATGGTGGTGGCGTTGCTGCTTTGCACCAGCGCCGTCACGCCGATACCCGCACAAAAGGCGAGCGGCTTCTTTTCAACACTACGGCTGAGTACGGTACGCAAACGGGCGCCGAAGACGCGCATCACGCCGGTGCGCACAATATGAGTACCCCAAACCAGCATAGAGACAGCAGAAAGCAGGTGTAACAGAGTTAGCACGGAATCAGGTTCTCCTTATCGTTATATGTTCCTGAGGTTCATAGTGATGACATAACACCTGATGACGCCACGCTTATCAGGCCTACAAAAATATGCCAGTAGCCGGATAAGGTGTTTACGCCGCCATCCGGCAAGCAGTACCGATGAACGTTCTTTCAGTATAAGGGTTTAAACGTAATAAAGAGACAAGGCACTCATTGAGTGCCCTGTTTGTTGTAAATAAAGATGACAGTTTTGTGAATCAGTCAGCGTCATAGCCCAGATTAGGCGCTAACCAACGTTCGACTTCCGCCACGCTCATGCCTTTACGGAAGGCGTAATCTTCAACCTGATCGCGCTGGATTTGCGCCACGGCGTAGTACTTGCTGTCTGGATGACTGAAATACCAGCCGGAAACCGACGCACCTGGCCACATCGCGAAGGATTCGGTGAGCTTCATCCCGGTGTGCGCTTCTACATCCAGCAGTTCCCAGATGGTGGCCTTTTCGGTGTGTTCCGGGCAAGCCGGATAGCCCGGTGCCGGGCGAATTCCCTGGTAGTTTTCGCGGATCAGCTCCTCGTTGCTGAGGTTCTCATTCGCCGCATAGCCCCAGTAGACTTTACGCACGCGCTCGTGCAGATATTCCGCGAACGCTTCCGCCAGGCGGTCGGCGATCGCTTTCACCATGATCTTGTTGTAGTCGTCATGCTGGGCTTCGAAGGCGTCCGCCAGTGCATCTTCCTCCAGACCGCCGGTAACTGCGAAAGCACCGATGTAATCCGCTTTGCCGCTCAGTTTCGGCGCAACAAAGTCAGACAGGCAGTAGTTGGCGAAACCGACTTTTTCCGTCTGCTGGCGCAGGTGATGACTGACGTTGATGACGTGCGTACGCGTCTCGTCACGGTAAATCTCGATGTCGTCCCCCACGCGGTTAGCCGGGAACAAGCCCACCACGCCGCGCGGATTCAGGGTCTTCTCAGCGCTGAGTTTATCCAGCATGTCATTGGCGTCTTTGAACAGACGTTTCGCCTCTTCTCCCACCACCTCATCTTCGAGGATGCGCGGGTATTTCCCGGCCAGCGACCAGGTCATAAAGAACGGCGTCCAGTCGATGTAGTTGCGCAGCGTTTCGATGCTGGCTTCAACACTCTGTACGCCGAGGCGGTGCGCCACTGGCGGCGTGTAGTTTTCCCAGTCGAAGGCCAGATCGTTGTCGCGGGCAGCCTGTAACGTTACTGGCGGAGTACGCGGTTTCTTACGCGCATGCTGGATACGCACGGTTTCGTACTCTTTACGCGTACGGGCGACAAAGTCATCGCGCTGAGTGTCCGAGAGGAGTGCGGCGACTACGCCAACGGTACGCGAGGCGTTCTGCACATAAACCGTCGGACCACTGTAGTTCTGCTCTATTTTCACCGCCGTGTGCGCTTTTGAGGTGGTCGCGCCGCCAATCAGCAACGGAATAGTGAACCCCTGACGCTCCATCTCTTTCGCCACGTTGACCATTTCGTCCAGCGACGGGGTAATCAGCCCGGAAAGACCAATCAGATCGGCATTCACTTCACGTGCCGTTCTGAGGATTTTCTCCGCTGGCACCATCACGCCAAGATCGACGATTTCGTAGTTGTTACATTGCAGCACCACACCAACGATGTTTTTGCCGATATCGTGCACATCGCCTTTCACGGTAGCAATGACCATCTTGCCGTTGCTGGAGCCTTTCTCTTTGCTGGCCTCAATATACGGTTCGAGGTAGGCCACCGCCTGCTTCATCACGCGGGCGGATTTCACCACCTGCGGCAGGAACATTTTGCCCTCGCCAAACAGATCGCCAACCACGTTCATCCCGTCCATCAGCGGCCCTTCAATCACCTCGATCGGACGCGCGGCCTGCTGGCGAGCTTCTTCAGTATCCTGCTCAATAAATTCGGTAATGCCTTTCACCAGCGAATATTCGAGGCGCTTTTTCACGTCCCAACTGCGCCATTCCGCCATCTGGGCATTGGCAGTGTCATCAGTTTTGCTACCGCGGTATTTCTCAGCCAGCTCCAGCAGACGCTCGGTGCCATCGTCACGACGGTTGAGGATCACATCTTCAACCGCATCGCGCAGCTCGGCGGGCAGGTCGTCGTAAATCGCCAGTTGTCCGGCGTTGACGATCCCCATGTCCATGCCGTTGCGAATGGCGTAGTAAAGGAATACCGCGTGAATGGCTTCACGAACCGGGTCGTTACCACGGAAGGAGAACGACACGTTGGAGACGCCGCCGGAGATCAGCGCGTGCGGTAGTTCGCGTTTGATGTCCTCACAGGCGCCGATAAAGTCCTGGGCGTAGTTATTGTGCTCATCAATCCCGGTCGCGACCGCAAAGATGTTCGGGTCGAAGATGATATCTTCCGGCGGGAAGCCTACCTCTTCGGTAAGAATTTTGTACGCCCGCCGGCAAATCTCAATTTTACGCGCGCGGGTGTCGGCCTGCCCCTGCTCGTCAAAGGCCATCACCACCACTGCGGCACCGTAGCGTCGCAGCAACTTCGCGTGGTGGATAAAGGTCTCAACCCCCTCTTTCATCGAGATGGAGTTAACGATGCCTTTACCCTGAATGCACTTCAGCCCTTTTTCGATGACGTCCCATTTCGAGGAGTCGATCATAATCGGCACGCGGGCGATATCCGGCTCACCGGCGATAAGGTTGAGAAAACGCACCATCGCCGCTTCGGCGTCGAGCATCCCCTCATCCATGTTGATATCGATAATCTGTGCGCCGCTTTCCACCTGCTGACGGGCGACATCCAGCGCTTCGTTGTATTTCTCTTCTTTGATCAGTCGCTTAAATTTCGCCGAACCGGTGACGTTGGTACGCTCGCCGACGTTCACAAACAGGCTATCGTCGCCAATATTCAACGGTTCAAGGCCAGACAGACGGCAGGCTACCGGGATTTCCGGCAAGCGGCGCGGCGGCAAGCCTTCCACTGCGCGGCTCATCGCGGCGATGTGTTCCGGCGTGGTGCCGCAGCAGCCGCCGACCACGTTGAGGAAGCCCGCTTGCGCCCACTCGCGTATTTGCGCCGCCATGGTGTCGGCATCGAGATCGTATTCGCCAAAGGCGTTCGGCAACCCGGCGTTCGGGTGCGCGGTAACGTAGCATTCGGCAATGCGCGACAGCTCCTGCACGTACTGGCGCAATTCGTCCGGACCTAAGGCGCAGTTCAGACCGAAGGTCAGCGCATCGGCGTGGCGCAGTGAGTTATAGAACGCTTCGGTTGTCTGACCGGAGAGCGTACGCCCGGAAGCATCGGTGATGGTGCCGGAGAGCATAATCGGCAACTCAACGCCCAGCGCTTCAAATTCGGTTTTAACCGCGAAAATAGCGGCTTTGGCGTTCAGGGTATCGAAGACGGTTTCAATCAGGATCAGGTCGCTGCCACCTTCCACCAGCGCTTTGGTGGATTCACGGTAGGCGGCCACCAGCTGATCAAAGGTAATATTGCGGTAAGCCGGGTCGTTGACGTCAGGCGAGATAGACGCCGTACGGTTGGTTGGGCCGAGCACGCCCGCGACATAGCGCGGTTTTTCCGGTGTGCGTGTCGTCCATTCGTCTGCCGCCGCGCGCGCCAGTTTGGCTGCCGCAAAGTTGATTTCCGCCGACAGGGATTCCATCTGGTAATCCGCCATGGCGATAGTCGTGGAGTTAAAGGTGTTGGTTTCGATGATATCCGCGCCCGCCTCAAAATAGGCGTTATGGATGGCGGCGATCACCTCAGGTTTGCTGAGCACCAACAGGTCGTTGTTGCCTTTCAGATCGCACGGCCAGTCGGCAAAGCGTTCGCCGCGGAAATCCTCTTCGCTCAGACGATATCCCTGGATCATGGTGCCCATACCGCCGTCCAGCACCAGAATACGTTCATTTAACTGCTGACGTAATTGTTCAACTTTGCTGCTCACACTCGCTCCCGACAACGCTCAACCAGACCGAAAAAAACTCAACAGACCATACTGGCACAAACCTGAGAGGTGGAAAAGAGAACAACGGCCAACATGAGACATGTTCAGCTTCACTCATCCGATCAGTACAGGAATTCTTGCATTATAATTGAATAAAACGAAAATGATTTCCACGATACAGAAAAGGAGTCCGCCATGGTTGCCACAATCCCCGCGAAACGCGGTAGAAAACCCGCCGCTGCTACTACGCCTGCAACCGGGCAGGTTCAGTCTCTGACCCGCGGCCTGAAGCTACTGGAGTGGATTGCGGAATCCAACGGCAGCGTGGCGCTAACCGAGCTGGCACAGCAGGCCGGCTTGCCAAACTCCACGACTCACCGTTTGTTGACCACCATGCAGCAGCAAGGATTTGTCCGTCAGGTGGGTGAATTAGGCCACTGGGCCGTGGGTGCGCATGCGTTTATCGTCGGCAGCAGCTTTTTACAAAGCCGTAATTTGCTGGCGATTGTCCACCCGATCCTGCGCAAGCTGATGGAAGACTCCGGTGAGACGGTAAACCTGGCCGTGCTGGATCAAAGCGACCATCAGGCCATTATTATCGACCAGGTGCAGTGTACCCAGCTGATGCGCATGTCCGCGCCTATCGGCGGCAAACTGCCGATGCACGCCTCCGGTGCGGGTAAGGCGTTTTTATCCCAACTGAGTGAAGAACAGGTGACTGGCCTGCTGCACCGTAAAGGGCTGCACTCATACACCCACGCCACGTTGGTGTCGCCGGTGCATCTGAAAGAGGATTTAGCCCAGACGCGCAAGCGCGGCTACTCCTTTGATGATGAGGAGCATGCGCTGGGTCTACGCTGCGTGGCGTCGTGCATTTATGATGAACACCGCGAGCCGTTTGCCGCTATTTCCATCTCCGGACCCATTTCGCGCATTACCGACGATCGAGTGACCGAATTTGGTGCCATGGCGATCAAAGCGGCGAAAGAAGTCACGCTGGCATACGGCGGATTCCGTTAAGAAAGGGTTACCGGGCGTCAAGCCGCAAATCTGATGCAAAACCGCTGTTTGCGCCGGTAGGCGTAAACATCTTCCACGTGTCCTTCACGGATCCGCGTTTGCAGACCTCGCCAGTAGTCGGCGCTGAACAGGTCAGCATGCATCTCTTCAAATAGCGGCCCGATACGCGGGTCAGCGCATAGCCAGTGACGAAACTCTTCCGGGAAGACATCCCCCGGCGATACGCTATACCACGGTTCAGCGCTCATCTCATCTTCCGGGTAACGCGGCGGCGGGATATGACGGAAATTCACCTCCGTCATGTAGCAAATTTCATCGTAGTCGTAGAACACCACGCGCCCGTGGCGAGTCACGCCGAAGTTCTTAAACAGCATATCGCCGGGGAAAATATTGGCGGCGGCCAGCTGACGAATGGCATTGCCGTACTCTTCAATTGCATCGCGCAGTTGCTGGCCTTCGACCTGCTCCAGCCAGATATTGAGCGGCACCATCCGTCGTTCGATATACAAATGGCGAATGACAATCTGCTCGCCGAGATCGGTAATTTTTTCCGGGGCTTCCTGTAGCAACAGCGCCATCAGCGACGGATCGATTTGCCGTTTATCCAGCACAAAGTTCTCGAACTCCTGAGTATCAGCCATCCGCCCGACACGATCGTGCTCCTTGACCAGTTGATAACAGGCGCGGACGTGGGCGGCCGACATCTCTTTTTGCGGCGCAAATTTGTCTTTGATGACTTTAAAGACGCGGTCGAAGCCTGGCAGGGTAAATACCAGCATCACCATGCCGCGGATCCCCGGCGCTTCGATAAATTGCTCATCGCAATGGGCAAGATAGAGCAGATATTCGCGGTAACTTTCGGTCTTCGCGTGTTTCTGACAGCCGATCGCCATATACAATTCAGCGGTGGTTTTACCGGGCAGGATCTCGCGCAGCCACTCCACTAACGCGGCGGGCAGCGGGGCGTAAACCATAAAATACGAGCGGGCGAAGCCAAACACGATACTGGCTTCCGCCGTCGTGGTCAGGCAGGTATCGACAAACAGTTCGCCTTCGTCAGTACGGTGAATTGGCAGTAAAAACGGCAGCGTCCCGGAAGGGGTATTCAACTTACCGACCAGCCAGGCGGCCTTGTTGCGATAAAACAGTTCGTTCGCCACCTGCAAATGACTGCGCTGCAACACATCCGCTCCCAGCGTTTCGGTCAGGTGTTCGATGATGTAGTGGATATCCCGATGTCTGTTCTGCCACGGCAGACGCAAGGGCAGATCGCTGAGGACGCGCGTAAGCAGCCACTCCCAGCCGGTATCGGGAAAAAAGTCTTTCGCCAACGGGCGTGGGATCGTGCGAAAACGGCGCTCTGGCTGAGAGCTGAAAATAAACAGTCGCTCGGGAGTCAGCGAGCGGTGGTCAAATAACCGGCAATAGACGGAGTTAAAGAAACTCTCCGCAATCTCGAAGCGTGGGTAATCTGGCAATAGCCGGGTGTAATGCTCTTTCACGCGAAGTAAAAAATCCGCGTCGGTACTTTTGCCATCAGTAATGCAGCGCAGTTGCTCCACCACCAGACCCACATGATGATCGTAAAGGTGGATACGGCTTTTCATCGCCTGCTGAACCGCGTGCCAGTCGGCATGTTCAAAACGCTGCTGCGCGCCGGAGGTCACTTCCAGAAAACGCCCGTACTGGGCGTCGAAACCTTGCAAAATCGTCTGAGCAATCAGTAATTCCAGGCCACGCGTCATCAATTTCTCCCATCCGGCACAATGTCATGCCGGATGGCGCGTTCGCTTATCCGGCCTACATCCCTTCGTAGGCCCGGTAAGCGCAGCGCCACCGGGCATTGATCAAAACTGCGATTCTTCAGTCGAGCCGGTCAGCGCGGTCACTGAAGAAGTGCCGCCCTGAATGATGGTGGTTACTTTGTCGAAGTAGCCTGTACCTACTTCCTGCTGATGGGACACGAAGGTGTAACCATCTTTAGCCGCCGCAAATTCCGGCTGCTGAACCTTCTCAACGTAGTGGCGCATGCCTTCACCCTGCGCATAGGAATGCGCGAGGTCGAACATGTTGAACCACATGCTGTGAATACCCGCCAGCGTAATGAACTGGTATTTGTAACCCATATCGGACAGCTGTTGCTGGAAGCTGGCAATGGTTTTGTCATCCAGGTTTTTCTGCCAGTTAAACGATGGCGAACAGTTGTAGGCCAGCAGTTTGCCTGGGAATTTCGCATGAATAGCATCGGCAAAGCGCTTCGCCAGTTCGAGGTCCGGTGTGGAGGTTTCACACCACACCAGATCCGCATACGGTGCGTAGGCCAGGCCACGGCTGATCGCCTGCTCAATGCCCGCATGCGTACGGTAGAACCCTTCGCTGGTACGTTCGCCAGTGATGAACTCGCTATCGTATGGGTCGCAATCAGACGTAATCAGATCGGCTGCGTCAGCATCGGTACGCGCAATCACCAGCGTCGGAACGCCCATAACGTCTGCAGCCAGACGCGCTGCCACCAGTTTTTGGATAGCTTCCTGAGTCGGCACCAGGACTTTGCCGCCCATGTGACCACATTTTTTCACCGATGCGAGCTGATCTTCGAAGTGAACGGCCGCTGCACCAGCCTCAATCATCGATTTCATCAGTTCAAACGCGTTCAGTACCCCGCCAAAACCCGCTTCCGCATCGGCAACGATCGGCAGGAAGTAATCCACATAGCGCGGATCGTTCGGCTCAATACCAGTTGACCATTGGATCTGATCGGCACGACGGAATGTGTTGTTGATCCTGTCCACCACCGCCGGAACGGAGTTCGCTGGATACAACGATTGATCCGGATACATGCTGGACGCCAGGTTGGCATCTGCCGCCACCTGCCAGCCTGAAAGGTAGACCGCTTCAATACCAGCTTTCGCTTGCTGCAGCGCCTGACCACCAGTCAGCGCACCGAGGCTGTTGATATAACCTTTCTTCGATTCGCCGTGTAGCAGACGCCACATTTTCGCCGCGCCAAGCTGCGCCAGCGTGCATTCCGGGTTGACCGAGCCACGTAATTTCACCACTTCCTCCGCGCTATAGGGGCGGGTGATGCCTTCCCAGCGCGGTTGAGTCCATTCTTTCTGTAATTCTTCGATTTGTTGAGTACGGGTTTTCATGTGCAGATGCTCCATTAGGATAAATTGTGGGTAAATTAGGCCAACAGGCGGTAGCCCGGTAACGTCAGGAAGTCAATTAACTCGTCGGAAGTGGTGATTTGCTCCATCAGGCGCGCGGCATCATCAAAACGCCCGCTGCTGTAGCGGTGTTCTCCCAGTTCGTCCTGAATCACCAACATCTCTTCGGCCAGCATCTGGCGGAACAACGGTTTGGTAACCGGTTTGCCGTTGCTGAGCGTTTTCTGGTGGTGGATCCACTGCCAGATGGAAGTACGAGAGATTTCGGCGGTGGCCGCATCTTCCATCAGCCCATAAATCGGTACGCAGCCATTACCGGAGATCCACGCTTCGATGTACTGCACCGCGACACGAATGTTGGCACGCATGCCTTCTTCAGTACGCTCACCTTCACAGGGTGCCAGCAATTGTTCTGCGGTAATCGGCGCATCTTCTTCACGGGTCACGAACAGCTGATTTTTGTTTTCACCGAGTACGTCGTTGAACACCGCCATTGCGGTATCTGCCAGTCCTGGATGGGCAATCCATGTGCCGTCATGACCGTTATTGGCTTCCAGCGCTTTGTCCGCTTTTACCTTGGTCAGAACCTGGTTGTTACGTTCCGCATCTTTGCTGGGAATGAACGCGGCCATGCCGCCCATCGCGAACGCGCCGCGTTTATGACAGGTTTTAATCAGCAGACGCGAATACGCACTGAGGAATGGCTTATCCATCGTCACCACCTGACGGTCCGGCAACACGCGATCCGGGTGGTTCTTTAGGGTTTTGATATAGCTGAAAATGTAGTCCCAGCGACCGCAGTTCAGGCCCACAATGTGGTCACGCAGCGCGTGCAGAATTTCGTCCATCTGGAAAACGGCTGGCAGCGTTTCAATCAGCAGGGTCGCTTTAATTGTGCCGCGCGGCAGATTAAAGCGATCCTCTGCATAGCTGAACACTTCACTCCACCATGCAGCTTCTTGCCAGGCCTGCGTTTTCGGTAGATAGAAATAAGGGCCACTGCCTTTTGCCAGCAACGTTTTGTAGTTGTGGAAGAAATAGAGGGCAAAGTCGAACAGGCTGCCCGGGATCGATTCGCCACGCCAGGTGACGTGTTTTTCCGGCAGGTGCAGACCGCGAACGCGGCACACTAACAGGGCCGGATTGGGTTTGAGTTGATAAATTTTACCGGCTTCGTTGGTGTAGCTAATGGTGCCATTGACTGCATCGCGCAAGTTGATCTGCCCGTCGATAACTTTGCTCCACTCAGGAGCCAGCGAATCTTCAAAATCAGCCATAAAGACTTTGACGTTCGCGTTCAGCGCGTTGATAACCATCTTGCGCTCAACCGGTCCGGTAATCTCTACACGGCGATCCAGTAAATCATCAGGAATACCGCGAATTTTCCAGTTACCTTCGCGAATGGAAGCTGTTTCCGAAATAAAGTCAGGCAACTTACCGTCATCAATATCCTGCTGCTGCTGGATACGTGCAGCCAGAAGTTTATTCCGCTTTGGCGTAAATCTTGTCACCAGCTCGGTCAGAAACTCCACCGCTTCAGCGGTCAGAATCTGCTGTTCCTGTTCGCCACGCGGCCTGGTGAAGATCAGTTCATCGGTTGTCGTTGCCTGTTGATTCATTGCGTAGTTCCTCGTCATTGATCCAAACACATCCCCAATGCGAACGAAGGATCGTTGTGCGGTTTTCGTTCAGCACAACTAAGACTACTCATTTAAATTTCAAAATCAAAAACAATTTCCATTTTTAATTTAATTATTAATTAACCTATTGATAACAATATAAATAAAATTTAATTACACAGTGAGGTGCGTTTCGGAAATAAAAAAGGCACCCGAAGGTGCCTGATTCAACATGCTGAAACGCTTAAGGATCGTCTGTTACAGAAGATTAATCCAGCGTTGGATTCATGTGACGCAGATCATATGGCGTGATCTGGTAAACGTAATAGTTGAGCCAGTTGGTAAACAACAGATTGCCGTGGCTACGCCAGGTTGCCCGCGGTTTATT
Organism: Citrobacter sp. KTE151; assembly: GCF_000398845.1. NCBI lineage: Bacteria > Pseudomonadati > Pseudomonadota > Gammaproteobacteria > Enterobacterales > Enterobacteriaceae > Citrobacter > Citrobacter sp. KTE151. Next base: position 4,298 of record NZ_KB976069.1, on the reverse strand, counting down.
TTGCGGGTCATCTTTTGGGAAGTAGTTATAGGGCACTTCCGGCGTTAAGCCCGCTTCGACGTCACGAAAATATTCACTGCCGAGTGTATGGGCGTCATATTCAGGATGGCCCGTTACGAAGGCGATACGTTTATCTTTGCTGGCAAACAGGTAGGCATCTCCCTCTTCTGTTTCGGCAAAAATCTCGAGATCGGTATAGTCCCTGATAAGGGCAGCAGGAAAATCGGCATAGCGCGAATGCGGGGCCAGGAACGCATCATCAAATCCACGCGTCAGCAGCGCATGAGGATGAAGAATATGGTGCTCATAGACGCCTGAGAGTTTATCCGTACGGGTTTGCTTGGGAATTCCGTACAGGATATTCAATGCGGCTTGCACCGCCCAACAGACAAAGAGCGTCGATGTAACATGATCTTTCGCCCATTCAAGCACTTGTTTAATCTGCGGCCAGTAAGCCACGTCATTAAATTCAACCAGACCCAACGGCGCGCCGGTCACGATTAGCCCATCAAAGTTCTGATCGCAGATATCCTCGAAATTACAGTAAAAGTTATTCAGATGCTCCGTAGGGGTGTTGCGTGACTCGCGGGCATCAATGCGCAATAGCTGAACATCTACCTGCAGCGGGGAGTTAGACAGTAAACGCAGGAACTGGTTTTCCGTTTCAATCTTCTTGGGCATCAGGTTGAGGATGAGCACCTTCAGTGGACGAATTTCCTGACCAGAAGCGCGAGATGACGTCATCACAAAGACGTTTTCCTCACGCAAGAAATTGACGGCGGGTAGCTCGTCCTGCACGCGAATTGGCATAACCTGATAACCTCACTACATACGTTTAAACGTTTAGACATCCAGATAGCTGAAGATACCCAGGAATCATGCGAATGTCGAGCCTGCATCCTCAAGTTGAGAAAGTTTCACGGCTCCTTGCTGTAGATTAGTGCAGTAAAGAAAAAAGGAGAATGCTATTCGTCGTTCGCGTAACAGGCAATGTCCTGCCGGGAGAGCCAGGTGCGCTGCGCTCTCAGGCCTGCACACCGGTTACAACATAATGGGCTGGATAAGGCGGGAGGCCACATCCGGCAGTTCTGACTGCCCTGCAGACGCAAAAAAGCCCATCCGGCAGGATGGGCTTCTTCACTTATTTGATGCCTGGCAGTTCCCTACTCTCGCATGGGGAGACCCCACACTACCATCGGCGCTACGGCGTTTCACTTCTGAGTTCGGCATGGGGTCAGGTGGGACCACCGCGCTACAGCCGCCAGGCAAATTCTGTTTATCAACACACCTCTCAGGTCTGTCGATGTAATCTGTAATCAAGCTGAATTTCGATGTCTCTTCGCCAAAACATCTTCGGCGTTGTAAGGTTAAGCCTCACGGTTCATTAGTATCGGTTAGCTCAACGTATCGCTACGCTTACACACCCGACCTATCAACGTCGTCGTCTTCAACGTTCCTTCAGGACCCTTAAAGGGTCAGGGAGAACTCATCTCGGGGCAAGTTTCGTGCTTAGATGCTTTCAGCACTTATCTCTTCCGCATTTAGCTACCGGGCAATGCCATTGGCATGACAACCCGAACACCAGTGATGCGTCCACTCCGGTCCTCTCGTACTAGGAGCAGCCCCCCTCAATTCTCCAGCGCCCACGGCAGATAGGGACCGAACTGTCTCACGACGTTCTAAACCCAGCTCGCGTACCACTTTAAATGGCGAACAGCCATACCCTTGGGACCTACTTCAGCCCCAGGATGTGATGAGCCGACATCGAGGTGCCAAACACCGCCGTCGATATGAACTCTTGGGCGGTATCAGCCTGTTATCCCCGGAGTACCTTTTATCCGTTGAGCGATGGCCCTTCCATTCAGAACCACCGGATCACTAAGACCTGCTTTCGCACCTGCTCGAGCCGTCACTCTCGCAGTCAAGCTAGCTTATGCCTTTGCACTAACCTCCTGATGTCCGACCAGGATTAGCTAACCTTCGTGCTCCTCCGTTACTCTTTAGGAGGAGACCGCCCCAGTCAAACTACCCACCAGACACTGTCCGCAACCCGGATTACGGGTCTACGTTAGAACACCAGCCATTAAAGGGTGGTATTTCAAGGTTGGCTCCATGCAGACTGGCGTCCACACTTCAAAGCCTCCCACCTATCCTACACATCAAGGACCAGTGTTCAGTGTCAAGCTATAGTAAAGGTTCACGGGGTCTTTCCGTCTTGCCGCGGGTACACTGCATCTTCACAGCGAGTTCAATTTCACTGAGTCTCGGGTGGAGACAGCCTGGCCATCATTACGCCATTCGTGCAGGTCGGAACTTACCCGACAAGGAATTTCGCTACCTTAGGACCGTTATAGTTACGGCCGCCGTTTACCGGGGCTTCGATCAAGAGCTTCTCCTTACGGATAACCCCATCAATTAACCTTCCGGCACCGGGCAGGCGTCACACCGTATACGTCCACTTTCGTGTTTGCACAGTGCTGTGTTTTTAATAAACAGTTGCAGCCAGCTGGTATCTTCGACTGATTTCAGCTCCATGAGTAAATCACTTCACCTACATATCAGCGTGCCTTCTCCCGAAGTTACGGCACCATTTTGCCTAGTTCCTTCACCCGAGTTCTCTCAAGCGCCTTGGTATTCTCTACCTGACCACCTGTGTCGGTTTGGGGTACGATTTTGTGTTACCTGATGCTTAGAGGCTTTTCCTGGAAGCAGGGCATTTGTTACTTCAGCACCGTAGTGCCTCGTCATCACACCTCAGCGTTAACAAGACTCCGGATTTACCTGGAATCTCCGCCTACATGCTTAAACCGGGACAACCGTCGCCCGGCTAACATAGCCTTCTCCGTCCCCCCCTCGCAGTAACACCAAGTACAGGAATATTAACCTGTTTCCCATCGACTACGCCTTTCGGCCTCGCCTTAGGGGTCGACTCACCCTGCCCCGATTAACGTTGGACAGGAACCCTTGGTCTTCCGGCGTGCGGGTTTTTCACCCGCATTATCGTTACTTATGTCAGCATTCGCACTTCTGATACCTCCAGCATGCCTCACAGCACACCTTCAACGGCTTACAGAACGCTCCCCTACCCAACAACACATAGTGTCGCTGCCGCAGCTTCGGTGCATGGTTTAGCCCCGTTACATCTTCCGCGCAGGCCGACTCGACCAGTGAGCTATTACGCTTTCTTTAAATGATGGCTGCTTCTAAGCCAACATCCTGGCTGTCTGTGCCTTCCCACATCGTTTCCCACTTAACCATGACTTTGGGACCTTAGCTGGCGGTCTGGGTTGTTTCCCTCTTCACGACGGACGTTAGCACCCGCCGTGTGTCTCCCGTGATAACATTCTTCGGTATTCGCAGTTTGCATCGGGTTGGTAAGTCGGGATGACCCCCTAGCCGAAACAGTGCTCTACCCCCGAAGATGAGTTCACGAGGCGCTACCTAAATAGCTTTCGGGGAGAACCAGCTATCTCCCGGTTTGATTGGCCTTTCACCCCCAGCCACAAGTCATCCGCTAATTTTTCAACATTAGTCGGTTCGGTCCTCCAGTTAGTGTTACCCAACCTTCAACCTGCCCATGGCTAGATCACCGGGTTTCGGGTCTATACCCTGCAACTTAACGCCCAGTTAAGACTCGGTTTCCCTTCGGCTCCCCTATTCGGTTAACCTTGCTACAGAATATAAGTCGCTGACCCATTATACAAAAGGTACGCAGTCACCCCATAAAGAGGCTCCCACTGCTTGTACGTACACGGTTTCAGGTTCTTTTTCACTCCCCTCGCCGGGGTTCTTTTCGCCTTTCCCTCACGGTACTGGTTCACTATCGGTCAGTCAGGAGTATTTAGCCTTGGAGGATGGTCCCCCCATATTCAGACAGGATACCACGTGTCCCGCCCTACTCTTCGAGTTCACAACACATGCACTTTTGTGTACGGGGCTATCACCCTGTATCGCCGGACTTTCCAGACCGTTCCACTACCACACATGCTGATTCAGACTCTGGGCTGCTCCCCGTTCGCTCGCCGCTACTGGGGGAATCTCGGTTGATTTCTTTTCCTCGGGGTACTTAGATGTTTCAGTTCCCCCGGTTCGCTTCATTACGCTATGTATTCACGTAATGATAGTGTGACGAATCACACTGGGTTTCCCCATTCGGAAATCGCCGGTTATAACGGTTCATATCACCTTACCGACGCTTATCGCAGATTAGCACGTCCTTCATCGCCTCTGACTGCCAGGGCATCCACCGTGTACGCTTAGTCGCTTAACCTCACAACCCGAAGATGTTTCGTAAAACA
>NZ_KB976068.1:173409-215916 GCF_000398845.1 Citrobacter sp. KTE151 | reverse complement strand
TTTCATTTCTTGTTTACGGAGAAATGAAACAGTGTGTCGTTTCAATTTTCAGCTTGATCCAGATTTTTAAAGAGCAAATATCTCAAACGAGACTCGAAAGTCTGTTTTGAGATACTTCGGTCGGCGACTTTCACTCACACATACCAGCAAGTGGCGTCCCCTAGGGGATTCGAACCCCTGTTACCGCCGTGAAAGGGCGGTGTCCTGGGCCTCTAGACGAAGGGGACACTGAAGTCTCAATCGCAAGACGCCTTGCTATTTACTTTTCATCAGACAATCTGTGTGAGCACTACAAAGAACGTTTCTTTAAGGTAAGGAGGTGATCCAACCGCAGGTTCCCCTACGGTTACCTTGTTACGACTTCACCCCAGTCATGAATCACAAAGTGGTAAGCGCCCTCCCGAAGGTTAAGCTACCTACTTCTTTTGCAACCCACTCCCATGGTGTGACGGGCGGTGTGTACAAGGCCCGGGAACGTATTCACCGTGGCATTCTGATCCACGATTACTAGCGATTCCGACTTCATGGAGTCGAGTTGCAGACTCCAATCCGGACTACGACATACTTTATGAGGTCCGCTTGCTCTCGCGAGGTCGCTTCTCTTTGTATATGCCATTGTAGCACGTGTGTAGCCCTACTCGTAAGGGCCATGATGACTTGACGTCATCCCCACCTTCCTCCAGTTTATCACTGGCAGTCTCCTTTGAGTTCCCGACCGAATCGCTGGCAACAAAGGATAAGGGTTGCGCTCGTTGCGGGACTTAACCCAACATTTCACAACACGAGCTGACGACAGCCATGCAGCACCTGTCTCACGGTTCCCGAAGGCACCAAGGCATCTCTGCCAAGTTCTCTGGATGTCAAGAGTAGGTAAGGTTCTTCGCGTTGCATCGAATTAAACCACATGCTCCACCGCTTGTGCGGGCCCCCGTCAATTCATTTGAGTTTTAACCTTGCGGCCGTACTCCCCAGGCGGTCGACTTAACGCGTTAGCTCCGGAAGCCACGCCTCAAGGGCACAACCTCCAAGTCGACATCGTTTACGGCGTGGACTACCAGGGTATCTAATCCTGTTTGCTCCCCACGCTTTCGCACCTGAGCGTCAGTCTTTGTCCAGGGGGCCGCCTTCGCCACCGGTATTCCTCCAGATCTCTACGCATTTCACCGCTACACCTGGAATTCTACCCCCCTCTACAAGACTCTAGCCTGCCAGTTTCGGATGCAGTTCCCAGGTTGAGCCCGGGGATTTCACATCCGACTTGACAGACCGCCTGCGTGCGCTTTACGCCCAGTAATTCCGATTAACGCTTGCACCCTCCGTATTACCGCGGCTGCTGGCACGGAGTTAGCCGGTGCTTCTTCTGCGAGTAACGTCAATCGCTGCGGTTATTAACCACAATGCCTTCCTCCTCGCTGAAAGTACTTTACAACCCGAAGGCCTTCTTCATACACGCGGCATGGCTGCATCAGGCTTGCGCCCATTGTGCAATATTCCCCACTGCTGCCTCCCGTAGGAGTCTGGACCGTGTCTCAGTTCCAGTGTGGCTGGTCATCCTCTCAGACCAGCTAGGGATCGTCGCCTAGGTGAGCCGTTACCCCACCTACTAGCTAATCCCATCTGGGCACATCCGATGGCAAGAGGCCCGAAGGTCCCCCTCTTTGGTCTTGCGACGTTATGCGGTATTAGCTACCGTTTCCAGTAGTTATCCCCCTCCATCGGGCAGTTTCCCAGACATTACTCACCCGTCCGCCACTCGTCACCCAAGGAGCAAGCTCCTCTGTGCTACCGTTCGACTTGCATGTGTTAGGCCTGCCGCCAGCGTTCAATCTGAGCCATGATCAAACTCTTCAATTTAAGTTTGATGCTCGTGAATTAAACTTCGTAATGAATTACGTGTTCACTCAGAGACTTGGTATTCATTTTTCGTCTTGCGACGTTAAGAATCCGTATCTTCGAGTGCCCACACAGATTGTCTGATAAATTGTTAAAGAGCAGTTGCGACGCGCTTTAGCGCTCTGTCGCGAGGTGGCGTATATTACGCTTTCCTCTTTCAGAGTCAACCCTCATTTTCAGGTTTTTCTCTTCAACCGAACCGGCTGTTTGTGTGAAGTGATTCACATCCGCCGTGTCGATGGAGGCGCATTATAGGGAGTTTCCCGCGGCCCGCAACCCTTAAATTGCAGAAAAATGACTGACCGCTGCATTCCACAGCAAAACCCCGCCTTATACCCATTTACACACAGAGTTATCCACAAACCACGCGATCGTTTATGCACTTCTCTGTTTATATGAGCATCCTTCAACGGAAAAAGAAGAGGTCAAAATCGAAAATTAAAAATTCGCGAGCGTTGCGCAAACGTTTTCGTTACAATGCCCCCGCACAACAAGGATGCCCCGTAAGGGGCGTTAGCTGAGTTTTTAGCCAAGAATTCACCTAACGCTCTCTGTAATAGTCAAATCCAGGGGATTTACCATGCAACAACGTCGTCCAGTCCGCCGCGCTCTGCTCAGTGTTTCTGACAAGGCCGGTATCATCGAATTCGCTCAGGCACTTTCCGCACGCGGTGTGGAGCTGCTGTCTACAGGTGGCACTGCGCGCCTGTTGGCTGAGAAAGGCCTGCCAGTGACCGAAGTTTCCGATTACACCGGCTTCCCGGAAATGATGGATGGACGCGTAAAGACCCTGCATCCGAAAGTCCACGGCGGCATTCTTGGTCGTCGTGGTCAGGACGACGGGATTATGGAACAGCACGGCATCGCACCTATCGACATGGTGGTTGTTAACCTGTACCCGTTCGCCGAGACCGTTGCCCGTGAAGGCTGCTCGCTGGAAGATGCGGTAGAAAACATTGATATCGGCGGCCCGACGATGGTGCGTTCCGCTGCCAAGAACCATAAAGATGTGGCTATCGTTGTGAAGAGCAGCGACTACGCCGCCATTATTAAAGAGATGGATGCCAACGACGGTTCTCTGACCCTCGACACGCGTTTCGACCTCGCGATTAAAGCCTTCGAACACACCGCCGCTTACGACAGCATGATCGCCAACTACTTCGGTAGCATGGTTCCGGCCTACCACGGCGAAAGCAAAGAAGCCGCCGGTCGCTTTCCACGTACACTGAACCTGAACTTCATTAAGAAGCAGGATATGCGCTACGGCGAGAACAGCCACCAACAGGCTGCCTTCTATATAGAAGAGAATGTTAAAGAAGCGTCCGTTGCCACCGCGCAGCAGGTACAGGGCAAAGCACTTTCCTACAACAACATCGCCGATACCGATGCGGCGCTGGAGTGCGTAAAAGAATTCAACGAGCCAGCCTGTGTGATCGTCAAACACGCTAACCCGTGCGGCGTGGCAGTCAGTACCTCTATTCTCGATGCTTACGACCGCGCCTATAAAACCGACCCGACCTCTGCGTTCGGCGGCATCATCGCCTTCAACCGCGAACTGGATGCCGAAACTGCTCAAGCCATCATTTCCCGTCAGTTCGTGGAAGTGATCATCGCGCCATCCGCAACCGAAGACGCACTGAAAATCACCGCCGCCAAACAGAACGTCCGCGTGCTGACCTGCGGTCAGTGGGCACAACGTGTGCCGGGCCTGGACTTCAAACGCGTTAACGGCGGTCTGCTGGTTCAGGATCGTGACCTGGGTATGGTGAGCGAAGGTGAACTGCGCGTAGTTTCCAAACGTCAGCCGACCGAACAGGAACTGCGCGATGCGCTGTTCTGCTGGAAAGTAGCTAAATTTGTAAAATCCAACGCCATTGTTTACGCCAAAGAGAACATGACTATCGGCATAGGCGCAGGCCAGATGAGCCGCGTATATTCCGCAAAAATCGCCGGGATTAAAGCCGCCGACGAAGGTCTGGAAGTTCAAGGTTCCTCTATGGCATCCGACGCTTTCTTCCCGTTCCGCGATGGGATTGATGCCGCCGCCGCCGCCGGTGTGACCTGCGTGATCCAGCCGGGCGGTTCTATCCGTGATGATGAAGTCATTGCTGCCGCCGACGAGCACGGCATAGCGATGGTGTTCACCGACATGCGCCACTTCCGCCATTAATCCACGGAGCAGACGATGAAAGTATTAGTGATTGGCAACGGCGGGCGCGAACACGCGCTGGCCTGGAAAGCGGCGCAGTCGCCAAAAGTCGAAACGGTATTTGTCGCACCAGGCAACGCGGGCACCGCGCTGGAACCTGCGCTGCAAAACGTGGCAATCGGCGTGACCGATATTCCGGCGCTGCTGAGCTTTGCCCAGAATGAGAAGGTCGATCTGACCATCGTTGGCCCGGAAGCGCCTCTGGTAATTGGCGTGGTCGATGCATTTCGCGCCGCCGGTCTGAAAATCTTCGGCCCAACCGAAGGTGCAGCGCAGTTGGAGGGCTCCAAAGCCTTCACCAAAGATTTCCTTGCCCGTCATAACATTCCGACTGCGGAGTATAAGAACTTCACCGAGATTGAGCCTGCGCTGGCCTATCTGCGTGAGAAAGGCGCGCCGATCGTTATCAAGGCCGACGGCCTGGCCGCTGGTAAAGGCGTTATCGTCGCGATGACGCTGGAGGAAGCCGAAGCCGCCGTTCATGACATGCTGGCAGGTAACGCTTTTGGCGATGCGGGCCACCGTATCGTTATCGAAGAGTTCCTCGACGGTGAAGAAGCGAGCTTTATCGTGATGGTTGACGGCGAGCACGTGCTGCCAATGGCCACCAGCCAGGACCACAAACGCGTGGGCAACGGCGATACCGGTCCGAACACCGGCGGTATGGGCGCTTACTCACCGGCACCGGTGGTGACTGACGACGTTCATCAGCGCACCATGGAACGCATCATCTGGCCAACCGTAAAAGGCATGGCAGCGGAAGGGAACACTTACACCGGTTTCCTGTACGCAGGTCTGATGATCGACAAACAGGGCAACCCGAAGGTTATCGAGTTCAACTGCCGCTTCGGCGATCCGGAAACCCAGCCGATTATGCTGCGTATGAAATCGGATCTGGTGGAGCTGTGCCTTGCCGCCTGTGACGGCAAGCTGGATGAGAAAACCTCTGAGTGGGACGAACGCGCCTCTTTGGGCGTAGTGATTGCCGCGGGCGGTTATCCGGGCAACTACAATACTGGCGATGAGATCCACGGCATGCCGCTGGAAGAAGTCGCTGACGGTAAAGTGTTCCACGCGGGCACCAAACTGTCTGCTGACGATCGCGTGCTGACCAACGGCGGTCGCGTCCTGTGCGCCACCGCGCTGGGCAACACCGTTGCCGAGGCGCAGCAGCGTGCCTACGCCCTGATGACCGACATCCGTTGGGACGGCAGCTTCAGCCGTAACGACATCGGCTGGCGCGCCATCGAACGTGAGCAAAACTAACGGCTGAGCTTAGCCAGCAGCGTTTTGCGCGTAATACCTAACTGACGGGCGGCTTCGGTTTTATTGCCGCCCGTTTTTTCCAGCGCCGCCAGAATCACTTCTTTTTCGACATCCACCAGCGGTTGGATCTCGCCACTGTATTCCGTTTTTATCGGTGTCGCGGCAATCGCCATCGGCAGCTCGCGTTCGGAAATATATTCCCCCGTTAGCAGCACCACCGAACGCTCAATCGCATTTTCCAGCTCACGGATATTACCCGGCCAGTCATAGTGGATCAGCAGATCCATCGCCTGCGGAGTAAAGCCCTTCACCGCTTTTCGGTTACGTGTGGCAAAACGCTGGAGAAAATGTTCGGCCAGCAGCGGAATATCTTCCCGGCGCTGGCACAGCGCAGGCATTTCAATAGTGATGACGTTCAGGCGATAGTAGAGATCCTGACGAAAGCGCCCGGCGTTCACTTCCTCCGCCAGATCGCGATGTGTGGCGGCGATCAGCCGGACATCAACCGCAATAGTCTGGTTGCTGCCAACCCGTTGCACTTCTCGCTCCTGGATTGCCCGCAGCAGACGCACCTGCATTAGCGGTGAGATATCGCCAATTTCATCAAGAAATAACGTGCCGCCTTCGGCTTCCACAAAGCGCCCTTCCCGCCGCTTATCCGCACCGGTAAACGCGCCTTTCTCATGACCAAAAAGTTCGGACTCCAGCAGCGATTCATTAAGCGACGCACAGTTCAGCGTCACCAGCGGTTTATCACAGCGGGCACTGCTGGCATGCAGCGCCCGGGCCACCAGCTCTTTCCCCGTACCGGAGTCTCCATGAATGAGCACCGTTGCATCCGAGGGCGCAACCATCGCGATTTCATTGATCAACTGCTGCATCGCCGGACTGCTGCCAATCATGCCAAACTGCGCAGCCGACCCCGACGGCAGTTCAGCGCCCGTTTCCCGCGTATGCGCCAGCGCCTTTTCCAGCGTCTCCTGCAGGCGATCAAAATCCAGCGGCTTGATTAAGTAGTCCAGCGCCCCGGTTTTCAGCGCCTCAACGGCGGTCTCCACGCTGGAGAACGCCGTCATGATCAATACCGGAATCGCCGAATTCAACGCTTTAATCTCTTTCAGCGTTGCGATGCCGTCCATCTCCGCCATACGCACATCGCACAGCACTAAATCAAATACGCGTTCACGCACCTGTTCCAGTGCCGCTTGCCCGCTATAGGCCAGCGCGACCTCATAACCCCAGCCGCGCAGCAGCGCCTGTAAAATGGTGCAGTGGCTGATATCGTCATCTACCACCAGAATATTGATTTTTCCGCGCGTCATCCTTGTTAATCCTGTTGTTTCGCGTTGGTCGGCAGCCAGAGGGTAAAGGTTGCGCCTTTGCCCTCAACACTTGCCACATGAATGGTACCACCGTGCTGTTCAATTATGTTCTGCACTACCGCCAGCCCAAGGCCGGTTCCATCCGCTTTAGTCGTGAAGTAAGGCGTAAAAATGGCCTCCAGCTGTTCCGCTGCAATCCCTTTCCCGCTATCAATAACCACGATTTTAACGCGATCGCCGCTGCTTTCACTCGCTTCAACCGTAATCGTGCCCTGACGACCAATCGCATGAATGGCGTTCAGATACAGATTCAACAGAACCTGAGTCAGTCGGTCGGGATCGGCCTGAATAGCGGGCAGCGTGGAACTGGCCGAAAAGCGTAGCTGGATTTCCCGACTTGCCGCATCCTGACTCACCAGGTTTAATGAGTGGGAGATGACCTCATTGAGATCCACCTGTTGCAGCGTCAGATGCGCAGGTTTCACCAGCTCCAGCAGCTCGCTCACCACCCGATTTAAACGGTCCGCCTCTTTCGCCATCACCTGCGCCAGCTCATGCGACTCGCCACCAGCCGGAGTTCGTTCGGCAAAATATTTCGCTAAACCTTTGATCGATGAAAGCGGGTTTCGAATCTCATGCGCGACCCCAGCCGCCAGATGCCCGAGCGCCATCAGTTTTTCTTTACGCTTCATCGCATCCTGCAGTTCTTTGTACGAGCGCTGATAGCGCTGATACCAGAAGAACGTCAGCACAGTGGCCAGCAGCACGGCCGCCAGCGCAGACAGGACAATCAGGGTGTTACGCCACTCTCTTGCCTGAGTCGCAGCCAGATCGCTGGCATCAAAAGCGATAAATATGGTTTGTGCGGGGGTAATAAGCTGTCCGTCATTGCTGGCACAGCGCGCCATGCCATGACGTCCTGAACCATACATAGGCTGAAACTGACGATAAATTTCCAGGACCGGTGTTTTTTCACCGTCCCCCGTAGGCATGTCAATATTCCGCCAGCTTTCTTGTTCCCCGGGGCTTAGTTGCCGCAGGACATCCGGTGAGTAGAGCGTTTTACCGACCATCGCGGAATTGCTGTGAGTAATAATGACGCCATGATCGTCAACGACGGCAAACCATAGCACGCCTGGTTGTACGGCCATTTCCTCCAGCAGCGTCTGCTGTTGAGCATGATGCATGCGCATCCCCATACCTACGCGCGTACCAGACTCCAGAGCGCGGATGAGCACGCTGCCTTTTTCCAGTAGCGTTTGCCGCGCGGCGCCGCTTTCCCGCCCATAGTCCCGAATGGTCATAATCGAAAACCAACCGACCAAAATCAGGATTGCCGCCAGCAAGAGTCGGCTCAACCACTTGGCCGCCGTGTCCTTATAAAGACGCATACGCTCTCCCTTTATCCCACCTGTTCCTTTCATCGTTGCAGGTATACAGCAGAAATCATGCCATTTTTTCTCAATGATAACCCTGCCCTCAGACACAAACCGCTGAAAGTAGCGGGTAAAAATGACCCGCCGGCGCGTTCTGGCGAGTCATTTTTACTCGTCGCCCTGTAAAGACCACGAGTACAACGCCCGCGGGACCTGGATTGCCGCTTTGGCACGGAAGATGCAATAGGAAATGTAATCTAACCAACAGGAGAACGACCCATGAAACGGAACAACAAACTGGCGCTGATTGCACTCTCTCTTATCGCGTTGGGCTCTACCCCGGCGCTGGCGCAGAATCACTGGGGATATGGTGATGGAATGCAGCAACGAGGCGGTACGCCAATGACCACTGAGCAGCAGGCTACCGCGCAGAAAATATATGATGATTACTACTCGCAGACCAACGCCTTGCGCCAACAGCTGACCTCTAAACGTTATGAGTACAACGCGTTGCTAACAGCCAGCTCGCCAGACACAGCAAAAATTAATGCCGTGGCAAAAGAGATGGAGGCGTTGAATCAGTCACTGGATGAGCAGCGCGTTAAACGCGATGTCGCAATGGCTCAGGCAGGCGTACCTCGCGGAGCGGGAATGGGCTACGGCGGGTGCGGCGGTGGCGGTAACCATCGCGGCGGCCATATGGGAATGGGCCACTGGTAAACGTTTTTTGCCGGATGGCGGCCTCACCTTATCTGGCCCGATGTCCTGGCATCAGGTTTTCAGAAGGTTTTGGCAGTAGGCTGCCAGTGACAAAAATCTTCATTAGCAACCAGCAGTAGCTGCGACCCTTCGGGCGCTTCCAGCCATGCCACACTCACTTCTACAGATGAATGGCTCTGGCGGCGCTCAATGTGGTTTATCGCCCACGATTCCAGATCGGGCTTCAGTGTTTCACCTTCACAGGTCGTGACTGTGTTGTTCGCATGCCAGCGTCCCTGACGCAATATCACCCGTCCCTGACGCAACGCATCGCTGGTCTGGCGGATTTGATCGGCACGATAGCGGTAAAGCGCAATTTGATCGCTGGAAAGCTGCTGCTTTTGCCCATCGACTTCACGCTGCATGAAACTCAGTTCGCCCCGGTCATCGAAGCGTATACGGACATGTTCCGGTGGTTGACTGTAAGTGTTGAGTTCTATCAGCGAGAGCGAATCACCCTGCCAGCGGTATTCACTGGTGGTGGTATCGCCTTTACGCCACGGACTAAATACCGAGAGCAAGTGAACATCGTCGCTGGAATCTTTACGCCAAATGCGTACCGCCCCCTGATCGCCAACATAGCCGCTGGCCGTGAACGGAGGAAGCTCAGAGTGGCGACTACAGGCAGACAGTAACAGCACACCTGAAAGCCAAAGCGAATGACGCCAGATAGACAAAAGGGGCGAAACCGCCCCTTCGATAAAACTGTTCACTGCCACGCGAATTACTTAACCGCGTCTTTCAGTGCTTTACCAGAAACAAATGCCGGTACGTTAGCTGCGGCAATTTTGATTTCTTTACCGGTCTGCGGGTTGCGGCCAGTGCGCTCAGCACGGTGGTTCACTTTGAAGGTACCGAAACCAACCAGTTGTACAGCATCGCCTTCTTTCAGAGACTCAGTAATAGCAGCCAGAGTGGATTCCAGAGCAGCTTTAGCCTGTGTTTTAGACAGTTCTGCTTTGTCTGCAATTACATCAATCAGTTGAGTCTTGTTCATAAGTTATCCTTACAATGTGTTTATCGCTTGCTAAGCATCGAGTGCGACGGAAATGCCAGAAAAGCACTCTCCTGCATACACGCACCGATAGCCACTTTTTTTCGCCCCCCAAATGTAGACCAGACCGGGGGCGGATGGGAAGCCTTCAGGCACGACAAATCAGGCGTTAAATCACGTTTTATGGTGTCATTGCTGAAAATTTATACCAATATTGCTCTCGCCAGCCTCGCGCAGGTCTGCACGAAGCCCTTTTATCAGCTCAATATCGCGTTCTTCACAGTCGGCTAAAAGTCGGAAAATTTCCCACTGAATATCCCATTCTTGCTCAACGGCCGGGTTCTCTTTGAGCTCTTCATCGGTCATTTCGCGACCAGCCTGGGTCATTTCCAGCATCGCAACCGTCGTAATCGAAGCCTTACTAACCTCAATTGCATGTTCCAGCGTTTCACCGCTAAGACGCGAATGCATCAGTTCGCTTAATGCCACACAGGCATCAATCGCCGGATAAACGCCGTACAGATCGTAATCGTCTGCTGAAGGAATAGCCTCTTCAAATTTTTCCAACTGGCTATCGAAATTGATTTTCGCGTCTTTAACCGTCAGCGCTTCCCAAATCAAATCCAGAATCCGGCGGTAAATTTGTCCATCGCCAAATTCGGTTTGCTTACAGAACATGGCGTAGTTGGGGTACATGCGTTCGCACAAACAGGCCATAAACGTGACGTGCTGCCAGCTTTCCAGCTTCTCCAGACGCAGGTGAATCGGATTTTGTAACATGATGAGTTCTCAAATACGGAAATTAGCGGCAGTTTACCCGATATGGGGCGTTTTTGCTGCAAGCCGCGTAAAAGCAGGGCGTTCGGATGCCACCGCATCTGCCCAGCGTGTTGGTTCCGGCAGACGATAGCCGTTCATACAGCGTTGTACCCACGCTAACGCGCTGTCCTGGCTCACGCGATGACCCGTAGAGATAAACAGCGGGTTACAGCGTGCTTTGCTGCGCCAAACCCATGCCAGCTGTTCGCCTTTATCCAACAACGGCGCTAACGCTCCGGGTTCGACGGCGAGCGGCTCAAACTTGCCGCACAACCGTTTTTTCGCCACGCCAATCGTCGGGACATCCACCAGCAGGCCAAAATGGCTGGCCACGCCCAGACGGCGAGGGTGAGAGATCCCGTGACCGTCAACGAACAGCAGATCAGGCTTGTGCGAAAGCTGCTGCCAGGCGGCCATCAGCGCGGGTGTTTCGCGAAAGGAGAGAAAGCCAGGAATGTAGGGCATGGTGGTGGCGATTCGCGCCACCTTGTATTCAACCAGTTCCAGCGAGGGGTACTTCAGTAAGACCATCGCGGCTCGCGTCACTTCGCCCCCCTGCTCGAACCCAACGTCCGCCCCGCCGATCAGATCCGGCGGATCGCTCCTCAGGCGATCCTCGCGGATCACTGAAGAGGCCAGTTCAAGCTGCTGTGCGCGTAATGACGCAAGATCCATAATGATTCCTTAGCGGTGATACTGTTCAGACAACCGATGTACCGCCTCCACAAAGACACCCGCATGCTCTGGCGGGACATCCTGATGAATGCCGTGGCCCAGGTTAAAGACATGGCCTTCACCCTGACCAAAACCGGCCAGAATCGTCGCCACCTCTTCTTCGATGCGGGCTGGCGGCGCATACAGCATGGACGGATCCATATTGCCCTGCAGTGCCACTTTATGACCTACACGACGACGCGCATCGGCAATGTCAGTGGTCCAGTCCAGACCTAACGCATCACAGCCGGTTTCCGCCATCGCTTCCAGCCACTGACCACCGCCTTTGGTGAACAGCGTCACCGGTACGCGACGACCTTCGTTCTCGCGCATCAGACCGTCGACGATTTTGTGCATGTAATACAGGGAGAACTGCTGATAGTCGCGACCGGTCAGCACACCGCCCCAGGTGTCGAAAATCATTACCGATTGCGCGCCCGCTTTGATCTGCGCGTTCAGGTACAGAGTGACGCTCTTCGCCAGCTTATCAAGCAGCAGATGCAGCGCCTTTGGATCGGCGTACATCATCTTTTTAATCACGGTGAAGGCCTTACTACTGCCGCCTTCGACCATATAGGTCGCCAGTGTCCACGGGCTACCTGAGAAGCCGATCAGCGGCACTTCGCCTTTCAGTTCACGGCGGATAGTGCGCACCGCATTCATCACATAACCCAGTCCATCTTCCGGGTCCGGGATCGGCAGTTTGTCGACGTCAGCCTTGCTGGCGATCGGTGAGGTAAAGCGTGGGCCCTCTCCGGCTTCAAAATACAGCCCAAGTCCCATCGCATCGGGAATCGTCAGGATATCCGAAAAGAGGATCGCCGCATCAAGCTTATAGCGACGCAGCGGCTGCAGCGTGACTTCGCAGGCCAGCTCGGCATTTTTGCACAGCGCCATAAAATCGCCCGCTTCGGCGCGCGTGGCTTTATATTCCGGTAGATAGCGGCCCGCCTGGCGCATCATCCATACCGGAGTGACATCAACGGGCTGGCGCAGCAGCGCACGCAGATAACGATCGTTCTTCAGTTCGGTCATTTTTCCATTCCTTGAGCTATTTCACGCCAGTGTAACATGTGTGTCACTCATACTCTGCCCGGCAGAGGGCGACGGTATCTTCAATCAATCGACGCGCGACGGTGCCCGGCGGGGGCAGGAGCGGTAAATCGTCGTAGCGATACCAGTTCGCTTCCAGCAGTTCTTTCGGGTCAATAACAATTTCGCCGCTATCATACTCTGCCATAAATGCGGTCATCAAAGACTGTGGGAACGGCCACGGCTGAGAAGTGACGTAGCGCAGGTTTTTCACCTTAATGCCGCTCTCTTCCATGACTTCGCGTGCCACCGCCTGCTCGAGGGTCTCGCCCACTTCGACAAAACCCGCCAGCACGGTATGCACGCCGTTACGATGGCGAACATGTTGAGCAAGCAGAATAGCGTCGTCACGGCGAATAGCGACGATAATGCAGGGGGCAATTTGCGGGTAGTAGCGTTCTCGACAGTGGCTACACAGCATCGCCCATTCCGTTTTACTCGGGTGCATGGGATGACCGCAGTAACCGCAGAATTTATGTGAGCGGTAGAACTCGGCCAGTTGTACGCCGCGTCCGGCCAGTTGAAACAGGCCAACATCCTGGTCAATGACCTGGCGCACAGACCCCATATCGTGCCGACGCTGCTGCTGCACCAGCCAGACCGTCTCCCCTTCCCATTCGCCTATAGGAAGTGCACGCTGCCCGGTCAGATCAAAACTTGCTGCGTCGCCGTAAGGCAGTTCGCCATGAGGCAACCATAACTTTTGCTCATGACTGACAATCCACCAGCCGCTATCTAATTTTTCAATTATACGATCCATATCTCTTGCGCAACCTTTGCTTCACAGGCATGTTGTTTACATTATTTTTACATTTACGGGTGAGCCGTTCCTAAACACCATCTTGCGGAGTCAATCATGCTAAACCAGCTGGAAAGCCTGACGGAGCACGTCGGAGGAAGTAACAAACTGGTTGATCGCTGGCTACATGTACGTAAGCACCTGCTCGTGGCTTACTACAATCTGGTTGGCATTAAGCCAGGCAAAGAATCGTACATGCGGCTCAATGAAAAGGCGCTGGATGATTTTTGCCAGAGCCTGGTCGATTACCTTTCCACCGGACACTTCAGTATTTATGAACGTATTCTCCATAAATTGGAAGGGAACGGGCAGCTTTTAAAAGCCACAAAAATTTGGCCGCTCCTGGAAGCCAATACGCAACTGATCATGGACTACTATGATTCCAGTCTGGAGACCGCCATTGATCACGATAACTTCCTTGAATTTCAACAGGCCTTATCGGATATCGGCGAGGCGCTGGAAGCCCGGTTCGTGCTGGAAGATAAGCTGATCATGCTGGTTTTTGATGCGATGCACGAGAGTGGCATGATCAAACGTCCTGCTTGAGATTTGCGACATTAACGCGTAATTTACATTCATTACCTCTTTTTGAGGTTACTTCTTGTCGGAGTGCTTATTTTCCACAGCAGCATGAGTGGAAAAGGCTGAGACCGTTAATTCGGGATCCGCGGAACCTGATCAGGTTAAAACCTGCGAAGGGAACAAGAGTCAATCTACAACCGTATCGCCCTTTGGCGTTCGTCTCTCTTGCTTCATCCGTCGTCTGACAAGCCATATCCTTACTTTTATTTGGAATGAGCTATGTCTGCCACTACTAAACCATCACGCCGCGAACAGCGCGCCCAAGCCCAACACTTTATCGACACGCTGGAAGGTACCGCCTTTCCTAACTCAAAACGTATCTACATCACCGGTTCGCAGGCGGATATTCGCATCCCGATGCGCGAAATCCAGCTAAGTCCTACGCTGATTGGTGGTACGAAAGACAACCCGCAGTTTGAAGAGAACGAAGCCGTACCGGTGTACGACACCTCCGGGCCGTACGGCGATCCTGATGTGGCGATTAACGTTCAGCAGGGTCTGGCGAAACTGCGCCAGCCGTGGATTGCGGCGCGTAACGATAGCGAAGAATTAGACGACCGTAGCTCCGCTTATACCAAAGAACGTCTGGCCGACGATGGCCTGGACGAGCTGCGTTTCAGCGGCCTGCTGACGCCAAAACGCGCCAAAGCCGGCAAGCGCGTTACCCAGTTGCACTATGCCCGTCAGGGGATGGTTACCCCGGAGATGGAATTTATCGCCATCCGTGAAAACATGGGCCGCGAGCGCATTCGTAGTGAAGTGCTGCGCCATCAGCATCCAGGGATGAACTTTGGCGCTCGCCTGCCGGAAAACATCACCCCGGAATTCGTCCGTGATGAAGTCGCTGCGGGCCGCGCGATTATTCCTGCCAACATCAACCACCCGGAATCCGAGCCGATGATCATCGGTCGCAACTTCCTGGTGAAGGTGAACGCCAACATCGGTAACTCGGCGGTGACCTCCTCCATTGAAGAAGAGGTGGAGAAGCTGGTGTGGTCGACCCGCTGGGGCGCAGATACGGTGATGGACCTCTCCACCGGCCGCTATATTCACGAAACCCGCGAGTGGATCCTGCGTAACAGCCCGGTGCCGATCGGTACCGTACCGATCTACCAGGCGCTGGAGAAGGTTAACGGGATCGCTGAAGATCTCACCTGGGAAGCCTTCCGCGACACGCTGCTCGAACAAGCCGAACAGGGCGTCGACTACTTCACCATTCACGCGGGTGTACTGCTGCGCTACGTTCCGATGACCGCCAAACGCCTGACAGGTATTGTCTCGCGCGGCGGTTCGATCATGGCGAAATGGTGTCTCTCTCATCACAAAGAGAACTTCCTGTTTGAACATTTCCGCGAGATTTGCGAAATCTGTGCCGCCTACGACGTTTCGCTCTCTCTCGGCGACGGCCTGCGTCCAGGCTCGATTCAGGATGCCAACGACGAGGCGCAGTTCTCCGAGCTGCATACGCTGGGCGAACTGACCAAAATCGCCTGGGAATACGACGTGCAGGTGATGATTGAAGGCCCGGGTCATGTGCCGATGCATATGATCCAGCGCAATATGACCGAAGAGCTGGAGCACTGCCATGAAGCGCCGTTCTACACCTTAGGGCCGTTGACGACAGATATCGCGCCGGGCTATGACCACTTCACCTCCGGCATTGGTGCGGCGATGATCGGCTGGTTTGGCTGTGCAATGCTGTGCTACGTCACGCCAAAAGAGCACCTTGGCCTGCCGAACAAAGAAGACGTGAAGCAAGGGCTGATTACCTACAAGATTGCCGCCCATGCCGCTGATTTAGCCAAAGGCCATCCGGGAGCGCAGATCCGCGATAACGCCATGTCGAAAGCGCGCTTCGAATTCCGCTGGGAAGACCAGTTTAACCTCGCACTCGACCCATTCACCGCCCGCGCCTATCACGATGAAACCCTGCCACAGGAGTCCGGTAAGGTTGCCCACTTCTGCTCCATGTGCGGGCCGAAGTTCTGCTCGATGAAAATCAGCCAGGAGGTCCGCGACTACGCCGCCGCACAAACCATTGAAATCGGAATGGCGGATATGTCGGAGAACTTCCGCGCCAAAGGCGGCGAAATCTACCTCAAAAAAGAGGAGGCGTGATGTACCAGCCTGATTTCCCGACCGTGCCGTTCCGCCTCGGGCTGTACCCGGTGGTAGACAGCGTTGAATGGATTGAACGCTTGCTGCAGGCAGGTGTGCGCACGATCCAACTGCGCATTAAAGATAAACGTGATGAAGAGGTCGAAGCCGACGTCATTGCCGCCATTGAGTTGGGGCGTCGCTATGATGCTCGCCTGTTTATCAACGACTACTGGAGCCTGGCAATTAAGCACAACGCGTACGGCGTGCATCTGGGCCAGGAAGACCTCGAAACCACCGACCTGAAGGCGATTCAGGCGGCGGGGCTACGCCTGGGTGTTTCTACTCACGATGATATGGAGATAGACGTAGCGCTGGCTGCTAAGCCTTCTTATATCGCGCTGGGTCATGTCTTCCCGACGCAAACCAAGCAGATGCCGTCGGCCCCGCAGGGTCTCACGCAGCTGGCAAGCCATAGTAAACGACTGGCGGATTACCCCACTGTCGCTATCGGCGGCATCAGCCTTGCGCGCGCCCCAGCGGTGCTGGCGACCGGCGTTGGCAGCATTGCCGTGGTCAGCGCCATAACCCACGCCGCAGACTGGCAGGCAGCCACGGCGCAACTACTGGACATTGCGGGAGCCGGCGATGAATGACCGCGATTTTATGCGCTACAGCCGCCAGATCCTGCTCGGCGACATTGCCATTGAGGGCCAACAAAAGCTGCTCGATAGCCATGTGCTGATCGTCGGTTTAGGTGGGCTCGGCTCGCCTGCGGCACTGTATCTGGCGGGAGCGGGCGTCGGCACGCTGACGTTGGCGGACGATGATGACGTTCATCTGAGCAACCTGCAACGGCAAATATTGTTCACCACCGATGATATCGCCCGCCCGAAAGCACAGGCGGCAAAGCGACATCTGGCACGCCTTAATCCGGACAGCGAGCTGGTCGTACTTGAGCAGCGGCTGACCGGTGAGGCGCTCCGGCATGCGGTAGCGCGTGCCGACGTGGTGCTCGACTGTACCGACAACATGGCGACGCGCCAGGAAATTAACGCCGCCTGCGTGATGCTCAACACTCCGCTCATCACCGCCAGCGCTGTGGGCTTTGGCGGCCAGCTAATGGTACTGACGCCACCGTGGGAACAAGGCTGTTACCGTTGCCTGTGGCCGGATGATGTAGAGCCGGAACGCAACTGCCGCACCGCCGGCATCGTCGGCCCGGTTGTGGGCGTGATGGGCACCTTGCAGGCGCTGGAGGCGATTAAATTACTCAGCGGCATTGAAACTCCCAATGGAGAGCTACGCCTGTTCGACGGTAAAACCAGCCAGTGGCGCAGCCTCGCGCTGCGTCGTGCCAGCGGCTGCCCGGTCTGCGGAGGACAACATGCAGATTCAGTTCAATGATGAGCCGATGCAGTGCGCCGAGGGACAAACCGTCAGCGGGCTGCTCACTGCGCTAAATCAACTTAAACCGGGAGCGGCGCTGGCGCTCAATCAGCAGATCCTGCCGCGCGAGCAGTGGGAGCAGCAAATCGTGCAGGAAGGCGACCAGATCCTGCTTTTTCAGGTTATTGCAGGGGGTTGATATGTTACGTATTGCCGACAAAACGTTTGA
The DNA here is from genome assembly GCF_000398845.1 of Citrobacter sp. KTE151. Lineage (NCBI taxonomy): Bacteria > Pseudomonadati > Pseudomonadota > Gammaproteobacteria > Enterobacterales > Enterobacteriaceae > Citrobacter > Citrobacter sp. KTE151. The sequence continues at coordinate 198,376 of NZ_KB976068.1, read as the reverse complement.
TTCACATCTGTTCACCGGCACCGGAAAATTTGCTTCGTCGCAGCTGATGGTCGAGGCGATTCGCGCCTCCTGCAGCCAACTGGTGACGCTGGCGATGAAGCGCGTGGATTTGCGCCAGCACAACGATGCCATTCTGGCCCCACTTATCGACGCGGGGGTGACGCTACTGCCTAACACCTCTGGGGCGAAAACCGCGGAAGAGGCTATTTTCGCCGCCCAGTTGGCACGTGAAGCGCTGGGCACAAACTGGCTAAAATTAGAAATCCACCCGGACGCCCGCTGGCTATTGCCGGATCCGATTGAAACGTTAAAAGCCGCGGAAGCATTGGTGAAACTGGGCTTTGTGGTGCTGCCCTACTGCGGCGCGGATCCGGTGCTGTGTAAGCGGCTGGAAGAGGTCGGCTGCGCGGCGGTAATGCCGCTCGGCGCGCCCATCGGTTCTAATCAGGGACTGGAAACGAAAGCGATGCTGGAGATTATTATCCAACAGGCAACCGTACCGGTGGTGGTTGATGCGGGTATTGGCGTCCCCAGCCACGCCACACAGGCGCTGGAAATGGGTGCCGACGCAGTGCTGGTCAACACGGCAATCGCCGTGGCCGACTGCCCGGTCACGATGGCTACCGCCTTCCGTCTGGCGGTTGAAGCGGGCCTTCTGGCGCGCCAGGCGGTACCAGGAAGTAAAAGTTCGCAGGCAAGCGCCACCAGCCCGTTAACCGGATTCCTGGAGGCCTTCGTATGAAAACGTTCAGCGACCGCTGGCGCCAGCTTGACTGGGATGACATCCGCCTGCGTATCAACGGTAAAACCGCCGCTGACGTGGAGCACGCCCTCAACGCTTCACAGCTTAGTCGCGACGATCTGATGGCGTTGCTCTCCCCTGCCGCCACCGACTTTCTGGAGCCGTTGGCACAGCGAGCGCAGCGCCTGACCCGGCAGCGCTTCGGCAACACGGTCAGCTTTTATGTTCCGCTGTATCTCTCGAATCTTTGCGCCAACGACTGCACCTACTGCGGCTTTTCCATGAGCAACCGTATCAAACGCAAAACGCTGGACGAAGATGAGATAAAACGAGAGTGTACCGCTATCCGTGAGCTGGGTTTTGAGCATCTGTTGTTGGTCACCGGTGAACATCAGGCAAAAGTCGGAATGGATTACTTTCGTCGCCATTTGCCCACCATTCGCCGCCAGTTTGCCTCGTTGCAGATGGAAGTTCAGCCGCTGTCAGAGGCTGAATATGCGGAGCTGAAGACGCTGGGACTGGATGGCGTGATGGTGTATCAGGAGAGCTATCATGAGGCGATTTACGCTCGCCACCATCTGAAGGGGAAAAAGCAGGATTTCTTCTGGCGACTGGAAACGCCGGACAGGCTGGGCCGCGCAGGGATCGACAAAATCGGTCTTGGCGCGTTGATTGGTTTGTCCGACAGCTGGCGGGTCGATTGCTATATGGTGGCTGAACATCTGCTGTGGATGCAGCAGCATTACTGGCAGAGCCGCTACTCCATCTCCTTCCCTCGCCTGCGCCCATGCACCGGTGGCGTTGAACCCGCATCGATCATGGACGAGCGACAGTTGGTCCAAACCATTTGCGCGTTTCGTTTACTGGCGCCAGAAATTGAGCTGTCGCTCTCCACCCGCGAATCGCCATGGTTCCGTGATCATGTGATCCCGCTGGCGATCAACAACGTCAGCGCCTTCTCAAAAACACAGCCCGGCGGTTATGCCGATAACCATCCTGAACTGGAACAGTTCTCCCCACACGACGCCCGTCGCCCAGAAGCCGTTGCTGAAGCACTAATGGCGCAGGGGTTACAGCCCGTGTGGAAGGACTGGGACAGCTATCTGGGACGCGCTTCGCAGATGCCGTAAGTCCGGAGCCATCGCATAAAACGAAAAAACCCGCTTTCGCGGGTTTTTTCTTCACTGTCACTTAACTGCTCAGGCTCTGGCCTTCATCGCTATTGTAAGCATTAGTGAAATTATCGGCGATTACAGCGCGACAACGTTAACAGCAGACGGGCCTTTAGCGCCATTCTCCACAGAGAACTCCACTTTTTGACCTTCGTCTAATGTTTTAAAATCGTTACTCTGGATAGCAGAGAAATGCACAAACACGTCCTTGCTACCGTCCTGAGGAGTGATAAAGCCGAAGCCTTTCTCAGAGTTAAACCATTTTACTAAACCAGTCATTTTGTTAGACATAGATACTTCCTTTCATATTTTTGAGCCGCTTAAGCAGCGAAGATGGCCTGTTTTGCAGAAATTAACTTATGGGGCACTTAGGGAGGAGGCTCATGAAGAAGAGTATCTGAGGATAACGCTTGAACTGAGAACTGCTTTACTAAAACTGCTTTCATAAGGTCTGTGTATCAAACCGATGTCGCTATAGTAGACTTACTTCTAATCAATAAGCAAGCATTAATTTATTTAATAATCGATTAGCGCCGAAATGTTACACCATCGCGGTTGAGCATTTCAGGTAACAACTTGATCTAAAATGAACAAAAGCCCTGACCATTGCAGTCAGGGCTTTAAGTTACTACACACTTCAAATTTAACATTAATAAACTTAACGATTTAATACTGCTGATGGTACTACTTTAAAATGTACACGTTTACTACAGATAATATTGGATATTGATACTAACTAAAACCGTCCTCTATTTACCGTTAAACACATTCCACCCGCTTGATAATAGAACTCAAGGCTGGTGACCTAAACAAGTACACTTCCCCTCGCGACATATACTCTTTGATGCGTTGCCTTATTTCCCTTGCGATAACCAGAAAACAGAAACCGCAAACATTTACTATTAAATCATGGCGTTACATCGTCGCGTTTTACTAACTATTTGCGATTAGATATATCAACTACGTGGCCTGAAAGCATTGCCGAGGTGAATAAATAGCGTTTTCAGCATCGACTATCCCATACAAAAATACTTCGTGGCCTTTATCGCAACCCCCAATAAAGCTCTACTAACACTTACTACGTTAACAGCAAACTACAATTTCTCCGCTGTTAAGTATTAACATACGGGTTTAAAAAATGCTGTCAATACTGTTTTTTATAACATGTCTTTATTAACAGTGATTATATATTCCTGCATATGATAAATGGGTCAACAATCGCCAAATCAGGGCCAGATCGTAGGGTTGAGCCTCTTTTTGTAACCGGTTTCAGAAAAAGTGACTTTCTTTGTGATGCCTTGCACACAATCGTTGCAAAGCAGTTGTTGCTGCGGCTGGCTCGCGATAATTATCAACCCACACATGTTGATCGAGACTGCTTATGAAAAACATCGTTTTATGCTGTGCCGCCGGAATGTCCACCAGCATGCTGGTGCAAAAGATGAAAGATGCCGCCCAGAAAAAAGGAGTCGACGTCACTATCAAAGCGGTCCCGGTGGCTGAGTTTGAAGAGAATATCGCCACTGCGGATATCGTATTGCTCGGCCCACAGGTTAAGTATGAACAGGCCAAGCTGCAGGCGCTCGCCGACCCGCTAGGAAAAAAAGTCGCCGTTATCGATATGATGGATTACGGCATGATGAAAGGCGATGCGGTACTGGACAAAGCGCTGAAACTACTGGAGTGATGGCATGGAAGAGTTAGAAACGATCATCATGGAATTATTGGTAAACGCCGGAGCTGCGCGCAGTCAAGCCCTGACGGCGTTGCAACTGGCGCGTAAAGGTGATTTCGCCGGAGCAGAACACGCGATGATGGAATCACGCGAGTATGTTAAACAAGCGCATAAAATCCAGACCCAGCTGATCGGAATTGACGAAGGCACTGGCAAACTACCGGTTAATCTCATCACCGTCCATTCCCAGGACCACCTGATGAATGCCATGGTGATTCAGGATCTGGCAGGCGATATGATTGAACTGTATCGACGCTTGCCACCAGTAAACTGATCGGATGGCGTAAGCCGTAGGCCTCATAAGCCTGGCGTCATCATGCCGGATGGCAGCTGATGCCTTATCCGGCCAACATAATACATCTTAAATCCATCGACATAAAAAAACCCGCCGAAGCGGGTTTTTTATTAGCGTCAGCAACGATTAATCGTTGTCAGAACCACCCAGGCCTGCGTTCAGCAGTTCTGCCAGGCTGGCAGACGCATCTTCAGCAGTCACCTGCGGAGCAGCTGGCAGTTCGCCCGCTGCGCGGCGGCGCATACGATCCTGGTGGTACGCATAACCGGTACCCGCCGGGATCAGACGACCCACGATAACGTTCTCTTTCAGACCGCGCAGTTCATCACGTTTACCTGCAACAGCGGCTTCGGTCAGGACACGCGTGGTTTCCTGGAACGATGCTGCAGAGATGAAGGACTCGGTTGCCAGAGACGCTTTGGTGATACCCAGCAGATCGCGGGAGAATGTTGCACCCACTTTGCCGTTCGCTTCCAGATCGCGGTTAGCAATCTTGACGCGGGAGTATTCAACCTGCTCGCCTTCCAAGAAGTCGGAGCTACCAGCGCTTTCGATGGTGGCTTTACGCAGCATCTGACGAACGATAACTTCGATATGCTTATCGTTAATCTTAACGCCCTGCAGACGGTATACGTCCTGAACTTCGTTAACGATATAACGAGTTACAGCATGCACACCACGCAGACGCAGGATGTCGTGCGGCGCTTCCGGACCGTCGGAAACAACGTCACCTCGTTCTACACGTTCACCTTCGAACACGTTGAGCTGACGCCATTTCGGAATCATCTCTTCGTACGGCTCGCTACCGTCTACCGGGGTGATAACCAGACGACGTTTACCTTTGGTTTCTTTACCGAAGGAAATGATGCCGCTGATTTCAGCCAGGATTGCCGGCTCTTTCGGACGACGTGCTTCGAACAGGTCCGCAACGCGCGGCAGACCACCGGTGATATCCTTGGTACCGCCGGATTCCTGCGGCACACGCGCCAGGGTGTCACCAGAACTGATCTGTACGCCATCTTCCAGCTGAACAATCGCTTTACCCGGCAGGAAGTACTGAGCAGGCATATCGGTGCCTGGGATCAGAACGTCGTTGCCCTGAGCATCAACAATTTTCAGTGCCGGACGCAGGTCTTTACCACCCGCAGTACGTTCTGCAGAATCCAGAACCACCAGAGAAGACAGACCGGTCAGCTCGTCGGTCTGACGAGTAATGGTCTGGCCGTCGATCATGTCAGTAAAGCGGACGAAACCACTCACTTCGGTGATAACCGGCATGGTGTGTGGATCCCAGTTCGCTACGGTTTCGCCGCCAGCAACCTGTTCGCCATCACCTTTCGCCATAACGGAGCCGTAAGGCACTTTATAGCTTTCTTTGGTACGGCCGAATTCGTCGATCAGTTTCAGTTCGGTGTTACGTGAGGTGATAACCAGTTTACCGCTGGAGTTAACAACCGACTTCGCATTGCTCAGACGGATGCTACCTTTGTTTTTCACCTGGATGCTGGATTCAGCAGCCGCACGAGATGCCGCACCACCGATGTGGAACGTACGCATCGTCAGCTGTGTACCCGGTTCACCGATGGACTGTGCCGCGATAACGCCGATTGCTTCACCTTTATTGATGATGTGGCCACGCGCCAGGTCACGACCGTAGCAGTGCGCACATACACCAAAGTCGGTGTCACAGGATACAACGGAACGAACTTTGACGGAGTCAACGGAGTTCTCTTCCAGCAGGTCACACCACTGTTCGTGCAGCAGCGTGTTGCGTGGAACCAGAATATCCGCCGTACCCGGCTTCAGAACGTCTTCAGCAGTCACACGACCCAGAACGCGATCGCGCAGCGGTTCTTTAACGTCACCACCCTCGATAACCGGGGTCATGGTGATGCCTTCCAGCGTGCCGCAATCGTCTTCAGTAACAACCAAGTCCTGCGCAACGTCAACCAGACGACGAGTCAGATAACCGGAGTTCGCTGTTTTCAGTGCGGTATCCGCCAGACCTTTACGAGCACCGTGAGTAGAGATGAAGTACTGGAGTACGTTCAGACCTTCACGGAAGTTCGCGGTGATTGGCGTTTCGATGATGGAGCCATCTGGCTTAGCCATCAGACCACGCATACCCGCCAGCTGACGAATCTGTGCTGCAGAACCACGCGCACCGGAGTCGGCCATCATGTAGATGCTGTTGAAGGAAACCTGCTGCTCTTCTACGCCGTCACGGTTAATCACGGTTTCGGTTTGCAGGTTATCCATCATCGCTTTGGATACACGATCGTTCGCCGCAGCCCAGATATCGATAACTTTGTTATAGCGTTCGCCCGCGGTTACCAGACCAGACTGGAACTGCTCCTGGATCTCAGCAACTTCAGCTTCCGCTTCAGAGATGATCTCGTGTTTCTTCTCTGGGATGACCATGTCATCAATACCAACAGATGCACCTGAACGCGCTGCATAAGCAAAGCCGGTGTACATTGTCTGGTCAGCGAAGATAACGGTCGGCTTCAGGCCCAGAATGCGGTAACAGGTGTTCAGCATTTTGGAGATTGCTTTCTTGCCCAGCGCCTGGTTGACGATGGAGAAAGGCAGACCTTTCGGTACGATCATCCACAGAATGGCGCGACCAACGGTCGTGTCTTTCAGGCTGGTGTGCGCAACGAATTCGCCGTTTTCATCTTTTTCGTATTCAGTGATACGCACTTTAACGCGCGCATGCAGAGAGGCCAGACCTGCGCGATAGATACGCTCAGCTTCTTTCGGGCCAGTCAGCACCATGCCTTCGCCTTTGGCGTTAACACAGTCACGGGTCATGTAGTACAGACCCAATACAACGTCCTGAGACGGAACGATGATAGGTTCGCCGTTCGCCGGAGACAGGATGTTATTGGTAGACATCATCAGCGCACGCGCTTCGAGCTGGGCTTCCAGCGTCAGCGGTACGTGAACAGCCATCTGGTCACCATCGAAGTCGGCGTTATATGCCGCACAAACCAGCGGGTGCAGCTGGATAGCTTTACCTTCGATCAGTACCGGTTCAAATGCCTGGATACCCAGACGGTGCAGGGTTGGTGCACGGTTCAGCAATACCGGGTGTTCGCGGATAACTTCGTCCAGGATATCCCAAACGACAGCTTCTTCACGCTCAACCATTTTCTTAGCGGCTTTGATGGTGGTGGCCAGGCCACGCAGTTCCAGCTTGCCATAAATGAACGGTTTGAACAGTTCCAGTGCCATTTTCTTCGGCAGACCGCACTGATGCAGACGCAGGTATGGACCTACGGTGATTACAGAACGACCGGAGTAGTCAACACGCTTACCGAGCAGGTTCTGACGGAAACGACCCTGTTTACCTTTGATCATATCGGCCAAAGATTTCAGAGGACGTTTGTTAGAACCGGTGATCGCACGACCACGACGACCGTTATCCAGCAGGGCGTCAACCGCTTCCTGCAGCATACGTTTTTCGTTACGTACGATGATGTCCGGCGCAGCCAGATCCAGCAGACGTTTCAGACGGTTGTTACGGTTGATCACGCGACGGTACAGATCGTTCAGATCCGATGTTGCGAAACGACCACCATCCAGCGGAACCAGCGGACGCAGATCTGGCGGCAGAACCGGCAGAACGGTCAGGATCATCCACTCTGGCTTGTTGCCAGACTGTACGAATGCTTCCAGCAGTTTGATACGTTTGGTCAGCTTCTTACGCTTGGTTTCGGAGTTGGTTTCGTTCAGCTCTTCGCGCAGAGTTTCGCACTCTTGCTCCAGATCCATGCTCTTCAGCAGGGCCTGGATTGCTTCCGCACCCATCTTCGCGTCGAATTCGTCACCGAACTCTTCCAGCGCGTCCAGATACTGCTCTTCAGTCAGGATCTGTTGACGTTCCAGGTTAGTCATACCGCCTTCGATAACCACATAAGATTCGAAGTACAGTACGCGTTCGATATCGCGCAGCGGCATATCGAGCAGCAGACCGATACGGGACGGCAGAGATTTCAGGAACCAGATGTGAGCGGTCGGAGACGCCAGCTCAATGTGGCCCATACGCTCACGGCGTACTTTAGTCTGGGTCACTTCAACGCCGCACTTCTCACAGATCACACCGCGGTGTTTCAGGCGCTTGTACTTACCGCACAGGCACTCATAGTCTTTTACCGGCCCAAAGATACGGGCGCAGAAAAGGCCGTCACGTTCAGGTTTGAACGTACGGTAGTTGATGGTTTCCGGCTTCTTAACTTCACCGAAAGACCATGAACGGATCATGTCTGGCGAGGCCAGAGCAATTTTGATCGCATCAAACTCTTCGGTTTTAGTCTGCGCTTTCAGAAACTTTAATAAATCTTTCACGGATTTGCTCCCGTCGGAGTTAGCACAATCTGGCGCTGGCTGTTACGCCAGCACCAGTGACCTGTTTGATCGAGAGTTACTCGTCTTCCAGCTCGATGTTGATACCCAGCGAACGAATCTCTTTCAACAATACGTTGAAGGATTCCGGCATGCCTGGTTCCATCTGATGGTTGCCGTCCACGATGTTTTTATACATCTTAGTACGACCGTTCACGTCATCAGACTTAACGGTGAGCATTTCCTGCAGGGTGTATGCCGCGCCGTATGCTTCAAGCGCCCACACTTCCATCTCCCCGAAGCGCTGACCACCGAACTGAGCCTTACCACCCAGCGGCTGCTGAGTAACCAGGCTGTAAGAACCGGTAGAACGCGCATGCATCTTGTCATCAACCAGGTGGTTCAGTTTCAGCATGTACATGTAGCCAACGGTAACCTGGCGCTCGAACTGCTCACCGGTACGACCGTCGAACAGTGTGATCTGACCGGAAGTCGGCAAGCCACCCAGCTGTAACAGTTCCTTGATTTCAGACTCTTTCGCACCGTCGAACACCGGCGTTGCGATCGGCATACCTTTTTTCAGGTTTTCAGCCAGACGCAGAACTTCTTCATCGCTGAAGGTATTCAGGTCAACTTTCTGACGAACATCTGAACCCAGATCGTAAGCACGCTGGATGAATTCGCGCAGTTTCGCGACTTCCTGCTGCTGTTTCAGCATGGCGTTGATCTTATCGCCGATACCTTTCGCAGCCATACCCAGGTGGGTTTCAAGGATCTGACCGATGTTCATACGCGATGGTACGCCCAGCGGGTTCAGCACGATATCTACCGGCGTACCGTTAGCATCGTGTGGCATATCTTCGATCGGGTTGATCTTAGAGATTACACCCTTGTTACCGTGACGACCTGCCATCTTATCACCAGGCTGGATCCGACGTTTAACCGCCAGATAAACCTTAACAATCTTCAGCACGCCCGGTGCCAGATCGTCGCCCTGAGTGATTTTACGGCGTTTCGCTTCGAGTTTTTTCTCGAACTCGTGTTTCAGTTCGTCGTACTGCTCAGCCAGTTGTTCCAGCTGATTTTGTTTCTCTTCGTCGGTCAGGCCGAGTTCTAACCAGCGATCACGCGGCAGTTTGTCGAGCTTCTCAGCTTCAACACCACCGGAAACCAGCACAGCGTAGATACGGCTGAACAGGCCAGCTTCGAGGATTTGCAATTCTTCAGACAGGTCTTTTTTCGCCTGCTTCAGCTGCATCTCTTCGATTTCCAGCGCACGTTTGTCTTTTTCTACGCCATCGCGAGTAAAGACCTGAACGTCGATAATCGTACCGGAAACACCGTTTGGCACGCGCAGAGAAGAGTCTTTAACGTCAGACGCTTTCTCACCGAAGATCGCACGCAGCAGCTTCTCTTCTGGCGTCAGCTGGGTTTCACCTTTCGGCGTTACCTTACCAACCAGAATGTCGCCACCGGTTACTTCCGCGCCGATATAAACGATACCGGATTCATCCAGTTTGGAGAGCGCAGCTTCACCCACGTTCGGGATGTCAGCGGTGATCTCTTCCGGCCCCAGCTTGGTGTCACGGGACACACATGCCAGTTCCTGAATGTGGATGGTGGTGAAACGGTCTTCCTGGACAACACGCTCAGATACGAGGATGGAGTCTTCGAAGTTGTAACCATTCCATGGCATGAATGCCACGCGCATGTTCTGACCGAGAGCCAGTTCACCGAGGTCGGTGGACGGACCGTCTGCCAGCACATCACCACGTTCAACCGGTTCGCCCAGAGATACGCAAGGCATCTGGTTGATACAGGTGTTCTGGTTAGAACGGGTGTATTTGGTCAGGTTATAAATGTCGATACCTGCTTCGCCCGGGTACATCTCGTCTTCGTTAACTTTGATAACGATACGGGAAGCATCCACGTACTGGACAGTACCGCCACGTTTAGCAACTGCGGTAACACCGGAGTCGACGGCAACAGCACGTTCCATACCGGTACCAACCAGCGGCTTATCAGCACGCAGAGTCGGAACCGCCTGACGTTGCATGTTCGCACCCATCAATGCACGGTTGGCGTCATCGTGTTCCAGGAACGGGATCAGGGACGCACCGACGGATACTACCTGCTGGGTGGATACGTCCATGTAGTCAACCTGGTCACGGCTGAACAAGCTGGATTCGCCTTTGCTACGGCAGGTAACCAGATCTTCTACAAAGTGGCCTTCGTCATCCAGGTTGGAGTTCGCCTGAGCGATAACGTAGTTGCCTTCTTCGATAGCAGACAGGTAATGAATTTCGTCAGTTACAACACCGTCGGTCACTTTACGGTACGGAGTCTCGAGGAAGCCGTATTCGTTAGTCTGTGCGTACACAGACAAGGAGTTGATCAGACCGATGTTCGGACCTTCAGGCGTTTCGATTGGACATACGCGACCGTAGTGAGTCGGGTGTACGTCTCGAACTTCGAAGCCTGCGCGTTCACGGGTCAAACCGCCTGGGCCGAGTGCAGAGATACGACGTTTGTGCGTAATCTCAGACAGCGGGTTGTTCTGGTCCATAAACTGAGACAGCTGGCTGGAACCAAAGAACTCTTTCACTGCTGCAGAAATTGGCTTAGCGTTGATCATATCCTGAGGCATCAGGGTATCCAGATCGCCCAGAGACAGACGCTCTTTCACCGCACGCTCAACACGTACCAGGCCAACGCGGAACTGGTTTTCCGCCATTTCGCCTACGGAACGGATACGACGGTTACCGAGGTGGTCGATATCATCGACTTCGCCTTTACCGTTACGGATATCGATGAGCTTCTTCATCACTTCGATGATGTCGTCTTTGCTCAGGATACCGGAACCTTCGATTTCGTCGCGCAGCAGAGAACGGTTGAACTTCATACGACCAACCGCAGACAGGTCATAGCGGTCTTCGGAGAAGAACAGGTTCTCGAACAGGCTTTCAGCAGCTTCACGCGTCGGCGGCTCACCAGGGCGCATCATGCGGTAGATTTCTACCAGCGCGCTCAGACGATCGTTGGTTGGATCGACGCGTACAGTTTCAGAAATGTACGGACCGTGGTCCAGATCGTTGGTGAACAGCGTTTCGATACGCTTGTGGCCAGACTGGCTCAGCTTAGCCAGCAGATCCAGACTCAGCTCCATGTTAGCTGCGCAGATCAGCTCGCCAGTAGATTCGTCAACGTAGTCTTTAGCCGCAACTTTACCAGCAATGTATTCAACCGGAACTTCGATATGTTTGATATCGTCTTTTTCCAGCTGGCGAATGTGGCGCGCAGTGATGCGACGGCCTTTTTCGACGTAGACTTTGCCGTTAGCTTCGATGTCAAAGGAGGCGGTTTCACCACGCAGGCGTTCCGGCACCAGTTCCATCTGCAGCTTGTTGTCACGAATTTCGAAAACAACTTTCTCAAAGAACAGGTCAAGGATCTGCTCAGTGGTGTAGTTCAGTGCACGCAGAATAATGGTCGCAGGCAGTTTACGGCGACGGTCAATACGTACGAACAGGTTGTCCTTCGGATCGAATTCGAAGTCCAGCCAGGAACCACGGTAAGGGATAATACGCGCGTTATACAGCACTTTACCCGAAGAGTGGGTTTTACCTTTGTCGGAGTCAAAGAAGACGCCAGGACTACGGTGCAGCTGAGAAACGATAACACGCTCAGTACCGTTGATAACAAAGGTACCGTTGTCTGTCATGAGCGGAATTTCGCCCATGTAGACTTCTTGTTCTTTAATGTCTTTTACGGTGCCTTCCGGCGCTTCGCGCTCGTAGATCACCAGGCGCAGTTTTACGCGCAGCGGTGCGGAATAGGTCACGCCACGGATCTGACATTCCTGAACGTCAAACACCGGTTCGCCAAGGCGGTAGCTGACGTATTGCAGCTCGGAATTACCGCTGTAGCTCTGAATCGGGAAAACGGAACGGAAAGCTGCTTCCAGACCATACTGCCCTTCAGGATCTTGCTCGATGAACTTCTGAAACGAGTCAAGCTGGATAGAAAGGAGATAAGGTATGTCCAACACTTGCGGACGTTTACCAAAATCCTTACGAATACGTTTTTTCTCGGTATAGGAGTAAACCATTAGGGTTCCTCAGCTCGCTGACAAGTCGACCCATCTGTCCGACGAAGGGACAGTTTGTGCAACACTATTTTGTTGACCGGAAAATCGAATACTTTCCGCAATGCCTGTTGCTATCACGCTTAAACCATTTCATTGCGATTTACACAGAACTGACGTTCTGTCGCAGTATATTAAGACGTCGATAGAAACAAGCATTGAAAGGCACAGCAGTAGTCAAACAGTGTGAAATGCTACTGGCGCCTTACAGCGCAAAAAGGCTGGTGACTAAAAAGTCACCAGCCATCAGCCTAATTTCTTAGGCTGCAACCAGAAAAGTTGGCTTATTTAACTTCAACTTCAGCGCCAGCTTCTTCCAGAGATTTTTTCAGTGCTTCTGCGTCGTCTTTGCTCACGCCTTCTTTCAGCGCAGCCGGTGCAGATTCTACCAGGTCTTTAGCTTCTTTCAGACCCAGGCCAGTTGCGCCACGTACTGCTTTGATAACAGCAACTTTGTTAGCGCCAGCAGCTTTCAGAATTACGTCGAATTCAGTTTTTTCTTCAGCAGCTTCAGCCGGGCCAGCAGCTACAGCTACAGCAGCAGCAGCAGAAACACCGAATTTTTCTTCCATTGCAGAAATCAGTTCTACAACGTCCATTACGGACATAGCGGATACTGCTTCAATGATTTGATCTTTAGTGATAGACATTTAAATTGTTCCTGAAAATCAGAATAAGTTTATACGTAAGCAGATGCTTTACAAAGATAACTGCGATTAAGCAGCTTCTTTCGCATCGCGTACAGCAGCCAGAGTACGAACCAGTTTGCCAGCCGAAGCTTCTTTCATGGTTGCCATCAGGCGTGCAATTGCTTCTTCGTAGGTCGGCAGAGTTGCCAGGCGATCGATATTCGATGCCGTAATCAACTCACCTTCAAAGGCTGCGGCTTTGACCTCAAATTTTGCATTCGCTTTCGCGAACTCTTTGAACAGACGAGCAGCAGCGCCCGGGTGTTCCATAGAGTATGCAATCAGGGTCGGACCAACAAACGTGTCTTTCAGGCACTCGAACTGAGTACCTTCAACGACGCGGCGCAGCAGGGTGTTACGAACAACACGCATGTATACGCCAGCTTCACGACCTGCTTTACGCAGTTCAGTCATTTTATCTACAGTTACGCCACGGGAATCCGCAACTACTGCAGACAGCGCGCCTTTGGCTACTTCGCTGACTTCAGCAACAATCGCTTGTTTGTCTTGAAGATTTAAAGCCATTAGCTTTGCTCCTGGATGTTTGCCGGAACTCATGTTCCGGAACTCACTTCACTCCCCCCAACGGAGAGAGCGTCTAAATACGGTGAGCAGAAACAAGCCAGAGTATCAGAAATAATCTTAGCGTTCTGTCACCGTCTACGCAGGGCATTAAGTTTCTTACGAAACACCTGCGGTCTTCGACGGAGGCCTGGATTAGGCCAGGCTCCAACGAACAAATCTTTTCTATCTGTCGCTATTCAATCTGTAGTGGCGTTGACTGCCTTGCCACAGCCTGAATATCTCAGATATACGTCTGCAATTAGCAGAATACGTGGGGGTAAGATTGTAGACAAAATCACCGCCCACGTAAAGGCGAATATTAGTTCGCCACAGTCGCAGTCAGACCGGACTGATCAACGGCAACGCCAGCACCCATGGTGGTGGAGATGCTAACTTTCTTGATGTACACGCCTTTTGCCTGAGTCGGTTTTGCTTTTTTCAGCGCAACCAGCAGAGCTTCCAGGTTTTCTTTCAGTTTGTCAGCGTCAAAATCCACTTTACCGATGGTGGTGTGGATGATGCCGTTTTTGTCGTTACGGTAACGAACCTGACCAGCTTTAGCATTCTTAACAGCTTCAGCAACGTTAGGAGTTACAGTACCAACTTTCGGGTTTGGCATCAGGCCGCGCGGACCCAGAACCTGACCCAGCTGGCCAACAACGCGCATTGCATCCGGGGAAGCAATAACAACGTCAAAGTTCATTTCGCCTTTCTTGATCTGTTCAGCCAGATCTTCCATACCTACCAGCTCAGCGCCTGCAGCTTTAGCAGCTTCAGCGTTTGCACCCTGGGTAAATACGGCTACGCGAACGGAACGGCCAGTACCGTGCGGCAGTACAGTTGCACCACGTACGTTCTGGTCAGATTTACGAGCATCGATGCCGAGGTTAACAGCAACGTCCACGCTTTCTACGAATTTAGCAGTGGCCAGCTCTTTCAGCAGAGCGATAGCTTCGTTGATGTCATACTGCTTAGTAGCATCAACTTTGTCACGGATCACGGACATGCGCTTGGTCAGTTTAGCCATTTCTTAGTCCTCCACTACCAGGCCCATGGAACGTGCAGTACCTTCAATGGAGCGAGTCATCGCTTCAATGTCGGAACCAGTCATGTCGGCAGCTTTGGTCTGCGCGATTTCCTGCAGCTGAGCGCGGGAAATTTTACCCACTTTGTCTTTGTTCGGCTTGCCGGAACCAGACTTGATACCAGCCGCTTTCTTCAGCAGAACTGCTGCCGGAGGCGTTTTGGTAACGAAAGTGAAAGAACGGTCAGCGTAAACGGTGATAACAACCGGGATTGGCAGACCTTTTTCCATGGAATCAGTTTTAGCGTTGAACGCTTTGCAGAATTCCATGATGTTCACGCCTTGTTGACCCAGTGCAGGACCTACCGGCGGACTCGGGTTAGCCATACCAGCTGCAACCTGCAGCTTGACATAGGCTTGGACTTTCTTAGCCATTCTAAATTCCTCTAGTTGGGTTATAACGCCTCAAGGAGGCTCCCCGTGATTAAATTCGTTTTACGGATAGGATCCATAAAAACAAAAGGCGCGAAATTGTATTCCAATCTCGCGCCTTGTGCAACGATTAAATCGTCGCTTTTTTGATCGGGGTGTTAGGCTTTTTCAACCTGAGCGAAGTCCAGTTCAACTGGAGTCGCACGACCGAAGATAGATACGGAAACTTTCAGACGAGACTTCTCGTAGTCCACTTCTTCAACCACGCCGTTAAAGTCAGCGAACGGACCGTCGCTAACGCGAACCATTTCACCTGGCTCAAACATCGTTTTCGGACGCGGCTTGTCGCCAACCTGCTGCAGACGGTTCATGATCGCATCAACTTCTTTGTCGCTGATCGGCGCCGGACGGTCAGATGTACCGCCGATAAAGCCCATCACACGCGGCACGCTGCGCACCAGGTGCCAGCTTGCGTCATTCATCACCATCTGGACCAATACATAGCCCGGGAAGAATTTACGTTCGCTCTTGCGACGCTGACCGCCACGGATTTCGACCACTTCTTCGGTCGGCACCATGACTTCGCCAAACAGCTCTTCCATATTTTGTAACTTGATATATTCGCGCAGCGATGTAGCTACGCGGCCTTCAAAACCGGAAAACGCCTGAACGACGTACCAGCGCTTTTTAGGGGCTTCAGACATCTTAGAACCTCAGGCCAGTGATAAAGGATACCAGGCGAACCAGAATACCATCCAGTCCCCACAGGATCAGTGACATTACTGCGGTAACCGCAGCCACAATTAATGTGGTGTGCAATGTTTCCTGGCGAGTTGGCCAAATGACCTTACGGACTTCGGTTCTCGCTTCACGGGCAAAAGCAACGGTCGCTTTACCTTTTGTTGTCAACAGCGCGACACCACCCGCTGCGGCAATCAGAATCACTACGGCCAGCGCACGCAGCGGCAGCATCATGTCACGATAGAGGTAGTTGCCAACGATAGCTACAAGCAGCAATACAGCGACAACAACCCACTTCATCGCTTCCAGGCCGCGCCCGCTTCCTTGAGCTTCGGTATTCGCACTCATAAACCAACCTGTCAGAAGTATTCTACAAACATTTTCACCCCGCGTAAGCGAGGCGATCCAAACCGAAATGCTCTGGTGCGTTTCGGACTAAACGCCCTCTTCAGAGCCTGTCTCAGCAATGATTATGACAAATAAAATCACTGATGAGCCAGGTTCTGGTGTGAAAGCGTGCAAAAAGGGCATCAAATGATGCCCTTTTATTGCGCATTGCGTCAAATGTTATTCGGCAATTAGCTCATTACTTTGGCAACAACGCCCGCACCAACAGTACGGCCGCCTTCACGGATTGCGAAACGCAGACCGTCGTCCATCGCGATTGGGTGGATCAGGGTAACAACCATTTTGATGTTGTCGCCCGGCATTACCATCTCAACGCCTTCCGGCAGTTCGATGGTACCAGTCACGTCAGTAGTACGGAAGTAGAACTGCGGACGGTAGCCTTTGAAGAACGGAGTATGACGGCCGCCTTCGTCTTTGGACAGAATGTACACTTCAGATTCGAACTTGGTGTGCGGCTTGATAGAGCCCGGCTTAGCCAGTACCTGACCACGTTCGATTTCTTCACGTTTGATACCACGCAGCAGAACACCAACGTTCTCACCAGCACGGCCTTCGTCCAGCAGTTTGCGGAACATTTCAACGCCAGTACAGGTAGACTTAGCAGTCTCTTTGATACCAACGATTTCAACTTCTTCACCAACTTTGATGATACCGCGCTCTACACGACCGGTAACAACGGTACCACGACCGGAGATGGAGAACACGTCTTCGATAGGCAGCAGGAACGGCTTGTCAATCGCACGCTCTGGTTCCGGGATGTAAGAATCCAGGAAGCCAGCCAGTTCGATGATTTTCGCTTCCCACTCTGCTTCGCCTTCCAGCGCTTTCAGAGCAGAACCACGAACGATCGGAGTGTCGTCGCCCGGGAAATCGTACTGAGACAGAAGTTCACGAACTTCCATTTCTACCAGTTCCAGCAGCTCTTCGTCATCAACCATGTCGCATTTGTTCAGGAACACGATGATGTACGGAACGCCTACCTGACGACCCAGCAGGATGTGCTCACGAGTCTGCGGCATCGGGCCGTCAGTCGCAGCAACAACCAGGATCGCGCCGTCCATCTGCGCAGCACCGGTGATCATGTTTTTAACATAGTCGGCGTGGCCCGGGCAGTCTACGTGTGCGTAGTGGCGAGTCGGGGTGTCATATTCAACGTGAGAAGTGTTGATGGTGATACCACGAGCTTTTTCTTCCGGCGCGTTATCGATCTGGTCGAATGCACGAGCAGCACCGCCGTAGGTTTTAGCCAGTACGGTAGTGATTGCAGCGGTCAGCGTTGTTTTACCATGGTCAACGTGGCCGATAGTACCGACGTTAACGTGCGGTTTTGTACGTTCAAATTTTTCTTTAGACATCGATTGTCCCTCTAAGACACGGATAAATCGGTGATATCACCACATCAACCAGGCCATATGCCTGAGCTGTTGAATGCTTTTAAAAGTAAACAGAGAGAAACGGGAAGGAGAAGTGAAGTGGTGCTGATACCCAGAGTCGAACTGGGGACCTCACCCTTACCAAGGGTGCGCTCTACCAACTGAGCCATATCAGCACGTCTGGAGCGGGCAGCGGGAATCGAACCCGCATCATCAGCTTGGAAGGCTGAGGTAATAGCCATTATACGATGCCCGCATCCTGAAACTCGGCTACCCAGTTCTTTCTGTAATAAAAAAGAGATTTCTCTCTTTTTTATTCGAGCTGATTAATTTTTTAACCAACTCAGGCGGCGATAACGCTGCCAGAAAGTGGTGGTGGGGGAAGGATTCGAACCTTCGAAGTCTGTGACGGCAGATTTACAGTCTGCTCCCTTTGGCCGCTCGGGAACCCCACCGGACTTGATGGTGCCGACTACCGGAATCGAACTGGTGACCTACTGATTACAAGTCAGTTGCTCTACCTACTGAGCTAAGTCGGCATCAAGTAGCGCGCATTTTATGGAGACATGCGCACTCATGCAACTAAAAAATTGCATAAAATGTTCTATCGCTCACATTTTGCACTATACGACCGATAAATAATCTATTTCTTCTTCGAATTGAACAAATTTCCAACGTCAGCCGCGCTCCCTGAAGGCATTTTGCTCCAGCATGCAGTTATCAATAGAGAGAAAGTGCATCTTTATACATCTGGAATAGCCGTCACATTGCGTTTCAGGGGACGATTTTTTCTTATTATTCCCTCCCATCTGGTGTTACCCTCCTGCCCATTGTCCAAATTAACTGAAATGTGCGTGCCATTGCGTACCGGGGATGATTTCGTTTTTTACCGCAGACCTGATATAGCAATGACAGCCAGACCATGCGTATGAGTATAAAAGAGCAAGCGTTAACGTCGCCTTACCTACAGTTTGATCGCAACCAGTGGGCTGCGCTTCGTGATTCCGTGCCGATGACTCTGACCGAGGAAGAGATTGCTCGTCTGAAAGGCATTAACGAAGACTTATCGCTGGAAGAAGTTGCTGAGATTTATTTGCCATTATCGCGTTTGCTAAATTTTTACATCAGTTCGAACCTGCGGCGTCAGGCTGTGCTGGAGCAATTTTTAGGCACCAACGGCGAGCGTATTCCTTATATTATTAGCATTGCTGGCAGCGTCGCCGTCGGCAAAAGTACGACTGCACGTGTGTTGCAAGCGTTGCTGAGTCGCTGGCCCGAGCATCGTAAGGTTGAGCTGATCACTACCGACGGTTTTCTTCATCCTAACCAGGTGTTGAAAGATCGTGGGCTCATGAAGAAGAAAGGCTTTCCTCAGTCCTATGATATGCACCGTCTGGTTAAATTCGTTTCCGATCTAAAGTCTGGCGTCCCCAACGTTACGGCACCGGTCTATTCTCATCTGATTTATGATGTGATCCCTGATGGCGACAAAACCGTTGCCCAGCCCGACATATTAATCCTCGAAGGGCTCAATGTATTACAAAGCGGGATGGACTATCCTCACGATCCACATCATGTATTTGTTTCTGACTTTGTCGACTTTTCTATTTATGTGGATGCGCCAGAAGAATTACTCCAGACGTGGTATATCAACCGCTTCCTGAAATTCCGCGAAGGGGCATTTACCAACCCAGACTCTTATTTCCATAACTATGCGAAATTGTCGGAAGACGAGGCAATCAACACGGCTACATCGCTGTGGAAAGAAATCAACTGGTTGAATTTAAAACAGAATATTTTACCAACGCGTGAGCGAGCCAGCTTAATCATGACGAAAAGCGCCAATCATGCCGTTGAGAAAGTCAGATTACGAAAATAAAAAAAATAAAGGGGAGCCATAGCTCCCCTTCTTATTATTCAGCGCTTCTAAGCGATATTTCCCCACCCATCCAGGGTTTTATCACGCCATTTTGTTCGAGTAGTAATGCACCTTGCGCATCTATTCCACGAGATACACCAAATATTTCTTTATCACCAATAATGAGTTTAACAGGGCGGTCGATAAAGTTATCCAGCGCCCTCCAGCGGGACAAATACGGCGCCAGGCCCTCATGCTCAAACAGTATCAGGGCAGCGCGCAGCTCGCGGATCAGTCGGGCAGCCAGAGTATTGCGGTCAATGGTAATGCCCGCTTCCTGCAGATTAATCCAGCCTTGATTAACCACATTCTCCTCAACCCGACGCATGGACATGTTTATACCCGCCCCAATAACAATCTGTGCGGCATCGCCCGTTTTTCCGGTGAGTTCAACCAGGATCCCTGCCAGTTTACGGTCGAGCAAATAGAGGTCGTTCGGCCATTTAACACGCACTTTATCCGCGCCCAGATCGCGTAAAACCTCAGCCATGACAATACCGATCACCAGGCTCAGACCAATCGCGGCTGCCGGTCCTTGTTCCAGTCGCCAGAACATTGAAAGGTACAGATTGGCACCAAAGGGAGAGAACCATTTACGTCCACGACGACCACGACCAGCCTGCTGATACTCAGCGACGCAGGCATCCCCTGACTCCAGTTGACCAATTCGATCCATCAGGTACTGATTGGTAGAGTCGATAACCGGCAGGACCGTTATATTCCCGCCATCCAGCTGAGAATAAATAAGTGATGAATCTAATAGCTGGATAGGTTCAGGTAAGCTGTATCCTTTACCAGGGACAGTAAATACATCAACACCCCAGTCACGTAGCGTCTGGACATGTTTATTGATTGCCGCACGGCTCATTCCCAGCTTTTCACCGAGTTGCTCACCAGAGTGAAATTCGCCATCGGATAATAATGAAATAAGCGTCAGGGGGACGGTATTATCCTTCATGCAACGATCTCCACGGCATTCACTTCACCCAGTGGGCCAATAAACCGGACTTCCGGCTCAAGCCAGACATTGAATTTCTCACCGACTTTTTGGCGTACGTGATGCGCCAGTTGCACCACATCCTGACTCGTAGCATGGCTTGCATTGATCAGCACCAGTGCCTGCTGCTGATGTACCGCTGCACCACCAATGCGCATGCCTTTTAGCTGACATTGATCGATAAGCCAGCCAGCAGCCAGTTTCACAGAGCCATCAGCCTGCGGGTAATGAGGTGCAGTCGGGAATTTCACCAGGAGCTCCTGCGCAATGTCCGCGGTGACAACCGGGTTTTTAAAGAAACTCCCCGCATTCCCGTTTACTTTTGGATCGGGCAGTTTTGTGGTGCGCATATGGCAAACAGAATCAAAAACCTGCCGAGGCGTTACCGTGGCAGGATCAAGACGCGTCAGGTCACCGTAAGTGAGAACAGGTTGCCACTGTTTAGGTAAGCGCAGACCAACAGCTACAATCGCGAAACGATCCTGGTACTCATGTTTGAAGATACTGTCACGGTAACCAAATCGGCATTCTGCGGCGCTAACGCGCAGATGTTTGCCGGTCGAAAGCTCTACGCAGTCCACGTATTCGCAGACGCGCCGCAGTTCTACGCCATAGGCACCAATATTCTGGATTGGCGATGAACCCACGCAGCCGGGGATCAGCGCCAGATTTTCCAGTCCGGGCATGCTTTGCTGCAGCGTATGCTCTACCAGATGATGCCAGTTTTCACCCGCGCCTACGTGCAAATGCCACGCATCAGGTTGTTCTGTAATCGCTATTCCCTTGATACGGTTGACGATCACCGTTCCATGGAAGGCATCAAGAAACAGGACGTTACTCCCTTCGCCCAGGATTAGCACTGGATGATGTGATGCATTGGCTGATTGCCAGGCATTTAGTAGTTGTTGCTCATTTTCAGCACAGACAAGCACATTAGCTTGTTGATCGATACCGAAGGTGTTCCAGGCTTTAAGGGAGTGATTCATAGACGCTTTCCTGATGCAAAATCGCGCTTAGTTTACCGTATATGCAGCAGGATGGCTTGTGTTATGGAAGCTTAGGATGTTGCTTTGCAACCGATGAGGCTCCAATCACAGGAAGAATAAGGTTTACAGGCCCCGTATCCGGTAATAACAGACGCCGGCCGGATAAGGCGGGAGGTCACCTCCGGCAGTTTTCATTCCCTGCAGACGCAAAAAAGCCCATCCGGCAGGATGGGCTTCTTCACTTATTTGATGCCTGGCAGTTCCCTACTCTCGCATGGGGAGACCCCACACTACCATCGGCGCTACGGCGTTTCACTTCTGAGTTCGGCATGGGGTCAGGTGGGACCACCGCGCTACAGCCGCCAGGCAAATTCTGTCTATCAACACACCTCTCAGGTCTGTCGATGTAATCTGTAATCAAGCTGAATTTCGATGTCTCTTTCGCCAAAACACCTTCGGCGTTGTAAGGTTAAGCCTCACGGTTCATTAGTATCGGTTAGCTCAACGTATCGCTACGCTTACACACCCGACCTATCAACGTCGTCGTCTTCAACGTTCCTTCAGGACCCTTAAAGGGTCAGGGAGAACTCATCTCGGGGCAAGTTTCGTGCTTAGATGCTTTCAGCACTTATCTCTTCCGCATTTAGCTACCGGGCAATGCCATTGGCATGACAACCCGAACACCAGTGATGCGTCCACTCCGGTCCTCTCGTACTAGGAGCAGCCCCCCTCAATTCTCCAGCGCCCACGGCAGATAGGGACCGAACTGTCTCACGACGTTCTAAACCCAGCTCGCGTACCACTTTAAATGGCGAACAGCCATACCCTTGGGACCTACTTCAGCCCCAGGATGTGATGAGCCGACATCGAGGTGCCAAACACCGCCGTCGATATGAACTCTTGGGCGGTATCAGCCTGTTATCCCCGGAGTACCTTTTATCCGTTGAGCGATGGCCCTTCCATTCAGAACCACCGGATCACTAAGACCTGCTTTCGCACCTGCTCGAGCCGTCACTCTCGCAGTCAAGCTAGCTTATGCCTTTGCACTAACCTCCTGATGTCCGACCAGGATTAGCTAACCTTCGTGCTCCTCCGTTACTCTTTAGGAGGAGACCGCCCCAGTCAAACTACCCACCAGACACTGTCCGCAACCCGGATCACGGGTCTACGTTAGAACACCAGCCATTAAAGGGTGGTATTTCAAGGTTGGCTCCATGCAGACTGGCGTCCACACTTCAAAGCCTCCCACCTATCCTACACATCAAGGACCAGTGTTCAGTGTCAAGCTATAGTAAAGGTTCACGGGGTCTTTCCGTCTTGCCGCGGGTACACTGCATCTTCACAGCGAGTTCAATTTCACTGAGTCTCGGGTGGAGACAGCCTGGCCATCATTACGCCATTCGTGCAGGTCGGAACTTACCCGACAAGGAATTTCGCTACCTTAGGACCGTTATAGTTACGGCCGCCGTTTACCGGGGCTTCGATCAAGAGCTTCTCCTTACGGATAACCCCATCAATTAACCTTCCGGCACCGGGCAGGCGTCACACCGTATACGTCCACTTTCGTGTTTGCACAGTGCTGTGTTTTTAATAAACAGTTGCAGCCAGCTGGTATCTTCGACTGATTTCAGCTCCATGAGTAAATCACTTCACCTACATATCAGCGTGCCTTCTCCCGAAGTTACGGCACCATTTTGCCTAGTTCCTTCACCCGAGTTCTCTCAAGCGCCTTGGTATTCTCTACCTGACCACCTGTGTCGGTTTGGGGTACGATTTCGTGTTACCTGATGCTTAGAGGCTTTTCCTGGAAGCAGGGCATTTGTTACTTCAGCACCGTAGTGCCTCGTCATCACACCTCAGCGTTAACAAGACTCCGGATTTACCTGGAATCTCCGCCTACATGCTTAAACCGGGGCAACCGTCGCCCGGCTAACATAGCCTTCTCCGTCCCCCCTTCGCAGTAACACCAAGTACAGGAATATTAACCTGTTTCCCATCGACTACGCCTTTCGGCCTCGCCTTAGGGGTCGACTCACCCTGCCCCGATTAACGTTGGACAGGAACCCTTGGTCTTCCGGCGTGCGGGTTTTTCACCCGCATTATCGTTACTTATGTCAGCATTCGCACTTCTGATACCTCCAGCAACCCTCACAGGCCACCTTCAACGGCTTACAGAACGCTCCCCTACCCAACAACACATAGTGTCGCTGCCGCAGCTTCGGTGCATGGTTTAGCCCCGTTACATCTTCCGCGCAGGCCGACTCGACCAGTGAGCTATTACGCTTTCTTTAAATGATGGCTGCTTCTAAGCCAACATCCTGGCTGTCTGTGCCTTCCCACATCGTTTCCCACTTAACCATGACTTTGGGACCTTAGCTGGCGGTCTGGGTTGTTTCCCTCTTCACGACGGACGTTAGCACCCGCCGTGTGTCTCCCGTGATAACATTCTTCGGTATTCGCAGTTTGCATCGGGTTGGTAAGTCGGGATGACCCCCTAGCCGAAACAGTGCTCTACCCCCGAAGATGAGTTCACGAGGCGCTACCTAAATAGCTTTCGGGGAGAACCAGCTATCTCCCGGTTTGATTGGCCTTTCCCCCCCAGCCACAAGTCATCCGCTAATTTTTCAACATTAGTCGGTTCGGTCCTCCAGTTAGTGTTACCCAACCTTCAACCTGCCCATGGCTAGATCACCGGGTTTCGGGTCTATACCCTGCAACTTAACGCCCAGTTAAGACTCGGTTTCCCTTCGGCTCCCCTATTCGGTTAACCTTGCTACAGAATATAAGTCGCTGACCCATTATACAAAAGGTACGCAGTCACCCCATAAAGAGGCTCCCACTGCTTGTACGTACACGGTTTCAGGTTCTTTTTCACTCCCCTCGCCGGGGTTCTTTTCGCCTTTCCCTCACGGTACTGGTTCACTATCGGTCAGTCAGGAGTATTTAGCCTTGGAGGATGGTCCCCCCATATTCAGACAGGATACCACGTGTCCCGCCCTACTCTTCGAGTTCACAACATATGCACTTTTGTGTACGGGACTATCACCCTGTATCGCCGGACTTTCCAGACCGTTCCACTACCACACATGCTGATTCAGACTCTGGGCTGCTCCCCGTTCGCTCGCCGCTACTGGGGGAATCTCGGTTGATTTCTTTTCCTCGGGGTACTTAGATGTTTCAGTTCCCCCGGTTCGCTTCATTACGCTATGTATTCACGTAATGATAGTGTGACGAATCACACTGGGTTTCCCCATTCGGAAATCGCCGGTTATAACGGTTCATATCACCTTACCGACGCTTATCGCAGATTAGCACGTCCTTCATCGCCTCTGACTGCCAGGGCATCCACCGTGTACGCTTAGTCGCTTAACCTCACAACCCGAAGATGTTTCGTAAAACA
>NZ_KB976068.1:0-173399 GCF_000398845.1 Citrobacter sp. KTE151 | reverse complement strand
CACCTTCAACGGCTTACAGAACGCTCCCCTACCCAACAACACATAGTGTCGCTGCCGCAGCTTCGGTGCATGGTTTAGCCCCGTTACATCTTCCGCGCAGGCCGACTCGACCAGTGAGCTATTACGCTTTCTTTAAATGATGGCTGCTTCTAAGCCAACATCCTGGCTGTCTGTGCCTTCCCACATCGTTTCCCACTTAACCATGACTTTGGGACCTTAGCTGGCGGTCTGGGTTGTTTCCCTCTTCACGACGGACGTTAGCACCCGCCGTGTGTCTCCCGTGATAACATTCTTCGGTATTCGCAGTTTGCATCGGGTTGGTAAGTCGGGATGACCCCCTAGCCGAAACAGTGCTCTACCCCCGAAGATGAGTTCACGAGGCGCTACCTAAATAGCTTTCGGGGAGAACCAGCTATCTCCCGGTTTGATTGGCCTTTCACCCCCAGCCACAAGTCATCCGCTAATTTTTCAACATTAGTCGGTTCGGTCCTCCAGTTAGTGTTACCCAACCTTCAACCTGCCCATGGCTAGATCACCGGGTTTCGGGTCTATACCCTGCAACTTAACGCCCAGTTAAGACTCGGTTTCCCTTCGGCTCCCCTATTCGGTTAACCTTGCTACAGAATATAAGTCGCTGACCCATTATACAAAAGGTACGCAGTCACCCCATAAAGAGGCTCCCACTGCTTGTACGTACACGGTTTCAGGTTCTTTTTCACTCCCCTCGCCGGGGTTCTTTTCGCCTTTCCCTCACGGTACTGGTTCACTATCGGTCAGTCAGGAGTATTTAGCCTTGGAGGATGGTCCCCCCATATTCAGACAGGATACCACGTGTCCCGCCCTACTCTTCGAGTTCACAACACATGCACTTTTGTGTACGGGACTATCACCCTGTATCGCCGGACTTTCCAGACCGTTCCACTACCACACATGCTGATTCAGACTCTGGGCTGCTCCCCGTTCGCTCGCCGCTACTGGGGGAATCTCGGTTGATTTCTTTTCCTCGGGGTACTTAGATGTTTCAGTTCCCCCGGTTCGCTTCATTACGCTATGTATTCACGTAATGATAGTGTGACGAATCACACTGGGTTTCCCCATTCGGAAATCGCCGGTTATAACGGTTCATATCACCTTACCGACGCTTATCGCAGATTAGCACGTCCTTCATCGCCTCTGACTGCCAGGGCATCCACCGTGTACGCTTAGTCGCTTAACCTCACAACCCGAAGATGTTTCGTAAAACATTTCAGTGTTGCGAAAATTTGAGAGACTCGGACACACCGCTTTTCATTTCTTGTTTACGGAGAAATGAAACAGTGTGTCGTTTCAATTTTCAGCTTGATCCAGATTTTTAAAGAGCAAAACTTCGCAGTGAACCTTTTCAGGTACACTCTGAAGTTTTCTTGTTTTTTTGCAGTAAAGGATGGTGGAGCTATGCGGGATCGAACCGCAGACCTCCTGCGTGCAAGGCAGGCGCTCTCCCAGCTGAGCTATAGCCCCATCGTAGTTAAATCTCGTTTAACCTTAATTTCTGTTGAGGCAATGCGTGGTGACGCGAAGCATACTGAAGTATGTGAACGTCGCCGCAACGCAGCATCAGCAGAAATTTGGTAGGCCTGAGTGGACTTGAACCACCGACCTCACCCTTATCAGGGGTGCGCTCTAACCACCTGAGCTACAAGCCTGCAGAGATTTTCTTACTGCTAATTTTCATCAGACAATCTGTGTGAGCACTACAAAGAACGTTTCTTTAAGGTAAGGAGGTGATCCAACCGCAGGTTCCCCTACGGTTACCTTGTTACGACTTCACCCCAGTCATGAATCACAAAGTGGTAAGCGCCCTCCCGAAGGTTAAGCTACCTACTTCTTTTGCAACCCACTCCCATGGTGTGACGGGCGGTGTGTACAAGGCCCGGGAACGTATTCACCGTGGCATTCTGATCCACGATTACTAGCGATTCCGACTTCATGGAGTCGAGTTGCAGACTCCAATCCGGACTACGACATACTTTATGAGGTCCGCTTGCTCTCGCGAGGTCGCTTCTCTTTGTATATGCCATTGTAGCACGTGTGTAGCCCTACTCGTAAGGGCCATGATGACTTGACGTCATCCCCACCTTCCTCCAGTTTATCACTGGCAGTCTCCTTTGAGTTCCCGACCGAATCGCTGGCAACAAAGGATAAGGGTTGCGCTCGTTGCGGGACTTAACCCAACATTTCACAACACGAGCTGACGACAGCCATGCAGCACCTGTCTCACGGTTCCCGAAGGCACCAAGGCATCTCTGCCAAGTTCTCTGGATGTCAAGAGTAGGTAAGGTTCTTCGCGTTGCATCGAATTAAACCACATGCTCCACCGCTTGTGCGGGCCCCCGTCAATTCATTTGAGTTTTAACCTTGCGGCCGTACTCCCCAGGCGGTCGACTTAACGCGTTAGCTCCGGAAGCCACGCCTCAAGGGCACAACCTCCAAGTCGACATCGTTTACGGCGTGGACTACCAGGGTATCTAATCCTGTTTGCTCCCCACGCTTTCGCACCTGAGCGTCAGTCTTTGTCCAGGGGGCCGCCTTCGCCACCGGTATTCCTCCAGATCTCTACGCATTTCACCGCTACACCTGGAATTCTACCCCCCTCTACAAGACTCTAGCCTGCCAGTTTCGGATGCAGTTCCCAGGTTGAGCCCGGGGATTTCACATCCGACTTGACAGACCGCCTGCGTGCGCTTTACGCCCAGTAATTCCGATTAACGCTTGCACCCTCCGTATTACCGCGGCTGCTGGCACGGAGTTAGCCGGTGCTTCTTCTGCGAGTAACGTCAATTGCTGCGGTTATTAACCACAACACCTTCCTCCTCGCTGAAAGTACTTTACAACCCGAAGGCCTTCTTCATACACGCGGCATGGCTGCATCAGGCTTGCGCCCATTGTGCAATATTCCCCACTGCTGCCTCCCGTAGGAGTCTGGACCGTGTCTCAGTTCCAGTGTGGCTGGTCATCCTCTCAGACCAGCTAGGGATCGTCGCCTAGGTGAGCCGTTACCCCACCTACTAGCTAATCCCATCTGGGCACATCCGATGGCAAGAGGCCCGAAGGTCCCCCTCTTTGGTCTTGCGACGTTATGCGGTATTAGCTACCGTTTCCAGTAGTTATCCCCCTCCATCGGGCAGTTTCCCAGACATTACTCACCCGTCCGCCACTCGTCACCCAAGGAGCAAGCTCCTCTGTGCTACCGTTCGACTTGCATGTGTTAGGCCTGCCGCCAGCGTTCAATCTGAGCCATGATCAAACTCTTCAATTTAAGTTTGATGCTCGTGAATTAAACTTCGTAATGAATTACGTGTTCACTCAGAGACTTGGTATTCATTTTTCGTCTTGCGACGTTAAGAATCCGTATCTTCGAGTGCCCACACAGATTGTCTGATAAATTGTTAAAGAGCAGTTGCGACGCGCTTTAGCGCTCTGTCGCGAGGTCCCGTATATTACGTTTTCCTCATTCAGAGTCAAGCATTTATTTTCGCTTTTCTCCGCTGACCCGGCGGTTTGTAATCCGTTGTTCCGTGTCAGTGGAGGCGCATTATAGGGAGTTATTTCAGGCTGACAAGGGGAAATTTAAAATAATCTTCCGAGTGTCTATTTTTCCACCAAAACAGCCTAAACAGCCAGTTTTTCGAGCGTCTTAAAGCCATAACGCTGCAGCACGGGCAATAATTGTTCGGCTTCTGCCGTCATTGCCATGCAGAATGCGACATTCTCATCAGTTGATTTCGCGTCTGGCGCTTCATGTTCTAATAACCAGGCCGTACGACGCGCAATCGCGGCACCAGAATCCACCAGCCGCGTCCCCTCGGGCAGGACCTGTAAAAGTTCTTCCCGTAATAGAGGGAAATGGGTGCATCCGAGCACCACCGTGTCAGGTGGTTCCGACATCCGCAGCCAAGGGCGCAGGACACGACGCAGTTCTTCCAGAGAAATGGTTTCACCGTGCAGCTTCGCTTCCGCCAGTTCCACCAGCTCAGCGGAACCCAGCATCGCTATCTGACATTCGTTAGCAAACCGTGCAATCAACTCATGGGTATATGAACGCTTCACCGTTGCACGCGTAGCAAGCAGTCCCACCACACCATTCGCCGTGAGTCGCGCCGCCGGTTTAATAGCAGGCACCACGCCCACAACCGGAAAGGCAAATTTCTCACGTAATGCAGGGAGCGATACCGTGCTTGCTGTATTACACGCGATGACCGCAAGAGAGAGGGGATAGCACTGCTGGACCGCAGTCACAATCTCAACAACACGTTCGACGATAAACTCCTCGCTCTTCTCTCCATAAGGAAAGGCGACGTTGTCGAAAGCGTATATATAGTGGAGATCCGGCAGAAGACGCCGGATCTCATCATAGACCGACAACCCACCGACGCCGGAATCAAACACCAGCACGGTGGGACGCGGATCAGAAAGTGTAGCTGCCAGACAAGGTGTATTCCCGTCCTGCAGTTGCGTAGCCATAAACTGTCTCGTAATCTTTATCGAACAGGTTGGCGATTTTACCACGAACTGTCAGCTGTGAGGTGATTGGATATGACACGCCAAGATCCCACAGGCTAACCCCACCCATTTTTACATCTCTCTTATTGTCGTAGTCGTTATCGTAACGCTCGCCGAGGTACTGATACATTACATTCCAGCCGAGTTCAAAGATTTGCCCGGTCAGCTCATACTTTACCTGCTGCTTAGCACGGCGATAGAGAACCTTATTAGTTTCATCATCACGCGGATCGACATATTGCAGCGTCAGGTGGTGATCTACCGGACCAGTGGTGATATTTCCAGTCCACTCAAGACCTTTAATGGTGGCTGACTTCAGATTGACGTACTGGTTATCTTTATAATCGATCAGGTTTTGAACTTTATAATGATATGCAGAAAGACGCCAATCCAGCGGCCCGGTCAGTCCATCAATACCGGCCTCCCACTGCCTGGATTCTTCCGGCTTCAGATTTGGGTTGGCGGCAATGCCAGGCCCATAAGACGATGCAAAACGCGTCGCGCCATATTGCTGTCCAAGGGATGGCGCCAGGAAACCCGTGCCATAGGAGAGAGTCGCCCGATAGCCATCAACAAACTCCCAGCCCGCAGCGGTCTGCCATGTCCCATGCCAGCCGAACTGCTCATCATGATCTTCACGGCCAGAAGCTTCTAGCGTGACGCTATCGATTTGCTGCTGCCCGGTCAGGTAGAGTCCGGTGGTATCACGTTTGTAAGTATCGGCCTTCGTTGTACTGCTAGAAGTCAGCTTTTCCTGTTTCCAGTCAACCCCGCCGTTAACCGCCCCGTGCCCAACTTCAACACTATTACCCCACTGAATATAACGTTGCTCCATGTTATCCAGCGAGGCATCCCCCGCATACCGACCGAGCTCGTTGCTGTAGTTGTAATCTTTCAGGTGCTGATAATTGGCGATCAGCTGAGAAGAATAGATGCCAGAACTGTATTGCAGGCCAGAATCCCAGGATTGAGTGTAATTCTGAGCTTCATCATTGCCGCCAACATAGCCATATGAACCCTGATCGTAATCGCTATTCGCCGTATAGCCATAGCCGCGAAAGAACCCAGAGACGTTATCGTTAAACTTATGCTGTACGCCTCCCCAGAACAGCTTGTTGCGGTAGCCGTCCCGGTCACTGTCACCGCGATAGGGAGAGTCAGGCTGAATGTTAAAGCCCCTGGTCGTCTCATATGCCCCGGCAGCCGTTACGATCGTATCGCCAAACCGTTTATTTATGATGCCATCATAGGTCTGGTAACCATCCGTTCCCATACCGGCATTGATCTGCGATTTATCGTCATTGCTCATCGTAATGATATTGACGACGCCGCCAATCGCGCCGGAGCCGTACACCGCTGAACGCGGTCCGCGAATGTATTCAATGCGCTGCACCAACGATACCGGGAGCTGGCCAATATCAATCGCGTTACTAATGCCCGCCCGCGCCATCGGCACACCATCAATCAGTACCAGGACATGCCGCGCTTCGGTGCCGCGAACATACAGAGAGGAACTTTTTCCCATTCCGCCGCTCTGTGAGATATCTACCCCAGGAAGACGGCGCATCACGTCATTAAGATCTTTTGACTGCCAGCGCTGAATATCTTCGCGGGTAACAATATCCGTTGGCGCAAGCACGGTATTTACCGGTTGTTGAAAACGGTTAGCGGTAACGACAAGGGTATCCTGGCCTAAATCCTGCGCCCAACCCGAAAATGCTGTGACGGACAGTGCCGTGCACAGCAACGATTTTTTAATCATTGTAAAGCATCCACAATATAAGAAGGATGCCGCAGGTCCCACCGATAGTACGCGATGATGAAAACCAGATGCGACGTTAGCCGGCAGGTCTTCGGGCTTGGAGGCAACTTAAAGAGATGATGACTTCCCACGGCAAGCCGCAGTGTCTGCACCAGGTGCGCTCATCTCCTACCTTCCATACCGCTGCGCGTCAGCTCCAGATTCACACTGGATTCCCTTTTAACTCACAGGACCGGAAAACGGATGCTACAGTTTGTTACAACCTGGTGTCCAGACCGCGCATCACAATATCGGAAATCATCAATGACTGGACATCTGTTGAGCAATCCCTACAATCCCCGCGTACTTTTATTTTTCAGGACGCATCATGACCCCCGAACACCTTCCGACAGAACAGTACGACGCCCAGTTAGCTGAAAAAGTAGTGCGTCTGCAGAGCTTAATGACGCCATTTTATGCACAGGCTCCGGAAGTGTTTCGCTCGCCGGTCAGCCACTACCGTATGCGCGCGGAATTTCGTCTGTGGCATGACGGGGATGATCTGTACCACATCATGTTCGACAGCCAGACCAAAAGCCGTATCCGCGTCGACAGTTTCCCGGCGGCCAGCGAGCTTATCAACACGCTGATGACGGCAATGATCGACGGCGTTCGCAACAACCACGTCCTGCGCCACAAACTGTTCCAGATTGATTACCTCACTACCCTGAGCGATCAGGCGGTGATATCGATGCTGTACCATAAAAAACTGGATGATGAATGGCGTCAGGAAGCTGAAGCGCTGCGGGATGCGTTACGGGCGCAAAACCTGAACGTGCATCTGATTGGCCGGGCAACCAAAACCAAAATCGAGCTGGACCAGGATTACATTGACGAACGCTTGCCGGTTGCGGGTAAAGAGATTATCTACCGCCAGGTTGAGAACAGCTTCACCCAGCCGAATGCCGCCATGAATATTCAGATGCTGGAATGGGCGATTGATGTCACCAGGGGATCAAAAGGCGACCTGCTTGAGCTATACTGCGGCAATGGCAATTTCTCGTTAGCCCTCGCACAAAACTTCAACCGCGTGCTGGCCACTGAAATCGCTAAACCGTCCGTGGCTGCTGCGCAATACAACATTGCGGCTAACCATATTGATAACGTACAAATTATCCGCATGGCGGCCGAAGAGTTTACTCAGGCGATGAACGGGGTTCGTGAGTTCAACCGTTTGCAGGGAATCGATCTGAAGAGTTACCAGTGTGAAACCATTTTCGTTGACCCACCGCGCAGCGGTCTGGACAGCGAAACAGAGAAAATGGTGCAGGCGTACCCGCGAATTCTGTACATCTCCTGTAACCCGGAGACATTATGTAAGAATCTGGAAACGTTAAGCCAGACGCACAATGTTTCACGCCTGGCTCTGTTCGATCAGTTCCCGTATACGCACCATATGGAGTGCGGAGTATTACTGACCGCCAAGTAAATGATGTCCTGGCCGGGGGCGCTTCGCTTGCCCGGCCTAAAAATATTACTCCACGATTTCCTGTCTACGGTTACGCACTTTAAAGCCGATCCAGAACACCAGAATCACCGACAGAACCGCCGGGAAGAAGTTTGAGCCAATATCCGGATATTCAGCGCGTACCACAGTGCTGTACAACAGAACGCCGAGAATAAAACAGGCGGCGGCCAGGCCCGGTAACCCCACAGGCATGGTGCGGTTTTGATAGCGTTGATGCAGACAATAAACCGTCAGCACCAGCGAAATAATTGGGAATACTGAGAATGGCACAATGGAGCTAAACAGCGCCGCAAATGTGCCATTGATCGATAAGCCAGCAACCAGCGCCAGCAGCAGCGTACCTTTATCTTGACCTGACTGTTTCATTGCTCGTCCTTCTCGTTACTCGGAGTGATGCGTCATCTTCTCTTGTTCACGGCGGTACCAATAAAATGCGCCCTTCGCGATCATGCGCAGTTGCAATACCAGCCGTTCTTCCAGCTGTCGACGCTGCTCGGCGCCAACATCCAGTGCTTCTGCCCCGGCGCTGAACACAATGGTGACCATGGCTTCGGCCTGCGCTTCAGTAAACGCACGAGGCATATGGTTTTCGAGTTCGAGATAGTCCGCAAGTTCCGCAATGAAGTGCTGAATTTCACGAGCGACCGCTGCGCGAAACGCCGCGGAGGTTCCCGAACGCTCGCGCAATAATAAACGGAAGGCGTTGGGATTGTTGCCGATGAACTCCATAAATGTTGAGACCGAGGTGCGGATCACACTCCCGCCCTTCGCGATACGCTGACGCGCCTGACGCATCAACTGACGCAGCATCAAACCACTCTCATCCACCATCGTCAGGCCGAGTTCATCCACATCGCGGAAATGGCGATAAAACGAGGTTGGCGCAATGCCCGCTTCACGAGCGACTTCGCGTAAACTGAGGCTGGCAAAACTACGCTCAGCGCTGAGTTGACTAAATGCGGCTTCTACCAGCGAACGCCGGGTTTTTTCTTTTTGTTGCGCTCTAACGCCCATCACGATGTCTGAATCCTTCCACATACCTTGCTGGCACTATACCAGAGATTAGGCGGTTGGCATGGCTTTGTGAATGATTGTTTACGCGCAGTTTGTGCTTCGAGTTCGCAAAAAAGCACAACGATAATTGGGTTATCCCGACAACGATGTTACTATTCTGTTGCTTTTATGTATAAGAACAGGTAAGCCTGACCATGTCACATTCCTACGATTACGATGCAATAGTAATAGGTTCCGGTCCCGGCGGCGAAGGCGCTGCAATGGGTCTGGTTAAGCAAGGAGCGCGCGTCGCGGTGATTGAGCGCTATCATAACGTCGGCGGAGGCTGTACCCACTGGGGGACCATCCCGTCGAAAGCCCTCCGCCACGCCGTCAGCCGTATTATTGAATTCAATCAGAACCCACTTTACAGCGACCACTCCCGACTCCTTCGCTCTTCTTTCGCCGATATTCTCAACCACGCTGATAACGTTATTAATCAGCAAACGCGTATGCGGCAAGGATTTTACGAGCGCAACCACTGTGAAATTTTGCAGGGAAATGCCCGTTTTGTTGATGAACACACACTCGCCCTTGAATGCCACGACGGCACGGTGGAAACGCTGACCGCGGATAAGTTCATCATCGCCTGTGGTTCACGCCCCTATCATCCGGTGGATGTCGACTTTTCCCATCCCCGGGTTTATGACAGCGACTCTATCCTGAGCCTGCACCATGAACCCCGCCATGTTTTGATTTATGGCGCGGGAGTAATTGGCTGCGAATATGCGTCGATCTTCCGTGGAATGGACGTCAAAGTTGATTTAATCAACACCCGCGATCGTCTGCTTGCGTTCCTCGATCAAGAGATGTCCGACTCGCTCTCTTACCACTTCTGGAACAGCGGAGTGGTCATTCGCCACAACGAAGAGTACGAGAAGATTGAAGGTTGCGATGACGGCGTCATCATGCATCTGAAATCCGGTAAGAAACTGAAAGCCGACTGCCTGTTGTACGCCAATGGCCGTACCGGTAATACCGATTCGCTGGCGCTGGAAAATATTGGGTTGAAAACCGACAGCCGCGGACAGTTGAAGGTCAACAGCATGTACCAGACGGCGCTGCCGCACGTGTATGCCGTAGGAGACGTGATCGGCTATCCGAGTCTGGCATCGGCGGCCTACGATCAGGGACGCATTGCCGCCCAGGCATTGGTAAAAGGCGAAGCTACCGCGCATCTGATCGAAGATATCCCGACCGGGATTTATACCATTCCGGAAATCAGCTCCGTCGGGAAAACCGAGCAGCAGCTCACGGCCATGAAAGTTCCATACGAGGTTGGCCGCGCCCAGTTTAAACATCTGGCACGTGCGCAAATCGTGGGTATGAGTGTCGGAACGCTGAAGATCCTGTTCCATCGCGAAACGAAAGAAATTCTGGGGATCCACTGCTTTGGGGAACGCGCGGCCGAAATTATTCACATCGGTCAGGCGATAATGGAGCAAAAAGGTGGTGGTAACACCATCGAATACTTCGTTAACACCACCTTTAACTACCCAACCATGGCGGAAGCCTATCGGGTAGCAGCGCTAAATGGCTTAAACCGCCTGTTTTAACGCACTGTCGAAATGGCCATCCATTGACCCACGGATGGCCTCTGCCAGCTGTTCATAACGGCTGCGCAGCGGCGAACCTGGACGATACACCAGGCCAATCGTACGGCGCGGTTCTGGCTTGATGCAGGGCAGATAGACTACGCCATCACGCTTACGCTCTGGCGGCACGGCCAGCGCAGGCAGTAAGGTAATACCGCTGCCTGCCGCCACCATGTTACGCAGCGTTTCCAGAC
This sequence comes from Citrobacter sp. KTE151, assembly GCF_000398845.1. Classification (NCBI taxonomy): domain Bacteria; kingdom Pseudomonadati; phylum Pseudomonadota; class Gammaproteobacteria; order Enterobacterales; family Enterobacteriaceae; genus Citrobacter; species Citrobacter sp. KTE151. The sequence continues at coordinate 162,746 of NZ_KB976068.1, read as the reverse complement.
TGGTCGCCCGGAAATGGGTATCCTCATCAGCACCCGCTTCAAAGCAGAAGCCCATCGCCTGATCGCGCAGGCAGTGGCCATCCTCTAGCATCAGCAGTTTCTCACCCGCCAGATCGGACATCGGCACACAGTCGCGGTTTGCCCATGGGTGATCTTCATAGATCGCCAGCAGCATAGGCTCATCAAATAACGGTACTTCGATGAACGCCTCACTCTCTTTCACCAGCGCCAGAATCACGCAGTCGAGCTTACCGCTATCCAGTTGCGCCAACAGCTGATGCGTCTGCGCCTCATGAAGATACATTTCCAGTTTTGGGAAGGTCTGATGCAACATAGGAATAATATGCGGCAGCAGGTATGGCCCCACCGTTGGGATCAAACCAATATGCAGCGGTCCAGACATTGTCTCGCCTTGTTGGCTTGCCATCTCCTTGAGCACTTTGACCTCGCGCAGCACGGTGCGCGCCTGATCCACCAGCAGTAAACCTGCCTGAGTGAACAGCACTTTGCGACTCGTACGCTCCAGCAGCATGACGCCAAGCTCATCTTCCAGCTTGCGGATCTGTCCGCTCAGCGTTGGCTGGCTAACGTGACAGGAGTCTGCCGCTCGTCGGAAGTGACGATGTTCGGCTAGCGCCACCAGGTATTCAAGATCACGAATATTCATTATTCATCCTCCATCGCCACGATAGTTCGTAGCGATAGGTAGAATAGCAACGAACGATTATCCCTATCAAGCTTTCTGTTTAATAATGCACCACAGAAACGGAACGGTACCCCTTTAACCCTTGAAGCTACGGTCCGTTTTGAGAGTTTCTCTCATACTCGAAATAACTAAAGCCAACGTGAACTTTTGCGGACCTTGAGTCCGCATTTTTTTTGCGCCCGGCGCGAATACATTCAAAAAAATATATACAAAATATAAATTACATATTTCAATTCGATTATTTAAATGAAAATCATAGTAAATTAAAATAATCAAAAACATTTTGTATCATTTATATATTTGACGACACACCAGGTGAATCAATAATATTCGCAAGCTATTCAATATATGGCAAATCGCAAGGACATTCATTTCCTCGTTGCTCTAATTATTTAGAGTATATTCAGCCATATTTTTTTAATATTTATCGAATGGAATCTTTTATGAAACTCAATACTATTTCGCGATATTTTCTCGCGGCAGGCCTGATGTCGTGCACTGCAAACGCATTCGCCCTGGAAGCCTGGAGCGGTCAGGCAAGTGAAAACACCATTGAAGTTATTTTTGACAGTAAAGTTTATAGTAACCGCTGGTATGTAAATGCCGATAATTGTCCGCAGGGCGCATCCGCAGACAACTGGGATAATCCGTGGGGTTACGTGCGTAATGCTACAAAAGCGGAAATAGACCAATACGGTAACCCAACCACCTGTGACGCAGGCAGCGCCACGCCGGTAGCCCAAGATGCCTTCAGCGCCGAAAAAAGTTACGCCAAAGGCGATATTGTCGCTTATCAGAATGTGACATATGAAGCGCAAGCCGCCGTTCCGGCTTATTCTTTTGCCCCGGGTGCCAGCAATCCGTGGGTACTCTACACGCCCGTATCCACCTGGAGTGCCAGCCAGGTTTACAACAAAGGAGATAAGGTAAAAGTTGACGGCCAGTCTTATGAAGCACTGTTCTATACCGTTGGCGACAATCCTTCTATTGCAGGCAACCAGAACCCGACCAGCACCAATGGCCGTCCGTGGAAACCATTAGGCCCAACGGTCGAATACACCCAGGAACAATTAAATAACGCGCCACAGCTCAACTCCGTCGCGATTTACGAACCCGGCAAACTGGTGGTGTACAAGGGAATGCCTTATATCGCTCAGACGAAAGTCAAAGGCGTTATGCCGAATGATACCAACCCGTGGGCGATTTATACCGACTGGAAAGGCACCAAAGATCGCGTAGGCACACCGAAAAATCCGTGGCCTGCCCACGTTTATGCGCCATACGTCGACTTTAGCCTGAACAGCATCCCGGATCTGGCGAAACTGGCGAAAGAGCAGAACATTACCCACTTCACCATGGCGTTTGTCGTCGCGAAAAGTGGCGATCAGTGCATCCCAACCTGGGGGACTGCCTATAACCTGCAGGATTACGCGCAATACAGCAAAATAAAAGCGCTGCGTGAAGCCGGTGGCGATGTGATGGTTTCCATTGGCGGAGCGAATAACTCTCCGCTGGCAGCGGCCTGTAAGAATGTGAGCGATCTGCAAAAACACTATTACGACATCGTGGATAACCTGAACCTGAACGTGCTGGATTTTGACATCGAAGGCACATGGGTGGCCGATCATGATTCCATCGATCGTCGCAACCAGGCGGTGAAAGCAGTTCAGGAGCAGTGGAAGCAGGAAGGTCGCAAAGTGGGTATCTGGTACACCCTGCCGATTCTGCCGACCGGTCTGACGGCTGAAGGTCTGTATGTGCTGGAAAATGCGCGCCATGTCGGCGTTGAGCTGGCAGGTATTAACGTGATGACCATGGACTACGGTAACGCCGTCTGTCAGTCAGACGGCACCGAAGGGCAGAACATTCACGGTAAATGCGCCACGTCCGCCATCGACAACATGTTCACCCAGCTGAAGAAAATCTGGCCAGAGAAATCTGACAAAGAGATCAACGCCATGATGGGCACCACCCCGATGATCGGTTACAACGATGTGCAGGGCGAAGTGTTCTATCTGTCCGATGCGAAACTGGTAATGGAAGATGCGAAAAAACGCGACCTCGGCATGATTGGCGCCTGGTCAATGGCACGCGATCAGCCGGGCGTGGCGAAGCAGGTCAGCCCGGAGCACAGCGGCATGACCGCACAGCAGGCGCCGATGTACGCTTACAGCCAGATATTTGCGCCGTTTACTCACGATAATTCCGCAGATGAAGCGTCTACCGATCTTGCCGGTGATGTGAAAGCGGTTTATGTCGATGTTTTTGATGGGCAGCAGCGCGTCAATGTGAATCTCGATACCAGTAAGCTGAGCGGCAGTAACAAGTACTCGGTGGATGTGGATGGTAAATATGTCTTCTCCACCTCTGGCAGCAGTGTCTACTCCAGCTATCGCTACAACTACGGTACGCAAAGCGCGGTGCGATCAGGTAATTTATCCCACGTGCTGGCGCCAGGAAAAGTGATCACCGTTAAACGCACCAACCCGAATCCTGAAGTTCTGGCGCAGGTCACCGTGACGAAGGATATGCTGGAAGGTAACAATCCGGTCAAGGATGCCGGTGAAGTGAAATCGTTGACGGTTAAAAAAATCAACGGCGTGCCGAATGTGGTTGTTGATTTTGACACCAAAGCGCTGGGCTGGAAACCGACAAATGGTTCTGCATGGGTCGTGAAAGTGATGGGCGACGCGAAAAACGGTAACTACATCTTCAGTTGTGACAACGGTAAATGCTATTACAGCTCTGTCAAAGCAGCGGGAGATATCACCACGGTAACGTCTGCTGAAAAAGACATCTCCGAAGGTGAAACCATTGTCGTTGAACGTGTTACACCGAATCCGGCAACCGTAGCCAAACTGGTTGTTACGAAAGATATGCTGAAATAATCCTTTTCGCATAAAGTCAGAACCCCGTCAGCTCACAGCGACGGGGTTCTTTTTTTTACACCAGCCGCGCCTTCGCGTAGTCGATCGCCTGCGCCACCTGCTGTGGCGACACGCCGCCTTTCGCCGCACGTTTATCCAGGCACGATTGCAACGAGAGGATCGGATAAACGTCATCGCCAATCACTTGACTGAACTTTTGTAAGTCGGCAAGCGACAGCGCTTCCAGCGGTTTGCCCTGACGAATCGCCTCGACCACCGTCTCACCCACAATATGGTGTGCTTCGCGGAACGGGACGCCTTTTGCTACCAGATAATCCGCCAACTCGGTGGCGTTAGCATAACCCTGCTGCGCCGCTTCCTGACAACGCGGACGTTTCACCTGAATGCCATCCAGCACCAGCGCAGCCATATGCAGACAGTCCAGCCAGGTGTCGAGCGCATCGAACAGCCCTTCTTTGTCTTCCTGCATATCTTTATTGTATGCCAACGGGAGACCTTTTAAGGTCATCATCATGCCGGTCAGCGCACCCTGCACGCGACCACATTTCCCACGGATCAGCTCCAGCGCATCCGGGTTTTTCTTCTGCGGCATCAGAGATGAACCCGAAGTTACACGATCGGACAGCTCGACAAATCCCGCTTCGCCGGTATTAAAGAAAATCAGGTCTTCAGCAAAACGCGACAGGTGCACCATGCCGATAGAAGCGTCGGAGAGTAACTCCAACACGTGGTCACGGTCAGAAACACTGTCCAGACTGTTACGCGTCGCCGAGGCAAAGCCCAGCCAACCGGCCAGCTGCTCGCGATCGATTTCATACGCCGTACCCGCCAGCGCGCCGCAGCCCAGTGGACTGACGTCCAGGCGCTTGAGCGAGTCCTGCAGGCGGCTCTCGTCACGCGCCAACATTTCGACATAGGCCAGACACCAATGAGCAAACGTCACCGGCTGCGCACGTTGCAGGTGGGTGTAACCCGGCATAACGGCGTCCTGGTTATTCTCTGCCGTCACCACCAGCGCACTTTGCAGCTGACGGTTGGCCGACAGTAATTCAATAACCGTGTCTTTACACCACAGTTTAAGATCGGTCGCGACCTGGTCATTACGGCTACGTCCGGTATGCAGTTTTTTACCAAGCTGGCCGACTTTATCAATCAGCTTACCTTCCACCCAGCTATGAATATCTTCGGCATCGCTTTGCAGGATCTGCTGCGGATTAACGCGAACCTCTTCCAGCAGAGTGTTCAGCGCCTCTTCCAATTGCAGCTGTTCATCGGCAGTCAGTACGCCGACCGTTACCAGCGCTTTAGACCAGGCCACAGAGCCGACAATATCCTGTTCTGCCAGGCGGTAGTCAAAACGCAACGAGTCGTTGAACTGTTTGAACCGCTGATCTGCTGCCTGTGTAAAACGCCCACCCCAAAGTGCCATAACTTGCTTCCTTAATATCTTGAATTTCAACGCCGGATGGCGCTTAGCTTATCCGGCGTACAGGTTCGGTTCACGTAGGCCCGATAAGGCGTAACCGCCATCGGGTACAAAATAGTTTACGCTAAAATCCGCGTGCCAATTGGCATGCCGTTAAACAGCGCCGGAAGTTGCTCGGCATGACGCCAGGAGGCAATATCCACAGGGCGGCCCAGCGTGCGTGCGGCATCCAGCGCCGCATTGACCTTCACGATCATGCCGTCAGTAATAATACCTTGTTCAATCAGTTGTTCCGCTTTCGCGGCGGTCATTTCGGCAATACGCTGGCCTTTACCATCCAGAATACCGCTTACGTCAGAGAGCAGGATCAGATCCGCACCCAGCGTTGCCGCCAGCGCCGTTGCCGCCTGATCGGCATTAACGTTCATCAGCAGTCCGTCTTCAGTAACGCCAATGGAGCTAACTACCGGCAGAAAACCGCCTTCCAGCAGTGTGTTAATCAGCTTAGGCGAACCCGGCTGCGCCAGTCCAACATGACCCAGCGCTTTATCGAGCGGCGTCACTTTTACGCTATCGCCATCACCAAGATACAGACCCACGGATGCGATGTGGTGCTTTTTCGCCCAGGCCAGTAAGGTTTTATTCGCTGTTCCCGCCAGGGCGCCGGTAATAATGTCAATTTGATCGGCTGGCGTGACGCGCAGACCATTTTTCTTTTTCACCGGCAGGTTCAGCTGCTTCATAAGATCGTCAACCACGCAGCCGCCACCGTGCACAATGACCAGCGGTCGCTGGTGCGACTCACGATAATTCACCAGTGCGGTAAACAGACGCTCCAACGCCTCTTCGCTATCCAGTAAAACGCCGCCCAGCTTGATAATTAATGGATTCATCGTTGCACCCTTAAATAAGAGACTGCGTTTCAGCAAAGCCAAAACGAATATTTGCGCACTGCATCGCCTGTGCCGCCGCGCCTTTCAATAAGTTGTCTTCAGTTGCCACCACGATCAGGTGCTCACCCTGTACGGCAAACCCGATATCACAGAACGGTAAGCCAACCACGTTCTTCAGCGCCGGAACGCCTTTGTCATACAGACGCACCAGTGGCTTATCGCCATACGCCTGTTGCAACGTTTGAGCCACCTGCGCATGGGTTACGCCCGCTTGCAAACGGCAGGTGATGGTTTCCAGAATTCCGCGCGGGAAGTTGCCCAGATGCGGGGTGAAGATCACCTCCGCACCAAGGTGAGTAGCGATTTCCGGCTGATGGCGATGGGTAAACACGCCATACGGCTGCAGGCTCACCTCACAAAAGCTGTTGGAAATAGCCGCCTTACGTCCCGCGCCGCTCACGCCGCTGGTGGCGTTAATTACCGGCCACTGGCTGAGATCCAGCAGCCCGGCATCAATCAGTGGTTTCAGCGACAGCTGCGCCGCCGTCGGGTAGCAACCCGGCACGGCAATCAGATTCGCGTCTTTCAGTTGGTCTGCGCTCCACTCCGCCAGTCCATAAACCGCCTGCTCCAGCAGGTCGGGATGCTGATGGGTAAAGCCGTAATATTTTTCATAGAACGCGCCGTCGTTTACGCGAAACGCGCCCGAGAGGTCAAACACCACGCATCCGGCCTGCAAAAACTGCGGGGCCAGGTCATGGCTCACCTCATGTGCCGTTGCGAGGAACACAACGTCCACCCCTGCGCTAAACTCGCTGATATCTGACATTGGCTGTAACGGTAAATCGACAATGCCTTTCAACTGCGGATGCAAATCGGAGATTAATTTTCCTGCATCATTGCTTTGCGCTGAGACGGTCAAAGCGGTTATGGTCATATCAGGATGGCGATTTACATAGGTCACAAGCTCTGCGCCGGCATAGCCACTGGCGCCCACAATCAGCGTATTCAACATCGGGGCTGCTCACCTTCTTAGATTCTGTTGCCAGATATAAGCCTTTATCACCTCACCTTACACTTGGTGGGTTTTATTACGCTCAACGTTAATGTATTTTTATTCACAAATACTGCATGAATATTGATACTATCATGACCCGAGGTGTGTCAACAATGAAAAACAATTTACCGCCATTTATCGAGATATACCGCGCTCTGATTGCCATGCCGTCGATTAGCGCCACCGAAGAAGCGCTCGACCAAAGTAATGCAGGTTTAATCACTCTGCTGGCGGGCTGGTTCAAAGATTTAGGCTTTAATGTGGAGGTTCAGCCGGTTCCCGACACACGCAATAAATTCAATATGCTGGCAAGCATTGGACAGGGAGCCGGTGGTTTGTTGTTGGCGGGCCATACCGATACCGTCCCCTTTGACGACGGACGCTGGACGCGCGATCCGTTCACCCTGACCGAGCATGACAATAAGCTCTACGGTTTGGGTACGGCGGATATGAAAGGCTTCTTCGCCTTTATCCTCGACGCGCTGCGTGACGTCGACGTCACTCAACTGAAAAAGCCCCTGTACATTCTGGCCACTGCCGATGAAGAGACCAGCATGGCGGGAGCGCGTTATTTCTCTGAAACCACCGCTTTACGCCCGGACTGCGCGATCATTGGCGAACCCACTTCTTTGCAACCTGTCCGCGCTCACAAAGGTCATATCTCTAATGCGATTCGCATTTTGGGGCAATCGGGTCACTCGAGCGATCCGGCTCGTGGCGTGAATGCCATTGAACTGATGCATGATGCCATCGGCCATATCATGAATCTGCGCGATGACCTGAAAGAGCGCTATCACCATGATGCTTTTACCGTCCCGTATCCGACGTTAAATTTGGGTCACATCCACGGCGGCGACGCTGCTAACCGAATCTGCGCCTGCTGCGAGCTGCATATGGATATTCGCCCACTGCCCGGCATGACGCTTAACGATCTCAATGGCTTACTTAACGACGCGCTGGCCCCGGTCAGCGAGCGCTGGCCGGGTCGCCTGACGGTGTCGGAGCTGCATCCGCCAATTCCAGGCTATGAGTGCCCACCGGATCATCAACTGGTACAAGTGGTTGAGAAACTGCTGGGCGCACAGACTGAGGTGGTGAACTACTGCACCGAAGCGCCGTTTATCCAGACGCTTTGCCCGACGCTGGTGTTAGGGCCTGGCTCCATTAATCAGGCGCATCAGCCGGATGAGTATCTGGAAACTCGTTTTATTAAGCCAACCCGCGAATTGATCACCCAGGTTGTGCATCATTTCTGCTGGCATTAACCGCTTATCGCCTCGCTAACCCTTTAGTGGTAAGCGAGGTAATTTATTAACATTTCCATAAGCAAAGCTTATTTGATTCGATGTGAATTAAATAACGTAAATTCCCGTCATTTTTTCGTTTGCTGAACCGATTTCGCAGCAATTGACGTCACGACTTTTACGTGGCTTTATAAAAGACGGCTAACATACAAAGTCCGAGAGATTTCGTGTCACAGCAAGGCGGCAAGCGAGCTCATACCAGGAGCTTACATAAGTAAGTGACCGGGTGGGCAAGCGCAGCCAACGCCGATGTCGCGCGAAAGATACAGGACGCATAAATTAAAGATGGGGTGTCTGGGTTAATATGAACGAACAATATTCCGCGTTGCGTAGTAATGTCAGTATGCTCGGCAAAGTGCTGGGGGAGACCATCAAGGATGCGCTGGGAGAGAACATTCTTGACCGCGTAGAAACAATCCGTAAGTTGTCCAAATCATCCCGCGCCGGCAATGAAGTCAATCGCCAGGAGCTGCTCACTACGCTGCAAAACCTGTCTAACGACGAGCTGCTGCCGGTTGCCCGCGCGTTTAGCCAGTTTCTGAACCTGGCCAACACCGCCGAGCAGTACCACAGCATTTCGCCAAAAGGCGAAGCAGCCAGCAACCCGGAAGTGATTGCTCGCACTCTGCGTAAACTGAAAGAGCAGCCCAACCTCGATGAAGCCACCATCAAAAAAGCCGTCGAATCTCTCTCCCTGGAGCTGGTTCTCACCGCCCACCCGACCGAGATCACCCGCCGTACGCTGATCCATAAAATGGGTGAAGTGAACGCCTGTCTCAAGCAACTTGATAACAAAGACCTCGTCGATTACGAGCGCCATCAGCTGATGCGCCGTCTGCGCCAGTTGATTGCCCAGTCCTGGCATACGGATGAAATCCGCAAGCTGCGCCCAAGCCCGGTTGATGAAGCCAAATGGGGCTTCGCGGTGGTTGAAAATAGCCTGTGGGAAGGCGTACCGAATTATCTGCGCGAGCTGAACGAACAACTGGAAGAGCATCTGGGCTATAAGCTGCCCGTTGATTTTGTCCCGGTTCGCTTTACCTCCTGGATGGGCGGCGACCGCGATGGCAACCCGAACGTAACGGCGGATATCACCCGTCACGTGCTGCTACTCAGCCGCTGGAAAGCGACCGATCTGTTCCTGAAAGACATTCAGTTTCTGATTTCTGAGCTGTCGATGGTGGATGCTACACCGGAACTGTTGGCGCTTGTGGGCGAAGAAGGCGCAGCAGAACCTTACCGTTATCTGATGAAAACCCTGCGTTCACGTCTGATGGCAACCCAGGCCTGGCTGGAAGCCCGTCTGAAAGGCGAGAAATTACCGAAACCTGCGGGACTTCTCACCCAAAACGAACAGCTCTGGGACCCGCTATATGCGTGCTATCAGTCTCTGCAGACCTGTGGCATGGGCATTATCGCCAATGGCGAATTGCTCGACACCCTACGCCGCGTGAAATGTTTCGGCGTACCGCTGGTACGTATTGATATTCGTCAGGAAAGCACCCGTCACACTGAAGCCCTTGGCGAACTGACCCGTTATCTGGGCATTGGCGACTACGAAAACTGGTCGGAAGCGGATAAACAGGCTTTCCTGATCCGCGAGCTGAACTCCAAGCGTCCGCTGCTCCCACGTAACTGGGAGCCGAGCAACGACACCCGCGAAGTGCTCGACACCTGCCGGGTCATTGCCGAAGCCCCGTATGGCTCTATTGCCGCCTATGTTATCTCAATGGCGAAAACGCCATCGGATGTACTGGCCGTACATCTGCTACTGAAAGAAGCCGGTATCGGTTTTGCTATGCCGGTTGCCCCGTTGTTTGAAACGCTGGACGACCTCAATAACGCCGATGACGTCATGTCCCAGCTCCTGAACATTGACTGGTACCGTGGCTTTATTCAGGGCAAACAGATGGTCATGATTGGCTACTCTGACTCCGCAAAAGATGCAGGCGTGATGGCGGCCTCCTGGGCGCAATATCAGGCACAGGACGCGTTGATCAAAACCTGCGAAAAAGCCGGTATCGAACTGACGCTGTTCCACGGTCGCGGTGGCTCCATTGGTCGCGGTGGCGCGCCTGCGCATGCGGCGCTGCTCTCTCAACCACCAGGCAGCCTGAAAGGCGGTCTGCGCGTGACAGAACAAGGGGAGATGATCCGCTTTAAGTACGGCCTGCCGGAAGTGACCATCAGCAGCCTGTCGCTGTATACCGCAGCAATTCTGGAGGCCAACCTGTTACCGCCGCCAGAGCCGAAAGATAACTGGCGTCATATCATGGATGAGCTTTCCGATATTTCCTGTGAGCTCTATCGTGGATATGTGCGTGAAAACAAAGACTTCGTCCCTTACTTCCGCTCCGCAACGCCAGAGCAGGAACTGGGTAAATTACCGCTCGGTTCACGTCCGGCAAAACGCCGCCCAACCGGCGGGGTAGAGTCTCTGCGCGCCATTCCGTGGATTTTTGCCTGGACGCAGAACCGCCTGATGCTCCCGGCGTGGCTGGGTGCAGGCACCGCACTGCAAAAAGTGGTTGAAGACGGTAAGCAAAGCGAACTTGAAGCAATGTGCCGCGACTGGCCATTCTTCTCCACACGTCTTGGCATGCTGGAAATGGTTTTCGCCAAAGCAGACCTGTGGCTGGCAGAATACTACGATCAGCGCCTGGTCAAAAAAGAGCTGTGGCCGCTGGGTGAAGAGCTGCGTCAGCGCCTGGAAGCCGATATCGATGTCGTGTTGGCGATTGCCAACGACTCACATTTGATGGCCGACCTGCCGTGGATTGCCGAGTCCATTCAGTTAAGAAATATTTATACTGACCCGCTGAATGTCTTACAGGCTGAGCTGTTACACCGCTCACGCCTGGCGGAAGAGCAAGGCAATGCACCGGATCCGCGCGTTGAACAAGCGCTGATGGTGACAATCGCTGGTGTCGCAGCCGGCATGCGTAATACAGGCTAACGTCCCCCCCCCTCGTCGCCTTCGTGCTATTGTACGAAGGCGACAACAAAAACTGCTGTCATAACCGCTTCTTTTTCAATATATTCCCGCCTTAATATATTCACATTGTGAATATATCAACAGCAAAACACGATCCTAAGATCGTGATGCTTAAGTTCCTCTTAATATTAAGTCGCTACTCTTGGCGCTACGATTAAAGACAGGCTCACATTATGCAATCCTTACAACTCCAGTCTAAACCTAAATTTAGCTGGAAAGCCCTGGGTTGGGCGCTCCTCTATTTTTGGTTTTTTTCCACTTTACTCCAGGCCGTTATTTGTATAACCGGATATAGCGGAACTAATGGATTACGCGACTCCTTGCTATTCAGTTCGCTGTGGTTAATCCCGGTATTTTTATTTCCAAACCGTATCCGTATTATTGCTGCCGTCATTGGCATGGTGCTATGGGCGGCCTCACTGGCTGCTCTGAGCTATTACGTCATCTACGGACAAGAGTTCTCGCAAAGCGTTCTGTATGTGATGTTTGAAACCAATGCGAACGAAGCCAGCGAATATCTCAGCCAGTATTTCAGCCTAAAAATTGTTCTTATCGCCCTGGCCTATACGGCTATCGCTATTCTGCTGTGGACGCGTCTGCGCCCTGTTCATATTCCATCACCCTGGCGCTATCTGGTGTCGTTTGCGTTGTTATACGGTTTGATTCTGCATCCGATAGCCGTTAACACTTTCATCAAACACAAGCCGTTTGAAAAAACGTTAAATGGTCTCGCCTCACGTATGGAGCCCGCCGCACCGTGGCAATTCATCTCCGGGTATTATCAGTACCGTCAGCAGTTGACCTCACTCAATAGCCTGCTGAATGAGAACAATGCCCTGCCGCCGCTGGCTAACTTCAAAGATAACTCCGGCGATGCTCCACGTACGCTGGTGCTGGTCATTGGCGAGTCAACGCAGCGTGGTCGCATGAGCCTGTATGGTTACCCGCGCGAAACGACGCCAGAACTGGATGCATTGCATAAATCCGATCCTAACTTCACCGTATTCAATAATGTCGTGACCTCACGTCCGTACACCATTGAAATCCTGCAGCAGGCGCTGACCTTCGCCAACGAGAAGAATCCGGACCTGTACCTGACTCAACCGTCTCTGATGAATATGATGAAACAGGCAGGTTATAAAACCTTCTGGATCACCAATCAGCAGACGATGACGGCCCGCAACACCATGCTGACCGTGTTCTCTAAGCAGACGGATAAGCAGTTCTATATGAATCAGCAGCGTACGCAAAGTGCGCGCGAATATGACAGCAATGTGCTGGCGCCATTTAAAGAAGTACTGGCCGACCCGGCACCGAAAAAGTTCATCATCGTGCATCTGCTGGGTACGCATATTAAGTACAAATTCCGCTATCCGGATGGTCAGGGTAAATTCGATAACAATGTCGACCATGTTCCTGCTGGTCTGGATAATGATGAACTGGAAGCATACAACGATTACGACAGCGCGAATGTCTACAATGACCATATCATTGCCACTCTGATCAAAGACTATAAAGCGACAGATCCGAACGGCTTCCTGCTCTACTTCTCCGATCACGGGGAGGAGGTATACGATACGCCACCGCATAAAACGCAGGGTCGTAATGAAGACAACCCGACGCGCCATATGTATACGGTGCCGTTCCTGCTGTGGACCTCTGAAAAATGGCAGGCTGCACACCCGCGTGACTTCTCACAGGATGTGAATCGTAAATACAGCAGCTCAGAGCTTATCCACACCTGGTCTGATTTAGCGGGATTCACCTACGACGGTTTCGATCCGACCCGATCCATTACCAGCCCGCAGTTCAAAGAGACGACCCGCTGGATTGGCAATCCGTACAAAAAGAATGCCCTGATTGATTACGATAGCCTGCCGTACGGCGATCAAATCGGTAATCAGTAATACTCGTATCGGCCACTCTTAAAGAGTGGCCTTTTTTTATGATGGCGGTTACTGTTTCCCCTGTCTGCTGCCTGCAAGGGATTAACATGTATCACGACGTCAGCCATCTTCTCTCCCGCCTGATTAACGGCCCCACGCCGCTGCGACAGGTTTATTTTGCCAGCACCAGTAGCTCAACGCCGGAGCTGGCGTATCAGGTCGATTTTCCCCGGCTGGAAATTGTGCTGGAAGGTGAGTTCACCGATAACGGAGTTGCTGGCGCATCCGCGACGTTACTGCCTTGCGATGTGCTATTCGTTCCGGCTGGCGGCTGGAACTTTCCGCAATGGCTCACACCGGTCACCACACTCAGCATTCTGTTCGGCAAACAGCAACTGGGTTTCAGCATCGTCCAGTGGGACGGCAAGCAGTATCAAAATCTTACCCGCCAGCACGTCGCGCGACGTGGGCCACGAATTGGCTCTTTCCTGCTGCAAACGCTCAATGAAATGCAGATGCAACCGCAGGAGCAACAAACCGCCAGGCTAATCGTTGCGAGCTTACTGAGCCATTGCCGCGATCTGCTGGGCAGCCAGATCCAGACCGCATCACGCAGTCAGGCGCTTTTCGAAGCCATTCGCGACTATATTGATGAACGCTACGCTTCGCCGCTCACCCGAGAATCCGTCGCGCAGGCGTTTTACATCTCACCCAATTACCTCTCCCACCTGTTTCAAAAAACGGGCGCTATCGGGTTTAACGAATACCTGAATCACACGCGACTGGAACACGCGAAAACGCTGCTGAAGGGTTATGAGCTGAAGATCAAAGAAGTGGCGCACACCTGTGGGTTTGTTGACAGCAACTATTTCTGCCGCCTGTTTCGCAAAAATACCGAACGTTCGCCGTCAGAATATCGTCGGCAATACCACAGCCAGCTGACGGAGATAAAAGCTAATCCAAAGTAAGATGTGTGTGCTGTGGCGCAGAAAGCAGCTTTCGCACGGCGCTCATCACCCGCTGCGGCTCACGCAGAAATGCGCTAATGCCCGACTGGACGTATCGGCTCTGCGTAAATCGCTCTGCTCCTGCCAGTTCAATATCGGTAATGAGCAACACCGCATCAGCACGGTTAATATCCTCTTCCGTCAGGCGATTTTCGGTACCCAACGCGCCCTGAGTTTCAATCTTGATGCTCCATTTCTCCTGCTGGCAGAGTTTCTCCAGCCGTTCAGCAGCCATATAAGTATGGGCCACGCCGCTTACGCACGCGGTGACAGCAACCAGATATCGTACAGGTGCGATGGCCATACTATCCTCCTACTGTTACCTGAAATCCGGCGCATTCTGCCATCTTACGTATAAAACCTATCTCTTGCGCCGACGGGACGGGCACTTCTTTCATCGACCAGGGTAATCCGAGCAGGTTGTATTTCGGTTCGCCATATTGATGAAACGGTAGCAGGTGCACCTGCTTTATGCCCAATGATGACAACAGCGTCAACGCCTGCTGCGTGTTCTCTACATTCATCGTAAAGCCCGGAATCAGCGGCAGGCGAGGTATGACATTAATTCCTTCAGCGACCATTAGTCGTAAATTCGCCAGCACGCGCGGCAGGTTCATATTAATGGTCTCACGCGCCAAATGGACATCCATAATTTTGAGGTCAAACAGCACCTCATCGCACTCTCTTGCCAGCGATAACAAACGACTGGCTGGCGCATCGCCAGCAGTTTCAATCGCACAGCGCACGTCCCAGCGCCGCAGACGTTGCAGGAATCGTACGGCAAAGGGCGCTTGCATCAGCACTTCACCACCGGAAAGCGTCACCCCCCCGCCAGAGGTGCGAAAGAAAATATCATCTTTCATCACTTCACGTTCCAGCTCGTCCAGCGAGATATCACGACCGATACGTTCAAACGCCCCGGAGGGACACTCATCAGCATCACGTAGACAGGGTGTACAGTGCAGGCATTTACTCTCCCGCCGTACTGTTTCAATACGTGGGGAGAGAGATTCAGGGTTGGCGCACCACGGGCAGGTATGCGGACAACCTTTAAAAAAGACTACCGTACGAATACCTTGTCCATCATTCAGTGAGTAACGCTGAATATTAAATATACGCGCGACGTCCTCGCCACGTGGATCAATAACCTCACAGCTGATGCGCGGTGCGGCGAATGATGTCATCCTGGATCTCCTTCGACAGCTCGACAAAGAAGGCGCTGTAGCCCGCCACGCGCACCACCAGTCCGGCGAAATCTTGTGGGCGCTGCTGCGCTTCTCGCAATGTGTCGGCATTCACCACGTTAAACTGGATGTGCTGGAGCTTGAGCTGGGTAAATGCCCGCAGAAAATCCGCCAGCTTGCGTAAACCAGCCTCACCTTCCAGTGTGGCTGGCGTAAACTTCACGTTCAGCAAAGTCCCATTGGAAAGCAATGTGTTATCCAGCTTGCTGACCGATTTCAATACCGCCGTCGGCCCTTGCATATCCTGCCCCAGCATCGGCGACAGCCCCCCGTCCGCCAACTGTTCCCCGGCGAAGCGACCATCCGGTGTCGCTCCGACGACCGAACCCAGCGGCACGTGCGCAGAGACAGTATATGAACCCGGCGTAAATTGCCCGCCGCGTGGATTCTGGTATTTCTCTACCTCTTTGCAGTAATGACGCAGCAGTTCGGCGCTGATGTTATCTACATCATCAATATCGTTGCCGTATTTTTCGAAGCGGTTAATCAGCCTGGCGCGAATTTTCTCGCCTTCCGGGGTAGCAAAGTTGTCTTTTAGTACCGACAAAAGTTCGTCAAAAGTTAAACGCTGTTGTTCAAATACCAGTCCATTGAGCGCATGCAGCGAATCGCTCAGGTTCGCAATGCCGATCCCCTGTACGCCGGAGAAGTTATAACGCGCGCCGCCGTCGGTAATATCACACCCTTTATCCAGACAATCGCTAATAAACGAGGAGAGCAGCGGCACCGGCGCCCAGTCGCGATGACCGATATCGCAGATATTACTGCCTTCGACCATCAACGTAATGTAGTGGCTGATTTTGGCACGAATGTGCTTCAACAGATCTTCGTACGTCAGCGCGCGATTGCCTTCGTTCTCATGCAGGCAGATTTCCATTACTTTCAGCAGATTAAACATGGCGATGTCGTGCAAACCGTATGTTCTGCCTGGAATAGACAGCTCGACACAGCCGACTACCGCGTAATCTCGCGCATCTTCCAGCGAGACGCCACGGTTAAGAAATGCAGGCACCACCACTTCATCATTAAAGATTTGCGGGATGCCGGTCCCGAGGCGAATGGTCTGTGCCGTTTTCATCAGGAACGGCGTATCGATCAACGCGTTCGTGCGCACACCGAGATTTGGTTGCGGCAGTTGTACGCTCTGATAAGCATCAAGGCAGAGAAACGACAGTACGTTTACCGCACTACGACCATTCTCCGTTAATCCCCCAAGCAGTGCGGTGTAACCCGTTGGGAAGCCAGCGAAATAACGCGCGCTGCTGGTGGATCGCAGCAGTACAATGTCATTGCATTTCACCCATAGCGATTCGAGGATTTCTTTTAAGAATGCAGGATCTTCCCCCTGCGTCAGCGAGGTTTGATAAAACGGCAGCATATACTGGTCGAAGCGTCCGAGTGAGAGCGAACTGGCGTTGGACTCATATTGCAAAATAATGTTCATGTACCAGAACAGCTGACATGCTTGCCAGAAGGTTTGCGGCTTATGCTGAGCGTTATGCCGGGAGTTTTCCGCAATCGTCAGCAATTCCTGACGTCGCTGCGCATCCGGGCAGTTTTCCGCCATTTTTTCTGCCAGCAGGGCGTAACGTAGAATGTGGCTTTGCGAAGCCTCAAGCAGCAGCAGCGCAGCCTGATAAAAGTGGTTATCCGGCTGCTGCAGACAAGGCGCCCGCATCTGCGCTACCAGTTCGCCAAGTCCGAGATTCAACAGGCGTGGATAATCAATAATGATATGCCCCTGACCTTTATCCGTCTGGTTAACGCTAAAAATCTGCGTACGGACAGCGGCTTTTACCTCATCGGTCATCTGACCGTTGATGAAATCTTTCATCGACCGCTTTTCCCAGTACGGATACAGCACATCGCGATAGAGATGTTTATCCTCTTCGCTGATGTCAAAACGGTCCTGCGGACGGGTTGGAAACTGCTCCAGTTCGTTGAGCAGCCAGTAAGGATCCATTTCCGGTGACATTATGCCCGCCCGCGGTTTAACGGTACGGTTCCCGGCTATCAGTTCCTCATCACGAATCGATATTTCAACGTGCTCAAGAATATATGCGGTGGCTTTCGCCCGCCGCAGAATAACCGGCTCTCCCTCCGTCTGCTGGTGGCTGGCGGTATATAGCAGCGCACGCTCAAGCGAAATTTCGCGGTTATTCTGAAACAGAGCGTTTTTTAAACGTTGGATACGGTTAGTCATGAGGAACTCCTGTAGAAAAACTGATGCCAGATGGCGCTGTGCTTATCTGGCCTACGTATCAGTAGGCCGGATAAGTCGCCCCCCCCTCCGGCAAACAAACCGTTATGCGGTTTGCGCAAGGTGTGCGCCAATCTTGTTCATGATGGCGTCGGCACGTTTCACTGCATCGCTGATGTTGACACGAACGATAGTTTTGCCCGCAAAACGCTCTTCAAACTTAATACCAATGTCTTTGGTCAGAATGACCATGTCGGCTTCTGCCACATCCGCCGCGGTCAGTTCGTTTTCCAGACCGATCGACCCCTGAGTCTCAACCTTTACTTCCCACCCCTTGGCTTTAGCGGCGCTTTCCAGCGCTTCGGCGGCCATATAGGTGTGGGCAACGCCAGAAGGACATGCAGTTACTGCGATAATCTTGGTCATGACTCATTCCTCACTTAATTCATTTCAAAATCTAAATCCAGGTCGTCTTCTTTCTGGTCGACCTGAGACACTTTTTTCCGCGCCAGACTTTTCAGTACGTTAACGCACACAGCGGTCACTACAGCCCCCACGGCAACCGCCGCGATATAACCCAATTTTCCTTCCACGACCGGCAGAACAATCAGCCCGCCCCAGCCGGCATAACACTGCGCACCAAACAGCGCGGCGGTTACCGTGCCGCAGGCGGAACCCACCATAATGGATGGGATAACGCGTAGCGGATCGGCGGCAGCAAAAGGAATTGCGCCTTCCGTTACGCCAACGCAGCCCATCACCAGCGCGGCTTTACCGGCTTCACGTTCTTCAGAAGAGAAATTCTTACGACCAATCAGCGTCGCCAAACCTAAGCCCAGCGGCGGCACGCAGATCCCTACCGCGGCGATTGCCACCACGGTATAAACCCCCTGCGCCACGCAAATCAGCATGAAGGCGTAGGCAACTTTGTTAATCGGCCCCCCCATATCGAAGGCCAACATCAGTCCCATAATTACCGCCAGCAGCACGATGCTGCCCTGCTGCATACCCTGCAGCCACTCGGTCAGGCTAGTGGTTAACGCGCCAACGGGTTCTCCCTGGCCCCACATCATGATGCCTGCGGTGATAAAGGTGCCGACAATAGGAATAACGAAGATAGGCATTACCGATCGCAACACCTTATGTACGGGGATCTTCTTCAGATAATGGACGACGATGCCGCCAATAATCCCGGCAATTAGCGCGCCGAAAAAACCTGCGCCGAAGCTGTTTCCCACCCATGCGCCAATCGCACAAGGGGCGAGAGCAGAACGTTCAGCAATGGAATAACCAATGTAAGCGGCAAGGAATGGCACCATCAACGTCAGCCCTGCGACGCCAATATCAAACAGTTTCTTGAGATTAGGATCGGTCGCAGCATCCGGTACCGCGCCCTTGCCATACAACATGACGGAGACCGCCAGCAAAATTCCACCCGCGACTACGAAGGGGATCATATGCGAAACACCCGTCATCAGGTGTTGACGGGTATTTTTCAGGATTTGTACCAACTCTTTCATAAGTCGCTCCCAGGCTGCCTAAAGCCCATATCCATAAACTTGTTGCGGAAAACAATAGGCAATCCGACGCGGCGCAAACAGTGGATAAAAAGGCCATTTGCTGGACTTTTGTAATGTCAGCGCAAAAATGCGATCCGCCTCATAACTTGTAGTTTCTCGGAATTTATAGAGGACATACTGACTTGTGAGGGATATCTCACTTTGATGGTTACATTACATTTATCCAGTTTTTGGCAGATTTGTCAGATGGCAGGCTCAGGCGTTGCCCTTTTATCCTGTAGCGAGAAATCGTTATGGGAGATGAGGCTATGGCCCTGATTGTGGAATTTACCTGTGAGCTGCCCAATGGCGTACATGCGCGCCCGGCAAGTCACATAGAAACGCAGTGCAACACCTTTACTTCACACATTGAGTGGCACAACCTGCGTACCGAACGTAGGGGTAACGCCAAGAGCGCATTGGCACTGATTGGCACCGATACTCTGGCGGGTGATAGCTGCCAGTTGCTGATTTCCGGTGCAGATGAACAGGCAGCCCACCAGCATTTAACCCAATGGTTACGTAATGAATTTCCACACTGCGATGCACCGCTAGCGGAAGCCAAAAGCAACGAGCTGGAGCCACTTCCTGCATCCCTCACCAATCTAAACCCACAGCTTTTTCGCGCTCGCACCGTCTGCAGCGGCAGTGCGGGAGGCATTCTGAGTCTGCTCTCTTCGCTGGATCTCAACGCCCTTAACAATCTCCCATCCGCTAAAGATATTGAAACCGAGCAGGCGGCACTGGATAACGGCTTAACGCTGCTGATGAAGAATATTGCGTTTCGGTTACTCGACAGCGACGGCGCAACCAGTGCGATTCTGGAAGCACACAGCTCGCTGGCAAGCGACCTCTCACTGCGTCAGCACCTGCTCGCTGGAGTATCTCGCGGGTTAAGCTGCGCCCAGGCGATTGTCGAAAGTGCCGGACATTTTTGTGATGAATTCGCCCGCTCCAGCAGCAGTTATTTACAGGAACGTGCGCTGGATGTGCGCGATGTCTGCTTCCAGCTTCTGCAGCAAATTTATGGAGAGCAGCGTTTCCCTGCGCCGGGAAAACTAACCCAGCCTACGGTCTGTATGGCGGACGAGCTCACACCGAGCCAGTTCCTCGAACTGGACAAAACATTGCTGAAAGGTTTGCTGTTAAAAAGCGGCGGTACCACTTCACACACGGTGATTCTCGCCCGGTCATTCAACATTCCTACGCTGGTTGGCGTGGATATTGAATCCTTAATGCCATGGCTGCAGCAAACGGTTTATATCGATGGTAACGCAGGAGCGGTCATTGTTGCCCCTGATGAATCCGTCGTACGTTACTACCAGCAGGAAGCCCGTATCCAGGATGCCATTCGAGAACAACAACGTATCTGGCTGACCCAGGAGGCGCGCACGGGTGATTGCATCCGCATGGAAGTCGCCGCCAACATCGCCCATTCCGTGGAAGCGCAAGCAGCCTTTGGCAACGGTGCGGAAGCGGTTGGCCTGTTTCGCACGGAAATGCTGTATATGGACCGTACCTGTGCCCCGGATGAGAACGAGCTATACAACATTTTCTGCGAGGCGCTGGAGCCCGCGCAGGGACGCAGCATCATTGTGCGCACCATGGATATCGGTGGTGATAAACCCGTTGATTACCTGAATATTCCTGCCGAAGCCAACCCGTTCCTTGGTTATCGCGCGGTGCGTATCTATGAAGAATACGCCGCTTTGTTTACCACACAACTGCGATCGATCCTGCGCGCATCAGCGCACGGTAGCCTGAAAATCATGATCCCAATGATCTCCTCTATGGAAGAGATCCTGTGGGTCAAAGAGAAGCTGGCCGAAGCTAAACAGCAACTGCGTACTGAACACATCCCGTTTGATGAGAAGATCCCGCTCGGTATCATGCTGGAGGTTCCGTCAGTGATGTTCATCATCGATCAATGCTGCGAAGAAATTGATTTCTTTAGTATTGGCAGTAATGACCTGACGCAATATCTGCTGGCGGTCGACCGCGACAACGCCAAAGTTACCCGCCATTACAACA
The DNA here is from genome assembly GCF_000398845.1 of Citrobacter sp. KTE151. NCBI lineage: Bacteria > Pseudomonadati > Pseudomonadota > Gammaproteobacteria > Enterobacterales > Enterobacteriaceae > Citrobacter > Citrobacter sp. KTE151. The sequence goes on along the minus strand of NZ_KB976068.1, from coordinate 141,550 downwards.
GCCTGAATCCAGCCTTCTTGCGCGCACTGGATTACGCCGTACAGGCGGTACATCGGCAGGGGAAATGGATTGGCCTGTGCGGCGAACTTGGCGCTAAAGGTTCAGTGCTACCGCTGCTTGTGGGACTGGGTCTGGACGAGATCAGCATGAGCGCTCCCTCCATTCCCGCCGCCAAAGCGCGGATGGCGCAACTTGACAGCCGCGCCTGCCGTCAGTTGCTGAATCAAGCAATGGCGTGTCGAACGTCGCTGGAGGTCGAACATCTGCTGGCTCAGTTCCGCATGACTCAACAGGATACCCCTCTGGTTACCGCCGAGTGCATCACGCTGGATAGCGACTGGCGTAGTAAAGAGGAGGTCATCAAAGGGATGACCGACAACCTCCTGCTGGCAGGTCGTTGCCGCTATCCGCGTAAACTGGAAGCCGATCTGTGGGCGCGCGAAGCGGTCTTCTCTACCGGATTAGGTTTTAGCTTCGCCATTCCACACAGCAAATCAGAACATATTGAGCAGTCCACTATCAGCGTAGCGCGCCTGCAAGCGCCGGTACGTTGGGGTGATGATGATGCGCAGTTCATTATTATGCTGACGCTCAACAAACACGCCGCTGGCGACCAGCATATGCGTATTTTCTCGCGTCTGGCACGCCGCATTATGCATGAAGAATTCCGTAACGCGCTGGTTAACGCCGCCTCTGCCGACGCTATCGCCAGCCTGCTGCAACATGAACTTGAACTTTAAAGAGGGTGTTTTTGTATGGAACTTTACCTTGATACCGCCAACGTCGCGGAAGTCGAACGTCTGGCACGCATCTTCCCAATCGCGGGTGTCACCACCAACCCAAGCATTGTGGCAGCAAGCAAAGAATCCATCTGGGATGTGCTGCCGCGCCTGCAAAACGCCATTGGCGAAGAGGGCATTCTGTTTGCCCAAACCATGAGCCGCGACGCACAAGGCATGGTGGAGGAAGCCAAACGTCTGAGCAACGCGGTCCCCGGTCTGGTGGTAAAAATCCCGGTGACATCCGAAGGTCTGGCCGCAATCAAGATGCTGAAAAAAGAGGGTATCACCACGCTGGGAACCGCCGTGTACAGTGCCTCTCAGGGGCTGCTGGCAGCGCTGGCGGGGGCGAAATATATCGCGCCTTACGTTAACCGTATTGACGCGCAGGGCGGCGACGGAATTCGCACGGTACAAGAACTGCAAACGTTACTGGAACTGCATGCGCCAAACAGCATGGTACTGGCAGCCAGCTTTAAAACCCCTCGTCAGGCGCTGGATTGCTTACTGGCAGGATGCGAAGCAATCACCCTGCCATTAGACGTAGCGCAACAAATGCTCAATACCCCTGCGGTAGAGTCAGCAATAGAGAAGTTTGAACATGACTGGAACAATACATTTGGTCACATCAACCTGTGAGGGAAATAAAGTATGGATCGCATTATTCAATCACCTGGTAAGTACATCCAGGGTGCCGATGTTATTACCCGTCTTGGCAACTACCTCAAACCACTGGCAGAGCGCTGGCTGGTCGTTGGGGACAAGTTTGTCTTAGGCTTTGCCCAGGGCGCACTGGAAAAAAGCTTCCAGGATGCCGGACTGGCGCTGGAGATTGCACCGTTTGGCGGCGAGTGTTCACAAAACGAAATCGACCGTCTGCGCGGCGTGGCAGAAAAAGCGCAATGTGGCGCAGTACTTGGTATTGGCGGCGGTAAAACGCTGGATACTGCCAAAGCGCTGGCGCACTTTATGGGCGTGCCTGTCGCCATTGCGCCAACCATCGCCTCTACCGATGCACCGTGCAGCGCGCTGTCCGTTATTTACACCGATGCCGGTGAATTCGATCGCTATTTGCTGCTGCCCAATAACCCGGACAGGGTCATTGTTGATACCAAAATTGTCGCAGGCGCACCGGCGCGTCTGTTAGCCGCGGGCATTGGCGATGCGTTGGCGACCTGGTTCGAAGCACGTGCCTGTTCACGCAGCGGCGCAACCACCATGGCGGGCGGTCAGTGCACTCAGGCGGCTCTGGCGCTGGCTGAGCTGTGCTTTAATACGCTGATAGAAGAAGGTGAAAAAGCGATGCTGGCCGCCGAGCAGCACGTGGTAACGCCTGCGCTGGAGCGCGTTATTGAAGCCAACACCTATCTGAGCGGCGTCGGTTTTGAAAGCGGCGGTCTGGCGGCGGCGCACGCCATCCATAACGGTCTGACGGCAATCCCGGATGCGCATCACTATTACCACGGCGAGAAAGTGGCTTTCGGCACGCTGACACAACTGGTCCTGGAAAACGCGCCGGTCGATGAAATTGAAACCGTTGCGGCGCTGTGTCATTCCGTTGGCCTGCCGATTACCCTGGCGCAACTGGACATCAAACAGGATATTCCGGCGAAAATGCGCATTGTGGCTGAAGCTGCCTGTGCCGAAGGCGAAACCATCCACAACATGCCTGGCGGCGCAACGCCGGACCAGGTGTATGCCGCCCTGCTGGTGGCTGACCAGTACGGTCAACGTTACCTGCAAGAGTGGGAATAACCGACCAATAAAAATCCCCGCAATTGCGGGGATTTTTTTGTTCATACTATGCCGGACCCGCACAAGCGATATCCGGCATGGTCTGTTACAGCAGATCGAAACGATCCAGGTTCATCACTTTCACCCATGCGGCAACGAAATCTCTCACGAACTTCTCGTGAGCATCGCTGCAGGCATAAACTTCAGCCACTGCGCGCAGTACAGAGTTAGAACCAAACACCAGATCGGCGCGAGTTGCGGTGTATTTTACTTCGCCGCTCGAACGGTCACGACCTTCAAACAGCTCTTGTGACTCATCAACCGCCTTCCACTCATGACGCATATCCAGCAGATTGACGAAGAAGTCAGTGCTGAGTACGCCAGGGCGATCGGTAAAGACGCCGTGCTGGCTACCATCAAAGTTGGTGCCCAGTACGCGCATACCGCCCACCAGCACGGTCATTTCCGGTGCGGTTAGCGTCAACTGCTGCGCTTTGTCGATCAGCAGCGACTCGGTGGTCGACACGTCAGGACGAGCGCGGTAGTTACGGAAACCATCGGCAATCGGCTCAAGCAGTTCAAACATCTCAATATCCGTTTGATCCTGACGCGCATCCACACGACCCGGCGCAAAAGGCACCTTGATGCTGACACCCGCAGCGCTAGCCGCCTGCTCGATACCGACAACACCGGCCAGCACGATAATATCGGCCAACGAGGCAGTATGAGCAGACTTATAAATACCTTCCAGCACAGGCAGAACGCGTGCCGCGGTGGCATTCACATCCCAGCCGCGTTGTGGGTCCAGCGCCAGACGCGCACCGTTAGCGCCGCCACGTTTATCCCCGCCACGGAAAGTCGATGCCGAAGCCCACGCTACCGATACCAGTTCGCCCACGGACAGTCCGGAAGCAGCGATGGTCGCCTTCAGCTTCAGGATATCTTCTTCGCTTGGGTTGAAGAACGCATGCGGCAGCGGGTCTTGCCAAATCAGATCTTCTTTTGGCACTTCCGGTCCAATGTAACGCGATTTTGGCCCCATATCGCGGTGCGTCAGTTTAAACCACGCACGGGCAAACGCTTCGTTGAACGCTTGCGGATCGTTCAGGAAACGGCGAGAGATCTTTTCAAACTCAGGATCGAAACGCAGCGTCAGGTCGGTAACCAGCATCGTCGGCTTGCGTTTTTTCGACGGATCAAACGGATCGGGAATAATTTCTGGCGCGTCAACCGCTTCAAACTGAATCGCGCCTGCCGGACTGCGAGTCTGCACCCACTCATATTTGAACAGGTTCTCGAAGAAATAGTTGCTCCATTGGGTAGGCGTCTGCGTCCACACCACTTCCAGACCGGAAGTAATTGCATCCGCGCCCGCGCCACTACCGTAGCTGCTGGCCCAACCCAGGCCCTGCGCTTCAATCGGTGCGGATTCTGGATCGGCGCCAACGTGCGATGCCGCTGCTGCGCCGTGGGTTTTGCCCAACGTATGACCGCCGCCAATCAGCGCCACGGTTTCTTCGTCGTTCATTCCCATGTTACCGAAGGTCGCGCGAATAGCCGCTGCCGCAGAAAGCGGTTCGCCGCTATGGTCCGGCCCTTCCGGGTTGACATAAATAAGGCCCATTTCGGTGGCGCCCAGCGGCGCTTTTGCCAGCTCTTCCGGGTGACGGTGAGTCAGCCAGGCTTTTTCATCACCCCAGTTTACGTCGAGATCCGGTTCCCAGACATCTTCACGACCGGCACCAAAGCCAAAGGTACGGAAACCTGAGTTTTCCAGCGCCACGTTACCCGCGAGGATAAACAGGTCGGCCCAGGAAATTTTCTGACCATATTTCTGCTTGATTGGCCACAGCAGACGACGTGCTTTATCAAGGCTGACGTTGTCCGGCCAGGAGTTCAGTGGTGCAAAACGCTGCTGTCCGCGACCCGCTCCACCGCGTCCATCGATAGAGCGATAGGTTCCCGCGCCGTGCCATGCCATGCGGATAAACAATCCGGCATAGGTTCCCCAGTCAGCGGGCCACCACGGTTGAGATTCGGACAGAAGGGCTCTGAGATCCCCTTTCAGGGCAGAATAGTCGAGTTTACTAAACTCTTTGCGGTAGTCGAAGTCCTCACCCAGCGGGTTCGAACGGTTGGAATGTTGGTTTAAAAGATCAACGCGGAGTTGATTTGGCCACCAGTCGCGGTTATTCGTTCCTGCTCCCGCGCTCTGATCGTGACCGCCTTGATGAAAAGGACACTTACCGGCAGTTGATGCGTTTTGGCTATCGTCGGACATGCTCATCTATATGCTCCCTTTACAGTGTTCTGACTACGATATACACCACCAGAGATAAGATATAGTCGAAATAACCCACAGATTCGATAGCTAATTCCTTTTATATTTTAAGTTACAGAGATGTAGATCAAAATGATCAACAAAAAGCCCTCCGTAGAGGGCTGGGGCATCTGTTTAGTTAGGTCTTACACCCAGTGTGTGACAAATAGCGTAGCTCATCTCGGCACGGTTGAGGGTATAGAAGTGAAAATCTTTCACCCCTTCGCGACTGAGAATTTTCACCATATCCATGGCGATATTCGCGCCCACCAGCTTGCGGGTTTCCGCGTCATCATCAAGACCATCAAACATGGTCGACATCCACGCAGGAATGCGGACGTTGGTCATGTCAGCAAATTTTTTCGCCTGCTTAAAGTTAGATACCGGCAGGATGCCCGGAATAATTTCCACATCGATTCCCGCAGACACGCAGCGATCGCGAAAGCGCAGATAGCTTTCTACATCGAAGAAAAACTGGGTGATCGCGCGGTTTGCACCGGCATCAACCTTACGCTTCAGGTTCAGCAAATCCGCCTGAGCGCTTTTCGCTTCCGGGTGCACTTCCGGGTAAGCCGCAACGGAGATATCGAAGTCTGCAACGTCTTTCAGCAGAGTCACCAGGTCGGAAGCATACATATCCGGTTTACCGCTTCCCGGCGGCAGGTCGCCGCGCAGGGCAACAATATGACGAATACCGTTATGCCAGTAGTCCTGAGCAATGGTACGCAGCTCATCGCGGGTCGCATCAATGCATGTCAGGTGCGGGACCGCTTCAAGACCTGTGCGATCCTTAATGCCTTTAATAATGCTGTGCGTACGGTCGCGCTCACCAGAGTTTGCACCGTAAGTGACTGATACAAACTTCGGCTTCAGGCTGCTCAGGCGATCGATGGAGTTCCACAGGGTTTGCTCCATTTCACTGGTGCGCGGCGGGAAAAACTCAAACGAAACGTTAATCTGACCCTGCACTTCTGCCAGGCTCTGATTCAGGGCTTCCCGCTGGTTGGCGTGAAAAAAGCTCATACCTTACCTCATCAATCTTTTGTCGTTATATGTTGTGTTGTGAACTGCTATACGTTTAGACGTCTAGATGTAAAAATGACGGAAAAGCATGCTGGCGTCAACACAAAAATCATCGTTAAAGGTGAGGAATACTCAGCCAACGTGAAAAAAATTCACATCAGCTTGAAATGGTGAGGGATTGCGTCACGACCGTCTGTAGCCACTCTACTTTTGTTACGTTCTCAGGCAGAGTCGCTAACCCCATGCTAAGCCGCAATTCTGTATCAGTAAGCGGAAGGAAGATCACGCCCTGACGCTGGATAGCGGAAAAGGAGGCCGGAACCAGGCTCAGACCGTCACCCTGCGCGATCCGTGCCAGCAGCACGTCATGTTCCATCGGCTCCTCAATAAGGGTAGGAGAGTAACCGGCACGACGAAAAATGTGTCGAGTGTAATCAAAAAAAGCAGGGTTACGTTCACGTTTGAACCAGAACAGCGGTCGGTGGTTCAGCGACGTTAACGACAGCGAAGGCAGAGCCGCCTCGGGCCAGAGCGTGGGTAAGGCCGGGGCTGGATTTACGCAGTAGAGAAATTGCCACCGTCGCCGCGCTCACCGCCATGGGTAACGCCGCACCGCAGCTTAAGGTACACATCGCCGCCGCGCTGCACGTTGGCTTAACGCAGGAAGAGATTATTGAAGTGATGATGCAGATGGCTGTTTATGCGGGATTCCCGGCAACACTCAACGGTTTGTTCGCTGCAAAAGAGGTGTTTGCCTCCCACAGAGGTTAAAACAAAGGCCAGCGGAATATCTGCTGGCCTGACCTCACTACGGTTTCACATCTTCCACACGCATGCCTTTGAGTTGCTCATCCGTCAGCGTATTTCCCGCTTTGAAATAATCAACGACCGCATTAGAGACATAGTAACCGCCGGATGTGTTACGCGCTTTACCTTCAGTAAATGTCGTGAAACCATCACCGCCGTCCGCCAGGAAGCTATTGGTGGCAATGTGATAAACCGTGGCATCCTCAATGGGTTTGCCGTTTAACGTCAATACGCTAACCCGCTGACCAACCGGTTTACTGCTGTCATACTTCATCTCCAGTCCTTTGGACACCTGCAATACACCGTTGCTTAAACCCGCGCCGTGCTCCATCAGGCTACGTAACTGCTTCCCGGTGAGATCCATGGTTGCCAGCTCATTCGGGAACGGGAAGGTGCTAATGACTGCGCCCATGGTGATGACTCCAGCAGGGATTTCATTCCGGATGCCGCCCGAGTTAGTGAGCGCTAACTGGGTATCTTTACCCGCCGCAACCAGCAACGCATCTGCCGCCAGATTTCCCAGCGAAGAAGATTCACCGTAAGCACGCGTCAGCTCAACCGGCGCGTTGGCAACCGTCTGCTGCACCACTTTATCGAGCTTTTTATTCCAGCCATCAATGACCTGTTTCGTCTGCGGGTCTGGCTGCCACTCATCAGCAAAAATGGTTTTCAGCTCGAAGTTCTTCACGGTAAATTGATGCGGTTTTTGCTGGTAATCCAGCACCAGTTTACCCACATCAATGCCGCCGCTGTCGGTAGACAGAATCAGGGTGTTACCTACTTTAATCGGCTCCGGCGTGCCCACATGCGCATGACCGGTGATCAGGATGTCCAGCCCCTGCACCTGGCCTGCGGTCTGGATGTCTTTATCCAGCGCACGGCGTACATCGGTGCCCCCCAGACTGGACTGACGCGCTGGCGTGCCTTCATGGATCAGCGCCACGGTGAGATCGACTTTGCCTTTCAGCTCATCAATATAGCGTTGCAACCACTTCACTTCATCCCGCGCCTCGATCCCGACATGTGTCGCAGCGGAAACCGTATCATCAAAAGCAAACACGCCGTGCAGGCCAATCACGCCAATCTTCACGCCATCTTTTTCAATAATGGTGTAAGGCTTATCCCAGAACATTTTGCTGCTGTTCTGGTAAAAGATGTTGCCCTGCACGATCGGAAACTTTGCCTGGCTCAGCTGCAGCAGCGTATTGTCCCAACCGTGATCGAATTCATGATTACCCATGGTGACAGCGTCAAAATTCATGGTGTTCATGATATCGATAATCGCCTTCCCCTTGGTCAGGCTGCTGATATATGGCCCGGTAAAATAGTCGCCAGCATCCAAAAACCAGGTGGCGCTATTTTTCGCTTTCTCCTGCTTCACCATCGCCGAGATATTGGCCCAACCGCCAATATCTCGTGTGCCATTGGCAATCCATGGCACTTTATAAGGTTCGACATGGGCATGGAGATCGTTGGTATAAATAATCGTGACATCTTTGGCACTTGCCCAGAGCGGCAAAGATACCAGAACACCGACAGCAAGCATTTTTAGCTTCATAACCAATCCCTTTCAGTCATATAAAGATTCGCTACGTTACGTTCTGAAAGGTTTTTTTATGTGAGAAAACTCACATCCATCGGTGATAGTTGCAGGCCAAAATCAACGACCATTAAAAATCGTTGGTAACAGGATGACGTCACTGTTCACTATCAATTGTTGCAAATCCTTTGGCTGCAAAAATCTGGGGCTGGCGAGTTCAGCTGATTACAGCTGGCCAGAATATCGGCTGGGTTATGCCGCACTGCATTGTCGGGCATGCGGCAGCCTTCCACCGCTGTTTGATGAGGAACAGTTCCGTTGCTGGTTGTCGGCATATTTAGCGGATTTTGCCGCTAATCGTGGTCAGTTTTGCCCATGTTGCTACCAGCGAGAAATCATTCGCTATGGGCATAATCCCCAGGGTAGCCAGCGCGTCCAGTGCCGAAACTGCAAAAAAGTGTGGACACCAAAGCAGGCGCCTCCCACCAGCATCGTTTTGCCAGAACAAATAGCGACGATTCCCTTGCTCGTCCCTTTTCAGGGCGTTAGTGCAGGCCAGCAACTCTATGTATTACTCTCTTTTGACGCTATTCGCGGCAATGTTCTGCATATTTCCAGCAACTTTACGCCGCACACTGCCGGCATATCATTGCTTTACCGCTGGCGTGGCAGTGCTGAGCCAACAGTCATTCACGACGATATCATTGAGCGAGTGAGTCAGCGGGAAACCCAGTTTTTACGCCGCAGCCAGTTTGATGAAATCCAGTACGGCAGCGCCATACTTAAACGGAACGCCAGCGGCGCGATTTTACGCCCGGTCATTACTGCCCATGGGCATTTCCGCCTGCTGAGCCATCTATGGCCAGAGGTAAAAACCCATATTATTGCCCACGAATGCTTCCTGCGCGGCGCAGCGATTACCGCATGGGCGGAACAGTTTCGCCATCATCGCGCCTCGCTGTGGTTTATTGATGAAGAAATGAATAGCGATCAGCGCACGCTGCCCTGGCAATTGCTGGGTAAAACGTATCAGGGATGGTGGCGAAATCAGTGGCAAATCTGGCAACGAGGCGATATGCGTAAAATGGTGTGTTTGTTAACGCAGGGGCGGGTTGAAGAAAGCGCGTCAATAACCCTGGCGGCAAGCCATCGTTTTCTCGCCTGGTTGCGGCAACAGACGGAATTTGAGCAAAGTACCCGTTACTCTGCCCATTCGGTGTTTCAGGCGATAAGATCGCTGGCAGATAAATACAACGCCCTCATTGAGGGCGATGTTTACACATGTTATCCGGCAACAAAAACTACAGCAGTTGCGCCAGGCGGTTGATATCAGACTGAATCGCCCCGGCGGTCACGTCGCGGCCCGCCCCCGGTCCACGAATGACCAGCGGGTTATCACGATACCAACGGCTTTCAATGGCGAACACGTTATCGCACGGCAGCAGCGCCGCCAGCGGGTGCTCAGGGCGTACCGCTTCAACGCCAACGCGTGCCTTACCGTTAGCGTCAAAACGCGCCACATAGCGTAGCACCAGTCCCATTTCACGTGCCGCTTCCAGGCGTTGCACCATCTGCTCGTTCAGCTCATCGCCATTTTCAAAGAAATGGTCAATAGAACCTGCTTCACAGTGTGCAGGCACCAGCGATTCTACGCGTACCTGGTCCGGTTCGATGTCGTAACCCGCTTCACGCGCCAGAATCACCAGCTTGCGCATCACATCTTTGCCGGAAAGATCCACGCGCGGATCAGGTTCAGTCAGACCCTGCTGCCACGCCTGATCCACCAGATCGGTGAACGGGACCGTGCCATCAAATTGCAGGAACAACCACGACAACGTGCCGGAGAAGATCCCACTGATCGACAGAATAGTATCTCCGCTATCAATCAGATCGCGCACGGTATGGTTGATCGGCAAGCCTGCGCCGACGGTGGCGTTATACAGCCAGTGACGACCGGTTTTTTCAAAGGCGTCATGAATCTGGCGGTAATTATTACTGCTACTCGCCCCCGCCAGCTTGTTGGCGCTGATAACATGGAAGCCATGACTGGCGAAATCCAGATACTGCTCCGCCAACTGCTCGCTGGCAGTGACGTCCAGCACCACTAAATCATCATACGGGTGGGCACGCATCCACAGGAACAATGACTCTTCATCCTGTTCTACCGCCTCGTCATCGAAGAAGGCCAACGCGCGGCTGGCATCCAGCCCTTCGTAATTCAACAGGCTACGGCGACTATCAACCACTCCTGCCAGCACGAACTCTAATCCGGTACGCGCCGAGAGCGTGCTCTGCTCGCGGGCAAACAGCTCCAGCCAGCGCGACCCAATGTTACCTTTGCCGAACAGCACCAGACCAATGCGTTTTTCCGCGCGGAAGATTGACTGGTGCAGACCCTGAATCAGGCTCTCCGTTGGCCCGGTACGCAAGACGGCGACCAGGCTAATGCCCTCTTCCGACTGCCAGGTGAATTCGACCGGCTGACCTTTCAGCTGTTGCCAAAAGCGATGGCAGTGCAGCGGGTTACGGGTGACGCCCGCCCCAACCATCGCCACCAGCGCCAGCCCCTGGCGCAGACGCAGTTCGCCCGGCAGGCCAGCTTCATCCAGAATTTTCAATGCGCCATCAGCGACTTCGGAGGTATAGCAAAATTGCAGCAACTGGCGGTCAGGATGCACACCCACTGCCAGCGGACGCACCTGGGTGCGTTTTAAAATCTGATCAATCTCTTTATAGGCCAGTTTAAAGTCCTGGCCAGTGGGAACCTGAAACTCAATCAGGCAAACGTCGTCATGGCTGGTCACAATACGTGCCCCGGTACCGGAAGCCAGCACGCGTTCAATACGCGTCGATCCCTGCTCCGGCGTATAGCTACAACGCAACTGGAGATCGATATCGCTGCCGGAAACCGGCTGGAGGGTGCGGGCATGCAGAACCGGAGCCGCCAGACGCGCCAGCTCGCTGGCTTCATCCAGACGCAGCAGCGGCAGCAGACAGGCATCTTTTACTTTACGCGGATCCGCGCTGTAAACCCCGGCGACATCGCTCCAGATGGTTACGCGGGAAACCCCCGCCAACGCGCCAACCTGCGTCGCCGAGTAGTCGGAGCCGTTACGCCCCAGCAGTACCGTCTCACCGGCGTTGCTACGGCTAATGAAACCGGTAACGACCAGGCGTTTGCCCGGATGCTGCGCCAGCAGTTGCTGCAGCAATGGGTAAGAAAGACCTTCATCCACCTGCGGCTGAGCGCCGCGCTCGGCACGTAAAAAATCGCGCGCATCCAGCCAGGCTGACTCCAGCCCCTGTTGGTTAAGGACGGCAGACATCAAACGCGCCGACCACACCTCGCCATGCCCGACGACTTCAGCATAGACGGCATCATTCACGCCGCTGTCGAGTAACCCGGCCAGGCGCTCCAGATCGTGAATAAACGCGCCGATCAGCCCATCCGCCACCTCAGGAGGCAACAAACCGCTGATAAGCTCACTCTGATAGCGACGTAACGCCTGTTGAACCTGATGCGCAGACAGACGATCGGTCTGGCTTAATTTTAGCCAGCTAATCAACTGGTTAGTGGTACTGCCTGCGGCTGAAACAACCATCATGTCATCAGGCTGCGAGTACTCCGCCATAATGCCTGCGACACGCAGATAACATTTCACATCAGCCAGACTACTACCACCAAATTTGTGCAGTTGACGACCCTTCGTCCCTGCCTGCGCAATCACACTCATGTTTACCCCTTGTTTGCAGCCCGGAAGCCATTTTCCAGGTCGGCAATTAAATCTTCGCCATCTTCAATACCGGTGGAGATACGCAACAGCGTTTCCGAAATTCCGGCAGCAGCACGCGCTTCTGGCGCCATTCCCGCGTGTGTCATGGTTGCGGCATGGGAGATCAGACTTTCAACGCCCCCTAACGATTCCGCCAGCGTAAACAATGACAACCCGCCGAGGAAGCGACGCAGCGTTTGCTCATCGCCATCCAGCTCAAAACTCAACATCGCGCCAAACCCTTTTTGCTGACGCGCGGCAATCTCATGACCCTGATTATCCGGCAATGACGGGTGATACAATTTTTTCACCAGCGGCTGAGTTTGCAGATAATCCACAATCGCCTGAGCATTACGTTGCGCCACCTCCATACGAGGTGACAGAGTACGCAGGCCGCGCAACAGCAGATAACTATCAAACGCGCCGCCGGTCACACCAATATTATTCGCCCACCATGCCAGTTCAGTGACCATTTCCGGATCTTTTGCTATCACCACACCAGCCACTACGTCGGAGTGACCGTTTAAATATTTCGTGCATGAATGCAACACCAGATCGGCGCCTAATGCCAGTGGATTTTGCAGTGCCGGGCTTAAAAAAGTGTTGTCCACCACGCTGACCGCACCAGCCTCGCGCGCCAGCTGGCAGATTTTCGCGATATCCACCACGCGCAGCAGCGGGTTGCTTGGGCTTTCTACCAGCACCAGCTTCGGTTTTTCCGCCAGTGCCGCCTGCAACGCCTGCTCATCTCCTTGATCGACAAACAGTACGCGATAACAGCCACGCTTTGCCAGGCTGTCAAACAGACGATAACTCCCGCCGTAGCAGTCGTGCGGTGCGACCAGCAGATCGCCAGGCTTGAGGAATACCGTAGTCACCAGATGAATCGCCGACATGCCGGTATTGGTCAGTACTGCCCCCGCCCCACCTTCCAGTTCCGCCAGCGCACGCTGAACGACATCACGCGTTGGGTTACCGCGGCGCGAATAGTCATGGGCGCGAGGCTCATTAAAACCGGTAAAGTTATAGGTGCTGGAGAGGTGGATCGGCGGGACAACGCAACCGTACTGTTCGTCGTCATTTAACCCGCTACGCACTGCGATGGTGGCCTGTTTACGCGTCATATCGAGGAGATCCTGGCTGAGTCGGTGAAAAGTCAGACACCAGAGTAATCATAGTTACGATAGCCGTCAATACATCTGGACATCTAAACTTCTTTGCGTATAGATTGAGCAAACCGGAAATAGCCGTTAAAATTATATGCATTAGCGTACATCTGCGTCGGCTTACTTCGTGTCAGGGCCACGCCACTACGATAAACTACGCGCAATTATGGTCCGGGCTCAGGTTCTGGCCTCAATATTAATGACAAAGAGGATTAGGTATCTCATGGCTGAATGGAGCGGCGAATATATCAGCCCATACGCTGAGCACGGTAAGAAGAGTGAGCAAGTCAAAAAAATTACGGTTTCCATTCCTCTGAAGGTGTTAAAAATCCTTACCGATGAACGCACGCGTCGTCAGGTTAACAACCTGCGTCACGCCACCAACAGCGAACTGCTGTGTGAAGCGTTTCTGCATGCTTTTACCGGGCAACCATTACCCAACGATGACGACCTGCGTAAAGAGCGCAGCGATGAAATCCCGGAAGAAGCAAAGGTAATTATGCGTGAACTGGGTATCAACCCGGAAACGTGGGAATACTGATTTTTCAAGACAGATGAGAAAAGGCGGGATTACTCCCGCCGCTTCTCACTACGTTACTTACTGATACCATTAATCTTATTCAATGTTTCTTCCATTTTGAGCGTCTCTTTACGGTTCAATGGATAGAAATAAATCAGAATGACCGCTGCCAAGAACAGGCATAAAGCCGGTAACAGATTTGCCATCGTATAGATGTTTTCCTGCACAATGCTGGTTTGCACAGCGCCGCCCGTTGACGAAGATTGATAACCAATGATGGCCAGCATAAAGCCGCCAATAGCCCCTGCGCACGCCTGGCCAACCTTGCGGGCGAAGAAGTTCACGCCATAGACGGTCCCATCTTCACGATCGCCGGTGACATACTGGTGATAATCACACACATCGGTCATAAACGCCCAAATCATCAGGTTGAATAACCCGGCACCCAGCGTCGCCAGGAACAGGAAAACCAAATAAACCTTCGCGTCGGTAATGTGAGTGAAGTACATAATCACATACATGGCTACCGCAAAGAGCAGCGCGCCTACGCTGGCTTCTTTCTTACCAAAGCGCTTCGTGAGCCAGGATGCCGAGGGTGCCAGCAAAACCAGAGAGCCAAAGGTGAATAGCAATGCAACGGACATGGCCTCTTTGTTATGGAAATAGTCATTAAACAGGTAAGTCATGTTGGTACCAGACAACCCCTGATTAATCACAATCAGCAGATCCACAACCACTAAAACAATCAGCGCTTTATTGCGTATCAGCCCCTTCAGCAGCACAGAAACCGGCATGCTCTCTTTTCTTTCCACCCGCACGCGTTCCGTCGTTAACTGACAGGTCAACGTTAAAAAGATAAACCCCAGCACAGAACAACCAATGGCAATCCAGAAGAAATGCTGTCCAGAGATCACCTGGCTTCCGTCCACCAGAGTGGTGTACATCAGGATCGGAATAAAAAAGCCGGTTGTCCCGCCGCCGATGGCGGACCCAACGCTGCGCCAGGTTGACAGCGATACGCGATCTTCCGGATTCGAGCTAATCGCCGCAGACATGGCGCCATACGGAATACTCACTGTCGATAACAGCGAACCGTAAATAAAATAGGAACAGCAGATGTAGATAATTTTCGCCGTATAAGAAAAATCATGCACAAACGGCAGGAACAGAACGACCGCAATGATGCAAAACGGGTACTTCATGCGGCGCACCCAGGGGTTAAATCGCCCATGTACCGTCAGTTTAGAGGTATCACATAAGCGCCCTACGCCAACGTCGACAAACGCATCAAAGAGTTTGGTCACAAAATAGAGTGAACCAACAATAACACCGGAAATACCGAGTACGTTGGTGTAATAAATCATTAAAAAACTATTTACCAGCCCAAGAATAAAACAGGTTCCGAGGTCACCACATAAATAACCGAATTTATCTCTTAATCCGAAAGGCCTGACAGCAATATTTTGATTGCTTCCGATCATTGTTCCATCATTAGACATGATGTTAACTCCTTAGACACATTATTCACGCAAACTATGCGTATACCGATGCTCAGCGTAATAAATCGATACGAAGTGTATTAACGGTCAGAAGTTATAACCGAGACCAACGCGATAGCGGGTCTGACGATCGTCTGTGGTTGTGGTGTTATACCCCGAGGAAACGTTACCCACCTCAACAAATGGAACCCATGAGCCTATTTTATACGCCACACGGAAGTTATATTCGTAATCGTCTTTTCGGTTGTTATATAAATCTTCGCTATCGGCAATTTTATAAATACCGTTCAGCTCAAACATCCAGTCATTGATGTTATAACCGAGCCATGCTTCCGGACGATAGACCATGCGGTCATCCTTGCCGTCAGTGTTTCTGCGCATGTACTCCTGACGATAGCGGAACGCGGTCCACCAATTGTCATTGATGTTATACTGCACGCGGATATAAGGCTTATAAATCGCGATGTTATCGCCCGTTTCGATCGCAATACCCGGCTGCCAGACAAGGTCCTTCCAGGTGAACTGGTAGCTCGCCGTATACTCGTTGCCATTACTTTCCATATTATTCCACGCATCATTAGATTGCGTATTTTCGGAACGTGAAATGGCCTCGACTGCGACACCAAAACCAGTCGCAAAACGATGCGACATATAAACACGGTCGTAATTACGACCATCATCATAATATTCATGTCGATAATCAACATAACCCGCTTGCGCGGCCGCAGAGAATAATGAAATCAGTAATAACGCGGATTTAAATTTCATGACCATCCCTCTTCACACTAAATCTAGGAAATTGCCCATCTCGCTCCGTCCATAAATGAAGAAACGATGAAGGAATAAGAATAATTTTATATTTCCACGAAAGTGTATTTTAGAAAGAAGGAAGAAACCTTTGGTATTTTGCCAAAGATTGGCATAAGTGGCAAAAACAAGAAGATAAAAAGGACGCAGATCACCAGTTGAAACATTTTATCGTAAAAATAAAAACGCTGTTTTATTTATTAAATAAAAGACATTATTCAATACATCAATACGAATTTCAGTCTGCAGGCGCAGATACAAAAAAAGCGCCATAAGGCGCTTTTTTCTGACAGCTGAAACTTACTTGCTGCCTGGGATGCTGAAACGCTTGTTGAAGCGATCAACACGGCCACCGGTAGCAACATCACGCTGCTTGCCAGTATAGAACGGGTGGCACTGACCGCACACGTCCAGGTTCAGATCGTGACCGACGGTAGAGCGGATTTTCATGACGTTACCGCAAGAGCAGTTTGCAGTAATTTCTTCGTATTTCGGGTGAATATCTTTTTTCATGGGAAAACCTCGGTTTAAGGCCGCGTCGCTCTTCCAGCCCTAACGCCAGACACCACGCGATGTTAATTATTCCCCGTCACCTTTCACGCTGCATCAACAGCCTGAAACTCTCGGGTAATGGTCATTGTTTGACGCAATCAATTTGCATCAAAGGCGGCGAATCATACAGAAATTAACCTGCTCATGCAAACTGATCCGCATTCTACCCTTCACTAATGTGTATACTAACCCGCCAGATTTCAAGTCAGGATGATTCAATGCCCGTTGCGCACGTTGCCTTACCCGTTCCGCTACCTCGCACCTTTGACTACCTGCTGCCGGAAGGCATGAGCGCCAAAGCCGGGTGTCGTGTACGCGTGCCCTTTGGCAAGCAACAGGAGCGCGTGGGCATCGTTTTATCCGTCAGCGAGCACAGCGAACTGCCGCTGAGCGAATTGAAAGCCGTTCTCGAAGTGCTGGACAGCGAGCCGGTTTATTCGACCTCCGTCTGGCGTCTACTGTTGTGGGCGGCTGACTATTACCATCACCCTATCGGCGACGTACTGTTTCATGCCCTGCCGATCCTGCTGCGCCAGGGACGCCCGGCGACAAACGCGCCCATATGGTACTGGTTTGCCACTGAAGAAGGTCAGGTTATTGATCTCAACAGCCTGAAGCGCTCTCCCAAGCAGCAGCAGGCGCTGGCTGCGCTACGCCAGGGAAAAATCTGGCGTGACCAGGTGGCTGAACTCGAATTTAATGACGCCGCATTACAGGCGCTGAGGAAAAAAGGGCTGTGCGATCTGGCGAGCGAAACGCCTGGTTTTAGCGACTGGCGTACCCACTACGCGGTTTCCGGTGAGCGTCTTCGACTGAACACCGAGCAAGCCACCGCCGTCGGAGCAATTCACAGCGCCGCGGACAGTTTTAGCGCCTGGCTATTAGCGGGCGTGACGGGCTCAGGCAAAACAGAGGTCTATCTAAGCGTACTGGAAAATGTCCTGGCCCAGGGCAAGCAGGCGCTGGTGATGGTGCCGGAGATTGGCCTGACGCCGCAAACTATTGCCCGTTTTCGCGAACGCTTCAATGCGCCGGTCGAAGTCCTGCACTCCGGTTTGAACGACAGCGAACGTCTTTCGGCCTGGCTGAAAGCAAAAAATGGCGAAGCGGCGATTGTTATCGGCACGCGCTCGTCGCTGTTTACACCGTTTAAAAATCTCGGCGTGATTGTCATCGACGAAGAGCACGACAGCTCTTATAAACAGCAGGAAGGCTGGCGCTATCATGCGCGCGATCTCGCGGTTTATCGCGCCCACAGCGAGCAGATCCCGATTATTCTCGGCTCAGCCACTCCGGCTCTGGAAACGCTGTGCAACGTGCGACAGAAAAAATATCGCATGCTGCGCCTGACGCGCCGTGCCGGAAATGCGCGCCCTGCCACTCAGCACGTGCTGGATCTCAAAGGTCAGCAGGTGCAGGCCGGACTCGCCCCTGCGCTTATCACCCGTATGCGTCAGCACCTGCAGGCGGATAACCAGGTGATTCTGTTTTTGAACCGCCGGGGCTTTGCTCCTGCGCTGCTGTGTCATGACTGCGGCTGGATTGCCGAATGTCCGCGCTGCGATCACTACTACACGCTGCATCAGGCACAGCACCATTTACGCTGCCACCACTGCGACAGCCAGCGCCCAATACCGCGTCAGTGCCCTTCCTGCGGCTCAACGCATATGGTTCCGGTTGGACTCGGCACCGAACAGCTTGAGCAGGCTCTGGCCCCTTTTTTCCCCGGCGTGCCAATCTCACGCATCGATCGCGACACCACCAGCCGTAAAGGATCGCTGGAGCAGCATCTGGCGGAAGTACATCGCGGCGGCGCACGAATTCTGATCGGCACGCAAATGCTGGCCAAGGGCCACCACTTCCCGGACGTCACCCTGGTGGCGCTTCTGGACGTTGACGGCGCACTATTCTCTGCAGATTTCCGGTCGGCAGAACGCTTCGCCCAGCTTTACACGCAGGTCTCCGGGCGAGCAGGACGCGCCGGGAAACAGGGCGAAGTGGTGCTACAAACGCACCATCCTGAACATCCGCTGCTGCAAACTTTGCTGTACAAAGGTTATGACGCGTTTGCCGAGCAGGCGCTGGCCGAGCGACAAACGCTCCAGCTTCCACCGTGGACCAGCCATGTGATCGTGCGGGCAGAAGATCATAACAACCAGCATGCGCCAATGTTCTTACAACAGTTGCGAAATCTGATCCAGGCCAGTCCGCTTGCCGATGACAAACTGTGGGTGCTCGGCCCGGTTCCCGCTCTGGCCCCCAAGCGCGGCGGTCGCTATCGCTGGCAAATTTTGTTGCAACATCCGTCGCGAATTCGCCTGCAGCATATCGTCAGCGGCACGCTGGCGCTGATCAATACGTTACCCGATGCACGTAAGGTTAAATGGGTGCTGGATGTCGATCCCATCGAGGGATAATCCCTCACGATGCGAGGCGGATCGTAAAATTAAAGATCCATCACACTTTTTATGAAAATTCTGTAACCGCTTCCATTAACTATCTGATAAAAATGTTTCAGATGAAGGCTATTCAAGGACGAGTCTGTGCCAGCAGCTCTCTGGCGAGGAGAAAGAGTGAAACCGAATAAGCAGGTTGCCGCCGCTACGATGAAAGATGTTGCTCTGAAGGCGAAAGTCTCAACGGCAACCGTATCCCGCGCATTAATGAACCCGGACAAAGTCTCGCAGTCAACCCGTAACAAGGTTGAACAGGCAGCGCTGGAAGTGGGATATTTACCCCAATTAATGGGACGCAACGTTAAGCGTAATGAATCACGTACCATTCTGGTGATTGTGCCGGATATCTGCGATCCGTTTTTTAGCGAAGTGATTCGCGGCATAGAAGTGACCGCCGCTGAGCAGGGATATCTGGTGCTTATCGGCGACTGCGCCCACCAGAATCAGCAGGAAAAGACCTTCCTCAACCTCATTATCACCAAACAGATCGATGGCATGGTGCTGCTCAGTTCGCGCCTGCCGTTTGATGCCAGCGTGGAAGAGCAGCGCAACTTGCCGCCGATGGTCATGTCCAACGAGTTCGCGCCAGAGCTGGAACTCCCCACCGTGCACATTGATAATCTCACCGCCGCCTTCAACGCGATGAACTATCTGCTGGAACTGGGGCATAAACGCATTGGCTGTATCGCCGGACCAGAGGATATGCCGCTGTGCCATTACCGTCTGCAAGGTTACGTTCAGGCATTGCGTCGCAGTGGAATTACAGTCGATCCGCATTTCATCGCGCGCGGTGACTTTACCTATGAAGCGGGAGCCAATGCGCTTAAGCAGCTCCTTGAGCTTCCACAGCCACCTACTGCGGTCTTTTGCCACAGCGATGTCATGGCGCTGGGGGCACTCTCTTACGCCAAACGTCAGGGTCTGAAGGTACCTGACGATTTATCCATCATTGGCTTTGATAATATTTCGCTCACGGAATTTTGTGATCCACCCCTGACAACCGTCGCACAGCCGCGTTTCGATATCGGACGTGAAGCTATGCTGTTACTGCTCGATCAATTACAAGGTCAGAATGTCAGCAGTGGCTCACGTTTACTGGACTGCGAGCTTATTATTCGGGGCACTACCCGGGCACTGACGTAAAGTAAAGTGCTTTCGGACTCCCCTGTCTGGTCAAAGGCCCGCCGCTTAAGTAACATGGCGGGCTGACGAACGAATAAATACAGCGAAACGATAGTGGCACAACGAGATTATGTACGTCGCGGCCAACCGGCACCTTCGCGGCGCAAGAAGAGCACATCACGGAAAAAACAACGCAATACGCCTGCGGTATCGCCCGCTATGGTTGCTATTGCTGCAGCCGTACTCGTGACCTTTATCGGTGGTCTGTACTTCATTACGCATCACAAGAAAGAAGAGTCCGAAACGCTGCAAAACCAGAAAGTCACCGGTAATGGCATCCCGCCAAAACCGGAAGAGCGCTGGCGATACATCAAAGAGCTGGAAAGCCGTCAGCCTGGCGTACGTGCGCCTACCGAACCGTCTGCAGGCGGCGAGGTACTGAACGCCGATCAGCTTACCAATGAGCAGCGCCAGTTGTTGGCGCAAATGCAGGCCGATATGCGCCAACAGCCAACGCAGCTCAACGAAGTACCATGGAACGAACAAACTGCTGAACAACGCCAGCAAACGCTGCAGCGTCAGCGTCAGGTGCAACAGCAGCAGTGGAATAACACCCAACAGCAGGCTCAACAGCCGCGCCAACGGGTAACAGAACAGCCGTACCAGCAGCAGCAAACGCGTACTGCGCAAACCGCACCGGTACAGCAGCCGAAGGCGCAGCCAAAACCTGCGGCCCAACAGCCGTATCAGGATCTACTGCAAACACCTGCGCATACCACCGCCGCTCAGCCGAAAACGCAGCCGGCCGCGCCGATAACAAATGAAACGCAGCCGCCAAAACAGACGGCGGAGAAAAAAGATGAACGCCGCTGGATGGTACAGTGCGGCTCATTTAAAGGCGCTGAGCAGGCAGAAACCGTGCGCGCGCAGTTGGCCTTTGAAGGCTTCAACTCACGTATTACCACCAATAACGGCTGGAATCGCGTGGTCATTGGTCCGGTCAAAGGCAAAGAGAATGCCGACAACACCATCAGCCGCCTGAAAGTTGCTGGTCACACAAACTGCATTCGACTCGCCACTGGGGGTTGAAACCCCCAAAATCCCCCCCATCTATACTTGCATTACGCCCCGCATACTGCGCGGGGCCTGTGTTTTGCATTTGTAACCAAGGGGTCTGCTCGTGACAACAATAGTAAGCGTACGCCGTAACGGCCATGTGGTAATCGCCGGTGATGGTCAGGCCACACTGGGTAACACCGTAATGAAAGGCAACGTGAAGAAAGTCCGCCGTCTGTACAACGACAAAGTCATCGCGGGCTTTGCGGGCGGTACTGCGGATGCATTCACGCTGTTTGAACTGTTTGAACGCAAGCTGGAAATGCACCAGGGTCACCTGGTGAAAGCTGCCGTTGAACTGGCAAAAGACTGGCGTACCGACCGTATGCTGCGCAAACTCGAAGCGCTGCTGGCCGTTGCGGATGAAACTGCATCACTCATCATCACCGGTAACGGCGACGTCATCCAGCCAGAAAACGATCTGATTGCCATCGGCTCCGGCGGTCCCTACGCCCAGGCTGCTGCACGCGCTCTGCTGGAAAACACCGAGCTTGGCGCACGCGAGATTGCTGAGAAAGCGTTGGATATTGCAGGGGATATCTGCATTTATACCAACCACTTCCATACCATCGAAGAATTGAACTCCAAAGCGTAAGGATCCCCCATGTCTGAAATGACCCCACGCGAAATTGTCAGCGAACTGAACAAACACATCATCGGCCAGGATAACGCTAAGCGTTCCGTGGCGATTGCCCTGCGTAACCGCTGGCGCCGCATGCAGCTCAACGAAGAGCTACGCCATGAAGTTACGCCGAAAAACATTCTGATGATTGGCCCAACCGGCGTCGGTAAAACCGAAATCGCCCGTCGTCTGGCAAAACTGGCCAACGCGCCGTTCATCAAAGTTGAAGCAACGAAATTCACCGAAGTCGGCTATGTTGGTAAAGAAGTTGACTCTATCATCCGCGATCTGACCGATGCTGCCATCAAAATGGTCCGCGTTCAGGCCATCGAGAAAAACCGCTTCCGTGCCGAAGAGATGGCGGAAGAACGCATTCTCGACGTGCTGATCCCACCGGCTAAAAATAACTGGGGACAGTCAGAGCAGCCGCAGGAACCTTCTGCAGCGCGTCAGGCGTTCCGTAAAAAACTGCGTGAAGGCCAGCTGGATGATAAAGAGATCGAAATCGATCTCGCGGCCGCACCGATGGGCGTTGAAATCATGGCGCCTCCGGGAATGGAAGAGATGACCAGCCAGCTACAGTCCATGTTCCAGAACCTGGGCGGTCAGAAGCAAAAACCGCGTAAGCTGAAAATCAAAGACGCGATGAAGCTGCTGATTGAAGAAGAAGCGGCCAAACTGGTGAATCCGGAAGAGCTGAAACAGGAAGCTATCGACGCCGTTGAGCAGCACGGAATCGTGTTTATCGACGAAATCGACAAAATCTGTAAGCGCGGCGAATCCTCCGGCCCGGACGTGTCCCGTGAAGGCGTACAGCGCGACCTGTTGCCGCTGGTTGAAGGCTGCACGGTCTCCACTAAACACGGTATGGTGAAAACAGACCACATTCTGTTTATCGCCTCTGGCGCATTCCAGGTAGCGAAACCGTCTGACCTGATCCCGGAACTGCAGGGTCGTCTGCCGATTCGTGTCGAGCTGCAGGCGCTGACCACCAGCGATTTTGAGCGTATCCTTACCGAACCGAATGCCTCCATCACCGTCCAGTACAAAGCGCTGATGGCGACCGAAGGTGTGGACATCAACTTCACCGAATCGGGCATTAAACGCATTGCCGAAGCGGCCTGGCAGGTCAATGAAACCACCGAAAACATCGGTGCACGTCGTCTGCATACCGTTCTCGAGCGTCTGATGGAAGATATTTCCTATGATGCGAGCGATTTAAACGGCCAAAGCATCACAATTGATGCCGAATATGTGAGCAAACATCTGGATGCGCTGGTCGCAGATGAAGATCTGAGCCGTTTTATCCTATAATCGCGTTCAATGCATTTTCATCACTGTTGATGGGGCTGATAAAGCCCCATTTTTATTGGCGCTAAATATGACTGAACAACAAAAAATTAGCCGCTCACAAGCCTGGCTGGAAAGTTTACGACCTAAGACCTTACCGCTCGCCTTCGCGGCGATCATCGTCGGTACGGCATTAGCATGGTGGCAAGGATACTTCGATCCGCTGGTTGCTCTGTTGGCATTGATTACAGCAGGACTGCTGCAAATTCTGTCCAACCTCGCTAACGACTATGGCGATGCCGTCAAAGGCAGCGACAAGCCCGACCGCATTGGACCGCTGCGCGGCATGCAAAAAGGGGTTATCACCCAACAGCAGATGAAGCGTGCGCTGATCGTCACCGTGGTGTTGATCTGTTTGTCGGGCCTGGCCCTGGTTGCTGTGGCCTGTCACACGCTGGCGGATTTTGTCGGTTTCCTGGTACTTGGGGGCCTGTCGATTATCGCGGCGATCACCTACACCGTGGGTAATCGCCCTTACGGATATATCGGTCTGGGCGATATTTCCGTGCTGGTATTCTTTGGCTGGCTCAGCGTGATGGGAAGCTGGTATCTGCAGGCGCATACGCTGATTCCGGCGCTGATTCTGCCTGCCACCGCCTGTGGCCTGCTGGCAACTGCCGTGCTCAACGTCAACAACCTGCGCGATATCAACAGCGACAGAGAGAACGGCAAGAACACGCTGGTAGTACGTTTAGGTGCCGTCAATGCCCGCCGCTACCATGCCTGCCTGCTGATGGGGACGCTGGTCTGCCTGGCGCTGTTTAACCTGTTTTCGCTACAAAGTCTGTGGGGATGGCTGTTTATCCTTGCCGCTCCGCTGCTTTTCAAACAGGCGCGTTACGTGATGCGCGAAATGGATCCTGCGGCAATGCGTCCGATGCTGGAACGCACCGTAAAAGCGGCGCTATTAACTAACTTGCTGTTTATCGTTGGAATTTTCTTAAGTCAGTGGTCTCTTTAACTGACACATATCAATTAACAATTTCAATTTTTAGAATCGCATAACGCCTCGCAACCCTTACAAATAGAGGGGCGCGAGGTTTTTCCATGTTTTTTATATTTTCCGGGGATACCAACGAACGGTAAACACCGTGATCTATAAGTACTAAAATCAGCGTTTCCCAGCTTACTTAACCGATCACGTGGTCTGAAGCCCAACCGTACGAGAGCGTACGCTAAGTGCATTTTTTAATGCAGGTTGGGCGAGTGAAGAAAATGAGGGTTTTATTTACTTTTTCCATTAATGCCAGTATCCGTGCGGTTTCCGGCATTAACGGTCTTAATAAACCCAGTAATCAAATCAACGTAAACCTGACCGACAACGCCACGAATTTGTAGATTTAAATTCATAAAGTTACGTTTTTAGCGTCCGATCTCGTACGGTTGCCCCCCAAACCAGGGGGCTTAACGCTAGAAGCGGCGTAGCCGCAGTTTTTGACAATTTCGGATATTCCCCGCATTTTTTAACAGGAAAAAATTTACTTTAAGGCGTATTAAGGTGTTTTTACCAATGGATGATGTCTTCAATGATAAGGGAAATGAACGATATAGACCGGGGCGGGTTACGGCTGTTAACGCTTGGTGAGATCAACTTGGCCCGTACCCTCTACGCTTTCACCATCCGCTATAACGAAGTCTGGATCCACCGCAGCAGCTATCTACCTTTCAACCTCCAAAAGAACAACTACGCCATGACGCCCAACGGCGAATTGTACTTTCAGGAAGGTACTTATGAGCCTGACTTTTCACAGCCGCATGTTAATAACGATCGCGTTAGTGGGCAGCATCTTTTTTTACATGAAATGATGCACGTCTGGCAGCATCAGCGCAGGATGATGGTAAGGATGCGGGGCCTGTTCTCTTGGGCAGTTGATTACTATTACACGTTGGATAAGGCCATACTCTTGGATTACGGCTTAGAGCAGCAGGCTGCAATGGTGGCTGATTATTGGCTGCTTAAAACGTATGGATTCGGCAACCGCTCTGATTTGTATCTCCTCAAGGATTACGATCCATCTGAGCCTGTCCTTAGCCTCATATCCCGCTATGAGAAAGTGTTAGGGAGGTTCCCGCATTGAAACACTACTTTTTCATTCCTGCCTTTTTTGCGCTGGCTGGGTGTGGCGCTGGCGATAGCGTTCCCCCATGGCGTAGTTTCCCCATTATAAATAATTCGCTTTGCTTCTCTGTTAATATATCGGACGTTCTGAGCCGATACGGCGTTTATTCTGAGCAGGGGAATGAATACAAGACATTGGCGGAAAATTCGCATGTAGCTCTCTCCTATCCTGAAACGTGCTTAAAAATACCGATAACGCCGGGCTATATCTATGCGGCTTCATACACGTTGAACGGAAAGAATTACCGTTACAACTTTTTCATCGACAGAAACGGGCAAATATTAAGCACAAAATAAGGAAATCTATAAATGTCATTACCAGCTTATATGTATATTTATGATGAAAATGGACAGCTGATCAAAGGCAGTTGCATGGCGCTGGGCCGTGAGGGTGCAATTGAAATCATGAACAGCAGTTACGGTGTGTACCAAAACACATGCCGCAACACTGGTAAGCTGATGGGTTCGCGCGAACACAACGCTTTTACCCTGCACAAAGAGATTGATAAGACCTCGCCATATTTTGCGGTTGCAGTCTGCCAAAGTAAGCGGCTGCAAAAGGCAGTAATCCACTATTACGACATCAACGAGGCGGGTGTCGAATACGAGATTTACCGAATTACGCTTAACAACATCGTAATCATGTCCGTCAATGCTGCTCATGCTTATATGCCGGGTTCCCACACTCCGGGCATGATGGAAAATATCGCCATCACCTACTCAGGCATTGAGTGGTTTTATATCGAAGGGAATATCAAATACGACGATGACTGGAGCCGCCCGGTTGGTTACAACCAGCAGCAGAGGTAAATCGAATTGGCAGGCAGATCTGCTAAAAATAAAGACCACTTAGCAGACAACCTGCAATACACGTCGCTATTCCCGAACACGCTTACTTGCAATACGAGCGTACTTGATCATCAAATCAACGTAAATCAAACCAATAATGCAACAACTTTATAGCCTGCTATAGCCCATTGTCTTACGGTATCAAGGGCCTTGAGCCAGCGGCCTAAATCATTATTTCTGATTTTAGTTGTTCTCCGTGTATTTCCATTCCAAAGCATTTTTGTACTTAAAATGGTTGTGGGCGGATCCGGTAACAATCTCCCGCCATCTTTATCACGGTAGCTATCATATGCATAGCGATAGATAGCACGCAGAACACGTGCCCATAAATCAGCCTGGGCTTTACTGCCTTTTTCTTCTCGCCTGAACGGGCCACCAAACCATATGCCATGCCCGGTAATGATCTAGTGTCTCGTTTCCACCATTTCACACGTGATAGATGAAAGTTGAAGAGCCATCCAGTCACCAGAATAATTATTGATGGTGTCTTCATATTTTTCGCTGGTCGTTTATTTTATACGCCCGGCAGCCAACCGGGATTTGATGTACTCATCCAAAGCATCAGACAGCGTTACCGCCCATTTTTCTCTTCACGCCGCCGTTCGTTCGGGTTACGCCGTGTGATAGCTACTTCACTTAAGGCGTTATATGCCCGCTCTCTGGCCTGCTCAATAGTCATATCCGGGAACTTGCCCAACGTCACACGGTAAAATTTTACGTCGCGCTTTCGGGACACACAAAAACTTTTGCTGCCACTAGACGTAACGCGCAGCCGCAACTCATTAACGACACTATCAGCATATTCAAGGCGTTTGCCTGCATCAGGAACGGGAAGTTCCTGATGCACGGCTTTGGTGAATCTGATCGTTCTCATAGGGCTTTCTTTTATGCTCCAGCAATCTTCCGGAGATACCTCGGGGATACTTTACAGAGGGAAATACGGGTAATTTCAGGTCATTATCAGCTGTTTTCAAAATCAGTAATCACCTGTTTTTCAATGAAAAATACGAATAGTTATTGATCTGGACACTAATTAACAATTGATGATTTTGCCAACAGTACACATAGCGCGATATACTGAAAATTCTCGCAGCAACTGAACGTTAAGCCTATGAAATACGATACATCCGAGCTTTGTGACATCTATCAGGAAGATGTCAACGTCGTGGAACCGCTGTTCTCTAACTTTGGAGGACGGTCGTCGTTTGGCGGACAAATCATCACGGTAAAATGTTTCGAGGACAACGGGTTGCTGTACGATCTGCTCGAACAAAATGGCCGTGGTCGCATTCTGCTGGTCGATGGCGGCGGTTCTGTCCGTCGTGCGCTAGTCGATGCCGAACTGGCGCGACTGGCCGTACAGAATGAATGGGAAGGTCTGGTCATCTACGGCTCAGTCCGCCAGGTAGACGATCTGGAAGAACTGGATATCGGCATTCAGGCGATTGCCGCAATTCCGGTAGGTGCTTCAGGAGAAGGTATTGGGGAAAGCGATGTGCGCGTCAACTTTGGCGGCGTGACATTCTTCTCCGGCGACCACCTGTACGCCGACAACACCGGGATAATCCTCTCCGAAGACCCGCTCGATATCGAGTAAGTGAAAAAGGCACCGCAAGGTGCCTTTTTTATGCGTTGTCACTGATTGCCGGTTGGCGGCTTACGCCTTATCCGGCTTACAGGCACTCGCAGTCTACATCCTCTATAGATTTCGCGTCAGGGCAAGGCGGCAAGTAAGTGAATCCCCAGGAGCATAGGCCACTATGTGACTGGGGTGAATGTACGCAGCCAACGCCGCCATAACGTGAAATATGACGAGAATTAGACTTCTTCCATACGCCCCAACAGGGCATGCAGACGATCCTGCCAGCCGTTCTGCTGTTCTTTCAGGTTGTTGTTCTCACGCTCCAGCTCTTCACGCTGCTGCTGTGCAGACTGAACTTCCTGCGACAGTGAGTTGTTCTTTTCTTTCAGCTCTTCGATTTCCATCTGCAACAGCGTGATGGTATCAATCGCCTGCTGTACTTTTGCTTCCAGTTTCTCAAACACTTCTAATGACATCGTCATACCTCTCCTGAATTGCAAGGCGTTGATGGATAAAAATCCTCGTCCCGATAACCGGCGACGCCTTAATAAAAACGAGCGCACTCTACTTAACACCGATTGTATGAAGCCGCGTCATCCCTGTCCAGCGGCATCCCGCGCAGATTGCGGTTTGCAACACTTTTCGTCTTTCTCCTGGTGACATTACTATCATAACTCTTAAGTGTTAACGAATTGATCATTGAAATGATTCAGCTCACACTATTTTTGTATAACAAATACCGCGAAATGGCGCGATAACGCTCATTTTGTTGATGGAGTACACACATTTCAATTTCGATATTTCTCGTTTTTGAGCGTTAACGATAAATTAACAGTGTGCCTACCGGCTCCGGGGATGTCAGTGACCTTCTCGCATACAATAAACATTAAACTCTCTTCAGGATCCGATTATGAGTCAAACATCAACCTTAAAAGGCCAGTGCATTGCTGAATTCCTCGGTACCGGGTTGTTGATTTTCTTCGGTGTGGGATGTGTCGCTGCACTCAAAGTTGCTGGGGCTACTTTTGGTCAGTGGGAAATCAGTATCATCTGGGGTCTGGGGGTAGCGATGGCTATCTATCTGACCGCAGGCGTTTCTGGTGCACACCTGAATCCAGCAGTAACCATCGCACTCTGGCTGTTCGCCTGTTTTGATAAACGCAAAGTTGCTCCTTTTATTATTTCGCAAATTGCCGGCGCCTTTTGCGCAGCGGCACTGGTTTACGGGCTTTATTACAATCTTTTCATCGATTTCGAACAAACTAACCATATCGTGCGCGGCAGTACCGAGAGTCTGGGTCTGGCAGGTACTTTCTCGACCTATCCGAACCCGCATATCAATTTTGTGCAGGCCTTCGCGGTTGAAATGGTCATTACCGCTATTCTAATGGGGCTGATTCTGGCTCTGACCGACGATGGTAACGGTGTACCTCGTGGTCCGCTGGCACCACTGCTGATCGGCTTGTTGATCGCCGTTATTGGTGCTTCCATGGGTCCGCTAACAGGTTTTGCGATGAACCCGGCACGTGACTTCGGACCGAAACTCTTCGCCTGGATGGCCGGATGGGGTGAGATTGCCTTCACGGGTGGTCGTGATATCCCTTACTTCCTGGTCCCGGTGTTTGGCCCGATTACTGGCGCGATTTTAGGCGCATGGGCATATCGCAAACTGATTGGTCGCCATTTACCGTGCGATGTCTGCGCGATTGAAGAGAAAGACGTTGCGACCAACACTCAACAAAAAGCTTCGCAGTAATGTGACTACGGGACAAATAATCATGACTGAAAAAAAATATATCGTTGCGCTCGACCAGGGCACCACCAGCTCCCGCGCGGTCGTAATGGACCACGATGCGAATATCGTTAGCGTTTCACAGCGCGAATTCGAGCAAATCTACCCGAAAGCAGGTTGGGTAGAACATGACCCAATGGAAATTTGGGCGACCCAAAGCTCCACGCTGGTAGAAGTTCTGGCGAAAGCCGATATCAGTTCCGATGAAATTGCAGCGATCGGTATTACCAACCAGCGTGAAACCACCATCGTCTGGGAGCGTGAGACCGGTAAGCCTATCTATAACGCAATTGTGTGGCAGTGTCGTCGTACCGCGGATATCTGCGAAAAGCTCAAGCGCGACGGAATGGAAGAGTACATCCGTAATAACACGGGTCTGGTAATTGACCCGTACTTTTCCGGTACTAAAGTGAAGTGGATCCTCGACCACGTGGAAGGCTCACGTGAGCGCGCTCGTCGCGGCGAACTGCTGTTCGGTACGGTAGACACCTGGCTTATCTGGAAAATGACGCAGGGACGCGTACACGTAACGGATTACACCAACGCCTCTCGTACCATGCTGTTCAACATCCACTCCCTGGACTGGGATGACACGATGCTGGATGCGCTGGATATTCCGCGTGCAATGCTGCCAGAAGTGCGTCGTTCTTCTGAAGTGTACGGCCAGACCAACATCGGTGGTAAAGGCGGCATTCGTATTCCTATCTCCGGTATTGCCGGTGACCAGCAGGCCGCTCTGTTTGGCCAGCTGTGCGTGAAGGAAGGGATGGCGAAAAACACCTACGGTACCGGCTGCTTCATGCTGATGAACACTGGCGAGAAAGCCGTTAAGTCCGAAAATGGACTACTGACCACCATCGCCTGCGGACCGACCGGGGAAGTGAACTACGCGCTGGAAGGTGCGGTATTTATGGCTGGCGCATCCATCCAGTGGCTGCGCGATGAAATGAAACTCATCAGCGATGCATTCGACTCTGAATATTTCGCCACCAAAGTGAAAGATACCAACGGCGTATACGTCGTTCCGGCATTCACAGGCCTTGGCGCACCGTACTGGGACCCGTATGCACGCGGAGCCATCTTCGGCCTGACCCGTGGCGTAAACTCCAACCACATCATCCGCGCAACGCTTGAGTCTATCGCTTACCAGACCCGCGACGTACTGGAAGCGATGCAGGCTGACTCCGGTATTCGCCTGCACGCCCTGCGCGTCGATGGCGGTGCGGTCGCCAACAACTTCCTGATGCAGTTCCAGTCCGATATTCTCGGCACGCGCGTTGAGCGCCCGGAAGTCCGCGAAGTCACCGCATTGGGTGCTGCGTACCTTGCCGGTCTGGCAGTAGGTTTCTGGCAGAATCTGGATGAACTGCAGGAGAAAGCGGTCATCGAGCGTGAATTCCGCCCTGGCATCGAAACCACCGAGCGTAATTTCCGTTACAGCGGCTGGAAAAAAGCGGTCAAACGCGCCATGGCGTGGGAAGATCACGACGAGTAATTCGTCATTGCCGGATGGCGACGTTACCTTGTCCGGCAATATCTTCGTGCGGGGGCAACCCCGCACACACATCAATAATCTAGTCCCCTCCCCTGTGCTACACTTCGCGCCATTCCTTTCAGCTACGAGTTTGCAATGAGACGAGAACTTGCCATTGAATTTTCACGCGTGACCGAAGCGGCCGCGCTGGCTGGCTATAAATGGCTGGGCCGCGGCGATAAAAATACCGCTGATGGCGCGGCGGTGAACGCCATGCGTATTATGCTCAACCAGGTCAACATCGACGGCACCATCGTGATTGGCGAGGGTGAGATTGATGAAGCGCCGATGCTGTTTATCGGCGAGAAAGTCGGAACCGGCCACGGTGATGCGGTCGACATCGCCGTCGATCCTATCGAAGGCACGCGTATGACAGCAATGGGCCAGGCGAATGCGCTGGCGGTGCTGGCTGTAGGCGATAAAGGCTGTTTCCTGAACGCGCCAGACATGTACATGGAAAAGCTGATTGTCGGCCCTGGCGCAAAAGGGTCCATCGACCTGAACCTGTCACTGGAAACCAACCTACGAAACATTGCAGCCGCGCTGAACAAACCACTGAGTGACCTGACCGTCACCATCCTGGCAAAACCACGCCATGACGAGGTTATTGCAGAGATGGCGAAACTGGGCGTGCGCGTCTTCGCCATTCCTGACGGCGACGTTGCGGCCTCGATTCTGACCTGTATGCCTGACAGCGAAGTGGACGTGCTGTACGGTATTGGCGGCGCTCCGGAAGGCGTGGTTTCCGCGGCCGTCATCCGCGCGCTGGACGGCGACATGCAGGGCCGCCTGCTGGCGCGCCATGACGTCAAAGGCGACAGCGAAGAGAACCGTCGTATTGGCGAACAGGAACTGGCCCGCTGCACCGCGATGGGCATTGAAGCGGGCAAAGCGCTGCGTCTGGATGAAATGGCGCGCAGCGACAACGTCATTTTCTCCGCTACCGGCATCACCAAAGGCGATCTGCTGGAAGGGATTAGCCGTAAAGGCAATATCGCAACCACCGAAACGTTGTTGATCCGCGGCAAATCACGCACGATCCGCCGCATTCAGTCGATTCACTACCTCGATCGCAAAGATCCCGATGTGCAGGCGCACATCCTGTAATTGATTTGATCAATAGAGCCTTCCAGCCCATCCGGGCTGGAAATCTTTCGTCCAACGAACGAAGATAAGGCAATCAAAGCAGACAGGAGAAAACCATGGCAGATTGGGTAACAGGCAAAGTCACAAAGGTGCAGAACTGGACCGATGCCCTGTTTAGTTTGACCGTGCGAGCTCCGGTTCTTCCCTTCACTGCAGGTCAGTTCACCAAGCTTGGCCTTGAGATCGACGGTGAGCGCGTCCAGCGCGCCTATTCCTACGTGAATGCGCCCGATAACCCCGACTTAGAATTTTATCTGGTGACGGTTCCCGACGGCAAACTCAGCCCTCAACTGGCGGCGCTAAAGCCTGGCGATGAAGTTCAGGTGGTGAGTGAGGCCGCTGGATTCTTCGTGCTGGATGAAGTCCCTGATTGCGAAACGCTATGGATGCTGGCAACCGGCACGGCTATCGGCCCGTATTTGTCGATTCTGCAACTAGGCAAAGATCTGGGTCGCTTTAAACATCTGGTGCTGGTCCACGCCGCACGCTATGCCGCCGATTTGAGCTACCTGCCATTGATGCAGGCGCTGGAAAAGCGCTACGAAGGTAAATTACGCATCCAGACGGTTGTTAGCCGTGAGACAGCCGTAGATTCGCTGACCGGGCGTGTACCGGCGCTGATTGAAAGCGGTGAACTGGAAAAGGCGGTAGGGCTGTCAATGGATAAAGAAACCAGCCATGTGATGTTGTGCGGAAATCCACAAATGGTACGCGACACGCAGCAACTGCTGAAAGAGACCCGGCAGATGACCAAACACCTGCGCCGTCGACCGGGCCATATGACTGCTGAGCACTACTGGTGAGGGTTGCCGGGCGGCGCTTGCGCTTCTCCGGTCGACAACTACTGGCGCTCGGCTTTGTACTTTACGTCCTGCGTATCCTTACCATATTTATTTTCGTCCTGGGTGCCAACGAACGCGCCCAGATCGATAAGCATACCGACCAGAATGAGCGTCGGAACAAAGCGACCAACCGCCCATTGCCAGACGCCGGGTAACATCGTCCAATTTCCGGCCAGCAGCATCCACGCCAAAATCATCAGCAGCGCCCACGCTCCAGAACGTCCCCGATCGTGCAGGCGTTTTACCGTCACTGCCGCCGTCGGCCATAGCAGACAAACCAGACAAAATGCAGCAGTCTGAATATCGAGTAATTGCTTGCTCGCCAGCGAGAACAGAACCAGCATTCCGACGATCCACAGACCTATCCAAATCCAGAAATCACGGCGCCCGATGCGCCCTTTAAATGAGAATAACCACTGCTGTATGGTCATGTAAGTTCCTTTATTATTACCTTCCAGAACAGTTTACCCTTTTGACAAGCCCGACAGTTACCGTTTTAATCGTGAGCAGTCATAACGAAAGGTACGATTGATGAAGCAAGGATTTACACTGTTTTTATTATTGTTTTCAGCCTTCACCGCGAGCGTTGCGGCACGGGCGGAAGAGCCATCGACGGCAACCACGGCCCCCTATTTACTGGCGGGTGCGCCGACCTTTGACCTGTCGATTAGCCAGTTTCGCGAAAACTTTAATACGCAGAATCCGAAGCTTATCCTGAATGAGTTCCGCGCCATCGACAGCAGCCGCGATCGGGCAAACCTCACCCGCGCGGCCAGTAAAATCAATGAAAACCTGTATGCGTCCTCCGCCCTTGAGCGCGGCACGCTAAAAATCAAAAGTATGCAGATAACCTGGTTGCCGATTCAGGGACCAGAACAAAAGGCGGCCAAAGCGAAAGCGCTGGAATACATGACCGCCGTCATTCGTACCGTCGCCCCGCTACTGACGAAAGAGCAGAGCCAGAAAAAGCTGCAAAAACTGCTCGCTGCCGGCAAAGGTAAACACTATTACGCCGAAACAGAAGGCGCAATTCGCTATGTTGTGGCAGATAACGGTGAAAAAGGGCTGACCTTCGCTGTTGAACCGATTAAGCTGGCACTATCAGAAAGTCTTGAGAAGGCGAATTGATGACAAAAAGCAAAGCCTTTCCGCAGACGAATCTCTATACTGTTTCACAGACCATGCTGCCCTGACGGGCGGCCATATTCCTTAATTCGCTGACAAGCGTGGAGAAATGAAATGCGACATCCTTTAGTGATGGGTAACTGGAAACTGAACGGCAGCCGCCACATGGTAAACGAACTGGTTGCTAATCTGCGTAAAGAACTGGCTGGCGTTGCTGGCTGTGCAGTAGCAATCGCTCCGCCGGAAATGTATATCGACCTGGCGAAACACGCCGCTGCCGGTAGCCACATTATCCTGGGCGCGCAGAACGTTGACCTGAACCTGTCTGGCGCATTTACCGGTGAAACAAGTGCTGAAATGCTGAAAGATATCGGCGCGCAGTACATCATTATCGGTCACTCTGAGCGTCGTACTTACCACAAAGAGTCTGACGAGCTGATCGCTAAAAAATTCGCCGTGCTGAAAGAACAAGGTCTGACTCCGGTTCTGTGCATCGGTGAAACCGAAGCAGAAAACGAAGCGGGCAAAACTGAAGAAGTCTGTGCACGTCAGATCGACGCCGTTTTGAAAA
Source organism: Citrobacter sp. KTE151 (assembly GCF_000398845.1). NCBI lineage: Bacteria > Pseudomonadati > Pseudomonadota > Gammaproteobacteria > Enterobacterales > Enterobacteriaceae > Citrobacter > Citrobacter sp. KTE151. The sequence continues at coordinate 106,804 of NZ_KB976068.1, read as the reverse complement.
CTCAGGGCGCGGCAGCATTCGAAGGCGTCGTTATCGCTTACGAACCAGTATGGGCTATCGGTACCGGTAAATCTGCAACTCCTGCTCAGGCTCAGGCTGTTCACAAATTCATTCGTGACCACATTGCTAAAGCTGACGCGAAAATCGCTGAACAAGTTATCATCCAGTACGGCGGTTCCGTAAACGCAGCGAACGCAGCAGAACTGTTCGCTCAGCCGGACATCGATGGCGCGCTGGTTGGCGGTGCTTCTCTGAAAGCAGATGCCTTCGCGGTCATCGTTAAAGCAGCAGAAGCGGCTAAACAGGCGTAATGCTGTTGAGGCGGGTAGCGCTTCGCTGACCCGTCCTCCAAGACTGTAGGCCCGGTAAGCGTTAGCGCTACCGGGCTTTTTTTTACAACTTACCCAACACGCTAAACCACAGATAATCCAGCGGCAGAAGAAGCAGATATGTTGCCGTCGCCAGCGCGATACACAGCAGCATCCCCGCCCTCGCAGGCACTTTCCCAAGCGCCATCGCCACCACAATCGGCGAAGCCTGATACGGCAGTAGCGGTGTGGAATACCCCAATACCTGAATCATAATTACCGACAGCAGCGGGAACCCAGTCGCATCGGCAAAACTTTGCGCCAGAGTGGTATACAGCGCCGGAACGCCGTTCGCCGTCATAATAAAATTGAGTGCGGTGGTAATGCCGGTCAGCGCGAGAAAGCTGGTAAATGGTTTTTCCGCATCCAGCGGCATCACCTGTAACAGCGCCTCGCCCACTGCACTGCCAATGCCGGTCTGGGTAACGGTGATTGCCAACCCCAGAATCCCCGCCACGTAAATGCAGGTCCTGATATTTACCCCGGAGGAAAACTCGTCGCCATTGATAAAACCAACCCGTGGTAGCAGCGTGATAACCGCCGCCGCCAACCCGGTCCACGCAGGCCCTATACCGTGCCAGCTTTCACTTACCCACAGCAGCAGCACCACTGCTAACATCCAGGCCAGACGTTTTTCATCCCGGCTCATTGGTTCCGCTGGCGTGAGATCGCGCGGTGCGTGGGGCTTGCCAGGGAACAGCCAGCAGATAAGCATGATGAGCACCGCGCCTTTCAGCCAACCCAGAACCGGCGTATGCAGCAGCAAATAGGGAAGATAATTGAGGTGGATGCCGTAAGAGCCTTCCGCCGCGCCGCTCATTACCAGATTTGGCACGTTCGCGGGTAAAATGGTCGCGGAAAGCTGGAACGTCCCAAACCCGACGGCCAGCGCCAGACCATACCAGGCGCGCGTACCCTCGTTAATTCCGGCACGCTTCGCCATTGCGGCAACAATCGGCATCAGCAGCGCAATACGCCCCATATTCGACGGCATCACAAACGCCAGCGCGTAACTGAGCAGCACCACGCTCGCTACCATTAAAGGCCAGGAATCGGTCAATCGCGATGACAGCGCTCTCGCCGCCCTGTCCGCCAGCCCCGTTTTGCGAATCGCGATACCCAGCACAAAACCACTAAAGACCAGCCAGAATGCCGAAGACGCAAATCCGCCAAAGATCACATCCGCAGGTGCGATTTTGGCAACCATTGCCACGGCAAAGAACAGCAGCGCCGTTATAAACTCCGGCAGTAGCGACGTCGCCCAGAGCAGGATAGTAATGCCAACCACCAGAGAGGGGATAAACAGAGGGTGTGTAAGCCAGAGCGACATGCCTGTCTCCTGTTGTTTTTTTCAACAAGAATACGGGGACAGACATGCGGAGTAAATGCCAGATTAGGTGGGGTTAACGCAGAATATCACATTGATGATCCTGAATTTCCTCAGCGGAGGCGAGATTGAGCGACAACAGATTGCGCTGGGTCGCCAGCAGGACAAAGGACTCATCGCTCTGACGCACCATCGCCAGCGCATAGCTGCCCATGTGCTCACGCGCATCCGGCACCTCTTCTGCCAGCATCATAAACGGGCTGCGTTGCGCCAGTTCATTTTCCGTGACGCGACGCGCCAGATATTCATGACCGCGCAGCCCACCCGGTAATGGCAGCCAGCGGGTGCTGATTTTCGCCAGATTGTCATCCAGTTGTTTTCTGACATCGGTTCGCAGGCAGGAGATATGAATATGCAGATGATTTTGCGTACGCCCGCTACGCGAGTTAATGGTCAGCGATACCGCTTTGTCAGGGATTTCCTGACCGTATTTTTGGCTCATAAAGCTGCGCGCCTGCCAGGCCAGCCAGAAAAAGTTCGGCGTCCCTGATTTCAGCAGCAACGGGCTTTCCGTTCCGTTGATACGCCAGGTCGGCATCAACAGGTATTGCAGTGGGCCGTTACGATCTTTGAACACCACATATCCGGCATCCGGTTTCACTTCGGCGCACGGCGCGGGATCCTGCTGCTGCAACTGGTGCGGCAGGCATTGCTGAAGAACAATCTGGCGTAATGCGTCCGGGTTACCGGTGAATTTCCAGTACCCGATACCTGCAGCAGCGGCGACTACAATCACCGCCAGTAAAAGATAGCCTGCTTTTTTCATTACGCGTTCCCTGTATCTCATTGAGGGGCAAGAGTAACGCAAAACCATGACAAATAAAAAACCCGGTCGCGTTATGCCACCGGGTCGGTAAATCACAGACTTATTTAGCGCTTGCTGATCTGGTCAAACGTACCACCGTTAGAGAAGTGCTCTTTCTGCGCTTTCGTCCAGCCGCCAAACTCTTCGTCGATGGTGAACAGTTTCAGCTTCGGAAATGCATTTTCGTATTTCTTCGCAACGTCTGCATCACGCGGACGATAGTAGTTTTTCGCTGCAATTTCCTGACCTTCCGGTGAGTAGAGATATTTCAGGTAGGCTTCCGCCACCGTTTTGGTGTCTTTCTTTTCCACGACTTTATCGACCACAGAAACGGTCGGTTCCGCGAGGATAGATTCACTCGGCGTCACTATCTCGAATTTGTCTTTGCCCAGCTCGTTTGTCGCCAGCAGGGCTTCGTTTTCCCAGGCGATCAGCACATCACCGATACCGCGTTCAACGAAGGTATTGGTTGAGCCACGCGCACCGGAGTCCAGCACTTCAACATTCTTATACAGGGCCTTCACGAAGTCTTGTGCCTTGGCCTGATCGTTGTTGTTGTGGTGCAAGGCGTAGCCCCATGCCGCCAGATAGTTCCAGCGTGCGCCGCCTGAGCTTTTCGGGTTTGGTGTAATGACCGACACGCCTGGTTTGATCAGATCGTTCCAGTCATGAATTTGCTTGGGGTTGCCTTTGCGGACCAGGAAAACGATGGTGGAGGTGTATGGCGCGGAGTTATCCGGCAGACGCTTAATCCAGTTTTTATCGATACGACCACGTTCAGCAATGGCATCCACATCGTAAGCCAGCGCCAGCGTCACGACATCGGCTTCAATGCCGTTAATGACGGAGGTCGCTTGTTTACCCGAACCGCCGTGCGACTGGCGGATCACGACGTTGTCGCCCGTTTCCTGCTTCCAGTGCGCGCTAAAGGCCTTATTGTACTGCTCGTACAATTCACGCGTTGGATCGTACGATACGTTAAGTAACTGAATATCCTTTGCCAGAACGCTGGTCGATGCCAGCAATAATGTTAACCCTACGCCCCATTTGTTCATCGCCCAGCTCTCTTATGTGGTGTTGTGATGAGCAAAGCGTGCCAGAAAGGTATCCAAACATTAAAGAATAAAAAAAGATTTGCTATAACTTGGGGGAATAAATACGGGGAATTGTGCCGAATGGTGGTTAGCGGCTCATCAGGCCTACAAGTCTTTACAACCTGTAGGCCTGATGCGCTTAGCGCCATCAGGCGCGGAAAAAACAATCAGTACAGTTTTTTCGCGCAGTCCAGCCAGTCACCTTTGAACGGACGCTTCATGTTTTCAATCGCGTCGATGATGTCGTGGTGAACCAGTTGCTCGTTCTGAATACCTACACAGCGACCGCCGTGACCTGCCAACAGCAGTTCAATGGCATATGCGCCCATACGGGACGCCAGGATACGGTCGTAAGGCACCGGAGAACCACCACGCTGGATGTGACCCAGTACGGTTGAGCGCGTTTCACGACCCGTTTCTTTCTCGATGTAATGCGCCAGTTCGTCAACGTCACACATGTGCTCAGTGATCGCCACAATCGCGTGTTTTTTACCTTTCGCGATGCCGGCTTTGATTTCAGCAACCAGATCGTCACGGCTGAATTCCACTTCCGGAACCACCACAAACTCACAGCCGCCAGCAATGGCAGCCGCCAGGGTCAGATCGCCACAGTAGCGGCCCATCACTTCAACGATGGAAATACGCTGGTGAGAAGAAGAGGTATCACGCAGACGGTCAATCGCTTCGACTACGGTACCCAGAGCGGTGAAATAACCGATGGTGTAGTCGGTGCCTTTGATATCGTTGTCGATAGTGCCCGGCAGACCGATGCATGGGAAGCCCATTTCAGTCAGGCGTTTTGCCCCCATGTATGAACCGTCACCACCGATAACAACCAGCGCGTCAATGCCACGCTTTTTCAGGTTTTCGATAGCCACGGCACGCACGTTTTCGTCGCGGAATTCCGGAAAGCGGGCAGAACCGAGGAATGTACCGCCACGGTTGATCATGTCGGACACGCTGTAGCGGTCAAGTTGAACCATACGGTCTTCATACAAACCCAGGTAGCCATCATGGATCCCCATGACTTCCAGCCCTTCCGTCAACGCTGCACGTACAACACCACGGATTGCTGCGTTCATGCCCGGCGCATCACCGCCGCTTGTCAACACACCGATTTTCTTAATCATGACTACCTCTGAACTTTGGAATGCAAAATGAAATCTGCTGCCGGAAGTCGATTCCGCATATCGAAACGATCCAACGAATATGCAGATAGTATAACAATCACTTCCTGCTGAATTGATTCAGGTCAGGCCAAATGGTGGTAATTTATACACAAAATGCTGGCCCGGTTCACTTTTTTTACAACGAATTATAAAAGCTCAAACATCTTGCCTTCCTTGGGTACGACCGAACAGGGATCCTGATGAATGATGACATCCGATCCCGGGAAACGCCGTAAAATTGCCTGCTCTACCTGTTCAGCCACTAAATGCGCCTGAACGAGCGGCAGATTATCTTCCATTTCCAAATGAATCTGAATAAAGCGGGTCGGCCCTGACTGCCGCGTGCGAAGATCGTGAGCGCCGCTGACTCCAGGCCATGACGTCACAATATCAATAATTTCCTGACGTTCTTCATCGGGTAACGCGCGATCCAGCAAAGACTGTACCGCCTCATAACCCATGCGTAATGCACTATATAAAATATAGATGCCAATCCCGAGCGCAAACAAGGCATCTGCGCGATGCCAGCCGTACCATGCCAGCCCAAGCGCCACGAGAATTGCACCGTTCATCATAACATCAGACTGATAATGAAGCATATCCGCCCTAACGGCCTGACTTTGCGTGCGCTTCACCACCCAGCGCTGAAACGAGACCAGAATGATTGTACACACTAACGCAATGATGGTGACAACCACCCCGACGCCAGGATCTTTCATTGGCGTGGGTTGGATGAGATGCTGAATCCCGGTCAGGAATAAAAACAGCGCCGAACCGGAAATAAACATGCTTTGCGCCAGCGCCGCCAGCGATTCCGCTTTTCCGTGTCCGAACGTATGTTCATCATCGGCCGGTTGCAAAGAATAGCGCACCACCAACAGGTTGGTTAACGACGCGGCGATGTCCACCAAAGAATCCACCAGCGCTGCCAGAATACTGACCGATCCGGTGTACCACCACGCAAAAATTTTGATCAAAAGTAACAGCGATGCCATCACGGTCGCCGCGATTGCCGCCCGGCTAACCAGCCGCCCATAGGTTTGATTCATAAACACTCCTGCCAGGATATGCCGCTAGTATAACGGATGAAGTAAAACAGTCAGGCAATAACCGAGTGACAAATTTTGGGCAAAAAAAACCCCCACATCATGTGGGGGAAGACAGGGATGGTGAAGAAATCCGGCCAGTAACAAAATGGAATAAAAGGATTTATTCTAATCTTCGTCTACATTTTGACTACACTTCGACAAAAAAAGCCCCGAGCATTTCGGGGCTGCACACCGCTTTACTTCCATCCGCACGCTTTTTGAAGTGGCTTCAATGCCTCTGACAGACCCGCCAGATCAAACGTCGCACTTACAGGGCTTTCGTTGTATGGCGTGATCTGAGTGAACATTACGTTAGCCTGGCTTAAAGACTTAACGAACTCGATCACATTCCCACGATAAAAGACCGCTTTGGTATCGCTAGATATATTCCAAGTTTTCGTTTTTGCCTTTTGCTTGTCCAGGCGGTATAGCATTTGCGTTTCATTAAGGCCCAGATATGTATCCCAATTGATATACAGCTCTGTTTTCTTCTCTCTGCAAGTGATGTACAGATCAGGAGTTATTGACTCACCGAATTGAGAGCGAAAAGACTCATTAGCAGAAAGGCTAACGAAAACATTCTCCGAATCATCTACCGGAGAGGATTTTGTTGATACCTGCCACTTTCCAACACCAACAGCAGGCTTAGCTTCTTCGGATGCCTTCGGCGGTAAAACTTTATCGTAACAGGCTAAACGGGAATCATTTTTCGCCTCAGACTGACATTTCAGCAAAGCATCTTTATCGAAATCACCCTTAGCCTCTTCCGCTGCATATGCCGTTGAAACAGCCGTAAAGCAGAGCGCCATAGAAATTATTATTTTTTTCATAAACACCTCTATGCTTTTGGGCGGGTCAAAAAAACAAACATCCCGATAATGATATCGCCAATAACCCAGATAGTTCCCAGCATCATCACTCCCAGCCCCGTACCGATTGCAGCCCCGGCCCGTTCAGCGTCTGAGGCTGCGTTATTGATCACATCACTACTGCCGCCAACCCCAGCAAAAATGCAATAAATCATGAAGATGTTGAACAGGATAAATACCCACTTCACTATCTTGCCAAAAAAAGAGCGCTTCGGTTTTCTTACTTGGTGCCCACATGACGGACACTTAAACGCTGAATCACTAATTTCTTTACTGCATTCCGGGCAGCTTACTAATGCCATTTTTCTATTCTCCATAGACATGGTTACATAACCGTCATAAAGCCTATCAGTTGATTTTGTTTGAATAAATAAAAATTAACCCGCCACATAGGCGGGTTATTTCATAGTGTGAGAGATAACTGATCTTCGCCGTGATGACTTCGCGGGAAAACATCTTGAGGAACCACCGCGCCGGGGACTGGTTGAGTCTGGTTTAATGATTCGTCTATTTGCGTCATGCTGGTAAAGCAGTAGCCGCACAACATGTTTTGACACTGGTGATAACTGCGTCGCACTAAATCACTCAACTCTACACTGGTACGAGTTTTCGCAACTGCACGGCAGCGAGGACAGCGCATTGCCATACGCGGGCCTCCTCTGGGCTGGTTAATATCACGTCAAGTATAACGCTTAACCCGTTGATTCGTCACCCGCCTCAGCCGTCCATTCATCGATCTTAACTTCCAGCTCCAGCGAAGTGGTGAAGCCGCCGCTGCCGATATCATGCACACATCGGGTAATAGTCCAGTAACCGTTATCAATTGTGGACTTAAAGCCCGATACGCTTGCCGGTTGCTCCGGGTACAAATCTGCCCTGCCCCGCGCCAGCGTGATGGAGAATGACGCCGCGCCACGCTGCAACTGGCTCCACTTCGCCGCTGCTGCCCGCTTCGCTGCCTTCTCAGTTTTAAACGTCTTGCGGATCACGAATACGTTACCTTCCGCGCCTGCCATGTAATCCCCTTCCTTGCTGCTTGAGGCGGGTTCTTTCGGCTTCTTCGGTTGGGTTGTTCTGCGGCGTCTGCTGGTGTTGGTTTGTACTGTGGTGGCAGGCTTTTTCCCGAAATTCAGATCCAGCCAGTAGGCCGTAACGCCGGTATAAGCGTCACGATCGGCAATACTAAAGCTATGCTTGTCGCCGCTGGCCCGCACAATGCTGATCGCCGGTAAAGGTTTACCGCTCTGGGTTACGCCCTGCCCCGGCGTGATGAACAGCAACATGCCGTTTTTGACGGTGGCAACGGCACCCAGCATATCCGCCATTCTGGTGAGAAAACTGATATCTGACTCACTGGTTTGGTCAGCGTGATCGATCTCAATCTTCGCCAGTTCCTCACTCACCCCGGCGCGCAGGTCGTACCGGCTGGCAATACTGGCAACCACATCGCCAACGGTAATATCGTGCCAGGAGTATTCACGCTTCACGTTGAACGTGTCGCGAAAGTCTGCGCTGCGGGCGCTGATGGTGAGCTGATCAGGCGGGCCACGGTGCGCAACCTCATCAACGGTGTACAGCCCTTTAAATATCAGCGGGTCATTATCCCAGCCCAGCGAAACGGAAATCTTCGCTCCACGCGATGGCATAACGATCTGTCCGTCTGAATCATCCAGCGTGAGATCAAGCGTATCCGCTTCAAATCCCCGGTTGTCCGTCAGCGACAACGAGATCAAACGATCATCCAGCGCGGTGAGCTGCTTGCCCTCAATCTTAATACTGAACGCCGGGCGGGGCGAATAACGCGCATCATCATCCAACATCTTATTGGTTCCCTCATTGGTGAGGGTACCATCGTCGCCACGCGCGCGCGTACAGACAACGCGGGGCTGTTGTTGCGGTCTGCTGACAACGCCCACCTCTCGCACCGGCTGGCAATTGTCGCAATGATAAGTGGCAATCATTGACCTGGCGAGGCAACTACATGGCCACAAATTACCATCACGGTGTAACCGTCACGGAAACCACCGATCTGAGCACGATGATCACCGATATTGATTCGGCGGTTATCGGCGTCGTTTGTATCGCTGACGATGCAGACGAAGAAGCGTTCCCGCTGGATACCCCTGTACTCATTACCCGCGTGGCTAACATGCTGGGCAAAGCAGGCAAAACCGGCACCCTGTTCACCACCCTGAAAGCCATTTCAGACCAGACCAGCCCACAGACCATTGTGATCCGCGTGGCTGATGCGTCAAAAATTCCACCACCGGAAACCGGCACCGCTCCGACTCAGGATCAACTGGTCATTGGTGGCACCGACCCGGTAACAGGACTTTTCACCGGCATGTATGCGCTGTTATCGGCGGAGATGCGTGTTGGCGTCCGTCCGCGTGTGCTTGCCGTTCCCGGCCTTGATACTCAGCCAGTAGCGGCGCAACTCGGCGTGATGGCGGAGAAGCTGCGCGCCTTTGCTTATGTTTCAGCGAACGGCTGCAACACCATTGCAGAGGCAAAGGAATACCGCGAGCAGTTTGCCCAGCGTGAAATGATGGTCATCTGGCCTAACTTCATTTGCTACGACACCAACGCGGGAGCAAACGCCACCGTGCCGGTGGGTGCTCATGCGGTAGGGATGCGCGCCAAAATCGACGCAACGCAGGGCTGGCACAAAACCATTTCCAACGTTCCGGTTAACAACGTGCTGGGGATGGATCGCGATATCTATTTCACCCTACAGGGCACCGATACCGATGCGGACGAGCTGAACGCAGCAGGCGTCACCACCCTGATCAAACAGGACGGCTATCGCATCTGGGGATCACGTACCTGCGACGAAGAAACCTACATCTTTGAGAGCTACACCCGTACCGCTCAGATTGTGGCTGATACCGTGGCAGAGGCTCACTTCTCCTATGTTGATAAGCCGCTCACCCCGTCGCTGGTAAAAGATATCGTTGACGGTATCAACCGCAAGCTGACGTCCTATGTGACGGCGGGCAAGCTGCTGGGTGCGCGCTGCTGGTATGACCCTGAACCGAATACCAGCGAAACGCTGCGCAACGGGCAGCTCACCATCAAATACAACTACACGCCTGTCCCGCCGCTGGAAAATCTCAGCCTGGTGCAGGAGTTCACTGATGAATACTTCGCTACGTTTTCCAGCGCAGTGAATAACTAACCGGGGGCGCGTATGGCTCTGCCTAAAAAACTTAAATACTTCAACATGTTCTTTGACGGGGATAACTATTTCGGCATGGTGCCGGAAATCACCCCGGCGAAGTTAACCCGCAAAACAGAGGATTATCAGGCCGGTGGTATGCCGGGTTCTGTCGCGGTCGATCTCGGCTTTGATGCCGGGGCGCTGGATATGGATATCACCCTTGGCGGCATGGATGCGGGGCTGCTGAAAAAATGGGGCATCGCCACCGCCGATGGTATGCAAACGCGCTATGCCGGGTCTTACCAGGATGATTCAACCGGCGAAGCGGTACCCGTTGAAATCCAGACGCGCGGACGCTTTACGGAGATGGATCCGGGCACGTCCAAAACCGGGGATGATACTTCCCATAAGTACACCCTGAAAAATACCTATTACAAGCTGACCATCAACGGCGAAGAAATCATTGAAGTTGATGTGCTCAATATGATCTACAAAGTTGGCGGCGTTGACATGATGGAAAAACACCGCGCCAACATTGGCTTATAAGGAATTAACACACCATGACCAAAGTAACCGGTAAAGAAGTTGTAACGCTCAATGCGCCTATCGTTCGCGGTAAGACGGCAATCAGCGAAATCACGATCACGCCAGTCTTAAAGCAGGCCGGATCGCTGCGTGGCTTAAAAGTCTATGACGTTCTGACGTCGAATTATGATGCGCTGGTTGTTCTGCTGCCGCGCGTTACAGCCCCGGCGCTGACCGCTGACGAAATCGCCCGCATGGATACGTGGGACTTCTGCCAGCTCGCCAATGCGGTGGTTGATTTTTTGCAGCCACCTTCGGATCAGAGCGGGACGGATACGGGCAGCGCGTCATCCGATGCCCCTGCGAACGCATAGAAAACTTAATGGCGGATATCGCCGTCATTTTCCACTGGCGACCAGCGGAGATGGACGCCATGACGGTAGAGGAACTTCTGTTATGGCGTGATCAAGCCGCTGCGCGCAGTGGCGGAGATCAATAAATGGCAGACCGCAAATTAAATATTCAGGTTGCTTTCAGTGCCCTGAATAATATGTCCCGCCCTGTCAGTGCGGCGCGCCAGAGTGCCGCCGCGCTGGCCTCTCAAATCAAGCAGACGCAAAGCAGCATCAAAGGGCTTGAGCGTCATGCTTCCAGCTTTGACCGACTGACCGCAGCCAATAAGAAGACCACCGATCAACTGGCTCAGGCAAAGACGCAGGCGCGTGAAATGGCGGCGGCATTCGGCCCGCTACGCCAGCGCAGCGCTGAGCAAGTTACCGCCCTCAATCAGCAGCGGGCAGCGATCCGCAACCTGACAGCCCAGCAGAAAACGGAACAGGCCCAGCTCAACCAATTGCGCGCCAGCTTCTACAGTGAAGGGATTGCGATCAGCAGTACCAGCCGGGCAACGGAACAAATCAGCCAGCGCACCGCGCAGTACAATCGCCAGCTTACTGAGCAGCAGCGTCGGCTTGAGTCTGTCACTCAGGCGCAGGCCCGCTATGCCCGCGCCAAAGAAACCGGCGAGAAGCTGCAAAGTTCAGGCATGAAGACCGCAGCGACCGGCGCGGCGGTACTTGCCCCCGTAGCAGCCGCCATCAAGAGTTACAGCAGCCTGGAAGATGCCATGAAGGGCGTATCCAAACAGGTGAATGGCCTGCGCGATGATGACGGCAACCGCACCGCTCAGTTTGCTGAGATGCAAAACGCTATCAAAGACGCCGCCGAAAACCTGCCAATGCCCAACGGGGCCGTTGACTATGCCGCACTGGTAGAGGGCGGCGCGCGTATGGGTGTGGCTAACAGCGATGATCCATGGCAGAAGCAGAAGAAGGATCTACTGGATTTTGCCAACACCGCCGCCATGGCCTCAAAGGCGTTTGAGCTGCCTGCCGATCAGCTGTCGGAAAGCCTGGGCAAAATCGCCGGTCTGTATAAAATCCCCATTCAGGATATTGGCAAGCTTGGCGACGTCATCAACTATCTGGACGATAACGCCAAATCAAAAGGCTCTGACATTATCGACGTGTTGCAGCGCGTGGGTGGTGCTGCCGATCAGCTCGGCTATCAGAATGCGGCGGCACTTGGCTCCACGTTCCTGAGCCTTGGTGAACAATCCGAAACAGCGGGCACCGCAGTTAAAGCGATGGTGCGCGAGCTGGGCAACGCAATGGTGCAACCGGATCGGTTTATGGAAGGTCTGGACGCGCTGGGGCTAAGCGCTGAGAAGGTGCAGAAGAACATGGCAAAAGACGCCATGGGCACCATTATGGCGGTGATGGAAGCCACCAAAAAGCTGGAACCAGATAAGCAAATGAACGTGCTTACTCAGCTCTTTGGAGACGAATACGCAATGGCGGTTTCCAAAGTCGCTAACAACCTGCCAGAGCTGCGCAGGCAGCTCGAATTAACCCACGGCACCGCGTCTAAAGGCTCCATGAAGCGGGAATCCGATATTGATAAAGATTCACTCTCATCACAGTGGCAGATAACCAAAGCGGAGTTTGGCAACAATTTCAGTGCGCTGGGTGAGTCCATGCGCGGGCCAATGATGGCGATCATGAAATCAGTCGGCGGCGTCCTGCAATCAATCCGGGGCTGGATTGAAGCCAACCCGGCGCTGGTTGCCGCCATCATGAAGACCGTAGCCGCGATCGGTGCCATTCTCACGGTACTGGGTTCGCTTATGCTGGCGCTGGGCGCAATACTCGGCCCGATGGCGCTTGTGCGCCTGAGCTTCACCACACTGGCTGGCCCTGGTGGAGCAGGGGCACTGACAGGCTCAATAACTAAGCTGACCGGCTCACTGCGTGGGCTTATCCCGTCACTATCTGGGGTTGGGCGCAGCATTAAAGACTGGCCCTCTATCTTCCGCGCAGCTGCATCCGGTTTAGGGCAATTGGGTAAACAAGCATTCAGCGGTGTAAGCTCGGCATTAACAACCCTCTCCCGTGCAGCGGTTGTCACCGGACAGCGTTTATTTACTTTATTCACGCAACCTATGACCGCGCTTACCTGGCTTGGTAATGGGTTAAGAACTCTCGCCACATCTGGATTTGGGACGCTTCTCAATGTGGGGCGCACCGTATTCATGGCGCTAGGTGGTGGCTTATCACTTTTGCTAAGCCCGATCGGTGTACTGGTTATGGCTTTGGCTGCTGCTGCCATCGCCGTTATTAAATTCTGGGAGCCAATAAAAGCATTTTTCACTGGCTTTTACACTGGCCTGATGAGTGGATTGCAACCATTAACCACGGCATTTAGTACCGCTTTTGCTCCATTAGCTCCAATCTTCGACTCAATCGGCACCGCTATCAGCGGGGTTTGGGATTGGTTCACCAAACTTTTAGAGCCAATTCAGTTTTCCACAGAAGCACTGGAATCATGCACCAGCATGGGCGAAACGTTCGGCAAGGTTGTTGGTAGCGCTTTATCTGCGTTAACCCCGATAATTCAAGGTATCGCCGACGGGATAAGTAACATACTCGAAACGCTGGGTTTAATTCCCGATGCCGCTGAGCGAGCAAGAGCCGCCACTGAGAAAGCCAACACGCAGAAGAAGCTCACCGGGCTGGCGGATACGCTTGCCGGAGATCTGAAAGCCGTCACCGCGCAATCGAAGAAGGAAGAGGAGAAGAAGGAGCAGAAGCGGAAAACGGAACAGAGCCAGCAACAGCAGGCGTTTGCCAATAACCTGAAAGGCCCGGCGAACCTCGCACCGAAGATCAGCGGTAGCCTGGATAAAATCGCCAGCAACACGGCAGAGAAGAAAGACGGCCCCGGTGAAATCGTCTTCAAAAATAAACAGCCGTACATTCCTATCCGTGGCGGGTACGCCGAACCGGTGCAACAGGTTCAGCGGCAGGTGCCATCACTCACCGCATGGATGCAACAGCAGGCTGGCGCGCTCGTTTCTTCGGTGCTGCCGTACAGCGTTCAGCAGCCTGCCGCTCGTTCGCCAGTGTCGGCGGTTCCGTCTGCGGCTTCCGTCGCGGCGCTGATGCCTGGCGGCGACGTGTTTAACTTTGAAATCAACATCAACGACGCGGGCCAGATGGATGAACAAAAACTTGTCCAGCGCATCCGCGAAGAGTTCACCGTTGCCCAGCAGCAGGCCGCACGGCGCAAACGCTCGCAACTGACCGACCACGAATAAGGGGCAAAGCCATGATGATGATATTGGGCATGTTTCCGTTTGCGCTGCAAACGACGCCCTACCAGACGTCGAACCAGTCGAATACATGGCGGCACGTCAAAAACGATCGCGTGGGGAAATCCCCGCGCTACCAGTACATAGGCCCGGATGAAGAGCCGATCACGCTCTCCGGTACGCTGTACCCCGAAATCAGCGGCGGCGATGTGTCGCTCACCACGCTGGAGACAATGGCATACACCGGCAGAGCCTGGCCCCTGATTGAGGGCACCGGCAAGATTTACGGGATGTACGTGATCGACGGGTTAACCCAGAATCGCACTGAGTTCTTTCAGGACGGGAAAGCGCGGAAGATTGATTTTACTCTCACCCTGAAAAAGGTCAGCGAGGATATCAGGGAGAAGCTGGCGGAAATTACCAACGATGATGTGCTGTCTATGGTGAAAGCGGGGGTGAATTTCTAACTTTATTTTTTATGGCCAACACGTTCATTGTTGGCAGTGTGGTACCGAAATCATCGGGCACCGTCACTTTTAACCGTGCTGCAGCACGGTCATTTATGGCGGTGCTGTAGCTTCTATCAAAGGTTGGTTTTGTAAGTTTTCCTCAATACCAGGACATGGGGGAGGGACAGCACCTCTTTCAGCATGGTTCAGGGGCAACTAACAGCTCAGGAATTGTCGATATCGTTTTCCCGAAAGCGTACACAACTACAAGTAATCTTAATGTTATTGCAACCGCGACGTCTGACACTCCAGCAAACTATATCGTTACAATCGGGGTCATAACGTTAACCGGTGTGCGTATTTTTATAACTGGTGAGAGCGCAGGAAACATACCGGTACCAACGGAAATCGGATTTAACTGGTTCGCAACCGGGAGATAATTGATGAAAGTTTTTTACAGTGCCAGTCAGAACGGTTTTTATGATGATAACCAGACCCGTCCCGCAGATGCGGTAGAAATTGCTGAATCGCTCAGAGCAGAGTTAATTACCGCCCAGAACGCGGGCGGCGTAATCAGACCGGGAAGTGATGGAATGCCGGTGATCATCCCATCCGCAGATTACGTCCCGGAATTAACTGAAGAAGAGCAGCGGTGGTTTGCTGAATCCAAAAAACAGTCAATGTTGTCAGAGGCAACCAATCGAATTGGACCTCTACAGTACGCGGTCGATGCAGGAAAAGCGACGGAAGAAGAAGCCGCCGCTTTGATTGTATGGCAGGATTACAGGCTAGATTTGATGCGCGTTGATACAGTCAACCCTGTCTGGCCTACCCCGCCGGGAGAACAGGCCAGTTAGTAGCATGTTTCTTATCCCGCTGGGGCTGGCAGTATTTGCTGCATAACCTCAGGTTGCGCGTTATAAAACTCAATATAACGCGCATCATTCTTATCAATCTGTGTGGAATTTTCTTGCTCGCATGAGAACAATGCCACAACAGACTTTCCATCTGGTGTTAATTCAGCGTAAATCATATCGTATATCCACTGATGAATAATGATGCAGAAAAACCCGTGATTGATGTGCCGTTTGGGTTCACGTCATAAAAAATTGATTGTGGGGTAGATAGCAATAATTCCGCAAACTGACCATAAACCCCTATACCATAATTCCCAACATAACCCCCGATTGATACGTACCCGACACCGCTATTTGTGGATGCAACATCAATAATTAAACCGCCTGATTGCGCACCACCACCTGCTGTTGCATAGATGGAACCATAGCCACTCACTTTCCTTGCATTTTTGGGAACAATAGCAGCAATAGATAACTCAGTTAGCGTATTAACTGTTGCGGTTGTTGTTATTGCTGTCTGACGGTCAATATTAATAACTCGCCCGTTCTGCGTTCCTGCTTTAAATTTTGATTCTGAAATACCCCAAACACTCACCAGTGCACTGGCGGTATAGTCAGGAGGTAACGATGAACCACCATAAATCTCTGGTGCTTCAGCGGAGGTTGCATTTACCGCAAGCAATGACGACATATCAGTAGTCGGATTATAAATCGCATACAAAGCAACAAATCCTGTTGTCGGAACTGTGCCCGTATCCATCCCGCCAGCCCCTGTTTTCATCAGGTCTACAGATTTATTGAAATTACTCAATCGATACTGGCGTCCATCGCCATCTTCCACAATCAATTCATCTGCTGAGAATGTTGCCGATGCTGACGTAGAGGCGACACTTACTCTTCCATTTCGTACCGCCCCAACCACCCCAGAAAACGATTCTCTCAATTGAAGGTATTGGAGAATGCCGTTAACTGTCTTTCCCGATAAATCAGTTAAAGTGCTATCAAGCGGCTGCTTACCCGCCAGCGCATTCGTTACAGTGGTGGCAAAGTTTGGATCATTTCCCAGCGCTGCCGCCAATTCATTCAGCGTGTCCAGTGCAGCCGGGGATGATGCTACCAGTGCAGCAATTGCTGATTTCACAAATTCCGTTGTGGCAATCTGCGTATTATTCACTGTCTGCGCCGCAGTAGGTGCGGTGGGTGTTCCGGTCATAGCTGGGCTTGCCAGCGGAGCTTTCAACGCAAGAGCGTTGTTAATGGTTGCACTGAAATTAGGATCATTGTTGATTGCAGTAGCAATTTCTTTCAGTGTATCCAACGTGGTGGGCGCACCTCCAATCACAGCAACCAACGCCGCCTGAACAAATGCGGTATTCGCCAGCTGTGTGGAGTTATTACCAGCCGTAGCAGTCGGCGCTGTAGGCGTTCCCGTCAGGGCCGGGCTTGCCTTGGGTGCATATTGTTTATGAGGGTCTGCCGCTGCGATGTGCGCCGCCAGTTGCTGATCTACGAAGGCTTTAACCTGGATTATCTGGTCATCAACATACTGCCGGGTTGCCAGCACCACAGACGGATCAATTTTGAGCGTTACCGCCTGGGTACTGCTGACGATCAGAATGACGCGAATAACCTGCATACGTCCGCTACCTTCCTGCAATAACGGCTTATAGGTTTCAGCGCAGTTCGCCACGGCTATCATGTCGCCGTCGCTGTCATACAGGCCAATCTCACGGATCCACCACCCGCCCACGTCTTCCGGGATCACCTGCTCAGCAATAATCTGGTTGGTGTTTACCGGGTCAATGGTCAGCGTATTGAGCGGCGCGCGGCGCAGCTCATGCACAAGCGCAGTCTGCGCAGGGTTTGGCGTCGGCAGTGCGCCGTTGCCATCCCCTACCGCCATCTGAGTAATTTCAACCTGTTCACCCAATGCCGTAGCGTTCGCCAGCTTCGCGGCCCCGACATTGGTTAGCAGGGCATAATATTTAGTTGCCACTTGGTGAGATCTCCACGGTATCGATCAAATGAATTGCGCTCCCCACATACTCCGCACCGCCAACTGAAATGGTTTCGGGGAAATAGGGATATACGGTCAGCGTGTCGCCCAGATAGGCAGACGCACCAACATAAAGGGGGCCGGTAGTCTGTAAGTGCAGGCTCATGCCCAGCATGTGACGGCTACACGGTTTAACGTCAGCGATCAGCCGCTCAAGCTCCTGATAGGTTTCTTCGCTGATGCCTTCCTCTTCAACGCCAATATCCAGCGTAAACGTGCCTGGGTCGGTGTCGATGTTCCACCACTCGTTAACCCGGATGAAATAGCCGAACGGCTCCACAACGCGGCGCATTGCTCCGGTGGTGCCTTTGTAACGGTGCAGGTAAAACGCATCAGCTATCGCCTTACGCTTCGTTGTCTGGGGCCAGTTCTCATCCCATCTGTCAACGGAGAAAGCCCACGCCAGATAGGGCAGCAGGTCAACCGGGCAGGTATACGGATCCCAGAGCTGGCGCAACGGTACCCGCACTTCCCCCAGAGAGGCGCATGCACGGGCGGCAACACGCTCAAGGCGCGTTGAGCTTGGCGGCGTGAGGGTTTTACTCATCGTAACCCCCAACGGTTATGGTGTAGCCGGTACAATGGGAAGCCTGAGTATCATCAAGCACCATATCCGCAACCGGCTGCGCCAGCTCCACCCGCTGGACACCTTCAACGTGCAGCGCGGCATAAATGGCAGACAGCCGGATATCACGCCCCAGACGACGCTGATCGGCAATGTACGCCTGTAATTTCTGCTCAGATGCCTGACGGATGGGTTCCGACTCCGGCCCCGGATAGATATACAACGTGGCATCAATCTCATAAGGCACGATCTCCGCCGCCTGCACGGTCACGCGATCGGCAACCGGGCGCACCTCTTCGCCATTCAGCGCGCTGGCAACGATATCGATCAGCTCCTTGCTGGCGGTACCGTCACCCTCGCGGGATAGCACAGAGATGGTAACGCAGGCGGGCGTTGGGCTTACGGCAGACACATCAGCAACGCGCCCATCAGCAGACAGGCCGAAAAATTCATATGCCGCCGTTGGCCCGGCGACGCTCAGCCCTTCAAATGCCTGCGGGGTACGGACGCGCAGATCGGCATCCGATTCCATCACCGCAGGCACAGGCGGTACAACGCTGTCATCTTCCGGCGTGATGGTCAGGCGCTCCACGTTGAAATTTGCCGCCAGCTGATCCAGATCGCTGCCCACGGAGTACGCCACCATTACCGCGCGCGCCGCTTCGTTCACGCGCTGGCGTAGCAACAATTCGCGATAACAGTTTTCTTCCAGCAGCATGGTGATCGGCTCAGATTCCAGTGAGAGAGTGCGCCTGATAACGTCCTGCTCATCTTCCGGGTAAAGCGCGATAAACGCCTCTTTACGCTCATTGAACAGCGTTTCAAAGTCCAACGGCTCCACCACTACCGGAGGCGGTAATTGTGAAAGGTCAATTGTTCCGCTCATGCCTGCACCTGCCTGCCGATCGTTATGTCCGTGGTAAAGGGTGATTGGGTATCCGTTCGGCTGGCCTTGATGGTGGCAACCATCTGCCCCGCCCCTGTTTCCGTCAGCACAATATTGGTCAGCGAGATACGCGGCTCCCAGAGGAAAAGCGCGCTGTAAATCGCGGACATAATGCGAAGGCGCGTTACGGCGTTGCCTGGCTGATCAATCAGGTTATTGAGCTGCGAGCCGTAGGCGCGGCGCATAACGCGAGAGCCAACCGGCGTTAGCAAAATGTCATTGATGGACTGAGAAATATGCTCGTTATCGGTGAGCGCTTCGCCGGTTTCGGCGTTCATCCCGCGATATCTTGCGCTGGTCATTGCGGGCCGTCCGTCTGGCTTCCGCCACGTTCTACGCCGCCATGTTTGTGGGTATGCACCACAACGCCATTTGATGTAATGCTGCCGCCGCTATGCTCAACATTGCCGGTCATCTTGCCGCCCTGTTTCATCTCAAACGTGGAGCATGAGAGCTTTTTAGTGCAGATCACTTCCGGCGTATCAAGGGTGATTGAGGTTGTTGCGGTACAGGTCATTTTGGGGGCAGTCGCGGCGATAGAGTCAGAAGCCTCTACGGTTGCACTCTTAATACCAGTAGCAGCCAGTGCGCCGGTTGCCGGGTCATACAGAACCTTCGCCCCGTCAGGGTGCAAAGTAACATTTGACGTTTCACCGTTATCCGGTGGCTTCACACTATCGCTGTACAAGCTGCCCATGATGACGGCATTTTCCAGATCACCGCATGGGGCAAAAAGTAACACCTGCTCGCCCGGTGATGGTGCCCACCATGTAACAGCCGTTCCGGCGCGCAAAGCCGCCCAGCGAATCCAGTCCGTTGTATTCTCTCCCGTTGAGACTCGCGCAACTGGCGGCTCAGCAGCAAGATCAACATCCGTCACCGTACCAATACGGACAAGGTTACAGATCAGGCGATAGAGTTCATTCAGGTTCATAAGCTGGCTTGCGTTATTAAATTTACAGCCAGTTTCATGATCCACGCGCGCGCAAGCAACGCGCTGGCGTTGTCAGGAGTTGGTAACAATGGATGGCGGTACCGGCAGACAATGCCAGCTATGACAGTGGCGGGAAAACGCATCGAGCACCGTCACTTTTAACAGTGCTGCAGGAATGGGGTCAGGGTTGCAGAAAACTGACGATGGTATCCGCCAGCCAGTCAAGATCGCTTTCCGTAAAGCCCAACAATTCACGCGCGGGGTAACGGGTGCGGGCACCGGGAGCCACGGTATCAACCTCACCATACTGGTGAACGCTGGCGATCTCGGCGGTATGCCCGGAGTAACCGACCACGGCGGCGCTGGCGGTACCGTATGCCTTGAGAAAGCGAGCGGTGCGCAGGCGGCGGAACATCTTTTCTTTGCGGGTGGTGGTGCGCTTGGTCTGGTTAAGATGGATCTCAATATAGCGCTGAATATCGCGCTTATAGAACGTGCGCAACGCCCCTTTATCAACATCATAACCGGTGATAGCGCGCTGCTCGCCGCGCCCGGTGGTGCGCCAGTTGCTCAGCTCACGCGTTTCATCTTTCCACAGGAATTTAACCCCGCCCTGAGTACGCAAAATCTTACGGCGGCGCGGCGTATAGCTTTCTCCGCTGGGGTTTTTCTGGCTGTTGATGCGCTGCTGCTGGCGCTTGCGCAGGCCAATAGCCACCTCGCGCGTGAGCTTACGGCGCTGGCCCGGTGCGAGCTGCGCCGCCACGGTTGCCAGATAATCATCAAGGGCATGGAACAGCGGATCAGCGTTCATTTAGTCCGTCCACGTCTCGCCGCTTACCGTATCTTCAAAGACCAGTGACCAGGCACCCAGCTCCGGCCCCGGCATAGGATCAGCGCGATGATGAATAACCGGCTTGCCATCTTCAACTTTGACAACAACCGCCTCACTGGCCTGGATTTTGATGAGCACGTCCATGGTGGAATTGCTCAGGATATCCGCTTCAAAGGTGATACCATCGCGGGCGCGGTCAGGGTTGAATAGCAACTCAGGCTGATACAGGCGCGCCCATGCCAGAATGGGCAGGCTGAGGGAATCCAGCGACTCAGGGTAATCCATCGCCAGCACCTCAATAGTGTACTCGTATTCAAACGAGGCAGAGCGCTGCCCGGTGCTCACCATGCGCCCCTTCTGGACATACACCGCCAGATTATCAGGGTTGTCACGCAACCACGGCACCGCGTGGCTGATGTGTTTACGCAGTAGATCGGGTTTTAACATCGCTATTTCTCCACCGCCTTGCCCCCTGTCAGCGCATCATAAGCCGCTTCACAGGTCAGCCCTCGGATCCTTGCCTGATCAGCAATTGCCGCCAGTTCTCCCGCTCGTTGGTCAGCGCGGCGGAACAGCTCGGCAAGCAGCTCGCTGCCGGTGGTGCCTGTCGCGCTTTCGCTGGCAGTTGCGGCACAGCGGGCGCGTTCACTTGCTGCCAGTCTGGCGGCGAGTTTTGCGGCTTCGTCATGCAGCCCGTCAGAAACAGCGCGGGCATGGTCAGCATCAGCAGCGGCCTGAGCAATCTGCCCCTCAGCCCTTTTCTCAATCGCATCTATTTCACCCTGTCGGCGCTGTTCTTCGGCTCTGGCTTCTGCCTGCCGCTTTGCCAGCGCGGTAGCATCGTCAGCATCCCGCTGTTTCCATTTCAGTGTCCAGGCTGTATTAGCCTTGCTGGCACCAAACCACGAACCAGAAATGAAGGCAGCACCCAGAACTAACGCGACCAGAAGGCCGCGCCAGTGTTGCCTGAGCCAGTTAAGAATCATGCAGGATAAGCCGCATAAGGTAGCTGGAAGTGCGGGCCATCTTTCAGGGTTTTCCAGTCGCCACCCCATTCAACGGGGATATTTAGCTCTTTTCCCGCCTGTTTGAAGGCTTCGGAAATCTGCTGATAATATTTCCAGTCCCATGAACCTGCCGGAGTCGGATACGCAAACACATCAACCGCATGGCCTGAAATATGCCTGCTGTTCATCGTCTGGCTTTTCCCCTCAGCAACAAGCTTTTTTTGCCGCTCTACAGTGCGAAGCCCTTCGGTGATACCAAAATCAACGGCAGAAAGTTGAAGGGCGCGGCGGACGACTTTCACAAGGTCAGCGTTAACACCTTTCAGGTTATTTTCACTTCTCTGACTGAATTTAAATTCACTCATTTCCTTTCGCTCCCCCGATACGGGTTTCAATAAAGCCGGTCACTTTGTTGCGTACCTTGTCAGCCCCCATAAAACCTATGGATGCACCCACGAAGGTAACGGCATTAGACGGCAAGCCCAGATATTCCAGCGAACCGGCAACCGCCAGCGTAACGATCCCGCAGACCAGTGAACCGGTGGCGGTTTTCAGCATTGACTGACCGTCATACAGACTCATAAGCGCCGAAATGCTCAGCGCAGCGCCTGCCGCGTAAAGCGTCGGCAGATAAGTAGCAATCCATTTCATTGTTTGTTCCAGCATCCCCGTAGGTACGTCGCTCATGGCAACCTCTCAATCCCATAGCTGCACGGTTTCCCGCTGGGTGGGTGGTGGTAATTCTGGAAGATAAACAACCTGCCCGGCACTCAGCAGCGGGCCGCTGTCGCACAGCCCCGGATTGGCTTCATGCACGGCTTCGGTTACTCCCGCCGTCCTGCCGTAATACCTCCAGCAGAGTTCATCAACGGTGTCATCCTGCTGCGCCTGCACGTTCATTAGCACAGCTCCGCAAGGCCGCGATCTTCATTCTGGATATCGCGAATAGACCAGCGAACATCACGCCAAAGCGTATCTATCTGGGTGCTGAGCGCCTGCGCGTGGTCATCCCCTTTACTGGTGGTATCAATATCGCGATACCCCTCAATCAGCAGGGCTTTGGTCAGTGACCAGACGGCATTTTTATAGCGCCAGACCTTCACCGATTCACCATTCACCGGATCGGCGGGGATCTCCGCCAGAGTCAGATAACCGGCATCAACCTGAACCTGACGCCACAGAAGAAGCTGATCGTTGACGTGGGCCACTGCCTCAATGGTGCGTGACATAAGGCGATCGGTCGTTACCTGCCCATCAAGGCGCATCGCCCGGCGCAAATCAGCCAGCACAATGACAGGCCAGAAAGGCAGGCTCTCAACCTTTGCGCCGCCATCATCCGGCGCTGGATCTGATGGCGGTCTTACCGGTTCAGTGGCGACCAGGCTCATACAGGACTCTCCATAAGGCAGGCGGTGGACGGTGTGACGCAGTAGAGGCCGGGCCTTACTACGTCACACCGTGCCGCCTGGTGCGCGGGGGCACATTCGTTATGACTTCGCGGTTTTGCGCGTCGTCTTGTTCTTTGCTGCCGTTTTTGCCTGGCTGTTTTTCTGGTTCCTGGCTGCGGTAGTGCGCGGCGCTTTCTCCGGCGCTGCTTTCGCGGCCTCTGGCTTCGCTTCCGGCTGTACCGGTGGCGCATCGCCCTCACCTTCTCCGCCGTTGGCGGCGGTCAGCTTTTTGATATTGCGATCAAGCAGTTCGATATCACGCGCCACGCCAATTTTTGCGTTGAGCCTGATAGCTTCCTGCAAATGCGAGCGGGCAAGCTGCTGGGATTCAACATCCTGATTAAGGCGCACGGTGTACCCCATGGCCTTAAACAACTTGGCCCTTACCTGATCGGGCATATCTTCATGGGTGGTGATGCCGTTCAGTGCGTTGAGGTTGTCAATGCTCACGCTTGCCTTTGCCGGGTTCGCTTTGAAGGCGGCAAGGATGGGATCGCAAATTTCTTCAACCAGTACCGTGGCGGTGGTGCGCTTGTACTGGTCAGGCATCGGGATTTTATGGCGCAGCACGTACTGACCTATCCGCAGCGCCTGCGCAATATCACCGGCATCCGCTGCCCAGATCATCACAGTGGTGATCACTTCATCCGCCTGGCCCGTATCCGCTGCCAGTACGCCATCAATCCACGGCTGGTAATCCGGCAGGCGCTCGCTTTTCAGCTTCGCCTTACCGGCATTCGACTGGATGCGGCTGAGGTCGGCTTTATCCATGCGCAGGCGAAAAAGTATCTGCTCGTATGCAGTTCTTTCGGCGGTGGTTGTCCCGCGATTACTGCGGCGCTCAGCCATCACCCGATCAAAATGTTTTTGTGCTGGTGTTAACATTTATGCCCCCTGAGCAGGCCAGCGCACTGCTGGCCTGCGGCGTCTTATGGTGCTGGTGCTGGCTCGGCGGCGGTGATGCCTTCAATCAGACAGCCATAGCCGTAGTCTTCAATGACGTAGGCATCATTCGAAGAGCTGTACGTTGAGACGCGGTTATACTCCGGCTCTTCAACGATGCGGCGACGGTGCCCGCCTTCCTGCCAGTAGATGGACAGGTTTTCCCAGGAGGTAATGAACATGCTGCCATCAGGGAAGAATGGCGCGATAAATGACGGCAGGTTGCCGATCGTTTTGCGCGATGCAATCAACTGCCCGGCAAGTGCTTCGGAGTTAGGGTTATTGGTGCTTACAGCGTTGATGATCGGGAAGGAACGGTTAACCGTCAGATTACGCCCGGTAATCACCACCAGATCAGGCGAATCCTTGTACCACTCATCCATAAGCGAGTTGACCGCATCAAATACGATGGAGTCATAGTTACCGTAATCACCTTTCGCGATCACCTGGTTGGTGTCGTCACGGCTGGTCACGGTGACATCTTTCATCACGCGCTGGGCCGCGTTAGTGCGGTACTGCTGGAGCCAGCCGATACCACAATCCTGTAACAGCGGGTTGGCGGCGCGGTCTGATTTCTCCGCGTAGCTGGTACCGTTGAAGCCGATCATGATGCGATCGAGAGCAATACGCTTGATGATCTGATTGCTGAGGCGCTGCTGAAAGTCCGGGAATTTTGCCCAGGCATCAAGCTGCGTGTACGGCGTAAAGGTATCGGCGTTCACCTTGTTACAGGTGTATTTATTCGAATCCAGCGCCGCCACAGAGGTAGGCTGACGGCGATCCGTGGTGGAATTGTTGGTACTGGATACCGGGCCACTCACGCCCAGGCCGATTTTTTCACCAGTCTGATCGTTGACGCCGTAAATGTTAATTTTTTTCAGCATCTCAGACGACTGCTGGATCTTATCCTCAAGCGTCTGCTCAACGCTTGGATCAATGCTGTACGCCTTGGTGACGTGGGCAGCGCTGATATGGTTGAGTTCAGCCTGTCGCTGAATGTACTTATCAAACAAATCGCGGGTTGTATTACGCATCTTATTTTCCTTTCCTGAGCCTGACGCACTGAGCCTTATCAGCAATCAGCCAGATGTTGAGTTGATTGACCATCGCCGCCAGTGGCAGGCGGGCGCTGGTTGTACTGCTCGGCGTCCTGGCCTTTCAGTTTCTCTTCCAGCGCTTTGAAGTCCTTACGCAGGCTTTCCAGCTCGGTGGCGTCAGCCTTACCTTTCACCGCAGCAGAAAGCTGGGTTGTACTGTCCAGCAGCTTGCCCTGGCTCTCGGCAATCGCCTCGATAGCCTCACGGTTTTCACCGTTTTGCTGGCTAAACTGCTGCTGCGTACCGCCCAACAGCGCCTTAATACGGGCAAAGAAGTTTTTGCCTTCATCCTGCGGCGGCTGTTCATCTTCAAATTCCATCGTGGATTCAACGGCAGCGGTGAAGAAACAAGCCTGATCGTGCTTACGGGAGGCCAGCGGGTTAACGGTGTTTTTGGCACAAAACTCCATCATTTCCGTGCCCAGGCTGGCAGGGCTATCGGTGCAGGCCAGCCCCATCAAATAGGCTTCGCCGGTATCAGCAAAAGAGGGATGCACTTCAATGCTGTGATAAATCTTCTGGCGGCTCTTTTTCAGGGCAACCAGATCATCAGTGGCATCAACCTGCACATACAGGCCCATTTTGCCTTTCAGCGGCTCCTCGGTGATCTCCTCTGCCTTGACGGCAATAACATCGCCATAAGCACGGAAATCACTGTTTGGTGAGTAGCCCCGGAGGTGCTCCAGATTGACGCGAGCACCGTATACGGTTGGGTTAAAGCGTTGAGCCATCTGCACAATGTGCTGACGCTCCAGCGTCCGACCGTCACAGGTGGCACCCTCGACAGCAACGCGAAATGGTTTTGACTTTGGCATGTCGAAATCCCGAATGAGTGAGTGATATTAACCAGTGCCCCTATCATTCCCGCCGCAGCCGAAACGCGCAAAGCGTTGCCGTTGTTGCCGTTTTCCGACAATGACAACCCGAAGCGACGCGCGCGCGGGCGCGGTACTCTGCCACCATGAAACAGACTTCCCACGATGAGCCACGGATTGCCGCTAAGGTCATGTACTGGCAGGCATACAGCATCACGCAGATCGCCAAATCGATCGGCGTGAGTACCAACACCCTGTATTCATGGCGTCGCCGCGATAAGTGGGACGAGTCCACCGCGCTGGAGCGTGTACAGGATCGGATGCAGGTGCGGCTGTTACGCCTGACGGAAAAGCCAGACCTGACGGCGCATGACTTCAAAACCATTGACCTGTTAACCCGTCAACTGGTGCGGATGGAGCGCGAAGAGCACCGCAGCGAAGAGAAAAGCCGTGAGAAGAAGCCGAAAAACCACTTTACGGAAGAGCAGATCGGGGATCTGCGTGCTCTGGTGCTGGATTCGCTCTACGAGCATCAAAAACGGTGGTACAAGCAGCGCGAACGCCGCAACCGCTTTATCCTCAAATCGCGCCAGATTGGTGCCACCTGGTACTTTGCCCGCGAAGCACTTTTACGGGCGCTGGAAACCGGCAACAACCAAATCTTTTTGTCAGCCAGCCGCGCCCAGGCGTTCCAGTTCAAGAAGTTCATCCAGCTACTGGCGGCGCAAGTTGGCGTTGAGCTGAAAGGCGGCGACGCCATCACCCTGAGCAACGGCGCAACGTTCTACTTTCTCGGCACCTCAGCAGCGACGGCACAGAGCTACACTGGCGATCTATATCTGGATGAAGCATTCTGGATTAACAATTTCCTTGAGCTGCGCAGAGTCGCCGCAGGTATGGCAACCCATGAAGGGCTGCGCCGTACCTACTTTTCCACACCATCCACGGAGGAGCATGAGGCTTATGCCTTCTGGACTGGCGACCTGTTCAACAAGGCAAGGCCCAGAGGTGAACGGGTAGAAATAGACGTCAGCCACAAGGCGCTGAAAAACGGCAAGCTGGGCGGTGATGGGATCTGGCGGCAGATTGTCACCATTGAAGACGCGGTAAAACTCGGCTTCAACCTGGTGAAAATTGAAACCATCAAGATGGAGAACTCCCCGGAAGAATACGACAACCTCTATCGTTGCCGCTTCGTTACTGCGGGAGAGCGCGCCTTTAACTACAACGCCATGATCGGCTGCTGCGTTGATGGCTTCAACGATGATGTATGGCCCGACTGGAACCCCTTCGCCCCCAGACCGATAGGCGATCGCGGGGTATGGGTAGGCTATGACCCCAACGGGGGAAGCGGTAACGGTGATTCTGCCGGGCTGGTCGTCATCGTTCCGCCAGCGGTACCGGGCGGCAAGTTCCGCATCATTGAACGCATCCAGCTTCGTGGGATGGAGTTTGAGGAGCAGGCAAAGGCCATTCAGGGGTTGACGGAGCGTTACAACGTCCAGCACATCGCGATTGATGCCACCGGTATTGGTGATGCCGTCTGGCAACTGGTGATCAAGTTCTTCCCGCTGGCGGTGAAATACCAGTATTCCGCCCCACTCAAGCGCGCCATGGTACTGAAAGCGCTCATGCTGATCCGTGCCGGTCGTCTGGAGGTGGATGCGGGAATGCTGGATCTCGTTCAGTCATTTATGACGGTTCGCAAGGTGCAGAAAGGCGGGGTAATGACCTACGTTTCCGACCGCAAACGCGGCAGCAATCACGGCGATCTTGCCTGGGCATCTATGACAGCCTTGTATAACGAGCCGATCGGCAGCGAAAGCGGCGGCGGTAATGATAGTTTTGTAGAGGAGTTTTAAACGTGAGCCGCAAAAAGCAAAAGTTTCAGGCCAGACCGCAGCAGCAAGCCAGCGGCGAAACCGCAGGCATTGAGTCATTCAGCTTTGGCGACCCGGTAGCCATCACCGATCGCAGTATGTTGCTGGATTGCATGGAGTGTGCTGATAACGGCGTGTATTTTGAACCACCGATCAGCCCCTACGGCATCGCCCGGATGTTTGATTCAACGGCCTATCATCAGTCGCCGCTGGTCTTTAAGCGCAATGTGATCACATCCTGCTACATCCCTCACCCGCTACTGAGCAGGCAGGAAATGAGCGCGTGGGTGCTGGATTATCTGGTATTCGGCAACAACTACATGGAGGTGCGCCGTAACATGCTGGGCGAACCTATCGCGTTGAAACATGCCCAGGCTAAATATACCCGGCGCGGCAGCGACCTGAAAAAAGATCAATACTGGTTTATCACCCGTCGCGATGCAGACTACCCATTCAAGCCGGGCAGCATCTGCCAGATAAAAAACCCCAGCATTCACCAGGAGATCTACGGCGCACCTGAATACATGGCCTCGTTACAAAGTGCCATGCTCAACAGTGAAGCGACCATGTTCCGCCGTAACTACTACATCAACGGCAGTCACGCCGGGGTAATCGTCTACCTGACCGACCCGATCGCCAACAACAAAGATGTTGAGAGCCTGAAGAAGTCATTGAAGGATGCACGCGGCGGCGGCGCTTTTAAAAACCTGTTCGTATACGCAGCAGGCGGGAAGAAAGACGGCTTGCAAATCCTGCCATTCAGCCAGATAGCGGCAAAGGATGAGTTTACCGGCATCAAGGACGCAACGCGGGATGATATGCTTGCCGCGCACCGCGTCCCGCCTCAACTGATGGGGGTGATGCCAGGCAACGCCGGGGGGTTTGGTGACGTGGAGAAAGCCGCCCGCGTCTTCTCCATCAACGAGCTGACGCCGATACAAGAAAGCCTGAAAGAGCTGAATGACTGGCTGGGCTTTGAGGTGATCCGCTTTAACCCTTACGCCCTCGCAACCCCATCAACAGCCGCCTGACCATTCAAAAAGATTGATGCCCCACCCTGCCAGAAGGTGGACGCAGCCAGCCCGAAGGCCAAACGCCATACAAGCCCCTCAGCGCCACGCTGGCAGGGGCTTTTCTTTTCCATCCCCTCACCCGACCACAACGCAACCGCATCAAAACAGGGCCGCACAGACGCGAAAAACGGTATGAACAGGTATACCCTCCTTACCCCCTCAGCGCGCGATGGTTCCCCCGCCTCGCCCGCACACAAAACCCCCGTCTTTTTGTGCAAACTTGCAGATCACGGCAGGCCGCGCCGCGTCTGGGCTTGTCTGGCAAAAGTACTATCAAAAAAATTGTGCAAACGTGCGCGTAATTTTGCACCCAAAACGCGCACTTTCTGAAAGCGAGGGCTTAACCGGCATCAACCTCATTGAGCGCCGCCATAATTGCCAGCCTCTCAGCAGGCGGTAAAGCCGCATATTTCGCGCGCCAGCGCTCAACTTTCCGCTTAATGCGGCTGCGATCGTTGTAATCTTTGCCAGCAAAAGCATGGGAATATGCCCGCCCTTCGCCGTAGTTCATCCAGATTTTTTCTGTTCTCACCCCGCCGCGCGTCATGGCCTGAAATTCCATACTGCGCCAGCCCGCTAACGTTTCGTCATAAAGCTGCGACGGATAGCCAGACAGGATCACGCTGACGTTTTCCGGCAGGCTCATGAGGCAGGCTAACAGACGCTCATGATCGGCAACGGTATATTCATGACGGTAGCGGGCGCGACTGGTGCGCGTTTCAGGCATGTAAGGCGGATCAGCATAGATAAGAACGCGACCGGCGCGATAAAAATCATAATCGTTCAGATAGTCCACCGCATCACGGCACACCAGATCTATGTAAAGCCTGTTATGCCTATGTGCGAACTCTTTTAACGGTTCCGCATCAATATCAATACCAACATTGTGCATAGCTGGCGGCTTGCGTAGCATCACCGCCCCACTGCCCAGGTGGGTTTCAATGTAAGTATCATGCGGCGGCATCTCGGCAATAATCTTTTGATAAACCCCACTCGCCGCTTTACTTCCCAGATAGCTCATAACTTTCTTGCTCCAAAAAAAACAAACCTGCAGCACCGCCAAAAATGACGGCGCTCGATAGAATGGCCAGCACAGCCAAAAGTGACCATGGCAGACCAGCGCTCTCACAGCTTCATCAGGTTTTTGATCACAATCCTGGTGACAAGGCTGTTGGTCTGCTTAGCTTTTTCCAGGATATAAGCGCAATGCTGGTCTTTAAGCTCCTCTGGGTTGACACATTGCCCCGCCCCATGCTCAACGGTTACTGATCCATTGCCGTTATAAACAATGTGCCCTTCTGCGTCGTACCCTTCGAAGTAGCTGATATAACTTGATTTCATTTTCGCTCCTTAGCATCAATCCCGGCTTTTTCGTTTAGCCGCCTTCTTCCAGCGCGTGACCAGGTCACACACCGCCATGTATTCAGACGTCGGTTTATCTTTCTCACCGGCACGCCATGCCTTCACTTCCTGCAACCGGCCATTGCTCATGGCGATCAGTCCGCCGCCATGGCGAACGCGGGCGCCGCCAGCAACCGACCTCACAACGTCATCGCTGACGAAAATCCTGCAACTACGCAGCTGAGCGCCGATGCTGGCGATGGTTTCCTGGCTAACGCCGTCTTGTTTCGCAGCATCCCTTTGCTGTACCTGTCGCAGTGCCGCTTCGGCTTTTTTCTTCTGGTATTCCGCAACTGCGGCGGCATAGTTATCCGCACGCCGCTCCGCTTCGACCCGCAGTTGTTCGCGCCAACGCTGTTCTGCCTCTTCCGGTGTCAGGCTCATATCTTTCGCAGCGGCCACTTTTGGCCCCCACGTCAACGCAGTTTCATCATCAACAGACGTGCGCAGGCCGCGCGCGGTACGATCGAAGGCTTGATCTGAGCTTTCGCGGCCAAAGTTTTTCAGTCTGCTGGTGATTTCCTGCCGCTGCTGGCGTGAATATCGGCGCAAATCTTCGATATTCAGCGGAAGTTCTGTCATTTGACTGTCCGGGTGATCAATACCGGCATGCATCGCCGGTTTTGACGGTGTGGTACCAGCTGGCACCGCCACTTTTAACGGTGGTTTTTCGTCCGTTCCGGAGCGCTCCGTACAGTTATTGACAGAACTCCGAGGGGCCGCTGCGCGGCCTTCTAAGGTCAAAATCTCGACCGGCGACGGCTTACGCTTCGGCACAATCTTGTAATCGGTGGTGCGGGTGAAAATGACTGATTCGCTGCCCGTATAAGGGCAATAAACGCCAGTAATTTTGGCGACCGTGTCACCATAATCATTGCCGTTTTCGGTGAATTCATAGTTAAGGCGAACGCGCAGGCAATCGCGCGCGACAAAGGGGCCACCCTGAGCGTTGGTGTATCCCGGCCAGTCTGGCGCATCGGCTGCTGCACGCGCTGCCTCAAGTTCCGGATGTAATACAAGCTCGCGACTACCTATCCGGCGCAATTCGCGCCAGGTGGTAACGGGAGCACCGCCAATCTGCTGAAACTGGCGGATGTTCCAGCGTGAAGCCCAGGCACGTACACGCTTTGCCATCTCCCTGACCGGCTGGCCTGACTCAAGATCCACTTCACCATCCATGCCGTAGCCATCGATGTTTTTCGAAATGTATTTCGCGATATAGCCTGTTGCAGACCCAAATTGCTCATCCATCGGCGTAACGGTAAAACGGTGCTCTGAAGCACCTTTCTCGTTACCGTCCTCTTTCATGGCGTGTTTGCGGAAAATGGCTGTTGCATACTCTACTTCCTCAGGACGGAGGAAAAGCAACAGATGCCAGTGAGGGGTTCCATCGTGGTGAGGCTCTGCAACACGAAAACCAAACGTGCGAATACCTTCGCGACTCCATTTGGCTCTGACGCGCGCCCAGACATTGCAAAGGTATTTTTGCGTCTGACGCGGGCTGGCGTGCTGGTACTTATCGTTTCGTCTGCCTGACTGGACATGCGTTGAGTGGTAACGCGACGGCGCTGTCAGCGTGTAGAACATGCCAACCAGCCCCATTTCATTCGCCATATCCTCAAACCCGCGCATGCGCACCATCAGCTCATGCCGCGCGATCTTCGGGTTGGAAACGCTACCCATCACCTTATCCAGTAATGAGCTGCGCTCGCCGGTGTCCTGGTCTTCCAGTTCCATCGCCTGAAGGAATTCGAAGTTCGCTTTTTTCTGCGCCACCCATTCCCTGAAGCAGGGATCAGAGCAATATGGTGAAGCCACTTTGCTGACGTAGCCGGTCGCGATCATTAGATGTTCGCGCCAGCAGTCATGGATGCGGCGGATTTTGTTAAGCCACCATTTTTCGGAATGAAGTCTGCCAGCGGCACGCAGGGCCTCGTCGGCGTCCAACTCTTCATCGCAATAACGCGCCCATCCGGGGATCGCGATATTGAGCGTCGCCGCTTTGCTCGCTATAGCCCCATACGCGTAAATCGACGAAAAATCGAGATCGGATGTTTGCTCATACTGAAAATCAAACTCGCGCATAAACTCGCTTTTCATCAGATTCGCAAGCTTATACGCCAGTCTTTTCAGGCGTTTTTTGTCTGCCCATGGCAACAGGTGGAAGTCATCGCGCAGTGGGAGAAGGATCGCCGGGAGCGTACTTTGTGGGAGGTATTGCGCGTTAACCGCATCAACACGGCGTAAAACATGCCGCTCAAACGTACCGAACAGCCAGCGCACAACGTCTTTTGGCTTGCTGCGTTCGAGGTTTTCAAGGTGCTGCGAGAAGCGCTTACGGATAAACGCCGGGAGCGCCTGCACCCGGCGGCGGAGGTAGTTAGCGCGGCCATTGCGATCAAATGCCTCACGCGCCTCGCCCTCGCGCGGGCGCAATGGTGCGCGGTAGACCGTATCAACCAGATCGCCATAAGCGAGCGCTCTGCGCTCGCCTTTCGGTGTCAGATACTCAATGGCTGAACTTTCGGTTTTATGGGGGTTGATGGCCTGCCGTTTGGTATTCCATTCCCATGCTAGCGCGGCTAGATCAGACATAACTCACCGTCGCCATATAAGCACTTATGAATGCCGCCGCCGCTTCGTTGTAATAAGCCGTCATCGCGCACCACCTACACCGTCACGGTGTCGCCGGGCTTAACCTGCCGGGCGTCTTTTTCGGTATCACGGATAATGGTCGTGCTGCTGTACCTGCCCCAGCTCAACACCTCCACCTCAACGATCCAGAAATGGCGGTATGGGCGAACGTCGAGCACGCGAGTGATCACTGCATCAACTGTGTTCATCGGGTGGCGACCTCCCGAATCTCTTCGATTGAATCAAGCAGCAGTCGACGGCGGGTACGTTCGGCAAAGTGACGTTTGCCAGTGTCTTTCCGGTAGCACTCTGTTTTACCGACTACCCACATGGATTCCGTCTGGTGCAACTTCTTGCGCTGCGGCCCGTCTTTGGTAATAACTATGCCCGTATGAGTCTTTTTGATGGTCATCAGAAAGGCTCCTGTGTTTCACAGCCTTTGGCAGGGTCGAATCCTAAAAACATCTCGTCGTAAGTCGCATTCCCCATTACCGGGCCACAATCCGGGCAGAAACCACCGCCAGCACGGCCGCAACCATCACACACGCGAAGAACGCCAATAACTTCGCCAGCCATATCGCGACTTTTGGCGCTAACAGAGCGACGAACGCTGAGGGCGTGGAGATTGAAAGCGGAATAGATCTCGCGGGTTTCCGGGGTATCGCTGTTGGAGATCACCGATCGCGTGTCGTGCTGGCGATTAACATCAAGCAGGATTGAAACAAGCGCGCGGTGGTCATCTAACGTGAACGGCTTGCCGTAGGCGGTGAAATTGGCTGTTTTGCTGGTCGGGATGTACGGCGGATCGCAGTAAATTACAGAATCAGTGCTGTTCTTCGCGATGTATGGAATGGAGGTGCGAAAGTCATTACAAAGAAAGATTGCGTGAGTGTCCCGCGCCTTTTCGGCAAACATGCGCATTTCAACTTCTGGAAAATAGGGTGCCTTGAAGCTGCCAAACGGGACATTGAAGCCGCCCTTTTTATTCGTACGATACAGGCCGTTGTAGCAATGACGATTCAGGTACAAGAAAGACGCCGCCCACAACGTCGCGTAACAATCCCTTTCCGAGTCATCCCATGACAGAGTATTGAACTGGTCACGCTCGCCGTAATACCAGCTTTTACTGTTGCCGTGCTTGAACATGTCCCTAGCAACAGCGATCAGGCGCTCTGTGTCATCCCTCAACTGAAGAAAGAAGTTAATCAGCGCGCGATTGCTATCGCAGAGAACATAACGGCGGTAATCCGTATTCATAAATACGGTACCGCTGCCAACGAATGGCTCAATCAGACAATCGGCCTTCGGCAAGTGCTCCAGCAGCTGCGGCATAACGCGAGTTTTACCGCCCGCCCATTTGATTGGTGATCTGATCATTATCTTGCCCTCACAACGATTCGAGGTGTGGGGAAGTCAGGCGTTGCCAGACCTCGCAAACCTGCTCCGCCCGATATACGGCATCGGTCAGCATGTAGGTTGCCGTTGAGCGACGCGGATGCGGCGTATATCCGGTGACACCGGCGATATGGATTAACGTTGAGAGATGGCGAATTTCGAAAGGAGGTATAACCTGCTCTGGGATGCCATAACGGTGGAGAGCATGAGCCAGCGTAGCCACATCAGCTGAATTGCCCGCAGACCAGCAATAGAGTTTTTCGTGTTTTGATGCGGTGGTATTAATAAACCGGCAGGCGGACCGTATGGCGTCAATCTCGCTGCAAGTTGCACTGATAACTTCAGCGCGCTGCGCGTTATCTCCCTTCATGAGCTGCAAAACAGCCTCAGGATAAATGCCCCCTACCGTCCTGATATTTATGGCGCGATAGAACTGCGGACCAATCTGACCTGTCGAGGGCTCGAAGAAAACGCACTCAATAGCAAAGATCGGCGAATCAGGCGCTTTCCCCAGCGCGCGAATATCTAACATGAAGTTATTCATTGTTTGTTACCCTCGTTAATGGTTAATTCGCGGCTGACGATCCACCGCTCGACTGATGAATAAATCTCTTCTGGTGTGGCGCTTTCCTTTTTCAGCTGGCCGACAAAAATACGAAGCAACCCCAAAAGGTGAGCGCGTTCGTGTTTTCGTGCATTGGTGCTTATCTCTACAAACTCCGGATCACTTATTTCGCTATCCAGCTTTATTGACTTAATCGACATGCAACCTCCTGAAAAAGGCAAAACGAATCCCCGGCAAAATGAATGCCGTTAATTTAAGCCTTCTTAATTAGTGGTTAGGGCGAGGTTTTCTTTTAACTTGTTTAAACAACCTTTCGTGCCAGTAATAAAGAAAATCAATAAAAGTCATTCGCGCCCGCGCATGATTCCCGCGAATTGTTTTTTCAAGACCATAAATGATTAAATCAATTGATGGGCTGTCAGGAGTTACAACAATGCGCGCACCATTTTTTAAATTAACAGTAAAGCCTTTCTCCGCGTTTTCTACCGCTTCGCGAATAAGCATTTCCCGTTCCCACGATGTTTTCTCTTCTGTAAACATATAAACCTCATGGTTTGTTTGGTGGCATATATGGTTCAGCAACTACATCCAGTTCTGCCACTCTTTTAGCGGCATAGACCAGCTCGTTATCACTCAGGCCAAGAAGCGATTGAATCCGCAGTAGCGCAAGTTCCGCCTTTGCCACTCTAACTCTTCGAGCTTTCCGCATTGCTTGCTGGGTAGCTTGCGAAAGCTGGTGCGCTCCGATCAGACTCATTTGCAGCCACACTTTTTAAAAAGGTGGATTACAGCACTCAATAAACCCTTATTTATTTTTGCCGTATAAACAAACGGTTTATTCATTTCTTTAATAAAACGAACCTTATTAGGTTCTGGCTTAAAGAAACGTCCGTCAGGAGTTTCAATCCATCCGCGAGTGTTACTGTAATGCGTAACCTGACAACCATGCTTTAACAGGCTGGCAAGTGACGGCGTGTTATCGTTCATAAAATGCCCCTATTACAATTGTCTTCGCGCCTTGCGCTCCACTTCTTCACGTCGAGACCTAAATTCAGATAATGCTTTATCTTTTTTCTGGTTTATCTTTTTACAGTGCATTCTTATCAGGAACTGAATCAGGCTCAAAACAAACACAGCAAAAATAAAAATCCCGATAGCCATTTCAAGTTTCATTTCTCCCACCATTTTTTAGCTTATCAATTGTTTTCATTGCTTCGGCTAAAGCAAAATCACGCCCTAAATAATTCCCATCATTTAAAACGCTATATGCCGTTTTCATCGTAATGGCATTGCGCGGGCATTTATGAATGGTGAAGCCACGATAAATATAACTATGGCGGCTTAATTGTATTAACTGGCCCGTCATCTCATCGACTCCTTACAGACCAATCCACAGCAGCCAGGCATCACGCTGCTCTTTTGGGCGGTTGAAAAATGCTTCACGCATGGCGCGGTTAAATTCTGGGATGAAGATCCAATTTTCAGATCGACCATTCAGGGCTTCCGGGTTCTTCATCGGAACCACTGGCAACTTACCATCTCGCACCATATCACCCACTGCGCTGGCTGATTTACCGATCATTTCGGCAAATTTCGGAGTTGGCACCGCGTCCACAGGGTGGCGCAATTCAATGTAGCCCTCTGGGTATTTGTCTTTCATGTGTAATAATCCTCTTCGATGTTCAGCCGCTTATAGCTGACTGTAGCCGCCTTAGGCGGTGTCTTAAATGGATTACATGTAATCCCAACATTGAGGAGTTTAGATCACTTATGATCCAAAAAACAAGCATCGGTGAAAAAATCATGCTTATGAGAAAAGCCGAAGGACTATCCCGTAGAGAAATGTCTGAGATAACAGGCATTTCAGCTAACAACCTGAAAAACTACGAAGCTATAGGGAGGCAAATACCCGGCGACTACTTAGCATTGATTCTCGAAAATCCGCGATTTGAGAAATACACCCTATGGCTCATGACCGATAAAACCGCACCAGCAGCGGGGCAGGTTTCCCCGGCTCTCTCCCCTGATGGGCAAGGCAAAACAACATCGCGCCAATCAAGGCCGAAGGCTGGTTAAAAATCTGGTTTTTCTTTGCGCTAGAACACACGGCGCAAAACGACAATCGCACTACTGGAGGGCTTCGCTATGTCGATTAAGAAGCTCGAAGGTGGTCAATACGAAGTAGACGTGTACCCGCGCGGGCGTAACGGAAAACGCATCCGTAGGCGGTTTGATAAGAAACAAGAAGCTGTACTTTTTGAGCGTTATGTATTGGTCAACGCCGACAAAAAAGAATGGCTTGGCGCGAGCGTAGATCGCCGCACCTTAAGCGAATTGTTAGAAGCCTGGTGGTTGCTATACGGGCAGACGTTGGAAAATGGCGAAATTGAGAAACGGCACCTGAACAAAACGATCAGGGCGTTGGGAGATCCGGCCGTTAACCGGTTAAGCAAACGCACGATAGCGCAGCACCGAAGCCAACGGCTGGAGGACGGGATCAGCGCAGCCACGATTAATCGTGATATCTATCGGCTTTCCGGCATGTTCAGCGCGTTGATCAAGATGGAAGAGTTCAGGAAGGAAAACCCTTGCAAGGGTCTGGAACCGCTGAAAGAAACACCGCCCGCCATGACCTATCTAACGAAGTCAGAGATCGGCAGGCTGCTGGAAACTTTGACCGGTGACGATCGGCGCGTAGCTCTGGTATGTCTCAGCACTGGCGCACGATGGGGAGAGGGCAGCACGCTGCGAGGTGAACAGGTTAACCACGGGCGCGTGACCTTCCTTAAGACCAAAAATGGGAAAAATAGAACGGTTCCGATATCGGAAGCGCTGGAGGAAGAGATCAAGACCAGCGACACGGGGCCGCTGTTCAAAGTTGACTATGAAAACTTCTGCGAACGGCTCAGAAAGGTAAAGCCCGATCTACCACGTGGTCAGGCCACGCATGTGCTTCGGCACACGTTCGCAAGCTGGTTCATGATGAACGGGGGGAACATTATTGCGTTACAGCAGATTCTGGGGCACGCAAGCATACAGCAGACGATGGTTTATGCTCACCTTGCCCCCGATTATCTCAAGCACGCAGTAACGTTAAACCCGCTGGGTGGAGGGCTGGCGATTTGACTACACGTTGTCTACGCCCATAAACACTATAACCCGTTGTAGCAGCTTCTGGCGGTTACACGGTGACTTGATTTAAAAGGGATTTTTTCTAAGTACCTGATAAAAAAAACCCCCTCATCATGAGGGGGAAGACAGGGATGGTGTCTATGGCAAGGAAAACAGGGTTACTACTGGGAACGTGAGTTGCTACTACTCAATAAATTCAACGATGAGCTTTTTTTCCAGTGCGCTACGTCGCGCAGTTGCTCCATTCGTTGTTCATGTCTCTCATTTAAAACCGCTTGCTGCTCGGGCGTTAACAGGCGATACATCTGGTTGCGAACCTTGGCTATTTCAACCTGGCGGGCAACCTGTTCTTGCGCCATTCTTTCTGCCTGAGCGCGCACAGCGCGTTCATCAAATTTCTCTGCGGTGACAAGGCGATGCATTGTCTCCATTTCGCTAACATTAACAGGAGGCTGTTCGTGTCTTGCCTGCTGCATTAAATCTCGCATCTGTTGACGTTGATGTTCGGTTAAACTGATACCGTCGAACATGTGGCTCTGAACGCTGCGTTGCGCGGAGCCTTCACCCAGGTGCCAGTGATCGCCTGTGACGACTTCAGCTGCATGGCTTAAAGTACTCAGTGCCAGCGTTGAGGCCATGACGGCAGCGGTAACTTTGCCCATCACTTGCTCCCAAAATCTTTTCTGTCGCGATTCAACGAGAGACAGTTTACGATTCGGGCTGCAAACATGCGTCAGGGGGTGTAAAACAACGTAAAGTCATAGATTAGCGACGCCTGATGACGTAATTTCTGCCTCGGAGGTACGTAAACAATGAATAAAATCCTGTTAGTTGATGATGACCGAGAGCTGACTTCCCTGTTAAAGGAGTTGCTCGAAATGGAAGGTTTCGATGTGCTGGTTGCCTATGATGGGGAACAGGCGCTTGAGCTTCTGGATGACAGCATCGATTTACTTTTGCTCGACGTCATGATGCCGAAGAAAAATGGCATTGATACGCTGAAAGCACTTCGTCAGACACACCAGACACCCGTAATCATGCTGACCGCTCGCGGCAGCGAATTGGATCGCGTACTTGGCCTTGAGCTGGGCGCGGACGACTATTTACCCAAACCGTTTAACGACCGTGAACTGGTCGCGCGCATCCGCGCTATTTTGCGTCGCTCACACTGGAGCGAACAGCAGCAGAACAGCGACAACGGTTCGCCGACTCTGGAAGTGGATGCGTTAAGCCTTAATCCGGGTCGCCAGGAAGCCAGCTTTGACGGGCAAACCCTGGAATTAACCGGCACCGAATTCACCCTGCTCTATTTGCTGGCACAGCATCTCGGTCAGGTGGTTTCGCGTGAACACCTGAGCCAGGAAGTGCTGGGCAAACGCCTGACGCCTTTTGATCGCGCGATCGACATGCATATCTCGAACCTGCGTCGTAAGCTGCCAGAACGTAAAGACGGACACCCGTGGTTTAAAACCCTGCGCGGTCGCGGCTACCTGATGGTCTCCGCTTCATGATAGGGAGCTTAACCGCACGCATCTTTGCCATCTTCTGGTTGACGCTGGCACTGGTGTTGATGTTGGTACTGATGTTACCCAAGCTTGATTCACGCCAGATGACCGAGCTACTGGATAGCGAGCAGCGCCAGGGGTTGATGATTGAGCAACACGTTGAAGCTGAACTGGCGAACGATCCACCCAACGATTTGATGTGGTGGCGTCGCTTGTTTCGGGCGATAGACAAGTGGGCGCCGCCAGGACAGCGGTTATTGCTTGTTACGACGGAAGGACGCGTGATCGGCGCAGAACGCAACGAAATGCAGATCATTCGTAACTTTATTGGTCAGGCCGATAACGCCGACCATCCGCAAAAGAAAAAATACGGTCGCGTTGAGATGGTCGGGCCTTTCTCCGTCAGAGACGGCGAAGATAACTACCAGCTGTATCTCATTCGACCTGCCAGCAGCTCACAATCTGACTTTATCAATCTGCTGTTCGACCGACCGCTGTTGTTGCTGATTGTCACCATGTTAGTCAGCTCTCCGCTATTGCTCTGGCTTGCCTGGAGTCTGGCGAAACCGGCGCGTAAGTTGAAAAACGCGGCGGATGAGGTGGCCCAGGGCAACCTGCGTCAGCATCCGGAACTGGAAGCCGGTCCGCAGGAATTTCTGGCGGCAGGTGCCAGCTTTAACCAGATGGTGACGGCGCTGGAGCGAATGATGACCTCGCAGCAACGCCTGCTGTCGGACATCTCTCACGAGTTGAGAACGCCGTTGACGCGTCTGCAGTTGGGCACCGCGCTGCTGCGCCGTCGTAGCGGTGAAAGCAAAGAGCTGGAGCGTATTGAAACAGAAGCGCATCGGCTGGACAGCATGATCAACGACCTGCTGGTGATGTCACGTAATCAGCAGAAAAACGCGCTGGTCAGTGAAACGGTGAAAGCCAATCAGCTGTGGGGCGAAGTGCTGGATAACGCCGCCTTTGAAGCCGAGCAGATGGGTAAATCACTCACGGTGAATTTCCCGCCGGGTCCGTGGCCACTGTACGGCAACCCAAATGCGCTGGAAAGCGCGCTGGAAAACATTGTGCGCAACGCCCTGCGTTATTCACACACGCAGATTGAAGTTGGCTTCGCGGTGGATATCGATGGGATTACCATCACCGTCGACGACGATGGCCCGGGCGTTAGCCCTGAAGACCGAGAACAGATTTTCCGTCCGTTCTATCGTACCGATGAGGCGCGCGATCGCGAGTCTGGCGGAACAGGTCTGGGTCTGGCGATTGTTGAAACCGCAATCCAACAGCATCGTGGCTGGGTGAAGGCCGAAGACAGCCCGCTGGGTGGTTTGCGGCTGGTAATTTGGTTGCCGCTGTATAAACGCGCTTAACAGGCTTCCCCGGTAACATCGTACCGGGGAAGTTCTCACATTATGCTGCCACAGTCGCAGCCGCTAGCTTTTGCTTTTTAATCCGCTTCACCAGAATGGTTGAACAGATAAAGCCCATTAAGCTGAACGCAATCATCACGCTAAAAACATAGTTATAGCCCGTGATGCCGCTATTGGTATCCAGTAAATAGCCGTATAACGTATACGCAAACATGGCGGGCATATAACCGATGATACAGCCAAATGCCATCGCCGAACCGGCATATTCACGCGGGGTACCAATCTCATCCATTGGTGCAAAGAAAATGGCGCGCTGTGAGAAAATAATCGCCCCAAATCCTAGCGTCGCCGCCATACCGATATACACATTCATCGTTTGATGTGGCAACAGCATAAAAACAACCATAGCAGCAGCAGAGATCAGAAACGTCCACTTCAGGTAAACCGTAGGTGATTTAGCAACCTTATCCGCCAGCAGCCCACCAATCGGCCCTCCCACCATTTTCAATGCATACTGGTTGATGATGCCGTACGCGCCGACGAGCGCTACCGGCAGCATGTAGATATCTTTTAAGAATGGGATGAAGTAAGTCAGGCCACAGTACGCGGCATAAACAAAGAAAATCCCTAAAGAAGCCAGCCAGACGTTAGGGCAGGACAACACATGTTTGATACCCTTTAAGACTTCCATGTTGGCACTGGTTTTCTCGCCGCCTTTCACTTTGTCATCATCGACAATAAAGTAAGTGAGAACGCCCGCAGCCAGTGTAATTAGCGTATAAAACAGCAGTCCAGCCTGCATCCCCGCTTTACCTTCACCAAACTGGACGAAAACAAACAGAGCGCCAGAAGCGACGATAACATCCACCACGCCACGTCCGGCTTCTAAAAAGCCAAACATGCGCCCTTGTTCTTCTTGCGTACCTAGCAGACGCACAGCTTTCAGTAACACCGGCCAATAAACCACATCGGCAAAGAACGCCATTGCGGCAAAGCAAATAAGATAACCGGTAAATGACGGTAGCGTCGCCAAATATAAACCGCATAGCCCAACGCCGATCAGACCAAATGGTAATAATATTTTCTTGGAATAACGGTCTGCGATATAGAGCGACAGAAAAAGCCCGGTTGTCTGAACAATCGTATAAACAGTAAAACTTAAACCAATTTGCGTATTGGTTAAACCCCAGTCACTTTGCATTGGCACATAGAAAACATCTTTCATACTTGAAAGTTTGAATATTGTGCCGCCGCCTAAAATTAAAAAACAGAGCCTTGCCCATTTATTCATGAACATAGTTAAACCCTCATTGCTTGTTGAGAGAAATATTTAAATTAAATCATATAACTAATAAATTAAGAGAGTTATTTTCATAACCCTTTTCGCATTTAATAATATTAAAAGAAGTTTATTTATTACTTGTAAACTTGTCGCATAAATCACGGATATACTTTATTTGAGCAAGAGCATGTTCTTTTTCCTGCGCCAGTCGCGCATCAATCATGTTACTGTCGGGCAGCGGCGTATAGCTTGCATCGCGCCATGGGATCCAGGGATTATCACCTTCATCATCAAAACGAAATGCCGGAGCATAATATTCAACTTCCTCTTCCAGACCAAAAGCATTTACTTGCGGCTTGTCCTCACCTAAAAGTAATAATGCCTTAAGCATCTCTTCCATTGGTAAATCACCGTATCCTGAACGACAAGCCTCATGCCCCCAGCCTTTACCTTCTTTAATAATTTTTGCGTCTTTGATATGCACCTGAGTGATTAGAGGGGACATGACTTCTAACGCAGAAAGCGGCTGCTCATTGGCGTTAATCATGTTGCCAAAATCAAACAGAATAGAGAGATTCTTCATTCCACTATTATTAACCAGCGTCACCAGTTCATGGCCTTGCAGATCTTCATGCTGTTCGATAGTAAAGCTTAGTCCGCAATCGTCATACTGAGACAACCACGCAATATCATTGGCAATCTTTGCCATGACATCGTTGAGATGTCCTTCATAGCGCGGGTAGAAACGTACTGAAGTTGCGCCAGTTGCCACAGCAATACGGATCGCATCCGTCAATGTCGCCTTGTCCGATGCGCTCGTTTCAATATGTACATCGAGGTTATATTTTTTGGCCTTTTCTTTAAAATCGTGCAACTGCCGATCGTTTAGTTTCTGCAGCGATTGGGACTCACCATCCTCAACATGTATTTTCACTCCCTTTAATTGTTGCTGATGCGCAATATCCAGAAGATCGCCCGGAAGGACTCTCTCATAGCGCATATTCAGATGAAAGGCATAAGCATGTAGGTACAGTGGTATATTTCTCGCACGTTCAGCGAGAAGTTCTTGGTTGCATTTTCCCATTATTTTTCTCATTCATCACGAATAACAAGTTCCACAGATTCAAGTCGCCAGTATTCAAAATCAACCTGAACCACTTTTTTATCTCGGGTAGCCCGATGTTTTTCTACTAAAATTCCATAAGTATTAGGCGCAACGCCCAACTCTTTGCAGGCCACTTCTGGCATATTGACCGGTTTAAAAATCATTTCTTTGATATTTAAAGCATGACCAAACGCATCTTCCCAGACGCTGGCAAAAGACTGATTGCCCAATTTATTAATGAATCCTGGCGCAACATCAGCATCAATATAGGACTCATGGTAAAACACTTTATGCGAATCAAGACCACACCAACCGGTAACTAAATAGCGATCGCCGGAGGAGAGAAAAACATCATCAACATGGTGCGGAACCGTCGCAATCGTTTCTTTGGTTAAATAACCCCAAAAAGGCTTGCGCCCCTGAGCACAGGCTTCAGCATTAAAGCTGGAAAGTGATTTGGGATTATAAATAAATCGCTTCGATGAAATAAACCAACCACTGCGGTTCTTTCGGAAGATACGCGCATCGATCTCAAGCTCAATCAGAACCTGACGTAAAGTCATGCGCTTCGCATCCAGCAACTCACATAACTCTCTCTCCGAAGGCAATTTAGAGCCCGCTGGCAAATTATTCTCGTTTAACCAGCTTTCAAAGCGCTCTCTAAGCACATCAACATTGTTTTTCTTTTTCATCTTGCTCATCTGGTTTAAACCAATTTGAAGCTAAGATATTTGAGTGCAGGAAATACTCAAGTTTTTTTTCAACGCAGAGTTTCTTTTTGTGGGCCAGGTATCAAGAATGGACTGAAAACATGGCGTGACAGGCAGGTTTTTTACCCGCTTTAGTATGCAGAGATAAGAACCACGAGAGAGGCAAATCAGGTGTTACCACCTGATTTAATTGCATGGCCAGAATGGCTTTATTTTCCCCACAAACGGCGGGAATTGTCTTCGATCTTGCCGCTTAAACGACGCTTTTGCATCGTTCGGGTCCAGCTTTTCGATAACCCGGCAGCCGAGAGTAAACGGTGATATTGTGAGTCATCAAACGGCATATGCCAGGCAATGGCAATCGCCTCCCGCACGCTGACGTCGCTGACGCGTGAAGCCAGGATCAACGGCGCGTCCGCCGACACCTG
This sequence comes from Citrobacter sp. KTE151, assembly GCF_000398845.1. Classification (NCBI taxonomy): domain Bacteria; kingdom Pseudomonadati; phylum Pseudomonadota; class Gammaproteobacteria; order Enterobacterales; family Enterobacteriaceae; genus Citrobacter; species Citrobacter sp. KTE151. Next base: position 62,253 of record NZ_KB976068.1, on the reverse strand, counting down.
GCCTGGAGCGATGACGCTGCACAACCAGCCCGTCTTGCCTGCATCCTGCATCTGGCTAGCCATATCGCTGATGCCAAAATGGAAATTCAGCTTAAAGCACGGCGAGCGCGGCTGCGTGACCTGAATCAGCGCATCTCCCCACTGGAAAATGTCGCCAATAAATACATTCTCTTCCGTTAGCCCCTCAGTAGAGAGATTCTCGCCAAACGCGGGCGCGACAAAGCGCTCTGCCTGCTCCGGAAACTCTTGTCTCCAGTGCTGATAGTGTTCACGCGGATAGTGGCACAGCGCGCGATCCGGCCCACCGTGAATTTTCGTTTCCGCCTGTTCATCACCCGTCAGCCCCAGTTCGGTCAGCATCAGCTCGCCGTCAACCTGGACCTTAGCAATCGCGCTGGGACGGCTTCCCATGTAGTCCCGAACCTTGCCTGTAAAAACATCGACCGGATATCGCATCTGTTCCCTCTCCCGATAAATTTCCCCCATTACACCACATTTATTTTACCCCAGTCGCTCAAAATGAGAGCACGGTTCACATGAAACTTAGGGACACATGCTATCAATGTAATCTGGTTTTGAAACATCATTTCAAATAAGGAGTCAACAACGTGACTGGTCAATCGCAATTTGCTGGCGTCTGGTGTCCTTCCATTACGCCAATGGATAATGACGGCAAGATCGATCTTAACGGTCTGAGCCAGCATCTCAAACGCCTTACCGAGGCCAAAATCGACGTGATTTTGCTGATGGGTAGCATCGGGGAATTTGCCTCCTTTACGCTCGAAGAAAAGCTGTTACTGATCCGCGAGGCCCGCGCTATGAGCTCGCTGAAGATGGTCGCCAACGTCTCATCCACCTGCCAGAATGATGTGCTGTTGATGGCTCAGGAAGCGTATCGCGCCGATTACGACGCCGTGATGATCCTGCCGCCTTACTACTATGGGCAAACGGCAAAACAGCTGCTGAGCTACTTCCGTCAGTTGGGGCAGAAGCTCAGCGGTAAATGGTTTGCCTATAACTTTCCGGCGCGCACTGGCTGCGATTTAACGCCTGAACTGGTTGCCACCCTCGCCGCCGAGTTCCCCAACTTCGCAGGCATTAAAGATACCGTCGACTGCCAGTCCCATACTCGCAGTATGATCCAGACCACCCGCGCCGTACGGGAGGATTTTGCCGTGTTGTCCGGCTATGACGAATACTACATTCCTAACCTGCTGGCAGGCGGCGCGGGGGTGATTTCAGGATTAAACAACGTCATGCCTGAACTGTTTGTCAGCGCACGGGAAGCATTTAAACAGGGCGACCTGACAGCACTTCGCGACATTCAGGACCAGATTGGCACCTACATGTCCATCTACGCCATCGGCGAAGATTTCGTCACCACCATCAAAACCGTGGTATCGCGTAAGTTTGGCTATTGCACCGGTGTGTCACGAAATGCCGGCGGAGAGTTGAACGAGGGTGAGTGTCGGACCATCGATGAGGTATTTGTCGTCAAAGCGTAAATCGTTAAGCCGGATGGAACAGACCATCCGGCAAAAGAGACTTACTTCACGGCGCTACGAATATCAATTTCCGCCGCCCTGGCTTTTACTCTTTTCGACCAGATGGAAGTGATAATCGGCACCAGAATGGAGGTCACAATCACCGACGTGGCGACAAGGGAAGTTGCTGCCGGCGCCATCGGTTTAAATGCCGGAACCATTTCAGCAATCAGCACTGGCGTAGCGACCGCCGCACCGGCTGAGCTGGAGGCCGCAATCCCCGCTGTGCCATCGCCGCCGCCAATCAGTTTATCGGCGATAATCAATGGAATACCGGTAATAATAATTACCGCCACGCCCAGCAAAATACCCAGTACACCGGTCTGCGCAATCACGCTCAAATCAATGGTGTTACCAAGCGCGAAGGCAAAGAAAGGAATCAATGTCTGCACCGCTTTGCTGAAGAACTCCCGCAGCTCAGGGTCCAGATTCCCCAGCGCAAAGCCAATCAGGAACGGTAATACGGCCCCCACAAACACGTGTGGTTCAAACGAAGCGATCCCGGCGGTTCCCAGAATCACCATAGTCATCAGCGGGCCAGACTCCAGCGACATCAGGACAAACGCCCCGGCCTCTTCTTTGGTGCCGTACTGCTGCATAATCGAGGCATACAGCCCGCCGTTGGTCATATCCATGGCGGCCACCAGCGCCAGCGTAGACAACCCGGCGAAGAAACCAACTTCTACACCATGTTCTGGCAGAATACGTGAAGCAATCGCCGCGACCACCCACGCTACCAGGATCTTGGTTATGACCAGCGTGCCTGATTTACGCAGTACGGTACCGGTAGCGCTTAGCTTGATCGACGCCCCCATACAAAAGAACCAGACCGCCAGAATAGGCACCGTACCGGTGATCATACCGTTGGTAAAGGAGCCGAAGTATTTCCCGGCGCCGGGGGAAAAGGTGTGACACAACGCGCCCAAAAAAAGCGGCACCAGCATCATGCCACCTGGGATTTTCTCTATCGTTCGTTTGATCTGCATTTCCATCACCTGTAGACATAAAAATGGGGCAATTTTTATGGGCGATTGCATCTTGCTTATGAGATGCGCCCGTCTTGATGAAACGAAGATAGACATTCATAGAGACTATAAAAGTGATCTCACTCGCATAATAAAACCTTGTTTCAATTTAAATGGATCATTGTTTTTATATTGATTTTGATCACAAAAAAACCCCCACAAGCATCGCTTGCAGGGGCTTACTAAAGCGTAGAACTTATTTTTTCGCTGCGAAACGCGCGGCAGCTTCGTCCCAGTTCACCACGTTCCAGAACTCTTTGATGTAGTCCGGGCGACGGTTCTGGAATTTCAGGTAGTAAGCGTGTTCCCAAACGTCCAGGCCCACGATCGGGAAGCCGGAAGCGCCAGAGATAGCTTCACCCATCAGCGGGGAATCCTGGTTAGCAGTGGAAACAACAGCCAGTTTGTCACCTTTCAGAACCAGCCACGCCCAGCCGGAACCAAAACGGGTTGCCGCAGCTTTTTCAAATTCAGCTTTGAAGTTGTCCACGGAGCCGAAGTCACGTTCGATAGCCGCTTTCAGGTCGCCCTGCAGCGTAGTACCGGTTTTCAGACCTTTCCAGAACAGGCTGTGGTTAGCGTGGCCGCCCGCGTTGTTACGCAGTACGGTTTTCTTGTCTGCTGGCAGTTGATCCAGTTTGGTGATCAGCTCTTCAACAGGCAGGCTCGCGAATTCAGGCAAGCTTTCCAGCGCAGCGTTCGCGTTGTTTACGTAAGCCTGGTGGTGTTTGGTATGGTGGATTTCCATCGTCTGCTTATCGAAGTGCGGTTCAAGGGCATCATAAGCGTACGGCAGGGATGGCAGTGTATAACTCATAATCATCTCCAGTATTGTCGGGCGGCCAGTGTTAACGCCGCGTAAGCAGTTGGGTCATTATAGTTAATTAAATGATATTGAAAATGATTATCAATGCCGTACTTTTTACAAGGTTTTGATGACTCAAGTCCATTGCTAAAGATGTGAGCCGAATCACCCACTTAACGTGATGATTGCCAACATGCGCCAAATGGCGGCAATCGTTAAAAGGTTAACTACCTGCATAATTTTTAAACTCGTTTGGTCGGAGGGGTAATTACCGACGATAAAAAATAACGAGGATTAAGTCATGAGTAACGCGATTACGATGGGTATCTTTTGGCATTTGATAGGCGCAGCCAGTGCCGCCTGCTTCTATGCCCCGTTCAAGCAAGTCAAACATTGGTCATGGGAAACGATGTGGTCGGTTGGCGGGATCGTCTCCTGGCTTATCCTCCCATGGACCATCAGCGCCATGTTACTTCCCGATTTCTGGGCCTACTTCAGCTCCTTTAGCCTCTCCACGCTGGCGCCGGTGTTTCTGTTCGGTGCGATGTGGGGGATTGGTAATATCAACTATGGCCTGACCATGCGCTATCTCGGTATGTCGATGGGCATCGGCATTGCGATTGGTATTACGCTGATTGTCGGCACGCTGATGACCCCGATTATTAACGGCAACTTTGATGTACTGATCAACACCTCTGGCGGACGCATGACGCTGCTTGGCGTGCTGGTCGCGCTGATTGGCGTGGGCATTGTTACCCGTGCGGGTCAGTTAAAAGAACGCAAAATGGGCATCAAAGCGGAAGAGTTCAATCTGAAAAAAGGTCTGGTTCTGGCGGTCATGTGCGGCATTTTCTCTGCCGGGATGTCATTTGCGATGAACGCTGCTAAACCAATGCACGATGCCGCCGCCGCGTTGGGCGTTGATCCGCTGTATGTCGCCCTGCCAAGCTATGTGGTTATCATGGGCGGTGGCGCGCTAGTCAACCTGGGTTTCTGCTTCATTCGTCTGGCAAAAGTGAAAAACTTGTCGATAAAAGCTGACTTCTCGTTAGCCAAACAGCTAATTATCACCAACGTGCTGCTCTCCGCACTTGGTGGCTTGATGTGGTATCTGCAATTCTTCTTCTACGCCTGGGGCCACGCTCGTATTCCGCCACAGTATGACTATGTAAGCTGGATGCTGCACATGAGCTTCTATGTTCTGTGCGGCGGAATTGTCGGACTGGTATTGAAAGAGTGGAAAAACGCGGGTCGCCGTCCGGTCAGCGTGCTAAGTCTTGGCTGCGTAGTGATCATTGTCGCGGCAAACATTGTTGGTCTGGGAATGGCCAGCTAATCATGTTGGGTACTGAGATGACGCCACTGGCTCGGCGTCATCCCGGTTTCGCGCGTGAATACCACCGAAAAGTAGTTACTATCCTCAAAGCCGCAGCGCATGGAAATCTCACTAATCATCAACCGACTATGCTTGAGCAGATACTGTGCATGGCACACCCGCACCTGGCGCTGATACTGGTTGATAGTCATCCCGGTCTGGCTGCGAAACTGCTGGCGCAAAACGCGTTCGCTGCACCGTTCACGCTCGCAAAACGTATCCAGTTCGAACGCATGCTCATGGCTACCGGCTAACGCGGTGATCAGTTTATCCAGCAGCGTTTCACTTGACGTCGCCGGGAGCGTATCCGTGGCATAACGATGACGTTTAAGGTGAGTTACCAGTTGACCAAACAGCAGCTCAGCCATGGTAAAGGCCTGCGCATCGCGCTGATTACTTTCATGCTCAAGCTGGCTTATCACCTGTCTGGCCTGGGTCATGCCAACGCTGCCTAGTCGCCAGTGCGGCTGCCTCGGCGTACCGTCAAATCCGGGGATCGCCCCTTGCCAGTCAACATTCAGCGTTAACCGCTCCGGGCAGTAGATGATATTTTGCAACACAAGGTCGTTAACGGAGGTGTAGGAGTGTTTATCTTCGGCGCGAATATAAAACAGATCGCCACGGGTTATCCGGTACGGACGATCGTTAAGGACATGCAGACCATTGCCGCGCCAGACCAGAACCAGCTCGCAAAACTCGTGGGTATGCTCAGCAAAGACATCCTGCGGATAACGATCGGCCACGGCGACAGCCTGCTGCTCATGCGCAAAAAAGTCTGATTTCAAAAGAACCAGATGATTCGCCATCACATCACCTCAACCTGTACGCTTGCCGGATGCGCTGCGCTTATCCGGCATGAAAGGGTATGATTATCAGCAAACGGACGGTAAAAAACGTTGATAGCTTTCGCGTTACTGAAGGCTGCTTCCCGCTATAAGGTCACGCCCCTGACGAATATCGCGTGGCGACCACTCGAACTCACGGCGAAAAAGCGTCGAAAAGTGGTTACTGTCACCGAAACCGCAGAGATAAGCGATATCAGTCACGCTGTCATCACTGTGGCGGAGCAGATGTCGGGCTTTAATCAGTCGTAGACGGTTAAGGTAGCGCTGCGGCGTCAATCCTGTTTGCTGTTTAAGCTGGCGATGCAGAGTGCGTAAAGAGAGCGAAAACTTCTCGGCCAGCGCCCCCCAACACACCTCTTCGGCAAAGTTATCCTCCAGCCATGCCATCAAAAGGTTAAGCCGCGCATCGTTATCGGTCGCCGCTTCCATCAGGCTGCTTTTACGCAGCAGTACCAGCAACTGCATAAACAGGATCTCGCGATTTGCCGCCGTGGGCGTATCCATCTCCTCGCCGAGCGTCTCCATCTGCCCCACCAGGTGACGAACCTGCTGCAGTACGCCCTGGTTTACGCGCCAGTGGGAGGGATACTGCCCATTTTGTTCCTGAGGTAAAAGCTGATTCAGCCCGGCCAGAAATTGAAACGCATCCGGAGAGCGATACAACACATTGGTCAGACACAGATTGTCAGTATGTTCATATAAATGCCTGTCATGATCGCGGACGAAACACACCGTACCGCCGCTGATGGTGTAAGGCTGTCCGTTGAACACATGGATCCCCGTTCCATGTTCGACCACCACAATTTCATGAAAATCATGATGATGTTCAGGAAACGCGGGCTGAGGAAGCCGCGGTTCAATAGCCACAGGCGCTTTACCTGTCGGAAAAAAATCCACGCAATGCAGTACGGTCATGACGGCTCCCCCTGATTAACGAATATGGCTGAATAGTAATTAAGGGTTCCTACCCTCACCTTAATTTTTTGACGCCAAAGTGCGTAAACACGGTTAATTCTTCAAGAAATGGCGGGAAAGATCGGGAAATGCGGAAGGCGTCACATCCGCCAAAATCCGCGCGATTAGTGGAAACTGTGAACAACATCACGTTCACCTTTGCCATGTTGCCAGCCGCTAATTGGGGCTGTCACTGTCAAGAAGGTACGCTTTATTCGGGGTTCTTAGACTGAGTGCAATAAAACTCAGAAGGACCTCGCCATGACTTTTCGCCATTGTGTCGCTGTCGATCTCGGCGCATCCAGTGGGCGCGTAATGCTCGCACGTTACGACAGTAAACACCGCACCCTGACGCTGCGTGAAATCCACCGCTTCGTTAACTGTCTGCAAAAAACGGACGGTTTTGACACCTGGGACATCGACAGCCTGGAAAACGACATTCGCCTTGGCCTGAAAAAAGTCTGTGATGAAGGCATTCGGATAGACAGCATTGGCATTGATACCTGGGGCGTGGATTACGTATTGATCGATAACGCCGGCCAACGTGTTGGTCTGCCGGTCTCTTACCGTGACAGCCGCACGACCGGCATTATGTCACAGGCGATGGCGCAGCCAGGTAAAGGTGAAATCTACCGCCGTAGCGGCATTCAGTTTCTGCCGTTTAACACCTTGTATCAGCTACGTGCGCTGGTTGAACAGCAGCCAGAACTGCTTGCGCAGGTGGCACATGCTCTGCTGATCCCCGACTACTTCAGCTTTCGCCTGACCGGCAAATTGAACTGGGAATACACCAACGCCACCACCACCCAGTTAGTCAATATCAACACCGACGACTGGGATGACACGCTGCTGGCGTGGACCGGGGCAGACAAAGCCTGGTTTGGTCGCCCGACGCATCCGGGGAACGTCATTGGTCACTGGATTTGCCCGCAGAAAAACCAAATTCCGGTTGTGGCCGTCGCCAGTCACGACACCGCCAGCGCGGTCATCGCTTCACCGCTGGCCGATAAAAATAGTGCGTATCTCTCTTCCGGTACCTGGTCGCTGATGGGCTTTGAGAGCAGAACGCCGTATACCAACGATGCGGCGCTGGCGGCGAACATCACCAACGAAGGGGGCGCGGAAGGGCGCTACCGCGTACTGAAAAACATCATGGGACTGTGGCTGCTCCAGCGCGTTTTAAAAGAGCGCCAGATTACCGACCTGCCAACGCTTATTGCCCAAACGCAAGCGCTGCCGGCCTGCCAATTCCTGATAAACCCGAACGACGATCGCTTTATCAACCCCGACGATATGAGCGCGGAAATTCAGGCGGCCTGTCGTGAATCGGGTCAACCCGTTCCCCAGCAAAACGCCGAACTGGCGCGCTGTATCTTCGACAGCCTGGCATTGCTATACGCTGACATTCTGCAAGAACTGGCACAGCTGCGTGGTGCAGCATTTAGCCAACTGCACATCGTTGGCGGCGGCTGCCAGAACGCCCTGCTGAACCAGCTGTGCGCGGATGCCTGCGGTATTCGCGTGATGTCCGGGCCGATTGAGGCCTCCACGCTCGGCAATATTGGCATCCAGTTGATGACGCTGGACGAGCTTAACAACGTCGATGATTTCCGTCAGGTGGTGCGTGCCAACTACGACCTGACCACCTTCATTCCAAATCCTGAAAGTGAAATTGCCCGCTACCAGGCGCAGTTTCCATCACTACGACAGACAAAGGAGCTTTGCGCATGACCACTCAACTTGAACAAGCCTGGGAACTGGCAAAACTGCGTTTCGCCGCGGTAGGCATTGATGTCGAGACGGCCTTACGCCAGCTCGATCGTCTGCCGGTCTCCATGCACTGCTGGCAAGGCGATGATGTCGCCGGTTTCGAGAATCCGGAAGGCTCGCTCACAGGCGGTATTCAGGCTACCGGCAACTATCCGGGCAAAGCGCGTAACGCCACCGAACTGCGCGCCGATCTGGAGCAGGCGCTGAGCCTGATCCCGGGTCCAAAACGTCTGAATTTGCACGCGATCTATCTGGAGTCCGATACGCCGGTTGCCCGTGACCAAATCAAACCTGAACATTTTAAAAACTGGGTCGAGTGGGCGAAAGCAAACCAGTTAGGGCTGGATTTCAACCCATCTTGCTTCTCTCACCCGCTGAGCGCCGACGGCTTCACGCTGGCCCATGCCGATGACACTATTCGCCAGTTTTGGATTGACCACTGCAAAGCCAGCCGTCGCGTCTCAGCGTATTTTGGCGAGCAGTTGGGTACGCCGTCGGTGATGAATATCTGGATCCCGGATGGCATGAAAGACATTACCGTTGACCGGTTAGCGCCGCGCCAACGTCTGCTTGAAGCACTGGATGAAGTGATCAGCGAAAAACTCGACCCGGCGCACCATATCGACGCCGTCGAGAGCAAGCTGTTTGGCATCGGCGCCGAAAGCTACACCGTGGGCTCCAACGAGTTCTATATGGGTTACGCCACCAGCCGTCAGACTGCGCTGTGCCTGGATGCGGGTCACTTCCATCCGACTGAAGTGATTTCCGACAAAATCTCCGCCGCCATGCTGTACGTACCGCGTCTGCTGCTGCACGTCAGCCGTCCGGTGCGCTGGGACAGCGATCACGTGGTGCTGCTGGATGACGAAACGCAGGCGATTGCCAGCGAGATCGTCCGCCACAACCTGTTCGACCGCGTACACATCGGCCTCGACTTCTTCGACGCCTCTATTAACCGCATCGCCGCGTGGGTTATCGGCACCCGCAATATGAAAAAAGCCCTGCTGCGCGCGCTGTTAGAACCGACCGAACAACTGCGTCAGCTTGAAGCCAGCGGCGACTACACCGCACGTCTGGCCTTGCTGGAAGAGCAAAAATCGCTGCCGTGGCAAGCCGTCTGGGAGATGTACTGCCAGCGTCACGACACGCCAGCAGGAAGCCAGTGGCTGGACAGCGTGCGCGCCTATGAGAAAGAGATTTTGAGCAAACGTAGCTAACCGTGACACCAGGCTTACAGGCCGGATAAGACGCCCCACGTCGCTATCCGGCAATGAATGAAAGACGATTGCCGGATGGATCTTCACTTATCCGGCCTACGTAAGACCCGATAACGATCGGGCAATCAACAGGATCACCGAATATGCAAAACATGACTAATTCCTGGTTCGTCCAGGGGATGATCAAAGCCACTTCCGACGCGTGGCTGAAAGGCTGGGACGAACGTAACGGCGGCAATCTGACGCTGCGTCTGGATGAGGCTGACATTGCGCCATTTAGCGCCGATTTCCACGAAAAACCGCGCTATATCGCGCTAAGTCAGCCAATGCCTTTGCTGGCGAACACGCCGTTTATCGTCACCGGTTCCGGTAAATTTTTCCGTAACGTTCAGCTCGATCCCGCGGCAAATTTGGGCGTGGTGAAAGTAGACAGCGACGGCGCGGGCTACCACATCCTTTGGGGCCTGACCCACGAAGCGGTGCCAACCTCCGAGTTGCCGGCTCACTTCCTCTCCCATTGCGAGCGTATTAAAGCGACGAACGGCAAAGACCGCGTGATCATGCACTGCCATGCTACCAACCTGATCGCCCTGACCTACGTGCTGGAAAACAACACCCCGCTGATTACCCGCAAACTGTGGGAAGGCAGCACCGAGTGTCTGGTGGTGTTCCCGGATGGCGTCGGCATTCTGCCGTGGATGGTGCCGGGTACGGATGAAATCGGCCAGGCAACCGCCGAGGAAATGCAGAAACACTCGCTGGTACTGTGGCCGTTCCACGGCGTGTTCGGCAGCGGTCCCTCCCTCGACGAAGCATTTGGCTTGATAGATACCGCAGAAAAATCCGCCGAAGTTTTAGTCAAAATCTATTCGATGGGCGGTATGAAGCAGACCATCACACGTGAAGAGCTGGTAGCACTGGCTAAACGCTTTGGCGTGACCCCGCTGGCCAGCGCCGTAGAGCTGTACTGATACCTGCCAACTCAACGCCGGATGCGGCTTCGCTTTATCCGGCCTACATGACGATGCACGTTTCACCGTCGGCCCGATAAGCGTAATGCCATCGGGCACCAGGGATTTTTTTTAAGGAGAATAGTGATGAGCTTTATGTTGGCACTGCCAAAAATTAGCCTGCATGGCGCCGGCGCGATTGCCGATATGGTGAATCTCGTGGCGAATAAACAATGGGGCAAAGCGCTGATCGTCACCGATGGTCAACTGGTGAAGCTGGGCCTGCTGGATAGCCTGTTTGCCGCACTGGATGAACATCAAATGTCTTACCACCTGTTTGATGAGGTGTTCCCGAATCCGACAGAAGAGCTGGTACAGAAAGGTTTTACGGCATATCAGGGGGCAGAATGTGACTACATTATCGCTTTCGGCGGCGGCAGCCCGATCGATACCGCCAAAGCGGTGAAGATCCTGACCGCCAACCCAGGCCCTTCTACCGCTTACTCCGGCGTGGGCAAAGTGAAAAATGCGGGCGTGCCGCTGGTTGCCATCAATACCACAGCTGGTACAGCAGCAGAGATGACCAGCAACGCGGTCATTATCGACTCTGCCCGCAAGGTCAAAGAAGTGATCATCGACCCGAACATCATCCCGGATATCGCCGTGGATGACGCCAGCGTGATGCTGGAAATCCCAGCCTCCGTTACCGCCGCAACCGGCATGGACGCCCTGACTCACGCGGTGGAAGCCTATGTTTCCGTTGGCGCGCATCCGCTCACCGACGCCAACGCCCTGGAAGCAATTCGCCTGATCAACCTGTGGCTACCGAAAGCGGTCGACGATGGTCATAACCTCGAGGCCCGTGAGCAAATGGCGTTTGGTCAGTATCTGGCGGGTATGGCATTCAACAGCGCAGGTCTGGGTCTGGTGCATGCGCTGGCACACCAGCCAGGCGCGACCCACAACCTGCCGCACGGCGTCTGCAATGCCATCCTGCTGCCGATCATCGAAAACTTTAACCGCCCTAACGCCGTGGCGCGTTTTGCCCGAGTGGCGCAGGCGATGGGAGTGGACACCCGCGGGATGAGCGACGAAGCGGCAAGCATGGAGGCCATCACCGCGATTCGTGCCCTGAGCAAGCGTGTAGGTATTCCGGCTGGCTTTAGTTCCCTTGGCGTGACGAAAGAGGATATTGAAGGCTGGCTGGATAAAGCGTTGGCCGATCCGTGCGCGCCGTGTAACCCACGCACCGCCAGCCGCGACGAGGTCCGCGAGCTGTATCTGGAGGCGTTATGATCCGCAAGGCCTTTGTGATGCAGGTGAATGCCGACGCGCACGTTGAGTATCAACGTCGGCACAATCCCATCTGGCCAGAACTGGAAGCGGTGCTGAAAGAGCACGGTGCCCATCACTACGCGATTTATCTCGACCAGGAACGCAACCTGCTGTTCGCCACCGTTGAGATTGAGTCAGAAGAGCGCTGGAACGCCGTTGCCAGCACCGATGTTTGCCAGCGTTGGTGGAAGCATATGCGTGATGTAATGCCGGCAAACCCGGACAACAGCCCGGTCAGCGCTGAGCTAAAAGAAGTGTTTTATCTGCCTTAACCGCTCTGTTTCCTCCCCTGACGGGGGAGGAAACCTTTTTCTCCCGTCAGCAGCATTGCGTTCGTTTGTCATCCACGCCATTTCCCCACAACCCGGCACCTGCTCAGGCATGCCGATGCTGAAAGTCTCCGGCGTCACCAAACTGGAAGATGGGACGGCATTTAACTACTCGTGTAGCTACAACCGCGCCGACAAGTTCAAAATCAAAAATAACTGGGTGGGAAAATAAAAGCCTGATGACCAGGCTCTAAGAAAAAAGCGCCTGAATCCAGGCGCCTGAGAACGGAAAATCAGAAGAAGTATTTGAAACGGAGACGCGCGCCGTAACGGTCGTCGTCGTCGGTATAATTCTCCGGATTGCTGTTATCGCTGTTAATCATCGAATAATAAGCGCCGAGATAAATATTAAAGTTCTGCATATCCATCACGTTCGGAATTAAATAAGACGCGTGAATGGTATGAATATCGTAAGTGCCCTCATTGTAGAACCAGTCATTATCATCGTGATCGATCAGACCGTTAAATTCGTCGATCTTGTTATGAGCATAGATATAGCCCAGTTCAAAGCGCTTCCACAGAACGTTGGCCGCCGCCGTAAAGTCTTTTTCGTTATCCGCATCGAGATAAGCGGTGTTCAGGTTAAACACCAGGCCATTTTCCGGATCGGCTTTCAGACCGTTCCAGGTCATCGTCATACCGTAACCGGTACGATCGGACTGATCGACAAAGTTGCCCTGAGCATCGGTATATCCATAGGCGTTATTGATAACGTTCGATTCCATGGCTGCAGAAATCGTCAGCGCATCCACCGGTGTCCAGGCGACGACCGGGCGCAGATAAGCCACGTTTTTCTCCTGCGACATTTCACGACCATGATAGCGGCTATCCTGATAAAGCGAGGTACCATCTTCCAGCAGGGTATTTAACTCGAAATACCAGTTATCGAGCTGTTTGCTCATCAGGAAGCTACCGCCGGAATCAGAACGGCCACGACCTTCTTTCATCATGTAGATGTAGCCGCTACCGTCATCATACAAATCGTTGGCGGTATGCCCTGAATGCTCAACAAAGGTATCCTGATTCAGCGGGAACATATCGTAAGCTTCGAAACGACCGACTTTTACTTTCCAGTCATTTTCCTGACCGAAGAAGAAAGCGGCGTCATCAAGATTGACCGAACCCGTCATGTCAGCCAGCGGTTGCGCTGAGAAACCGGCGAAATAGCCGTTATCCAGCTTACGCATACCGTCAAAGCCCAGCAGGATGCGTCCGTTCAGATCCCAGCGTTCATTAGTTGGGTCGCCCACATTCGAATTGGTTGCCGCCAGCACGCCTTTGTTGCTTTCCGCATCCATGTTGAATTCCACGTCGCCGTAGATTTTCAGATCGCCATAGCCGGAGAGCACCAGGTTAGGGGTGGTGGCGTTCTTTTTGGTCTCTTGTGCGGGCGTAGTGCCGTTGACTGGCGTATTCCCCTGAGCAACTTTAATTTCCTGGATTTCCGCAGCCTGCTGTACCTGCAATTGCTGCACCTGATTTTCCGCTTTTGCCGCGCGGTTTTCCGCAGCTTCCAGCCGAGCCTCCAGCTGTTCGAGCCGCTGTTCCAGAGTCATTTTTTGCGTTTTAGCAAAGCCATTATTTGCCACTAATAATAGACCTATTGCTAAAGCTAACGTCGATTTCTTCATTATTTGCTTTCCTTGAAATAAAGATCGTCCAACGTCTTCCGACCGGAAGACGCGCAACATGCAAATCCAAAAAATATTTTTATAGGTAATACGATACCGATGACTGAAATAAATTCAGAACATTAAAACGTGGCACCAGTGCAGGCTAATATTTATTATCATGCTGATTTTATTATGTGTAACGTAGATATAATTAAGAATGTGAGGGATATAACAATAGTGCTGAAATTAACGAAAAATAATAAAAACAATTTTATATGAATAACAATAAAATATAATTAAAAATAATAAAAGCGCGAACGATAATCGCCGCGCCTTTATTTAATAAGCGTTCAATTAACTCTGCTCAGAAACCAGAATCGCCTGAGTGTCAGGCTCCAGTGCTTTAAAGATATGCGCTTGATCGGCGGGGTAACAAATATAATCCCCCTCACCTAACTCTTCCGGCGCTTCCGTCAATCCCACCATCGCCTTACCCTGCGTTACGATAATATGTTCAACCGATCCCGGTGGATGCGGTTGTGAAATACGATCCGCGCCCGGCTGCGTCAGCAGCAGATAGATATCCCGCCGCGCACCCGGTGGGCAGGCGGCCAGTAAAATGGCCTGATAGTGGGCCTGCTCAGCCACGACTTTTGTCCCTTCGCCGCGGCGAATCACCTGCGTTTTTTGCTCCTGCGGTTCCAGCAGGCGCGCAAAGGGAATATCTAACGCCACACACAGCGACCAGAGCGTTTCCAGGCTAGGATTTCCATTGCCCGCTTCCAATTGCGAGAGTGTCGATTTTGCAATCCCCGCGCGACGGGCAATCTCCGCCAGCGACAAACCGGTGCGCTGACGTTCACGCACCAGACTTTTCGCGATCATACTGATGGGCTGGGTCATTCACGACTCCATGTTTTTTATATCGAACGAATTGTTCGACTTGTAAAGCCAATTGGTCGCGTTCATTATAATGGAAACTCGTTCGATATGGCTAAAACGGTATGAAACATTATTTTTCCAGTCTCAAAGGCGACACGATAAAAGCAATATTTTTAGTCTGTCTGGCCGTCGGTGTAGTCGGCATGTCATACGGCTCGCTGGCGATGGCCTACGGCTTCCCGCTGTGGGTACCGTTTGTACTCTCTATTACTGTGCTGGCGGGCGCGTCCGAGTTTATGTTTATCGGCATTATCGCCAGCGGTGGTAATCCACTGGCGGCTGCGGCTGCGGGTTTACTGGTTAACGCCCGACACGTGCCGTTCGGCGTCACCGTGCGCGATCTGGTGGGCACCCGAGCTGCCAGTTTCCTCGGCTGTCATATTATGAACGACGAAAGCGTAGTCTTTGGCCTGTCGCAAAAAACGCCTGAGCAACGTAAAGCCGCCTACTGGCTGTGCGGTCTGGGCGTCGCAATTTTCTGGCCTGTTGGCACCCTGATCGGCGCAGGCGTCGGCAAACTGCTCCCTGCCCCGGAAACCATCGGTCTGGATGCCGTCTTCCCTGCCATTCTGCTGGCTCTGGTCGTCCCGGCATTCAAAAACCGCACTACGCTGATTCGTGCCTGTAGCGGCGCCACGTTGTCGCTTGCCGCCATTCCCTTTGCGCCGGTCGGTTTACCGGTTTTGCTCTCACTCTTTGGCTTACTGACGAGGAAAAAATAATGGGCAACATGACGCTGTTTATCGTCGGTATCGCCATGTTATCTCTGGGAACATATTTAATGCGTTTAGGGGGAGCCAAGCTTGGAAGCCGTTTAGCGTTCTCAGAACGCTCGCAGGCGCTGCTTTCCGACGCCGCAACGGTATTACTGTTCTCCGTTGCGCTGGCGACCACCTTTTACGAGGGCGAACACTTTGCCGGAATGGCGCGCGTACTCGGCGTGGCTTTTGCGGTATTTCTCGCCTGGCGTAAGATGCCGCTGATCGTGGTGATCGTTGCCGCTGCGGTGGTAACCGCGCTGTTACGAATGGTGGGTATACACTAACTATATAATTACCCTGGCGAAATATTCATCAGGGTAATCACCTGTAGCGTTATGTGTTTTACCCCACAAAACCAGGCGCTAACTCTGCCTCAAATTGTCACTTCCCGCTGACATATTGCTGCTCATCTCTTCACCATCTCACCGTTAAAATCAAATCAAACAGTTTTTAACGGAGTCCCATCATGACAGCCCTTACAGCTAACTGCATTGACCTGAATATTCAGGGGAATAGCGTTTATGCCATCCTCAAGCAACTGGCGAATATGGCGCTTCAAAATGGCTACATCTCTGACCGCAGCGCCTTCCTGCAAACGCTGCTGATACGCGAAAAGCTGCATTCCACCGGCTTTGGTTCGGGCATTGCCGTCCCACACGGTAAAAGCGCCTGTATCACACGCCCCTTCGTCTTGTTCGCGCGCAAATCAGAAAAAGTGGACTGGAAAGCCAGCGACGGCGAGGACGTTAACTGCTGGATCTGCCTCGGCGTGCCACAAACGGGCGAGGACGATCAGGTCAAAATTATCGGCACCCTGTGCCGCAAAATTATCCATCAAGATTTCATCAACCAACTGAAGCAAGGCGACACCGACCAGGTACTCACCCTGCTCAATCAGACCTTAACCTCATAAGGAAGCGGCTATGGAGTCATCCTTGCGTTTAGTGGCGATTACCAACTGTCCGGCGGGTATCGCCCACACTTATATGGTGGCAGAAGCGCTGGAGCAAAAAGCGCGCTCGCTCAGCCATACGATTAAAGTCGAAACCCAGGGCTCAAGCGGCGTCGAAAACCGACTGACCAGTGAAGAAATTGCCGCTGCCGATTACGTTATTCTGGCTACAGGTCGCGGCCTGAGCGGCGAAGACCGGGCGCGTTTCGCCGGGAAAAAAGTCTATGAAATAGCCATTTCCCAGGCGCTGAAAAATATCGACCTGATTTTTACGCAGTTACCGACTCATTCACAACTTTTTGCCACTGATAGCAGCGTGAAGCTGGGAAAACAGGAGGTCCAGCACGGTAGCGTGATGAGCCACCTGATGGCTGGCGTTTCCGCCGCGCTGCCGTTTGTTATTGGCGGCGGTATTCTGGTCGCCATCGCTAATATGCTGGTGCAGTTCGGTTTGCCCTATGCCGATATGTCGAAAGGTGCGCCGTCGTTCACCTGGGTTGTTGAATCCATCGGCTATCTGGGCTTCACCTTTATGATCCCCATTATGGGGGCATACATCGCGTGGTCGATTGCCGATAAGCCCGCTTTTGCCCCAGCGTTTCTGGTGTGTTACCTGGCGAACGATAAAGGCCTACTCGGCACCCAGTCCGGCGCGGGGTTTCTCGGCGCGGTCGTACTCGGGCTGGCAATTGGCTACTTTGTGCTTTGGTTTCGCAAGGTTCGGCTCGGCAAAGCGTTGCAGCCGCTGCTCGGCTCCATGCTGATCCCGTTTGTCACTTTGCTGGTGTTTGGCGTACTGACTTATTACGTCATCGGCCCGGTGATGTCCGACATCATGGGGGGGCTGCTGCACTTCCTGAACACCATTCCACCATCAATGAAAATGGGCGCAGCCTTCCTCGTTGGCGCAATGCTGGCATTTGATATGGGCGGGCCAATCAATAAAACAGCCTGGTTCTTCTGCTTCTCACTGCTGGAAAAACATATCTATGACTGGTACGCCATCGTCGGCGTGGTGGCGCTGATGCCGCCCGTCGCGGCAGGTATCGCTACCTATTTAGCGCCAAAACTGTTTACCCAGCAGGAGAAGGCCGCCGCCAGCAGTGCGATTGTGGTGGGTGCCACCGTCGCCACCGAACCGGCAATCCCCTATGCGCTGGCCGCGCCGCTGCCGATGATTACCGCCAATACGCTCTCCGGTGGTATTACCGGCATGCTGGTCATCGCCTTTGGAATCAAACGTCTCGCGCCGGGTTTAGGTATCTTTGATCCGCTGATTGGCCTGATGTCTCCGGTGGGGTCATTTTACCTGGTGCTGGCTATCGGTCTGGCGCTGAATATTTCGTTAATTATCATCCTGAAAGGATTGTGGCTGAAACGTAAAGCCGCACAGCAGGAGCTTGCCCATGAACATTGAGTTACTTCAGCAGTTATGCGAAGCCAGCGCCGTCAGCGGTGATGAGCAGGAAGTTCGCACTCTTCTCATTAATGCGCTGGATTCCAGCGTCGATGAAATCACTTTTGACGGCCTCGGCAGCTTTGTCGCACGCAAGGGCAACCGTGGGCCGAAGGTTGCCATCGTCGGTCACATGGATGAAGTGGGCTTTATGGTCACGCATATCGACGAAAGCGGCTTTTTGCGCTTCACCACCATTGGCGGTTGGTGGAGCCAGTCGATGCTGAACCACCGGGTCGCCATCCGTACCCGCAAGGGCGTTAAAATCCCTGGCATAATCGGCTCCGTAGCACCGCACGCCTTAACGGAAAAGCAGAAACAGCAACCTCTGACATTTGACGAAATGTTCATCGATATTGGTGCCAACAGCCGCGAAGAAGTAGAAAACCGCGGAATTGCGATCGGTGATTTCGTTAGCCCGGAAGCCAATTTCGCTCGTTGGGGCGAAGATAAGATCGTCGGCAAAGCGCTGGATAATCGCGTCGGCTGCGCCCTGATGGCCGAGCTTTTACAAACCGTGGATAACCCTGAAATTACCCTGTACGGCGTGGGCAGCGTGGAAGAAGAAGTGGGTCTACGCGGGGCGCAAACCTCAGCGGAGCATATCAAGCCCGATGTGGTGATCGTGCTGGATACTGCGGTTGCGGGCGATGTGCCCGGAATCGACAGCATTAAATACCCACTCAAGCTTGGCGAGGGCCCAGGGCTGATGCTGTTCGATAAGCGCTATTTCCCTAATCAGCAGTTGGTTGCCACATTAAAAGCGTGTGCAGAAAACAGCGGTGCGTCATTGCAGTTTTGCACCATGAAAACCGGGGCGACGGACGGTGGACGCTATAACGTTATGGGCGGCGGTCGTCCGGTGGCGGCACTATGCCTGCCGACTCGCTATCTCCACGCCAACAGCGGCATGATTTCCGCATCGGATTACGACGCGCTGTTTACGCTGGTGCGGGAACTGCTCACCTCGCTGTCGACCGAAAAGGTCCGCGCGCTTACTGACTTTCGCCGGGAGAGTTAATGCTTTCGGAACGCCAGTTAAAATTGGTGGATCTTCTTGAACAGCAGCCGTGTTTGCTGGGCGACCTGGCGCGGCAAACTGGCGTTTCAGGCAGAACCATCCTGCGCGATATTGACTACCTCAATTTTACCCTCAGCGGTAAGGCCCGCATTCAGCCCGGTGGCAGTGCGGGCTATCAGTTGGAAATTGTCGACAGACGCGGTTATTTTCAGCTTCTGCAACGCCATGATAATGATGACCGGTTGCTGGCCTTTCTTCTGCTCAATACCTTTACACCTCGTGTACAGCTGGCTTCGGCGCTCAATTTACCTGACACCTGGGTGGCCGATCGTCTCCCGCGGTTGAAGCAGCGCTATGAGCGGGCCTTTTGTCTTGCCAGTCGCCCGGGCGTCGGTCATTTCATTGATGAACCGGAAGAAAAGCGCATTATCCTGTTGGCGAATCTGCTTAAAAAAGATCCCCTCTTAATTCCACTGCCGGGTATTACCCGGGACAACATCGACAGGCTCAATGCAGCATGTGAAAAACTTAATGAATTCCCGCTCATCTCGGGAGAGTACCTGGCAAGTCTGGTGCTGGCCGTCTATGCCCTGCGTAACCAGCTCTCCGGGTCATGGCCGGAGTGTCGGTATGTATCACTGAAAAACGCGGTGGAACAAGGAGGAGTCTACCTGGGCGAGAACGCCTTCAGAACACTGATCGGCCTTCTGGAAATCAGACAACGGCAGGCAATGACAATCTCTGCCGATGCGGTGACCTTGTTGTTAAAAAGCGTTCCCGGCATCGCTGCGTTGAACGTTATCGATACCCAACTGGTTGATAATATTACTGGCCACCTGCTGAGATGCGTCTCTGCCCCGGTTTGGGTACCGGAACATCGCCAGAGCAGTATGCACAACCTGAAGTCGACCTGGCCTGCCGCCTTCGATTTGAGTCTGCGTTTTATTGCCCTGTTGCGTGAAAAACTGGATATCCCACTGTTCGATAGCGACCTCATCGGGCTTTACTTCGCCTGCGCCCTGGAGCGCCATCAAAACGAGCGCCAGCCGGTCATTTTGTTATCCGACCAGAATGCTATCGCCACCATCAACCAACAGGCCATTGAGCGAGATGTTCTGAATTGTCGGGTGATCATTGCGCGAAATACGAGTGAAGTCAGCGCCATCAGTGAAGAAATCACCCCACTGTTAATCATCAACAATAGTCACTATTTACTTGATGAATCTATAAAAAATACCTTAACCATCAAGAATATCATCACCGCTGCGGGTACCGAGCAGATTAAACACTTCCTCGCGACGGCCTTTATCCGCCAGCAGCCCGAACGTTTCTTTTTACAGCCGGGCAGCTTCCATTACGCCAATATGAAGGCCGAAAGCTGGCAGAGTATCATCGGCCGGATCTGCGGCCAGCTTGTGGCACAGAGCCATATCACCGAGGACGAAGCGCTGCGCATTTGCGCCCGGGAGTATGAAGGTGAAAACCTGATCGTGAATCGCCTGGCGATTCCTCATTGCTGGAGCGAACAGGAGCGCCGCTTTCGTGGTTTCTTTATTACTCTCGCACACCCTATTCTGGTGAATAACGAACCGGTCAGCCATGTTCTGATCGCCTGTGCCGCCGCCGAGGCGCGGCATGAGCTAAAAATCTTCAGTTATTTATCCAGCGTGCTGAGCAGCCATCCGGCAGAAACTATTGCGGGATTGAAAGACTATAACGCGTTTATCGCATTGCTCAGGCAGTGAATGCCGGAAATGAAAAAAGCGCCTCAAGGGCGCTCTTTCGACAGTACTGAGGTATCTTATTTCAGCAGTTCAGCGGTCATGTGCACGCGGTTGCCGGTGTATGCCTGAGTGATTTTATAATCGCTGGCACCTGCACGTTCAGCCTGAGCGGCAATTTTTGCTTCAGCGCTTTCCAGTGTAGAACCGGTTGCGGTAACTGTCTGAGCAGCGAAAGAACCGAAAGAAGTAGCCAGAGCGATAACTGCGACAAAAGTTTTGATGCTTTTCATGATATAAACCCTTTAACTTAGTTGTTTGATTAAGGCACCATGCCTTGATGTGATAAATAATAGCCATCTCATCGCACAACTAAAAGCGGAAGGATTTGCCAGTCTTATTCAAATTAATTGAATACCGGTTACTCAGTTATCAGACGCTCGGGATGTGTATAAATCGTCGCCCGGCCCGGTTTGCAAAAACCCACCAGCGTCAGGTTACAGCGTTCGGCAACTTCCACAGCGAGCGTTGTCGCCGCAGAAACAGCAAACAGGATTTCCACGCCGCACATTGCCGACTTCTGCACCATCTCGTAGCTGGCGCGGCTGGAGACTAATACCGCGCCCTGCTGCCAGGTTTCCCCTTCGATCGCACGTCGTCCCAGCAGTTTATCCAGCGCAACATGACGTCCAACATCTTCATGCCCGCCCGCCAGATGACCTGACGGCTGTACCCAGGCAGCCGCGTGCGTGCAGCCTGTCAGTTGCCCAACAGGCTGGAAATCAGGGAGATGCCTTAAGGCGTTATCGAGATGCGCCAGATTGAATGTCTGGGTAAACGGCAGCGGCTGAACCGGTTTGCCAATATCATTAAGTTGCTCCACGCCACAAACACCGCAGCCAGTCCGACCGGCCAGTGCGCGACGACGCTCTTTCAACCCCATAAAGCGCCGGCTGGACAGCTCAACCTGCACTTCTAATCCGTTGCAGGAAGGCACCACGTCCATCCCGTAAATATCTTGCGAGGACTCAATAATGCCTTCAGAAAGTGAAAAACCCATCGCGAAGTGCTCAAGATCTTTCGGTGATGCCATCATCACCACGTGTGAAATCCCGTTGTATACCAGTGCCACAGGCACTTCTTCAGCTACCTCATCTGGCTGAGGATGTTGCAAGTCCTCGCGCTTCCAGAGGGTCAACTGACGAGATCCTGTCGGAGATGTCACATTCTTGATGTTTTCTTGAATAATCTTATTCACTTTCTTTTAACCGTATTGGAACACGCATACCAACATTGTGGTATTCTTTACAAACCCCTCCTGGACGGAGGGAAATTCACCCAATTCTGGACCTTTGCGGTCCCGTCCGCAAAGAAAAATAACAACCACTTCCCTCGCGTTCGCGTTATAGGAAAACGAAGGGAACGTGACAATGTCGAAACAAGGAGCGAACCATGCAGGTCAGCAGAAGGCAGTTCTTTAAGATCTGCGCTGGCGGTATGGCAGGCACCACGGCAGCGGCACTGGGCTTTGCACCCGGCGTAGCGCTAGCGGAAACACGGCAATATAAATTGCTGCGCACCCGCGAAACCCGTAACACCTGCACTTACTGTTCCGTTGGCTGTGGACTGTTAATGTACAGTCTCGGTGACGGAGCAAAAAACGCCAAAGCATCCATCTTCCATATCGAAGGGGACCCGGATCACCCGGTGAACCGTGGCGCACTGTGCCCGAAAGGGGCAGGACTTGTGGACTTCATCCACTCTGAAAGCCGCCTGAAATTCCCGGAATACCGCGCACCTGGCTCTGATAAGTGGCAACAGATTAGCTGGGATGAGGCATTTGACCGCATCGCTAAGCTGATGAAAGAAGATCGCGACGCTAACTACGTTGCACAAAACGCCGAAGGCGTAACCGTTAACCGCTGGCTTTCCACCGGGATGCTGTGTGCTTCCGCTTCCAGTAACGAAACCGGCTATTTAACACAAAAATTCTCCCGCGCGCTTGGTATGCTCGCGGTCGACAACCAGGCACGCGTCTGACACGGACCAACGGTAGCAAGTCTTGCTCCAACATTTGGTCGCGGTGCGATGACCAACCACTGGGTCGACATTAAAAACGCCAACCTCGTTGTGGTGATGGGCGGTAACGCCGCTGAAGCTCACCCGGTCGGGTTCCGCTGGGCGATGGAAGCCAAAATTCACAACGGCGCGAAGCTGATTGTTATCGATCCGCGCTTTACGCGAACCGCGGCGGTGGCTGATTTCTATGCTCCGATTCGTTCCGGTACTGACATTGCTTTCCTGTCAGGCGTTTTGCTGTACCTGCTGAACAACGAAAAATTCAACCGCGAATACACTGAAGCCTATACCAACGCCAGCCTGATCGTGCGTGAGGATTACGGTTTCGAAGATGGCCTGTTTACCGGCTACGACGCGGACAAACGCAAGTATGACAAAACCAGTTGGAACTACGAACTGGATGAAAAAGGCTTCGCCAAACGCGATGTCACCCTGCAACACCCGCGCTGCGTATGGAACCTGCTGAAACAGCACGTCTCCCGCTACACGCCGGACGTCGTAGAAAATATCTGCGGTACGCCAAAGGCCGACTTCCTGAAGGTCTGTGAGTACATCGCAGAAACAAGCCGCCCAGATAAAACCGCGTCGTTCCTGTACGCACTGGGCTGGACGCAACACTCCGTTGGTGCGCAGAACATCCGTACCATGGCGATGATCCAGTTGCTGCTTGGCAATATGGGGATGGCAGGCGGCGGCGTTAACGCCCTGCGCGGACACTCTAACATTCAGGGTCTGACCGACTTAGGTCTGCTGTCACAAAGCCTGCCGGGCTACATGACGCTGCCAAGCGAGAAACAAACTGACCTGCAAACTTACCTTGCCGCCAACACGCCAAAACCGTTGCTGGAAGGCCAGGTGAACTACTGGGGCAACTACCCGAAATTCTTCATTTCGATGATGAAAGCCTTCTTTGGCGATAAAGCGACAGCAGAAAACAGCTGGGGCTTCGACTGGCTGCCGAAGTGGGATAAAGGGTACGACGTCCTGCAGTACTTCGAGATGATGAACCAGGGCAAAGTGAATGGCTATATCTGCCAGGGCTTTAACCCGGTCGCATCATTCCCGAATAAAAACAAGGTTGTGGCTTCACTGTCCAAACTGAAGTTCCTGGTTACCATCGACCCGCTCAACACAGAGACCTCCACCTTCTGGCAGAACCACGGTGAGTCGAACGATGTTGACCCGTCGAAAATCCAGACCGAAGTCTTCCGTCTGCCGTCCACCTGCTTCGCCGAAGAGAACGGTTCTATCGTCAACTCCGGTCGCTGGCTGCAGTGGCACTGGAAAGGTGCGGATGCCCCGGGGATTGCCGTTACCGATGGTGAAATCCTCGCCGGTATCTTCCTGCGTCTGCGCAAGATGTATGCCGAACAGGGTGGCGCGAACCCGGAACAGGTGCTGAGCATGACCTGGAACTACTCCACACCACACGAACCGGCTTCGGAAGAAGTGGCGATGGAGAGCAACGGTAAAGCCCTGGCCGACATTACCGACCCGGCCACCGGTGCCGTTATCGTCAAGAAAGGCCAACAGCTTAGCTCGTTCGCCCAACTGCGTGACGACGGTACCACCTCCAGCGGCTGCTGGATTTTTGCCGGTAGCTGGACGCCGGAAGGCAACCAGATGGCACGTCGCGATAACGCCGATCCGTCAGGCCTTGGCAATACGCTGGGCTGGGCATGGGCGTGGCCGCTCAACCGCCGCATTCTGTATAACCGCGCCTCCGCTGACCCGCAGGGGAATCCGTGGGATCCAAAACGTCAGATCCTGAAATGGGACGGGGCGAAATGGAGCGGGATGGATATTCCTGACTACAGTGCCGCCGCGCCGGGCAGCAACGTTGGGCCGTTCATCATGCAGCCGGAAGGGATGGGACGCCTGTTTGCTATCGATAAGATGGCAGAAGGTCCGTTCCCGGAACACTACGAGCCGTTTGAAACGCCGCTGGGGACTAACCCGCTGCACCCGAACGTTATCTCTAACCCTGCCGCACGTATCTTTAAAGGTGACGCGGAAGCACTGGGTAAAGCGGATAAGTTCCCGTACGTCGGTACGACCTACCGTCTGACCGAGCACTTCCACTACTGGACTAAGCATGCGCTGCTTAACGCTATCGCCCAGCCGGAGCAGTTTGTGGAAATTGGCGAGAAGCTGGCGAATAAGCTCGGTATCTCTCATGGCGATACCGTCAAAGTCTCCTCTAACCGTGGCTACATTAAAGCCAAAGCGGTGGTGACCAAACGTATTCGCACGTTGAAGGCCAACGGTCAGGATATCGACACTATCGGTATTCCGATTCACTGGGGCTACGAAGGTGTGGCGAAAAAAGGCTTTATCGCTAACACGTTAACGCCATTCGTCGGTGATGCGAACACGCAGACGCCGGAATTTAAGTCCTTCCTCGTGAACGTGGAAAAGGTGTAACGGAGACGACCTATGGCTTATCAATCGCAAGACATCATTCGTCGTTCCGCCACTAACGGTTTCACCCCCGCGCCTCAGGCGCGGGACCATCAGGAAGAGGTGGCGAAGCTTATCGACGTCACCACCTGTATCGGCTGTAAAGCGTGTCAGGTGGCGTGTTCAGAATGGAACGACATCCGTGATGAAGTGGGCAACAACGTTGGGGTGTACGACAACCCGGCTGATTTGACCGCTAAATCCTGGACGGTAATGCGCTTCTCGGAAGTGGAACAAAACGACAAACTGGAGTGGCTTATCCGCAAGGATGGCTGTATGCACTGCGCCGATCCGGGCTGCCTGAAGGCGTGTCCGGCCGAAGGAGCAATCATTCAGTATGCCAACGGTATCGTCGACTTCCAGTCCGAGCAGTGCATCGGCTGTGGCTACTGTATCGCGGGCTGCCCGTTCGACGTGCCGCGCCTCAACCCGGAAGACAACCGCGTTTACAAATGTACGCTGTGCGTTGACCGTGTAGTGGTTGGACAAGAACCAGCCTGCGTGAAAACGTGTCCAACCGGCGCTATTCATTTCGGCACTAAAGAGTCGATGAAAACGCTGGCCGGTGAGCGCGTGGCGGAGCTGAAAACGCGTGGTTACGAAAACGCGGGTCTGTACGATCCGGCAGGCGTTGGCGGTACGCACGTGATGTACGTATTGCACCATGCGGACAAGCCGAGTCTGTACCACGGCCTGCCGGAGAACCCGGAAATCAGCGCCACCGTGAAGTTCTGGAAAGGCATCTGGAAACCTCTCGCAGCCGTCGGCTTTGCAGCGACATTTGCGGCCAGTATCTTCCACTACGTCGGCGTAGGCCCGAACCGTGCGGAAGAGGAAGAAGACAATCTGCATGAAGAAAAAGACGAGGTGCGCAAATGAAACGACGTGACACCATCGTGCGCTACACGGCGCCGGAACGCATCAACCACTGGATCACCGCCTTCTGTTTCATTCTGGCGGCAGTGAGCGGGATGGGTTTTCTCTTCCCGTCTTTTAACTGGC
Source organism: Citrobacter sp. KTE151 (assembly GCF_000398845.1). Classification (NCBI taxonomy): domain Bacteria; kingdom Pseudomonadati; phylum Pseudomonadota; class Gammaproteobacteria; order Enterobacterales; family Enterobacteriaceae; genus Citrobacter; species Citrobacter sp. KTE151. The sequence goes on along the minus strand of NZ_KB976068.1, from coordinate 36,097 downwards.
TGATGCACATCATGGGCACGCCGCAACTGGCGCGAATTGTGCACCCGTTTGTCGGCGTGATCATGTTTGCCTCGTTTATCATCATGTTTTTCCGTTACTGGCACCACAATCTAATCAATCGGGATGATATCTTTTGGGCGAAGAATATTCGTAAGATTGTCGTCAACGAGGAAGTAGGTGACACGGGACGTTATAACTTCGGCCAGAAATGCGTATTCTGGGCGGCGATTATCTTCCTGGTCCTGTTGCTGGTGAGCGGAGTGGTCATCTGGCGTCCGTATTTTGCGCCTGCTTTCTCAATCCCGGTGATCCGATTCGCGTTAATGCTGCATTCATTTGCCGCAGTAGCGTTAATTGTGGTTATCATGGTGCACATTTACGCCGCCCTTTGGGTGAAAGGCACCATTACCGCGATGGTGGAAGGATGGGTTACCAGCTCATGGGCGAAGAAACATCACCCGCGCTGGTACCGTGAAGTCCGCCAGAAACAGGAAAAGTCATCTGAATGAGTATTCGCATAATCCCGCAAGATGAGCTGGAGAAGAGCGAGAAACGCACGGCGGATATGATTCCGCCGTTATTATTCCCCAGACTCAAAAATTTGTATAACCGCCGCGCTGAACGTCTGCGCGAGCTGGCCGAAAACAACCCGCTGGGTGATTACCTGCGTTTTGCCGCGCTAATCGCTCACGCGCAGGAAGTGGTGTTGTACGACCATCCGCTGCAGATGGATCTGACCGCTCGCATCAAAGAAGCGAACGATCAGGGCAAACCGCCACTGGATATCCACGTTCTGCCACGCGACAAGCACTGGCAAAAACTGCTGCAATCGCTAATTGCTGAGCTGAAGCCGGAAATGAGCGGCCCTGCGCTGGCCGTGATCGAGAATCTGGAAAAAGCCTCGGAGCAGGAGCTGGAACTGATGGCCAGCGCGCTGTTTGCCTCCGATTTCGCCTCCGTCAGCAGCGACAAAGCACCGTTCATTTGGGCTGCCCTATCGCTCTACTGGGCGCAGATGGCGAGCCTGATCCCCGGCAAAGCCCGTGCGGAATACGGCGAACAGCGTCAGTACTGCCCGGTGTGTGGTTCAATGCCGGTCTCCAGCATGGTGCAAATCGGTACCACTCAGGGGCTGCGCTATTTGCACTGCAACCTGTGCGAAACCGAGTGGCACGTGGTGCGCGTGAAGTGCAGCAACTGCGAGCAGAGCCGTGATTTGAACTACTGGTCGTTGGATAACGAACAGGCGGCCATTAAAGCTGAAAGCTGCGGCGATTGCGGGACTTACCTGAAGATTCTCTATCAGGAAAAAGACCCGAAAGTCGAGGCCGTAGCCGACGATCTCGCTTCACTGATGCTGGACGCACACATGGAGCAAGAGGGCTTTGCCCGCAGCTCCATCAACCCGTTCCTGTTCCCGGGTGAAGGGGAGTAAGTTCTTCGCACTACCGGGCGGCGCAGGTCGCCCGGGTTATAACGTATACGGTGTGACCACGCCGGATATGCCTGCAAAATCCCTGGTATTACGCGTAACCAGTGTAAGACGATGAATCTGCGCAGTGGCCAAAATGATGGCATCCGGCAATTTCATCCCATATTCCTGCCTGATACTCACGCTTCGTTCAGCAATATCCTGTGAAACACCGATCACATTAAAAGCGCCTAGCGCAACGCGTGTGCGAGATTCCTGATGATATTTTTTTGCGCCCACCATCAACTCCATCCATGTAATGAGGCTGATTGCGTTCTGCGGCGGCCATGTTTCTATCGCTAGTTTTGCTTCACTTCGCCCGCTAAACAGGTCGATGAGGATGTTGGTATCAAAAAGCGCAGATCCTGTGACCATTACCATTCCTCACGGAGTTTACGCTGATAATCAACGCCATCTTCCTCACAACCTTGCCATAGCCCAAGAGCACGTGAAATTGTCGTTTCAGCTTGATCCTGCCTCTCAAGATACTGTTCAACAGCCTCCCGCAAAAGCTCGGCCCGCGGCAGATTACGCTGCACCTTGAGATCATCAAGACGTTTGATCACTTCGTCTGATAAATCGAGTAAAATTCTGCCCATATCCATCCCAGCCATCATACTCACATATACCTCCAGTATATCATTGGCGATTAATTCCCACACAACATACACCCGAGAAAAGCGAGAAAATAGCCTTCACGCGAACGATTTTTACTTTTGCGAGCCGCTTTCCAGAATCGTACACCCCACCACTTTTCCCATTCTCATTCGCGGTTATCCAGGTTATAAAACTGTATATACATACAGATAAGGAAAATAATAAATGGCACTGGAAAGCGGGATTGCACAGCTGGTTGAGGCATTTATCGCGGCGGGACGCCCTTCTTCGCGCGAGCAAAATATTGATGACCGGAGAGCAGGCTACATTGCCAGCGCGGTACTGGCAGGAGAAACTGAAACCCGCGTACAGGTTGAAGATATTGAACTCGATGCAATGACATTTCGCGTTGTTTCGCCGCGGGACGCCACGGGAAATCTCCCCTGCGTTATCTATTATCACGGTGGCTGCTTTGTCAGTGGCGGATTCGCGACGCATGATAACCAGCTAAGGCAGCTCGCCTGGTACAGCGGCTGTCGAGTCATTGCGGTGCAGTATCGCCTTGCACCAGAGCATACTTTCCCGGCTGCACATAACGACGCTGAAACGGGAGCCAATATTATCTGGAAGTATGCCCAGAAACTGGGTGTCGACCGCGGCAGGATTACGCTTGCTGGCGACAGCGCGGGCGGGCATCTGGCGCTGATCACTGCACTGCGCCTGAAAGCTGCCAATCAATGGCAACCTGCGCAGCTAATGCTGATTTACCCGATGCTGGACGCAACCGCCAGGTTTGAGAGCTACGACCGAAATGGGCAGGATTACATTATCACACGTGACACGTTGCTTTCGGGCTACGAGATGTATTTGCCGCAAACCGACCTGCGGCATCCCGAAGCCAGCCCAGTCTGGCGTGAAGACTTCAACGGTCTGCCGCCCACGCACATCATTACAGCCGAATTCGACCCACTGCGCGATGAGGGCGAGGCCCTGTATCAACGGTTCCAGGAGCAGGGCGTGGAGTGTACCTGCCAACGCTATCTTGGCGTTATCCACGGATTTTTCCAGTTGGCAGGAGTGAGCCAGGCGGCACGAAATGTTATGCGAGATGTGGCCTGGCGGCTTGGCCGTTAAGGTTGTTTATGTTTTCGTCCACGGGTGCTATCTTGTGTGAATAGATAACACAAAGGACAAACTTATGCCCAGAACTACCAGCATTACAATCGGCGAGCATCTCGATCGTTTTATTAACGAAATGATTGAAAGTGGGCGCTATGGCTCCACCAGCGAAGTTGTTCGTTCGGCATTGCGTTTGCTGGAGGAACAAGAATTGCGAAATAATGCATTACGCGACGCGCTGGAGGATGGGATACACAGTGGCACAAGCGACCTGACTCTACAGGAGGTCGCGCTCAGGAAGAAGCGCAGTCTGAATGTATAAACTCTCTAATCGGGCAGTCGAAGACTTTGAATCTATCTATGAATACACCTGGAGAAAATTCGGTTATCAACATGCAGATAAATACACGACTGAGATGGAGCAGCTTTTTTTACTATTAGAGAAAAACCCTTTGATGGGTCGCAACAGCTCTGAAATTAAGGAAGGCGCCCGTCAATACAACCACCGCCAACATGCAATTTTTTATCAAAATGCGGATTATGGCATTTTCATAATCCGCATTTTACATCAGCAAATGAATCCAATATTGCATATTAACTAGAGAAACTACTCTTCCTCATTCCCGCCCTCTTCATATGCGCCAAACGGTTTCGCGGGTAGCACAATGTAGGTACCTTCAAACACGACGCCCGGCGTGTCATCGCCAAACACCCCGACCTGCATCTGAACGCGCGCCTTGCGGCCTCTTGCCAGACGGTCCAGGTCACCGCTCAGCGAGCCCAGATCGGCAATAGCGGTAGGTTTCCCGGTAATTGGCCTGCTGTATCGGATATGCGCGTCGGCGAGGATTATCGTCCCCCCCAGATGACGCTCGCGCAGCATCAGCCAGATAAGCCCCCAGCCCGTTAACGTCGCCAGTGAAAACAGGCTTCCGGCAAACAGCGTATGGTGCGGGTTCTGATTGCCTGTCTCTGGCATCGTCGTAATAAATTTCTGCCCGGTGTACTGCTGAATGCGCACGCCCATTTTCTCACTCAATGGAATATGTTCGTACCAGGCTTGCTGTAGCTGTCCGCACCAGTCCCCGCGATGGAGAATGTCGTCCAGCGTTGCGATGGGTTTAATCATCAAAAAATGGCGCACCGGCGTGGTTTGCGGCGTGGTAATTTCGCCCTGGCTCACAAACCCCAGTTTGGCGAAAAATTCGACCGCATCTTCACGGGCGCTACAGGTTACGCGCTTTACCCCTTCCTGACGCGCCACAGACTCCAGGGTCATCGCCATCAGCGTGCCCAACCCTTTCTCCTGCACAGAGGGGTCAACGGCCATAAAGCGTATGGAGGCTTCGTTATCCGCATTGATATACAGACGCCCGACCGCGACCAGATTTCCCTCTTCGTCCACCACCATCTGGTGATGCGCCATCGCGTCCCAGGCATCCCGTTCGGAGCCTTTGGGCTGGTGCAACGGTTTACGCAACATCTCCCAGCGAAACTGGTAGTAACGCTCCAACTCTTCTTCTGTCTGCGGTACTCGAAGGTGATACATAGTCGTATTCTCTCTTGTTGCCCGCGGCCACACCGGTAGCTGGTTCATACTTGTAACCAGAACGTCACGGGGCCATCATTAACCAGTGAAACCTGCATATCCGCAGCGAATCGACCGGTTTGCGTATTAATTTCCTGTTGGCGGCAACGCTCAACAAAGTATTCATACAGCGCTTCTGCCCGCTCGGGCGCAGCGCCTTTCGAAAACCCCGGGCGCATGCCGCGTTCGGTATCTGCCGCCAGCGTGAACTGTGAAACCACCAGCACACTGCCACCTGATTGCTGCACGTTGAGGTTCATTTTTCCTTCGGCATCGCTAAAGATTCGATAGCCGAGTACGCGCTCGCACAGACGGTTCGCTTTCTGTTCGTCATCATCCCTTTCGACACCTAACAGGACCAAAAGTCCTGGGCCAATTTCACCCGTCACCTCGCCCTCCACGGTGACGCTGGCACGGGTTACGCGCTGAATTAATGCAATCATGGTTGATCTGCTTCTTCTTGTTCTGCGGCTTGTTTAAGTTTGCGGTATTCCCCGAGAGTGACAGTTATTTCCGCGCCTAGCAAGACGATACACCACGTCCAGTATACCCAGACAAATAAAATGGGGATCACCGCCAGGACACCGTAAATGAGCTGATACGACGGGAACATCGTGATGTAGAGTGCAAATCCTTTCTTTCCGGCCTCGAACAACACGGCGGCCACAAAGGCGCCAATAACAGCATCACGATTGGGCACGCGCGTAGTCGGTACAATGCTGTAAAGCAGCCAGAACGAGAGCCAGGAAAGCACCAGAGGGAAAATACGCAAGACGTCATCAATCACCGAGTTGAGATCGCTGGCCCAGCGCAATGACAACAAATAAGAGCTGATCGCCAGACTGGCCCCCGCCAGCAGCGGCCCCAGCGTTAAAATCATCCAGTAGACGGCGAAAGAGTAAACTTTGGGACGAGTGCGCTTACTGCGCCAGATAGTATTCAGAGCGTTATCAATGGCATACATCAGCAATAACGCCGTGACAATCAGCCCACATGCCCCAACGGCCGTCATTTTGTTCGAGTTGGCGACAAACTGTTCGATATAACGCTGGATGACGTCTCCCGTCGCCGGGATAAAGTTTGCGAAAATAAAATGACGTAGCTGGGCACTGACGTCGGAAAACATCGGAAATGCGGCGAAAAGAGCAAACACAACGGCGATAAGCGGCACTAATGAGAGCAGTGAAACGTAGGCAAGATTCCCTGCCAGCGTCGTCATGTTGTCCTCATCAATCCGCTGCCATAGTAGCTTCAGCCAGGCCCGTACAGGACGCGTATGGTGCCTGGCTTGTTGCTGAACATTTTTTAGCATAACAACTTCGCGAAATAGTCAGGAATGGTCGTTTTATCGACGACCTGGATACTGGTAATCCCTAACCGGTTAGCTCCTTCAATATTATCGGCGTTGTCGTCAAAAAAGACCGCATCTTCCGCAGAAAAACCTTCAGACTGCAGGACATGCTGGTAAATCCGCGCTTCCGGTTTTCGCATGCCCAGATCCTGGGAAAGATAAATATGGTCAGCAGCCTGACGAATTTCAGGATATTCATCCGGCCAAAATGTTGTGTGCAGACGGTTAGTATTCGACAAGACGACCACCCGATGCCCCTGCTCACGCAGCTTATGCATGATGTCGATGACTTCAGGGCGCAATGCCACAAAAACGGCCTGCCAGCCGTGAGAGAACTGCTCGTAACTTAGCGGCAGCGCCATGTCATGACATAGCGCCTCGGCAAAGGCTTCATCCGTTATTTCACCTCGCTCATGCTGGTGAAAAGCCTCCCCCATGGTGAAACTTTGCTTCAGCGAGGCCAGCGGTACACGGCTCAGATCGCTCCATGTGCCCAACACGCGGTTGAAGTCGATATCGACAATCACATTACCTAAATCAAAGATATAGAGCATGCCCTTCTCCTTATTCGCCGTGGATGAATAACTGTAGCGGGAAAGGAGAAGTTTGACTATGTGAGAGTGATGGCTTCGAACTTATCGAGCCATCATCTGAGGAATTACACGGCCAAAGCATCATCTTGTGAAGGACTCACCTGCACAATTTCAACCTGTTGTGACTGGAGTAAATTATGCAATGCGGGACCTGGGTATTCATCGGTAAACAGCGCGGTCACCTGAGAGACGTTACCAATTTCTACCGCGGCAGAAGCCGTATATTTCGTATGATCCGCTGCCAGCAGAATGTGTCTTGAGTGCGACATCATCGTTTTCACTACGCTGGCTTCATTGACATCAAACTCCAGCAGCGCGCCATCACTTTCGATCGCGCCAACGCTGGTTACCAGGTAGTCGGCCCGAAAATCAGCGACAAATGCCGAGGCAGAAGGACCAATGATGCCACTGTTGTGCGGGCGTAACGTTCCCCCCGGCACCATGACTTCAAAACGTGGATTGTTATAAAGAATGTGCGCCACGCGCAGACTGTTGGTGATAATGCGCAAATGATTATGGTTTAACAGCGAGCGGGCCACCTGCTCAACGGTGGTGCCAATGGTAATAAACACCGTTGACCCATCGGGAATGTAGTCCGCCACCGCTTCCGCGATGGCTTTTTTCTCCTCCGTCCACGAGACTTCACGCTGCTCAAACGCCGTATTCACCACGCTGGAGGCTCTGCCCGCGCCACCATGATGACGCGTAATTAATCCTTGCTCGCTGAGTTTACGAATATCACGACGCACGGTCTGCGTGGACACATCCAGCAGGCTGGCCAGCTCGTCGATATTCATATAACCGCGCTCGCTAATCAGCATAAGCAGTTGATCGTGTCGCGGGTTACCGGTCAGTTCGGTAAGACTCATGAAATTTCCTCGAAAAACCATTGCCCTGGCATTTTATACAAAAAGTGACAGAAAAGATCGGGTTTGATCACAGTCAGGGATTCCAGCCCTTCCTCCCGGACGCGTACATTTTAGCGCAGCAACCCCGCTGGCGAACCTGACGGCCTCTTCCGGGAGGTCGCCGCCGGCCAGGCTAAACGCGAGCGCACCGTGGAAAACATCCCCCGCCCCCGTTGTATCAACAACGTCGACTTTAAATCCAGATTGATGCTGCAACGTATTATTTTTTATCCAGTCGCAGCCTGCACTGCCCCGCGTTACATACACGTGACCATTTGTGAGCGTTTGTGCTTGTTTCAGTCCGACTTCAGGATCGTTTATCCCGGTTAAACGCGCCAGACCGGGTTCAGAAAACGCAGCATGATCGCTTAACGCCACCAGCTCGCGGATATCTTGTGGCGTTACGTCACCATCCAATACCGTCATCACTCCCGCCCGACGTGCCAATGTGAACGCCTGCCTGGCCCCTTCGTGCCAGCGAACATCCGCCAACACCACATCCCACTGGGTAAAATCGATCTCATTGAGCCAGTCAGCATCATGCAGTAAATCCGGGCTGGGATAGTTAACGATAATCCGTTCCCCTTGCGCATCAACCATAATTGCCGATTGTGAAGACTTCGCCCCCGCGTAGCGCCGGGAATAGCGGGTATTTACCCCCAGGGACTCCAGCTCCGCCAGCAAGCTATTTCCGGTGTCGTCATCGCCCACACGGCCAATAAAGTCCACCTTAGCGCCCAGCTTCGCTGCAGCCACTGCGGCCGTTGCAGCAGGCCCGCCGCCCACTTCCGTATAACGCTTCGCCACATACTTACCTCTTTCAGTCGGTAAACCTTCCACGTAATAGATGCGATCCATCACGGCAATACCTACACAAGCAATACGAATCATGGTCGTTCCTTAGGCGTTTCAAGATGGGATCATTTTAATTTCACAAAATGTTTAAAAAGTGACGGCTGTCAATTTTTTGACCATAAATTACAAATACGATCAAAAACAGACAAAAACAAACGACCTTAAATGACAAAAAATGACATCCACGTCTCAGGAGAACGTTATGGCAGTTATAGCATTTATCGGATTAGGTCAGATGGGTTCACCCATGGCGAGCAACTTGCTGAAGCAGGGTCATCAACTCAGCGTCTTTGACGTTAACCCGGATGCCGTTCAGCGCCTGGTGGAAAAAGGAGCACAGCCTGCCAGTAGCCCAGCTCAGGCAGCACAAGGTGCAGAATTTGTCATCACCATGCTGCCAAACGGCGCTCTGGTGCGCAGCGTATTGTTCGGCGAGCAGGGTATTTGCGAAAGCCTCTCCCAGCAGGCGTTAGTAATTGATATGTCGACTATTCACCCACTGCAAACCGATAAACTCATCGCCGATATGCGTGCCCAAGGCTTCGATATGATGGATTGCCCGGTTGGACGCACCTCCGATCACGCCATAGCGGGAACGCTGTTGCTGCTGGCAGGTGGAACGGCACAGCAGGTAGAACGCGCCACACCGGTTCTGATGGCGATGGGTAATGAATTGATCAATGCAGGTGGTCCCGGCATGGGGATCCGCGTGAAGCTCATCAACAACTACATGAGTATCGCGCTAAACGCCCTCTCTGCCGAAGCCGCCGTGTTGTGCGAGGCACTTGGTCTCTCCTTCGATGTGGCTTTGCAAGTCATGAGCGGCACCCCCGCCGGAAAGGGCCACTTCACTACCTCCTGGCCGAACAAAGTGCTGAAAGGCGATCTTTCCCCGGCTTTCATGATCGATTTAGCTCACAAGGATCTTGGCATCGCCCTGGACGTTGCCAACCAATTGCACGTGCCGATGCCGCTCGGCGCCGCTTCCCGCGAAGTCTATAACCAGGCACGCGCCGCTGGCCGTGGCCGGGAAGACTGGACCGCAATACTCGAGCAGGTTCGGACATCTGCCGGACTGAATTCCCAACTTTGATAAGTAAAAGGACTGAACAATGACCAAGTACACCCTGAAAGATATCACCCGAGCTTCCGGCGGGTTTGCCATGCTGGCGGTCGATCAGCGCGAAGCCATGCGCTTAATGTTTGCCGCCGCGGGTGCAAAATCCCCGGTCAATGACAGCGTGCTGACCGATTTCAAAGTCAATGCGGCGAAGATCCTTTCCCCCTATGCTTCCGCCATTCTGGTCGATCAGCAGTTCTGCTACCGCCAGGTTGTAGAGCAAAACGCGGTCGCCAAAAACTGCGCCATGATTGTGGCCGCTGATGAGTTCATTCCGGGTAACGGTATTCCGGTCGATAGCGTGGTGATTGATAAAAAAATCGACCCGCAGACCGTGAAGCAAGATGGTGCCAAGGCCCTCAAACTGCTGGTGCTGTGGCGTAGCGATGAAGATGCCCAACAACGTCTTGATATGGTGGGAGAATTCAATGAACTGTGCCATTCCAATGGCCTGCTGAGCATCATCGAGCCGGTTGTTCGCCCACCACGTCGTGGCGATAAGTTCGATCGTGAACAGGCCATTATCGATGCCGCGAAAGAACTGGGTGATAGCGGTGCCGATCTCTACAAGGTCGAAATGCCTCTGTACGGCAAAGGAACCCAACAAGAGCTGCTTAGCGCCTCTCAGCGCCTGAATGAAAACATCAACATGCCGTGGGTCATTCTCTCCTCCGGTGTGGATGAAAAACTGTTCCCACGCGCGGTCAGTGTAGCAATGACCGCTGGCGCATCCGGCTTCCTGGCCGGACGTGCGGTCTGGTCATCCGTGGTTGGCCTGCCGGATACCGAACTGATGCTGCGTGATGTTTCCGCACCTAAGTTGCAGCGTCTGGGCGATATCGTCGATGAAATGATGGCCCGGCGCTAAGAGGATCTCAGAATGAAATGGTTTAACACCCTAAGCCACAACCGCTGGCTGGAGCAGGAAACAGACCGCATCTTTAACTTTGGTAAGAACGCTGCGGTACCTACCGGATTTGGCTGGCTGGGAAACAGTGGTCAGGTCAGAGCAGATATGGGGACACATCTGTGGATCACCGCCCGCATGCTGCACGTCTACTCCGTTGCCGCGTCAATGGGTCGGCCTGGCGCATACCAACTCGTCGATCACGGCATTAAAGCGCTGAACGGTGCGCTACGCGACACACGCTACGGCGGTTGGTACGCCTGCGTAAATGACGAAGGCGTGATGGACGCCTCCAAGCAGGGTTATCAGCATTTCTTCGTTTTGCTCGGCGCGGCAAGCGCGGTTACTACCGGTCATCCACAGGCCAGACAATTGTTGGATGATGCCATCGAGGTGATTGAAAAGTACTTCTGGAGCGAAGACGAGCAGATGTGCCTGGAGTCCTGGGACGAAGCCTTCAGCCAGACGGAAGATTACCGTGGCGGTAACGCCAACATGCACGCGGTCGAGGCTTTCCTGATCGTTTATGACGTTACCCATGACCGTAAATGGCTCGATCGCGCACTGCGAATTGCTTCGGTGATTATTCACGACGTGGCCCGCAGCGGGGAGTATCGCGTCAACGAGCACTTCGATTCACAGTGGAACCCAATCCGCGATTACAACAAGGATAATCCTGCTCACCGTTTCCGCGCATACGGCGGCACGCCGGGCCACTGGATCGAATGGGGTCGCCTGATGCTGCATCTGCATGCCGCGTTGGAAGCCCGCTTCGAAACGCCTCCCGCCTGGCTGCTGGAAGATGCCAAAGGCTTGTTCCACGCCACCATCCGTGATGCCTGGGCACCGGACGGTGCGGATGGTTTTGTCTATTCGGTGGACTGGGACGGTAAACCAATCGTTCGCGAAAGAGTGCGTTGGCCGATAGTCGAAGCCATGGGTACCGCCTATGCCTTGTATACCCTCACCGGCGACAGCCAGTACGAAGCCTGGTACCAGAAGTGGTGGGATTACTGCATCACCTATCTGATGGACTACGAGACCGGTTCATGGTGGCAGGAGTTGGACACCGATAACAAAGTGACCACCAAAGTCTGGGACGGTAAGCAGGACATTTATCACCTGCTGCACTGCCTGGTAATCCCGCGTCTACCGCTGGCTCCGGGCCTTGCTCCGGCGGTTGCTGCCGGTCTTCTGGATATCAACGCCAAATAAGTCACAAGGATAGCAGCCATGCATAGTGGTGGAAAAACCATTCATCTTCAGGCCGGACACTACCAGGCGAAAATCGTCACGGTTGGCGCTGGGCTGGCAGAATTGATGCATCGTGGGCGTCACATCGTTATTCCACATAAGCCGGAAGAGATGCCGCAGGCGCATTTAGGAAAAGTGTTAGTCCCATGGCCAAACCGCGTTGCAGACGGCTGCTATCAACATAACGGCAAGACCTTCCAGCTTGCCGTTAACGACCCTATTTCGCATACCGCCATTCACGGGCTGTTGGCCTGGCGGGACTGGCAGATTAACCAGCAATCGGCATCGGAAGTGTCGCTGATGATTTTTCTGCCGCCCTCTTATGGTTATCCCTTTTCATTACTGGTTGAAACAACATATCGCCTTGATGCAATAAGCGGTCTGCACATTTTTATTACTGCGCTGAATATTGGTGATGAATCAGCGCCTTATGGTTCTGGCGCTCATCCCTATTTGACCTGTGGTCTTGAGAAGATAGATAGCTGTACGCTCACTCTTCCGACAGATGAGGTCTTTGACATTGATACCCTGGAAACGCATCGCGTTGAGAATACCGCGCTGAATTTCACCACGCCGCGCCCTGTCGCTGCAACGCAGATAGATCACACCTTTAAAACCCCTGTGTCCGGGCGTGAATGGGAAGTCAGCATGTTCAGTGCAACGAAAAATATGACGACGTACTTACGTTGCGACCAGCCGTGGCTACAGATTTACAGCGGCGAGAAATTACACCGTCTGGGGATTGCCGTAGAACCCATGACCTGCCCGCCAGATGCCTTTAATTCAGGCATCAGTCTTATCTTTCTGGCACCCGGCGAGATGCATCGGATGCATTTTTTAATCGGTGCCGAATAACCTTATCCCAAAACAAAAATTACCGAATTACCCTATTTTTACGGAGACGATAATGAATTCGCTACAACAACGGTCAACCGCTTTAGAACTAACGACGTTACAGAATGGCTTTACGCTGACATACCACCAGCGCCTGATTTTACGTCACAGCACAGAAACCCCCTGCCTGTGGATCGGCGCTGGCGTTGCCGATATTGATATGTTCCGCGGCAACTTCAGCATTAAAGACAAGCTCAATGAGAAGATTGCCCTGACCGACGCCACGGTCAGCGAGTCGCCTGACGGCTGGCAGGTGCATTTCAGTCGCGGTAACACCATCAACGCCACGCTGCACATCTCCACCGATGAACAGGGTCGCCTGAAGCTGGATCTGCACAACGATGACCTCAGCCATAACCGCATCTGGCTGCGTCTGGCTGCCAACCCGGACGATCATATTTACGGCTGCGGTGAACAGTTCTCTTATTTCGACTTACGCGGTAAACCGTTCCCACTGTGGACCAGCGAACAGGGCGTGGGCCGTAACAAAAATAGCTATGTCACCTGGCAGGCAGACTGCAAAGAAAATGCCGGTGGTGACTACTACTGGACCTTTTTCCCGCAGCCGACCTTCGTCAGCACGCAGAAGTACTACTGCCACGTTGATAACAGCTGCTATATGAATTTCGACTTCAGCGCACCGGAGTATCACGAACTGGCATTGTGGGAGGACAAAACCACCCTACGATTTGAATGCGCTGACACCTACATCTCTTTACTGGAAAAACTGACCGCGCTGTTAGGACGCCAGCCGGAGCTGCCGGACTGGATCTACGATGGCGTCACGCTCGGTATTCAAGGCGGTACTGAGGTTTGCCAGAACAAACTGGACACCATGCGTAACGCAGGCGTGAAAGTAAACGGCATCTGGGCGCAGGACTGGTCCGGGATCCGCATGACCTCCTTTGGCAAACGCGTGATGTGGAACTGGAAGTGGAACAGCGACAACTATCCTCAGTTGGATAGCCGTATTAAGCAGTGGAAAGAAGAAGGCGTGCAATTCCTCTCCTACATCAACCCGTACGTCGCCAGCGATAAAGATCTCTGCGCCGAAGCGGCTGCGCACGGTTATCTGGCGAAAGATGCCTCTGGCGCTGACTATCTGGTTGAGTTTGGCGAGTTTTACGGCGGCGTGGTGGACCTGACCAACCCTGAAGCCTACGCCTGGTTCAAAGAAGTCATCAAAAAGAACATGATTGAGCTGGGATGCGGCGGTTGGATGGCCGACTTTGGCGAATACCTGCCAACCGACACTTACCTGCACAATGGCATTAGCGCTGAAATTATGCATAACGCCTGGCCTGCGCTGTGGGCGAAATGTAACTACGAAGCGTTACAGGAGACTGGCAAGCTCGGCGAGATCCTGTTCTTTATGCGTGCGGGTTACACCGGCAGCCAGAAATACTCCACCATGATGTGGGCAGGCGATCAGAACGTTGACTGGAGCCTTGACGACGGTCTGGCCTCGGTCGTGCCTGCTGCGCTGTCACTGGCGATGAGCGGCCATGGTCTGCACCACAGCGATATCGGCGGCTACACCACCCTATTTGAAATGAAACGCAGCAAAGAGCTGCTGCTGCGCTGGTGTGACTTTAGCGCCTTCACGCCGATGATGCGCACCCACGAAGGTAACCGCCCTGGCGATAACTGGCAGTTTGATGGTGATGCTGAAACCATCGCTCACTTTGCTCGTATGACCACCGTCTTTACCACCCTTAAACCGTATCTGAAACAGGCGGTCGCGCAAAACAGCGCTACCGGTCTGCCGGTGATGCGCCCGCTATTCCTACATTACGAAGACGATGCACGGACCTACACCCTGAAATATCAGTACCTGCTGGGACAGGATGTGTTGGTTGCGCCGGTTCACGAACAAGGCCAGCAAAACTGGACTCTGTATCTGCCGGAGGATAGCTGGGTCAACATCTGGACCGGGGAAACTTACCAGGGCGGTGAAATTACCGTGGATGCGCCTATTGGCAAGCCTCCGGTGTTTTATCGCGCGAAGAGTGAATGGGCGTCACTGTTTGCCACTTTACGCAACATCTAATGCGGCTCGCCCGTGGGGAAACTCGCGGGCACATGGAGAATAATAATGAGTCAGACTTCCTCTAATCCGGCAACCCTACGCTTGCCGTTCAAAGAAAAACTCGCCTATGGGATGGGTGATTTAGGCTCCAATATCCTGCTGGATATTGGTACGCTCTATTTACTCAAGTTTTATACCGATGTCCTTGGTTTACCAGGAACTTATGGCGGTATCATTTTCCTCATCGCCAAGTTTTTTACCGCGTTTACCGATATGGGCACCGGGATTATGCTTGATTCCCGCCGCAAAATCGGCCCGAAGGGAAAATTCCGTCCGTTCGTTCTTTATGCCGCATTTCCGGTTACCTTGCTGGCGATTGCAAACTTTGTCGGTACACCGTTTGAAGTAACCGGTAAAACGGTCATGGCAACGGTGCTGTTTATGCTGTACGGATTGTTTTTCAGCATGATGAACTGCTCTTATGGTGCGATGGTTCCCGCGATTACGAAAAATCCTGACGAACGCGCGTCGCTTGCCGCCTGGCGGCAAGGTGGCGCAACCCTTGGTCTGTTGCTGTGTACCGTCGGCTTTGTTCCCGTAATGAACCTGATCGAAGGCAACTCGCAGCTGGGTTATATCTTCGCCGCCACGTTGTTTTCTCTGTTTGGCCTGCTGTTTATGTGGCTCTGCTATGCCGGGGTAAAAGAACGTTACGTGGAAGTGAAACCCGTTGATGCCGCGCAAAAACCGGGATTGCTGCAATCCTTTCGCGCCATCGCCGGTAACCGCCCGCTGTTTATTCTGTGCATTGCCAACCTTTGCACGCTTGGCGCGTTTAACGTCAAGCTGGCGATTCAGGTCTACTACACCCAGTACGTTCTTAATGACCCGATCCTCCTTTCCTGGATGGGCTTTTTTAGCATGGGTTGTATCTTCATCGGCGTCTTCTTGATGCCTGGCATGGTCAGACGTTTCGGCAAGAAAAAAGTCTACATCGGCGGTTTGCTGATTTGGGTGGCGGGCGATCTGCTTAACTACTTCTTTGGCGGCGGCTCCGTCAGTTTTGTCGCGTTCTCTTGTCTGGCGTTCTTCGGCTCGGCATTCGTCAACAGCCTGAACTGGGCGCTGGTCTCCGATACCGTGGAATATGGCGAATGGCGTACCGGCGTACGCTCTGAAGGTACGGTATACACCGGTTTCACCTTCTTCCGTAAAGTTTCACAAGCGCTGGCAGGATTCTTCCCTGGATGGATGCTGACGCAAATCGGCTACGTCCCCAATGTGGTGCAATCTGCAAGTACGGTCGAAGGATTGCGTCAGTTGATCTTTATTTATCCTTGCGCCTTGGCGGTGATCACCATTGTAGCTATGGGCTGTTTCTACAACCTTAACGAGAAGATGTATGTCCGCATCGTTGAAGAGATAGAAGCGCGTAAACAACCCGTTTGATAATAATAATGAATAGCGCTCTACGGGGCGCTATTGAGGAGCGATTATGTCTTTTCATGATCCGCTAACGCTAAAACTGAGCCTGCGTGAAAAATTCGCCTACGGAGTGGGTGACTTCGGCTCAAATTTGATGCTGTGTATCGGCACGCTGTATCTGCTTAAATTTTATACCGATGAACTAGGGATGCCGGCGTATTACGGTGGGATTATCTTTTTGGTGGCGAAGTTCTTCACCGCTTTCACTGATATGTTGACCGGTGTGTTGCTGGACTCAAGGCGTAATATTGGCGCAAAAGGGAAATTCAGGCCCTTTATTTTGTATGCATCATTTCCTGTTGCTGTCGTTGCCAGCGCGCAGTTTTTAGCGACAGATTTTACGCTAACGGTGAAAACCGGGCTAGCGACAGTGTTGTTTATGCTGTTCGGGCTGTTCTATAGCCTGATGAACTGCTCCTACGGCGCGATGGTGCCCGCGATCACGAAAAACCCGCATGAACGAGCTCAGCTCGCCGCCTGGCGTCAGGGCGGCGCTACCGTAGGCCTATTACTGTGTACTGTTGGCTTTATGCCTATTCAGGCGCTATTTGTTAGTTCACCTTCGCTGGGTTATCTGATTGCCGCACTGATCTTCTCCGTCTGCGGACTGTTCAGCATGTGGTGGTGCTTTAGCGGTGTGAAGGAACGCTATATCGAAATCGTGCCGGATCACCATAAGCCCAGCATTCTCAAGTCGTTCTGCGCCATTTTCCGTAACCCTCCACTGCTGGTGCTGTGTGTCGCCAATCTGTGCACGTTGGCGGCATTCAACATCAAGCTGGCGATCCAGGTGTATTACACCCAGTACGTGCTCAACGATATTCATCTGCTGTCGTGGATGGGTTTCTTCAGCATGGGATGCATTCTGGTTGGGGTACTGCTGGTTCCCACAGCTGTAAAACGCTTCGGTAAAAAGCAGGTTTACCTCGGTGGCCTGGCGCTATGGGCTATCGGTGATGTGCTGAACTTTTTCTGGGGCAGTACGTCATTTTTATTCGTCACGTTCTCTTGCATGGCCTTCTTCGGAACCGCTTTTGTTAACAGTCTAAACTGGGCACTGGTTCCGGATACGGTCGATTATGGCGAATGGAAAACGGGGATCCGTGCGGAAGGTTCGGTGTATACGGGTTATACCTTTTCTCGCAAAATTTCTGCTGCGCTCGCAGGCTTCCTGCCGGGCATCATGCTGACGCAAATCGGTTATATCCCCAATATAGTCCAGAGCGATGCCACACTGCTCGGTTTGCGTCAGCTTATTTTCCTCTGGCCTTGCGGACTTGCAATTATTGCAGCACTCACGATGGGCTTCTTTTATAAGCTCAACGAAACTCGTTTTGCTTTTATTATTGAGGAAATCAGCCAACGGAAGAAAAACAACATCCAACCGGACCCTATTACTAATAAAAAGAACACCTCTGCTGTAAACGTATAAAAATAATTGCCGCCTATTCCATCCCAATGGATGGCGGCCTCCCTACGCGTAAAAAATGGATTTATCATGAAAAAATTAACGACAATAATTCTCTTATCCTCTGTGGTATCAACCTCTGCTTTCGCTGGAGCCTATGTAGAAAACCGCGAAGCATATAACCTGGCATCCGATCAAATGGAAGTCATGCTGCGCGTTGGCTATAACTCCGATATGGGCGCAGGTATCATGCTCACGAATACCTACACTATGCAACGCAAGGATGAGTTAAAACACGGCTATAACGAAATAGAGGGTTGGTACCCGTTATTTAAACCAACAGATAAATTAACAATCCAGCCTGGAGGGTTAATAAACGATAAGAGTATTGGCTCAGGCGGTGCTGTTTATCTGGATGTTAACTATAAATTTACACCGTGGTTTAATCTTACCGTGCGTAATCGATATAACCATAATAACTACAGTTCAACCGACCTAAACGGTGAGCTGGATAATAATGATACCTATGAAATAGGCAACTACTGGAACTTTACCATTACCGATAAATTTTCCTATACCTTTGAACCGCACTATTTTATACGAGTCAATGACTTCAATAGCAGCAATGGAAAAGATCATCACTGGGAAATTACCAATACCTTTAAGTATCGTATCAATGAACACTGGTTACCCTACCTTGAATTACGCTGGTTAGATCGCAATGTTGAACCCTATCATCGCGAACAAAACCAGATTCGTGTTGGGGCAAAGTATTTCTTCTAATTCTCCTGATGATAAAAAAAGCCGCTGATAATCAGCGGCTTTTTATGCTTACCTGAGAAAGAGCGTTAATTACTCTTCTTTCGCGCCACGCATTGCACGGCGACGATCGTTTTCAGTCAGGTGACGCTTACGGATACGGATAGAGGTTGGGGTAACTTCTACCAGTTCGTCGTCATCGATGAATTCCAGAGCCTGCTCCAGAGTCATCTTAACCGGCGGAACCAGAACCGTTGCTTCGTCAGTACCGGACGCACGCATGTTGGTCAGTTTCTTACCGGTCAGGCAGTTTACAGTCAGGTCGTTAGAGCGGCTGTGAATACCGATGATCTGGCCTTCGTAAACTTCAGCACCGTGACCCAGGAACAGCTTACCGCGGTCCTGCAGGCTGAACAGTGCGAACGCAACTGCTTTACCCTGGCCATTGGAGATCAGTACGCCGTTCTGACGCTGACCCACATCACCCGCACGAACATCGTCGTAGTGGCTGAAGGTGGAGTACAGCAGACCGGTACCGGAAGTCATGGTCATGAATTCTGAACGGAAGCCGATCAGACCACGGCTTGGGATCACGTAGTCAAGACGTACGCGGCCTTTGCCATCTGGATTCATGTTTTTCAGGTCGCCTTTACGCTCACCCAGAGCCTGCATGACAGAACCCTGATGCTGCTCTTCTACGTCCAGCGTTACGTTTTCGAACGGCTCTTGTTTACGGCCGTCGATTTCGCGGAAGATTACTTTCGGACGGGAAACCGCCATTTCGAAACCTTCACGACGCATGTTCTCGATCAGAACAGACAGGTGCAGCTCACCACGACCGGATACACGGAACGCATCCGCATCTTCGGTTTCTTCAACGCGCAACGCAACGTTGTGCACCAGCTCTTTGTTCAGGCGGTCAAGGATCTGACGAGAGGTAACATACTTACCTTCTTTACCACAGAACGGGGAGGTGTTTACGCAGAAGAACATGGTTACGGTCGGTTCATCAACGGACAGAGCCGGCAGCGCTTCGACGTTCTGCGGGTCGCAGATGGTGTCGGAGATGTTCAGTTCGCCCAAACCGGTGATCGCGATGATATCGCCTGCTTCGGCAATATCACTCTCGATACGTTCCAGACCCAGATGGGTCAGAACTTTACCGACTTTACCGTTACGGGTTTTGCCTTCGCTATCAATGATAGTGATCTGCTGGTTCGGTTTAACTTTACCGCGTTTGATACGGCCGATGCCGATTACGCCAACGTAGTTGTTGTAGTCCAGCTGAGAGATTTGCATCTGCAGCGGGCCATCAAGGTCTACGCTTGGAGCCGGAACACGATCAACGATGGTCTGATACAGCGGAGTCATGTCTTCAGCCATATCTTCGTGATCCAGACCTGCGATACCGTTCAGCGCGGAAGCGTAAACGATCGGGAAGTCCAGTTGCTCGTCGGTAGCGTCGAGGTTAACGAACAGGTCAAATACCTGATCAACAACCCAGTCAGGACGCGCGCCAGGGCGGTCAACTTTGTTGATAACAACAATTGGCTTCAGGCCATGGGCAAAGGCTTTTTTGGTCACGAAGCGCGTCTGCGGCATCGGACCATCCATTGCATCCACCACCAGCAGCACGGAGTCGACCATGGACATTACACGTTCAACTTCACCACCGAAGTCGGCGTGCCCTGGGGTATCAACGATGTTGATACGGTAGTCATTCCATTTGATAGCGGTGTTTTTAGCGAGGATGGTAATCCCACGCTCTTTCTCCAAATCGTTGGAGTCCATCACGCGCTCTTGGGTTTCAGCACGTGCATCGAACGTACCGGATTGTTGGAGCAGCTTGTCTACCAGGGTCGTTTTACCATGGTCTACGTGCGCGATGATGGCGATGTTACGCAAATTTTCGATCACAACTTTGCCTCAGGCATTTTAGAAATAGCGCATTATTGTACACGGATTAATCGCAGTACAAAACAGGATCACAAACATCCTCCGCAAACAAGTATTGCAGAGTTTCTTTGTGATCACATTCACGGAGCGTTAAAAGGGGTAATCTGACATGCTTTGCACCAATATGGTGCTTAATGTTCACATTAAAGCACTATAATGGTGCAATACAACCTTCATGGTGCAGCCCCTTTGCACGATAGTGCGCATGATAACGCCTTTTAGGGGCAATTTAAAAGTTGGCACAGATTTCGCTTTATATTTTTTACGGCGACACGGCCAATTTTTTGCAGAATTGAAGACTTCGTTACCACGACGACCATGACCAATCCGGGAGAGTAAGTATGTCCGCTGAACACGTTTTGACGATGCTGAACGAACACGAAGTGAAGTTTGTTGATTTACGCTTCACTGATACCAAAGGTAAAGAACAGCACGTCACTATTCCTGCTCATCAGGTAAATGCCGAATTCTTTGAAGAAGGCAAAATGTTTGACGGCTCCTCAATCGGTGGCTGGAAAGGCATTAACGAATCAGACATGGTTCTGATGCCAGATGCGTCTACTGCACTCATCGACCCGTTCTATGAAGAGTCCACCCTGATCATCCGTTGCGATATCCTGGAACCAGGTACGCTGCAGGGCTACGACCGCGACCCGCGCTCCATCGCTAAACGCGCTGAAGAGTATCTGCGTTCTACCGGCATCGCAGACACCGTTCTGTTCGGGCCTGAGCCAGAGTTCTTCCTGTTTGACGACATCCGTTTCGGCGCGTCCATTTCCGGTTCCCACGTGGCTATCGATGACATCGAAGGCGCATGGAACTCCTCCACCAAATACGAAGGTGGTAACAAAGGTCACCGTCCTGGCGTGAAAGGCGGTTACTTCCCGGTTCCTCCGGTAGATTCTTCTCAGGACATCCGTTCTACCATGTGTCTGATCATGGAAGAAATGGGCCTGGTTGTTGAAGCGCATCACCACGAAGTGGCGACCGCAGGTCAGAACGAAATCGCGACCCGCTTTAACACCATGACCAAAAAAGCGGACGAAATTCAGATCTACAAATATGTGGTTCACAACGTCGCTCACCGTTTCGGTAAAACCGCGACCTTTATGCCAAAACCTATGTTTGGCGATAACGGTTCCGGTATGCACTGCCACATGTCTCTGTCCAAGAACGGCGTAAACCTGTTCTCTGGCGACAAATATGCGGGTCTGTCTGAGCAGGCGCTGTTCTACATCGGCGGCGTAATCAAACACGCTAAAGCGATCAACGCCCTGGCTAACCCAACCACCAACTCTTACAAGCGTCTGGTCCCAGGCTACGAAGCGCCGGTAATGCTGGCTTACTCTGCCCGTAACCGTTCTGCTTCTATCCGTATTCCGGTAGTGGCTTCTCCGAAAGCGCGTCGTATCGAAGTGCGTTTCCCGGACCCGGCTGCTAACCCGTACCTGTGCTTCGCAGCACTGCTGATGGCGGGTCTTGACGGTATTAAGAACAAGATCCACCCGGGCGAAGCCATGGATAAAAACCTGTACGACCTGCCGCCGGAAGAAGCGAAAGAGATCCCACAGGTTGCTGGTTCTCTGGAAGAAGCACTGAAAGAACTGGATCTGGACCGCGAGTTCCTGACTGCAGGCGGCGTGTTCACCAATGAAGCGATCGATGCGTACATTACGCTGCGTCGCGAAGAAGATGACCGCGTGCGTATGACTCCGCACCCGGTAGAGTTTGAGCTGTACTACAGCGTTTAATTAGTACCAATACTCCGTAGATTTCTTGTTGCGACCCGCGCGGCTGTAGCAAGAAAAATATAGAGTCTTTAAGTTGCCGTGGAACTTTTAGCCCATCCCAGGATGGGCTTTTTTCTCCACTAACAACCTGCTTCCTCGCGCTTTTTTGATGTAAAAGGCTATAATGCACTAAATTGGTGCAACACTTTTCAGGAGACTGCTGAATGGCAACCGGCACGCTGCCCGATGCTGGGCAGATCCTCAATTCTTTAATCAACAGCATCTTACTCGTCGACGATGAGCTGGCGGTACATTACGCCAACCCGGCGGCACAACAGCTGCTCGCCCAAAGCTCCCGCAAACTGTTTGGTACCCCACTTCCCGATCTGTTGAGTTATTTCTCCTTAAACATCGGGCTGATGCGAGAGAGCCTGGAAGCAGGCCAGGGCTTTACAGATAACGAAGTGACGCTGGTGATAGATAGCCACTCACACATCCTCTCTGTGACCGCTCAGAGGCTGCCTGATGGCCTTATCCTGCTGGAGATGGCGCCAATGGATAACCAGCGCCGTCTGAGCCAGGAACAGCTCCAGCACGCCCAGCAGATTGCTGCCCGCGATCTGGTGCGCGGCCTGGCGCACGAAATTAAAAACCCGCTGGGTGGATTACGCGGCGCGGCGCAACTACTCAGTAAAGCGCTTCCGGACCCGGCGCTGACCGAATATACCAAAGTCATTATTGAGCAGGCCGACCGCCTGCGTAATCTGGTCGACCGTCTGCTGGGACCACAACAGCCGGGAATGCACGTCACGGAAAGTATTCACAAAGTGGCGGAGCGCGTGGTGGCGCTGGTCTCGATGGAGCTGCCGGAAAACGTCACGCTGATTCGTGATTACGACCCGAGTCTGCCTGAATTACTGCACGACCCGGACCAGATCGAGCAGGTTTTGCTGAACATCGTGCGCAATGCTTTGCAGGCGCTGGGACCGGAAGGCGGCGAGATTATTCTGCGTACCCGCACCGCGTTTCAGCTCACGCTGCACGGTATGCGTTATCGTCTGGCGGCGCGGATTGATGTTGAGGATAACGGCCCGGGAATTCCCTCGCATTTGCAGGACACGCTGTTCTACCCAATGGTCAGCGGTCGCGAAGGCGGTACCGGCCTTGGATTATCTATCGCCCGTAATTTGATTGATCAACATTCCGGCAAAATTGAATTTACCAGTTGGCCGGGTCATACCGAGTTCTCGGTTTACCTGCCTATCAGGAAATAAAGGTGACGTTTATGCAACGAGGAATAGTCTGGGTAGTTGATGACGATAGTTCCATCCGTTGGGTGCTTGAACGTGCGCTCGCAGGGGCAGGACTAAGCTGCACTACATTTGAGAGTGGTAAAGAGGTACTGGACGCGCTGGCCAGCAAAACGCCGGACGTACTACTGTCGGATATCCGCATGCCGGGCATGGACGGCCTGACGCTGTTAAAACAGATCAAACAGCGGCATCCGATGCTTCCGGTCATCATAATGACCGCACACTCCGATCTGGATGCTGCCGTCAGCGCCTACCAGCAAGGGGCGTTTGATTATCTGCCCAAACCTTTTGATATTGATGAAGCCGTGGCGCTGGTCGAACGCGCCATCAGCCATTATCAGGAACAGCAGCAGCCGCGTAATGTTCAGATCAACGGCCCAACAACCGACATCATCGGCGAAGCACCGGCAATGCAAGACGTCTTTCGCATTATTGGTCGCCTGTCCCGTTCTTCAATCAGCGTATTGATTAACGGAGAGTCCGGGACCGGTAAAGAGCTGGTCGCCCATGCGTTGCACCGTCATAGCCCGCGCGTCAAAGCACCGTTTATCGCGCTGAACATGGCTGCTATTCCGAAAGATTTGATCGAGTCTGAGCTGTTTGGCCATGAAAAAGGGGCGTTTACCGGGGCGAATACGATTCGTCAGGGGCGCTTTGAACAGGCAGACGGCGGCACGCTGTTCCTCGATGAAATTGGCGATATGCCGCTGGACGTACAGACACGTTTATTGCGCGTATTAGCCGATGGACAGTTTTACCGCGTTGGCGGTTATGCGCCTGTGAAGGTGGACGTACGTATTATCGCCGCCACGCACCAGAACCTGGAACTGCGGGTGCAGGAAGGCAAATTCCGTGAGGACTTATTCCATCGCCTGAACGTCATCCGGGTGCATCTGCCGCCACTGCGCGAACGTCGGGAAGATATCCCACGCCTGGCGCGTCATTTCCTGCAGGAGGCCGCCCGCGAACTGGGAGTAGAAGCCAAGCAATTACACACTGAAACAGAGGCGGCGCTCACCCGTCTGTCATGGCCGGGAAACGTGCGTCAGCTTGAGAATACCTGTCGCTGGTTAACCGTAATGGCCGCCGGACAGGAAGTACTCATTCAGGACTTACCGACCGAACTGTTTGAAACCACCGTGCCTGACGCACCGTCCCATATGCAGCCAGACAGCTGGGCAACCCTGTTGGCACAGTGGGCGGATCGGGCATTACGTTCCGGTCATCAAAACCTGCTTTCAGAGGCTCAACCGGAGATGGAGCGCACGCTGTTGACCACCGCGCTACGCCATACCCAGGGGCATAAACAGGAAGCGGCACGGCTGCTCGGTTGGGGCCGTAATACCTTGACGCGAAAGTTAAAAGAACTCGGAATGGAGTGACGATCGGTCACTGTGTAAAGATTGATAATTGAGCGCAAATTGCTGCTATTTTGCGCTTTACTGTTCCGATGAGTTAAGTATGATCGTGCCCGGCAAACGGGGGGAAGTCATCATGCTGGAATCAATGATAAATCTGCTATCGAGCGGTGCGGTTGAAAGCCATACGCCACAAACTGCGGTTGCCGCCGTGCTGTGTGCGGCGCTGGTTGGGCTGTTCAGCTAGCGGGTTTGTCGGGTGGCGCTTCGCTTACCCGACCTACGTATTGAGATTTCGTAGGCCCGGTAAGCGAAGCGCCACCGGGCAACCCGGCTAAATAACGCGCGAGAACTGCTGCAAACGCGCTTTCTGGCGCAGATATGCATCGAAGCACATGCAAATATTACGAATCAGCAGACGCCCCTTCGACGTAACCTGAATCCCCTTCTCATCCACATCCACCAGCCCATCTTTCGCCAGCGGCGCCAGCAGTTTCAGGTCTTCGGCAAAATAGTCAGCGAAGTTCAGATCCCATTGTTGTTCCACGGCGGCATAGTCGAGGCGGAAATTGCAGATCAGGAGCTTAATAACATCCCGACGAATGCAGTCGTCGCGGGTCAGGGCAATTCCGCGCCACAGCGCATTCCCCTGCTCGTCTACCTGCTGGTAATAGTGCTTCAGCTCTTTCTGATTCTGCGCGTAGTTGTCGCCAATCATACTGATGGCCGATACGCCCATCCCCAGCAGATCGGTATCCCCCTGGGTGGTATAGCCCTGGAAATTGCGATGCAAAACGCCCTCGCGTTGAGCAATGGCCAGTTCGTCATCCGGGCGGGCAAAGTGATCCATGCCAATGAACTGATAGCCAGTTTCGGTCAGTGAAGAGATGGTCTCCTGCAGGATATCCAGCTTCTGCTGCGCGCTGGGCAGGTCGGCATCTTTAATCTTGCGCTGGGCAGCAAACAGCGTCGGCAGGTGCGCGTAGTTAAAGACGCTCAGACGGTCTGGATTCAGCTCAGCCACGCGTTTCAGGGTAAAGGCGAAGCTCTCTGGCGTCTGTTTTGGCAGACCATAAATCAGATCGATATTCGTTGAGGTAAAGCCAATCTCCCGCGCATGATTCAGCAGCGCAAAGATAAACTCCTCATCCTGCTCACGGTTCACCAGGCGCTGAACTTCTTTGTTGAAGTCCTGCACTCCCATGCTCAAACGGTTAAAACCTTCAGCGCGTAAATGATCAAGGACATCCAGCTCGATTTCACGCGGATCCACTTCGATCGAGATTTCGGCGTCGTCGTTAAAGTTGAAATTGCCACGCAGCAGTGACATCAAACGGCTGATTTGCGCTTTATTCAGATACGTTGGCGTGCCGCCGCCCCAGTGCAGCTGGCTGACATGGCGTCCGGCAAACAGCGGTGCGCGATGGATAATTTCTTGTTCCAGGGCATCGAGATATTGATCTGCTTTATGCTGCTGGCGAGTCACAATCTTGTTGCAGCCACAGAAGTAGCACAGTTTGTGGCAGAACGGGATGTGAACGTACAGCGAGAGCGGACGCTCAGGATAACGCGCCACGGCCTTTAGAAATGCTTCTGTGCCGTAGTCTTCAGAAAACTCCAGCGCGGTCGGGTACGAGGTATATCGTGGCCCGGAATAGTTATATTTCTGGATCAGGGCCAGGTCCCAGTCTATTAACTGCTCTGACATGCTCACTCCTTCCGATGGCGTCTCTGGCGGGTACGGCGTACCGGCTTAACCCCAGTGCGGGTGATAAGCCGGTTGCGCAGCCACTTCTGTCGCCGCGACAACCGCTGTAGTTTAACGAATAACCACACCAGATAACATATAACCGGAAGGGTTATAAGCAGGACGGGAAGACCCACGGTGTAAAACCGTTAGTTGCCGCCTTTCAGCAGACGCATCATGTCTTCCTGCTTTTCTTCCTCTTCCTCTTCTTCCTCGTCATCGTAAGAAAGACCCAGCTTTTGCATCAGCTCATCGATGCGGTCCAGCTTGGCATCAACCCAGGTCTGATCTTCCGCGCTCAGGGTTTCTCCTGCTTCAAGACGCTCCAGCAGCGCATCCAGGCGCTCATCCGTTTCCAGTAAATCCAACTCAGCCTGTGGTGATAGCATAGGTTTCTCACTCTTCGGTTTGTGCTGTTTGGTGACTTTTTCGGTCACGCCCAATGGAATGGGGTTTTTGCTGCCAATACGAGGATCTTTTTGCTTATTTTGGTTTCCGCCACCAGATGCGCCTTCGCTACCGGACGCACGGCTACCCGCCGCATGACCACGGTGTTTTTTCTGGCGCTTACGGTCGCGAGCTTCCTGATTAATTTCTTCGCGTGTTTTACGACGCGCTTTTGCAGGACCTTTACCGCGTGGTGTAGAAGTTGGTTTCATCATGATTCGTCTTTGGCTGTTTTATTCAGTATATAATTGCGCCGGAATCTAGCAGAAATAAAGAAAAAAGGCGACAGAGTAATCTGTCGCCTTTTTTCCTGCCTCTCAACCCTTACGGGCTCTACAATCCTTGTTGGCTATCAACACACCCTGTTTTTCCCTTAGCCTGAAACATTCCGTGTTGTTTCCATTTCCTTTTACTAACGTCTCCGGACGTTTGTCTCCCTGACAATCCTGTGTCTTCGCCTCCTGGCGCTCCTGACCCTCATCCTGAGTCGACTATCCTGTCAGCTTCCTCGCTATGGGCGCTACTTTACCGCTTTGGTTTAAACGTACAAGTAACCTGGGTAACAATTTCGGACTTTAAGAATAGTGCCTTATCTTAACTATATGATTTATTTTAGTTACGTCATTTTTTACTCTGTCATCTCGTATAGAAACTATCGGCAATGTCTCACAAAGTGCGAGGTTTTTACTTACATAGCCTACGCGTCGAAAAACCAGCCTTTTGCTGGGGTTCAGGTATAATCGCTGCAAAGCCCTGATTGATGGAGAGGACTGCTTTGACTAACTTGAATTATCAACAGACGCACTTTGTGATGAGTGCGCCTGATATTCGCCACTTACCTTCCGATACCGGTATCGAAGTGGCTTTTGCTGGCCGTTCCAACGCAGGCAAATCCAGTGCGCTAAATACCCTGACGAATCAAAAGAGTCTGGCGCGTACATCTAAAACGCCGGGTCGTACTCAGCTCATCAACTTGTTTGAAGTCGTTGACGGCAAACGCCTGGTCGATTTGCCAGGATACGGTTATGCCGAAGTTCCGGAAGAGATGAAGCGCAAATGGCAGCGCGCGCTGGCTGAATATCTGGAAAAACGTCAGAGCCTGCAAGGTCTGGTGGTACTGATGGATATTCGTCACCCGCTAAAAGACCTCGACCAGCAGATGATCCTGTGGGCGGTTGAGAGCAACGTTCAGGTTCTGGTACTGCTGACTAAAGCAGACAAGCTGGCCAGCGGTGCGCGCAAAGCCCAGTTGAATATGGTACGTGAAGCCGTACTGGCATTTAACGGTGATGTACAGGTAGAAGCATTTTCATCACTGAAAAAACTGGGCGTGGACAAACTTCGGCAGAAGCTGGATAGCTGGTTTAGTGAACTGGCGCCGATTGAAGAGATGCAGGACGGGGAGTAACCCACCGATATGCCGGATAGCGCCGCTGCGCGTCTTATCCGGCCTACAGCCTGTACGAAACTTTTCTTTCGCACAATAAAAAACGCCCCAGTCATTACTGACTGGGGCGGCTAAAATATTCAGCCAAATCCGATTACGTGAAGTAAAAGGTCTGAAAGATAGAACATCTTACCTCTGTACCCTACGTGAATAACTTTACTCTTTTTTGAGCAGCTCAGAAAGCACTTTTTGTAATTTTTTTTCATTCCTTACATAGGGAATTCTAATGGACATCACAAAAAGTTCTATCTTATGTTGCTTAGTTACGAAAAAGGGGCGTTATTCAGTAAACCCTTAGTGCGCCTGATCCCAGTTTTCGCCACTACCGACTTCCACCAGCAACGGCACATCAATCTGGGTCTCATTTTCCATCAGTTGATGGATCTTTTTAGAGACGCTTTCGAGGTCATCTTTATGCACTTCAAACACCAGTTCATCGTGTACCTGCATGATCATGCGCACACGTGGTTGCTCGGTTTGCAGCCATCCGTCCACCGCAATCATGGCTCGTTTGATAATGTCTGCGGCAGTACCCTGCATCGGGGCGTTAATTGCCGCGCGCTCTGCACCAGCGCGACGAGCGCCATTACTGGATTTAATATCCGGTAAATAGAGACGACGCCCTTCCAGCGTTTCGACATAACCTTGCTCTTTTGCCTGTGCACGGGTGCGTTCCATATATTCCAGCACGCCAGGGTAGCGTTCGAAGTAGAGGTCCATGTACTTCTGTGCTTCTTTACGCGGAATATTCAACTGGCGCGCCAAACCAAAGGCACTCATCCCGTAGATCAAACCGAAGTTGATGGCTTTCGCGCTGCGGCGTTGTTCACCAGTCACGGAATCCAGCGGTAAGCCAAAGACTTCCGCAGCCGTTGCGCGGTGAATATCTTTCCCTTCGGCAAAGGCGGTAAGCAGACCTTTATCACGCGAGAGATGCGCCATGATACGCAGCTCAATCTGTGAGTAGTCTGCGGAGACAATCACGTAGTCTTCTGGCGCAATAAACGCCTGACGAATACGACGACCTTCGTCATTACGTACCGGGATGTTCTGCAGGTTTGGATCCGTAGATGATAAGCGCCCGGTAGCGGTCACCGCCTGGTGATAGGAGGTGTGAACGCGCCCGGTTTTCTTGTTAATCATCAACGGAAGCTTATCCGTATAGGTCGACTTCAGTTTTGCTAAGCCGCGATATTCCAGGATCACTTTCGGCAATGGGTAATCGAGCGCGAGCTCTTCCAGTACCTCTTCCGACGTTGATGGCGCGCCGCCAGGGGTTTTCTTCAGCGGCTTAATACCCTGCTTTTCAAACAGGATAGTTTGCAGTTGCTTGGTGGAAGAGAGGTTAAACGCTTCTCCGGCGATCTCGTGCGCTTTTTGCTCCAGCTCGTTCAAACGCAGCGTCAGCTCTTCTGAATGTTTGTGCAGAACAGCCGGATCGATTTTCACACCATTGCGCTCAACGCGAGACAAAACAGGAACCAGCGGCATATCTATATTTTCAAAGACGTTCAGCGGTCCTTTATGCTGCTGCAATTCTGGCCACATTTTGAGATGGAGCTGTAGCGTAACGTCGGCGTCTTCCGCAGCATAACGTCCGGCTTCTTCCAGCGCTATCTGGTTAAAAGTCAGCTGGTTTTTGCCCTTTCCGGCGATCTCTTCAAAGGTGATGGTTTTATGTTTCAGCCAGCGGTCCGACAGGCTGTCCATATCGTGTCGGCCAGCGACACTGTTAAGAATGTAGGATTCGAGCATGGTGTCAAAGGTGATTCCACGCAGTTCGATGCCATAGTTCGCCAGGATACCGCGATCGTACTTCAGGTTTTGCCCGACTTTATGCGCGTTCTCATCTTCCAGCAGCGGCTTCAGCAATGCCAGCGCGCGGTCGCGAGCGATCTGATCGGGGGCGTCCAGGTAATCGTGGGCAACAGGAACATATGCAGCCACACCCGGTTCAATGGCAAAAGACAGGCCAACCAGATTCGCGGAGATGTTGTCCAGGCTGTCAGTTTCAGTATCGAAGGCAAAGACAGGCGCTTTTTTCAGCTTCGCAATCCACTCTTCCAGCGTCGCTTCATCCAGAATTGTCACATAGTTATCATACGAGAGAACCGTGGCCGGCCCCTCAGGCGTTTCATCGACGGCGATAGTTTCCTGTGGTTTTGCCGCCGGCTTCGTTCCTTTCGCCTGTAGCCATTTACCCGCTTCAACGTCAGTAACCCAACGCTTGAATTCATACTGTTTAAACAGGCCAAGTAGTTCATCCGCTGCCGGCTGACGTACTTCCAACTGCTCGCAGGTCAACTCCAGTTCAACATCCGTTTTAATGGTAGCTAATTGATAAGAGAGGTACGCTACCTCTTTATTCTGCTCAAGCTTGCCCGCCATAGTTTTCGCACCACGGAAAGTCAGCCCCGCGATTTTGTCTGATTCAGCATAGAGGGTATCCAGCCCCCCCAGCCCCTGCAGCAGAGCCTGCGCGGTTTTTTCACCTACGCCAGGAACGCCTGGGATGTTATCTGAGGAATCCCCCATCAGCGCCAGGAAATCGATGATCAGTTCTGGTGGAACACCATATTTATTCACCACTTCATCCGGGCCGAGGATCGTATTGGTCATGGTGTTGATCAGGGTGATATTCGGCGTCACCAATTGAGCCATATCTTTATCACCGGTACTAATCAGCACCGGACGACCCACCTTCTCTGCTTCCCGCGCCAGCGTACCGATGACATCGTCTGCTTCCACGCCCGAAACGGCCAGCAGTGGCAACCCCATCGCTTTTACCATCGCATGCAGAGGCTCAATCTGCGCACGCAGATCGTCCGGCATGGGTGGGCGGTGTGACTTGTAGTGTTCGAATAATTCATCACGGAAGGTTTTACCCTTAGCGTCGAATACCACCGCAGCATGGGTCGGCTGATATTGCAGAATCAAGCTACGCAGCATGTTGAGGACACCATACATCGCGCCAGTAGGTTCTCCTGCACTGTTAGTCAGCGGCGGGAACGCATGGTATGCGCGATACAGGTAAGAGGAGCCATCTACAAGGATAAGTGGGTTTTCTGGGATCTGAACCATAATGTCCGTGCCTGTTTATCAGATTATGGGTAAAGGATGCCACAGACAGGATGAAAACATGAGTTTTTCGCCGCATTTGTCGAAAAACTTTTGTAGATCTTCTGCTTTGCTCGCAAAGAAGACTGTGGATAACTTTGTGAATAAATAATTTTCAGCTCTTTAAATATAGCAATGAAATTAACACGTCATTTTATTTATATATATATTTCAGAAGCTTAAATAAATGCGTAGCATTTTATTCCATTTATACAGCTTATATCCTGATGTGGATAGATATTCCCTTTTTTTCTATTCAGGGAAGATCCATCATTTGGTTCGTTTTCTGATAAAATCAGCCCCTTGCGCCTCTTTAGCGCACTATCTATGGCTAACCTTTTGAATAATTTAATTATGACGAGAATACTCGCTGCGATAACGCTGTTGCTGAGTATCGTATTGACCATATTGGTCACGATTTTTTGTTCTGTGCCGATCATCCTTGCCGGAGTTGTAAAACTCCTTTTGCCCGTTCCCGTTGTCTGGCGCAAGGTTTCTGTCTTCTGTAATTTCATGATGTACTGCTGGTGTGAAGGTCTGGCGCTACTGCTACACCTCAATCCGCGACTGAAGTGGGATGTCGAGGGACTGGAAGGTCTTAGCAAGAAAAACTGGTATCTGCTCATTTGTAACCATTACAGCTGGGCTGACATCGTTGTGCTTTGCGTTCTGTTCCGTAAGCACATCCCAATGAATAAATATTTCCTCAAGCAACAACTGGCCTGGGTGCCCTTTATTGGCCTGGCCTGCTGGGCGCTGGATATGCCGTTTATGAAACGCTATTCGCGAGGCTACCTGCTCCGTCATCCAGAACGGCGCGGTAAAGATGTCGAAACAACGCGTCGTTCCTGCGAGAAGTTTCGCGTACACCCGACAACTATTGTGAATTTTGTCGAAGGTTCACGCTTTACCAAAGAGAAATGTGAGCAAACCCGCTCTCCTTATCAAAACTTGCTCCCTCCAAAGGCGGCCGGTATTGCGATGGCATTGAACGTACTGGGGTCGCAGTTCGATAAAATGTTGAACGTCACGTTGTGCTATCCGGAAAATAGCAGCCGACCGTTCTACGATATGCTGAGCGGTAAGCTAACGCGTATTGTCGTGCGGGTAAGTCTGGAGCCAATTCATGAAGAGTTACACGGTGATTACGTGAACGATAAGGGATTCAAGCGTCGGTTTCAGCTGTGGCTTAATACGCTGTGGAGTGAGAAAGACGCGCAGCTCGACGCGATTAAAGCCTCAAATGAAAAAGCCGGTCAGCACAAGTGACCGGCTTTTGCTTTTACTTCTGACCAACCAGATACTTCACGGTATCCGCATACTGTTGTACAAAGATATCCATGCTGCTGGTATCCATGCCCTGCGGATTTACCTGATATTTGCCATTCACGAACATTGCCGGAACGCCCTGCAGCTGTAAATCAGCCGCCGCTTTTTCCTGCTGCGCCACGAGTGATTTCACCACGAAGCTGTTCCATGCCGCATCATAGTCTTCACCTTTAATACCCGCGTCGACAAACACTTTACGGATATCAGCTACAGACTGAACGGTCTGGGTTTTCTGAACACCTTCAAACAACGGAACGGTTACTTGATCTTCAACGCCCAGCGCCATAGCAACGGCCCAAGCTTGCGTCAGATCTTTGCCCAACGGCCCCAGAAACTCGACGTGGTACTTAGTCATCTTGGTGCCTTCCGGCAGTTTTTTCTTCACGTTATCAGATACGTGAAGAACTTCTTCAAACTGATAGCAGTGCGGGCAGTAGAAGGAGAAGAACTCCAACACTTGCGGTTCACCCGCAACAGGCTTTTCCAGAGTGATGTATTGTTTGCCATCCTGGAACTGCGCTGCAGATGCGCTAAAAGCTAAAACCATACCAGCCAGCGCCAGCCATAATTTTTTCATGTTCAAATTTCTCCGATTAATACATTGGCGTTAATTGTAAGGGGGGCTCTTGCAGAATTTTTGCCTGCTCAATAAAGGTCGCGGTCTGACGATGCCAGTAATCTTCCCCGGTTAACCACGGGAAGTTTTTTGGAAACGCAGGGTCAGCCCAACGTCGAATTAGCCAAGCAAGATAATAAACTAAACGCATAGCGCGTAAAGGTTCTATCAGTCCGATTTCAGAGGTGTCGAACTCACTAAACTCTTCATAAGCCTCGATAATGGTTTCAAGCTGCATGCGTTGCTCAGCTTTATCGCCATTGAGGAGCATCCATAAATCCTGAACAGCCGGGCCATTGCGGGCATCATCTAAATCGACAAACATCGGACCATCGCGCCACAGAATATTACCGGCATGACAATCACCGTGCAGACGTAACGTGGTAAAACGTGCATGCCAGCGTTCGGTAACGACCGCGATAAGCGCATCCGTTGCCTTCAGGAAAGCCGCTTTTTGCCCTGATGGGATCAACTGTGCGTGTTCAAAAAGCTTACGCGGCTCAGTCAGGTATTCTTCAAGGCCAATCGTCGGGCGAAAGGCAAAAGTACGCTTGCATCCGGTCTGATGCATACGCCCCAGATAGCGCCCCACCGCCTCCATCTGATCGATATTGTCGGCCTCAAACTGCCGCCCGCCGACGCTGGGGAAGATCGCATAATGGAAACCCTGATGGCTTAACAGCGTTTGGCCGCTTAGTACCAGCGGTGCAGCTACCGGGACTTCATCGCTTACCAATTCCAGAGCAAACTGGTGCTCTTCCTGGATCTGCTCGACAGACCAACGTTCAGGGCGATAAAACTTAACGACAAAGCGTCGACGGTCTTCGTCCTGGAATTGATAGACACGGTTTTCATAGCTGTTAAGCGGAGTAAGCCCGGAGTCCACCCGGATCCCCTGCTCAAACAGTGCATCCATGATGGTATCCGGGTGTAGCGTCTGGAAATTAAAAGCGTTGTCGTTCATCCCATCATCCGGAAAATACTACGAATGATTCAGGATATCATTTCGCAGCGCTTTCGGTGGTGGCGATTACAAGCTTTTACTCTTTAATTACGCCACGTGCGCGGAGTAGTGCGGTTTTAAAATCTTCTTCATAATCTTTCTGAATACCTGGGATGACGGCGTCTTTCGCCGAGTCACGCATTTTCAGGTGATAGATCAGAATGTCATCAGTTAAATCTGCCAGTTCGCCGTCAAAACCTGACTCTTGCGCCAGTTTCTGTAAAAATTGCATCAGGTTAAGATCGGGTTCCTTCTGCCAGGCCGGCTGGAGGAGTTCAATAACTTCATTCAGACGTTTACATTTCATGGTTGTGCTCCTTAGGCTCAATACAGATACGTTAGCAGGGTCAATCCCACATTAAAAGAGGCGATATCAGTGATTCTGGATAGTGCAATAACAGGGGTTGTGCTGGCAGGCGGTAAGGCCAGACGGATGGGCGGAACCGATAAAGGTCTACTTGAGCTGGACGGTAAACCTCTTTGGCGGCATGTGGCCGATACCCTCGCTTTACAGGTCGAAACCGTGGTGGTTAATGCCAATCGCCACCGGGATATTTACCAACAAAGCGGCCTGAAAGTTATCCCTGATTCATTGGCCGATTTCCCTGGCCCACTGGCCGGGATGCTATCGGTATTCCTGCAGCAAGCGGGGGAGTGGTTTCTGTTCTGCCCGTGCGATATGCCTTATATTCCTCACGATCTGGTCAAACGTTTGAAGGAGGAGCGCAAAGCTGCACCGGTTGTCTGGGTGCATGATGGGGAAAGAGATCATCCGACCATTGCGCTAATGCACCGCACCATGCAACCCTTGCTACAAGATTATCTTCAGTCCGGTGAAAGACGCGTTATGGTCTTTATGCGCCAGGCTGGCGGTCATGCTGTCGATTTCAGCGATCATAAAGATGCGTTCGTGAACGTGAACACCCCTGAAGAACTTGCAAAATGGCAGGACAAATCATGATCCCATTACTCGCTATAGCAGCATGGAGTGGAACGGGAAAAACTACGCTGCTTAAAAAATTGATCCCGGAGCTACGTGCCAGAGGCATTCGTCCCGGATTGATTAAGCATACTCATCACAATATGGATGTTGATAAGCCCGGCAAAGATAGCTATGAGCTACGCAAAGCCGGTGCAGCACAAACCCTGGTCGCCAGCCAGCAGCGCTGGGCATTAATGGTAGAGACCCCTGAAGAGCCCGAACTGGATTTAGCGTACCTGGTAAGCAGGATGGATGCTTCTACACTGGATATGGTGTTGGTTGAGGGCTTTAAGCATGAACCTGTTGCTAAGATCGTTCTTTTTCGCGACGGTTGCGGGCACAGTCCAGAGGACCTGGCGTTAGACAACTATGTTATCGCGGTTGCCAGTGATATTCCGCTTGCGGTGGATGTTCCATTGTTAGATATCAACGATATACAGCAAGTTGCCGATTTTGTTACGCAATGGATAAGAAGATAGTTGCTGTGTCGTGATACGCTTTTGTAGGCCGGATCAGGCGGGAGGTCACCTCCGGCAGTTTTCACTCCCTGCAGACGCAAAAAAGCCCATCCGGCAGGATGGGCTTCTTCACTTATTTGATGCCTGGCAGTTCCCTACTCTCGCATGGGGAGACCCCACACTACCATCGGCGCTACGGCGTTTCACTTCTGAGTTCGGCATGGGGTCAGGTGGGACCACCGCGCTACAGCCGCCA
>NZ_KB976067.1:0-89321 GCF_000398845.1 Citrobacter sp. KTE151 | reverse complement strand
TTCTTTAAGGTAAGGAGGTGATCCAACCGCAGGTTCCCCTACGGTTACCTTGTTACGACTTCACCCCAGTCATGAATCACAAAGTGGTAAGCGCCCTCCCGAAGGTTAAGCTACCTACTTCTTTTGCAACCCACTCCCATGGTGTGACGGGCGGTGTGTACAAGGCCCGGGAACGTATTCACCGTGGCATTCTGATCCACGATTACTAGCGATTCCGACTTCATGGAGTCGAGTTGCAGACTCCAATCCGGACTACGACATACTTTATGAGGTCCGCTTGCTCTCGCGAGGTCGCTTCTCTTTGTATATGCCATTGTAGCACGTGTGTAGCCCTACTCGTAAGGGCCATGATGACTTGACGTCATCCCCACCTTCCTCCAGTTTATCACTGGCAGTCTCCTTTGAGTTCCCGGCCGGACCGCTGGCAACAAAGGATAAGGGTTGCGCTCGTTGCGGGACTTAACCCAACATTTCACAACACGAGCTGACGACAGCCATGCAGCACCTGTCTCAGAGTTCCCGAAGGCACCAAAGCATCTCTGCTAAGTTCTCTGGATGTCAAGAGTAGGTAAGGTTCTTCGCGTTGCATCGAATTAAACCACATGCTCCACCGCTTGTGCGGGCCCCCGTCAATTCATTTGAGTTTTAACCTTGCGGCCGTACTCCCCAGGCGGTCGACTTAACGCGTTAGCTCCGGAAGCCACGCCTCAAGGGCACAACCTCCAAGTCGACATCGTTTACGGCGTGGACTACCAGGGTATCTAATCCTGTTTGCTCCCCACGCTTTCGCACCTGAGCGTCAGTCTTTGTCCAGGGGGCCGCCTTCGCCACCGGTATTCCTCCAGATCTCTACGCATTTCACCGCTACACCTGGAATTCTACCCCCCTCTACAAGACTCTAGCCTGCCAGTTTCGGATGCAGTTCCCAGGTTGAGCCCGGGGATTTCACATCCGACTTGACAGACCGCCTGCGTGCGCTTTACGCCCAGTAATTCCGATTAACGCTTGCACCCTCCGTATTACCGCGGCTGCTGGCACGGAGTTAGCCGGTGCTTCTTCTGCGAGTAACGTCAATCACTGCGGTTATTAACCACAATGCCTTCCTCCTCGCTGAAAGTACTTTACAACCCGAAGGCCTTCTTCATACACGCGGCATGGCTGCATCAGGCTTGCGCCCATTGTGCAATATTCCCCACTGCTGCCTCCCGTAGGAGTCTGGACCGTGTCTCAGTTCCAGTGTGGCTGGTCATCCTCTCAGACCAGCTAGGGATCGTCGCCTAGGTGAGCCGTTACCCCACCTACTAGCTAATCCCATCTGGGCACATCCGATGGCAAGAGGCCCGAAGGTCCCCCTCTTTGGTCTTGCGACGTTATGCGGTATTAGCTACCGTTTCCAGTAGTTATCCCCCTCCATCGGGCAGTTTCCCAGACATTACTCACCCGTCCGCCACTCGTCACCCAAGGAGCAAGCTCCTCTGTGCTACCGTTCGACTTGCATGTGTTAGGCCTGCCGCCAGCGTTCAATCTGAGCCATGATCAAACTCTTCAATTTAAGTTTGATGCTCGTGA
The DNA here is from genome assembly GCF_000398845.1 of Citrobacter sp. KTE151. Lineage (NCBI taxonomy): Bacteria > Pseudomonadati > Pseudomonadota > Gammaproteobacteria > Enterobacterales > Enterobacteriaceae > Citrobacter > Citrobacter sp. KTE151. Next base: position 87,752 of record NZ_KB976067.1, on the reverse strand, counting down.
ATTAAACTTCGTAATGAATTACGTGTTCACTCAGAGACTTGGTATTCATTTTTCGTCTTGCGACGTTAAGAATCCGTATCTTCGAGTGCCCACACAGATTGTCTGATAAATTGTTAAAGAGCAGTTGCGACGCGCTTTAGCGCTCTGTCGCGAGGTCCCGTATATTACGTTTTCCTCATTCAGAGTCAAGCATTTATTTTTGCTTTTCTCCGCTGACCCGGCGGTTTGTAATCCGTTGTTCCGTGTCAGTGGAGGCGCATTATAGGGAGTTATTTCAGGCTGACAAGGGGAAATTTAAAATAATCTTCCGAGTGCGTATTTTTTATTCTTTGTGCTTATTTTGACAACGTTTTGTGGGTTAATTGGGCGATTTCCCGCGCGAAATCCGCGACCTGTTCCCAATCGGTATACACCACTTCTTTATTGGTATCTGTTTCACCGCCTGACATCTTCATTATCAGTTGGATCATAACGCGGTCATACCAGCGATAGCGGGGATACAGCAAAGCGCCAGCAATAACCGCACTGCGATCAGGCCGCCACGGCGAACTCATCAGGAACTTACGCGCATAGCTGTTAGTTTGCGGCGTGCGTTTCTCCGGTTTACGGGCAACCAGGTTTACGGAGTAGAAGGCACTCGGCATCGCGTTCAGCCGCGTGGCATGCTTTTTCACAAACTCCTGAAAAGCTGCATGGTAATGACCATAGCGAATTGAGGCGCCAATCACCACGCTGTCATAATTTTGCCAGTCAGGCTCCGCGGTACGATGCAAATTAACGACATCCGCCCAAACGCCCAGCTCTTTGAGTTCAGAAGCCAGATACTCGGCGATTTCACGCGTTTGTCCGTCCCGGGAAGAAAAAAGAATCAGTGTTTTCACGTGTTACTCCATTATTCACGCCAGAAAGTAGGGGTAAAGAGTACCAGCAGGGTAAAGACCTCCAGACGACCAAACAGCATATTGGCAATCAGGATCCACTTCGCCACGGGGTTCATACTGGCAAAGTTGTCGGCGACAACCCCCAGCCCTGGCCCCAGGTTATTCAGCGTCGCCACAACAGAGGCAAACGCGGAGAAGTCATCAACACCGGTCGCAATAATCGCCAGCATACTGATAATAAAGACCAGCGCATAGGCAGAGAAGAATCCCCACACAGCTTCAAGGATTCGCTCCGGCAAAGCACGGTTACCCAGCTTGATACTGTAAACCGCATTCGGGTGGACCAGTCGTTTCAATTCGCGGTTACCCTGCTTAAACAGCAACAGGATTCGAATCACCTTCAAGCCACCGCCCGTCGACCCGGCACAGCCGCCAATAAAAGCAGAACACAGCAACAGCACCGGCAGGAACAACGGCCAGCGGGCAATACTGTCCGTAGTAAATCCGGCGGTCGTCGCCATCGATACCACCTGAAAAAAAGCCTGGTTGATGGTCGTGAGTGCTGAACCGTAGGTATTGTGTATCCACAGCACCAGCGTACAGACAGCCACCAGCGTCAGCTGCACCCCAATGAACATGCGGAATTCTGGATCGCGCCAGTAGACCTTCAGGCTGCGACCGCTGAGTAAAGAGAAGTGCAGACCATAGTTACAACCGGAGATCAGCAAGAAGATAGCAATAATAGTGTTAATCGTGGGACTGTCGAAATACCCCACGCTGGCATCGTGTGTGGAAAAGCCGCCGATGGCTATCGTAGCAAAACTGTGCCCAATAGCGTCAAACGCGGGCATCCCGGCAAACCATAGCGCCAGCGCACACGCCACCGTCAGTAATACATAGATAAGCCACAGCGTTTTCGCCGTTTCGGCAATGCGCGGACGCATTTTGTTATCTTTCAGCGGGCCCGGCATTTCTGCCCGGTAGAGCTGCATCCCACCGACGCCAAGAATAGGCAGAATAGCCACCGCCAGCACGATGATCCCCATCCCGCCGAACCATTGCAGCATCTGTCGATAAAAGAGGATAGCGTGTGGCAATGAATCCAGCCCCACCAGCGTTGTCGCCCCCGTGGTGGTTAATCCGGAGAAGGATTCAAAAAAAGCGTCGGTTATCGTGAGGTTAGGGCTTTCCGCAAAGATGAACGGTAGCGCACCCACGCTACCCAGCACGGTCCAGAACAAAACGACAATCAGAAACCCTTCGCGCGATTTCAGCTCGCCCTTCTCTTTACGGTTTGGCCACCACAGCATGGAGCCGATCGCCAGAGCAACGAAGAAAGTTTGGGTAAACGCACGCCCTGCCCCATCGCGGTAGATGAGCGCTACCAGTCCGGGGATAATCATTGTCCCCGAGAATAAGATGACCAGTAGTCCAACGATTCGGGTGATGGCGCGAAAATGCATCTCTGCCGCTTCCTTAGTTCTTTAAAATGAGGTGGGGATTATTCTTCAATCGCTAACAATTGCAATGAACCACGACTAAAATCCGCCAGTTTTGCCGAAAATTCATCCACTTTGGCATAAGGAAGCGCCACCCTGAGCCGAACAAAAGCCTGGTAATCACTGGCAACAACTTTACCGTCAAACTGCCCCAGCAAAGCTTCAATGCCTGCCAGCTGACCGTACTCACACTGCAAAGTATATTCGGTTAATGGCGTCTTGCGCTGCGTCGTTAACTGACGCAACGCCTGATTCACGCCGCCACCGTAGGCTTTCACTAGCCCACCCGTACCCAGAAGGATACCGCCGTAGTAGCGCACCACCACCGCGGTAATCTCACCGATGCCACTCCCCATCAGCTGCGCGAGCATCGGTTTGCCTGCCGTACCAGCCGGTTCGCCATCGTCTGAAAATCCCAGCTGCTGCGAGTCATTGGGCGCGCCCGCCACCCACGCTACACAATGGTGGCGGGCGTCCGGGTGTTCCATTTTGACTGACTCAACAAACGCTTTCGCCGCGTCTACGCCGTCCGTATGGGCGAGCAGCGTAATGAAGCGGCTTTTTTTGATCTCTTCAACGACGCAAACCGGCGCCGCAGGGATTAACCAACTGTCCATTACGCCAGTTTTAAATCCCGTGTCATGTTTTCGATATTGTTTTCGTGGACCACCACGTTATCTTCAATACGAATACCGCCGAACGGTTTCAGGGCTTCAATTTTCTGCCAGTTGAAGTGTTTGCTGAACTGCCCTTCACGCCACGGCGCCAGCAGCGATTCAATGAAGTAGATGCCCGGTTCGATGGTCAGGACCATGCCCGGTTGCAGAACGCGGGTGCAACGCAGGTAAGGATACTTCGACGGCGCGGCCAGATGCGTACCGCTGTCATCTTGCATAAAACCAGCGACATCGTGTACCTGCAGGCCCAGCGGGTGACCAATGCCATGCGGCATAAACGGCCCGGTAAGATCGTTTTCCACCATCGCCTCTTCACTCATATCGGTGATGATTTGATGCTTACGCAGCAGCTTCGCGATGCGCTGATGGAACTGAATGTGATAATCCACGTAGCTGGTGCCCGCTTTCATAGTGGCAATCAGCGCCAGTTGCTCGTCATTCACATCCTTCACCAGATGCGCATAGTCGTTGTCGCTTTTCGCCGACCACGTACGCGTCAGGTCTGCTGCATAGCCGTTGTATTCCGCACCGGCGTCCAGCAGGAAGCTACGGATTTCAGACGGAGCCTGATGATCCAGCCTGGTGTAATGCAGAACCGAAGCATGCTCGTTAAGCGCCACGATGTTGCTGTACGGCACGTCGGTGTCGCGATGACCGGTAGCAGTCAGGTAAGCGAGGTTGATGTCAAACTCGCTCATCCCGGAACGGAACGCTTCTTCCGCGGCACGGTGTCCATTCACCGCCATTTTCTGTGCTTCGCGCATACAGGCCAGTTCGTAATCTGTTTTGTAAGCACGATAATAATGTAGGTAGTCGATAACCCCTTTCGGGTTGATATTGCTGGCCGCGATGTCCAGCTGCAGCGCGCGTTCCGGAACCGGACCGATGTAACCGATATTGCCGCGAGCAGCAGGCAGTTGGCTACCGATACCATCAGCTTTTGGCAGCGCGATGATCTCAATTTCTTCCGTCCAGAAAGAGGTCGGCAGCGGCTCAACGTTGTGCCAGTAATCGACCGGCAGGTAGAACCACAGTTTCGGCTTATTCACGCCATCCACCAGCAACCAACAGTTAGGAACCTGCGTTACAGGCACCCAGGCTTTGAATTGCGGATTGACCTTAAACGGGTACGGGTGATCGTCGAGAAAGACGTTAACAAGTTCTCCTGAGTGAATAAGTAACGCATCCAGCTTGAAGCGCTCCAGCGCGTCGCGCGTCCGTTCTTGTAGGGTAACGATATGATTTTTATAGAGTGCGGCCAGTGATTCCATTTTCTATCCTTCTGTTTTTTTGACCTCAAGTGTCCGCATCTTAGCACATCGGTTTGTGAGTGCGTGATTTCTGCCGAGCGTGATCAAATCGTCATTTCTTTAATCATTCATTTGCATTTTATTAACATAAAACACACACTTCGATTCATCTGGTATGACCAGATCACCTTGCGGATTCAGGAGACTGACATGCTTTACAAAGGCGACACCCTGTACCTCGACTGGCTGGAAGATGGCATCGCCGAACTGGTGTTCGATGCCCCAGGCTCAGTCAATAAACTCGACACGGCCACCGTTGCCAGCCTGGGCCATGCGCTTGACGTGCTGGAAAAACAACCGAATTTAAAAGGGCTGCTGCTGCGTTCTAACAAAGCAGCCTTTATTGTTGGTGCCGACATCACCGAATTCCTTTCACTGTTCCTCGTGCCTGAAGAGCAACTGAGCCAGTGGCTGCATTTTGCCAACAGCGTGTTTAATCGCCTGGAAGATCTGCCTGTTCCGACTCTCTCAGCGGTTAACGGCTATGCGCTGGGCGGTGGCTGCGAGTGTGTCCTGGCGACCGATTATCGTCTGGCTACGCCGGACCTGCGCATCGGCCTGCCGGAAACCAAGCTGGGCATTATGCCAGGCTTTGGCGGCTCCGTGCGTATGCCACGTATGCTGGGTGCGGACAGCGCGCTGGAAATTATTGCTGCGGGTAAAGATGTGGGTGCTGAGCAGGCGCTAAAAATCGGTCTGGTCGATGGCGTAGTGAAGCAAGACAAACTGCTTGATGGCGCGATCGCGGTATTACGTCAGGCGATTAACGGCGACCTCGACTGGAAAGCCAAACGTCAGCCGAAGCTGGAGCCGTTGAAACTCAGCAAAATTGAAGCGGCTATGAGCTTTACCATCGCCAAAGGTATGGTGGCGCAGACGGCAGGTAAGCATTATCCCGCACCGATTACCGCGGTAAAAACCATTGAAGCAGCGGCCCGTTTTGGTCGTGAAGAAGCGCTGAATCTGGAAAATAAAAGCTTTGTTCCACTGGCGCACACCAATGAAGCCCGCGCACTGGTTGGAATTTTCCTTAACGATCAATTCGTGAAAGCCAAAGCCAAAAAGCTCACCAAAAATGTTGAAGCGCCAAAGCAAGCGGCAGTGCTGGGCGCAGGCATTATGGGCGGCGGCATCGCTTACCAGTCGGCCTGGAAAGGCGTGCCGGTTGTCATGAAAGATATCAACGACAAATCATTAACGCTGGGCATGACCGAAGCGGCCAAGCTACTGAACAAACAGCTTGAGCGCGGCAAAATTGACGGTCTGAAAATGGCGGGCGTTATTTCCACCATTCATCCCACCCTCGACTATAGCGGTTTCGAACGCGTGGACGTGGTAGTTGAAGCGGTCGTAGAAAACCCAAAAGTGAAAAAAGCGGTACTGGCGGAAACCGAAGATCAGGTTCGCCCGGACACCGTACTGGCTTCGAATACTTCCACCATCCCAATCAACGAACTGGCCAGCGCGCTTAAGCGTCCGGAAAACTTCTGTGGGATGCACTTCTTTAACCCGGTGCACCGTATGCCGTTGGTTGAGATCATTCGCGGCGAGAAAAGCTCGGATGAAACCATCGCTAAGGTTGTCGCCTGGGCAAGCCAGATGGGCAAAACGCCGATTGTGGTTAATGACTGCCCTGGTTTCTTCGTTAACCGCGTGCTGTTCCCCTATTTTGCCGGTTTCAGTCAGCTGCTGCGCGACGGGGCGGATTTCCGCAAAGTCGATAAAGTGATGGAAAAACAGTTTGGTTGGCCGATGGGCCCGGCTTATCTGCTGGATGTGGTAGGTATTGATACCGCGCACCACGCGCAGGCGGTGATGTCCGCAGGCTTCCCTCAGCGTATGCAGAAAGATTATCGCGATGCGATAGACGCCCTGTTTGATGCTAAACGTTTCGGGCAGAAAAACGGTCTCGGATTCTGGCGTTATAAAGAAGACAACAAGGGCAAGCCGAAGAAAGAAGAAGATGCCACCGTTGACGCTCTGCTGGCAGAGGTCAGCCAGCCGAAACGCGACTTCAGCGATGAAGAGATTATCGCCCGCATGATGATCCCTATGGTCAACGAAGTAGTGCGTTGCCTGGAAGAAGGCATTATCGCCAGCCCGGCAGAAGCCGATATGGCGCTGGTATACGGTCTGGGCTTCCCTCCGTTCCATGGCGGTGCGTTCCGCTGGCTGGATACGCTCGGCAGCGCGAAGTATCTCGATATGGCTCAGCAGTATCAGCACCTTGGTCCGCTGTATGAAGTTCCGGTCGGTCTGCGTGATAAAGCGCGCCATAACGAACCGTATTATCCCCAGGTTGAGCCAGCCCGCCCGGTTGGCAGCCTGAAAACGGCTTAAGGAGTCACAATGGAACAGGTTGTAATTGTTGATGCGATCCGTACCCCGATGGGCCGTTCGAAAGGGGGCGCGTTTCGGAACGTGCGGGCAGAAGATCTCTCTGCACATTTAATGCGTAGCCTGCTGGCGCGTAATCCGGCGCTGGAGCCAACCGCGCTTGATGACATTTACTGGGGCTGTGTGCAACAAACGCTGGAGCAGGGTTTCAATATCGCCCGTAATGCCGCGCTGTTGGCGGAAGTTCCGCACTCCGTTCCGGCCGTCACGGTCAATCGCCTGTGCGGTTCGTCCATGCAGGCACTGCACGATGCGGCACGCATGATCATGACTGGTGATGCTCAGGCGTGCCTGATTGGCGGCGTTGAGCATATGGGCCATGTGCCAATGAGCCACGGCGTTGATTTCCACCCGGGTATGAGCCGCAACGTGGCGAAAGCCGCAGGGATGATGGGCCTGACCGCGGAAATGCTCTCCCGCATGCACGGCATCAGTCGTGAAATGCAGGACGCTTTCGCCGCACGTTCACACGCTCGCGCCTGGGCTGCAACACAGTCTGGCGCTTTTAAAAACGAAATCATCCCGACCGGCGGTCATGATGCCGACGGCGTGCTGAAGCAGTTTAACTACGATGAAGTGATCCGCCCGGAAACGACCGTTGAAGCGCTCTCCACCCTGCGCCCGGCGTTCGATCCGGTGAACGGAACGGTGACTGCCGGTACCTCTTCTGCGCTCTCCGACGGCGCAGCGGCGATGCTGGTAATGAGCGAAAGCCGCGCCCGTCAACTGGGTCTGACGCCGCGTGCCCGTATTCGTTCGATGGCTGTTGTCGGCTGCGATCCGTCAATCATGGGTTACGGCCCGGTTCCGGCCTCAAAGCTGGCGCTGAAAAAAGCGGGGCTCTCCACCAGCGACATCGGCTTGTTTGAGATGAACGAAGCCTTTGCCGCTCAGATCCTGCCGTGTATTAAAGATCTGGGGCTGATGGAGCAGATCGATGAGAAGATCAACCTCAACGGCGGGGCGATCGCCTTGGGTCACCCGCTGGGCTGTTCCGGGGCGCGTATCAGCACCACCCTGCTCAACCTGATGGAACGCAAAGACGTGCAGTTTGGTCTGGCGACGATGTGTATCGGGTTAGGTCAGGGTATCGCAACGGTATTTGAGCGAGTTTAATCAAAGATAAATTCCCCTAAATAATTCACGCTGCATTGCGGCGGCCACTGAACGAATCCCCGGGAGCATAGATAACTATGTGACCGGGGTGATCGCAGGCAGCCCACAAAGAGGCAGTGTGAATTATGACGGGGAAAGGTTTAGTTGCCGTTCTTCCCGCCTGTCAGGGGCGGGTTTTTTATTTCCCTGAACTACCACGCACCACTAACTGCACCGGCAGCAGCAGATTCTCTTCCTGATTTTCTTCCAGCAGTAAACGCAGCGCTTCACGCCCCAGCTGTTTTTTATCAACCGCAATGGTAGTCAGCGGCGGATGTGACCAGGCCGCAGCATCGATATCATCAAATCCCACCAGCGCAAGATCTTCCGGGATACGTATACCCTGCTGCGCACACACCTGCTGAACAACCATCGCTGCCGCGTCGTTATAGGCAAAAATGGCATCGGGCGGCTCTGGCAGTCTGAGTAGCTCATTAACCGCATCCACCAGAGATTGCTCGGTATCCAGCAGCGGCGGCGCAACGACGTCATACTCTGGCGGCATTAGCAAACGGGCTTCATACAATGCCTGACGGTAGCCCTTTTCACGCTGACGGATGCTGTAGTGCGCGAGCGTACTGGCAAGAAAAGCAATGCGGCTGCGGCCTTGCGCAATCAGATGTTGCGTGGCCAGATAGCCGCCCAGAGTATTGTCAGGATTCACGCAAGGCAGTCCTGGCGCCCAGAGATCCACCAGCACCAGCGGCAATTTCATCTGTTGTAGCAGCCCAAGCAACTCAGGTTCAAAAAATCCCGCGCAGATCAGCGCATCAGGCTGGTGCAGCATCACCTGCTCACTCACTGCATCGCCTGGACCTATAGAGAGAAAGCTCAGCGCAACCCCCTTTTCGCGACACAGATCTTCTATCCCCAGCAGCAGTTGAGAGTAAAACGGTAAAGCCCGGCTGATATTGTGCTGGCGATGCAGTAAAAACAGGACACGTTTGATTTTGTCTGCGCGCAGGCGTGAAAAATCATAACCCTGCTGCTGCGCCACTGAAATAATGCGCTGCCGGGTCTCTTCACGCAGCCCCGGTTGCCCTTTTAGCGCGCGGGAAACAGCGCCAACCGAGACGCCACAAGCGTCGGCAATGTCTCTGATACGTACAGGTTTCGTCATTTCAGTCTCATGGATTTACTGTGGCTTGTTGCGCCCCCAGCCAGGCTGCGCCGCGTACGCCGCTGCTGTCGCCGTGGCGGGCCTGAACGATCGGTGTGCGGCACTGTTTACCAAACACGTACTGCGCCACTCGCGCCTGTAAGCCTGAGTACAGTAAATCGATATTGGATACCCCGCCCCCCAGCACGATAACATCGGGATCGAGCATGTTCACCACACTCGCCAGCGCGCGAGCCAGTTGATCGCAATAGCGTTCCCATAACAAACAGGCGTCTGCATCACCCGATGCTACCCGTTGCATAATTTGTGGCACATCCATATGTTGCGCGGTGTGATTCATATACTGGCGTTCCAGGCCACTACCCGAAATAAAGCTCTCAATACAGTTCAACTGTCCGCAATAGCATGTCACTTCAGCCCCGTCCCGAGATCCGTGGTAGCGCGGCAAGGCATTATGCCCCCACTCTCCGGCACAGGCGTTAGGGCCGGAGATCAACCGGTTCTCGATGCACAGACCACCGCCGCATCCGGTGCCGAGGATCACGCCAAATACCACGCTATGCCCACGCCCACTACCGTCCATCGCTTCTGACAGGGTAAAGCAGTTGGCATCATTGGTAACGGGCACTGGCATTCCTAATGCACGCTCGAGATCTTGCGCAAAGGCCTGCTGATTCAGCACCAGAATGTTGGAATTCTTAATCAAACCTTCGCTATCCACCGCACCTGGCACCCCGACGCCAACCGATAAAGGCTGATTAATGGCCTGCATAGCCCTGGCTATCATCTCCGTCACGGCCTGGAAAAAATCACCGTAACGCTGCTTTGGTGTCGCACATCGTTCGCGGTAAACAATTTCACCCGCGTTATCAATCACCACCGCTTCGATTTTAGTCCCGCCGATATCCAGTCCGAGCCTCATGGTTTTTCCTCATTTGCATCTCACAATGTGATGCGGTTTAGCTTGCCTATTTTGTTTACTAAACACATGGAGAGCCGTCACAAAAACTCAATTTATGTTTGAGTGACGGACATATTATGTTTACTAAAAAATAATTATGATGAGAAAGAGAGGCAATGACGCCGGGCCTGCGCCCTGCTAGTTGGAAGACAGATGATTGATGGATGCGCCGGAAGGGCTCCGGCGCACAGCGCTTAAATGAACGCGAAAGCGTCGCCAAACAGACGATCTTCACGCGCACTGCGTTCATTACAGAACAGATCGCGCGCGATTTTGGCCATTTCAAAACGACCGGCAATGTAGATATCGTGCTCAGCCAGGGTACCGTAATCCTGCAATACCGCTGTTAACACGGTTCCCGTACGACCACGCCAGCCGTCTTCTGGCTGTTCCACCACTGGCTCAACGCGCAGATTCGGGTGATTAACAGACAACGCTTCCAGTTCGGAGAGATCGTAGAGATGCTTCTCTTCACGCCCACCCCAGTAAATGGTGATATCGCGGTTTGGATTACGTGCCAGCGCAGTAAGCAGAATGGAACGCACGTAAGAGAACCCTGTACCACCGGCAATCAGGATCAGCGGGCGCTCGTCTTCATCACGCAGCCAGGCTTCGCCATGCGGAATGTCGACCTTGATTTCCCGGTCTTTCAGAATGCGGTCCATCACAGCCATGGCATAAAGATTTAGCTCAGAGGCGCCAACGTGCAGCTCAATGAATCCTTGCTCGTCCGGCGTGGATGCCATGGAGAACGGACGCTTATCCCTTTCGTCCATCACGACCATTAAATACTGGCCAGCACGAAAGGAAAACGCCGCGTCTGGCACTAAACGAACGCGATATACGGTATCAGTGATAGCTTCTACCGAGGTCACTTTACAGCTTAAGGTTGTCATGCGCTCTCTCTGTCGGATCAATAGGCAAAACGATCGCGCCTCAGGCGCTTTTGCCGTCATTAAAGATGGCCAGTTCATCCCAAATTGCGTCAATACGCGCAGTTACTTCAGGATCTTTTTTAATCGGGCGTCCCCATTCGCGTTGGGTTTCGCCCGGCCATTTATTTGTGGCATCCAGCCCCATTTTTGAACCCAGGCCGGAAACCGGCGAGGCAAAGTCCAGGTAATCAATTGGCGTATTCTCTACCAGTACCGTATCCCGAGCCGGGTCCATACGGGTAGTAATTGCCCAAATCACATCATTCCAGTCGCGTGCATTGACATCATCATCGCAGACAATAACAAATTTGGTGTACATAAACTGGCGCAAAAACGACCAAACACCCATCATGACGCGTTTGGCATGACCAGCGTACTGTTTTTTCATCGTCACCACGGCCAGACGATATGAACAGCCTTCCGGAGGCAGGTAAAAATCGACGATTTCCGGGAACTGCTTTTGCAGAATAGGAACGAAAACTTCGTTCAGCGCCACGCCAAGCACCGCGGGCTCATCAGGCGGACGTCCGGTATAAGTAGAGTGATAAATCGCCTCTTCACGCTGGGTAATGTGCGTGACGGTAAAGACCGGAAAGCTATCTACTTCGTTGTAGTAGCCGGTATGATCGCCATACGGTCCTTCCGGGGCCAGCTCACCCGGTTCGATATACCCTTCCAGCACGATTTCAGCACTGGCGGGCACTTCCAGATCGTTGGAAATACATTTGACCACTTCGGTTTTGGTGCCACGTAACAGCCCGGCAAATGCGTACTCGGATAATGTATCAGGGACGGGCGTCACGGCCCCCAGAATGGTCGCAGGATCTGCCCCCAACGCCACCGAAACCGGGAAGCGTTCTCCAGGATGCGCCGCACACCACTCCTGGTAATCGAGCGCGCCGCCGCGGTGGGACAACCAGCGCATAATAAGCTTGTTTTTGCCAATCAGCTGCTGGCGATAAATGCCCAGATTCTGCCGCTCTTTATGCGGACCACGCGTTACGGTTAGCCCCCAGGTAATCAGCGGTGCGGCATCTTCCGGCCAACAGGTCATAATCGGAATACGGTTTAAATCGACGTCATCACCGGAGTAGATTTTTTGCTGACAAGGCGCACCGCGCAACCGCTTAGTCGGCATGTTCAGCACCTGCTTAAACTGCGGCAGCTTATCAAACAGATCGCGGAATCCTTTCGGTGGCTCCGGCTCTTTCAAAAACGCCAACAGTTTACCGACTTCCCGTAGTGCCGAGACATCTTCCTGCCCCATCCCCATCGCAACACGCTTCGGTGTGCCAAACAGGTTACACAGCACCGGCATTGAATAGCCTTTAGGATTCTCAAACAGTAACGCAGGCCCGCCAGCACGCAGAGTGCGATCGGCAATTTCAGTAATTTCCAGGTGGGGATCCACCTCAAGCGAAATGCGTTTGAGCTCGCCCTGCTGTTCAAGCAGCGTCAGGAAGTCGCGTAAATCGTGATATTTCATGGCGTCCATTGTGGCCTCTTCGTAAGCGCTTCATTATACGGCGTTCATCATTGTGATGCTGTATTTTTGTTAAATTAGCGTGAACTCTGGCGATACATATAAGCCCTGGGAGTATATACCCGTTGGGTTTCAGCCTGCTTTGAGGCGGGTATAATTAACTTAACTCATGGCTTTTGCTATGCTAGCGCTCAGAACAAGCGAATAAGAGTTATTATGCAATCCTGGTATTTACTGTACTGCAAACGTGGGCAACTTCAGCGAGCCCAGGAACACCTGGAAAGACAGGCGGTGAACTGCCTGACGCCTATGATCACCCTGGAAAAAATGGTGCGCGGTAAACGTACCACAGTCTGTGAACCACTATTCCCTAATTACATGTTTGTCGAGTTCGACCCGGAAGTGATCCACACCACCACGATCAACGCCACGCGTGGTGTCAGCCATTTCGTTCGTTTTGGAGCGACGCCTGCGACCGTCCCATCCCCCGTAATTCACCAGCTTTCTATCTACAAGCCTGAAGGTATTGTTGACCCGCAAACCCCTCAGCCAGGGGACAGCGTGATTATTACTGAAGGGGCGTTTGAGGGACTGAAAGCGATCTTCACCGAACCGGATGGCGAAGCGCGTTCCATGCTGCTGCTTAACCTCTTGAATAAAGAGATTAAGCAGAGCGTGAAAAATACCGGTTTTCGAAAGATATAAGCCGTTTAGAAGGTCACTTCGAACAGCGTTCTGACGTTGGCATCAATGGTTGCTGACAGCCATTGAGGATCTTCCCCACGCCAGTGAGCAATTCGCTCAAGAATATGCGGCAGGTGCGCCGGTTCATTGCGACGTGACGTCGGTTTAGACGTTAAGTCGCGAGGGAGTAGATAAGGTGCATCGGTTTCTATCAGCAGTCTTTCCACCGGAATAAACGGCAGCAGCTCCCGCAGTTCCATCCCCCGGCGTTCATCACAGACCCACCCGGTGATACCGATATAAAGCCCTCGGTCCACGCAGTCCTGCATCTCCTGGCGCGAACCAGTGAAACAGTGCAGCACCGCGCCTGGGAGGCTGTCCAGCCACGGCTCCAGCAACGTCAGAAAACGCGCATGCGCATCCCGACAATGCATGAAAATCGGCATCTGCAGTTCAGCAGCAATGCGCAGTTGCGCTTCAAAAGCACGTTCCTGCTCCTGCGGCGTGGAGAAATTGCGATTGAAATCCAGGCCGCACTCACCAATAGCGACTACCTTCGACTGGTTTGCCAGCGTGATAATCTCGTCTTCCGTTGAGGATTGCCATTGGCTGCTGTCATGCGGGTGCACGCCAGCCGTGGACCAGCAATGCGGATAATGCTGCGCCAGCTTTAACGCCTGCTGGCTTTCGTGAAGGTTTGTTCCGGTCAGAAGCATACCGTTTACGCCCGCAGCAAAGGCGCGCGCCACGACCTCATCCCGGTCTTTCGCAAATTGTGAACTGGTTAAATTAACGCCAATATCAAACATGCTTCCTCCCATATGACAACCGCCCTGACGGGCGGTTGAATTTATTCTTCAGTTTTCTCGGTGGCTTCGGCTTCTTTTGCTTCTTCAGCCTCGTTGTCCTCATCCCGCGTACGTCGCTTACCGACATAGAAACGAGAGAAGAAAACACCCACCTCGAACAGGCAGTACATCGGTATCGCCAACAACGTTTGCGAGAAGACATCTGGCGGGGTCAGTAGCATCCCAACGACAAAGGCTCCCACCACAACATAAGGACGTTTTTTGCGTAAATCATCTGGCGTCGTAATGCCCATCCAGCATAGCAGCACGATGGCGACAGGCACCTCAAAAGAGACACCGAAAGCCATAAATAGCGCCATTACAAAGCTGAGATAGCTGGCAATGTCCGTTGATACCTGCACGCCTTGCGGAGCCGTGTTGGCCAGAAAACCAAACGCTAACGGGAAGACAACAAAATAGGCGAATGCCATGCCGATGTAGAACAACAACGAACTGGAGACCAGCAGCGGAACAACCAGACGGCGTTCATGTTTATACAACGCTGGCGCAATAAATGCCCACACCTGGTAGAGGATCACTGGCGCTGACAGGATCAGCGATACCATGAAGGTCAACTTGATTGGGGTAAAGAACGGCGAAGCCACATCGGTGGCGATCATCGTTGCACCCTGCGGCATCTGTTTAATCAACGGCGCCGCGACCATATGGTAAATGTCGTTGGCAAAGTAAACCAACGCCAGAAAGATCACGATTACCGCAATGATGCAGTTCAGGAGTCGCTTACGCAGCTCAATAAGATGCGTGATGAGCGGTTGGGTATCTTCTACAGCCATGTTTACGGTTTATCACTCGACGAGGGGGAGGATTCGGCAACAGGTGCGACAGCTTTCTTTTCTGCATCCATTAACGTAGCGGAAGTGTTTTCCGTTGGCTCTGGCGTTTTAGCACCCGTGGATTCCGGTTTTTGCTCCGGCGAACTGGCCTGGTTTTCAGCGGCAGCAGGGGTGACCCCTTCTCGCTGCGCTTCAGCTTCTTTCACCACCGGATTATGAATAGTGTGCGCTTCATCGCTCTCTTTCTCAGGATCGTGCACACTGTAAGAACGCTTCATCGACTCTGCCGCTTCACGCAGCTCATCCATTGAGGCTTTCAACTCCGGGGTCAGATTTGTCAGGCTCGCTTTCTCTACTTTCTTCAGGCTGTCCTGAAACTCCTGAAGCTTAAGCTCCTGGGTCAGTTCATTCTGAACAGTAGTTGCCAGGGAACGCAAAGCACGAACCCAACCAGCAACCGTTTTTACCGCTACAGGTAAACGTTGCGGCCCCAGGACGATGAGGCCGATCACGAACACCAATAACAGTTCGCTAAAACCGATATCAAACACGGATTATACCTGCTCTTTATCTTGGCTTTTGGCGTCTTCTTTTTTCACTTCGCCCTGCTTATCGGTAATGGATTTAGCAGTAAAATCAGCGTCCTGGCTGGTTTTATCTTGCTTTGGCTCATCATCACCCATTGCTTTTTTGAAGCCTTTAATCGACGCGCCAAGATCGGAACCGATGGAGCCGAGTTTCTTGGTGCCAAATAGCAGTACAACGATGACGGCAATGATCAACAACTGCCAAATACTGATACCACCCATACATGTTCCTCTGTCATAGATGATGAATTAATAAGGCCGTAGTATACGTTACACGACCTGCCTAGGGCGATGAAAAATTCAGCGCATTTTGCGCCAGCCGATCAACCAGGCTAAGACGCCGCCGGCCATTAACCAGCCCGGCATAAGCCCCCACTCAGGACGGCTTACCAGCAGGAATGTTCCACTGAGCAACAATGTTGCACCAATGCCCAATAAATAACGGGATTGTCCCTGACGTACATGATTCGCGTGAAGCTCGCGGGCAATCTTATCAACACTGTGCTGTAAATATTTGCCCTGGCGCAAACTGTCATACACCAGTTCAGGTATTTCTGGCATTTTTTCGACCCAGAACGGTGCTTTTTCTTTAAATGCTCTAACAAGCGCCGGAATACCGACCTGATCTTTGATCCAGGATTCGAGGAAAGGCTTGGCCGTTTTCCACAAATCTAACTGCGGGTAGAGCTGACGTCCGACACCTTCAACGTACAGCAGCGTCTTCTGTAGCAATACCAGTTGAGGCTGAACTTCCATATTGAATCGGCGCGCTGTGTTGAACAGATTTAACAGCACATGACCAAAGGAAATCTCTGCCAGCGGTTTTTCGAAAATCGGCTCGCACACGGTACGAATGGCGAATTCAAACTCTTCTACGTTGGTATCCGGCGGAACCCAGCCAGAATCCACATGCAGTTCAGCAACTTTGCGGTAGTCGCGGTTAAAAAACGCGATGAAGTTTTCAGCCAGATAACGCTTATCTTCTTTGTTTAAAGAACCCACAATCCCACAATCAATACCAATGTATTTCGGGTTTTCGGGATGCTCATAACTCACGAAAATGTTCCCAGGGTGCATATCCGCATGGAAAAAGCTGTCGCGGAATACCTGAGTAAAGAAGACCTGAACACCCCGTTCAGCCAGCAGCTTCATATTGGTGCCGTTCTTCTCAAGCGAGGTGACATCTGAAACGGGAATACCGTAGATGCGCTCCATCACCATCATGTTCTGACTGCAATAGTCAGAGTACACTTCCGGGATGTACAGCATTGGGCTGTCTTCAAAATTACGTCGCAGCTGAATCGCGTTCGCCGACTCGCGCAGCAGATTCAGCTCATCAATCAACGTTTTTTCATATTCACGGACCACTTCTGTTGGTCGCAGGCGGCGGCCGTCTGGCATCAGGCGAGGTACCCAGCGAGCAAGGCGGTAGATCAGTTTCAAATCCGCTTTAATTACCGGCAGTATGTCCGGGCGGATAACTTTGATCACCACCTCTTTCCCATTCGATTTCAGTCGCGCGGTGTGAACCTGAGCAATAGACGCGGATGCCAGCGGTGTGATCTCAAAATCATCAAACCATTCCTCGACGGGCAGCCCACCCATCGCCTCTTCGATTTGTTCTTTCGCTCTTTGCCCATCGAATGGGGCTACCCGATCCTGCAATAGCGCTAGCTGATCGGCGATGTGCGGCGGGAAAAGATCACGGCGGGTAGAGAGCATTTGCCCGAACTTAATCCACACCGGGCCGAGCTCCTGTAAAGCCAGTCTCAGCCGTTCTCCCAGCGGTTTGTCTTTATGTCGGTTGGGCATCCAGAACAGCGTGTAACGCCACAACCGGAGCGGCAGCGTGATACGCATTTTGGGGATGAGTTCATCAAGACCGTAGCTTAAAAAAGTGCGAATGATGAAATAAAGGCGCCGTACTTCACCTGGCGTCATTTGGCCTCCAGTTTTTCCAGCCGTTTGGCCAGAGATTCGACCGCACGCTCAACGGCTGCCGTTTCTTCTGCAAACCATGCAACCTCAAGCGGACCTGGAGCCATACGCCACTCTTCGGTGATCGCTTCGGCAACATAGCGCTGCTGGCGTTGAATGTTGTGGCACAGGAACTTCGCTCCACCACGCAAAACTTTGCTGACCCCTTCCGCGACGATATCGCCGGTATAAGGTGCTAACAGTTCTGCGGGATCAAACTCCGCCAGATCGGCCAACGCGACAAAATTCTGTACTACCTGGATATCGCCCTGAACCTCCAGCTCACCACTGCGGATAAGCGTGGTGAGTTGCTGCCGGTCGCGTAATTTCGGTAACACGCTGGCATGTGTGATTACGGTGCAATCGGCTTCGCCTTCCCATGCCCCCAGCACATCGACCTGGCGCTCACTAAAAACCAGCACTAACGGTGTTGAAAATCCTTTGAGCTCAACACGCAGCACTTTGCCCTGTAAACGCGTTCTGGCTGACTTGAGCGCAGGAGAACGATACAGAAAGGTGTTAAGCAAATTTTCAACGCCGGCGGTCACTAAGGGTTTTAAAGGCATCCCCAATCTCCTGTCAGAACTTGTAACCACGATGCAGCGCAACGACACCTGCCGTCAGGTTGTAGTAATCAACGCTTTCGAACCCGGCATCTTGCATCATTGCTTTTAAGGTGTCCTGATCGGGATGCATGCGGATGGACTCCGCCAAATAGCGATAACTGTCTGCATCGCTTGCCACCATAGAACCAATGCGCGGCAAAACGTGGAAAGAGTATGCGTCGTAGGCTTTGCTCAGCGGTTCGATAATCGGCTTGGAGAACTCCAGCACCAGTAGACGTCCGCCCGGCTTCAACACGCGATACATAGATCGTAATGCTTTGTCTTTATCCGTTACGTTGCGCAGACCGAAAGAGATGGTGATGCAGTCAAACGTGTTGTCTGGGAAAGGTAATGCTTCCGCATTCGCCTGAACGTACTCAACGTTACCCACGACGCCGATATTACGCAGCTTTTCGCGACCCATTTTGAGCATTGAGTCGTTGATATCCGCCAGCACAACTTTGCCAGTTTCGCCTACCATGCGAGAGAATTTCGCCGTCAGATCGCCCGTACCGCCCGCTAAATCGAGAACGGTTTGCCCGCGACGCACGCCACTGCAGTCAATGGTGAAGCGCTTCCACAAACGATGAATGCCAAATGACATTAAGTCATTCATAACGTCATATTTAGACGCCACAGAATGAAAAACGTGGGCCACCATGTCAGCTTTCTGCTCTTTAGCGACGGTCTGAAAGCCAAAGTGCGTCGTTTCTTGTGAATTATCCACCATCTCAGTGCCTGCTCATCCAAAAAATGTTCAAGAAGTGTAACAGATTGGGCCAATTTGCCCTACCCTTCTGCCCGGTTCAACTACCCCAAACGGACTAGTTTGATTGCTGGTTTACCGCTTCATCATCAGGGTAAGGTTCATCCTGCTGCGTTTCAGGGACCGAACGCAAGCGGTACTCTTCATCCTGCGTAGTGGCTTGTTCAGCCAGTTCAGGATTAATCTCGCGCTTAATTTCCACGCCTAAACTGCGAAACGCTTCTGCCTGCGACAGGACGTTTCCACGGCCTGAAGAGAGTTTTTTCATCGCCTGTCGGTAGTTATCCTGAGCTTTATCCAGGCTTTGGCCAATTGCCGACATATCATCCACAAACAACCGCATCTTGTCATAAAGTTTGCTGGCCCGATCGGCAATCTGTTGCGCATTACGACTCTGATGCTCGTAGCGCCACAAGTTGGCAATCGTGCGCAATGCCACCAACAACGTGGTAGGGCTAACCAGCATAATGTTATTTTTAAGGGCTTCGGTAATCAGTTCAGGCTGTCTATCGAGCGCCAGTAAAAAAGCAGGCTCAACGGGGATAAACATCAGCACATAGTCAAGTGTGCGCAGCCCAGGAAGCTGCTGATAGTCTTTGCGCCCCAGCAGACGGATATGGTTTCGTACCGAGGCGATGTGCTCCTGCAACGCGCTCTCGCGGGTGTATTCATCTTCAGCATTAAAATAGCGTTCATAGGCGACCAGCGTCATTTTCGCGTCGATCACCACATCTTTGCCCTGCGGTAACCGGACGATAACATCTGGCTGCATCCGCGAACGGGCATCGTTCTCAATGCTGACCTGGGTTTCGTATTCATAGCCTTCGCGCAGACCGGAAGCCTCAAGCACCCGGGTGAGTACGACCTCGCCCCAGTTGCCCTGCGTTTTGTTATCGCCTTTTAATGCCCGCGTCAGGTTTACCGCTTCCTGCGCCATCTGCGCGTTCAGTTGCTGCAGATTACGAATTTCGTGCGCCAGAGTATGGCGTTCTTGCGCCTCTTTACCAAAGCTATCCTGAACCTGGCGTCGAAAACCGTCCAGTTGTTCGCGAAGCGGTGTAAGCAGGCTGTTCAGGCTTTGGCGATTTTGCTCGTCTACACGACGGTTGCTGTGCTCGAAAATACGGTTCGCCAGATTTTCAAACTGTTCGCTCAGACGCTGTTCGCTGTTGATCATCTGGCGGATTTTATCTTCCGCATGCTGCTGCGTCGCTTCCAGTCGGGTAGTGACTTCTCGAAGATCGGCTTCCAGAGAGGTGTTGATGCTGTGCAGACTGCGCAATTCGTTATTGAGTAGTTCGCACTCGTCACGCCAGTGGGCTTCCTGTGAGAGCTGCTGGCGGGCGGCGCTTAGCGCAATATCCAGTTCGCGTCGTTCTTCGATGAGGTCGGCACGGATCCGATCGGCATGCGCTTTTGTTGCCAGCCATCCCACCAGCAGCCCTGCGGCTAACGCCAGCACGGCACTCATCATAATTGAAATATCCACAACGCCCCCTTACAGCAACGACTTACCCGCACAAAATAGAATTGTGCTGTATAAACGTCCAGTTTAAAAGGAATTTCCTGCGAGGCACTACGCAAAATAAAAAGGCCGAACGCGTCGGCCTTTTTGAATAGACGGGAGAATTACAGTAAACGACGCGCAGCTTCCACCACGATTTTCACCGCGTGGCTTTCTGTTTGTTTCATCGTTTCCGCATTAGGGATCTCTTGCTGAGTACGGTTCACGATAACACCCGCGACCATACCGGCACGCAGACCCTGGCTTGCGCACATGGTGAGCAGCGTAGCAGATTCCATTTCGTAGTTCATGACGCCCATAGACTGCCACTCTTCCATTGAGCCTTTGAAACGGCTCACTACGCGACCAGAGAAGGTGTCATAACGCTCCTGGCCCGGATAGAAGGTATCAGAAGACGCGGTAACGCCTACGTGGGTGGTGGCGCCGATAGATTTCGCCGCTTCCACCAGCGCGGTGGTGCACTCGAAGTCCGCGACGGCCGGGAATTCCATTGGCGCGAAGTGCAGACTTGCACCGTCCAGACGGACAGACGCCGTGGTGACCAGTACATCTCCTACGTTGATATGTGGCTGGATGGCGCCAGTCGTACCGATACGCAGGAAGGTACGAATGCCCAGCTGTGCCAGTTCTTCTACGGCAATAGAGGTTGACGGACCGCCGATACCGGTAGAGCACACGATCACGGCTTTACCATCCAGCTCAGCACGCCAGGTAGTGAACTCGCGATGAGATGCCAGCTTAACCGGCTTATCCATCAGCGCGGCGATCTTTTCCACACGCTCCGGGTCGCCAGGGACGATAGCGAGCTGAGCCCCTTGTAAATCGTTCTTAGTGAGGCCGAGATGAAAAACATCAGACTTAGACATAAAAACTCCTCTGTGAATCGGTTTTGTCAGAAGAAGCAAAAACACACTTTACCGAAGGCATGAACATATTTTCGTGACAGCCATCACTATGATGTAAATCAATTGCATTCCATTACCATAAAATAGTGACTTGAATCACATAAATGATGCGATGTAAGGAAGCCCTGCACAAAAGATAGACCGTTTAAGGCAATGTGGTTCGTTGCATGTGTCTATAGTTAACAATGCGCTTTTTGGCTGAATATTTAAGGGTACGGAGAATACCATGACAACACGACAATCTGGCTTTGCACCTGCTGTATCTCCACCGACGTCTACCACGGTTCACACTCCGGATAACGCCATTATCGCCGGTGTAACGTCCATACCTTCACAAGGCGATGATATGCCAGCGTATCACGCACGACCAAAACAGTCCGATGGCCCGCTGCCTGTGGTCATTGTCGTGCAGGAGATTTTTGGCATTCATGAACACATTCGTGACGTTTGCCGCCGTCTGGCTCTGGAAGGGTATCTGGCTATCGCACCAGAGCTCTATTTTCGTGAAGGCGATCCCAATGACTTTGCCGATATCCCTACGTTGCTCAGCAGCCTTGTCGCCAAAGTGCCTGACTCTCAGGTATTGGCCGATCTGGATCACGTCGCCAGTTGGGCTTCTCGTAACGGAGGAGATGCCCACCAGTTGATGATCACCGGATTTTGCTGGGGTGGACGCATCACCTGGCTGTATGCAGCTCATAATCCGCAGTTAAAAGCGGCGGTAGCGTGGTATGGCAAACTGGTGGGCGATAAAACCCTCAACTCACCGAAACATCCTGTTGATATCGCGACCGATCTTAACGCCCCCGTTCTGGGACTTTATGGCGGCCAGGACACCAGTATTCCGCAAGATACCGTTGAAACAATGCGTCAGGCGCTGCGTGCCGCCAATGCAAAAGCGGAAATCGTGGTCTATCCCGATGCCGGACATGCGTTTAACGCCGATTATCGTCCGAGCTATCACGAAGAGTCCGCGAAAGATGGCTGGCTGAGAATGCTGGAGTGGTTCACACAATACGGCGGGAAGAAATAAACGGTAATTGCCCGGCGGCGACTACACCTTACCGGGCCTACAACTCTTGCTATTTCCTGTAAGCCGGGTAAGCGCTTGCGCTTCCCGGCCACCGGCACTGAATTACGCCTGACGCAGGTTCTGCGCGGCTTTGACCATGTTCGCCAGCGCGGCGCGGGTTTCCGGCCAACCGCGCGTTTTCAGGCCGCAGTCCGGGTTCACCCACAGACGCTCGGCCGGAATACGCTGCTCGGCTTTCTTCAGCAGGGCTTCAATCCACTCCACGCTCGGGACGTTCGGCGAGTGAATATCGTATACGCCCGGCCCGATTTCGTTCGGATAGTCGAACTCTTCAAACGACTCCAGCAGCTCCATATCAGAGCGTGAAGTCTCAATGGTGATCACGTCCGCGTCCAGCGCCGCAATGGAGTCCATGATGTCGTTGAACTCGCAGTAACACATGTGGGTGTGGATCTGGGTTTCATCCTTCGCCACCGCCGCGTTGATGCGGAAGACTTCCACGCCCCACTCCAGATACGCCGCCCAGTCGCTGCGGCGCAGTGGCAGACCTTCGCGCAGTGCCGGTTCGTCAATCTGGATGATGCCAATACCCGCCGCTTCCAGATCCGCTACCTCATCACGCAGCGCCAGCGCAATCTGCTTAGCGATGGTTTCACGCGTCACGTCTTCACGCGGGAATGACCAGCAGAGAATGGTCACCGGACCGGTCAACATGCCTTTTACCGGTTTGTCGGTCAGCGACTGGGCATACTTCGCCCACTCCACGGTGATCGCTTCCGGGCGGCTGACATCGCCAATAACCACCGGTGGTTTCACGCAGCGAGAGCCGTAGCTCTGCACCCAACCATTCTGGGTAAAGACGAATCCGTCCAGGTGCTCGCCAAAATATTCCACCATGTCGTTACGTTCGGCTTCACCGTGCACCAGCACGTCGAGCCCCAGACGTTCCTGTTCAACAATCGCCTGTTTGATATGTTCCGCGATACCGGTGCGGTAGTTACTTGCATCCAGGTTGCCCTTTTTGAAGTCCAGACGCAGGCCGCGAATTTCCGTGGTTTGCGGGAATGAACCGATAGTGGTAGTCGGCCATGCCGGCAGATTAAAGCGGGCACGCTGCGCTTCGGCGCGAACCGGGTAAGCGTTGGCACGTTGGCTGTCCTGAGCGGTGATCGCCGCCAGACGTTTTTCCACTGCGGCGTTGTGTACGCGGGTAGAGTGACGACGAGCCTGGATCGGTGCGCTCCACGCCACAATTGCCGCCGTATCACCGCTGTTCAACGCATCACGCAGCAGCGCCAGCTCGCCGCATTTTTGTAGGGCGAAGGCAAACCAGCTCTTCACTTCTGCATCAAGGCGGGTTTCCACGCTGAGATCGATTGGGCTGTGCAGCAAGGAGCAGGAAGAAGCTACCCACAGGTCACGTTTCCCGACGATATCTTTAATTTGCGCGTATTTTTCGCTGAGATCGGCACGCCAGACGTTGCGACCGTTCACCAGCCCCGCTGACAGCAACCAGTCGGCAGGCAGACGCTTGTGCAGCTCGGCCACATCATCTTTACCGTGCACGAAGTCAACGTGCAGCCCCTGCACCGGCAGCGCGGTAATGGTATCCAGGTTTGGCGTTACGCCTTCGAAGTAGGTGGTCAGTAGCAGCTTCACCTGACCCGTCAGCACATCATACGTCGGTTTGAAGGCGTTCAGCCAAACCTGAGGCAGCTCCAGCACCAGAGCCGGTTCATCAATCTGCACCCACTCAATACCGCGTTTCGCCAGCTCAGCCAGCACCTGCTGGTAAACCGGCAGAATATCGTTCAACAGGCTCAGGCGGTCAAACTGTTCGCCCTTCACTTTCCCCAGCCACAGGTAAGTTACCGGTCCCAGCAGCACAGGTTTCACCTTGTGACCGAGCGCCAACGCTTCATCCACTTCATCCAACAGTTGGGTCCAGGTCAGTTTGAACTGCTGACCTTTGGTGAACTCTGGCACCATGTAGTGATAGTTGGTGTTAAACCATTTGGTCATTTCTGCCGCCGCCGCGGGCTCCCCGGTTGGTGCGCGGCCACGGCCAATGCGGAATAAGGTATCGATATCGACCGAGCCGTCTTTATTTTGATGACGAGCCGGAACGTTGCCGAGCAGCAGGCTGGTGGTCAGCACGTGATCGTACCAGGCAAAATCGCCCACCGGCAGCAGGTCAACGCCCGCCTGCTTCTGCTGATCCCAGTGACGGGCACGCAGCTCGCGGCCAACGGTTAGCAAATCTTCACGGGAAGAATTTCCCGCCCAGTAGCTTTCTTGCGCTTTTTTCAGCTCGCGACGCAGGCCAACGCGAGGGAAACCGAGGGTGTGATTAAGTATTGTCATTTTTCTTCCTCTAATTATATGTAAATCCTATTGATTTTTAATTTAGGGAAGGTGGCAACTTTATTCATCCCAGGAGCTTACTGAAGTAAGTGACCGGGGTGGAAAAACACAGCCAACGCACCATAAATTTAAAAGACGAAGGATTTTAGCCATCCAGATGTTTACACATCCATAATTGACAGTTACTGTATATTCCTCAAGCGCAATTTGTTCATGCCGAAGTGAAGGACTTTCATGATCGAGATTAAACACCTGAAAACGCTCCAGGCGTTGCGGAATAGTGGTTCGCTGGCGGCCGCAGCGGCGACGTTGCATCAGACCCAATCCGCCCTCTCTCACCAGTTCAGCGATCTGGAACAGCGCCTTGGCTTTCGACTTTTTATCCGTAAAAGCCAGCCTCTGCGCTTTACGCCGCAAGGCGAAATTTTGCTGCAGTTAGCAAATCAGGTGTTGCCGCAAATTGGTCGTGCGCTGCAGGCCTGCAACGAACCGCAGCAAACCCGGCTGCGGATCGCTATTGAATGCCATAGCTGTATTCAATGGCTGACGCCCGCGCTGGAGAATTTTCGTGCCAACTGGCCGCAGGTGGAGATGGACTTTAAATCCGGCGTGACGTTCGATCCGCAACCAGCGCTACAACAGGATGAGCTGGATCTGGTGCTAACATCCGACATTCTGCCGCGTAGCGGACTGCACTACTCGCCGATGTTTGATTTTGAAGTCCGCCTGGTACTGGCGCCGGACCATCCGCTGGCCAGCAAGACGCAGATCACGCCGGAGGATTTAGCCAGTGAGACGCTGCTTATTTACCCGGTGCAACGGAGTCGACTGGATGTCTGGCGGCATTTCTTGCAGCCTGCGGGCGTTAGTCCGTCGCTGAAGAGCGTGGATAACACCCTGCTGCTGATTCAGATGGTTGCAGCCAGAATGGGTATTGCAGCTTTACCGCACTGGGTGGTGGAGAGTTTTGAACGCCAGGGCCTGGTGGTGACCAAAACCCTGGGTGATGGATTGTGGAGCCGGCTGTACGCCGCCGTGCGCGATGGCGAGCAGCGACAGCCGGTCACGGAAGCGTTTATTCGCTCAGCGCGGAATCACGCCTGCGATCACCTGCCGTTTGTACGGAGTGCGGAACGACCCACTTTCGATGTACCCACAGTGAAGCCACTATCACAGCCGCACCAATAATGAAGCTTGGCCAGTGAGGCTGTTGATGCCAGATAGCCAGGTTAACCAGCAGCCCGGCCGGCACATGCATATTGTTCATGATGCCCAGCGTCCCCGCATCCACCTGGGTCGCGCCGTAGTTCCACATAAAGTAACCAATGCCGGACGCTGCCACGCCAAGAAAGACCAGAATTCCCCACTGTAGCGTGGTTGCAGGCATTTTCTGCGCATTCCCCAGCATGAACCAGGCAACGACCGCCACCATAAAGGCCCCCATGTAAAACCAGGCAAAGGCGTTGTGCTGCGGCATTGGCCGCGTTTCCATCAGACGCTTGTAGCCCACCATGCCAATAGCAAAGCTGATATTGGACAACTGCACCAGCAGCAGGCCGGTCCAGAAGTGGCTGGTCACCTGATCGTAACGAATGATCCCCGCACCAATCACCGCCAGCAACACACTGAAGGCGTAGCTCCAGCGCAGACGACGTCCGCTCATCAGGTCATAAATCAGCGTAATGTAGAGCGGCGTCAGCACGGTAAAGAGCAGCAGTTCTGAAACCGTCAGGTACAGATAGGCGTGAAAACTCAGCATATACATAATGCCAAGCTGCATGGCGCCCACCAGCATATACAGCGCGATGGTTTTTACGCTATGCCCACGGGTACGTAAAAATGGCAGGAACACCAGCGCCGCCAGCCCAACGCGCACCAGCACCGCAAAATAGCTATCGACATGACCGGCAAGGTACTCGCCAAACAGGCTAAAGGAAAAGGCCCACAGAATTGTGGTAATGATGAGTAACGCCACAATGGATGTCTCTTAACAAAAGGTACGCCCATTGTAGCGAAGTTTTAAGTTGACATCTGGTCAACTAACAAACAAAAACATTACTGCAAAAACAGCTCACGCAGATAATGCGGCACGGCATCGTCGGCATTAAGACCAATGACTTCCAGTTCCGGATGCAGATCCTTCAGGCGCTGGTGAGCATTGCCCATAATGCAGCCTTTACCTGCCATGGAGAGCATTTCCGCATCGTTCATTCCGTCGCCAAAAGCGATGCAATCTTTCAGGCTGTAGCCCATCGCTTTCGCCACCGCTTCCAGCGCATGACCTTTCGATACGCCGCCAGCCATGACTTCCAGGCAGGTAAGCGTAGAGAAACTGACGTTCACGCGGTCGCCCCAGCGGGCGTTAATCGCCTGCTCCAGCGGCAGCAGCCTTTCGTGAGAATCGGTGGTGAAAAACACTTTACTCACGCCTTCCGGCTCCAGTAGCGCAGGTTCAAACAGTGAATAGTTAAACACTGCTTCTTTGAAGAAGCGCATTTCGTCCGGGCGATGGCGGTTCATAAACCACTCATCATCACGATAAACGTTGGTAACGATGTCCGGGTTTGCATTCACTACGCCAAACAGGTCGCTGGCAATGTCGCGATCCAGGTTATGCGAAAACACCAGATTTCCGTCAGAATCATGCACACGCGCGCCGTTGGACGTGATCATGTAGGTTTTAATGCCGAGGTTATCGCGAATTTGCCCCACATCAACATGATGACGGCCAGTCGCAAACACAAAGTTAACGCCACGAGCGGTCAATAACTTCAGCGTCTCTTTGGCATAAGGGGACAGAGTATGGTCGGGAGAAAGCAGCGTACCGTCTAAATCAGACGCAACAACCTGATACATAAGAAAATTCAACCTCTAGGCAAAGCGGGTTCCGCTGGATGAGTTATGCTTGTCGAAAAATTCGACAATAGCGTTAAGCGCGACTGAGCGCATTGCGTCCTTTTCAAAAAGGATCTCATGGTACGCGCCTTTGATGACCAGCGGCTGCCCCCCTTCTACGGGATGGCCCGCTGCGGCGCGGAGTTCACAAAAACGATCGTGCATGCGGTTATCTACCACACGCTCTTCTTCGGCCTGAATCAGCAGCGTCGGCGTCGCGTCGTCTCCTGCTCCAGCCAGAACCTGTTCGCCTGCCAGAATACCTTCACGTACCCAGTGGTAGGTGGGGCCGCCAACGCGCAGCCGCGGCTCATCCGCATAGAAGCGTAGATTGCGCCGATAGCGCTGTCGACTATGGGTTAACGCATTCATACCGAATGGCAGCGCCCGCCAGCGCCCGGTACCCATCGCATAACCTTCGCGGATCCGCGGATGCCCTTCAGCCCAGTCCAGAATGTGGCGTACCATCCAGTCGGGAAAGCGCATCACAATACCAAACATCGGCGCGCAAAGCGCGATGGCATCACACTGATTCGGGTGGCGCTGCAAGAATAACGTGGCAATCGCACCGCCCATTGAATGCGCCAGTATATAGCGCTTTCTCCACGGACCGGGTAGCACTTCCTGCTGCCAGAAGGCGGTTAAATCGTCGACATAGTCATTAAAGTTATCGACATGACCGCGATGCGGGTCCGAAAGCATACGCCCGGAACGCCCCTGGCCACGGTGATCGATAATGAGGACGTCAAAACCAGAATGAAACAGGTCATACGCCAGTTCAGCGTATTTCACGTAGCTTTCAATGCGTCCAGGACAGACGACGATGACGCGATCGTTTTTTTCTGCGTGAAAACGCACAAAATGGACGGGGATATCATCCACGCCCGTAAATTCCGCTTCTTCCCGCTGACGCCAGAAATCTGTCAGTGGCCCCATGGAAAAAGCAGCAAACGCGTTTTCTCTTGTTTCCCAGTCTTTTTGCTGCTGAAACATCGGGTATCCAGCCTCGCTGACCAAGTAAAATCGTTTTTTTCGCCGTCGCTGACACAACCTAACGGCAGTAGCGTATTGTGGCATAAAAATAGACAATCCGGGAGTTTCTCATGACCTTTGAATGGTGGTTCGCCTACCTGTTGACCTCTATTATTTTGAGCTTGTCTCCAGGCTCTGGCGCAATCAACACCATGACCACCGCCATCAGTCACGGTTATCGCGGCGCCAGCGCGTCGATTGCTGGTTTACAGACCGGACTTGGCATTCATATCGTTCTGGTTGGCGTAGGACTGGGAACGCTATTTTCACGTTCGGTGATCGCATTTGAGGTACTGAAGTGGGCAGGGGCGGCCTATCTGATTTGGCTGGGTATTCAGCAATGGCGGGCGGCGGGTGCTATCGATCTGAACACCATGGCGAATACGCAATCGCGCAGCCGCCTGTTCAAACGCGCAGTCTTTGTTAATCTGACCAATCCCAAGAGTATCGTTTTCCTTGCAGCCCTGTTCCCGCAGTTTATCCTGCCGCAGGAACCGCAGTTAATGCAGTACGTGGTGCTTGGCGTCACGACCATCGTGGTCGATATCATTGTGATGATCGGTTACGCGACGCTGGCCACGCGCATTGCTGGCTGGATTAAAGGGCCAAAGCAAATGAAAGCGTTAAACAAAGTGTTTGGCTCGCTGTTTATGCTGATAGGCGCCTTGTTAGCCTCGGCACGGCATGCCTGATGAAGGCGCCGGAGGCGCTTGCGCTTATCCGGCCCGGAAGGAACTTAACGCGAAATAATCAGGTGGATACCGAAGCCCGCAAACAGCGCACCGGCAAAACCATCAATCCACTTCGCCAGACGCTGATAGCCACGACGCATTTTCGGCAGTGCAAACAGGCTGGCGACTACGGTAAACCACGCCAACGTTTCCACGATGATCAGGGCAAAGATCCCCCAGCGTGCGCCCGTTCCCACGTTATCGCCAACGAACAATGAGAACACGGAGCCAAAATAGATAATGGCTTTAGGGTTCGCCAGGTTGGTCAGCAGCCCCTTCAAAAAGCTGCGTCCGCTCTGCGCCAGCTCAACTTGCGGAGTGGGAGTCGCAACATCCTGTTTTTTAAACGCGCCGCGTAGCATCTGATATCCCATCCAGCACAGATACAGCCCCCCGCCCACCATAATAATGGTGTGCAGCCAGGCCATTTTTTCGATAATCAGATGTAGGCCGAGCAGCGCTACGCCAGCCCAGACCATGACGCCACAGGTAATACCCAGCACGCCCATCATAGCTTCTTTGCGCGAACGGCTAACCGCTGTTTGAGAAACAAAGAAAAAGTCGGGACCAGGGCTCATCAGCGCAACGATATGCACCAACGCAACGGTGAAAAATAGCGTTAACATAAAAATGACTCGCGGGGGAAATAGTTCAGTGAGTCACCATCCTGGCACTTTTTTGCCTGGCTGACTACTCTTCGTCGTCACCATCAACGTGCGCGCGAATAAGCGCCATAAACTCTTTGCCAAAACGCTCAAGTTTACGCATCCCCACGCCATTAACGCTCAGCATTTCGCTCGGTGAAACCGGCATCTGCTCAGCCATTTCAATCAGCGTGGCGTCGTTGAACACCACATACGGCGGGATATTCTCTTCATCAGCAATGGCTTTACGCAGCTTCCGCAATTTGGCGAACAGTTTGCGATCGTAATTGCCACCGAAGGATTTCTGCATCGCTCGCGGTTTCAGCGCCACAATTCGCGGTACCGCAAGCTGTAGCGCAACATCACCACGCAGTACCGGACGCGCGGCTTCGGTTAGCTGTAACGCGGAGTGATGAGCAATATTCTGCGTCACCAGCCCAAGATGAATAAGCTGGCGGATAACGCTTACCCAATGTTCATGGCTTTGCTCACGACCAATGCCATAGACAGGCAGCTTGTCATGGGCCAGCTCGCGAATTCGCTGGTTATTCGCTCCGCGCAGAACCTCCACGACATAACCCATACCAAAGCGTTGATTAACACGGTAGATAGTCGACAGCGCTTTGCGCGCATCCATGAGTCCGTCGTACTGTTTTGGCGGGTCGAGACAGATGTCGCAGTTACCACACGGCTCCTGACGCCCCTCGCCAAAATAGTTCAACAGCACCAGACGACGACAGGTTTGCGCCTCGGCAAACGCCCCCATCGCATTGAGCTTATGCCGTTCGATATCCAGCAGTTGCCCGGCGGGTTTCTCTTCGAGGCAACGGCGCAGCCATGCCATATCAGCCGGATCGTAAAACAGCATTGCTTCCGCAGGCAGGCCGTCACGCCCGGCGCGGCCGGTTTCCTGGTAATAGGACTCAATGTTGCGCGGAATATCGAAATGCACCACGAAGCGTACGTTGGGTTTGTTGATTCCCATGCCAAACGCCACGGTCGCTACGACGATTTGCAGGTCATCACGCTGGAATTTCTCCTGCACTTCTGCACGTACAGCGTTTTCCAGCCCGGCATGATAAGCCCCGGCGCTAATGCCTCGGCTTTGCAGACGCGCGGCGGTGTCTTCTACTTTAGCGCGACTGTTACAGTAGATAATACCGGACTTACCGCGCTGCTCTTGCACGTAGCGCATCAGTTGATCGAGCGGCTTAAACTTCTCCATCAACATGTAGCGAATATTCGGGCGATCAAAGCTGCTGATCTGAATTAACGGGTCGTTGAGCCCCAGCAGACGCACAATATCCAGCCGGGTTGTCTCGTCCGCGGTCGCGGTCAGCGCGACAAACGGCAGAGTTGGGAAACGCTGACGCAACTGCCCCAGCGCGGCGTATTCCGGGCGGAAATCATGCCCCCACTGCGAAATACAGTGCGCTTCATCAACCGCCAGCAGCACCGGGTTCCAGTGCGCCAGATTTTCAAGGAAGTTATCCAGCATCAGGCGTTCGGGCGCAATGTACAGTAAGCGAATCTGCCCGCTACGACAGCCTGCCATCACCTCAAGCTGCTGCTCACGACTTTGGGTGGAGTTCAGACACGCGGCCGCCACGCCGTTGGCAAGCAGTTGATCGACCTGATCTTTCATCAGAGAAATCAGCGGAGAAACAACAACGGTGAGGCCGTTAAGCAATAATGCGGGAATTTGATAGCACAGGGATTTTCCGCCACCGGTCGGCATAACGACCAGGCAGTCGCGACCAGCGATCACGGTATCAATGATTTCTTCCTGACCAGGGCGAAACTGTTGGTAGCCAAAGGTTTCCTGCAAAACCTGTTTAGCGCCCATTTCCAGATTCAACACTTCCGCCTGCGCCACATTAACCCCATTAGCCTGAAATAAAAACAGGCGCTATTTTCAGCGCCTGAGAGAGAAACTGCAATGATTAAAATACTCTCAATACCTGTCAGAAGATATCGTTAAGCATTACACCCACGCCAACACGGGTCTGATTGAAGTTGTAGTCAATCAGTGATTCGCCGTAGCCGCTGTAGACCTGGGTATAAAGACGCACATGCTTGGTAATGGGATAACTGGCCCCCAGCTCTGCGCCGCCGTAGCCGGTACTCCAGTTGTACTGGCCTTTCACACTGATCACCGCGTCACCCAGGTGATAACCCATTTTCAACTGATAGTAGCCCATATATTTGGTGATATCAGGGTTATCGTCAGTGCTGCCGATAACGTACCACGGCTTAACTTCCACCAGCCAGTTACCGTTTTCAGCCATCAGCCGGGTGTAAAGGCGGTTCCAGCTACGTGAGGTGGGGTCGGATCGACCATTGGAGTCATGGTTATAGCCCATTTCAACATCGCGGAGCGTCCAACCGGCAAAGCGATAGTCGGTGGCGAAACCGAGGAACAATTGCGGTTCATAGTTGGTTTCGCGAAACGGCGCAGACTCTTCACTGTTCGAAAGCTGCCACCAGGACTTCTGGGTATAGGAACCGCCGAGTACCGAGTTCGGGCCTAATATTCCGCGCCAGAGCGGAAACGCCAGGCTTAGCTGAAACTTAACCTCATCTTTGCGCGCATTTTCTGACCAGCTATAGCTGCTGATCGCCTCTTTGTTCATGTCGCTGGTATTGGTGTAGATGAGATAGTTGGTCTCATAAGGATAAAGCGTGAAAGGGTTGTCATGCTCCTGCAGCATGTTGGCGATGATACTGCCGCGAACCGCCGGTGCATCATGAATCTCTTTCACTGTCGCTTCCTGCGCATACGCGGTCAACGGCAGCATGACTGCTGGTAGTAACCATCCCAGAATCGCCCGCATCGGTAATGTTCTCCTGAACCAAAATATTGATGAATTGTATAATTATCTGGCAAGTATTCTACATACTTAGCGAGTTCCTCGTTAGTTATCCCGTCCTAAAGTAGAAAACAACAAATAATAAGCATAATATCAACATTTCATTAACCATTGAGATGTAGGGATCGTATGTCTGCCGTACTTACTGCTGAGGAAGCGCTGAAGTTAGTGGGTGAAATGTTTGTCTATCACATGCCGTTTAACCGGGCGCTGGGTCTGGAGCTTGAACGCTATGAGAAAGAATTTGCGCAATTAGCCTTTAATAATCAACCGATGATGGTCGGCAACTGGGCGCAAAGCATTCTGCATGGCGGCGTGATCGCGTCGGCGCTGGACGTTGCCGCCGGGCTGGTGTGCGTTGGCAGTACGCTGACCCGCCATGAGACGATCAGCGAGGACGAACTGCGTCAGCGAATGTCACGTATGGGAACAATCGATTTGCGCGTTGATTACCTGCGCCCGGGGAGAGGAAATCGCTTTACCGCTACCAGCAGCCTGCTGCGGGCGGGGAATAAAGTCGCCGTTGCGCGCGTGGAACTGCATAACGAAGAACAGCTTTATATTGCCAGCGCAACCGCCACTTATATGGTGGGGTAAGTGCCCAAAAAAAGGTAAACTGCTGTTACATTTCTGAAATGAGTTTTCCCGATGGATGCTAAACAAACGCGGCAGGGCGTGTTACTCGCTCTTGCTGCTTATTTTATTTGGGGTATCGCTCCTGCCTACTTCAAGCTGATTTACTATGTCCCGGCGGATGAGATCCTGACGCACCGCGTCATCTGGTCATTTTTCTTTATGGTGGTACTGATGAGCATCAGCCGCCAGTGGTCGGGCATCAAAACGCTGCTACAAACGCCAAAGAAGATCTTCCTGCTGGCGCTCTCTGCAGTGCTCATCGGTGGAAACTGGCTACTGTTCATTTGGGCGGTCAATAATCATCATATGCTGGAAGCCAGCCTGGGCTATTTTATTAACCCGCTGGTGAATATTGTGCTGGGAATGCTTTTCCTCGGCGAGCGCTTTCGTCGCATGCAGTGGCTGGCGGTACTGTTAGCCGCCTGCGGCGTACTGGTACAGCTGTGGACCTTCGGATCGCTGCCAATCATCGCGTTGGGCCTGGCGTTCAGCTTTGCTTTCTATGGTCTGGTACGCAAGAAGATTGCCGTCGAAGCACAAACCGGCATGCTGATCGAAACCCTGTGGCTTTTACCTGTTGCGGCTATCTATCTGTTTGGCATCGCGGACAGCCCAACCAGCCATATGGGTCAAAACCCCATGTCACTCAATCTGCTGCTGATTGCTGCAGGTGTCGTGACCACCATTCCGCTGCTGTGCTTTACCGGCGCGGCGACCCGCCTGCGTCTGTCCACGCTGGGTTTCTTCCAGTATATCGGACCCACGCTAATGTTCCTGCTGGCCGTCACTTTCTACGGTGAAGTTCCGGGAGCGGATAAAATGGTCACGTTTGCGTTTATCTGGGTGGCGCTGGCAGTTTTCGTGATGGATGCGATTTATACGCAACGACGGGTACGTCGGAGCTGAAGAAGTGCCGGATAAGGCGTAACCGCCATCCGGCACAGCCATTACAGCCAGTTCTTGCGCTTAAAGTACAGATACGGTGCCAGACCCGCGAGCATCATAAAGACAATCGCCCCTGGGTAACCGAAGCTCCAGTGCAGTTCCGGCATGAACTCAAAGTTCATCCCGTAGCTGGAAGCCACCAGCGTCGGCGGCAGGAACACCACAGAGACCACCGAGAAGATCTTGATGATGCGGTTCTGCTCGATATTGATAAAGCCCATCGCCGCCTGCATCAGGAAGTTAACTTTCTGGAACAGTGATTCGTTGTGCGGCAGCAGGGATTCGATATCGCGCAGAATCTCGCGCGCCTGTTCCAGCTGACTCCCCGGCAAACGCGCTTTACGCACCAGGAAGTTCAGTGCGCGCTGGGTATCCATCAGACACAGGCGGACCTTCCAGCCAATATCTTCCAGTTCCGCCAGCGTCGAAAGCGCTTCGTCATATTCATCGCCCTGACGCCCTTCCATGATCACACGGCTGAGTTTTTCCAGGTCGCTGTAGATGTTTTCGATCTCATCCGCCAACTGTTCAATTTTAGTTTCAAACAGGTCGAGCAGCAGCTCGTAGGCATTGCCATCCACCATCGCCTGATTACGCGCACGCATGCGGTACAGGCGAAATGCCGGCAGCTCGCGCTCGCGTAGAGTAAACAGGCGACCTTCGCGAATGGTAAATGCGACGGTTGAGTTACCCGCGTGATCGTCGGCATCTTCATAGAAGAAGAAGGAGTGAATGTGCAGACCGTCTTCGTCTTCAAAAAATC
The DNA here is from genome assembly GCF_000398845.1 of Citrobacter sp. KTE151. Lineage (NCBI taxonomy): Bacteria > Pseudomonadati > Pseudomonadota > Gammaproteobacteria > Enterobacterales > Enterobacteriaceae > Citrobacter > Citrobacter sp. KTE151. The sequence continues at coordinate 52,730 of NZ_KB976067.1, read as the reverse complement.
GCGCAGATGCTTCGATGTCTTCCAGTTCAGGGCGCGTAGCCAGATTCTGGCCCAAGTCCTTTTGCACACGGTTTCGTTCTTCGTCATCCGGCTCGACTAAATCGACCCAAACCGAACTGGCCAGGTGCTCGATTTCGTCTGCCTCAAGGCGAGTTAAACGATTGTTTTCCAGTTGAAATGCGCTCAGCATGACCGGGACTCCCAATGCAAAAAATTATCGGACAGTTCGGAGGGCACACAGAAACAAATTGGGTTTCAGACCATTAAACAGCCTGACTCAGCGCGACGGGAAAAAACAGAAGGTCGCTGACAACCGCGAAGGCTATCAGCAAAAAGGGATAGCCTTAGGAGTTGATCCTGGATGACAGGATAATGAGCCAGTATCTACTGGGTGTGTCCAAGGCGAATGTCCTCTTAGCGTAATCGTGCGCGCATGTTACGCCAGCAAAATTTTGACGTCAACACGCAACAGATGGCGAAAAAGTAATAATTTCCCCTTATACAAAAAGGTTAGCAGAGGGGAATTATTTATCTATGATTTCAGAATATTAACCGACAGATAGCAGGATGGCGGCTTCGCCTTGTCCGGCCTGGAAATCAAAATGTTACCCGGTCTGTAGGCCGGATAAGACGCGCCAGCGTCGCCATCCGGCAAAGCCAAACCGATCAAACCGTTTCCAGTCTGGCGTAGGCTGCCACCAGCCATTTGATCCCTTGCCCCTGGAACGCGACCTGCAAACGACTGTGCTCACCGCTTCCTTCCAGATTGACGATGGTGCCCTCACCAAACTTAGCGTGGCGCACGCGCTGGCCGAGCTTGTAGCCGGTATCATTTTCCGCCATTGGCGTGCCCATCCGCTGATGGCTCACCGGGCGGCTAACCGTGGCGCGCAGGCGAACCTCTTCAACGCACGCTTCCGGCAGTTCGCCGATAAAGCGCGACGGACGGTGGTAAACCTCTTTGCCGTACAGACGACGCGTTTCGGCGTAGGTCAGCGTCAGCTTTTGCATCGCGCGAGTCACGCCTACGTAAGCCAGGCGGCGCTCTTCTTCGAGGCGCCCACCTTCGTCCAGCGACATCTGGCTGGGGAACATGCCTTCTTCCATACCCACGATAAATACCTGGGGGAACTCCAGACCTTTCGCCGAGTGCAGCGTCATCAGTTGTACCGCATCCTGCCAGGTATCCGCCTGCCCTTCGCCTGCTTCCAGCGCGGCGTGAGACAGGAACGCCTGTAGCGGCATTAAGTCTTCGTCTTCTTCGTTGTAGCTGAACTGGCGCGTTGCCGTCACCAGTTCGTCTAAGTTTTCGATACGCGTCTGACCCTTCTCGCCTTTTTCCTGCTCGTACATCATGCGCAGGCCGGAGTCTTTAATCACCCGGTCAGTCTGCACGTGCAGCGGCATATCGGCGGTCTCCTGCGCCAGCGCATCGATCAGCTCCATAAAACGCTGTAAGGCGCTGGCGGCGCGACCCGCGAGGGCTTTTTCCTGCAACAGCTCACGACAGGCCTGCCACAACGTAAGCTGGCGGTCACGGGAGGTCTGACGCACGACATCTAATGTACGATCGCCAATCCCGCGGGTTGGCGTATTCACCACCCGTTCAAATGCGGCGTCGTCATTGCGGTTAGCGATCAGGCGCAGGTAGGAGAGCGCATCTTTGATTTCCTGGCGTTCGAAGAAGCGCATCCCACCATAGATACGGTACGGCATGCTGGCTTGTAACAACGCCTCTTCCAGCACGCGCGACTGGGCGTTGCTGCGATAAAGAATGGCGCACTGTTCCAGCGCACCGCCGTTGTCCTGCCAGGTTTTGATACGATTGACCACAAAACGCGCTTCATCGAGTTCGTTGAACGCGCAGTACAGTGAGATTGGTTCGCCGTCGATGCCATCGGTCCACAGCTTTTTACCCAAACGCCCGTTGTTGTTTTCAATCAGGGCGTTGGCCGCACTGAGGATGTTGTTGGTCGAGCGGTAGTTCTGCTCCAGGCGAATGGTTTCTGCGCCCGGGAAATCCGTGAGGAAGCGCTGGATGTTTTCCACCTGCGCCCCGCGCCAGCCGTAGATCGACTGGTCATCATCGCCAACGATCATCACTTTGCCGGTATCGCCCGCCAGCAGGCGGATCCAGGCGTACTGAATGTTGTTGGTATCCTGGAATTCGTCCACCAGGATATTGGTAAAGCGTTCGCGGTAGTGCTGCAGGATATGCGGCTTGTTGAGCCACAGTTCATGGGCGCGCAGCAACAGCTCGGCGAAATCCACCAGCCCCGCGCGATCACACGCTTCCTGATAGGCCTGATACACTTTCTGCCAGGTTTGCTCAACTGGGTTGCCATAGCTCTGCAGATGGTGCGGGCGCAGCCCTTCGTCTTTCTGACTATTGATAAACCACATCGCCTGACGCGGCGGCCACTGCTTCTCATCAAGATTCATCGCCTTGATCAAACGCTTGAGCAAACGCAATTGGTCTTCGCTGTCGAGGATCTGGAAATCCTGCGGCAGGTTCGCATCCATATGGTGCGCGCGCAGCAGACGGTGCGCCAGGCCGTGGAATGTACCCACCCACATACCGCCCTGGCTGGTTCCCATGATCTGGCCAATACGGTGGCGCATTTCCGCCGCCGCTTTGTTGGTAAAGGTCACCGCCATAATGGAGTATGGCGAGTTGTTCTCTACCGTCAGTAACCAGGCGATACGGTGCACCAGCACGCGAGTTTTACCACTCCCCGCGCCGGCCAAAACCAGCATGTTGCTGCGTGGCGCGGCCACCGCTTCACGCTGTTTATCATTAAGGCTGTCGAGCAGGTAAGAAACGTCCATTGGCACCGCCGCGTAAAAGTAGGTAAGGCGGATAAGCGTAGCGCCATCCGCCAAAAAGCTGGGTATATATACAGAGTTCTGCTGGTGATTATATCAGCGAGGTCAGAGATGCCAACTGTGAAATTTCGATATGCGGCAGCAAACGGCTGTCTGCGGTTTGCATCAGGTCGGCATTTTCCGGTTTGATCCAGCAGGCCTGCATACCGCATCGGATGGCCCCCGCCACGTCTGTCGTCAGGTCATCGCCCACATGCAGAATCTCAGCCACAGGCATTTTCAGTTTATCTGCCGCCAGCGCGTACATGTCGCTGAACGGTTTTGATCGCCCGTCGGGACCGGCGCGCAGCACAAACTCAAAGTAATCGCCCAGGCCGAACAGTTCTGGCTGTGCGTTACCGTTGGTGATCGCCACCAGCGGCCATTTGCGGGCCAGCGCCTTCAGCGTGTCATGCGTCGCCTGCGGGACGTCAATGCGGCTACGCCATTTGGCGAAATTCATCATCGCCGCATTCGCCCCCATTCTGGCTTCTGCTTCTGACAATCCCGCCTCCAGCATAGCGCGCTCTACGGCGCGGTGACGCCATTGGGTAACGTCGTGGTAGATTTCCGGCTCGGCGTCGCGAACGGCCTGACGTAAGCGCTGTAGGTCGCTATTTTGCAGCGAATTCAGCGCCGGATGGTAATTCTGTACAAACGCGAGCGCTTCCTGCTCGGTGCGTGTGATAACGGGACGGTTATCGTAAAGGGTGTCATCAAGGTCAAAGGTGAGCGCAGAAATGCGCCCCAAAGGCCGGTAAAAACGCATTATTTCCCCCGTTTGGCGCGTGGATGCGCCGCATCGTACACTGAAGCCAGGTGTTGAAAATCAAGATGGGTATAGATTTGGGTAGTGGAGAGATTAGCATGCCCCAATAACTCCTGTACCCCGCGCAGATCGCCGCTCGACTCCAGCATATGCGTCGCAAAAGAGTGGCGCAATTTGTGGGGATGTACGTGGCTGTTCAGCCCCTGTTTGATCCCCCATTCCGCAAAGCGTTTTTGTACATTACGCGCAGAAATGCGTTTGCCCAGTTTTGACAGGAATAACGCATCGTCATCGCAGCCAAATAGCCCCCGCAGGTCCAGCCAGTGCTCAATCCACGCCACTGCATTGCGGCCAATTGGCAGGCGACGTTCTTTACTGCCCTTCCCCATCACCCATACTTCGCCGGTGTCGAGATCGAGATGTTTAATATCCAGCCCAACCAGTTCAGACAAACGCAGCCCTGCGCCGTACATCACTTCTAACATTGCCCGGTCGCGCACGGCGAGGGGATCGTTGAGGTCGATATCCAGCAGACGATTAACGTCGTCGACATCGATATTTTTAGGTAGATGACGCGGTGCTTTCGGCGCGGAAACACTTTTTGCGGGATTGGCTTTCAGCTCGCCCTGATTAACCAGCCAGTCAAAGAAACTGCGCAATGCGGAGAGACGCAGCGCCAGGCTCGCCGGCCCTAGCCCTTTACGACGGCTGCGCACGGCAAAACTGCGTACCATCGAAACGTCACATTGTTGCCAGCTTTGCAGACCGGTCTCTCCGGCTAACGCAATGATGGCATCAAGCTGACGCTGATAATTCAGCAATGTGATCGGGCTAAGCTGCCGCTCAACGCCCAGATAGCGTAAAAAGCGTGCCACATCCTGAGAAAGGGGTGAGTCGGTCATACGCGTTCAATCCAGCGCTCCAGCAGCTCCGGCAACATCAGCGAGATTTCCTGCAGTAATTGCGTACCTTGCCCCTGCTGGTAATGATTAACGTCGCGACTGCTGAACAGCATCACGCCCAGGGATCCATCTTGCCCCAACATCGACATCGCCACCGAGCCTATCGCTTTCGCTTCGGGCATCATGACCAGAAGTTCCGGGCCATTGAGCGGTCCAAGATAGTGATGTGACTGGCCCAGACGCTGAATACGCAGCGGTTCAAAAGCCTGACGGCTTAATGCCAGATGAGTGAATTTTGATGGCGCACCAAGTCGCCAGCGATCCGGGAACAGACGAACCGTCGCCCCAGCCAGCCCTAACTCACGCGCCCAGCGATGAAATCGCATCAGCATGTCGTCAAGACTGCTGGCCGATACCAGCCGTGCTTGCAGATTTAACAGACGATAGAACAGGCTTTCATTGGCGTTGGCTTGTTCCATCAACAACGCCATATTCTCTTCCAGCACGTTAATATGATTACGTGCCCGCGCCATATGCCATTCCACTAAAGAGACCGTGCCCCGCACCGGGTGTGGAACACGCATCGCTTCAACTGCCTGGGCATTACGGATAAAAAACTCAGGATTACGTTGCAGGTAATCGACGACCGCCCGGTCGTCCAGCTCCATGAGCGTTTCCTGTAGTTCTTCCCCTGGTTGCTTCATAAGTGAATAAATCCGTCGTAGACATGTGCCGCCGGGCCAGTCATATACAGCGGATGACCCGGACCTTTCCAGGCGATATCAAGTCGACCGCCCGGTAATTCCACCCTCACTTCTTCTGCCAGCAGGCCCTGCTGGATACCAACCGCAACAGCGGCGCACGCACCGCTGCCGCAGGCCTGCGTTTCACCCGCGCCGCGCTCATAGACGCGCAGCCGGATATGCTCGCGCTTTACCACTTGCATAAATCCGATATTGGCGCGTTCAGGAAAGCGTTCGTGACTTTCCAGAACCGGCCCCAACGTTTCTACCGTGGCCGTATCAACATCATCAACCTGAATTACGCAGTGCGGGTTCCCCATTGAAACCACGCCGCACAATACTGTCTGTTCAGCCACGCGCATAATATAGGTCTTCTCTGCTTTGTTGGCGCGAAACGGAACCTGCGCGGGTTCAAAATTGGGTTCACCCATATTCACCCGTACCAGCTCGTCGTCGGTTACGGTTAATACCATACGACCATTAGCGGTACTGACGCGAATATCACGCTTATTGGTCAGCCCTTTCAGGCGAACAAAGCGGGCAAAACAGCGGGCGCCATTGCCACACTGTGACACTTCACTACCGTCGGCATTAAAAATACGATAGTGGAAATCCAGCTCCGGATCATACGGAGGTTCAACCACCAACAGTTGATCAAATCCAACGCCGAGATGCCTGTCGGACAAGCGGCGGATCAGCTCTGGTGAGAAAAAGACATTCTGCGTTACCGCGTCGACGACCATAAAATCGTTGCCAAGGCCATGCATTTTAGAGAATTGCATCATTCACTCCGTTCACGCGGGTACAGAAATATACATCTATTCCTGCCGTCAGTAATTCACCTGAGAAGGCCCGTCACTAATCCCACGATCGTTTTTCTCTGGCGTGGTGGATTGCGATTGCGGCTGAACGCTCTTGGTCGGAGGCGGCGCGGTTTTATCTGCTGGCGGGAAATAGAGCGGGCCTTTTAGCCCACAGCCCGTCAGGCTGAACAGAGTAAAAATGACAGCGAGTGGCTTTAACACGTTTTTCATTATCGATTGCCTGTAAAGTTCATGCTTTCTGTTTTCTATCATCGCAGGAGAAGGCGTAAAAGCAAGAGTTAGCCTGTAATCTGCAACGCGTTTTGTTTCAGGTTATACTGCCGTCATCACGAAAAACAGGATAAGAAAATGAACGACAGTGAATTTCATCGCCTTGCTGACACCCTGTGGATGACCATTGAAGAGCGTCTGGATGACTGGGACGGCGACAGCGATATCGATTGTGAGATCAACGGCGGCGTGCTGACCATCAGCTTCGAAAACGGCAGCAAAATTATTATTAACCGTCAGGAGCCGCTGCATCAGGTGTGGCTGGCGACCAAACAGGGCGGCTACCACTTTGACCTGAAAGGCGACGAGTGGATCTGCGATCGTAGCGGCGAAACGTTCTGGGATCTGCTAGAAAAGGCGGCGACACAGCAGGCGGGTGAAAAGGTGAGCTTCCGTTAAGTTTTATTGCCGGATACGCTTCGCTTATCCGGCATCATGCTCACGAGAAATACTGCTGCAACAGCGGTGTGTCGTTTTCCTGACTGACAGGCGGCACGGCGCTAATCGGCTGGGTACGGAACGGGATCACCTGCGCGCGCCCGTCGGTTTTCACAATCTGATAGAACTGCGGCAGGTTAAAGTTGATGAAGCTGGAGCCGTAGGTAAAGCGATCGTGCGAAGACGAGTAGAAACGGCTGACATCGCGTACCAGCTCCTCTTTGCTACCTTCGCAGTGGTGATACACCTCAGCCCGATTACTCTCATCCAGAATGTAGATATTAAAGCCCTGCTCATCACCCGTTTCTTCGAAAAAGAACTGAATGATCCCTTCGCTGGCAAAACCGTCAACCACTGACGGAAGTTTCACATGATTGGTCTCAACCTGAACGGAAAGCCCGTGCAGTTTGTTATGTGAAATCGCGCCATAAAATTCAATCGCGTTTTCCAGCTTCTGTACCGAGACGTTCAGGCGCTCGAAGAACAGACCCCACGTCTGACCAGAAACGCGCAGCGCTTTGAAGCGTCCGGTTTCCTGACGGGTGCTGGAGAGGCGCAACTCGATGCACTCAGACACCAGTTGCTGCACGCGGGTGCGAATTAAACCGCGCAGATGCTGGCTATAGCAGAAGACCTCGACGCTATCCGGCGGCGCGGCATCCTGGTGCATTTTGCCGAGAATCGTTTTTAACGCTTCAATCATCGCCTGCTCACCATTGAAGTGCAGCGTACGCACTTCATTCCACGAGTTGCGGTACAACAGGTCGACGCTACCCACCAGGCAATTTTGTTCTTCACCAAAGCTGAAGACGTCCAGCTTACGGAAATCAAAATGTACCACCTGATTGCGAAATGCTGCCGTCGGGTCATATTCAAGGTTAACGATAATCGCCAGGTGGCGAATCTCGCACGGGCTATAGAGCGCTTTCGGCGTTGGCGCTGGCAGTCGCAGCGGGAAGTGATGCGACACGTCGGCGACCATTTCTTGCAGCTTCGGCAAATCAACAATGCCGTTGCCCTTAATAAATAAATGCGTACGCGAGGTCAGCAGGCCGTTGAACCAGGCCCACGCCACCAGTTTATTGAGGTAGCGGTTATATTCCAGCGGCTGATGGCTGATGATCGAGTCCATGTTAGGCGCGCGGTTATAGAGATACCAACCCGAACGGTTGGCACGGCCCGGCGGCACATGGATAAAGGTCAGATTCGGTTCCGAGAGATCCGGAGATATCTGCGGGTTCACCAGCGTTACTTTACCTGGTAATGCTTCAAACGCGGCATACAGCTTACGGGTCAGCACGCCGATATCCTGCGGGCTGGCGCTCACGCTGAGGTTATTTCGGCGGGCAAAACGGATCAGGTTACGATAGCTCTGCATCATCGCATCGAGCAGTTCGTTATGCGCTTCGCGTACCTGGTCAATCTTCCAGTTAGCGCGGTTATCCAGCATGGTCAGACGGGCGTCATCCCAGCCCCACTCTTTCACTAACTGACTTAATACTTCACGACGCCAGCCCACGCAGGCGCGCTCGCGGCTCAGTTTCTCACACACTTTTAAGTAGAAACATCGACGCACTAAATCCAAACGAGTCGGGTCTTCGATCGCCGTGAGGTACTCGGTAACGCGCTCCAGCATCATGCAGTAAGGGTCGAGACCAAAAGAGACGATCTCGCCATCGTGCAGGCGCTGTTTAATATCTTTCGCCAACAGGCGTGGATTAGGGTATTCCCAGGAATAAGCTTCCAGCAGCAGCGTTTTCAATACCGCTTTGTACGGGGAGTCGATACTCTTGTACAGCTGCCAGAGGCTGGCGCCAAAGTACTCTTCGGCGGAAAGCGAACTGAGTCCGCCGAGATCCAGCCATTCGTTTGGCGTTAACACCCCCTGTGCGTAAAGCGTCATGACGTAATCGTCGTAATGCTCTTCTTCGTCGCCCGGCACCATATTCCACAGAATACGTTTACCCGCGAGACGCACAGCGGTGCGATAGAATTCATCAAGCAGCAGGATATGCTGCGTCGAGCCACAGTCTTCACCACCCAAACTGCCGCTTTCATTGTGGCGGAAACGGTTTTCATCAATCAGGAAGAAGCTGACTTCCACGCCCAGCGAGGCGGCCCAGCTTTCCAGCAGGCTACATTTACGCTGCAGCAGTTGGCGCTCTTCGCTATCCAGCCAGGATTGATGGCAGACCCAAATATCAAGGTCAGAGGAACAGCTTTGCCCTACCGAAGAGGTGCTGCCCATTGAGTAAACGCCGGTGATAGGCAGTTCGCCCTTGGGAGGATCCTGCGGTGACATACCGCGGTACAGTTCCAGTTCGTTCAGGTAGTGGCGTTGGGTTTCATCAGGCGTGTAAAGGCATATGCCTTTGGGAACGTTACCATCAAGGTAACCCGGCATCAGCGGATGGTGGTAGTGCAATAATGTCGGCAGCAGACTGTATACCTGCTGGAAGGCAGGTCCCATGGCAGCAAGCGCGCGATCCACACGCAGTTGATTTATGGCATCCAGTCTCTGTTTCAGAGTCTCAATATAGAGGTACAAGACGTATCGCCTGATGTTGCTATCCGTCATGTTGTCGATTGCTGCGGCACAAGCGCTCACAATAATCGTCATCAATTCGGATAAACCGTATGTCAAAAATAACCGTTACCTGTTTTTTCGCCCATATTTTTTTATGCTGTACAGCCGAAAAAATGGTCTAAAACGTGATCAATTTAACACCTTGCTCATTGACCGTAAAGAAAGATGCGCTACATACAAGTGTAGCACCGTTCGTTACGTGTAAATTCCTTCATACGGTCGGGAGGTTTCTCGTCATTATTCACTGCCAGTGATGATGCAGCGCCTTTTCCTCTCACTCACGTTTGAGCGTAACGCTGACATCCCTTTGATAAGGATGTTAGGATGGTCAATGATTGATAATGACGGTAACAAGCATGTTAGACAATGTTTTGAGAATTGCCACACGCCAAAGCCCCCTTGCGCTCTGGCAGGCACATTATGTCAAAGACGCCTTAATGGCAAACCACCCCGATCTGATCGTGGAACTGGTTCCGATGGTAACCCGTGGCGATGTGATCCTTGATACCCCGCTGGCGAAAGTCGGGGGGAAAGGGTTGTTTGTTAAAGAGCTGGAAGTCGCGCTGCTGGAAAAACGCGCCGATATCGCCGTGCATTCCATGAAGGATGTGCCGGTTGAGTTCCCTGACGGTCTTGGACTGGTCACCATTTGCGAGCGAGAGGATCCGCGTGATGCTTTCGTCTCAAATAAGTACAACACGCTGGATGAACTCCCGGCAGGCAGTATCGTCGGGACATCCAGTTTGCGTCGCCAGTGCCAGTTGGCAAAGCGTCGCCCGGATCTCGTCATCCGTTCACTGCGCGGTAACGTAGGTACGCGTCTGAGCAAACTGGATAACGGCGATTATGACGCCATTATTCTGGCGGTCGCCGGATTAAAACGTTTAGGTCTTGAGTCGCGAGTCCGCACCGCTCTGCCGCCGGAAGTCTCTCTACCCGCTGTCGGGCAAGGCGCAGTTGGCATAGAATGTCGACTGGATGATATGCGCACTCAGGCGCTGTTAGCGCCGCTCAACCATGAAGAAACGGCGCTGCGCGTCAAAGCCGAACGCGCCATGAATACCCGCCTGGAAGGGGGATGTCAGGTCCCTATCGGCAGTTATGCAGAACTCATTAACGGTGAGATTTGGCTGCGGGCGCTGGTCGGCGCGCCTGACGGTTCGCAGATGGTATGCGGAGAACGTCGCGGCGCCGCGCAGGAAGCTGAACAGATGGGCATCTCTCTGGCTGAAGAGCTGCTGGAGAACGGTGCGCGCACCATTCTGGCTGAAGTTTACAACGGAGAAGCCCCCGCATGAGTATTCTGGTCACCCGCCCGTCTCCCGCAGGGGAAGAGTTAGTGAGCCGTCTGCGCACACTGGGGCAGGTGGCCTGGAGCTTTCCGCTCATCGAGTTTTCGCCCGGTCGGGAACTGGCAACGCTTGCTTCCCGACTGTCGGCGCTGACGGAAAACGATCTGGTCTTCGCCCTCTCGCAGCACGCCGTCACCTTTGCAGATGCCGAGCTTCAGCAACAAGGGAAAAGCTGGCCCTCCCTTCCGCGTTATTTTGCCATTGGTCGCACAACGGCGCTGGCGCTGCATACCGTTAGCGGTTTCAATATTCACTACCCTCTGGATCGGGAAATTAGCGAAGTCTTGCTACAATTACCTGAATTACAAAATATTGCGGGAAAACGCGCGCTGATATTACGCGGCAATGGTGGCCGTGAGCTGATAGGTGAAACCCTGACAGCACGCGGAGCTGATGTCGATTTTTGTGAATGTTATCAACGCAGTGCAAAATATTACGATGGTGCAGAAGAAGCGATGCGCTGGCAATCTCGTGGTGTGACCACGGTGGTTGTCACCAGCGGAGAGATGCTACAACAGCTCTGGTCGCTCATTCCGCAGTGGTATCGTGAGCACTGGTTACTACGCTGTCGGCTGCTGGTCGTCAGTGAGCGTCTGGCGCACCTCGCCCGGGAACTGGGCTGGCAAGATATTAAGGTCGCTGATAACGCCGACAACGATGCGCTACTACGCGCATTACAATAACTCTCATAATGGGATGCCATAATGACGGAACAAGAAAAATCCTCCGCCGTGGTTGAAGAGACCAGGGAGGCCGTGGAAACCACGTCACAGCCAGTCAATACTAAAAAAAAGAGTAAGAACAGCACGGCGCTGATTCTGAGCGCAGTGGCGATTGCTATTGCGCTGGCTGCAGGCGTTGGGCTGTACGGTTGGGGGAAACAGCAGGCAACAACGCAGACAGCAACCAGCGATGCGCTGGCGAACCAGCTTACGGCGTTGCAAAAAGCGCAAGAAAGCCAAAAAGCTGAGCTGGAAGGCATTATTAAGCAGCAGGCAACGCAGTTGGATGAAGCCGCTCGCCAGCAGGCCGCGCTGGTCAAACAGCTTGACGAAGTCCAGCAAAAAGTCGCCACTATCTCCGGCAGCGATGCCGGGACATGGCTGCTGGCGCAGGCTGATTTCCTGGTAAAATTGGCCGGTCGCAAATTATGGAGCGATCAGGACGTTACTACCGCCGCGGCGCTGCTGAAAAGCGCTGACGCCAGTCTGGCGGATATGAATGACCCAAGCCTGATTACCGCCCGTCGCGCGATTACCGACGATATCGCGAGCCTCTCTGCGGTGACTCAGGTCGACTATGACGGCATTATCCTGAAAGTGAATCAGCTCTCTAACCAGATTGATAACCTGCGTCTGGCCGACAACGATACCGACGATTCGCCGATGGATTCCGACAGCAGCGAGCTTTCCAGCTCGATCAGCGAATGGCGCGTCAATCTGCAAAAAAGCTGGCAGAACTTTATGGACAGCTTTATCACCGTTCGCCGTCGCGATGAAACCGCCGTCCCGCTGCTGGCACCGAACCAGGACGTTTACTTACGTGAAAACATCCGTTCTCGCCTGTTAGTGGCCGCCCAGGCCGTGCCGCGTCATCAGGAGGAAACATATCGCCAGGCGCTGGAAAACGTCTCCACCTGGGTGCGCGCCTACTACGACACCGACGATGCAGCCACCAAAGCTTTCCTTGAAGAGGTAGACCAACTGAGCCAACAAAGCATCAGCATGGACGTACCGGAAACGCTGCAGAGCCAGGCGCTTCTCGACAAGCTCATGCAGACCCGCGTACGTAATTTACTGGCACAGCCTGCCACAGCGCCGGTTGCAGCAGCTCCTGCGCCTTCAGCTGAAACTCCGGCAACTGCGCCGCAAGGAGAATAATGATGCTAAAAGTATTATTGCTCTTTGTGCTGTTGATCGCCGGGATCGTTGTCGGTCCAATGATTGCCGGTCATCAGGGCTACGTACTGATCCAGACGGATAATTACAATATCGAAACCAGCGTGACGGGCCTGGTGATCATTCTGATCGTCGCAATGGTCGTCCTGTTTGCGATTGAATGGCTGCTGCGCCGAATTTTCCGCACTGGCGCGCATACCCGCGGATGGTTTGTCGGTCGGAAGCGTCGTCGCGCCCGTAAGCAGACCGAGCAGGCGCTGCTCAAGCTGGCAGAAGGCGATTATCAGCAGGTTGAAAAGCTGATGTCGAAAAACGCCGATCATGCAGAACAGCCGGTAGTGAATTACCTGCTGGCGGCAGAAGCTGCTCAACAGCGCGGTGACGAAGCTCGTGCCAACCAACACCTTGAGCGTGCTGCCGAACTGGCCGGAAATGATACGATCCCGGTAGAAATCACTCGCGTTCGCCTGCAGTTGGCACGTAATGAAAATCACGCCGCACGCCACAGCGTAGATAAACTGCTGGAAGTGACGCCACGTCATCCGGAAGTGCTGCGTCTGGCTGAACAGGCCTACATTCGTACCGGTGCATGGAGTTCGTTACTGGATATCATTCCATCCATGGCAAAAGCGCACGTGGGTGATGACGAGCACCGCGCGATGCTGGAACAGCAGGCATGGGTTGGTCTGATGGATCAGGTTCGCGCCGATCAGGGCAGCGAGGGGCTACGTGCATGGTGGAAAAACCAGAACCGTAAAACCCGTCACCAGGTTGCCCTGCAGGTGGCAATGGCTGAACATCTGATTGAGTGTGACGATCACGATACGGCACAGCAGGTCATCATTGATGGTCTTAAACGCCAGTATGACGACCGCCTGGTGCTGCCGATCCCGCGTCTGAAAACCAACAACCCGGAACAGATAGAAAAAGTGTTGCGCCAGCAGATTAAAGCCGTCGGCGATCGCCCATTACTGTGGAGCACGCTGGGCCAGTCGCTAATGAAGCACGGCGAATGGCAGGAAGCCACGTTCGCCTTCCGTGCCGCTCTCAAACAGCGCCCAGATGCCTATGACTACGCCTGGCTTGCTGACGCGCTGGACAGACTGCATCAGCCGGAAGAAGCCGCCACCATGCGTCGTGATGGCCTGATGTTGACGCTGCAGAACAACAATCCCCCGCAGTAATTCCCTCTTGCCCGGTGACGCTTCGCTTACCGGGCCTACCGTTATTTCATATACACCAAATCATTCGAGATGCTTCGAGGCGACTTGAAGGATGAGGTGTATATGCATAAAAAAACGCCCGCTCTTTTGGAGCAGGCGTTAAACAGGTCTGTATGACAACATAAATGGGTGCTTCACTCAACGTTATGTCCATGGTGTTTGATGAGGCCAGAGCGACATCTATCTGTGGACGATAAGCACCGTAAACGGCTCTGCATCATTCCTGAGTTTATGAGGCCAGATGGCGAACATAAGAGATGGAATGAGCATCTACCCGTATATTATTGCACAAGGCATGCCACGATTGCACTGCAAAAACAATGGAACCGGACTTTTTAAGACATCATGAAATTCGGGGAAATAAAGGCTGAGAAGGGAAAATCAGAAAACAAAAAACCCCGCCGAAGCGGGGTTCAAAATTGGTCGGCGAGAGAGGATTCGAACCTCCGACCCACTGGTCCCAAACCAGTTGCGCTACCAAGCTGCGCTACTCGCCGTTTTACTGCTTTTTGAATTTTTAGTTCAATTCTTTAAGTCGTGGTGCGAGGGGGGGGACTCGAACCCCCACATCCTAAGGACACTAACACCTGAAGCTAGCGCGTCTACCAATTCCGCCACCTTCGCATTTCACAACTTTAAATTAATGGGGTGGCTAATGGGATTCGAACCCACGACAACTGGAATCACAATCCAGGGCTCTACCAACTGAGCTATAGCCACCACTGCAAATCTTTTACGCGGTATTAAAACCACCGCAGCTCCGGCACCTTACTAAATGGTGCGCCCGACAGGATTCGAACCTGAGACCTCTGCCTCCGGAGGGCAGCGCTCTATCCAGCTGAGCTACGGGCGCTTAGCGCCGTTGCGGGGCTGGATATTACGGAGGTCTCGGTCTGCTGTCTAGTGCTTTTTTAAAATAAATTATCGTTTGGTCATGGTTTGTGCGTTTTGTCGCTTATTCCTGCAATTTTTGGGCTGTGCCATGACGATTCAAGCCAAAAACCTTATAAATGAGCGTCACGGCCAGTAAGAAGATAATGCCAACAAACAGCGACATTCGGGTATCTTCATTAAAGTACATGCCGATTAATACGCAAATCAGGAACGCCATCGTCAAATAGTTCGCCCACGGGAACAGAATCGAGCGGAAAGGATGACTGGCGATCGCCGCTTTATGCGCCTGACGGAAACGTATCTGGCTTATCAGGATCACAAACCACGGCACCATCCCCGGCAGCACGCTGGCGCTATAGACATAAACGAACACACGCTGCGGGTTGGGAATGATGTAGTTCAGGCACGAACCAACCAGCAGGATCGCGATAGAAATAGCCACGCCGGCAACCGGCACGCCCTGGCGCGAAACTTTTCCAACAGCGGCAGGTAGCTGGCGATTCTTTGCCAGCGCGTAAAGCATACGCCCACAGCTGTACATCCCACTGTTACAGCCCGACAGCGCCGCCGTCAGGACCACAAAGTTAATAATCCCTGCCGCGGCGGTAATACCAATCTTGGCAAAGGTGAGAACAAAGGGGCTACCGTTACTGCCAATCTCATTCCACGGGAAAATAGTGACGATAACAAAAATCGCACCGACGTAGAAAATCAGAATACGCCACAGCACTTTCCCTACTGCACTCCGCAGCGTGACCTGCGGATTCTTCGCTTCACCCGCAGTAATGCCGATCAGCTCCACGCCCTGGTAAGAAGCCACGACAATACACAATGCCGTCAGGAAGCCCTTCCAACCACCAGCAAAGAAGCCGCCGTGCTCGGTCAGGTTGCCAAAGCCGATCGCCTGACCGCCATTACCAAAACCGAAGAAAATCACCCCTAATCCAATGACGATCATCACAATGATGGTGGTCACTTTAATCATGGCAAACCAGAACTCAATTTCACCATACAGGCGAACCGCGGCGAGATTTGCCAACGCAACCAGTCCGACAGCTATCAGTGCGGGTATCCATTGTGCCATTTCCGGGAACCAGAACTGGACGTACACCCCGATGGCGGTAATCTCCGATATCCCCACCGCCATCCACATAAACCAGTATGACCAGGCAGTGAGATAACCAAAGAAGGGGCTCATATATCGATGAGCGTAAACAGCAAATGAACCGGCAACCGGCTCGAGGAATAACATCTCCCCCATAGAACGCATAATGAAAAAGACGAACAGCCCGGCAACGATGTATGCCAGCAGAACCGAAGGTCCCGCCCATTTCAGGGTACTGGCGGCCCCCATAAATAGCCCGACGCCAATAGTCCCCCCAAGGGCAATTAATTCGATGTGACGAGCCTCCAGCCCACGCTGTAGCTCAGGTTTGTTCTCGGCCATAAATCCTCTTGTTGTGTTTGCATACTGTCCGGTATTACCGGTTCTCGTTATGGGTACATCTTGTTATGCCATAACAGGCCATACGGCACCGACCGCTTAACGGTTGGCGTCAAAAACACCACGGCACTGCAATGATTGTTGCGAATGGTTTCCTAAAATCGCTTAAATGGCAATTAAAGCATTCAAAAAATAAATAGATTGTGCGAGAAAGCAGCGATTATGTTGTGAATAAGTAGCGTAATTAGCAGATCACGCTACTTATCAAAGGAGGGAGGGCGTCAGAGGTTGCCGGTATAGTGCCAGCGGAGATAGCGTAATAAGCGAAGTTGACGAGTGATACGGCTTGGCTGCGACAATAAGCGATACAGCCACTCCAGCCCCAGAGTCTGCCAGATTCGCGGCGCACGCTTAACGTGACCGGTAAAGACGTCGTAGGTCCCACCGACGCCCATATACAGCGCTTCAGGGTGAATCTTCCGGCAGTCACGCATAAAGATCTCTTGTTTCGGCGAGCCCATCGCCACCGTCACAATCTGCGCACCGCTGTCGTGGATACGTTCAAACAACGCCTGACGCTGGTCCGGGGTAAAATAACCGTCCTGACTGCCTACAATGTTCACGCGCCACTGGGCACGCAGTTTGGCTTCCGTTTGCGCCAGAACTTCAGGCTTGCCACCAATCAGGAAGACTGGCGTTCCTTCCTGCCCGGCTCGCGCCATAAGCGCTTCCCAAAGATCAGCCCCTGCCACGCGTGAAACCTGCGCCTGCGGGAATTTTTTGCGCACTGAGCGCACCACGCTAATCCCATCCGCATATTTGAAGTCAGCGGCGTTGATCAGATCCCGCACTTCAGGGTTATCTTCTGCCGTCAGCATCTTCTCAGCGTTGATTGCCACCAGCGTTCCTGACCTGAGATGTCCCTCGGCAAACAGGTAATTTAGCGCATGCTGCATATCGCGCCAGCCAATCAATTGTAGCCCGCGCAGCGAGTAGAGTGGCGCAGTTGTGTTATCTGTCATTACGATCCTTCAATCTGTGTCCGGGGCAGCGATTTGATTCGTTTATGGATGAGTCCCGCACTATCGAATAGCCAAAACAGCAGTTTTGCCACCAGCAGACACACGCCGAAAATCACGAGGAAAAAGACCACTCGCGAGACAAACGAATCCAGCCCTTCACGTGCCAACACGATCATATTGAAAATAGCGCCAAAACAGAAACTGTGCAGAATCGCCGCCTTGTAGCGATTGGTTTCGCGGTTGCCTAACTCATACAGCCAGTCAAACCACTTGATGATGAGTCCAACGACAATCGCGCCTAACGGGATAAACAGCGCCCCGCCCATCACCACCAGTGAACCAATTAACGTCGGCGAAATCGCCAGACCTGAGTGGTTGTTCAACACTTCCCAGGTAAAGTAGTTCGCTGAGTTGAGGACAATACTCGGCCGCCCAGGCCACAGCCAGGAAGGGATAAAGACGTAGAAGTCACGGACAATCGGCGCCAGCCCCTGAAACTCAATATTGTGGTAATTTTGCAGCAACAGCGCCAGATTCTCCCACGGCGAGAAGGTGTCGCGCGTGAGGTACAGGAAAGTATAAAACGCCTCGTCGCCGCTAACGTTCATCCCATAGCGCTTCAGCGCCAGCCAGAACATCCCGACGATACCCAGCACGCCCGCGGCGGCCAACATCCACAGCGAAATCCAGCCGCGAATGATGCCGATAAACAAGAAGATGGCAAACGCAATGATGATATTGGCGCGCGTCCCGCCAACAATCATATAGGTCAGCAAACCAAACGCGACGGTACTCACCAGGAAGAATAACCACGCTTTGCTGTCCTGACGCAGGAAATAGACCACCAGCATTGCCGGAATGAAGAAGTAGAAGAAACGCTTCAGAGCGACGCCAGAGACTTCGCTGGAAAAAATTTGGCTGTAGGATTGCAGTCTGAATAGCAGGAATCCGTTGTGCATAAAGAAGACGCCCACGCTCACCAATGCAATCGCCATCAGGATAACCCAGGTCAAATGGGCTTCAACGCGATTGATGGTAAATAGCGGCCTGCGTGGCTTATCCTCGACTCGCTTGCGAAGGCGGGTTTTATACGTCACGTAGTAGACGGCATAGAAACAGGCGGCTGACAGCAAGGCCTGCAGCAGGATCTCCGGCGGAGCAACTGCCACATCAAAACGGAACACCAGTATGCTGGTCAACGGGAACCCGAAGAAGAACGTCAGCAAAAAAAGCAGTGAGAAGAAAACATTGAAGTTAAAACGCACGCGGCGGAATTCAAACCAGGTCAGCGTGGCGATAAACAAGGTGGAGAGCAGCCATACCACCAGCAGACCACTAAATTGCATCAGGCTCATACGGTTTCTCCTGAAGCAATGCGCAGCGCGTTGTGCCACGGCTGCAGATAATTCGGGCTAAAGAAGGTGATTGTATTTTTATCTACCGATGCCAACTGGCGCTGCGCTTCGCGTACGACGCCTTCATTGAGCTCATCAGTGGTAAATAACACCGGGAGATTCTGTTCCACCATATCCTGCCAGAAGGGATTTTCACGGTTGAGCACACACGGGATACCGGCCTGAATCAGCAAACACAGGGTACCGATCCCCTGCTGACGGGCAAAAATAAAGTAACCCAAATCACACTGACGTAATAATGTCAGATAGGCATCAAATTCCAGCTTTTCACTTAAAATTTGCAGATTCTCAGCGCTAAACATTGCCAGGCCGGCCTGACGAACCTCGTCGATATAAGCCGCATTATTGGCGGGGTACCCCATCGGCACAATCACATTCACCGTGTCGCCGAACTGCAGATGGACGGCGCGTAGCGCGGCAATATGCTCATTGCTGCGATCGCCAGAGTTGCCAACCAGCACCGTCATCTTGCCGCTACGCTGACACGCGTTGCTCATATTATTGAGCGAGGGATCCATCCGCGTTGGGAAATAGAGCAACTCGCCACGCACGCGCGGATGCTGTTCGGCGAAATAGCTCAAATCACCCCGCGTGGCAAATACGCAGCCCACGCGGTTCTGCGCCATACGGCGAATGGGGTAAAACAGTCGAAATTTCAGTCCACTGGAGACTTCATATAAATCCGCGCCCCAGATATGCCAGTAAAACTGCTCCGGTTTAATTCCCCCGCTCAGCAGCGCTAACCACAGGCTGGTGTTGAACTGACCGTGGAAGAAAAAACGCTGTTGGCGATCCGCTTTTGCTTTCGCGATAACCGCTTCAGCCAGCGCCTTTTTCCCGCCATAGAAGCTTAGCGATAACGCCGGGCAGTTCTCACTGAATCCGGCATCCTGACCTGCAACCATAAACGTGCGCGCGTGCTCGCTCGTCGCGGCCAGCGAGTCGTTGAAAAACCGCAGCACGGTTTGGTTATGGTGAGGGATATCCGATCCCAGAACGTGAATCAGTACAGTCATACCCGCCTACGCCAGAGTAAAAACACGCCACAACAAAGAGAGAAATAGACAATGTACGTTGCCATGTAAGCCTGCGCCGCGCCCAGCGCACCATGTGCAGGGATCAGCCAATGTGCAAACGCCGTCAATAACATGAACTGGCTAATTTCTGCCAAGATATAAAACCGCAGCGACGCTTTCGCGATCACCAGATAACCGAAAACATAGGCGCCGACTTTCAGCACATCACCGACCAGTTGCCAGGCGAACAGGTCGCGCATGGCGGTGAATTTAGCGGAGAAAAGCAGCCAGATAGCAAAATCACGCAGTAGCCAGACGGTAAAGCTTGCGGCAGCAACCGCCGGCAGCACGAATTTCAACGACTTGATCACTTCGCGTGTAATGTCGCGCTTTTCAGTCAAACGCGACAACGTCGGCAGCAAGTAAACGCTGAATGAGGCGGTGATAAATTGCAGATAAGCATCGGAGATACTGCTCACCCCCTGCCAGATCCCCACATCATCCCAGCTGTACTGCGCCGCCAACAGGTTTCGCATCATCACATATGCCACTGGCAGCGTTACGGAGGTAATCAGCGCCATCAGCGTAAACTTGCTTAACTGCCCTGCCAGACCGTTATCCCACGAGGGTTTCAGGTAATGCAGGGGGATCGCCCCACGCTTAATCAGCATTACCGCGGCAGGGATAACGACCAGCGCAGGTACCAGCGCCAGGCCCAGCAAGGCGCCTTCATACCCTCCCAGGCGATAACAGCCATAATAAGCCGCTACGCCCACCAGGCTCCCCACAATCAACGACAGCGCGTTACCCGCCGCATCGCGGAAGCCCTTCATCAGCGCCAGCAGCAGGTTCGCCCAGGCAATGCCCATCTGCACCAGCGCAACCAGTCGAACCAGCCCCTGATAATGAGTATGACCAAATAATCCCTGACTGATAGGTGCGGCCGCCAGCAAAAAAATCACCGCCATCAGCGTAGAGAATCCCAGCACCATCGCGGAAGATGTACCGACCACCTTACGGAGCCGGGCCGGATCGTCATGATGCTGCGCAACGTATTTCGTGACGCCATTGAAAATGCCGGCCCCCG
Source organism: Citrobacter sp. KTE151 (assembly GCF_000398845.1). Classification (NCBI taxonomy): domain Bacteria; kingdom Pseudomonadati; phylum Pseudomonadota; class Gammaproteobacteria; order Enterobacterales; family Enterobacteriaceae; genus Citrobacter; species Citrobacter sp. KTE151. The sequence goes on along the minus strand of NZ_KB976067.1, from coordinate 31,981 downwards.
CCAACACGCCAAGCACAGTGACCATCTGGCGGAAGTTACCCGCCTGCCCCACGCCTGCCGGTCCAAACGACACCGCCAGCAACTTCACAACCAGCAAACCTGCACCAATTTTTACCAGCGTACTGGCCGCCGTCCATAAGGACGCTTTTGCAAGCGACATATCAGGCGAAGTAGTTGAGTAAGGTCGTAATGACTGTTCGCTGGTTCACCGGCGACAGATTGTAGAACAGCGGTAAACGCAGCAGGCGTTCGCTCTCTTTGGTGGTGTAACGATCAACACCGGCAAACACGCCGAATTTATCGCCAGCCGGGCAATCATGCAGCGGGATATAGTGGAACACCGCCATAATTTCAGCTTCTTTCAGGAAGTTAATCAACGCCGTGCGATCGTCGATATCACGCAGTTTGATGTAAAACATATGGGCATTCTGTACGCAACCCTCCGGTATCGAAGGCAGCTCAATACGTCCGGCACGCGCCAGCGGTTCCAGGGCATCGTAATACTTTTGCCACAGCGCCAGACGCTGCTGGTTAATACGATCAGCCGCTTCCAACTGCGCCCACAGATAAGCCGCCTGCAGATCGGACATCAAATAGCTGGAACCGATATCACGCCAGGTATACTTATCTACCTGGCCGCGGAAAAACTGACTACGGTTAGTCCCTTTTTCACGGATGATTTCTGCACGCTCGACTAATTTTTTATCATTAATCAGCGTCGCTCCACCTTCCCCGCCTGCGGTATAGTTTTTGGTCTCATGGAAGCTAAAGCAGCCGATGTGACCTATCGTACCCAGCGCACGCCCCTTGTAGGTCGACATGACGCCCTGGGCGGCATCTTCCACCACATACAGGTTATGTTTAGTGGCCAGCCCCATGATGGTATCCATTTCGCAGGCCACGCCCGCGTAATGTACCGGCACAATAGCGCGGGTTTTATCGGTGATCGCCGCTTCAATCAGCGTTTCGTCAATGTTCATGGTATCCGGGCGGATATCAACAAAGACGATTTTCGCGCCGCGCAACACGAAGGCATTGGCCGTAGAGACAAACGTGTAGCTCGGCATAATGACTTCATCGCCAGGCTGGATGTCCAGCAACAATGCCGCCATCTCAAGCGATGCGGTGCAGGAAGGCGTCAGCAGCACTTTCTCGCTGCCAAAATGCTGCTCCAGCCACTGCTGACAGCGACGGGTAAAGCCACCGTCACCACACAGTTTGCCGCTATTCATCGCAGACTGCATGTAATCGAGTTCAGTTCCCACCACCGGCGGTGCATTAAATGGAATCATCGTGTCACCTGTATAACCAATACGCGGTGCTTTCCACATTCGCACCACTGTGTATATAACGTTTAAGCGCGGCGGTGTTACCCATTTGGGTCGCCACGCGCAATGTTGTTTTACCGCGGGCCTGTGCCCAACAAAGCGCGGCCTGCATCAGTTCTGCACCCGCACCACGCCCGGCCAGCAGGCCAATTCTCGCCTCGGTCGCATTCAGTTCACGCAGCGAGACATAGCCACGAATCTCACCAGTCGGTTTACGAAAAATGAGGCATTGATGATCAAACGTCCCCAGCACCGCGTTTTCAATCCACTGTGCGTAGAAACGCGCGCTGGCATCTTCGGCATACCATGGGACGCGAAAACGGCTTTGCGCAAATGCCTGTCCTGCCAGATGGCGTAATACCGGGATATCCGTAGTTTGCGCAACCTGCGCACCGGGGTCGCCGCTGGCACACGTTACCGGCAGTACAAAATCGACTTCACCTTCTACCAGTGAGAAACCCAAATGCTGCAGAGCATCTAATTCATGGCTATTTGCGGCAAGTATTTTTGCTTGTACACGCGACCAGGGCAGCAACGCATCCGCGGTTAGAACCGGCGCGCGTTGGTCAAAACGGACAATGGCGCTATTCACGCCAAAGAACGTATTTTCCCAGCTAAGCGGCTCAATACTGGCGCGGACGAGCACGGAGCAGCTCCAGCAGGTATTGACCATAACCCGTTTTGGCCAGTGAACTGGCGGCACGCTTCACGCCTTCGTCATCCAGCCAACCGTTACGCCAGGCGATTTCTTCCAGACAGGCTATTTTAAAGCCCTGGCGTTTCTCCACCGTCTGCACAAAAGTGCTCGCTTCGATCAAACTGTCATGCGTACCGGTATCCAGCCAGGCAAAGCCACGCCCAAGCAATTCAACCGTCAGATGTCCGTCATCAAGATACATCTGGTTGATAGACGTAATCTCCAGCTCCCCACGCTCAGAAGGTTTCACGCGTTTCGCGTATTCCACCACTTTGCTGTCATAAAAATAGAGCCCTGTCACCGCCCAATTAGATTTCGGCGCTTTCGGCTTCTCTTCCAGAGAGACTGCGCGAAAATTGTCATCAAACTCAACAACACCAAAACGTTCAGGGTCCATGACCTGATAGCCAAACACAGTCGCGCCTTGCGTTCTGGCGGCCACATGACGCAGTTTTGGACTGAATCCTTGACCAAAGAAGATGTTGTCCCCTAACACCAGGCACGATGGTTCACCGTTAAGAAACGTTTCACCGATAATAAAAGCCTGCGCTAATCCATCCGGGCTCGGTTGCTCAGCATAGTGCAGTTCAATGCCGAACTCAGATCCATCGCCCAGCAAACGCTGGAAATAGCCTTTATCTTCCGGAGTGGTGATAATCAGGATTTCGCGAATTCCCGCCAGCATCAGTACCGATAGCGGGTAGTAAATCATCGGCTTATCGTAAATGGGCAATAGTTGCTTCGATACGCCCCGCGTAATGGGATACAGGCGAGTACCTGAGCCACCCGCCAGAATGATACCTTTCATGCGTTGTCTCCTCCGCAAAACCAGGCGGTTAGCCCTTCAGACCTAAACGTTCGCCCTGGTAACTGCCGTCCTGCACGGGTTTCCACCATGCCTGATTATCCAGATACCACTGCACGGTTTTGCGCATTCCACTTTCAAACGTTTCCTGCGGCATCCACCCGAGTTCACGCGCAATTTTTGAAGCGTCAATGGCGTAACGCAAATCATGGCCTGGGCGATCGTCCACAAAAGCGATCAAATCGCGGTACTGCGCGATGCCCTGCGGTTTATGCGGAGCCAGCTCTTCCAACAGGCTGCAAACCGTTTCGACAACATCCAGGTTTTTACGCTCGTTATGGCCACCAATATTATAGGTTTCCCCAACCGTGCCCGTCGTCGCCACGCAATAGAGCGCCCTGGCGTGATCTTCTACATACAACCAGTCACGGATCTGTTGACCATTGCCGTATACCGGCAACGGTTTGCCCGCCAGTGCGTTGAGGATCATCAGCGGAATCAGTTTTTCCGGGAAATGGTACGGACCATAGTTATTGGAACAGTTGGTAATCAGCGTTGGCAGGCCGTAGGTACGCAGCCAGGCGCGAACCAGATGATCGCTGCTGGCTTTCGACGCGGAATAAGGGCTGCTCGGCGCATACGGCGTGGTTTCGGTGAAGAAATCATCTGTGGAATGGAGATCGCCATACACCTCGTCAGTCGAGATATGGTGGAAACGAAACGCCAATTTTTCCTCGCTGGCTAATGTACTCCAGTAAGCGCGCGCCGCTTCCAACAACGTGTAGGTTCCCACAATGTTGGTTTCGATAAAGGCGGCGGGACCATCAATTGAACGATCGACATGGCTTTCTGCAGCCAGATGCATCACGCAGTCCGGCTGATATTGTTGAAACACCTTGTCGAGCGATGCCCGATCGCAAATATCCACTTTCTCAAAGGCAAAACGGGAATTCTGCGCAACCGGCTCCAGTGACATCAGGTTTCCGGCGTAGGTCAGCTTATCGACCACAACCACCGCATCCTCGGTATCATGAATGATATGTCGCACAACCGCCGAGCCGATAAATCCCGCTCCACCGGTAACCAGAATTCGTTTCATTAGCGCCAGACCCCTTTGGTATCAACGATGTACTGCTGTTGAACCGCATCGCCTTTGATGGCTTTAAATTCATTATGGTCAACCAACATGACCAACACATCAGCACGTGCCAGAGCATCGTCCAGCGTCGCCAGTTGGCAAAGACCATCCAGTTTTTTCGGCAGTTGATGGATGTTCGGTTCCACCACCAGCATTTCGCCTTTGTGCCATTGCGCAATATTCTGCGCAATTCCCATCGCCGGGCTTTCACGCAAATCGTCAATATTGGGTTTGAATGCCAGACCAAAACAGGCAATTTTCACTTCGCTAGCCCGTTTGTTGGTATCCGCCAGACAGTCGGCTACGGCAGCCTTTACCCGATCGACCACCCAATGCGGTTTACCATCGTTTACCTCACGTGCAGTACGGATCAATTTCGCCTGCTGCGGGTTCTGCGCCACGATAAACCACGGATCGACCGCGATACAGTGTCCACCTACGCCAGGGCCGGGCTGCAAAATATTCACGCGTGGATGGCGGTTTGCCAGGCGAATCAGTTCCCAGACGTTGATCCCCTGATCGGCGCAAATCAGCGACAGTTCATTGGCGAAGGCGATATTGACATCGCGAAAGCTATTTTCCGTCAGCTTACACATTTCTGCGGTGCGGGCGTTGGTTACCACACATTCGCCTTCGAGAAAGATGTTGTACAGCTCGCTGGCGCGCGCGGAACAGACGGAGGTCATTCCTCCAATCACCCGATCATTTTTAATCAGTTCGACCATTACCTGACCCGGCAGTACGCGCTCTGGGCAATAAGCAATGTTAACGTCCGCCTGTTCACCGACCTGCTGCGGGAAAGTCAGGTCAGCCCGCATTTCTGCAAGCCATGCGGCCATCTGTTCAGTTGCCCCGACAGGTGAGGTGGATTCCAGAATCACCAATGCGCCTTTTTTCAAAACTGGCGCAATAGATTTCGCCGCGGCTTCTACGTAGACCATATCGGGTTCATGATCTCCCTTGAACGGGGTAGGCACCGCAATCAGATACGCATCAGCATCTATGGGTGTCGCGCTCGCACGTAAAAACCCATTTTCGACCGCCGTTTTCACCACCGCCCCCAGATCGGGCTCAACGATGTGAATTTCACCGCGATTAATGGTATCCACCGCATGTTGATTTATATCTACGCCAATTACGTGTTTTTGACGGGAAGCAAAGGCAGCCGCCGTTGGCAGTCCGATATAACCCAGCCCAATGACAGAAATGGTCGTAAAACTCATAGCGATATCCGATTATTTTTTAATGCATCTAAAATGCGGTCACATGCCAGCCCGTCTCCATACGGATTATGGGCGCGGCTCATGATCTGATATTCATTGTCGTCATGCAGCAAACGCGTGACTTCTTCAACAATCCGCTGTGGGTCTGTACCTACCAGACGTACAGTCCCTGCGGTAATAGCTTCCGGGCGCTCCGTTGTTTCACGCATCACCAGCACAGGTTTCCCCAGAGACGGCGCTTCTTCCTGAATCCCGCCGGAATCAGTAAGGATCAGCCAGGCGTGATTCATCAGCCATACGAATGGCAGGTAGTCCTGCGGTTCAATCAACACCACGTTTTCAACGTGACCCAGGATGCGATTGACCGGCTCACTGACGTTAGGGTTCAGGTGTACCGGATAGACAATCTGCACATTTTGGTTAGACGCGGCTATTTCCGCCAGGGCATGACAGATTTGCTCAAAACCGCGACCGAAGCTTTCCCGACGATGACCGGTCACCAGGATCATCTTTTTATCAGCATCCAGGAAAGGATAACGTTCGGCCAGATCCGCACGCAGCGTCTCATTTCCCAGTACGCGATCCCGAACCCAGATCAACGCGTCAATAACCGTATTACCCGTGACGAAAATACGATCATCAGGGATAGCTTCTCGTAACAGATTTTGGCGCGAGTTTTCTGTTGGGGCAAAATGATACATTGCCAGACGCCCGGTCAGCGTACGATTAGCCTCTTCCGGCCATGGTGAATAGAGATCGCCTGTACGTAAACCAGCCTCTACATGCCCCACCGGGATGCGCTGATAGAACGCGGCCAGACTGGTAGCAATCGTGGTTGTGGTATCACCATGAACCAACACCACATCGGGTTTGAATTCAGCCAAAATAGGCTTTAACCCTTCCAGGATGCGGCAGGTTATTTCTGTTAGTCCCTGACCTGGCTGCATAATATTGAGATCGTAGTCAGGTACAATGGAAAAAAGATTCAAAACCTGATCGAGCATCTCCCGATGCTGCGCCGTAACGCAAACTTTCGCCTCAAAATCAGGATCTTTTCCCAGCGCATGAACCAGAGGAGCCATCTTAATGGCCTCCGGTCGCGTACCAAATACAGTCAGTACTTTCACATCGATTCTCTTCGGATTGGCAGCGAGGGCCCAGCCCCTCACTGCAACGGCATTGCTAAATCGTACGGCGACGGGTTAACGCGACACCAGCACCGATCAGAGCCCCAACGATACCCCACATAATCATCAGGAAGGCGCGACGAGGGCTGTCACGTTTTACCGGCTCTTCCGGCGTTCTCAAATAACGATAGGTCTGAAAACGCGGATCTAAAGTTGGTCCAACGTTCAGGGTGTTCAGCATGGCCCTGTTCTGGAAATAGTCCAGATCGAAATCCGGACCAATTGACTGCAGATTCTCGAGCCGCGCCTGCAACATAGGACGTCCGAGTAAGAACAATTCTGAATCCGGCAATTCATCAGCTGGAACATCTGTGGAAGTACGCGAAATATTATGCTGCTCAGCAATTTTAAGCGCTTGTTCAATGCTGTGGACGCGGCGAGAGAAAATGGATTTTGCCACTTCTTCCTGACGTTTGACCTGCGCTTTCATCTGCACAGTGCGTGCAGCCCATGCGCCTTTTAACTCATCATTCAGATGACGTGCCGCGCGTTGGCTGGCAAACGCGACGTACTGGCGCAGCAAATTGTTGGCATCAGGAGCCGTCTCGGCAATCAGCTTCACGCTGTCATTGGTATTACGCAGCGCATCGCCAGGTAAAAACTGAATGTTATTGATCAGTTCATCCAGCATCGCCGCATCGGCTTTGCTATTTCCGACCATACGCTGCTTATAGTAATCAGTCTGCTGCCAGAATTCTCGGCGTGTATCCCAGGAGGCAAGCTGCATAATGAATTCTTTATAGGCCTCATCCATTACTGACGGTTGGTCCGTGGACGCAAGACTGGCCTTAATATCCAGGTTGCGTAAAAACTGTTGTTGAGAGTAAAAGCCACCCAACATATTGACCGTTGGCCTGTCCGTAATCGCCGTGGCGCTCCACTCCTGACGCGCAAAAAACGTATAGGCGAGGGCCGCTATCGCGAAGGCGAGAGCCATACCGACGATCCACACCTTCCCTGACCACAAGGTACGAAACAACCCACGGATATCCAGTTCATTTTCAGCGCTCACGGCGTCTTCCCCCGGTAATGGTTGTCTCATCGCATCCTCAATTTACTTGGTTAAGTTTGGTTTGCCTTCACGAATTCTTCGCAATCTGCGCTTCACTCGCTTGATAAATCTCGCTACCTTCCAGGCACGCTTGATACAGTAACCGTAGAGGCCAAAGGCCAGTAAAAAAAGCAACAACATGGCCCATTCAGGGACTAAGCGAAAATATTCAGCCAACACGCCGATAGACGCCAGTACCGCCGCAGCCAGCGTAATCAGAACAAATGCTTGTCGGGAAGTAAACCCTGCCCGCATCACCAAATGATGTATGTGTTGACGATCCGCGGAGAAAGGGCTCATGCCTTTTCGCAAACGTCGGTACATGATTGCCACCATATCCATCAATGGAATGGCAATAATCCACAGTGCAGTTACCGGGCTAATGGGGTGAGTTTTGCCCTGCGTAGTCTCCAGCAGGATCCAAATAATGGTGAAGCCAATCAGTGTACTGCCCGCGTCACCCATAAAAACTTTATAGCGACGTCCAAGGATGCCCAGATTTAGCAGGATATAAGGCAGAATGGCGGCGATCATGGCAAAACACCAGATAGCCAGACTCGTCTGACCATCAAACCACAAAATGAATCCCATCGCCGCAAATGAAACGCTGGACAACCCACCTAGCAGACCATCAATCCCATCCACCATATTGAAGGCGTTTATTGCCGCCCAGACGGCAAACAGCGTGAGTAAATAGCCGAACGGACCGAGCACCATCTCCCAGGGGCCAAAAATATACCCAAGGCTAAGAAGATAGAGTTTGCCAACCGACATCATAATAATGCCGATCGCGGCCTGGATAATCGCACGGATTTTTACACTGATATCAAAGCGATCGTCTAACGCGCCGACCAAAACTAATACACCAGCACAGGCCAGAAAGAGAGAAGCATGCGGGATGTAGTAGTCAGCAATGGCAAACGTAAAGCATACACCTGCGTAAGCCGAAATCCCTCCAACCAACGGAATCAATCCCTGATGCCGTTTACGGAAGTTGGGTTTATCCACTAAACCAATCTTTTTTGCGACCTTGCGGGCAAAGAAAAGAAACAGTGTTGTGAATAAGAAAATACTGATGAGATCAGTGCTTACTGTCAGTAAATTCACAATGCATGCTCTCAGAGAATATTAATAGCAGAAGTATAACCACGAAGACCTATATTCAGAAGGGAAACCCGACTTCATACCCAATGGTTTTGTATAATTATCAACCACAAGAAACAGATTACGAATCTTTTTCTACTTGTTGGTACTTCATACCGTATTATCGTTATTGTGTCGTTAAGATTACAGCCACAAAAGCAAAACGCCACGTAAAAACGTGGCGTTTTCGGATGAGACCTGAATTACGAACGCTTCATCATATCGAAGAAGTCGTCGTTAGTCTTGGTCATCGCCAGCTTGTTAATGAGGAATTCCATAGCATCAATTTCACCCATCGGATGGATGATTTTGCGCAGGATCCACATTTTCTGCAGCTCTTCCTGGGTGGTGAGCAGCTCTTCTTTACGGGTACCGGAACGGTTGTAGTCGATAGCCGGGAAGACGCGTTTTTCAGCAATCTTACGAGAGAGATGCAGTTCCATGTTGCCGGTACCTTTAAACTCTTCGTAGATAACTTCATCCATTTTAGAGCCAGTATCGATCAGCGCAGTCGCGATGATGGTCAGGCTACCGCCCTCTTCCACGTTACGCGCCGCACCGAAAAAACGCTTCGGACGATGCAAGGCGTTGGCATCAACACCACCGGTCAGAACTTTACCGGAAGCCGGAACCACGGTGTTGTAAGCACGCGCCAGACGGGTGATGGAATCGAGCAGAATGATAACGTCTTTCTTGTGTTCAACCAGACGTTTCGCCTTCTCGATAACCATTTCCGCAACCTGAACGTGGCGGGAGGCTGGTTCGTCAAAGGTAGACGCAACCACTTCACCTTTCACCAGACGCTGCATCTCGGTAACTTCTTCCGGACGTTCGTCAATCAGCAGCACCATCAGCACGCAGTCCGGATGGTTGTAAGCAATGCTCTGCGCGATATTCTGCAGCAGCATGGTTTTACCTGCTTTCGGCGGAGCAACAATCAGACCACGTTGGCCACGACCGATCGGTGATGCCAGATCCAGTACACGCGCCGTTAAGTCTTCAGTAGAACCGTTACCACGTTCCATACGCAGACGAGAGTTTGCGTGCAGCGGTGTTAAGTTCTCAAAGAGGATTTTGTTACGGGCGTTTTCTGGTTTGTCGTAGTTAACTTCGTTAACTTTCAACAGCGCAAAGTAGCGTTCACCTTCTTTCGGCGGGCGAATCTTACCAGAGATGGTATCACCAGTGCGGAGGTTGAAACGGCGGATTTGGCTGGGAGAAACGTAGATGTCATCAGGACCGGCGAGGTAGGAGCTGTCTGCAGAGCGGAGGAAACCAAATCCATCCTGCAATATCTCCAGCACACCGTCACCAAAGATATCTTCGCCACTCTTTGCGTGCTGCTTCAGGATGGCAAAAATAATGTCCTGCTTGCGCATACGAGCCAGGTTTTCAAGGCCCATATTTTCGCCGAGAGTGATCAGCTCAGAAACCGGCGTATTCTTTAATTCGGTAAGATTCATAATGGTGTGAGTTCTTAAACTTGGGGTAAATCTCGAACTTAATGTTGTGAATGGTATGGCAGGGTCATCCATGCCTGTTTACGGCCATCAACTCATGTCTGTTCGCTGTCTGGTCACAGGAAAGTACGCAGAACTGAAACGACAAGACGGATTGAGTGACAAGCCAGGAATCTGTCCACTTCTCGCGCGAGAAACAACGGGAAGTATTGGATATAACTAGATTCAAACTTAATAAGGTATGTTTAATACGAAGTCAACACTAACTTAGCACGACTCAAGTCGGGCGTCCAGTCATCCGAATCATTTCGAAGTATGGTCGCCCGATCATGAGACTTCCTTACGCTAAATTAGCGTCGAGGAATTCTTTCAACTGACCTTTGGATAGTGCGCCGACTTTAGTCGCCGCAACTTCGCCGTTTTTAAACAGCAGCAGGGTCGGGATGCCACGGATACCATACTTCGGCGCGGTGCCTGGGTTTTGGTCAATGTTCAGTTTAGCAACCGTCAATTTGCCCTGATATTCGTCAGCGATTTCATCCAGAATTGGAGCGATCATTTTGCACGGACCGCACCACTCTGCCCAGAAATCAACGAGGATAGCTCCGTCCGCTTTGAGTACATCCGTGTCAAAACTGTCGTCAGTCAGGTGAATAATTTTATCGCTCATATTAACTCCACAGGAATAAGCCTGGTGCGTTGGTGTACTCTTAATCAACGACGTGTTGATGTAGCATTAACCAACTAAAGGTTGACTTTATTTCACCGGATACGCTTTCGTAAAGCAATAGTAAGCTGATATTCTACCACACTATGAGCAAAACACATTTAACAGAACAGAAGTTTTCCGACTTCGCCCTGCACCCAAAGGTGATAGAAGCCCTTGAAAATAAAGGCTTTCATAACTGCACGCCCATTCAGGCCCTCGCGCTGCCGCTAACGCTGGCAGGTCGTGATGTTGCAGGACAGGCGCAAACCGGTACCGGAAAAACGATGGCGTTCCTGACGTCAACGTTTCATTATCTTCTCTCTCATCCCGCGATTGCCGATCGCAAGGTGAACCAACCGCGTGCGTTAATTATGGCGCCAACGCGTGAGTTAGCCGTGCAGATCCACGCTGACGCCGAGCCGCTGGCACAGACCACCGGTTTGAAATTAGGCCTGGCTTATGGCGGCGACGGTTATGACAAACAGCTGAAAGTGCTGGAAAGCGGCGTCGATATTCTTATCGGCACGACCGGTCGTCTCATCGACTATGCAAAACAGAACCACATTAACCTGGGCGCGATTCAGGTCGTGGTGCTGGATGAAGCCGATCGTATGTACGATCTGGGTTTTATCAAAGATATCCGTTGGCTGTTCCGTCGTATGCCGCCAACCACCCAACGTCTGAACATGCTGTTTTCTGCAACCCTCTCTTACCGCGTTCGCGAACTGGCGTTCGAACAGATGAATAACGCCGAGTACGTTGAAGTCGAACCGGAACAGAAGACAGGTCACCGTATTAAAGAAGAGCTCTTCTATCCTTCCAACGAAGAGAAAATGCGTTTACTGCAAACGCTGATTGAAGAAGAGTGGCCAGATCGCGCCATCGTCTTTGCTAACACCAAGCATCGTTGTGAAGATATCTGGGGTAGCCTTGCCGCTGACGGTCATCGCGTCGGTCTGTTGACCGGTGACGTGGCGCAGAAAAAACGTCTGCGTATCCTTGATGAGTTCACCCGTGGCGATCTCGACATTCTCGTTGCGACGGATGTCGCCGCGCGTGGTCTGCATATCCCAGCCGTAACGCACGTATTTAACTATGACCTGCCGGATGACTGTGAAGATTACGTTCACCGTATCGGTCGTACCGGTCGCGCCGGTGCAAGCGGTCACTCTATCAGCCTGGCGTGTGAAGAATATGCGCTGAATTTACCAGCAATCGAGACCTATATCGGTCACTCGATCCCGGTCAGCAAGTACAACCCGGATGCACTGATGACCGATCTGCCGAAGCCGTTACGCTTAACGCGTCCGCGCACAGGCAATGGCCCACGCCGTACCGGTGGTGCTCCGCGTAATCGTCGTCGTTCAGGTTAACGTTAGATATGCTCACAACCACTTCGCTGTACGCCGCAATTGATTTAGGCTCGAATAGTTTTCATATGCTGGTTGTACGCGAGGTGGCGGGAAGCATTCAGACACTCACGCGTATTAAACGCAAGGTGCGTCTGGCCGCTGGCCTCAACAGCGACAACGTTCTTTCCGCTGAAGCTATGGAGCGCGGCTGGCAATGCCTGCGCCTGTTTGCTGAACGCCTGCAGGATATCCCTCAGCCGCAAATCCGCGTGGTCGCCACGGCAACATTACGCATCGCGGTAAACGCCGATGAGTTTATCGCCAAAGCGCAAGAGATCCTCGGCTGTCCTGTCCAGGTCATCAGCGGTGAAGAAGAAGCGCGGCTGATTTATCAAGGTGTTGCCCACACCACCGGCGGCGCCGATCAGCGTCTGGTCGTTGATATTGGCGGAGCCAGCACTGAAATGGTTACCGGCTCCGGCGCGCAAACCACCTCTCTGTTCAGCCTGTCAATGGGCTGCGTCACCTGGCTCGAAAGGTATTTCACCAATCGTAATCTGGCACAGGAAAACTTTGACGAAGCAGAGAAAGCGGCTCGCGAAGTTCTGCGCCCGGTCGCCGACAAACTGCGTTTTCATGGCTGGAAAGTTTGCGTTGGTGCCTCTGGCACCGTCCAGGCGTTACAGGAAATCATGATGGCGCAAGGCATGGATGAGCGCATTACGTTGGTCAAGCTTCAGCAGCTTAAACAGCGCGCCATTCATTGTGGTCGTCTGGAAGAGCTGGAAATAGAAGGGTTAACGCTGGAACGCGCACTGGTTTTTCCCAGCGGACTGGCCATTCTGATCGCCATTTTCACCGAGCTGAATATTCAATGCATGACTCTGGCCGGCGGCGCACTACGCGAAGGTCTGGTCTACGGCATGCTGCACTTGCCGGTTGATCAGGACATTCGCAGCCGTACGCTGCGTAATATTCAGCGTCGATTTATGGTCGACACCGATCAGGCGAATCGCGTCACGCAATTGGCTGTACATTTACTCGAACAGGTGAAAGATGAGTGGCATCTTGAAGCCATTAGTCGTGAACTGCTGCAAAGTGCCTGTCAGTTGCATGAAATAGGACTGAGCGTAGAGTATAAGCAGGCGCCGCTGCATGCCGCCTGGCTGGTACGTAATCTCGATCTCCCGGGCTTTACTCCCGCGCAGAAAAAACTGTTAGCCACGCTGTTGCTCAACCAAACTAATCCGGTCGATCTCTCTTCACTCCACCAGCAAAACGCTGTGCCACCACGCATCGCTGAGCACCTTTGCCGTTTGCTACGCCTGGCGATCATTTTCGCCGCTCGCCGTCGCGACGATTTAGTGCCACATATCACCCTGCAAGCTCAGGATGAGAATCTGACGTTAACGCTACCGGAAGGCTGGCTGGAACATCATCCATTAGGTACAGAGTTAATCGATCAGGAAATACAGTGGCAAAGTTATGTCCACTGGCCGCTGGAAGTGCATTAGATGCTGGCTGCCGGATAGCGCTTACGCTTATCCGGCCTACAAAAGACCTATTTCTCTTTGGCTTTCGCCATCATTGCCCGAATGTTAGCAATGCTGGCCTGCCCTTTTTGCATCCGCTCCTCGGCACTCACCACTTTACGCTCCTGTTCCCAGATAACGTCATCTTGTGGTAGTTCCAACAGGAAACGGCTCGGTTCAGGTCGTACCAGTTCACCGTACTGACGGCGCTCTTTACACAGCGTGAAGATAAGTTCTTTCTGCGCACGCGTAATCCCGACGTAAGCCAGACGACGCTCTTCGTCGATGTTATCTTCATCAATGCTGCTCTGGTGCGGCAAAAATCCTTCTTCCATTCCCACCATAAATACGTACGGGAACTCCAGTCCTTTTGAAGCATGCAGCGTCATCAACTGCACCTGATCCAACTCTTCTTCGCTCTCTCCGCGCTCCATCATGTCGCGCAGGGTAAAGCGGGTAACGACCTGAGTCAGGGTCATTGGCTCTTCCAGCTCACTACCTTCCAGCATCTCCGTCATCCAGCTGAACAGCGTGTTGACGTTTTTCATACGCATTTCGGCCGCTTTCGGGCTCGGCGAGGTTTCATACAGCCAGGATTCGTAATCAATGCCGTGGATCAGATCGCGTACGGCGGCAACCGGCTCGCGCTCCGCCAGACGTTGAATGTCACCCAGCCAGTGCGTAAAGCGGGTCAGAGAATCATATCCACGCCCGGTTAGCGTCTGGCTAAGTCCCATATCAAAGCTAGCGGTAAACAGGCTTTTATTACGCGTCATCGCCCATTCCCCCAACTTTTGCAGCGTGGCCGGACCGATTTCACGCTTAGGCGTATTTACGATGCGCAAAAATGCACTGTCATCATCCGGGTTGCTGAGCACGCGCAGATAGGCCAGCAAATCTTTAATCTCTGGACGCGAGAAGAACGACGTCCCGCCGGAAATTTTGTATGGGATGCGGTTCTGCATCAGAAACTTTTCGAACACTCGCGACTGATGATTACCGCGATACAGGATGGCGTAGTCTTTATACTGCGTCTTGTTCACAAAGTGATGGGCAATCAGTTCCCCGGTCACGCGTTCCGCTTCGTGCTCTTCATTATTCGCACTCAACACCTTCAGCTCAGCGCCGTAGCCCAGCTCAGAAAAGAGCCGTTTTTCAAAGACGTGCGGGTTGTTAGCAATAAGGATGTTCGCCGCCTTCAGGATACGCCCTGATGAGCGATAGTTTTGCTCCAGCTTCACCACCTGCAGCGCCGGAAAATCTTTGCTTAACAGTACCAGGTTCTGCGGACGTGCACCGCGCCAGGAGTAGATCGACTGATCGTCATCACCCACGACGGTAAAGCGCGCGCGTTTCCCCACCAGCAACTTCACCAACTCGTACTGGCTGGTGTTGGTATCCTGATATTCATCCACCAGCAGGTAGCGGATTCGGTTTTGCCAACGCTCACGTACTTCTTCATTGCGCTGCAACAGCAGCGTGGGGAGCAGGATCAGATCGTCAAAATCAAGGACGTTACACGCCTTCATATGCGCGTCATACAGACCATAGCAGTGGGCAAAAATACGATCGCGTTCACCCTTTGCAGTAGCTGCCGCCTGCGCTGGGGTCATCAGATCGTTTTTCCAGTTAGAGATCGTTGAAATCAATTGTTGAAGGATAAGCTTATCGTCTTCAATTAGCCCTTCGGTCAATTCCTTAAGCAGGGCCACCTGGTCAGTATCATCAAACAACGAGAAGTTCGACTTCATCCCTAGCGCGGCGTATTCACGCTTAATGACATCCAGTCCCAGAGTGTGGAAAGTAGAGATCATCAACCCGCGCGCTTCTTTACGACCCAACGTTTGCGCCACACGTTCTTTCATCTCGCGCGCAGCCTTATTGGTAAAGGTTACTGCCGCAATATGCCGTGCCTGATAGCCACATTCACGGATCAGATGTGCGATTTTGTTAGTGATAACACGCGTCTTACCGGAACCCGCTCCCGCCAGCACCAGGCAAGGTCCGGTGACGAATTCGACGGCTTGTTGTTGTCCGGGGTTCAAACGCATAGAGGATTGCTCAATCTGTAAACACGGGGATGTGGATTGTAGCAGAAAGTGACGCCAGGGGGATCGGTCATAGCCCATCGTCGAAGACCATGGATTACATGCTACTATTGCGCCCTGATTTATCACTCAACTCAGAGCGCAAACCATGGCAAAAACAGCATCAGCAGTGCATATCCTTGTTAAAGAAGAGAAACTGGCTCTCGATCTTCTGGAACAAATCAAAAATGGCGCCGATTTTGGTAAACTGGCGAAGAAACACTCTATCTGCCCGTCGGGCAAACGCGGCGGCGATTTAGGCGAATTCCGTCAGGGCCAGATGGTTCCGGCGTTTGATAAAGTGGTGTTCTCCTGCCCGGTGCTGGAGCCAACCGGCCCACTGCACACTCAGTTCGGTTACCACATCATTAAAGTGCTGTACCGTAACTAATAAAAAGCCCGGTGTGTTCAACCACCGGGCTTTTTTTTGCCGAAAGGCGGCCTCTTAGCCAGCTACAGCAATACGTTTCATATCCGTCATATAGCCACGCAGTTTCTGGCCAACTTTCTCGATAGCATGGCCGCGAATAGCATCGTTTACGTCGCGCAGCTGCGCGTTGTCTACCGCACCTTCGGCAATCGCTTTGCCCAGATCTCCGGTTTGCAGGGTGATCATGAACTCTTTCAGCAGCGGTACGCACGCGTAAGAGAACAGGTAGTTACCGTATTCTGCGGTATCGGAAATGACTACGTTCATTTCGTACAGACGCTTACGGGCGATGGTGTTTGCGATTAGCGGCAGTTCGTGCAGTGATTCGTAGTAAGCAGACTCTTCGATGATGCCGGAATCCACCATGGTTTCAAACGCCAGCTCAACGCCAGCCTTCACCATCGCGATCATCAGCACGCCTTTATCGAAGTACTCCTGCTCGCCAATTTTACCTTCAAACTGCGGCGCGGTTTCGAACGCGGTTTTGCCGGTCTCTTCACGCCAGGTCAGCAGTTTCTTATCGTCGTTGGCCCAGTCAGCCATCATGCCTGAAGAGAATTCGCCGGAGATGATGTCATCCATGTGTTTCTGGAACAGCGGCGCCATGATCTCTTTCAGCTGTTCGGACAGCGCATAAGCACGCAGTTTCGCTGGGTTAGACAGACGATCCATCATCAGGGTGATACCGCCCTGCTTCAGCGCTTCGGTGATGGTTTCCCAGCCAAACTGAATCAGTTTTTCGGCGTAAGCCGGGTCAGTACCCTCTTCCACCAGCTTGTCGAAGCACAGCAGAGAGCCAGCCTGCAGCATACCGCACAGGATTGTCTGCTCGCCCATCAGGTCAGATTTCACTTCCGCAACGAAGGACGATTCCAGCACGCCTGCACGGTGACCGCCAGTGGCCGCAGCCCATGCTTTGGCAATCGCCATGCCTTCGCCTTTCGGATCGTTTTCCGGGTGAACGGCGATCAGGGTTGGAACACCAAAACCACGTTTGTACTCTTCACGCACTTCGGTACCCGGACACTTCGGCGCAACCATCACCACAGTGATATCTTTACGGATCTGCTCGCCCACTTCGACGATGTTGAAACCGTGGGAGTAGCCCAGCGCCGCGCCATCTTTCATCAGCGGCTGTACGGAACGTACAACGTCGGAGTGCTGTTTGTCCGGGGTCAGGTTAACCACCAGATCCGCCTGCGGGATCAGCTCTTCGTAGGTACCTACTTTGAAGCCATTTTCGGTCGCTTTGCGCCAGGAAGCGCGCTTCTCAGCAATCGCTTCTTTACGCAGGGCGTAGGAGATATCCAGACCGGAGTCGCGCATGTTCAGGCCTTGGTTCAGCCCCTGAGCGCCGCACCCGACGATGACCACTTTTTTACCCTGAAGGTAGCTTGCGCCATCGGCGAATTCGTCGCGCCCCATAAAGCGACATTTGCCCAGCTGCGCCAGCTGCTGGCGCAGGTTCAGTGTATTAAAGTAGTTAGCCATGGTGATACCTCGTGATGTTGTACTGTCTTATTGTTCGGTTCGCGTTTCAGCGAGAATGAACCCACATTACAACAGGAAATTTATTGCGGAAATTGATATATTCACAACATCACATTGCAATATCTGCAACGTAGAAAATCGGAGGCTCGTCCGTGGATTTACGCGATCTGAAAATGTTCCTGCATCTGGCGGAAAGCCGCCACTTTGGCCGCAGTGCGCGGGCGATGCACGTCAGCCCCTCCACACTCTCACGCCAGATCCAACGGCTGGAAGAAGATCTCGGCCAGGCGCTGTTTGTGCGCGATAACCGTACGGTCACGCTGACCGAAGCAGGCGAAGAGCTGCGAGTGTTTGCCCAGCAGACGCTGTTGCAGTATCAACAATTGCGCCACACCCTCGATCAGCAGGGACCGTCGTTGTCGGGCGAGCTGCATATCTTCTGCTCGGTTACCGCCGCCTACAGCCACCTGCCGCCAATTCTCGACCGCTTTCGCGCCGAGCACCCCTCGGTTGAAATTAAGCTCACCACCGGCGATGCCGCTGACGCAATGGACAAAGTGGTCACCGGAGAGGCCGATCTGGCAATAGCAGGTAAGCCGGAGACGCTGCCCGGCGCAGTAGCATTCTCGATGCTGGAGAATTTAACGGTAGTGTTGATCGCACCAGCATTGCCTTGCCCGGTACGGAACCAAGTTTCGGTCGATAAGCCGGACTGGTCGACGGTGCCGTTTATCATGGCCGACCAGGGGCCGGTACGCCGCCGCATCGAGTTGTGGTTCCGCCGTCACAAAATCAGCAACCCATCGATTTACGCCACCGTGGGGGGGCACGAAGCGATGGTCTCGATGGTGGCGCTGGGTTGCGGCGTGGCGCTGCTGCCGGAAGTGGTGCTGGAAAACAGCCCGGAGCCGGTACGTAATCGCGTGATGATTTTAGAACGCAGCGACGAAAAAACGCCGTTCGAGCTGGGCGTCTGCGCGCCGAAAAAACGGCTGCATGAGCCGCTCATAGACGCGTTCTGGAAGATTGTTCTGGAGCGTAAATCCGCCGAGTAGCGCCAGCATCAGGCCTAAAATCAGTGGTAGATTCAGTATTGGCGCTCCTTTTCTGTATAATGTCCCGTGCCATAATAGATGTGGGGGGCTTGTTAACCATCACGTTTAGCAAGCCAGAACAGACGGTGTCATTGCGCACTTGACAGCGAAAATACAAACTTAATTAGCCATCATTATGATAATCAAACCAAAAATTCGTGGATTCATCTGTACAACGACCCATCCGACTGGCTGCAAAGTCAATGTGGAAAAACAGATCGATTATGTGAAGAAAAACGGGAAAATCGCTAACGGCCCTTCCCGCGTGCTGGTCATCGGTGCTTCCACCGGTTACGGCCTTGCTTCCAGAATTTCCGCCGCGTTTGGCAGCGGAGCCGCCACTATCGGCGTATTTTTCGAAAAACCAGGCACGGAAACCAAGCCAGGTTCCGCGGGCTGGTATAACTCTGCAGCCTTCGATGAGGCCGCAAAACGTGAAGGTCTGTATTCCAAAAGCATCAACGGCGACGCGTTCTCCGACGAGTGTCGCGACGAAGTTATCAAACTGATCAAAGAAGACCTGGGTCAGATTGACCTGGTGGTTTACTCACTGGCATCTCCGGTACGTAAAATGCCGAAAACCGGTGAAATCGTCCGTTCTGCGCTGAAGCCAATCGGTGAGGTTTATACCTCTAAAGCGATCGATACCAACAAAGATCAGATCATAACCGCCAGCATTGAGCCGGCAACCGAAGAAGAAGTTCAGAACACCGTCACCGTTATGGGCGGCGAAGACTGGGAACTGTGGATGGGCGCGCTGAGCGAAGCAGGCGTGCTGGCTGACGGCGTGAAAACCGTTGCCTACTCCTACATCGGTACTGACCTGACCTGGCCAATCTACTGGCACGGCGCGCTGGGCAAAGCAAAAGAAGATCTCGACCGCGCGGCAGGCGCGCTGCGTAATCAACTGGCTCCGCTGAACGGTTCCGCTAACGTTGCTGTACTGAAATCCGTTATCACGCAGGCCTCTTCTGCTATTCCGGTGATGCCGCTGTACATCTCCATGGTCTTCAAGCTGATGAAAGAACAGGGCATTCATGAAGGCTGCATCGAGCAGATCAACCGTCTGATGACCACCAGCCTGTACGGCGATAAAGTGGCGCTTGATGACAACCAGCGTATCCGTATGGATGACTGGGAACTGCGTGAAGACATTCAGCAGGCATGCCGCGATCTGTGGCCGCTGATCACTACCGAAAACCTGGCGCAAAAAACGGACTATGCAGGATATAAGCAGGAATTCCTGAATCTGTTCGGTTTTGGTCTCGACGAAGTGGATTACGATGCGGATGTAAACACCGAAGTCGAATTCGAAGTCATCACGCTGTAATCTGCTGATACAGTTGCAAAAAGGGTTCATGTTTTTACATGAACCCTTTTTTAATGGCTGCCGCTAACCCGCCAGGAAGAACCTGAACGCCGGGTTATGCGTTTCATCATGACAGTCATAACCCAGTTCGTTCAGTCGCGTTTCGAAATCAGGCTCGTGCTCGCCCAACTCAAACGCCGCCAGTACGCGACCATAATCGGTTCCGTGGCTACGATAGTGGAACAACGAAATATTCCAGTGCGTCCCCAGGGTATGCAGGAATTTGAGCAACGCCCCCGGAGATTCCGGGAATTCGAAGCTGTACAGCCGCTCCTGCAAGGGTTTCGACGGGCGCCCACCGACCATGTAGCGCACGTGCAGCTTCGCCATTTCGTCGTCGGACAAATCCACTACGCTGTAGCCGCCCTCATTAAGCAACTGGAGGATTTCCTTACGCTCTTCCAGCCCACGGCTCAGACGGACGCCAACAAAAATACAGGCGTCTTTCGCATCAGCAAATCGGTAGTTAAACTCGGTAACCGAGCGTCCTCCCAACAGCTGGCAAAACTTCAGGAAGCTGCCCTTTTCTTCCGGAATAGTTACTGCCAGCAACGCTTCGCGCTGTTCGCCCAGCTCGCAACGTTCGGAAACATAGCGCAGGCCATGGAAGTTAACGTTAGCGCCGGAAAGGATATGCGCCAGACGTTCGCCACGAATGTTGTGCTGGGCAATGTACTTTTTCATCCCCGCCAGCGCCAGCGCACCGGATGGTTCCGCCACCGCGCGCACATCCTCGAACAAATCTTTCATTGCCGCGCAGATAGCGTCGCTATCGACAGTGATGATGTCGTCGAGATACTCCTGGCACAAACGGAAGGTTTCGTCGCCGATACGTTTCACCGCCACGCCTTCAGCAAAGAGGCCAACACGCGGAAGATCGACCGGTTGACCGGCATCCAGCGCCGCTTTCAGGCAGGCAGAGTCTTCAGCTTCAACGGCAATCACTTTGATCTGCGGCATCAGCTGTTTGATCAGCACCGCCACGCCTGCCGCTAATCCGCCACCACCCACCGGCACGAATACACGATCAAGGTGGGCATCCTGCTGCAATAACTCCAGTGCCAGCGTGCCCTGCCCGGCAATCACCATCGGATGGTCGAACGGAGGAACCCAAGTAAAACCCTGCTGCTGCGACAGCTCAATCGCTTTGGCTTTGGCTTCATCAAAATTCGCGCCGTGTAACAGTACTTCACCACCGAAACCGCGAACGGCATCGACTTTGATATCGGCGGTAGACGTAGGCATGACAATCAGCGCCTTCACGCCTAATCGCGCAGAAGAGAAAGCTACCCCCTGAGCATGATTACCTGCCGATGCGGTGATTACGCCATGCGCTTTTTGCTCTTCGGTCAGACCGGCCATCATGGCATAGGCACCGCGCAGCTTGAAGCTGTGAACGGGTTGACGGTCTTCGCGCTTCACCAGAATCACGTTATCGAGGCGCGAAGAGAGTTTTTCCATTTTTTGTAGCGGTGTGACCTGCGCCGCTTCGTATACCGGCGCACGCAGCACTGCTCTGAGATACTCGGCGCCTTCTGGAGCGCCGGAGAGGGGTTGAGAATCCGCCATGGTCATTATCCCCCTAGTTTCGACTTATCGCGCACCGCACCTTTGTCGGCGCTGGTTGCCAGGCTGGCGTAAGCGCGCAGCGCAAAGGAGACCTGACGCTGACGAACTTTTGGCGTCCAGGCTTTGTCACCACGAGCTTCTTGCGCTTCACGGCGCGCAGCGATTTCCGCATCGCTCAGTTGCAGTTGAATGCCACGATTCGGGATATCGATAGCAATCATGTCGCCATCTTCGATAATTGCGATATTACCGCCGCTGGCCGCTTCAGGAGAAACGTGACCAATGGAAAGCCCTGAAGTACCGCCGGAGAAACGACCGTCAGTAATCAGCGCGCAGGCCTTACCGAGACCCATCGATTTCAGGAAGGTGGTTGGGTAGAGCATTTCCTGCATGCCTGGCCCGCCCTTCGGCCCTTCGTAGCGAATCACCACCACGTCGCCGGCAACCACTTTACCGCCGAGGATAGCTTCAACCGCATCGTCCTGGCTTTCATACACTTTTGCCGGGCCGGTGAATTTCAGGATGCTGTCATCCACACCAGCGGTTTTTACGATACAGCCGTTTTCCGCGAAGTTACCGTACAGGACTGCCAGGCCGCCGTCTTTGCTGTAAGCATGTTCCAACGAGCGAATGCAACCTTCTGCGCGGTCATCATCCAGGGTGTCCCAACGACAATCCTGCGAGAACGCCTGGGTGGTACGGATGCCAGCCGGACCTGCGCGGAACATTTTTTTCACCGCGTCGTCTTTGGTCAGCATGACGTCATAACTATCGAGCGTTTGCGGCAGAGTCAGCCCCAGCACGTTTTTCACGTCACGGTTCAGTAGACCGGCGCGATCCAGCTCGCCTAAAATGCCCAGTACGCCGCCCGCGCGGTGCACGTCTTCCATATGGTATTTCTGCGTACTCGGCGCAACTTTACACAGTTGCGGGACTTTGCGGGACAACTTATCAATATCACTCATGGTGAAGTCGATTTCCGCTTCCTGCGCGGCCGCCAGCAGGTGCAGAACGGTGTTGGTGGAGCCGCCCATCGCGATATCCAGCGTCATGGCGTTCTCAAACGCCGCCTTGCTGGCAATGTTGCGCGGCAGGGCTGAAGCGTCATCCTGCTCGTAGTAGCGTTTGGTCAGCTCAACGATGCGTTTACCTGCGTTGAGGAACAGCTCTTTACGGTCGGCATGAGTCGCCAACAGCGAACCGTTACCCGGCTGCGACAGACCCAGCGCTTCGGTCAGACAGTTCATCGAGTTGGCGGTGAACATCCCGGAGCACGAGCCGCAGGTCGGACAGGCCGAACGTTCAACCTGCTCGCTCTGCGAGTCGGAGACTTTCGGGTCTGCCCCCTGAATCATCGCATCAACCAGATCAAGCTTGATGATTTGGTCAGAGAGCTTGGTTTTCCCGGCTTCCATTGGGCCGCCGGAAACAAAGATCACCGGAATATTCAGCCGCAGAGAGGCCATTAACATCCCGGGGGTGATTTTATCGCAGTTAGAGATGCAGACCATCGCATCGGCGCAGTGGGCGTTAACCATATATTCCACTGAATCGGCGATCAGCTCACGCGACGGCAGTGAATAAAGCATGCCGCCATGACCCATGGCGATACCATCATCCACGGCGATGGTGTTGAACTCTTTCGCCACGCCGCCTGAGGCTTCGATTTGTTCGGCAACCAGCTTACCGAGATCGCGCAGGTGGACGTGGCCCGGCACAAACTGGGTAAAGGAGTTCACCACAGCGATAATCGGTTTACCGAAGTCATCATCGGTCATCCCGGTGGCGCGCCACAGTGCGCGGGCACCCGCCATATTGCGGCCGTGGGTGGTGGTAGCAGAACGATACTTAGGCATGCTTGATTAACTCCCGTCTGTCTTTCCCCTGCATATTTCACGCCGCAGCTGAGGGCTGCCTCGCTCCCCCCAGTCACCTACTAAAGTAAGCTCCTGGGGACTCGCTGCGTTGCCGTCTTCCTGCAACGTGAACTATTTTGGGGAAATATTAATTTTGTTATTGGTTTACTGAATCCAACCAGCCGTATTTATCTTCCGTTTCACCGGTGAAGAGGCCAAAGAAGGCCTGCTGGATGCGTTTGGTGACCGGACCGCAGCGGCCTTCGCCCACCTGAATACCATCGACGCTGCGTACTGGGGTGATTTCGGCCGCGGTACCGGACATGAACACTTCGTCGGCCAGGTACAGCGATTCACGAGACAGCACCTGCTCACGCACTTCGATATCGAGATCTTTCGCCAGCTTAATGATCGCGTCACGGGTGATACCCGGCAGCGCGGAAGAGGTAAACGGCGGGGTAAACAGAATGCCGTCTTTTACTTCAAACAGGTTTTCGCCCGCGCCTTCGGAGATGTAGCCATTCACATCCAGCGCAATGCCTTCCTGGTAGCCATGACGACGCGCTTCACTACCCACCAGCAGCGAAGACAGGTAGTTACCACCTGCTTTAGCAGCGGTAGGAATCGTGTTCGGCGCAACGCGGTTCCAGGAAGAAACCATCGCGTCGATCCCCTGCTCCAGCGCTTCAGCACCGAGGTAAGCCCCCCATGGGAACGCGGCGATTATCACATCAGTGGTGTATCCCGCAGGCGGGTTAACGCCCATCCCTACGTCACCAACAAACACCAGCGGACGGATATAGGCGCTGGTCAGGTTGTTTTTACGAATCACCTCACGGCAAGCTTCCATCAGCTCATCAACGCTCTGAGAAACGGGAAAACGATAGATCTTGGCTGAATCACGCAGACGCTGCATATGTTCGCGATGACGGAACACTACCGGCCCTTTGTGAGAATCGTAGCAACGGATCCCTTCAAATACAGAAGTACCGTAGTGCAGTGCGTGGGACATCACGTGGACCTTCGCGTCTTCCCAACGAATCATCTCGCCATTAGACCAAATGTAATCAGCTTTTTTCGTCGTCATTTTTCTTCCTTTTGCGCTCAGGCGCGGATTTGTTGTGATGTGGTTGTGCTCTGGCAGATAGCAACATGTGCAACATCTACCAGTTTACTTAACTGACTAAACAGTAAGTCGACCGACCGGGGGCTGGCAACGGTCAATTCGATATTTATATTCTGCGCATCGCTGGCGGCTTCCATATTCATGGAGCACACCTGAAAACCACGATGACGTACCACGCGTAAAACACGTTCTAACGTTTCCGGGTTGAAACGAGCCTCAACGGCGACCTGATGTTGCATCATGATAATTTCTCCAGCATTTCTGAGTTACTGGCGCCGGGTGGCACCAGAGGCCAGACATTCTCAAGTTCGTCGATTGAGACATGAAGCAAGTATGGCCCCTCGCTGTTCAGCATGGTGTCGAGTGCCGCTTCAACCTGGTCTTTACGGGTGATGTGTTGACCAGGAATGCCGAAGGCTCTGGCCAACATGAGGAAATCGGGGTTATCGGTAAGGGTGGTTTCGCTATAACGTTCCTGGAAAAACAGCTGCTGCCATTGTCGCACCATGCCTAACCGCTGGTTGTCGAGTAAAACTATCTTCAGCGGCAACTGCTTGCGTTTTACGGTGCCCAATTCCTGTACATTCATCATGAAGGAACCGTCACCGGAGATACAGATTACAGTATCATTCGGGCGAGCAACCTGCGCGCCAACCGCTGCTGGCAGGCCAAAGCCCATCGTCCCCAGACCGCTCGACGTGATGAAATTTTCAGGGCGAGTGTAGGTCATATGCTGTGCCGACCACATCTGATGCTGGCCAACATCCGTTGTCACTACGCTATCCGCAGGTTTGCGATCGGATAACTGCTTTAACAACAGTGGCGCATAGATAGCTTCCCCCGGATGGTCGTAGCGCCAGGTATGTTCTGCGCGCAGTTCAGCGCTGTGCTGACGCCATTCGTCAATCTTCATCAATTGCTGTAATGCTGGCAGCAGAGAATTTAAATCCCCCTGCAGCGCCACGTGTGCCTGGCGCAGTTTATTCATTTCCGCTGGATCGATATCCATGTGGATTACGCTGGCGTTCGGTGCGAAGGTATTCAGCTTGCCAGTCACCCGGTCATCAAAACGTGCGCCAACCGCAATCAGTAAATCGCACTCTTGCACCGCGAAATTCGCGGCTTTAGTACCGTGCATTCCCAACATGCCCAAATAGTACGGGTAGTCAGCATTTACTGCGCCCAGACCTTTCAGCGTGCAGGCGACCGGCATTTGGGTTATCGCGATAAATTCACGCAGGGCCGGGACCGCCTGCGCCATACCTACGCCACCACCTACGTACAGGATGGGCTTTTGCGCCTGCGCCAGCATTTTACGAGCCTGCTCAACGTCAGCGTGCGGAAACGTCTCTACGTTTTCGACGGTCGTAAAATATGGCTCCAGCGAACCGCTGGCTAATTGAATGTCTTTCGGGATATCAACCAGAACCGGACCCGGACGACCGGAATTCGCCACGGCGAAAGCCTCAGCCATGATACGCGGCAGCTCTTCGAGTGACTGTACCAGGAAGCTGTGTTTGGTGCAGGACAGAGACATCCCCAGCACGTCCACTTCCTGGAACGCATCCGTTCCGATGAAAGGTGATGCCACCTGACCGGTGATCGCCACCACTGGAACAGAATCTAACAGCGCATCGGCAAGGCCCGTGATCAGGTTGGTTGCGCCAGGGCCGGAGGTAGCGATACAAACGCCGGTTTTACCGGTCGCACGGGCATAGCCAATCGCCGCCATTGCCGCACCCTGCTCGTGTCGGCACAACAGGTGCTCTACGCCGCCGTCATACAACGCATCGTAAACCGGCATAATTGCGCCACCAGGATAACCAAAGACGGTTTGAACCCCTTGTGCACGCAACGCATGTACCACCCACTGTGCCCCATTCATAGTTACATCCCCGCCGTAAATCTTGAGAAACAGAATTTTATGCTACCGTTCACTTTCTGCTCCTCGTGTATGTTTTTAAGGTCAAAAAAAACCCCCGGACCTTTCGGTGCGGGGGTCTTAGTTTGTTAAGGCTTGTTTTCTAAGCCTTTCCTCGTCCAAGTGCAGCCCCGCACGGTGGGATAATAATCACCACCACGCTAATCACGACCAGGCTAATCACTCGTAGAAGGGCTGTCATTTTTGTATTTTCTTGCATCTTGTTCGAAGGAATACCTAAAGAGTTACCATAGAATTTGCAAATGACACAAGATATTTTTTTATTCGTTTTTCTGACGTCGTTAACGGTTTAGATAAATACCGTTGTTTTTTATACAAAAAAATCAAAAATGAAAATATTTCACGCTTCAGACGATCCTCGCTAACCCGATCCCCAATACAAACACCATTCAAAAGCATTTGCGGGCGTCATTCCAGGCTTAATGCAAGCAGTTATACGTTGCGCAAAAATACGGGAATCAGCATCTAAAAACCGTAATTATATGAAATCTTGCCGCGATGTATTACGACATAATACTTTTATCAGGAGGAATTATGTCACTATCGATTGTTCACACACGCGCCGCGCTAGGCGTGAATGCGCCAGCCATTACCATCGAGGTACATATCAGCAACGGCCTGCCTGGTTTAACCATGGTGGGGCTGCCCGAAACGACGGTGAAAGAGGCTCGCGATCGGGTACGCAGTGCGATTATTAATAGCGGTTATGAATTCCCGGCAAAGAAAATAACTATAAACCTCGCTCCGGCCGATCTCCCGAAAGAAGGGGGGCGATATGATTTACCTATCGCTGTTGCGCTTCTGGCCGCTTCTGAGCAGCTTACACCCAACAATCTCGACACCTACGAGCTGGTAGGTGAATTAGCGCTTACAGGCGCGCTACGCGGCGTTCCCGGCGCGATATCAAGCGCAACCGAGGCCATTCGTGCAGGCAGGCGAATTATTGTTGCAAAAGAGAATGCCGCTGAAGTTGGACTGATACACGGCGAAGGGTGCCTGATCGCCGATCACCTGCAGACCGTATGCGCATTTCTCGAAGGTAAGCATGATTTAGACAGGCCATCATCCGCAGATTTTACGCCTAACGCATTAGCTGATGATCTGAGTGATGTTATCGGCCAGGAACAGGGTAAACGCGGGCTGGAGCTTACCGCAGCAGGCGGCCACAACCTCTTGCTCATCGGCCCGGCGGGTACGGGAAAGACTATGCTAGCCAGTCGACTCAGAGGGCTACTCCCTCCACTTAGCAACGATGAAGCGCTGGAAAGTGCCGCGATACTCAGTCTGATCCATTCCGACACGATACAAAAACAGTGGAAGCAGCGCCCTTTTCGCTCGCCACATCACAGTGCTTCATTAACCGCCATGGTCGGTGGAGGCTCTATTCCTGCGCCAGGAGAGATCTCTTTAGCGCACAACGGCATACTGTTTCTGGATGAACTACCCGAGTTTGAGCGGCGCACGCTGGATGCACTGCGCGAACCCATCGAGTCCGGGCAGATCCATCTATCCCGCACCAGAGCAAAAATAACCTATCCCGCACGCTTTCAACTCATAGCTGCGATGAATCCAAGCCCGACGGGCCATTATCAGGGGAACCATAACCGCTGTACCCCAGAACAGACGCTGCGCTACCTAAATCGATTGTCAGGTCCATTTCTTGACCGCTTCGACCTCTCCCTCGAAATTCCCTTACCGCCGCCCGGTATACTCAGCCAGAACGCGATGAAAGGGGAAAATAGCGCAACGGTGAAGCAACGTGTTATGGCAGCGCGAGAGCGTCAGTATCAGCGGCAAAATAAGTTAAACGCACATCTGGACAGTCAGGATATTCATAAATACTGCCTACTGCGTAGCGACGATGCACAGTGGCTTGAAGAAACGCTCGCGCATCTCGGATTGTCTATCCGCGCCTGGCTGCGCCTGATTAAGGTCGCTCGAACGATTGCGGATATCGAACAATGTGATCACATCTCTCGCCAGCATTTACAGGAGGCCGTTGGGTACCGAGCGATAGACAGGTTACTCATTCATCTGCAGAAACTACTGACATAAAAAAAGGGCTTTCGCCCTTTTTTTATTAATCATCAGATTCGGTGTAGTCTTCTGCGCCTTCCACCTGAGGTTTCCCACCCGATAAGGTGTGGAAGCGTTTTGGACGCTTAATACGCGTCATGTATTTAGACCACACACGTTCAGCTTCGGTAACCGGCTCACGTTCACCACGGCATACCGCAACAAACAGTTTTTCTTCTTCAGTTACCGGCTCACGCTTGCCCAGATCCAGCTCGTTGAAAGCATAACCGTGACGCTCAAGCAGTTGTGCTTCTTTAATGGTGAAATCACCATGACGGGAGAATCCGCGGGGATAATATTTATTATCGAAATATCGATTAGTCGTCGTAAAGCTTTCCGCCATCCTGCACGCTCCTAATTCTTTGGCCGAGCTATTTATGGCGCGGAGTATTAGTTACGCTTGACAGAGCGTCAAACAAAAGATTTAAATCATAACGACAAATAATTTTATGGAGCGAGTTGTGGATACGGAATTGTTAAAAACTTTCCTGGAAGTTAGCCGGACACGCCACTTTGGCAGGGCTGCTGAAGCGCTCTACCTGACCCAATCAGCGGTTAGTTTCCGGATCAGACAACTGGAAAATCAATTGGGTGTAAACCTGTTTACCCGACACAGAAACAATATCCGTTTAACCGCTGCAGGTGAAAAATTATTGCCTTACGCCGAAACGTTGATGAATACGTGGCAGGCAGCACGTAAAGAAGTCGCGAATACCTCGCGGCATAACGAGTTTTCTATCGGTGCCAGCGCATCTCTCTGGGAGTGCATGCTTAATGACTGGTTGAGGCGTTTGTATCAATCTCAGGAGCCACAATCCAGCCTGCAGTTTGAAGCGAGGATCGCTCAGCGCCAGTCGTTAGTAAAACAGCTTCATGAACGACAGCTTGATCTACTGATTACTACCGAAACACCCAAAATGGACGAATTTAGCAGCCAACTGTTGGGATATTTCACGCTGGCGCTCTATTGCAGCTCTCCGTCGCAAACCAAAGATGAGCTGAATTATTTACGCCTGGAATGGGGACCCGATTTTCAACAACACGAAGCGGGACTAATAGCGGGAGATGAAGTGCCGGTACTCACCACCAGTTCGGCAGAATTGGCCAGGCAGCAACTTTCAGTGATTAAGGGCTTTAGCTGGCTTCCCGTCAACTGGGCCAAAACCAAAAGCGATCTCCATACGGTTACCGACAGTACAACGCTTTCACGTCCTTTATATGCAGTTTGGCTGCAAAACAGCGATAAAAATGGACTAATTTGCGATCTGCTGAGAACGAATATTCTGGAAAATTAAAGAAAATATGGGCAAGGATGCCGGGAGTAAAATAGCAGGAAGGCATAAATCAAATTGCAGGTAAAAAAAAATCCTTAGCAAAAATGCTAAGGATTGTTTCTGGCAGGGGCGGAGAGACTCGAACTCGCGACACCCGGTTTTGGAGACCGGTGCTCTACCAACTGAGCTACGCCCCTAAATTTTCTTATCATTAAGCCTGCTTGGTAGCAGGCTTAATTTTCTAATAAGTGGCGGAACGGACGGGACTCGAACCCGCGACCCCCTGCGTGACAGGCAGGTATTCTAACCAACTGAACTACCGCTCCACCGAATTTCTTTGTCACTACCCGGATTATTCATCCCGGTTTACTGCAATTTGATGCCTGGCAGTTCCCTACTCTCGCATGGGGAGACCCCACACTACCATCGGCGCTACGGCGTTTCACTTCTGAGTTCGGCATGGGGTCAGGTGGGACCACCGCGCTACAGCCGCCAGGCAAATTCTGTCTATCAACACACTTTTCGCATGTCGATGTAATCTGTAATCAAGCTGAATTTCGATGTCTCTTTCGCCAAAACACCTTCGGCGTTGTAAGGTTAAGCCTCACGGTTCATTAGTATCGGTTAGCTCAACGTATCGCTACGCTTACACACCCGACCTATCAACGTCGTCGTCTTCAACGTTCCTTCAGGACCCTTAAGGGGTCAGGGAGAACTCATCTCGGGGCAAGTTTCGTGCTTAGATGCTTTCAGCACTTATCTCTTCCGCATTTAGCTACCGGGCAATGCCATTGGCATGACAACCCGAACACCAGTGATGCGTCCACTCCGGTCCTCTCGTACTAGGAGCAGCCCCCCTCAATTCTCCAGCGCCCACGGCAGATAGGGACCGAACTGTCTCACGACGTTCTAAACCCAGCTCGCGTACCACTTTAAATGGCGAACAGCCATACCCTTGGGACCTACTTCAGCCCCAGGATGTGATGAGCCGACATCGAGGTGCCAAACACCGCCGTCGATATGAACTCTTGGGCGGTATCAGCCTGTTATCCCCGGAGTACCTTTTATCCGTTGAGCGATGGCCCTTCCATTCAGAACCACCGGATCACTAAGACCTGCTTTCGCACCTGCTCGAGCCGTCACTCTCGCAGTCAAGCTAGCTTATGCCTTTGCACTAACCTCCTGATGTCCGACCAGGATTAGCTAACCTTCGTGCTCCTCCGTTACTCTTTAGGAGGAGACCGCCCCAGTCAAACTACCCACCAGACACTGTCCGCAACCCGGATTACGGGTCTACGTTAGAACACCAGCCATTAAAGGGTGGTATTTCAAGGTTGGCTCCATGCAGACTGGCGTCCACACTTCAAAGCCTCCCACCTATCCTACACATCAAGGACCAGTGTTCAGTGTCAAGCTATAGTAAAGGTTCACGGGGTCTTTCCGTCTTGCCGCGGGTACACTGCATCTTCACAGCGAGTTCAATTTCACTGAGTCTCGGGTGGAGACAGCCTGGCCATCATTACGCCATTCGTGCAGGTCGGAACTTACCCGACAAGGAATTTCGCTACCTTAGGACCGTTATAGTTACGGCCGCCGTTTACCGGGGCTTCGATCAAGAGCTTCTCCTTACGGATAACCCCATCAATTAACCTTCCGGCACCGGGCAGGCGTCACACCGTATACGTCCACTTTCGTGTTTGCACAGTGCTGTGTTTTTAATAAACAGTTGCAGCCAGCTGGTATCTTCGACTGATTTCAGCTCCATGAGTAAATCACTTCACCTACATATCAGCGTGCCTTCTCCCGAAGTTACGGCACCATTTTGCCTAGTTCCTTCACCCGAGTTCTCTCAAGCGCCTTGGTATTCTCTACCTGACCACCTGTGTCGGTTTGGGGTACGATTTCGTGTTACCTGATGCTTAGAGGCTTTTCCTGGAAGCAGGGCATTTGTTACTTCAGCACCGTAGTGCCTCGTCATCACACCTCAGCGTTAACAAGACTCCGGATTTACCTGGAATCTCCGCCTACATGCTTAAACCGGG
>NZ_KB976066.1:152147-485453 GCF_000398845.1 Citrobacter sp. KTE151 | reverse complement strand
CCCATCTGGGCACATCCGATGGCAAGAGGCCCGAAGGTCCCCCTCTTTGGTCTTGCGACGTTATGCGGTATTAGCTACCGTTTCCAGTAGTTATCCCCCTCCATCGGGCAGTTTCCCAGACATTACTCACCCGTCCGCCACTCGTCACCCAAGGAGCAAGCTCCTCTGTGCTACCGTTCGACTTGCATGTGTTAGGCCTGCCGCCAGCGTTCAATCTGAGCCATGATCAAACTCTTCAATTTAAGTTTGATGCTCGTGAATTAAACTTCGTAATGAATTACGTGTTCACTCAGAGACTTGGTATTCATTTTTCGTCTTGCGACGTTAAGAATCCGTATCTTCGAGTGCCCACACAGATTGTCTGATAAATTGTTAAAGAGCAGTGCCGCTTCGCTTTTTCTCAGCGGCGCGGGGTGTGCATATTACGCCATCCCGCTACAGAGTCAAGCGTTTATTTTCGCTTTTCTCCGCTGACCCGGCGGTTTGTAATCCGTTGTTCCGTGTCAGTGGAGGCGCATTATAGGGAGTTATTTCAGGCTGACAAGGGGAAATTTAAAATAACTTTCCGAGTGCGTGTTTTTTCAGCAAAACCACCATTAACATGCCATAAAATAAGCAAATTGCCGTTTTTGCAGCCGCAATAACACTTCCAGGTGGCATACTAATGAATAGGAAATAAAGTAAGGAAAACCATTCATGCCGTTAAATGCCCAACAGCTAGCCGCACAGAAAAACCTGTCCTACGTTCTGGCCGAAAAGCTGGCTCAGCGAATATTAAAAGGTGAATACGCACCGGGCGCTATATTGCCTGGCGAAATAGAGCTGGGCGATCTGTTTGGCGTAAGTCGTACCGCGGTAAGAGAAGCGGTAAAGACGTTAACGGCAAAAGGTATGGTATTACCGCGCCCGCGTATTGGTACACGCGTCATGCCGCAAGCAAACTGGAACTTCCTCGATCAGGAGCTGCTCACCTGGTGGATGACGGAAGATAATTTCTCTCAGGTCATTAAACATTTTCTGGTGATGCGTATCAGCCTGGAGCCTCAGGCGTGTTTACTGGCGGCGACTATAGGTACGGCAGAACAGAAAGCGCATCTCAACACGCTGATGGAAGAAATGGTCGAGCTGAAAAGAAACTTCAGACGCGAGCGTTGGATTGAGGTTGATATCGCCTGGCATGAACACATCTATGAAATGAGTGCGAACCCGTTCCTTATCTCCTTTGCATCACTCTTCCATTCCGTTTACCAGACCTATTTTACCTCTATTACCTATAACGACGTGGTCAAGCTGGATTTACACCAGGCCATTGTCGACGCAATAGATGAGAGCGATGGCGATCGCGCCTTCGCTGCCTGTCAGGCATTGCTGATAGCACCGAACGTGCTACCGGATAAATAATATGTCAGAAAAGAAATCACGCAGTATGGCCGGGCTACCGTGGATAGCAGCCATGGCCTTTTTTATGCAGGCACTAGACGCCACGATCCTCAATACCGCCTTACCCGCAATAGCACACAGCCTTAACCGCTCTCCGCTCGCCATGCAGTCGGCCATTATCAGCTACACCCTGACGGTCGCGATGCTGATCCCGGTGAGTGGATGGCTGGCAGACAGGTTCGGTACCCGGCGCGTCTTTATGATAGCTGTTAGCCTGTTTACGCTGGGTTCGCTGGCCTGTGCGCTGTCCAGCTCCCTAAGCGAACTGGTGATTTTCCGCATCATTCAGGGCATTGGCGGCGCTATGATGATGCCCGTTGCCCGTCTGGCATTATTGCGTGCTTACCCCCGCAGCGAACTGCTTCCCGTGCTTAACTTCGTAACCATGCCTGGACTTGTGGGGCCGATTTTAGGTCCGGTATTGGGCGGTATACTGGTCACGTGGGCCAGTTGGCACTGGATCTTCCTGATTAATATTCCAATTGGGGTTGCCGGTATCTTCTATGCCCGCAAATATATGCCGAACTTCACCACGCCGCGCCGCGGTTTTGATATAACCGGTTTCTTTCTGTTTGGTTTGAGCCTGGTGTTGTTTTCCAGCGGGGTAGAGCTGTTCGGTGAGAAGCTTGTCGAGACCTGGATAGCGCTCAGCATTATTCTTGCCAGCATTCTGTTACTGCTCGCCTACATTCGCCACGCGCGTCGTCACCCAACGCCGCTAATATCGCTTCCTATATTTAAGACCCGAACTTTTTCCGTCGGGATCGCCGGAAACCTTGCCACTCGTCTGGGTACAGGGTGCGTGCCCTTCTTAATGCCGCTAATGTTGCAGGTAGGCTTTGGATACCCGGCGCTGATAGCCGGTTGCATGATGGCGCCAACGGCGCTGGGATCAATACTGGCGAAATCAATGGTGACGCAGGTGCTGCGCCGGCTCGGCTACAGAACCACACTGGTGGGTGTTACGATATTTATCGGCCTGATGATTGCGCAGTTCGCATTGCAATCTCCCGCCATGCCGGTCTGGATGTTGATCCTGCCGTTGTTCATTTTGGGTATGGCGATGTCCACCCAGTTTACCTCCATGAATACCATCACTCTGGCAGACCTGACTGATGAAAACGCCAGCAGCGGCAACAGTGTGCTGGCCGTTACTCAGCAGTTATCAATCAGTTTAGGGGTCGCCATCAGCGCTGCCGTTCTGCGTATCTATGAAGGTATGGAAGGTACCAATACGGTCGAGCAGTTCCACTACACCTTTATGACGATGGGCGCTATCACGGTAGTGTCTGCGCTGATGTTCATGCTGCTAAAAGCAAAAGATGGACGTAATCTGATTAAAGAGCGACATAATCCTAAACCGACCCCCGCTCCATCAAAACAGGAGTAAGTTGCAGGCGCTGTTGCTGTAATGCGGGCTGCGCCATCCGGTGGATTAATACATCGATGGCTAGTTCGCCCAGTTCATCTTTTGGTTGATGGATGGTCGTCAGCGGCGGCGTCATATAGCGCGCCAGCTCGATATCATCATAACCCACCACCGCCATATCCTGCGGAATGCGCAATCCCGATTGGTACAGTGCCTGATACGCGCCAACCGCCATGGCATCATTGCCGGTAAAAACGGCCTGCGGTCGCTGTTTATGCGACAGCAACGTTTGCATAGCTTCAAAGCCGCCGCCGAACTCAAAGTCACCGGTAATCTCGTAACCTTCCGGGACCGGCAACCCCGCCCGCTTCATTGCCGCCCGATATCCTTCCAGACGTAAACGCGCCGGAGTTTTATCCAGCGGCCCGGTGATGCAGGCAATGCGCGTAAAACCTTTTTCGATAAGATGTTGAGTGGCTAAATCCCCGCCCAACAGGGAGTTATCCTGGATCAGATCGCTTTCACCATCAAAAGGCGACCAGTCCATCATGACGGTCGGTATAGAAGGATAGCGTTGCATGATCTCCCTGGAAGGTTGATGAGTTTCCGTGCAGAGCAGCAGCAAGCCGTCCACCCGTTTTTGCATTAACGTTTCCAGATTACGGTTCATGCGCTGTTCATCACCTTCGGTATTGCACAGCACCAGACTGTAGCCGCGTTCAAAACAACTACGTTCAACGCCGCGCACCAGCTCGGAATAAAAGGGGTTGGTACTGGCAGTGATTAACATGCCAATAGTGTGGGTCTGGTTTAACTTGAGACTACGCGCCAGCGCTGAGGGCGCGTAGTTAAGCTCTTTAATCGCCGCTTCAACTTTGTCAGTGACAGACTCACTGACAAAGCGATCTTTATTAATGACGTGAGAAACCGTCGACGTGGAAACCCCCGCCAGGCGGGCGACGTCCTTCATTGTAGCCAAGCGTTACCTCTGTTGACTTAAAAACGCTTCTATTTCTTCGCGCCATGGAACGGAAGGCTGTGCGCCCTTACGGGTGACCGCAATCGCCGCAGCGGCATGTGCAAATCGGATCGCTTCAGGCAGCGGAGTCTCTTCCAGTAACGCTGTAATTAACGCGCCGTTAAAGGTATCCCCAGCGGCGATGGTATCAACAGCGTCCACTTTAAACCCAGGCACACGCTGACCTTCACCATTTACGCTAGCCCACACCCCGCGACTGCCTAAGGTAATCAGTACAGTATGGATCCCCTTCGCGTGCAATGCCTGCGCAGCTTTGGCCGCGTCTTCATCGTTTTCAACCCGGATCCCCGTGAGCTTTTCAGCCTCGGTTTCATTCGGGGTAATAATATCCACCAGCGCCAGCAGTTCGTCAGAAAGTTCACTTGCCGGGGCCGGGTTAAGGGCTACCGTGGTCTTATTTTGATGTGCAATCTTTGCCGCAGCCAGTACGCTTTCGATCGGCGACTCTAACTGCATCAGTAAGGCAGACGCCTGGGCAATACGCTCATGCTGAGCTTCCACCAACGCAGGCGAAAGTGCCGCGTTCGCACCAGCATGAATGCCGATGACGTTCTCACCTTCACCATTCACAAAAATCAACGCCACACCGGTCGATTCCCCCGAAATTACGCTAATCGGCGCAATATCGATATTATCTTTGGCTAACTGTTTACGAACACTTTCGCCAATATCATCATCACCCGTACAGGCAATAAATGCGATATTCGCGCCACTACGCCCCGCAGCAACAGCCTGATTCGCGCCTTTACCACCAAATGCGACCTGATAATGGTTACCGGTTACGGTTTCACCAGGTGTCGGGAAAGCGTTAAGGTTGAGGATGTGATCGGCATTGATACTGCCAAGAACAACGAGGTTGCCTGCGGTTTTCATATTTGGTGTTCCAAGTCAAAGTGCGCCACCGGATTAGGGTGGCGCGTGCCCTGCTTTTCTTTTTACGCTTTCATCCCCAAAACCCGATACGGGGATGGCGTCTTTATGTCTCCATCAGGCCGCGAGCGACCTGAATCGGTATTACTGCTTGATGACCAGCTTCAGGTCAACCGGATATTTAGCCTGAACCTTCTCGCCTTTCAGTACTTTATCCGCAGTCTCAACGCCTTTCGCGCCGATCTGATCCGGCAGCTGAGCAATGGTCGCAGCCAGTTTGCCATCATTTACTGCTTTTTCGCCATCTGGAGTACCGTCAAATCCAACCACCATCACATCAGATTTACCCGCAGTTTGCAGTGCGCGCAGCGCACCCAACGCCATTTCATCGTTCTGGGCAAATACGGCCTGCACGTCAGGATGCGCGGTAAGCAGGTTCTGCATGACGTTCAGACCTTTGGTGCGGTCGAAGTCGGCTGGCTGGCTGGCCAGTACGTTAAATTTGTGTGCCGCAACAGCCTGCTGGAAACCTTCGCCACGCTCACGCGCCGCTGAAGTACCGGCAATACCCTGCAGTTCGATAACTTTCGCGCCTTCACCCGCTTTTTTCGCGATGTAATCGCCCGCAATCTTACCGCCCAGCACGTTATCAGATGCAATATGGCTTACCACTTCGCCTTTGGACGCAACGCGGTCAAGGGTGATAACCGGAATTTTCGCCTGGTTAGCCATCTTCACAGCGTTACCAACAGCATCGGAGTCCGTCGGGTTAATCAGCAGAATTTTAGTTCCACGAACCGTTAAATCCTGAACGTTAGCCAGCTCTTTCGCCGGGTTGTTCTGTGAGTCCAGAATCACCAGGTTGTAGCCCAGCTTATCGGCCTCTTTTTGCGCCCCATCCTTCAAAGAAACAAAGAACGGGTTGTTGAGGGTGGAGACCACCAGCGCAATGGTATCTTTCGCCATCGCATTCGCGCTCACGGTGGCGCTCAGCGCAACAGCAGAAATCAGGGTAGCCAGTTTTTTCATGTTCATATTTAAGATGTCCTGTAATCGTTGTTACTGCTTTTTGTTGTCTACCAGTACCGCCAGCAAAATCACCACCGCTTTGACGATCATCTGGTAATAGGAGGATACACCTAACAAATTCAAACCATTATTGAGGAAACCAAGAATCAATGCGCCGATCAGCGTCCCAACAATACGTCCTTTACCGCCCGCCAGGCTGGTACCACCTAACACCACCGCGGCGATAGCATCCAGCTCATAGCCAGTACCTGCCGTCGGTTGCGCAGAGGAGAGGCGCGCTACTTCAATGATGCCCGCCAGCGATGCCAGCAGACCACACAGGGAGTAAACGATAATTTTGATTTTACTTACGCTGATACCGGACAGGCGCGTTGCCGCTTCGTTACCGCCCAGCGCATAGATATAACGACCCAGACGAGTGTGGTGCAGCATGTACCACGCCGCGAGGAAGACAATCCCCATAATCCACACAGGCGTAGGGACGCCTAACGGACGACCAATACCAAACCAGCCAAACAGATCGGCATTGTCAGTAAACCCGGTATTAACCGGACTGCCGTTGGTGTATACCATGGTCACACCACGCAGCAGCAGCATCATCACCAGGGTCGCGATAAACGCCTGTACCCGGCCTTTCGCGACAATCACCCCGGTTACCGCGCCAATAGCAGCACCGAGCGCCAGGGCCGCAGCGACAGCCACCAGCGCATTGACTTCAATCCCTACAATGGAAGCCGCAACCGCACCGGTAAGCGCCAGCAAAGAACCGACAGACAGATCGATCCCCGACGTCAGGATAACCAGCGTCATGCCAACGGCCATGATGGCGTTCACCGACGTTTGCTGGAGGATGTTGAACAGGTTGTTAACGGTAAAAAAGTTAGGGCTCATGGTGGAAACAATCGCGATCAGCACTAACAGAGCGATGAGCGACTTTTGCTCCAGAAGCCATGCTTTAGTGAAATAACGGCGACCAGAAACAGCCTGGGTAGTCATCTTTTTTACTCCTGATTCACGCGATTAAGCTTGCCCACAGCGGCAGCCATTAATACTTCCTGAGTGGCCTGCTCGCGAGTGAACTCACCGCCGAGATGCCCTTCATGCATAACGATAATTCGATCGCTCATGCCCAATACTTCTGGCATCTCAGAGGAGACCAGAATGATGCTCAGCCCATCGGCCTTAAACTGGTTGATAAGCTGATAGATTTCTTTCTTAGCCCCAACGTCAACGCCGCGCGTTGGTTCATCGAGGATCAGGACTTTTGGTCGGGTCATCAGACCGCGCGCAATCGCCACTTTCTGCTGATTACCACCAGAAAGCAGGCCGATAGCCTGTTCCATCGATGGCGTTTTAACATTGAACAGACGAATAAAATCACCTACCGCCTGCTGCTCGTCTTTATGTTTAAGGCTTCCACCAGCGCGACTGAAATAACGCAGCGCGGTTAGTGACATGTTCTCTTTCACCGACATGCCCAGCACTAAACCATCGCGTTTACGGTCTTCAGAAATATAGACGATGCCGTTAGCCAACCCATCCTGCGGCGAACGGGTGACCACTTCATGACCATCAAGCGTGACGTAACCGCTGGTGCGCGGCAATGCGCCGTACAACACTTTCATCAGCTCGGTACGTCCGGCACCCATCAGCCCCGATACGCCAAGGATCTCGCCTTTACGCAGCGTGAATGAAACATCGTTTACGCCAGGGCCGCACAGGTTATCGACCTTCAGGCGAATATCACCCGGCGCTTTTTCCAGGCGCGGGTATTGATCTTCCAGCTTACGTCCCACCATCATTTCAATCAGCGAGTCTTCGGTCAGCGAGGCGACTTCACGCTCGGCAATAAACTGCCCGTCGCGAAAAACGGTCACGTCGTCGCAAATCTCGAAGATCTCTTTCATGCGGTGAGAAATATAGACAATGCCGCGTCCCTGAGATTTCAGTTCGCGAATGACGCGGAACAGGGATTCGGTTTCGGTATCGGTGAGCGCATCCGTCGGTTCATCCATAATGATGACCTTCGATTCAAAGCTCAGCACTTTGGCAATTTCAACCATCTGCTGATCGCCAATCGACAGTTCACCGACCAGTCTGTCGCTTTTAAAGCGCAGATTCAGTTTGGCAAGCAGCAGATCGGCTTCGGCGTACATCTTCTTCCAGTCAATTTTGCCAAAGCGATTAACGAACTCACGGCCAAGAAAAATGTTCTCGGCGATAGTGAGTTGCGGGATCAAATTCAGCTCCTGGTGGATGATACCGATTCCGGCTTCCTGGGAGGATTTAGGGCCGTTAAAGGTGGTCTCTTTTCCCAACCACAATAAAGAACCGGCATCACGAGTATAGATCCCGGTCAGCACTTTCATCATGGTAGATTTGCCCGCGCCGTTTTCGCCCACCAGCGCCATTACGCGGCCTGGGTAGACATTCAGCGCGGCGCCGGATAGCGCTTTTACGCCCGGGAACGCTTTATCGATCCCTTTGAGTTGCAGTAATGCGTTCATGATGGCCTCAGAACGTGACGCCAGCACAGAGAATAATATTCGCATACGGAGAACACTCTCCGCTGCGAATTACCGCCTGACTGTCTGCGGTTTGTTTTTTGAATTGTTCATGCGTGGTGTAACGAATTTCTATGGTGTTTCCCTGGTGTTGTTGCAGTTGCTCAATGTGGCTGAGCAACGTTTCGTGGAGTTGCGGATTATGTTGTTTAATTTCCGTCGCGAGAATGGCCGCCTCGACCTGCATTTCACGTGTCACCACATCCAGTACCTGCATAAAAGAAGGTACGCCCTGGGTTAATGCCATATCGATACGCGTTGTGCTATTCGGGATGGGTAAACCTGCATCACACACCACCAGCGTATCGGTATGCCCCAGACGGGAGATCACCGATGAAATTTCAGAGTTGAGTACCGTGCCTTTCTTCATTTTCTTTCCCCACTAGCGAAACGTTTCGCTGAAGATAAGTGTAGAGCGAAGAGTGGAGATAAAACCACCGCGAAGTTACGAAAATGTGATCGCCATCGAAACGTTTCGCAAGGATTATCATTCGATGAAATGAAAACTGGGAGGGACAAAACAAAACGCCCCCTTTCGCGATGAAAGAGGGCGTCGATGAGATTAAATCTCGACCTGAGTACCGAGCTCAATAACCCGGTTCGGTGGGATTTCAAACTGGTCCGGGGCGCGCAGCGCATTGCGTTGTAGTAGCAGATACAGCTTACCGCGCAGACGCAGATACCATGGTCGTTTTCCAACAATCAACGACTCGTGCGACATGAAGAACGAGGTTTCCATCATCCGACAGCTTAAGCCTTCCAGACCGCAGCGATGGAACACTTCTTCAACGTTCGGCGTTTCGCGCCAACCGTAGCTGGCCACCACGCGCCAGAAGGTGGGCGATAACTGCTCAATCTGCACCCTACGCACATTGTGAACATATGGCGCATCTTCCGTGCGCAGCGTCAGCAGAATAACGCGTTCATGCAGAACCTTGTTATGTTTGAGGTTATGCAGTAGCGCAAACGGGATGACGTTCAATGCACGAGACATGTACACCGCCGTTCCCGGCACGCGTACCGGTGGTGATTTCTCCAGAGAGGCAATCATCGCCTCCAGAGAGTTGCCGTGCTCATGCATGCGACGCAGCAGACGGAAACGCTCGCTTTTCCAGGTGGTCATGATGGTGAACATCACCAGACCCAGCGTCAGAGGCAGCCAACCGCCGGAAATCAGTTTATCGAGGTTCGCGGAGAACAGCGGAACATCGACGCACAAGAACGCCACCAGGATCAGGAAGACGAAGTATTTATTCCAGTGCCAGTTTTTGCGCGCCACGGTGGTCGATAGAATTGAGGTCAGCACCATCGTCCCCGTCACCGCAATCCCGTACGCTGCAGCCAGATTGCTGGAGTGTTCAAAGCTCACAATCACAATAACCACTGCAAAATAGAGCATCCAGTTAACGAAAGGAATGTAGATCTGGCCCGATTCCATTTCCGAGGTATGGATGATACGCATCGGCGATAAATACCCCAGACGCACGGCCTGACGCGTCAGTGAGAAGACGCCGGAGATAACCGCCTGTGAAGCGATAACCGTTGCCAGCGCGGCGAGGATCAGGAGCGGTATCAACGCCCAGTCCGGTGCCAGCAGGAAGAACGGGTTTTTAATCGCTTCAGGATGCTTTAACAGCAACGCCCCCTGACCAAAATAGTTCAGTACCAGCGAAGGCAATACCACGGAGAACCATGCCAGGCGAATCGGCAACTTACCGAAGTGGCCCATATCCGCATATAGCGCTTCAACACCGGTAATCGACAACACCACCGCACCCAGCGCAATAAAGGACAACGTTTTGAATTCGAGGAAGAAATGCACCGCCCAATATGGATTGAGCGCCTGCAGCACTTCCGGATTGCCAATAATACTGCGCACGCCTAACACCGCCAGCGTCAGGAACCACAACAGCATAATCGGCGCAAACAGCTTACCGACCATGCCGGTACCGTGTTTTTGAATCAAAAACAGCAGGGTCAGTACGATTATCGAGAGCGGAACAATCCAGGTATCCAGTTGCGGGGCAATGATCTCCAGACCTTCAATCGCCGACATCACCGAGATAGCAGGCGTTATCACCACTTCTCCATAGAAGAAGCTGCCGCCAATCAACCCCATAATCACCAGCATGGAGGTTGTTCGTGCTGAAGTATTACGCCCGGCCAATGACATCAGCGTCAGGATCCCGCCTTCTCCGGCGTTATCCGCGCGCATGACAAACGTCAGGTATTTAATGGAGACAACAAAGATCAGCAGCCAGAAAATCAGCGAGAGAAAGCCAAATACGGCGTCACGTTCAACGCCAAAACCAAACTGGCCGGACAAACATTCACGAAGCGTATAAAGTGGGCTGGTACCAATATCACCGTAGACAACCCCAATGGCCGCAAGGGTAATCGCAGACAATGATTGTTTATTATCAGTGCTCATAGACTCGTCTTTCGTTTATACACATCATCTTTCAAGCCACCTCCGCGTGGGCTGCATTCGTTATTTCCCCCATCCCAGAAGAAAACTCCATTGCCGCCTTGGTGCAGCTTGATTGATTTGGTGTATATATAAGAAATGTGTGCGTCGTCCCTTGGCCCACAAAAAGGCGCACAGTATGCACGATTAATCGCAAAATCGTACCCCTAAATGAGACCAGATTAATCTGGCTCAAAGAAAAATAAGCGCACCTTCAGTCTATTACTGCACTGGTGTGAAGCATCTATACTCGCTGTTTATGCAGTACATTTGGCGAAAGGACGCCACTTCATTATGGCTCACCCACATTTATTAGCGGAAAGAATTTCCCGTCTGAGCAATGCGCTGGAAAAGGGACTTTATGAACGTAGCCACGCCATTCGTCTGTGTCTGCTGGCTGCGCTTAGCGGCGAGAGCGTTTTCTTATTAGGTCCTCCCGGGATCGCGAAAAGCTTAATTGCCCGCAGACTGAAATTTGCCTTTCAAAATGCTCGCGCCTTCGAATATCTGATGACGCGCTTCTCTACGCCGGAAGAGGTTTTCGGCCCGCTCTCCATTCAGGCGTTAAAAGACGAAGGTCGCTATGAACGCTTAACGGCAGGCTATCTCC
This sequence comes from Citrobacter sp. KTE151, assembly GCF_000398845.1. Classification (NCBI taxonomy): domain Bacteria; kingdom Pseudomonadati; phylum Pseudomonadota; class Gammaproteobacteria; order Enterobacterales; family Enterobacteriaceae; genus Citrobacter; species Citrobacter sp. KTE151. Next base: position 474,065 of record NZ_KB976066.1, on the reverse strand, counting down.
CTGAAGCTGAAATTGTCTTTCTCGATGAAATCTGGAAGGCGGGACCGGCGATTCTTAACACCCTGCTAACCGCCATCAACGAACGCCACTTCCGCAACGGCGCGCATGAAGAGAAAATCCCGATGCGCCTGCTGGTGGCAGCCTCCAACGAACTGCCTGAAGCAGACAGCAGCCTGGAAGCACTGTACGACCGTATGCTGATTCGTCTGTGGCTGGATAAAGTCCAGGACAAGGCCAACTTCCGCTCGATGCTGTTAAGTCAGCAGGATGAAAGCGACAATCCGGTCCCGGCATCGTTACAGGTAACGGATGAAGAGTATTACCAGTGGCAAAAGGACATTGGCGCCATCACGCTTCCCGATCGCGTGTTTGAGCTTATTTTCATGCTGCGCCAGCAGTTGGACACGCTACCGAATGCCCCCTACGTGTCCGATCGTCGCTGGAAAAAAGCCATTCGCTTGCTCCAGGCCAGCGCCTTCTTTAGCGGACGTGATGCGGTAGTTCCCATCGACCTGATCCTGCTGAAAGATTGCCTGTGGTACGACGCACAAAGCCTGAATCTGATGCAGCAGCAGCTGGAAATATTGATGACCGGACACGCATGGCAACAGCAAGCCATGCTGACCCGTCTGGGCAGTATTGTGCAGCGCCGCATTCAGATCCAGCAGCAGCAAAGCGATAAAACAGCATTCACCGTGATCCGTCAGGGCGGCATGTTCAGCCGTCGTCCTCATTATGATTTACCGCCGGAGGCCACGTCTTCCGTCGTGACATTACTACTGCAAAAGCCCTTAAAGCTGCATGATATGGAAGTAATCCATATTGCTTTCGAACGTAGTGCGCTGGAACTGTGGTTAACCAAAGGTGGTGAGGTCCGCGGAAAATTAAACGGGATCGGTTTTGCCCAGACGCTGAACATGGAAGTGGATAGCGCGCAGCACCTGGTTGTACGCGACGTCAGCTTACAAGGCTCTCGCCTGGCATTGCCCGGTACATCACAAGAGAGTATGCCCGCTGAAATAAAACAGGAGCTTGAAGCGCTCGATAACGAGTGGCATCAGCAGCACGGCGCATTTAGCGAGCAGCAAAAATGTCTGTTTATTCATAGCGACTGGTTAGGCCGCATTGAGGCCAGTCTGCAGGATGTCGGGGCACAAATCCACCAGGCGCAACAATGCTGACCCTTGATACGCTCAACATCATGCTGGCAGTCAGTGAAGAAGCGATGATCGAAGAGATGATCGTCGCCCTACTGGCTTCTCCGAAGATGGTGGTATTTTTTAACAAATTCCCTCGTCTTAAAAAAGCGATCACTGACGATATTCCCCGCTGGCGTGAATCTTTGCGTAGCCGCCTCAAAGATACCCATGTACCGCCGGAGTTAGCGGAAGAGGTTATATGCTATCAACAAAGCCAGCTCCTCTCTCATGCGCAGTTTATCGTCCAGCTACCGCAAATATTGTCGCTATTGCATCACCTCCATTCGCCATGGGCCGGACAAGCGCAGCAGTTGGTCAATGACAACAGCGCGTTTACGCCTGCCCTACATACGCTTTTTCTCCAGCGCTGGCGCCTGAGCCTGGTGGTGCAAACCACAACGCTGAATCAGCAACTGCTGGAAGAAGAGCGCGAGCATTTGCTCAGTGAAGTACAGGAACGGATGACCCTCAGCGGGCAACTGGAACCCGTACTGGCAGAAAATGACAACGCAGCAGGCCGGTTGTGGGATATGAGCGCAGGTCAAATCAAGCGCGGTGATTATCAGTTGATGGTGAAATATGGCGAATTCCTGACGCAACAACCTGAACTCCAGCGTCTGGCTGAGCAGTTAGGCCGTTCCAGAGAAGCGAAATCCGTACCGCGTAAAGATGCGCCAATGGAAACCTTCCGCACCCTGGTGCGCGAACCGGCAACCGTCCCGGAGCAAGTAGATGGCATCCAGCAAAGCGACGATATCCTGCGCCTGCTGCCGCCGGAACTGGCCACGCTGGGCATTACCGAACTGGAATACGAGTTCTACCGACGACTGGTGGAAAAGCAGCTGTTGACCTATCGCCTGCACGGCGAAGCATGGCGTGAGAAAGTCACGGAACGCCCCGTGGTGCATCAGGATTTTGACGAGCAACCGCGCGGACCTTTTATCGTCTGCGTTGATACTTCGGGATCGATGGGCGGCTTTAATGAGCAGTGTGCGAAAGCCTTTTGCCTGGCGCTAATGCGCGTCGCCCTTGCCGATAACCGACGCTGTTTCATCATGCTGTTTTCAACAGAAGTAGTGCGCTATGAGCTATCCGGCCCGGAGGGCATCGAACAGGCGATCCGTTTTTTAAGTCAGCGCTTTCGCGGTGGTACCGATATTGCCAGCTGTTTTCGCGCCATTACTGAGCGCATGCAGGGTCGGGAATGGTTTGATGCTGATGCGGTGGTGATCTCAGATTTTATCGCACAGCGATTGCCCGATGAGGTTGTCAGCAAAGTGGGGGAATTACAGCGGGTGCACCAGCACCGTTTTCACGCGGTGGCGATGTCAGCACATGGTAAACCCGGCATCATGCGCATTTTCGATCATATCTGGCGCTTTGATACCGGGATGCGAAGCCGCCTGCTCAGACGCTGGCGGCGTTAATTCTTACAACAGAGAGGCGACGCTTTCACGTACCTGTGCCGGCCATACGCCACACTGAACCTGACCAATGTGTGGTAATTGCAGCAACAGCATGGTCAGACGCGACTGCCCAATTCCTCCACCAATCGTCTGTGGCATTTCACCGCGCAGCAGCGCCTGGTGCCATTCCAGACTCAGACGATCTTCATCTCCGGTCAGAGACAGCTGATGTTTCAGAGCGTCAGCATCCACACGGATCCCCATAGAAGACAGCTCAAACGCATCCTCCAGTACCGGGTTCCAGACCAGAATATCACCGTTCAGACCGGCGTGACCCAGCTCGGACGCTGAACTCCAGTCATCATAATCAGGCGCACGTACATCATGGCGGTGACCGTCGCTGAGCTTGCCGCCGATCCCCACCAGGAATACCGCGCCCAGCTCTTTAGCGATCGCACGTTCACGACCTTTTGCGTCAAGACCAGGATAACGAGATAACAGTTCCTGGCTATGAACAAAGTGGATCTGCTCTGGCAGGAACGGTGCCAGACCAAACTCTTTGCTCACCGCAGCTTCGGTAGCCTTAATTCCCGCCCAGATAGCCTCTACCGTGCTTTTCAGAGTGGAGAATTGACGCTCGCCGTCGCCCATCACGCGCTCCCAGTCCCACTGGTCAACATACACTGAGTGCAGCGGGGAAAGGCGATCTTCATCAGGACGCAGGGCCTTCATATGCGTGTACAGCCCTTCGCCTGCGCTAAAGTCGTGTTGTCCTAATGTTTGACGCTTCCACTTCGCCAGTGAATGAACCACTTCGAATTGAGCGTCCGGCAATGCTTTAACCTTCACCTGCACCGCTTTTTCACAGCCCGACAAGTTATCTTGCGTGCCATCTCCTACGCGGCTGAGGATCGGAGCCTGAACTTCGATCAGACCTAAACGCTCTTCCAGCTGACGAGAAAAATGAGATTTTACGAAGCTAATTTGACGTTGTTTGGCAATGTAAGCGGTTTTCATTATGTGTACTCCTGTGTCCTGTTGCCTATGATTAAGCAACAGAATGTAGGTAATATTCAATAATCAACAAACAAAAAGCCGTCTTCGATTTTGATTCGTTAAAATTAACGTCTAAAATAGAGGGAATCATTAATCTACATAAGAAAAACCTATGGAAAATTATCAGATCGACAATCTGGACCGCGGCATTCTTGACGCCCTGATGGAAAATGCACGAACGGCCTATGCCGAATTGGCCAAACAGTTCGGCGTTAGCCCGGGGACAATTCACGTTCGCGTAGAGAAGATGAAGCAGGCCGGGATTATTACCGGCGCGCGGATTGATGTTAGTCCCAAACAGTTAGGCTATGACGTCGGCTGCTTTATCGGCATCATCCTGAAAAGTGCGAAAGACTATCCGTCAGCGTTGGCCAGACTGGAAAGCCTCGATGAGGTGACCGAAGCGTATTACACCACCGGGCACTACAGCATCTTTATAAAGGTGATGTGCAAGTCGATCGACGCGTTACAGCAGGTACTTATCAACAAGATCCAAACAATTGATGAAATTCAGTCCACGGAGACCCTGATCGTCCTGCAAAACCCGATCATGCGTACCATCAAGCCATGATCGCTTTTTTTAATCCCCTATTTTTCCACAGGTAGATCCCAGCTCGCTCACAGCGTACAATACGCCCTCTTTATAAAGGTGGGCGATCATGGCAGAAATCACTCTTATCAGCGGCAGCACGCTTGGCAGTGCGGAATATGTAGCAGAGCATCTGGCTGAAAAACTGGACGACGCGGGTTTTTCCAGCGAAATACTGCATGGGCCAATGCTTGAAGAGGTCCCGACTGATGGGATCTGGCTGATTATTAGCTCCACACACGGTGCGGGAGACATTCCTGACAACCTGCAGCCTTTATATGATGCCTTATGCGAGCAAAAACCGGACCTTTCACAAGTGCACTTTGGTGCAATCGGGATCGGCAGTCGTGAATATGACACCTTTTGCGGCGCAATCGACAAGCTGGAAGCCGAACTGAAAGCCTGCGGGGCAAAACAGATCGGCGAAACGCTCAGGATCAACGTACTGGAACATGAAATTCCGGAAGATCCAGCTGAAATTTGGCTGGGATCCTGGCATCCATTGCTCAGAGATTTGTAAAGATCGTACTTTTTTATGTGGATAACTCTGGTTAAAAGCTTGGATCAACCGGTAGTTATCCCAAGAACAACCGTTGTTCAGTTTTTGAGTTGTGTATAACCCTTCATTCTGCTCCCAGCTTATACGGGCCAGGATCACCGATCATTCACAGCTAATGATCCTCAACAACCTGTTGATCTTATTCAAAGGATCGCCCTTATCCACAGAAAGTTGCGATCCTAATAAGAGATCACAATAAAACAGATCTCTAAATAAAAAGATCTTCTTTTTAATACCCAGGATCCCAGGGCTTTCTCCATCGACTAAAGTTGAGTAGAATCCACGGCCCGGGCTTCAATCCATTTTCACACCGCGTTATGCGAGGCAATTACCATGTTTTATCAGGATCCTTTTGACGTCATCATCATTGGCGGGGGTCATGCAGGCACCGAGGCCGCAATGGCCGCGGCGCGAATGGGTCAACAGACTCTGCTTTTGACACACAATATCGACACCCTGGGACAGATGAGCTGCAACCCGGCGATCGGCGGTATTGGGAAGGGACACCTGGTAAAAGAAGTGGATGCGCTTGGTGGGTTGATGGCAAAAGCGATCGACCATGCAGGTATCCAGTTTAGGATACTAAACGCCAGCAAAGGGCCAGCCGTTCGTGCTACCCGAGCTCAGGCCGACCGTGTGCTCTATCGCCAGGCAGTACGCACCGCACTCGAGAATCAACCCAATCTGATGATCTTCCAACAGGCAGTTGAGGATCTGATTGTTGAAAACGATCGTGTTGTGGGTGCAGTGACCCAAATGGGACTGAAGTTCCGTGCCAAAGCGGTTGTGTTAACCGTAGGGACTTTTCTTGACGGCAAAATTCATATTGGTCTGGACAACTACAGCGGCGGCCGTGCTGGCGATCCGCCGTCTATCCCGCTGTCACGCCGTCTGCGTGAACTGCCGTTACGCGTCAGCCGCCTGAAAACCGGTACGCCGCCGCGTATCGATGCACGCACTATTGATTTCAGCGTGCTCGGCCAGCAAAACAGCGATAACCCGATGCCGGTCTTCTCATTCCTGGGCGATGCTTCTCAACATCCGCGTCAGATGCCGTGTTACATCACGCATACCAATGAGAGAACCCATGACGTGATCCGCAATAACCTCGATCGTAGCCCGATGTACGCAGGCGTGATCGAAGGTATCGGTCCGCGCTACTGCCCGTCGATCGAAGACAAAGTGATGCGCTTTGCCGATCGTAATCAGCATCAGATCTTCCTCGAACCGGAAGGACTGACGTCTAATGAAATTTATCCGAATGGTATCTCCACCAGCTTGCCGTTCGATGTGCAGATGCAAATTGTCCGCTCCATGCAGGGTATGGAAAATGCCAGAATCGTCCGTCCTGGCTACGCGATTGAGTATGATTTCTTCGATCCGCGCGACCTGAAACCCACTCTGGAAAGTAAATTCATCCAGGGTCTGTTCTTTGCGGGCCAGATTAACGGTACTACCGGTTACGAAGAAGCTGCTGCGCAAGGGATGTTGGCGGGTCTGAACGCCGCACGCTTGTCTGCTGAGAAAGACGGTTGGGCACCGCGTCGCGATCAGGCTTATCTTGGTGTACTGGTGGACGATCTGTGTACGCTTGGCACCAAAGAACCGTACCGTATGTTCACCTCACGCGCAGAATACCGTTTGATGCTGCGCGAAGATAACGCCGACCTGCGTCTGACCGAAATTGGTCGTGAACTGGGTCTGGTGGACGACGAGCGCTGGGCTCGTTTCAACGAGAAGCTGGAGCGTATCGAACAGGAACGTCAGCGTCTCAAATCAACCTGGGTAAATCCGTTAGCGGAATCTGCAGCAGAAGTGAATGCTCACCTGGCTACGCCTTTGTCACGTGAAGCCAGCGGTGAAGATCTCCTGCGACGCCCGGATATGACCTATGCTCAGTTGACCTCTTTATCTGCGTTTGCACCAGCGCTTGATGATGCTCAGGCCGCGGAACAGGTTGAGATTCAGGTGAAATACGAAGGGTATATCGCCCGTCAGCAGGAAGAAATCGAAAGACAACAGCGTAATGAGAACACCCTGTTGCCTGCAACGCTGGATTATCGTCAGGTCTCAGGCTTGTCGAATGAAGTTATCGCCAAGCTGAACGATCACAAACCGGTATCGATCGGCCAGGCATCGCGAATTTCTGGCGTAACGCCTGCCGCCATTTCCATTCTGCTGGTATGGCTGAAGAAACAAGGTATGCTGCGCCGCAGCGCTTGATAACACTATTTTGGCGGCGGGCGCTTCGCCTGCCCGCCCTACCAATTTGTAGTCCCGATAAGTTATAGCGCATCGGGAAATTGATTATGAACAGGTAACGACCGTGCTCAACAAACTCTCTCGTCTGCTGGCTGATGCCGGTATTTCTCTTACCGATCACCAGAAAAATCAGCTGATTGCGTATGTCGATATGCTGCACAAATGGAACAAAGCGTACAACTTGACGTCGGTACGGGATCCCAACGAAATGCTGGTGCGCCATATTCTGGACAGTATTGTCGTCGCGCCGTATCTGAAGGGGGAGCGTTTTATTGACGTGGGTACGGGACCGGGCCTGCCGGGTATTCCTCTCTCTATCGTGCGCCCAGAAGCGCATTTCACACTGCTGGATAGTCTGGGAAAACGCGTCCGTTTCTTGCGTCAGGTGCAGCATGAGCTTGCGCTTACTAACATCACTCCTGTGCAAAGTCGCGTTGAAGAATTCCCTTCAGAGCCGCCGTTCGATGGGGTCATTAGCCGTGCGTTCGCGTCACTTACTGATATGGTGAGTTGGTGCCATCATTTGCCTGGCCTGGATGGGCGTTTTTATGCGCTAAAAGGGCAGTTGCCTGAAGATGAAATCGCTTCGTTGCCTGCAGAATTCAGCGTCGAGTCGGTCGAAAAATTACGCGTTCCGCAACTGGATGGTGAACGTCATCTGGTGGTTATTAAGCCAAACAAAATTTAATTTTTATCAAAAAAAATAGAAAAAAAACGGCTATTCAGGTGTTAAAAGTCATAGGGAATAGTGTGGTTAAATGTCGTTACAATTCACTAGCGCCTTACGGTTTTGCATCATAACTATAACGTACCGTTTTTTGTTAAAAGCGAAACAAGTCAGCTGTGAAAATATCAGTCTGCTAAAAATAGAACGTAAGAACCACCCGTTGTGTTAATTTTTTATTATAAATGTCAATGCGTGGTTTTTTTGTTGTTAGCTGTTGTTTTTGAAATAGTGGCTATTTTTACGCTTAAATATCAAAAAGATGAAAAGGCATCATTTGCCACGTAAATAAATTATGCGAAGGTGAATATGTTCAATATGTGATCTGGTGCACGCTTTGCCGCCAGTATTTACGCGGCATTTGCAGTTTTGCATGATCGTTCACAGTTTGCTTAAAAGTGATAAATGTGGGGTAGCGAAAAATATTTAAACATTTATTCACTTTTTAGCTACTTATTGTTTGAAATCACGAAGGCGCACCGTATAATTTGACCGCTTTTTGATGCTTGACTCTAAGCCATAAAGAACGTTTTATACGACACGCGGCATACCTCGAAGGGAGCAGGAGTAAAAACGTGATGTCTATGTCGCTCTTGAGTCGAAACGTTGCTCGTAAGCTTTTGCTCACACAGTTTCTGGCGGTAATAGCAAGTGGATTGCTGTTTAGCCTCAAAGACCCTTTCTGGGGCATCTCCGCATTGTGCGGTGGATTGGCAGTGTTACTGCCTAATGTGTTGTTTATGATATTTGCCTGGCGTCACCAGGCGCATACACCAGCTAAAGGCCGAGTAGCCTGGACGTTCGCCTTCGGCGAAGCCTTCAAGGTGTTAGCTATGCTGGTTTTGCTGGTGGTGGCGTTGGCTGTTTTGAAAGCGGTATTCATGCCGCTGATCGTTACGTGGGTTTTGGTGCTGGTGGTTCAGATACTGGCGCCGGCTGTAATTAACAACAAAGGGTAAAGGCATCATGGCTTCAGAAAATATGACGCCGCAGGATTACATAGGACACCATCTGAATAACCTTCAGTTGGACCTACGTACATTCTCGCTGGTGGATCCGCACAACCCCCCAGCCACCTTCTGGACGCTCAATATTGACTCCATTTTCTTCTCGGTGGTTCTGGGTCTGTTGTTCCTGCTTATGTTCCGTAGCGTAGCTAAAAAGGCGACCAGCGGCGTACCAGGTAAATTTCAGACCGCGATTGAGCTGGTAATCGGCTTTGTGCATGGTAGCGTGAAAGACATGTACCATGGCAAAAGCAAGCTGATTGCTCCGCTGGCCCTGACGATTTTCGTCTGGGTATTCCTGATGAACTTGATGGATTTACTGCCTATCGACCTGCTGCCGTACATCGGTGAGCATATCTTTGGCCTGCCGGCTCTGCGTGTGGTTCCGTCTGCTGACGTAAACATCACCCTGTCGATGGCGCTGGGCGTATTTATCCTCATTCTGTTCTACAGCATCAAAATGAAAGGCATCGGCGGCTTCGCGAAAGAGTTGACGCTGCAGCCGTTCAATCACTGGGCGTTCATCCCTGTCAACTTAATCCTTGAAGGGGTAAGCCTGCTGTCCAAACCAATTTCTCTTGGTCTGCGACTGTTCGGCAACATGTATGCCGGTGAGCTGATTTTCATTCTGATTGCTGGTCTGTTGCCGTGGTGGTCACAGTGGATCCTGAATGTGCCATGGGCCATTTTCCACATACTGATTATCACGCTGCAAGCCTTCATATTTATGGTTCTGACGATTGTCTATCTGTCGATGGCATCTGAAGAGCATTAATTTACCAACACTACTACGTTTTAACTGAAACAAACTGGAGACTGTCATGGAAAACCTGAATATGGATCTGCTGTACATTGCTGCCGCTGTGATGATGGGTCTGGCGGCAATCGGTGCTGCGATCGGTATCGGCATCCTCGGGGGTAAATTCCTGGAAGGCGCAGCGCGTCAACCGGATCTGATTCCTCTGCTGCGTACTCAGTTCTTTATCGTTATGGGTCTGGTGGATGCAATCCCAATGATCGCTGTAGGTCTGGGTCTGTACGTGATGTTTGCTGTCGCGTAGTAAGCGTTGCTTGAATTAAGAGCAATATCAGAACGTTAACTAGATAGAGGCATTGTGCTGTGAATCTTAACGCAACAATCCTCGGCCAGGCCATCGCGTTTGTCCTGTTCGTTCTGTTCTGCATGAAGTACGTATGGCCGCCTTTAATGGCTGCCATCGAAAAACGTCAAAAAGAAATTGCTGACGGCCTTGCTTCTGCAGAACGAGCACATAAGGATCTTGACCTTGCAAAGGCCAGCGCGACCGACCAGCTGAAAAAAGCGAAAGCGGAAGCTCAGGTAATCATCGAGCAGGCGAACAAACGCCGTGCTCAGATCCTGGACGAAGCTAAAACTGAAGCAGAGCAGGAACGTACTAAAATCGTGGCACAGGCGCAGGCGGAAATTGACGCCGAGCGTAAACGTGCTCGCGAAGAGCTGCGTAAGCAAGTTGCTATCCTGGCTGTTGCTGGCGCCGAGAAGATCATCGAACGTTCCGTGGATGAAGCTGCTAATAGCGACATCGTGGACAAACTTGTCGCTGAACTGTAAGGAGGGAGGGGCTGATGTCTGAATTTATTACGGTAGCTCGCCCCTACGCCAAAGCAGCTTTTGACTTTGCCGTTGAGCACCAAAGCGTTGACCGTTGGCAGGATATGCTGACGTTTGCCGCTGAGGTGACGAAAAACGAACAAATGGCAGAGCTTCTCTCTGGCGCGCTGGCGCCGGAAACGCTCGCTGAGTCGTTTATCGCCGTGTGCGGTGAGCAGCTGGACGAAAGCGGCCAAAACCTGATTAGGGTAATGGCTGAAAATAACCGTCTGAATGCGCTCCCGGATGTTCTTGAGCAGTTTATTCATCTGCGTGCAGCCAGTGAGGCTATCTCTGAGGTAGAAGTCACTTCTGCCAATGCACTGAGTGATGAACAGCTTACGAAGATTAGTGCAGCGATGGAAAAACGTCTGTCACGCAAAGTTAAGCTGAATTGCAAAATCGATAAGTCTGTAATGGCAGGCGTAATCATCCGAGCGGGTGATATGGTCATTGATGGCAGCGTACGCGGCCGTCTTGAGCGCCTTGCAGACGTCTTGCAGTCTTAAGGGGACTGGAGCATGCAACTGAATTCCACCGAAATCAGCGAACTGATCAAGCAGCGCATTGCTCAGTTCAATGTTGTGAGCGAAGCTCACAACGAAGGTACTATTGTTTCTGTAAGTGACGGTGTTATCCGCATTCACGGCCTGGCCGATTGTATGCAGGGTGAGATGATTTCCCTGCCGGGTAACCGTTACGCTATCGCACTGAACCTGGAGCGCGACTCCGTAGGTGCCGTTGTGATGGGCCCATACGCTGACCTCGCCGAAGGCATGAAGGTTAAGTGTACGGGTCGTATTCTGGAAGTTCCGGTTGGCCGTGGCCTGCTGGGTCGTGTGGTGAACACTCTGGGTTCCCCAATTGACGGTAAAGGTCCGGTTGATAACGATGGCTTCTCGCCAATCGAAGTTATCGCACCAGGCGTAATCGAACGTCAGTCCGTCGACCAGCCAGTACAGACAGGTTATAAATCTGTTGATGCCATGATCCCAATCGGTCGTGGCCAGCGTGAGCTGATCATCGGTGACCGCCAGACAGGTAAAACCGCGATGGCAATCGATGCCATCATCAACCAGCGTGATTCCGGTATCAAATGTGTGTACGTGGCTATCGGCCAGAAAGCGTCCACCATTTCTAACGTGGTTCGTAAACTGGAAGAACACGGCGCACTGTCCAACACCATCGTTGTTGTGGCGACCGCGTCTGAATCTGCTGCTCTGCAATACCTGGCGCCATATGCTGGTTGCGCAATGGGCGAATACTTCCGTGACCGCGGTGAAGACGCGCTGATCGTTTACGATGACCTGTCTAAACAGGCTGTTGCTTACCGTCAGGTTTCCCTGCTGCTCCGTCGTCCACCAGGACGTGAAGCATTCCCGGGCGACGTATTTTACCTCCACTCCCGTCTGCTGGAGCGCGCATCCCGCGTAAACGCGGAATACGTTGAGAAGTTCACCAATGGTGAAGTTAAAGGTAAAACCGGCTCCCTGACCGCTCTGCCGATTATCGAAACCCAGGCAGGTGACGTTTCTGCGTTCGTTCCGACCAACGTAATTTCCATTACAGATGGTCAGATCTTCCTGGAAACCAACCTGTTCAACTCCGGTATTCGTCCGGCAGTTAACCCGGGTATCTCCGTATCTCGTGTAGGTGGTGCAGCGCAGACCAAGATCATCAAGAAACTGTCCGGTGGTATTCGTACCGCACTGGCGCAGTATCGTGAACTGGCAGCGTTTTCTCAGTTCGCTTCCGACCTGGATGAAGCTACTCGTAAGCAGCTGAGCCACGGTCAGAAAGTAACTGAACTGCTGAAGCAGAAACAGTATGCCCCAATGTCTGTAGCACAGCAGGGTGTGGTGCTGTTTGCGGCTGAACGCGGTTACCTCGAAGATGTGGAACTGGCGAAAATCGGTAGCTTCGAAGCCGCTCTGCTGGCTTACGTTGACCGTGATCACGCTCCGCTGATGCAAGAGATCAACCAGTCCGGTGGCTATAACGATGAAATCGAAGGCAAGCTGAAAGCTATCCTCGATTCCTTCAAGGCAACCCAGTCCTGGTAACGTCTGGCGGTCTGCTTTAGGGCGGACCGCAAGGCATTGAGGAGAAGCTCATGGCCGGCGCAAAAGAGATACGTAGTAAGATCGCAAGCGTCCAGAACACGCAGAAGATCACTAAAGCGATGGAGATGGTCGCCGCTTCCAAAATGCGTAAATCGCAGGATCGCATGGCGGCCAGCCGTCCTTATGCAGAGACCATGCGCAAAGTGATTGGTCACCTTGCGAATGGTAATCTGGAATATAAGCACCCTTACCTGGAAGAACGCGACGTTAAGCGCGTGGGCTACCTGGTGGTGTCGACCGACCGTGGTCTGTGCGGTGGCTTGAACATTAACCTGTTCAAAAAGCTGCTGGCGGATATGAAAGCATGGTCCGATAAAGGCGTTCAGTGCGATATCGCAATGATCGGCTCTAAGGGCGTGTCTTTCTTTAACTCCGTTGGCGGTAATGTGATTGCTCAGGTAACCGGTATGGGGGATAACCCTTCCCTGTCCGAACTGATCGGTCCGGTTAAAGTGATGCTGCAGGCCTACGATGAAGGTCGTCTGGACAGACTGTACGTTGTCAGCAACAAATTTATTAACACCATGTCTCAGACGCCAACCATCACCCAACTGCTGCCTCTGCCGGCATCAGATGATGATGAATTGAAGCGTAAATCCTGGGATTACCTGTATGAGCCAGACCCGAAAGCGCTGCTGGATACCCTGCTGCGTCGTTATGTCGAGTCTCAGGTTTATCAGGGCGTGGTAGAAAACCTGGCCAGCGAGCAGGCCGCACGTATGGTGGCGATGAAAGCCGCGACCGACAATGGCGGCAGCCTGATTAAAGAGCTGCAGTTGGTATACAACAAAGCTCGTCAGGCCAGCATTACTCAGGAACTCACCGAAATCGTCGGTGGTGCATCCGCGGTATAACCAGGTTAATTCGTAGAGGATTCAAGATGGCTACTGGAAAAATTGTCCAGGTAATCGGCGCCGTGGTTGACGTCGAATTCCCTCAGGATGCCGTACCGCGCGTGTACGATGCTCTTGAGGTTATGAATGGTAAAGAGAGCCTGGTGCTGGAAGTTCAGCAGCAGCTCGGCGGCGGTATCGTACGTACCATCGCCATGGGTTCTTCCGACGGTCTGCGTCGTGGTCTGGAAGTCAAAGATCTCGAGCACCCGATCGAAGTCCCGGTAGGTAAAGCAACTCTGGGTCGTATCATGAACGTCCTGGGTCACCCGATCGACATGAAAGGCGATATCGGTGAAGAAGAGCGTTGGGCTATCCACCGCGCGGCACCTTCCTATGAAGAGCTGTCCAGCTCCCAGGAACTGCTGGAAACCGGCATCAAAGTTATCGACCTGATGTGTCCGTTCGCTAAGGGCGGTAAAGTTGGTCTGTTCGGTGGTGCGGGTGTAGGTAAAACCGTAAACATGATGGAGCTGATCCGTAACATCGCGATCGAACACTCCGGTTACTCCGTGTTTGCGGGCGTGGGTGAACGTACTCGTGAGGGTAACGACTTCTACCACGAAATGACTGACTCCAACGTTCTGGACAAAGTATCCTTGGTATATGGCCAGATGAACGAGCCGCCGGGAAACCGTCTGCGCGTTGCTCTGACCGGTCTGACCATGGCTGAGAAGTTCCGTGACGAAGGTCGTGACGTTCTGCTGTTCGTTGATAACATCTATCGTTACACCCTGGCCGGTACAGAAGTATCCGCTCTGCTGGGTCGTATGCCATCAGCGGTAGGCTACCAGCCGACCCTGGCGGAAGAGATGGGTGTTCTTCAGGAACGTATCACCTCTACCAAAACCGGTTCTATCACCTCCGTTCAGGCGGTATACGTACCTGCGGATGACTTGACTGACCCATCCCCAGCAACCACCTTTGCTCACTTAGATGCAACCGTGGTACTGAGCCGTCAGATCGCATCTCTGGGTATCTACCCGGCAGTTGACCCGCTGGACTCCACCAGCCGTCAGCTGGATCCGCTGGTTGTTGGTCAGGAACACTACGACACCGCGCGTGGCGTACAGTCTCTGCTGCAGCGTTATCAGGAACTGAAAGACATCATCGCCATCCTGGGTATGGATGAACTGTCTGAAGAAGACAAACTGGTGGTAGCACGCGCACGTAAAATTCAGCGCTTCCTGTCCCAGCCGTTCTTCGTTGCGGAAGTATTCACCGGTTCTCCGGGTAAATACGTATCCCTGAAAGACACCATCCGTGGCTTTAAAGGTATCATGGAAGGCGAATACGACCACCTGCCAGAGCAGGCGTTCTACATGGTTGGTTCTATCGACGAAGCCGTGGAAAAAGCCAAAAAACTTTAACGCCTTAATCGGAGGGTGATATGGCAATGACTTACCACCTGGACGTCGTCAGCGCAGAGCAGCAAATGTTCTCTGGTCTGGTCGAAAAAATCCAGGTAACGGGTAGCGAAGGTGAACTGGGTATTTTCCCGGGTCACGCACCGCTGCTCACCGCCATTAAGCCTGGTATGATCCGCATCGTTAAACAGTTCGGTCATGAAGAGTTTATCTATCTGTCTGGCGGCATTCTCGAAGTGCAGCCTGGCAGCGTGACCGTTCTGGCTGATACCGCGATTCGCGGACAGGATCTCGATGAAGCGAGAGCCCTGGAAGCGAAGCGTAAGGCTGAAGAGCACATTAAGAGCTCTCATGGTGACGTGGATTACGCTCAGGCATCTGCGGAACTGGCCAAAGCGATCGCGAAACTGCGCGTTATCGAGTTGACCAAAAAAGCGATGTAACACCGGCTTGAAAAGCACAAAAGCCAGTCTGGTTGCCAGGCTGGCTTTTTTTATGGTTTTGTTTCAGTGAAAGTGGAACTAAAAAGCCGTTTTATTATTTTGTGATTTATATCACAAAAATATTGATCGGTTAAAAAATGAGGCGTAGACTCTTTTTTGTGTGATGTGTGTCACATAATTAACTCAGATAAAAACAGGATAGCAACATGAAACTGATTAATAAAATCATCGCCCTTTTCAGCAGCATGGAAGTTTAGTCTTCCCGACCTGCTCTGTGGCGCGATGCTTCATACGGTTATCAGCACGCGCCAGTTGTTATTAAATCCCACTCCTCCGCTTTATCGTTTGTCCTCTTCCCTTTTAAAACTCTATTTTCCCTGTCTGTTTTTTCTGCTTCTCGCTGAATCACATTAATAAAATTGTACTTTTCTTTTGTAACTCTTTATTCATGCAGTAAAAAAATAGCAAAAACATTAACCTAAGGCTTTAATAAGAGCAGACTCCTGGTTTTGGGAGACAAAAGACGCCGAAATAGACGAAAATAGAGTGTTATCAGAGGGGAAATTATCCCGATTGAACGTTTTATTTTCGGTCCATTTCACGATGAAAAAAATGTAGTATTTTCAATGTGAAACGGTATAAATTCGTTCTCAAATTACAGTCAGGACGTGTATGTTGAATAATGCTATGAGCGTCGTGATCCTTGCCGCAGGCAAAGGCACGCGTATGTATTCCGATCTCCCTAAAGTGCTGCATACCCTCGCAGGAAAGCCGATGGTTCAGCATGTCATTGATGCCGCTAATGAATTAGGTGCGACTCACGTACATCTGGTCTACGGGCACGGTGGTGATTTGCTTAAGCAGACGCTGAAAGATGGCAATCTAAACTGGATTCTGCAGGCAGAGCAGTTGGGGACCGGCCATGCAATGCAGCAGGCAGCGCCATTCTTTGGTGATGACGAAGACATTTTGATGCTCTATGGCGATGTGCCGCTGATCTCTACCGATACCTTACGTAGCCTGCGTGATGCTAAACCGCAGGGCGGCATCGGCCTGTTAACGGTAAAACTGGATGATCCATCCGGCTATGGGCGTATTACGCGTGAGAACGGTAACGTCACCGGTATCGTCGAGCATAAAGATGCAACTAACGAGCAGCGCCAAATCCAGGAAATCAACACTGGTATTCTGATTGCCAATGGCGCGGATATGAAGCGCTGGCTGTCCAAACTCACCAATAACAATGCGCAGGGTGAATACTACATCACCGATATCATTGCGATGGCGTATCAGGAAGGACGCGAAATTGCTGCGGTACATCCGGCACGTATTAGCGAAACAGAAGGGGTGAATAACCGTCTTCAGTTATCCCGTCTGGAGCGTGTTTATCAATCTGAGCAAGCAGAGAAACTGTTGCTGGCGGGCGTGATGCTGCGCGATCCTGCACGTTTTGATCTTCGCGGTACGCTTATTCACGGGCGCGATGTTGAAATTGATACTAACGTTATCATTGAAGGTAACGTAACCGTTGGGGATCGCGTCAAGATTGGTGCTGGCTGTATCATCAAAAACAGCGTGATTGGTGAAGGTTGTGAGCTTAGCCCATACAGTGTGGTGGAAGATGCCCATCTGGAAGCCGCTTGCACCATCGGTCCATTCGCGCGTCTGCGCCCGGGTGCTGAGCTGCAGGAAGGCGCGCACGTGGGTAACTTCGTCGAAATGAAAAAAGCGCGTCTGGGTAAAGGTTCTAAAGCTGGTCATCTGACCTATCTGGGCGATGCGGAAATTGGCGATAACGTGAATATCGGCGCGGGTACGATTACCTGCAACTACGATGGTGCCAATAAGTTTAAAACCATTATTGGTGATGATGTGTTTGTGGGTTCTGATACTCAGTTGGTGGCGCCTGTCACCGTGGGTAAAGGTGCCACCATCGCTGCTGGCACTACCGTAACGCGTAATGTCGCCGATAACGAACTGGTATTAAGCCGTGTACCTCAGGTCCATAAACAGGGCTGGCAGCGTCCGGTGAAGAAGAAGTAAGTGATTTTTGCCGGATGGTGGCCTACGTGCGGTGACGTTCTGTAGGCCTGATAAGCGTAAGCGCCATCAGGCAGACAAGAGATGAGGGGATAACATAATCCTCCGCTCAACAAGCAGTACCATAAAAATAACCCCACTCTCTACAAGGCTCGGGGCGCCCGGAAAGGGCAAATACAGGTCAGCGACAACGACAGGCAAATGCCTAAATTCGGAATCAAAAAATATGTGTGGAATTGTTGGCGCTATCGCGCAGCGTGATGTAGCTGAAATCCTTCTCGAAGGTTTACGTCGTCTGGAATATCGTGGTTATGACTCTGCTGGTCTGGCCGTTGTCGATGCTGAAGGCAACATGACCCGTCTGCGTCGTCTGGGTAAAGTGCAGATGCTGACTGCTGCCGCGGAAGAACATCCGCTGCATGGTGGTACAGGTATCGCTCATACCCGTTGGGCGACACACGGTGAACCTTCAGAAGCGAACGCGCATCCCCATGTTTCTGAACACATTGTTGTGGTGCATAACGGCATCATTGAAAACCATGAACCTCTGCGTGAACTACTGAAAACCCGTGGTTACACCTTTGTTTCTGAAACCGACACCGAAGTGATTGCTCACCTGGTGCATTGGGAACTGGAACAGGGTGGTACGCTGCGTGAAGCCGTACTGCGTACTATTCCACAGTTGCGCGGTGCCTATGGCACGGTGATCATGGATACCCGTAACCCGGAAACGCTGCTGGCGGCCCGTTCAGGTAGCCCGCTGGTGATTGGTCTGGGGATGGGGGAAAACTTTATCGCTTCCGATCAGCTGGCGCTGCTGCCGGTAACCCGTCGCTTTATCTTCCTGGAAGAAGGTGACATCGCAGAAGTGACCCGTCGTTCTGTCTCTATTTTCGACAAGTCTGGCGCACAAGTGAAGCGTCAGGATATCGAATCGAATCTGCAGTATGACGCGGGCGAAAAAGGTATTTATCGCCACTACATGCAGAAAGAGATCTACGAACAGCCGAACGCAATTAAAAATACGCTGACCGGTCGCATTAGTCACGGTGAGGTGGATTTAAGCGAACTGGGTTCACGTGCCAACGAGTTGCTGTCTCAGGTTGAGCATATCCAGATTATCGCCTGCGGTACGTCCTACAACTCCGGTATGGTGTCCCGCTACTGGTTTGAATCGCTGGCTGGTATTCCTTGTGATGTCGAAATCGCTTCCGAGTTCCGCTATCGCAAATCCGCCGTGCGTCGTAACAGTCTGATGATTACCCTTTCCCAGTCCGGTGAAACGGCGGATACCCTGGCGGGTCTGCGCTTATCTAAAGAGCTGGGCTATCTGGGCTCGCTGGCTATTTGTAACGTACCGGGATCTTCTCTGGTGCGCGAATCCGACCTGGCGATGATGACCAATGCCGGTACCGAAATCGGTGTGGCCTCGACGAAAGCATTTACCACCCAATTGACCGTTCTGCTGATGCTGGTGGCGAAACTGTCTCGTCTGAAAGGCCTGGATGCGTCTATTGAGCAGGAGATCGTTCACGGTCTGCAGGCACTGCCGAGCCGTATTGAGCAGATGCTGTCTCAGGACAAACGCATTGCCGCTCTGGCGGAAGGTTTCTCAGACAAACACCATGCGCTGTTCCTGGGGCGTGGCGATCAGTACCCGATTGCGCTGGAAGGCGCGCTGAAGCTGAAAGAGATCTCTTATATTCACGCTGAAGCATATGCTGCAGGCGAACTGAAACACGGTCCGCTGGCGCTGATTGATGCCGATATGCCGGTTATCGTAGTTGCACCGAACAACGAACTGTTGGAAAAACTGAAATCCAACATTGAAGAAGTTCGCGCTCGTGGCGGTCAGTTGTACGTCTTTGCGGACCAGGATGCTGGCTTTACCAGCAGCGAAAACATGCACATCATTGAGATGCCGCATGTGGAAGAGGTGATTGCACCGATCTTCTACACCGTTCCGCTGCAGTTGCTGGCGTATCACGTGGCGCTGATTAAAGGCACCGACGTGGACCAGCCGCGTAACCTGGCAAAGTCGGTTACCGTAGAGTAATCCGCACTTAACTGAACTGAAAATGCCCTGCTGCAAGTGGACTGACCCCATAAAGTTGGACAGTTCATGTTAAGCGGCTTTCAGAGCCTGGGTTCGGTATTCTACCGGACTCAGGCCTTTTAATTTCAGGCTTATTCGTTCGTTGTTGTAGTAATGGATATAGCTCTCTATCGCCTTCCTTAGTTCGCTGACACTGCTGAACTGACTCAGATAAAAACATTCCGATTTCAGCGTCCCGAAGAAGTTCTCCATCACCGCATTGTCCAGACAGTTCCCTTTACGCGACATACTCTGCGTCATGCCCTTCGCCTTTAACCTGGCCTGATAACCTTCCATTCGATATTGCCAGCCCTGATCCGAGTGCAGCAGCGTGCTATCTTCCGGGCTGAGCTTCAGGAACGCATCGTGCAGCATCGTATTAACCATCTCCATCACCGGCCTTTCCGACAGGCTGTAGGAGATAATCTCCCGGTTAAACAGGTCAAGAACCGGTGACAGGTACAGCTTTTTACCCTGTACCGAGAACTCAGTAACATCTGTAACCCATTTTTCGTTGGCTTTTGACGCGCCGAAGTTCCGGTTCAGTATATTGGGCGCTGCCCTGCCAGTTTCGCCTTTCCAGGAACGATATTTCTTCACCCTTATCAGGGACCGGAGCGACAGCTCTGCCATCAGTCGTTGCACTGTTTTATGGTTCACCAGCAGCCCCTGTTTTTTCAGCGAGAGCGTGATCCTGCGGTAGCCATAACGTCCTTTGTGATAGTGGTAAATCTCTCTTATTTTATCTTTCAGTCCGGCATGCCTGTCCATGCGCTTTAGCGCGTTCATATTGTGATACCACGTGCTGCGGGACATACCCGCGGCACGCAGAAGATCACTGAGCGCATACTCCAGCCTTAGCTCACTGATTATTGCGGCTTTTTGCCGTTTTTCTCGCTTTGAACTAAGGCCTTCAGCTTTTTTAGGTAGGCATTCTCTGCACGCAGGTAACGGAGTTCAGCCCGTAGTTCTTCGGGCGATAACGTTTCCAGTGCAGCATCGGTAAGTGGAGATGATTTTTTAGGTTTTTTCATGTCCTTGCTCCGGCCCTGTTTTATCCTCAGAAGTCCTTTCTCACCAGCATCCTGGTAAACATTAACCCAGTGCCGGACAACGGTTTCGGTTGAGATATTAAACCGTGCGGCGGCCTCGCGCATGGAAAGTTCTTCAGCGAGTACAGTCCGGACTACAGCAATCCGAAACGACGGTGAATGGCGGTCATTTTTCCAGGTAATACCATCAATACCGTGAAGTTGCCAGGC
Organism: Citrobacter sp. KTE151; assembly: GCF_000398845.1. NCBI lineage: Bacteria > Pseudomonadati > Pseudomonadota > Gammaproteobacteria > Enterobacterales > Enterobacteriaceae > Citrobacter > Citrobacter sp. KTE151. The sequence goes on along the minus strand of NZ_KB976066.1, from coordinate 453,410 downwards.
TCTTACCCAGCGTCGCACCGATGTTCTTTCAACACCAAAACGTTCAGCGGTACGATGTGTGCCATCGAGTCCGGCAAGGTAATGATTAACTACAGCTAATCTGGTTTCGAGGGAATATTTTGGCTTTGCCATAAAAAACTGCACCTTAGTCAGTTGGGTGTCCAACTTTTGGGGTGCAGTCCACAAGCGGGGCATTTTTTTAGCTTGTTCTGTTTTTAATCAATTATCCCGCCTGTTTTATGTGACAAACCGTCATCTTCAACTACTGTTTTCAGTGTCATAAAAAGAAAATTTCAGCGAAATGTTATTGTCATGATGGTGATTAACATTCTGTTTTAAATGTATTTTTAGATAAAAAACTTCCCAAGTTTTTCATTGTCATAAAACTGTCATATTTCGTACATTTAACTGTCACCTGTTTGTCCTATTTTGCTCACAGTAGCAACTCAAACAACGATTTACGAAAACCGTGCAGGAGACATTATGAAAGTTATGCGTACCACTGTCGCAACTGTTGTCGCCGCGACCTTATCCATGAGCGCGTTTTCTGCGTTTGCAGCAGCGAGCCTGACAGGTGCAGGTGCAACCTTCCCTGCGCCAGTGTATGCCAAATGGGCAGATACCTATCAGAAAGAGACCGGTAGCAAAGTAAACTACCAGGGTATCGGCTCCTCCGGTGGTGTAAAACAAATTACGGCCAATACCGTTGATTTCGGCGCCTCTGACGCACCGTTGTCTGACGAGAAACTGGCTCAAGAAGGCCTGTTCCAGTTCCCGACTGTTATCGGTGGTGTGGTGCTGGCGGTGAACATCCCTGGCCTGAAATCCGGCGAACTGGTGCTGGACGGTAAAACGCTGGGCGACATCTACCTCGGTAAAATTAAGAAGTGGGATGATGAAGCCATCACCAAACTGAACCCGGGTCTGAAGCTGCCTTCTCAGAATATCGCCGTTGTGCGTCGTGCTGACGGTTCCGGTACTTCCTTCGTTTTCACCAGCTACCTGGCGAAAGTGAACGAAGAGTGGAAATCTAAAATTGGTTCCGGCTCTACCGTTAACTGGCCGACCGGTCTGGGCGGTAAAGGTAACGACGGTATCGCTGCGTTCGTACAGCGTCTGCCGGGTTCTATCGGCTACGTTGAGTACGCTTACGCTAAGCAGAACAACCTGGCGTACACCAAGCTGGTCTCTGCTGATGGCAAACCGGTAAGTCCGACCGAAGAAAACTTTGCCAACGCTGCAAAAGGCGCTGACTGGAGCAAAACCTTCGCTCAGGATCTGACTAACCAGAAAGGTGACGATGCGTGGCCGATCACTTCCACCACCTTCATCTTGGTGCATAAAGAGCAGAAGAAACCTGAGCAGGGCGCTGAAGTGCTGAAGTTCTTCGATTGGGCGTACAAAAATGGTGGCAAACAGGCTAATGACCTGGATTACGCCAGCCTGCCGGACAGCGTGGTTGAGCAGATTCGTGCTGCATGGAAGACCAACGTGAAGGACAGCAGCGGTAAAGCGCTGTACTAAATACCCGTCATACTTCGAGCCGCAGCTGTGTTGGCTGTGCTTGTTCACCCCAGTCACATAGTGAATCTATGTGACTGGGTATTCACAAGCTTGCTGCCTTGCTGCAACTCGAATTATTTAGGGTATGGCATTACGTTAGCCGGGAAGCACGATAAAATGCGTGCTTCCTGGCCCAAACTTAAAGAGTGATTTATGGCTGCAACCAAGCCTGCTTTGAACCCACCGGGTAAAAAAGGTGACATGATATTCAGCGCGCTGGTAAAACTGGCTGCGCTGATTGTGCTATTGATGTTGGGTGGCATTATTGTCTCTCTGGTTATCTCCTCCTGGCCAAGCATTCAGAAATTTGGCTTCTCCTTTCTGTGGACTAAAGAATGGGATGCGCCAAACGATATCTACGGTGCATTAGTACCGATTTACGGTACGCTGGTCACCTCGCTTATCGCACTGCTGATCGCCGTTCCGGTGAGTTTTGGCATAGCCTTATTCCTGACTGAACTTGCTCCTGGCTGGCTGCGTCGCCCGCTGGGTATCGCTATTGAATTGCTGGCGGCAATTCCGAGTATCGTGTACGGCATGTGGGGCCTGTTTATCTTTGCCCCGCTGTTTGCGACTTACTTCCAGGAACCGGTCGGGAACATCCTTTCCAACATTCCGTTTGTTGGCGCGCTGTTTGCGGGTCCGGCATTTGGTATCGGTATTCTGGCCGCTGGCGTGATCCTCGCCATCATGATCATCCCGTACATTGCGGCGGTTATGCGCGATGTGTTCGAACAAACGCCGGTGCTGATGAAAGAGTCAGCCTACGGCATCGGTTGTACTACCTGGGAAGTTATCTGGCGCATCGTCCTGCCGTTCACCAAAAACGGTGTGATCGGCGGCGTGATGCTCGGTCTGGGCCGCGCGTTGGGTGAAACCATGGCGGTGACGTTCATCATCGGTAACACCTACCAGCTCGATAGTGCCTCGCTGTACATGCCGGGCAACAGTATTACTTCTGCGCTGGCGAATGAATTTGCCGAAGCGGAATCAGGACTGCACGTTGCCGCGTTGATGGAACTGGGCCTGATTCTGTTTGTGATTACCTTCATCGTGCTGGCGGCGTCTAAGTTCATGATCATGCGCCTTGCGAAAAACGAGGGGGCACGCTAATGGCTACGCTTGAAATGCAAAACACCGCTGCGCTTGCGGAATCCCGCCGTAAAATGCAGGCGCGTCGTCGTCTGAAGAACCGCATTGCGCTGACGCTCTCTATGGCGACCATGGCATTCGGTCTGTTCTGGCTTATCTGGATCCTGATGTCCACGATCACCCGCGGTATTGACGGTATGTCACTGGCACTGTTCACCGAAATGACACCTCCGCCGAATACGGCTGGTGGTGGTCTGGCGAATGCCCTGGCCGGTAGCGGACTGTTAATTCTGTGGGCGACCGTGTTTGGTACACCGCTTGGTATTATGGCGGGCATCTACCTGGCTGAGTACGGACGCAAGTCCTGGCTGGCTGAGGTGATCCGCTTTATCAACGACATCCTGCTTTCTGCGCCATCAATCGTGGTCGGTCTGTTCGTTTACACCATCGTGGTAGCAAAAATGGAGCACTTTTCCGGCTGGGCGGGCGTTATCGCGCTGGCGCTGCTGCAGGTGCCCATTGTTATTCGTACCACGGAGAACATGCTCAAGCTGGTACCGGATAGCCTGCGTGAAGCCGCCTATGCGCTGGGTACGCCGAAATGGAAGATGATTTCTGCAATCACCCTGAAGGCCTCTGTCTCAGGCATCATTACAGGCGTTTTACTGGCTATTGCACGTATCGCAGGTGAAACGGCTCCGCTGCTGTTTACATCGCTCTCCAATCAGTTCTGGAGCACCGACATGATGCAGCCTATCGCCAACCTGCCGGTCACTATCTTTAAGTTTGCGATGAGCCCGTTTGCTGAGTGGCAGCAACTGGCCTGGGCCGGGGTACTGATTATTACCCTGTGCGTACTGCTGCTGAACATTCTGGCGCGCGTCATTTTCGCGAAGAAGAAACACGGTTAAGACGAAGTGCCGGATGGCGGCGTAAACGCCTTATCCGGCCTACGATTGAAGACATTTGTAGGCCTGAAAGCTGCGCGCCATCAGGCATGATGAGGAAAAGATTGAAATGAGTATGGTTGATACTGCCCCGGGTAAGATTCAGGTTCGTGATTTGAACTTCTACTATGGCAAGTTCCATGCCCTGAAGAACATCAACCTGGATATTGCCAAAAACCAGGTAACGGCGTTTATCGGGCCGTCAGGCTGTGGTAAATCGACGTTGCTGCGTACGTTCAATAAAATGTTTGAACTGTACCCGGAACAGCGTGCGGAAGGCGAAATCCTGCTGGATGGCGACAATATTCTCACCAACACTCAGGATATCGCTCTGCTGCGTGCCAAAGTGGGCATGGTATTCCAGAAGCCGACGCCGTTCCCGATGTCCATCTACGACAACATCGCTTTTGGCGTGCGTCTGTTTGAGAAACTCTCTCGAGCGGATATGGACGAGCGTGTGCAGTGGGCATTGACCAAGGCCGCACTGTGGAACGAAACCAAAGATAAATTACACCAGAGCGGGTACTCTCTCTCCGGTGGTCAGCAGCAGCGTCTGTGTATTGCGCGTGGGATCGCCATTCGCCCGGAAGTGCTTCTGCTTGATGAGCCGTGTTCAGCGCTCGACCCTATTTCTACCGGGCGTATTGAAGAGCTGATCACTGAGCTGAAAGAGGATTACACCGTCGTTATCGTTACCCACAACATGCAGCAGGCTGCGCGTTGTTCCGATCACACGGCATTTATGTACCTGGGCGAGTTGATTGAGTTCAGTAACACGGACGATCTGTTCACCAAGCCCGCGAAGAAACAAACTGAAGACTACATCACCGGTCGTTACGGCTGATTCAGGAGCTTGTTGTGGATAATCTTAACCTTAATAAACATATTTCCGGCCAGTTCAATGCAGAGCTGGAAAGCATCCGTACCCAGGTGATGACCATGGGTGGCATGGTCGAGCAGCAGCTTTCTGATGCGATTACCGCCATGCACAATCAGGACAGTGAGCTGGCGAAGCGCGTCATTGAGGGCGATAAGAACGTCAATATGATGGAAGTGGCGATCGACGAGGCCTGCGTGCGTATCATTGCCAAGCGTCAGCCGACCGCCAGTGACTTGCGTCTGGTGATGGCGATTATCAAAACGATCGCTGAGCTGGAACGTATTGGCGACGTTGCGGATAAAATTTGCCGCACCGCGCTGGAGAAATTTTCTCAACAGCATCAGCCGCTGCTGGTAAGCCTGGAATCACTGGGTCGTCACACCGTACAAATGCTGCATGACGTGCTGGATGCGTTTGCGCGTATGGATCTTGACGAAGCGGTACGTATTTATCGCGAAGATAAGAAAGTCGACCAGGAGTATGAAGGTATCGTGCGTCAGCTGATGACCTACATGATGGAAGACCCGCGTACCATTCCAAGCGTGCTGACCGCGCTGTTCTGCGCGCGCTCCATCGAGCGTATTGGTGACCGTTGCCAGAATATCTGCGAATACATCTTCTACTTCGTGAAGGGACAAGACTTCCGTCACGTGGGCGGTGATGAGCTGGATAAGCTGCTGGCGGGCAAAGATCCGAAAGAGTGATATTTGTGGCGGGTGGCGCTAACGCTTACCCGCTCTACAAGACATGCAGGCCGGATCAGCGTTAGCGCCATACGGCCTTTCAGTTATCGCGTAATATTCCAACCCCGCGCTTTCCACAACGCTGGCAACTGCGCCAGATCGGTAAACGTCGTCACTTTTGGATGATCGATTGGTTTGTTATGCGGATCGGCGCAGAAGTAAAACACTTCCATCCCTGCAGCAATCCCCGCCTGCGCACCTGCGCTGGAGTCATCAACCAGAATGCAGTTCTCAACGTTAACGTCCATCGCTTTCGCCGCATGGAACATCAGGGCCGGATCGGGTTTCCAGCGTTGAATATCGTAGCCGCTGAACAGTAAATCAGGGAAATGGTGCAACATGCCCAGCTTACCCAGAGAGTGCTGCATTTTGCTGACCGGACCGTTAGATACCACGCTCATAGGGACGGTCATGCTGTCCAGCAGCGCATTGGCTCCGGCAATCACCTCCAGTTCCGTATCGAACAGACGTGCGACCTCTGCGCGGTAAACCGGTTCTAATTCGGCTTTTGCCAGTTCGACACCGTGCTCTTCGTTGATAATGTCGATGATCTCGTACAGCTTTACCCCCTTGAAGCGTTTAAAAGTTTCTTCAAGATCGAGCGTAATGCCGAACGCCTGGAACATGCTGACATACGCGCGAGAACAAATCACTTCACTGTCGACAAGGGTACCGTCACAGTCAAAAAATACGGCTTCTATCTGGGACATGTCATTTCCGTTTTAACAAGTTTAACGTTTTCGTAATGCATTATTGGGTGACGCAATCGTTGCCGTATAAGCAAAATCAATGAAAAAAGTTGCTCATAACCCAACCCTATTGTCGCATTTTGGTATAGGATAGCGACGAATTTTCCCTCCTTGTTCGGAAATTGATAATGAGTCAACAACACACAACCCAGGCTTCTGGCCAGGGGATGCTGGAACGCGTGTTCAAACTGCGCGAACATGGCACGACGGCACGGACCGAAGTGATCGCCGGTTTAACCACCTTCCTGACGATGGTGTATATCGTTTTTGTTAACCCGCAAATTCTTGGCGTGGCTGGCATGGATACCAGCGCCGTCTTTGTGACCACCTGCCTGATTGCTGCATTTGGTAGCATCCTGATGGGCCTGTTTGCCAACCTGCCGGTCGCACTTGCGCCTGCTATGGGTCTGAATGCGTTCTTCGCCTTCGTGGTCGTTGGCGCGATGGGCCTGTCATGGCAGATCGGTATGGGCGCAATCTTCTGGGGCGCGGTAGGTCTGCTGCTACTGACGATTTTCCGCGTACGTTATTGGATGATTGCCAACATCCCGGTTAGCTTGCGCGTGGGGATCACCAGCGGTATTGGTCTGTTCATCGGCATGATGGGGCTGAAAAACGCTGGTGTTATCGTCGCCAACCAAGACACCCTGGTGTCTATTGGCAACCTGACGTCCCACAGCGTACTGCTCGGTATTCTGGGCTTCTTTATCATCGCGATTCTGGCTTCACGTAACATCCATGCGGCGGTACTGATCTCTATCATTGTGACCACGCTGCTGGGTTGGATGCTGGGCGATGTCCATTACAACGGGATCGTCTCCGCGCCGCCGAGCGTAATGTCCGTTATCGGGCATGTTGATCTGGCTGGTTCGTTTAACATTGGTCTTGCGGGCGTAATTTTTTCGTTCATGCTGGTCAACCTGTTCGACTCCTCCGGTACGCTAATTGGCGTCACGGATAAAGCAGGTCTGGCGGATGCGAAGGGTAAGTTTCCGCGCATGAAGCAGGCGCTGTATGTGGATAGCGTGTCATCGGTTGCTGGTGCGTTTATCGGTACTTCTTCCGTTACCGCGTATATCGAGTCTTCTTCCGGGGTTTCTGTCGGTGGACGTACTGGCCTGACCGCGGTAGTTGTTGGCCTGTTGTTCCTGTTGGTTATCTTCCTGTCGCCGCTGGCGGGAATGGTACCGGGATATGCGGCCGCTGGTGCGCTGATTTACGTTGGCGTCCTGATGACATCAAGCCTGTCGCGCGTGAAGTGGGATGACCTGACTGAAGCCGTTCCGGCGTTTATTACCGCCGTGATGATGCCGTTTAGCTTCTCGATTACCGAAGGTATCGCGCTGGGCTTTATTTCCTACTGTGTGATGAAAATCGGTACCGGACGTTTCCGCGATCTCAGCCCATGCGTCATCGTTGTCGCACTGCTGTTTGTGTTGAAGATTGTGTTTATCGACGCGCATTAATTGCCGCTGAGACGGTGCTGCGCGAGGCGTGTAGACCTGATAAGCGCAGCGCCATCAGGCAAATTTGATAACCGGATACGGCCCGCCAGGCATTGCAGCCAGCGGGCTTTTTCTTTTAGGCTTTCACACGCTGGATGTAGTCGCCAAATGCGGTCAGCTGGCCGGTTAGATGGTCCAGCGTACTTTGGTCGATCACTTCACCTGTCTGCGGGTCCACTTTGTTCTGAATCACACCGCCCATAAATTCCGGCTTATTCATTACCATGGCGTCGAGGAACACCAGGATCTGACGCAGATGGTACTGGCAGCGCGCGCCGCCAATGGCGCCCATGGAGCTGGTCTGGATCAGCACCGGCTTACCCGATAATGGCTGATCCGGCAGGCGGGACAGCCAGTCGATGGCGTTCTTCAGTCCGCCAGGCACGGAATAGTTATATTCCGGTGTCACGATGACGACACCGTCAGCCTTCCTGATTTGCTCTGCCAGCGCTTCTACGCTTGCCGGAAAACCTTCTTCCTGCTGGAGGTCGGCATCGTACAGTGGGATATCACCAATTGATGGCAACGCGTTGACTTCCATTCCTGCTGGAGCAATCTTGGGCAGCGTACGGGCAACCATTCCATTAAACGAACCTTTGCGCAGACTTCCCAGTAACGTAACAACATTCAATGTTTCTGACATGGTGACTCCTGTTTCATCATAAAGGTTAAATCAAAGCGTATGGCTCTTCGCTGCGCATAATTGAGAGAACCGGATCAGACGACCCGTAGGCTCATTGGCGCGGGTCTGGATATCAGGCAAACTTTTCCAGTCCTGTTTACCATCAAACTCCCAAACCTTGAGTTTTTCAATGGTTGGCGTAACCGCAACCGACCACACCAGAACATCTTCCGCATCGCAAATGGCTTCAACCTGCGCAACATGTGCACATTTCAGACGTCCTGCGCCGGGTAAAAGCTGGAGTTCGTGCGGATCATCATTGCTTACATCGCCGGTGAGTTTGAGTACGCTCTGGCGCAACGTAATGAGCTGCGCGCGTGCTTCGTTGGGGTCGTTTTGGTTATTGATCCACAGATTTTCGTTGCTGGAGAAGCGCCATGTTTCCGTTGAATGCGGATGGTGAAAGCTGCGGGTAGCTCGCTGCAGTTCCATATCCAGCCCGCACGTTCCTTCAGTTGTTAGCGCAACGCCAACGATATTCCCGGCATAAGAAATCGAAAATCCCGGCAGGTTCTTATCGCGAAAAATGGGCTTACCTTTGGCCTGAGTAACAATCTCGGGCAGCGTACTGGTGCCGTAAAGCATAAACATCAGTTCAGCGAGTAAACTTCGGGAAGCCAGGAAACGTGTTCGGCGATGAGCGGGGAGATCTCTTGCTTCGATATGACATGGAGAAGGGAGGCGAGCTGAAACCAGGTGTCCCTCCGTAAGAATCCCTCTGGCAAAATGTGTCGCCATTTTTCGCTCCGTGATTAATGGTCCGTGATAATTACCAGAGTAACATTTACGCGGCATCCAGGCAGGCTTTGCTGCCCAAAAAGTAAGCTGAAATAGAATACATTACGCGATATTTACATTTCTGTTGCCAGAATAGTCGATTTAGCAACAAAGTGGCGGTGCAACGTCAAGACATATCGCGATAAAGCGCCTTGATGGTGTCTTTCAACCAGACGATCTTAGGATTATGACTGTTACGTTTGTGCCAAAGAAGGGTGAACGGTACGCGCATTTTTTCCAGCTGCGCGGCATCAAAAGGCATAGGACGCGCCACGAGCGGAAGCTGGTGGAGTTGGTTATAACGCTGGCAATAAACCGGAGCTGTGGCTATCAGCGCGTGATCCGGCTGGGCGGCCATAAACAGCGACTGCTCAAAACCGGGCAGACATAACGCAATATTGCGCGCGCGCCCCATCTCTTGCAGGACTTCATCCAGCGCCCAGGTATCGCTTTGCTCCCAGCTAATGCTGATGTGCGGATAGCGCAGAAATGTGTCCAGATTCCACTCTTCCTGCAATGCCGGATGATCTTCACGTAGCCAGACACAGGGGAGATCGGAAAACAGCACTTCATGGTCGATCGACAACGGCAGCAAACTCAACAGTTCACGCGAACGCGGATGGCTTTCCCGGCCAGTAAAGCCAATATCCACTTCGCCGCGAATAATTGCATCCAGCGAATCATAGTCCCAGTTGCGTATTTTGATAGTAGCCTGGGGATAACGCTGATAGATCTGTCGGGAGAGCGCGTTAAACATGATCATCACCAGCGGCGTTTCGGCCACCAGATCAAACTTCAGCCCGCGCGGCGCTTCATGGTGTGGCTTATCCAGCAACTGGTTACTCATCTGCATCCACTCTGCCAGATTCTGTTCCATGCTGACCATCAGCGGTGTGGGCGTTAGCCCCAGCGGGGTGTTTACAAACAGTGGATCGTCAAACCAGGCCCGCAGTTTCGACAGCGACTTGCTGACTGCCGACGGCGTGACGTTCATCCGTTTGGCAGTTTTGGTAACACTGCGTTCCTGCATCAACAGCTGCAGGCAGAGCAATAAATTAAGATCGAGACTGCTGAGGGATTTCTTCATGAGTTGGCGTGGACCGGTTAGGGGCAACAGTGATAATCAGCATGATACTCACTATGCTACAGCCAATCAGAATCCCGATCAGCATATTCAGCGCATCAAGACCGAGCACCGCCGCCAGCCATATCCACAGCGAGGAACCGCAAACCTGTGCAATACCTAACGCCGAGCTGGCAACGCCCGCACGCAGCGAGAAAGGTCCCAGCGCCTGACTCATCGCGACACCGAAGCCGACCGAGAACCCGGCACAGATTAAGGTCAGCCCAAACAGCGTCACCATGTGCGTACTGGCAAGAGTTAACACCACACCGGCAGACAGAAACAGCACTTGTGAGGTCAGCATCAGAACGCGAGGTTTAAACACGCTCAGGGCGAATGGCGTAGAGAACGAGACCGCCATACTGATGCCTGCGGTCATGGCCATCGTGGTGGCGTACTCACCACGGTCAAAGCCCATCACTTCCATCAACAGCACCGGCGAAGTATTCACGAAGGTCAGGATCACCGACACGCTGAGAGTGGTGATGGCCAGACGGCTTAAGAAAAAACGGTTCACCAGCGATTCAGATAGGTGGTTCTTCTCTGCAGATGCCGGGAGCATCGCTGGGCGCGATTCTCGCAGGATAAACACTGACAGCAGGCAAACGGCCACACCCATACCGATCATCGTGTAGAACAGGCTCTGCCACGGGTATTTGAGCATAATCAGATGCCCCATCACCGGTGCCAGTACCGGCACGATACAGGTGATACCGTTCAACAGCGACAGTACCTTCGCCCGGCGGCGATCATCGAGCGTATCGCGCAGGATGGCGAAAGCCACCACATAGCAGCAGCCTGCGCCTACGCCCTGAATAAAGCGGCCTGTGAGAAACGGCGTACCGCTTTCGGCGAATGAACACAGCGCAGAGGCGAAAATAAAGATGAGGGCGCCGACAATAGCGACGGGTTTGCGTCCTGACTGGTCAGCAATTTTCCCGGCAAACAGCATCGCCGTCGCCATTCCCGCCAGATAAACCGAAAACGCGATATGCAGTTGCGCCTCGCTGGCCTGTAAATCGGCAGCAATACGGGGCAGCCCCACCAGATACATATCAATACCCGCGGGATAGAGTAACACCAGGGCGAAACTGCAGATTAGAAAGCGTGTCATAGCGACCTCATGAGGAATGTGGCGCTAAGCATACGGGCAGAGAGTCAACTGCACGAGTTGCCATTTGGACAACAGTGATTTCCATATGGGAAATTACTTGTAGCCGGATAGCCGCTTTGCTTTATCCGACTTACGGGTACTGTAGGCCCGGTAGGCATCGCACCACCGGGCAACACAACGTTATTTGCCAATACAGAAGCTGGAGAAAATCCTTCCCAGCAGATCGTCGGAGGTAAATTCCCCGGTGATCTCACTGAGGTTCTGCTGCGCCAGACGTAGTTCCTCTGCCAGCAATTCTCCGGCCCATGCTCCGAGCAGTTGGGCTTTACCCTGCTCGAGATGCTCCGCCGCTTCTGCCAGCGCCTGCAGGTGACGACGGCGCGCCAGGAAGCCGCCTTCCATATTGGTTTCAAAACCCATGCTCTGTTTGAGATGGTTACGCAGCACGTCAACGCCTTCACCGGTACGCGCGGATAGGCGAACCAGTGAGTGGCCATTTACTTCGCTAAGGCCCAGCGTCTCACCGGTAATATCCGCTTTGTTACGCACCACGGTAATCGGCAGTTTGGCTGGCAGACGGGCAATAAAGTCTGGCCAGATGTCAGCCGGGTCCACGGCGTCGGTGGTGGTGCCATCAACCATAAACAGAACGCGGTCGGCCTGTTCAATTTCCTGCCACGCGCGTTCGATACCAATGCGTTCAACTTCATCGCTGGCATCGCGCAGACCGGCAGTGTCGATGATGTGCAGCGGCATACCGTCGATATGAATATGCTCACGCAGTACGTCGCGAGTCGTACCCGCAATGTCGGTCACAATGGCCGCCTCACGACCTGCCAGCGCGTTCAGTAGGCTTGATTTCCCGGCATTTGGGCGACCGGCAATGACCACCTTCATCCCTTCGCGCAGAAGGCTGCCCTGACGCGCTTCGGCACGAACGGCATCGAGATCGCTGATAACGTTGTTGAGCTGCGCTTCAATCTTGCCATCAGACAGGAAGTCGATTTCTTCATCCGGAAAGTCGATCGCCGCTTCCACGTAAATGCGCAGGTGAGTGAGCGCTTCCACAAGATGATTTACCCGTGCAGAAAATGCGCCCTGCAACGAGTTCAGCGCCGAGCGAGCGGCTTGCTCTGAGCTGGCATCGATCAGGTCGGCAATTGCCTCTGCCTGGGCCAGATCAAGCTTATCATTGAGAAACGCACGCTCGGAGAATTCACCCGGTCTGGCAATGCGCAGCCCGGGAATGGTCAGAATACGTTTGAGCAGCAGATCGAGAATCACCGGACCGCCATGGCCCTGAAGCTCTAAAACATCTTCACCGGTAAAGGAGTTCGGGCCGGGGAACCACAGGGCAATTCCCTGATCCAGCGTGCTGCCATCCGCGTCTTTAAACGGCAGATAGTCGGCATAGCGCGGTTTTGGTAGTTTCCCCAGTACGGTTTCTGCAACCTCGCGCGCCTTCAGGCCGGAGATGCGCAGGATACCCACGCCACCACGTCCCGGTGGGGTGGCCTGAGCGACGATGGTGTCGTTATGGTTCATGATAGCTCTCTTGTAAATGTAAAAAAGGCGGTCTAATGACCGCCTTCTCTGGCATTAACTTTACCGTGAATACTCGAAATAATTCAAGTGCAGGAAGGCGGCAAGCAAATTCAGCCAACGCCCCTGCGACTAGTATCAGGAGTTTTTCTTCTCGCGGCTATGCAGGCCACGTTTCTCCAGACCACGGTAAATCAGCTGCTGCTGAATAATGGTTACCAGGTTGCTGACGATATAGTACAGCACCAGACCTGATGGGAACCACAGGAAGAACACGGTGAAGATGACCGGCATGAAGGTCATGATCTTCTGCTGCATCGGGTCGGTCACGGTGGTCGGAGACATCTTCTGAATGAAGAACATCGTCACGCCCATCAGGATCGGCAGGATGTAGTACGGGTCCTGTGCAGACAGGTCATGGATCCACAGAGCGAACGGCGCATGACGCAGTTCAATGGAGCCCATCAGCATGTAGTACAACGCCAGGAAGATTGGCATCTGGATGATCAGCGGGAAGCAGCCGCCCAGCGGGTTAACCTTCTCAGCTTTGTACAGGGCCATCATTTCCTGGCTCTGACGCTGTTTGTCATCGCCCAGACGCTCACGCATAGCCTGAATCTTCGGCTGCAGCATACGCATCTTCGCCATGGAGGTGTACTGCGCTTTAGTCAGCGGGTACATGATGCCACGAACGATAAAGGTGATAACGATGATGGAGAAGCCCCAGTTACCCAGGAAGCTATGGATCCACTTCAGCAGTTTGAACAGCGGCTGAGAGATGAACCACAACCAGCCGTAATCCACGGTCAGATCCAGGTGCGGTGCAACTGCCGCCATTTTATCCTGAATTTCCGGGCCGACCCACAGGGTGCTGGTCATCGCGCCAGTCTGGCCAGGCTGAACCAGTACCGGCTGTGATTTATAGCCGATAGCGGCAATGCCGTTACCCAGGTTAGCGGTATAGAAGTTGTTGGTGCCGTCGTTACGCGGAACCCATGCCGTTGCGAAATACTGTTGCAGCATTGCGACCCAGCCGTCTTTAGCATTGACGTTCAGGTTTTCGTTTTCAGCAATGGTGTCGAATTTGTATTTCTCATACTTCTCATCCGGCGTGGAGTACGCCGCGCCACGGAAGGTATGCAGCGCAAAGTTGCTGCTACCGGTGTCGCGATGAGATGGCAGATTGATGGATTGCTTCAGCTGACCAAAGGTGGAGACTTCCAGCGGTTTTTCGCCGGCGTTCTGCACGCTGTAGTTAACGTTGACAGCATATTCACCGCGCTTGAGTACAAACGTTTTAGTGAATGTGTTACCCGCTGCGTCAGTATAGATCATCGGGATCTGCAGTTCGTTCTGACCGTCAGCCAGTACAAACGCGTCTTTTTCGACGTTGTACAGCGGACGCGGGCCGTTAGCCGGGTTATCCGGGCCGTCACGACCTGTCAGGCCACTCTGTGCCTGGTAGATGAACTGTGGCGTGGTTTCCAGTAACTGGAACGGTTCGGTAGAACCGAGTTCTTTCGGGTAAGCTGGCAGTGAAGCCTGTTCCACATCACCACCACGGGTGTTGATGGTCAGATCAAGCACGTCAGTTTTAACCGTAATCAGTTTCCCCTGGCCACTGGCCGGTACGCCCTGGTCTGCGGCGCTACCCGCTGCGGTGGTCGTTGTCTGCGTGGTCTGTTGGGCCTGAGGTTGCGGGTTTTTATCCTGCTCCCAGGCTTGCCAGATCATGAAAGACACGAACAGCAAAGCGATGACTAAAAGATTGCGTTGCGAATCCATCGTTAGTGTTCTCTGGTATCAAATGGTCCGGGCGGGACGGGATCGTCACCACCAGGGTGTAAAGGGTGGCATTTTAATACGCGTTTCACCGTCAACCAACTGCCTTTTATCACTCCAAACCTGCGCAATGCCTCAATTCCGTAGCTCGAACAGGTTGGAGTGAAACGGCAATGCGGCCCAAGCAGCGGACTGATCAGGCGTTGATAGACCCGAATAAGGGCTATCAGGACCCGCGAGCCAGGCGACAATGGCGACGCCATAATTTTTCCAACGCTTCCGAGAGAGCACGGTTATCGAGGTCAGCAACCCCTTTTTTCGCCACCACCACGAAATCCATTGCTGGAAGTTCGTGCTGACGTAAACGAAAGCTTTCACGTGTCAGACGTTTAATCCGATTGCGTTCATGCGCGCGTTTAACGTTTTTCTTGGCGACGGTAAGACCGATACGGGGATGCCCCAGCGAATTCAGGCGGCCGAGGATGGTGATTTGCGGCGTGCCAGCCCGTTGTGGCTGCTGGAAGACGAATGTGAAATGAGTGGGAGTTAACAAACGTAACTCCCTGGGAAATGCGAGCTTAACCACTCAGGGGCTAGCTTTTATTACTTAGAAACGGTCAGACGAGAACGGCCTTTAGCACGACGACGTGCCAGAACCTGACGACCATTTTTATTAGCCATACGAGCACGGAAGCCGTGAGAACGGTTGCGCTTCAGTACAGACGGTTGAAAAGTGCGTTTCATGGCGATTTCTACCTAAACTTGAATAAATTCACTGACTTTTGCGTATACCCGAACGAATTTCGAACGACTTACGCCACAGTGTGGGTGATTAAAGAGGCCGGATTGTAATAATTGTACACTCCGGAGTCAATTCTCTTTCCTTATTTCCCGCTTTTTTCCGCATGGTTTCGCGTATAAAACAGGCAGCGTTGACGCCGTAAGGCGACCGTTACTCGCTGGGGGTAAGAATTATACGGGCTGGCGGATAAAGCGCAAGGATCGCTCGGGATCTTTATTAGATCGTTTAAGCAGTAAAGCATCTTTACTCATTAATTTTTTCAATATGCGCGCTAAAACCTGCAGCACTTCTCCAGGATCGTTTACACTTAGCCGATTCTGGATCATCCTGTGGATAAATCGGGAAGAATCTGTGAGAAACAGAAGATCTCTTTCTCAGTTTACGCTATGATCCGCGGTCCTGATCGTTTCAATGGATCCTGATCG
Source organism: Citrobacter sp. KTE151 (assembly GCF_000398845.1). Classification (NCBI taxonomy): domain Bacteria; kingdom Pseudomonadati; phylum Pseudomonadota; class Gammaproteobacteria; order Enterobacterales; family Enterobacteriaceae; genus Citrobacter; species Citrobacter sp. KTE151. Next base: position 437,684 of record NZ_KB976066.1, on the reverse strand, counting down.
GGTAAAAATTGCAGATAGCAATTCGCACGTCACCCTTTGCATAGGGTCTTGTCGATGTGCGTCAACAATCATGAATGTTTCAGCCTTTGTCATTTATCGACTTTTGTTCGAGTGGAGTCCGCCGTGTCACTTTCGCTTTGGCAGCAGTGTCTTGCCCGATTGCAGGATGAGTTACCAGCCACAGAGTTCAGTATGTGGATACGCCCGTTGCAGGCGGAACTGAGCGATAACACGCTGGCTTTGTATGCGCCAAACCGTTTCGTGCTTGATTGGGTAAGGGATAAATACCTTAATAATATTAATGGATTACTCAATAACTTCTGTGGTGCGGATGCCCCGCAGCTGCGCTTTGAAGTCGGTACTAAACCCGTCACGCAAACGCTGAAAACGCCGGTGAACAACGTTGTTGCACCCGCTTACGTGGCTCAGCAAGTGCAACCGCAACGTGCCGCTCCGGCGGCGCGCTCAGGCTGGGATAACGTCCCGGCACCGGCAGAACCTACCTATCGTTCTAACGTCAACGTCAAACACACGTTTGATAACTTCGTTGAAGGTAAATCTAACCAACTGGCGCGCGCGGCGGCACGGCAGGTGGCGGACAATCCTGGCGGCGCCTACAATCCGTTATTCCTTTATGGCGGTACGGGTCTGGGTAAAACCCACCTTCTGCACGCTGTCGGTAACGGTATTATGGCGCGTAAGCCAAACGCGAAAGTGGTGTATATGCACTCCGAACGTTTTGTGCAGGACATGGTTAAGGCCCTGCAAAACAACGCGATCGAAGAGTTTAAACGCTACTACCGTTCCGTGGATGCGCTGCTGATTGACGATATCCAATTCTTCGCGAATAAAGAACGATCGCAGGAAGAGTTTTTCCACACCTTTAACGCCCTGCTGGAAGGCAATCAGCAGATCATCCTGACTTCGGATCGCTATCCGAAAGAGATCAACGGCGTTGAAGATCGTCTGAAATCCCGCTTCGGCTGGGGACTGACTGTTGCGATCGAGCCGCCTGAGCTGGAAACGCGCGTCGCGATCCTGATGAAAAAAGCCGACGAAAACGACATTCGTCTGCCGGGTGAAGTGGCGTTCTTTATTGCCAAGCGTCTACGCTCTAACGTACGTGAGCTGGAAGGCGCACTGAACCGTGTGATCGCCAACGCTAATTTTACCGGCCGGGCGATTACCATCGATTTCGTGCGCGAAGCGTTGCGCGATCTGCTGGCTTTGCAGGAAAAGCTGGTCACCATCGACAATATTCAGAAGACGGTGGCGGAGTATTACAAAATCAAAATTGCGGATCTGCTTTCTAAGCGTCGATCTCGCTCGGTAGCTCGTCCGCGCCAGATGGCGATGGCGCTGGCAAAAGAGCTCACTAACCACAGTCTGCCGGAAATTGGCGACGCGTTTGGTGGGCGTGACCATACTACCGTGCTTCATGCCTGTCGCAAGATTGAGCAGTTGCGTGAAGAAAGCCATGATATTAAAGAAGATTTCTCCAATTTAATCAGAACATTATCTTCGTGACGCTATGAAATTTACCGTTGAACGTGAACATTTATTAAAACCGCTTCAGCAGGTCAGCGGCCCGCTGGGTGGACGTCCTACACTGCCTATTCTCGGAAATCTGCTGCTGCAGGTTGCTGACGGTGCGCTTTCTCTGACCGGTACCGATCTCGAAATGGAGATGGTGGCGCGCGTGGCGCTGATCCAGCCTCATGAACCTGGTGCGACCACCGTTCCGGCGCGTAAATTCTTCGATATTTGCCGTGGGTTGCCGGAAGGCGCGGAAATTGCCGTTCAACTGGAAGGCGATCGCATGCTGGTGCGTTCTGGCCGCAGCCGTTTCTCGCTGTCTACGCTGCCTGCCGCCGACTTCCCGAATCTGGACGACTGGCAGAGCGAAGTCGAATTCACGCTGCCGCAGGCCACGATGAAGCGCCTGATTGAAGCCACGCAGTTTTCGATGGCGCATCAGGACGTGCGTTACTACTTAAACGGCATGCTGTTTGAAACCGAAGGGGAAGAGCTGCGTACCGTGGCGACCGACGGTCACCGCCTGGCGGTCTGTTCAATGCCTGTCGGTCAGCAGTTACCCAGCCATTCGGTGATCGTTCCGCGTAAAGGCGTGATTGAACTGATGCGTATGCTCGACGGCGGCGACAACCCGCTGCGCGTGCAGATTGGCAGCAACAACATTCGTGCGCACGTGGGTGACTTCATCTTTACCTCCAAGCTGGTTGATGGCCGTTTCCCGGATTATCGCCGCGTATTGCCGAAGAATCCGGACAAACATCTGGAAGCCGGTTGCGATATCCTCAAACAGGCATTTGCTCGTGCGGCGATCCTCTCTAACGAGAAATTCCGCGGCGTGCGTCTGTATGTCAGTGAAAACCAGCTGAAAATTACCGCCAACAACCCGGAGCAGGAAGAAGCGGAAGAAATTCTGGATGTCTCCTATCCTGGCACTGAACTGGAAATCGGTTTTAACGTTAGCTACGTACTGGACGTACTGAACGCGCTGAAGTGCGAGAACGTTCGTATTCTGCTGACCGATTCCGTATCGAGCGTACAGATTGAAGATGCTGCCAGCCAGAGCGCGGCTTATGTTGTTATGCCAATGAGACTGTAATGTCGCTCACCCGTCTGTTGATCCGCGACTTTCGCAATATCGAAAGCGCGGATCTCGCTTTATCCCCTGGCTTTAACTTCCTGGTTGGCGCGAACGGCAGCGGCAAAACCAGCGTGCTGGAAGCCATCTATACGCTCGGCCACGGTCGGGCGTTTCGCAGTTTGCAGATTGGCCGCGTAATTCGCCACGAGCAGGAGTCGTTTGTTTTACACGGGCGTTTGCAGGGGGAAGAGCGTGAGACATCGATTGGCCTGACGAAAGACAAACTGGGCGACAGCAAAGTGCGCATTGACGGCACTGACGGGCACAAGGTCGCGGAACTGGCGCACCTGATGCCGATGCAGCTGATCACGCCAGAGGGGTTTACTTTACTCAATGGCGGCCCCAAATACAGAAGAGCATTCCTTGACTGGGGATGCTTTCACAACGAAGCCGGATTTTTCACCGCCTGGAGCAATCTGAAGCGACTGCTCAAGCAGCGCAACGCAGCCCTGCGCCAGGTGAGTCGTTATGAGCAACTGCGTCCGTGGGATAAAGAACTGATCCCGCTGGCGGAACAAATCAGCACCTGGCGCGCGGAGTACAGCGCCGGTATCGCGCAGGATATGGCGGATACCTGTCAGCAGTTTCTACCCGAGTTTTCTCTCTCCTTCTCATTCCAGCGCGGCTGGGAGAAAGAGACCGATTATGCCGAAGTGCTGGAACGCAGTTTTGAACGCGATCGCATGTTGACCTACACCGCGCACGGTCCGCACAAAGCGGATTTTCGCATTCGCGCTGACGGTGCGCCGGTGGAAGACACGTTGTCGCGTGGGCAGCTAAAGCTGCTGATGTGCGCCTTACGTCTGGCGCAAGGGGAGTTCCTCACCCGCGAAAGTGGGCGGCGGTGTCTCTACCTGATAGATGATTTTGCCTCTGAACTTGATGATGCCCGTCGTGGGCTGTTAGCCAGCCGCTTAAAAGCGACGCAATCTCAGGTCTTTGTCAGCGCAATCAGCGCTGAACACGTTCTGGACATGTCGGACAAAAATTCGAAGATGTTCACCGTGGAAAAGGGTAAAATAACGGATTAACCCAAGTTTAAATGAGCGAGAAACGTTGATGTCGAATTCTTATGACTCCTCCAGTATCAAAGTCCTGAAAGGACTGGATGCGGTGCGTAAGCGCCCGGGTATGTATATCGGCGACACGGATGACGGCACCGGTCTGCACCACATGGTATTCGAGGTGGTAGATAACGCTATCGACGAAGCGCTCGCGGGTCACTGTAAAGATATCGTTGTAACGATTCACGCTGACAACTCCGTGTCCGTTACCGATGATGGCCGTGGTATCCCAACCGGTATTCACCCGGAAGAGGGCGTTTCGGCGGCGGAAGTTATCATGACCGTTCTGCACGCAGGCGGTAAATTCGATGATAACTCCTATAAAGTTTCCGGTGGTCTGCACGGCGTAGGTGTGTCCGTAGTAAACGCCCTGTCACAGAAACTGGAGCTGGTGATTCGTCGTGAAGGCAAAGTGCATCAGCAAACTTACGTGCACGGTGTGCCGCAGGCGCCGCTGGCGGTAACCGGCGAAACAGAAGCGACGGGTACTCAGGTACGTTTCTGGCCAAGCCACGAAACCTTTACCAACGTCGTTGAGTTTGAATACGAGATTCTGGCTAAGCGTCTGCGCGAGCTGTCGTTCCTGAACTCCGGCGTCTCTATCCGTCTGCGCGACAAGCGCGATGGTAAAGAAGACCATTTCCACTACGAAGGCGGCATCAAGGCGTTTGTTGAATACCTCAACAAAAACAAAACGCCGATCCACCCGAATATCTTCTACTTCTCCACCGAAAAAGACGGTATCGGCGTTGAAGTTGCGCTGCAGTGGAACGATGGTTTCCAGGAAAACATCTACTGCTTCACCAACAACATTCCGCAGCGTGACGGCGGTACTCACCTTGCAGGCTTCCGTGCGGCGATGACCCGTACCCTGAACGCCTACATGGACAAAGAAGGCTACAGCAAAAAAGCCAAAGTCAGCGCCACCGGTGATGATGCCCGTGAAGGCTTGATTGCCGTTGTTTCCGTGAAAGTACCGGATCCGAAGTTCTCCTCACAGACCAAAGACAAGCTGGTCTCCTCTGAGGTGAAATCGGCGGTAGAACAGCAGATGAACGAACTGCTGAGCGAATACCTGCTGGAAAACCCGTCTGACGCGAAAATCGTCGTTGGCAAAATTATTGATGCTGCACGTGCCCGTGAAGCGGCACGTCGCGCGCGTGAAATGACCCGTCGTAAAGGCGCGCTGGACTTAGCGGGTCTGCCGGGCAAGCTGGCGGACTGTCAGGAACGCGACCCGGCGCTGTCCGAACTGTACCTTGTGGAAGGGGACTCCGCGGGCGGTTCTGCGAAGCAGGGCCGTAACCGTAAAAACCAGGCGATTCTGCCGCTGAAGGGTAAAATCCTCAACGTCGAGAAAGCGCGCTTTGATAAAATGCTCTCTTCTCAGGAAGTGGCGACGCTGATCACCGCGCTCGGCTGTGGCATTGGTCGTGACGAGTACAACCCGGACAAACTGCGTTATCACAGCATCATCATCATGACCGATGCGGACGTCGACGGCTCGCATATTCGTACTCTGCTGTTGACCTTCTTCTATCGTCAGATGCCGGAAATCGTGGAACGCGGCCACGTTTACATTGCACAGCCACCGCTGTACAAAGTGAAAAAAGGCAAGCAGGAACAGTACATTAAAGATGACGAAGCGATGGATCAGTACCAAATTTCTATCGCTCTGGATGGCGCAACGCTACACACTAATGCCAGCGCACCTGCTCTTTCAGGTGAGTCGTTAGAAAAACTGGTTTCTGAATACAACGCGACGCAGAAAATGATTGGCCGTATGGAACGTCGTTACCCGAAAGCGCTGCTGAAAGAACTGGTTTATCAACCGACGCTGCCGGAAGCTGATTTGGCGAACGAGCAGACCGTTACCCGCTGGGTTAATACGCTGATTACCGAGCTGAACGAAAAAGAACAGCACGGCAGCCTGTGGAAGTTTGATATCCACCACAACGCAGAGCAGAACCTGTTTGAGCCGATTGTGCGCGTCCGTACTCACGGTGTGGATACCGACTATATTCTGGACCACGAGTTTGTGACCGGTGGCGAATACCGTCGTATTTGTACGCTCGGTGAGAAGCTGCGCGGGCTGATCGAAGACGATGCGTTTATCGAACGTGGCGAGCGCCGCCAGCCGGTTGCCAGCTTTGAGCAGGCGCTGGAATGGCTGCAGAAAGAGTCACGTCGCGGCCTCGCTATCCAGCGTTATAAAGGTCTGGGCGAGATGAACCCGGATCAGTTGTGGGAAACCACCATGGATCCGGAAAGCCGTCGTATGCTGCGCGTTACCGTGAAGGATGCGATTGCCGCCGACCAGCTGTTCACTACGCTGATGGGCGATGCCGTTGAACCGCGTCGCGCGTTTATCGAAGAAAACGCCCTGAAAGCGGCGAACATCGATATCTAACTTGCACCCAGGTCTACAACCGTCCTGCAAAAGGGGAATCTCGATTCCCCTTTCTATCCCCCTTTTCGTAGCTGTTTTTTGAGCGGAATCGCGTTAGCATGAGGACGGACTCATTTAATCCGGGGAACTCATGGCTATCAAACTTATTGCTATCGACATGGATGGCACACTTCTGCTGCCCGATCACACCATTTCACCCGCGGTCAAAACGGCGATTGCCGCAGCGCGCGCGCGTGGCGTAAATGTGGTGCTGACCACGGGGCGCCCGTATGCCGGCGTCCACAGCTATCTGAAAGAATTGCATATGGAAGAACCCGGTGACTACTGCATTACCTACAATGGTGCGCTAGTGCAGAAAGCAGGGGATGGCAGTACTGTCGCGCAAACCGCGCTGAGCTATGATGATTATCGTTATCTGGAGCAGCTCTCCCGGGACGTTGGCTCGCATTTCCACGCACTCGATCGCAACACCCTGTATACCGCGAACCGTGATATCAGCTACTACACGGTACATGAATCGTTTGTTGCGACGATTCCGCTGGTGTTCTGTGAAGCCGAGAAAATGGATCCCGCAACCCAGTTCCTGAAAGTGATGATGATTGACGAGCCGGAGATCCTCGATAAAGCTATCTCGCGCATACCTGCGGAAGTAAAAGAGAAGTACACCGTGCTGAAAAGTGCACCGTATTTCCTCGAAATCCTCGATAAACGCGTCAATAAAGGGACTGGCGTGAAATCGCTGGCCGATGCGTTGGGTATAAAAGCCGAAGAGGTGATGGCGATTGGCGATCAGGAAAACGACATCGCGATGATTGAATACGCAGGCGTGGGCGTTGCCATGGACAACGCTATTGGGTCAGTCAAAGAAATCGCCAACTTTGTGACGAAATCTAACCTTGAAGATGGCGTCGCGTATGCCATTGAGAAGTTTGCGCTGAAATAAGATGTTATGGGCAAATGCCTTGGCGCATTTGCCCTGTTTCAGCAATTATTTGTGATACTGAGTGGTCACCTTGAGGAATATGCGCCACGCCGCTGCGCATTATCCATTTGCGGGAAAACGCCGACGTCAGGGCCCGACTTTTCAGGATTTTGCCAAACAGTTTGAGACGTAACTTGCGGGTGGCTTTGCGGTAAGCGTGATTCATATCTGGTGCATCCCGCAACAATACAGATTTGAGTGCCTCCGCGCTGTCCAGCGCATAGCTAATCCCCTCCAGTGAGCTGGCGCTGATAAAACCGGCCGCTTCGCCAATCAAAAATGCGTTGTCCTTGCCACAGACGAAGTCTTTCCAGCGTGAAGGAAACAGCACCGTACATTTTTCACTTTTCACCGGTTTGCCGAACTGAAATTGGAACGCTTCCATCTTCGCTTTCAGCGCGTCAAAGCGCGCCTGACCGTCCTTCATCGAGTAGGCACCGCCAAAGATAAAATAGCCATCTTTGCTGATACTCCAGGAATAACAGTCGGTTGCGTCGTTATCAAAAATGCAGGAATAGAACGGGACGGGATGCTTTTCCGCAAACCATTGTTGAATAGCAACATATTTACGGATCTGGTGCCGGGGATAGAGATGACGGCGTACCAGTGAGTTCGCGCCGTCGGCTCCCACCAGATAACGCGCGGTGATCTGCTGCTCCCAACCGTCGGCGCGGAAGATAACATGCCATTTATCGCCCTCGCGCCAGATTTTCCGACACAGGCTGTCGTGGTACACCTGTACATCATCAGGAATGAGAGATTTAAGCCATAAATCAAAAGCATGGCGGTTGATATTAATGTAGCTGCGCTGATAGTTACGCGTCAAAGAGGCTGCAACATCAACCGTTTTAACGCTAAATATTTGTGGGTTAGCGATGACATCAACGGGTAAGGTTATCCCGTCGCGGATAAACGAACGCTGGGCATCCGGGGCTAACAGACCGCCGCAGGGTTTGGTGAAACCTTCGTTGCCACACTGGTGTTTTTTATCCAACGCGATCACACGCATTTTTCCACTCAACTGCCGCGCCAGCGCTGCGCCTGCCGGGCCTAACCCGATAATGGCTACGTCAAAATGTTCCATCTTTCTGTCCGCAAAAATGAAGATGGCGATACGCTAAAGCCTGAAAGTGAAGTGCTTGTGAAGTATGATTGCTGAAATCGTCTTGTATCAGGGCATTCCATGAAGCAAATCACCTTTACGCCGCGTAATCATCAGCTTACCAATATCAATACCTGGACACCGGACAGCCAGTGGCTGGTCTTTGATGTGCGCCCTTCCAGTGCCTCTTTTACCGGCGACACAATTGAGCGCGTCAATATTCATACTGGCGAGCTGGAGGTGATTTATCGGGCCATGCAGGGATCGCACGTTGGCGTGGTGACCGTTCATCCAAAGTTGGAAAAATATGTGTTTATTCATGGGCCTGAAAATCCTGATGAAACATGGCATTACGACTTCCATCATCGGCGTGGGGTGATAGCTACGCAGGCAAAAGTGGAGAATCTGGATGCGATGGATATTACCGCCCCATATACGCCGGGCGCGCTGCGCGGCGGGAGTCATGTGCATGTATTTAGCCCGAGCGGCGAGTTTATCAGTTTCACCTATAACGACCATGTGCTGCATGAGCGCTCACCGGCGCTGGATCTACGCAATGTTGGTGTGGCAGCGCCCTATGGTCCGGTGACGGTCTCCGCGCAGCATCCCCGTGAGTACAGCGGGAGCCATTGGTGCGTGCTGGTAACCCAGACGACACCCACGCCTAAACCGGGTAGCGATGAGATTAACCGCGCCTATGAAGAGGGCTGGGTAGGGGAAAACAGACTGGCGTTTATCGGTGATACGTTATCAGTCACGGGCGAGAAAGTGCCGGAGTTATTTATTGTTGATTTACCACAGGATGAAAGCGGCTGGAAACAGCCGGGCGACGCTCCGCTGGAGGGCACTGAGGCGACAATGCCTGCGCCGCCATTCGGTATTTATCAACGCCGTCTGACGTTTACTCATGCGCGCGCCTTTCCCGGTCTGGTAAATCAGCCGCGCCATTGGGTGCGCAGTAATCCAAAGGCATCTGAGATTGCGTTTTTAATGCGTGATGACGTCGGCATTGTGCAACTGTGGCTGATTTCCCCACAAGGAGGAGAACCGCGTCAGCTTACCCGCTGCGCCACGGATGTTCAGTCAGCATTCAACTGGCATCCGTCAGGGAAATGGCTGGGGTTTGTACTGGATAACAAAATTGCTTGTTGTGATGCTCAGACGGGAGAGGTTGATTTTCTAACGGACCGTCACGGCAACCCACCATCGGGCGATGCGATCATCTTCTCTCCTGATGGTCGACAGGTTGCGTGGATGGAAGACGTCGAGGGTTTCCGCCAGATGTGGGTAACAGAGACTGGGCGTTAACTTAAGGAGCAGGCATTTCAGCCGGAGGGATAACGGCGTTCGCGGCCTGCGTTCTCTCCTCGCTTTTTTCTACACGGGATCTCACCGAGTTATCTTTGCGAAAGAGATCCCACGGAAGTAATACTGTATCCAGTACTGCGGTAAACGGCATATCCAGAATCGCCAGTGACTTGGTTCCCCAGTTTGTATCACTTTCGCTAATCATTGTGGCGCTGGCGCGCGTGCCAGGATACGTCCCTTCTTTGCCTCCGGTATGCGACATAATGCTGGAACAGCCGCTCACAAACGCCATCCCGCTGCACATTGTCAGTGTTACCAACATTTTTTTAATCATCATTTTTTTCATCTGTATTTATTGTGTTTGCATGGTGAGTTAAAGCGATCCGTTGCGAAAATAACATCACCATTTCGTCACACTGTGGCGGCTATCGCGATTTAACGATAACAACTGCTCCCACCAGTGTAAGCAATAGACAACAAACTGCAAAAAAAGTCAGATGAATACGCTTGAAAAGTTTGTATTAAGACCCATTTTTAGAGTGTAGACAAACGAAGGGCATGCCTGATGGGTGTCCTGGCTACCTGACCTGTCCATGATGGAAGGTCTATTTTTCTCGCTGATTTCAGGAGCTATTGATTATGCGTAACTTTGATTTATCCCCGCTGTACCGTTCTGCTATTGGTTTTGATCGCCTGTTTAACCTGCTGGAAAACAATCAGGGCCAGAGCAATGGCGGCTACCCTCCGTATAACGTTGAGCTGGTAGACGAAAACCATTACCGAATTGCGATTGCCGTTGCTGGTTTTGCTGAAAGCGAACTGGAAATTACTGCCCAGGACAATCTGCTGGTGGTGAAAGGTGCCCATGCGGACGATCAAAAAGAACGTACTTACCTGTATCAGGGGATTGCCGAGCGCAACTTCGAACGTAAGTTCCAGTTAGCGGAGAACATTCATGTTCGCGGCGCGAACCTGGTGAATGGTCTGCTGTATATCGATCTCGAACGCGTGATTCCCGAGGCGAATAAGCCGCGCCGCATCGAAATCAACTAATTCTGTGGGCCGCTTCAGGCGGCCCTGCTAAGCAATCGGCTTGCCGTCAGGGAGCCAAAAGGTACTTACTCGCTTCTTAGAAGGAGATTATTATGCGTAACTACGATTTATCCCCACTGCTGCGTCAATGGATCGGTTTTGACAAACTGGCCAATGCCTTGCAAAACACGGGCGAAAGCCAGAGCTTCCCGCCTTATAACATCGAAAAGAGCGATGATAACCACTACCGCATTACCCTTGCGTTAGCCGGTTTCCGCCAGGAAGATCTGGATATTCAACTGGAAGGCACACGCCTGACCGTGAAAGGTACGCCGCAGCAGCCGGAAAAAGAGACCAAATGGTTGCATCAGGGGCTGGTCACTCAGCCGTTCAGCCTGAGCTTTACGCTGGCTGAAAATATGGAAGTCTCCGGCGCAAGCTTCACTAACGGCTTGCTGCATATCGATTTGACCCGGAATGAACCTGAAACCATCGCTCCACAACGTATCGCCATCAGCGAACGTCCCGCATTAGACAGTTAAATAGCTCCATGCCTTTGCCCCGCCAGAAATGACGGGGCTTTTTTGTGCCTCAGCCCACATGAAACTATGATCTGGAGGGCAGGATGCCGGAAGCGCTGCCATTGCCAGAAAAAAGCATTCAGCAATTTCAAATCGACGTGAAGAAAAACAGTAAAGAACGCCCTTCTTAAGCGCTCCTGGGCGCTCTGTAGCATGATAATGTGCGCCACTCTGCATTCATGCCTGAACGGTTCAGTCATAATCTTCGTTAAATAAAATGTTATTCACAGGGAACAGGAAAATGAGTGATATAGCATTGACGGTCAGCGTTCTGGCAATGGTGGCAGTTGTCGGATTATGGATCGGCAACATAAAAATACGTGGTGTTGGTTTTGGCATCGGAGGCGTGCTGTTCGGCGGTATTATTGTCGGGCATTTTGTCGATCAGGCAGGGATGACCCTGAGCGGCGACATGCTGCATTTTATTCAGGAATTTGGCCTGATTCTTTTCGTCTACACCATCGGTATTCAGGTGGGGCCGGGCTTTTTTGCGTCACTGCGCGTTTCGGGCCTGCGGCTGAATCTGTTTGCCGTGCTGATTGTTATCATGGGTGGCCTGGTCACCGCGATCCTGCATAAGATTTTTGCCATTCCCCTTCCCGTGGTGCTGGGCATTTTTTCCGGTGCGGTCACCAATACTCCGGCGTTAGGCGCGGGGCAGCAGATTCTGCGCGATCTGGGTACTCCTGTTGATGTGGTGGATCAGATGGGGATGAGCTATGCCATGGCTTATCCTTTTGGTATCTGCGGTATTTTGCTCACTATGTGGCTGATGCGCCTAATTTTTCGCGTTAACGTCGATGCCGAAGCCCATCAGCATGAATCCACGCTGACCAACGGACACGCGCTGATTCAGACGATGAATATCCGTGTGGAAAACCCGAACCTTAACAATATGGCGATTCAGGATGTCCCAATCCTGAACAGCGACAAAATCATCTGCTCACGTTTAAAACGTGAAGAAACATTGATGGTGCCGTCGCCGGGGACGATTATTCAGATGGGCGACCTGCTACACCTGGTTGGTCAGCCTGCTGATCTGCACAATGCGCAGGTGGTGATTGGGCAGGAGGTGGACACATCGCTGTCGACGCGAGGCACCGATTTACGCGTTGAGCGCGTGGTGGTGACCAACGAACAGGTGCTGGGGAAACGAATCCGCGACCTGCATTTCAAAGAACGTTACGACGTGGTTATCTCCCGTCTGAACCGTGCGGGGGTTGAGTTGGTAGCCAGCAGCGACGCCAGCCTGCAGTTTGGCGACATCCTCAATCTGGTCGGTCGACCTTCCTCGATTGATGCTGTTGCCAATGTGGTGGGTAACGCCCAGCAAAAACTGCAGCAGGTGCAGATGCTGCCGGTATTTATCGGGATCGGGCTGGGTGTTCTGCTGGGTTCAATCCCGCTGTTCATTCCTGGGTTCCCGGTGGCGCTAAAACTGGGGTTGGCCGGTGGGCCGCTGATTATGGCGTTGATCCTGGGGCGTATTGGCAGCATTGGTAAGCTGTATTGGTTTATGCCCCCCAGCGCTAACCTGGCGCTGCGAGAGTTGGGTATCGTGCTGTTTCTCGCAGTGGTTGGTCTGAAGTCAGGCGGTGATTTTGTTCATACCCTGACGCAGGGGGATGGCCTGAGCTGGGTGGGTTACGGTATTTTCATCACCGCGATTCCGCTGATTACCGTGGGGCTGCTGGCGAGGATTTTCGTCAAAATGAACTACCTCACGCTGTGCGGCATGCTGGCTGGCTCAATGACCGATCCGCCTGCACTGGCATTTGCTAACAACCTGCATGCCACCAGCGGGGCGGCGGCGCTTTCGTATGCGACCGTTTATCCGCTGGTGATGTTCCTGCGAATTATCACGCCGCAACTGCTGGCGGTGATTTTTTGGGGGATGGGTTAAAGAGCGAGTATCCGGCCTGCATCACCTGTAGGCCGGGTAAGATGAACGTCGCCATCTGGCATGCAAACTAAACCGGTGAAACGTTGCCGAGAAAGGAGAAGATCAGAATAAGCAGGATGATGGCGCAGATAATTCCAATACCAAAAAGCAGGGCGTGAAAGGCGAGCGTTCCGCCACCAAAGCACATCGCACCACAAATACCCCAACGATTTTCTTTGCGCATGCCGCCAATAAATGCACATACCAGCGCGATGACGGCAAGAGCAATGCCGCTGTTATCCAGTATCTTATCGATATCTGTTGCTGGTTTTTCCACTGCGGTAGACGCTTGTTCGCCTTTCAGTCCAGCAAGAATACCTTTTTTAATGGCTGATACCTTCTCTGATACCACGCTTTCAAGCGTAGGAGGCGGGGCGGAAAAAGGGCCGAAAGAAAAATGAAAAATGCCAAGGATCAATGCAATGGCGCCAAAAAGCATTCCCAATGAGCTACATTTGTTTTGCGATAATATGTCCATCAGACCTCCTTGTGCTGGATGGCATAAAGAGTATCAGCAATACCATGTTCGCAATTCTGAAAGTGAGCAGCGTTTTAGCTGAACTGTGAAAGTAAAAAAGGAGTCCTGATGAAAATTTCCCGCCTTGGAGAAGCCCCGGATTACCGCTTCTCACTGGCAAATGAGCGTACCTTTCTGGCGTGGATCCGTACCGCGCTGGGGTTTCTGGCGGCGGGCGTTGGTCTCGACCAACTAGCACCGGATTTTGCCACGCCGGTAATTCGTGAGCTTTTGGCGCTGTTGCTATGCCTGTTTGCCGGTGGTCTGGCGATTTATGGCTACCTGCGCTGGCTGCGTAATGAGAGGGCGATGCGCCTGAAAGAGGATTTGCCCTATACCCATAGCCTATTAATCATCAGTCTGATTTTGTTGATCGTCGCGGTGATTGTCATGGGACTGGTGCTGTATGCCGGATAGCCGTAAGTCGCGACGTATCGCCGATCCGGGGTTACAACCGGAGCGAACATCGCTGGCCTGGTTTCGTACGCTTCTGGGTTATGGCGCGCTAATGGCGTTGGCGCTGAAGCACAACTGGCATCAGGCGGGCTTCCTGTTTTGGGTTTCAATTGTGGTGCTGGCGCTGGTGGCAATCGTTCTGTGGCGTTATACCCGCAGCCGTAATCTGATGGATGTTACGCATAGCGATTTTTCTGAATCTCGCGCGGTGCGTGACAAATTTATGATCTCCCTCGCGGTGTTATCCCTCGCAATACTGTTTGCTGTAACGCATGTCCGCCAACTTATTGCGTTTATCGGGAATTTAGCATGACAGGATGTCAGGTCATGGCCAAACCAGCCAGCTCTCGTTGTAACCTGGATTGTCGTTACTGTTTTTACATCGATAAACCCACTCAACCCGAAATGGATGACGCCACCTTAGAGACGTTTATTTGTCAGCATATCGCCGCACAGCCGGGGGCTGACGTGATGTTCGCCTGGCAGGGCGGAGAGCCAACCCTCTGTGGCATCGACTTTTTTCGCCGCGTAGTGACGTTGCAAAAACAGTACGGGGAAGGGAAGAAAATCCATAACGCGTTCCAGACCAACGGGATTTTGCTCAACGACGAATGGTGTCAGTTTTTGCACGATAACGGCTGGCTGGTGGGGATTTCGTTGGATGGCCCCGCCGAGTTGCACGATGCTTATCGTGTTAACCGCAGCGGAAAACCGACTCACCATAAGGTGGTGGACGCCATTGCCAGGCTCCGTAAGCATCAGGTGGAGTTCAATCTGCTGGTAGTGGTTAATTCTCTGAACAGCCAGCGACCAGGACAGATGTATCGCTACCTTCGCCAGCTTGGCACGCCTTTTTTGCAGTTCATTCCGCTGGTTGAATATGATGAAGACGGCGAGCTTACCGGCGAATCCGTCCCGCCTCAGGCGTGGGGAACCTTCCTGAATACCGTCTTTGATATCTGGGTCAGAGAGGATATTGGCCGCGTATTCGTCCAGTTATTTGATTCAACTCTGGGCGTATGGTGCGGACACCCGGCGCAGATGTGTTCGCTAAGCTCCACCTGCGGACATGCTTTTGCTCTGGAAGCGAATGGCGATTTGTATCAGTGCGATCACTATGTCCACCCAGATTTTCGCCTGGGTAATATTCATCGCACGTCGTTGAGTGAGCTCAACGCCAGCCCGTGGGCAGCGGCGTTTGGTCAGTCCAAGAGAACCACGCTGAGCGCGGAATGCCAGGCGTGTTCGCTATTACGCTTTTGCCATGGCGATTGTCCAAAGCATCGCGACAGTAGTGGAAAGAGTGCGATTTGCGGCGGATACAGCGCTTTCTTCAATCATACCGCGCCGCATATGCGCGTGATGCGTGACCTTCTGAAGCAACATCGCTCACCTATGGAACTGATGGCGATGCTGCGTTAAGTTCAGCGGCGTTTAACGTCCTTTGGCCAGATACTGCGCCATTTCGGCTTCCGGCACCATGCCACCGCCGGTCGCCCACACCAGGTGGGTGGCGTTATTGAGCTGCTCCGCGCTGAAGCCGTGCATTTGCTGATAGTCAGCGGAAGCGCAAACGTGCTGCGGACCGGCCATCCCGGCCAGCGCCGATGGCTCAAGGCGAATGCCTTCTTCCTGCGCCAGCCAGCCCAGCATGTCGTACATAGTCTGATCGTCCAGGGTGTACAGACCGTCGAGCAGACGTTCCATTGCCCGGCCAACAAAGCCGGACGCGCGGCCCACCGCCAGCCCATCTGCCGCTGTCAGGTTATCGATGCCAATGTCCTGCACAGAAATCGTATCGTGCAGCCCGGTATAAATCCCCAGCAGCATGCACGGTGAATGGGTCGGTTCTGCGAAGAAACAGTGCACGTTATCGCCGAATGCCAGCTTCAGGCCAAACGCTACCCCGCCAGGCCCACCGCCGACGCCGCACGGCAGGTAAACAAACAGCGGATGGTCGGCATCCACCACGCGCCCCTGCTGCGCGAACTGCGCCTTCAGACGCTGGCCGGCGACCGCATAACCTAAAAACAACGTGCGGGAATTTTCATCATCGATAAAGAAACAGTTCGGATCGGACTGTGCCGCCTTACGGCCCTGCTCAACCGCCACGCCATAATCTTCTTCATACTCCACGACCGTCACGCCGTGGCTGCGCAGTTTGGCTTTTTTCCATGCGCGAGCGTCGGCAGACATATGAACCGTCACCTTAAAGCCGATACGGGCGCTCATAATGCCGATCGACATCCCAAGGTTGCCAGTGGAGCCTACGGCGATGCTGTACTGACTGAAGAACTGTTTAAACTCAGGCGAAAGCAGAATGCTGTAATCGTCTTGTGTGGTCAGCAGACCGGCTTCCAGCGCCAGTTTTTCCGCGTGGGTTAGCACTTCATAAATACCGCCACGCGCTTTAATTGAGCCGGAAATCGGTAGATGGCTGTCTTTCTTCAGCAGAATTTCGCCGTTGATGCGCTGCCCATACTCTTTTTCCAGCCGCTTTTGCATCGCCGGGATCACGGCCAGTTCAGATTCGATAATGCCGCCGGTGGCTGCGGTTTCCGGGAATGCCTGCGCCAGATACGGCGCGAAGCGCGTCAGACGAGCGTGGGCATCCTGAACATCGTGCTCTGTCAGGCCAACATACGGTAAACCTTCCGCAAGAGAGGTAGTGCCAGGGTTAAACCAGGTCGTCTCCTTGAGAGCGACCAGATCTTCCACTAAAGGATGCTGGGCGATAAGTGTTTGAATGTTTTCCATAGTCAGTCTCTTTGCGCTTAGATAATAAAGGAAAGCAGGAATGTGCAAACCAGTGCAATAACGGACGCGATAAATGTCGCGGTCGTATAATATTTGAACGTCTCATTTAGGGTGGCGCCGCAGTACTGCTTCACCAGCCAGAAGAGGGAATCGGTGACGATCGTGCAGCCAATCGCGCCGGAACCGATGGCAATGGAGATGATCTCCGGGCTAACGTTGGGGTAGAGCGGCAGCATCGGGGCCACGATTGCCGTCGCACCCATCATTGCCACCGTGGCAGAGCCCACCGCAGCATGCAGGATTAACGCCACCAGCCAAGCCAGCAGAATCGGGTGCATATGCATGTTCGAGAGGATCAGCGCGAGAGTATCCGCCAGTCCGCTGCTCTTGAGGATAGCGTTGAATGCGCCGCCTGCGCCGATAATCAGCAAAATGTTAGCAATGGAGCCAAAACCGTTTTCGGTGTGGGTCAGCAGCGCACCCATGCCAATGTGCTGACGCAGGCCGAGAATGTAATAGGCCACGAAAACGGCAATAAACATCGCGGTGATCGGGTTACCAATAAACTCCAACAGCGTATAAACCGTGCTGCCTTTCGCCATGTTCAGCTCAGCGACGGTTTTTACCAGCATCAGGCCAATCGGCAGCAGTACGGTAAACAGCGTAGCGCCCAGCGATGGCAGCGTACTTTCGTCGCGCACCTTGAGGTCGGAAAACTCAGCCGGAACCGGTTTAAACGGCAGACGGTTACCGAGGAATTTCAGATACAGCGGACCGCCGATCAGCGAGGCCATTAAGCCCACCAGTAAGCCGTAGACAATCACGGTGCCAATGTCCGCGCCCAGCTTGTTCGCCACGAACAGGGCGGCTGGATGCGGCGGCACGACGCAGTGTACCGCCATCAGCGCTGTACATAACGGAATCGCCAGCTTCAGTAGCGAGGTATTGGTTTTTTTGGCAATTGAAAAGGCCAGAGGAATCAACAGCACTACGCCGACTTCAACAAACAGCGTGATCCCGCAAATCAGCCCGACCAGTACCATAATGACGTCAGCGGAAAGCCAGCGACAGCGCTGTAGCGTCAGGCCGATACGTTCGGCCGCGCCGGACACTTCCATCATTTTGCCAAGAATGGTCCCAAGGCCGATAACTGCGGCGAGGAAGCCCAGCGTACCGCCGATGCCACTCTCAATGGCATTGACCATATCCAGCGGCCCCATACCCATCATCGTACCCACGAAGAAGCTGGCTAACAGCAGCGCCAGAAACGGGTGGAATTTGAACTTCACGATGGTCAAAACGATTAACACGATGCTTATCAGCAGCGTGCTCACAACCCAGATTTGAGAGTGCATAACTCACCTTGCCCTGTGATTAATATAGGGTTATTGGACAAAAATAAGGCATAGTCTGACAAACGATATAAATCCCCTTTCACATGAGCCAGATTGCATCAAGTAGGTGATTTACGTCTAATTACGCTTTGTTTATGCGATATGGTTCACCTTGATTCATCTTTGTGCTGATTTTTGCAGCGAACTTTTTTACACTCCGGAGAATGAATCAGGAGGACAGGAGGTGAACATGGATCCCTTACGCGAGGTCAGAAATCGGCTGCTCAACGGCTGGCAGTTGTCAAAGCTGTATACCTTTGAAGTGGCGGCCCGGCACCAGTCGTTTGCGCTGGCGGCAGATGAGCTGTCATTAAGCCCCAGCGCTGTCAGCCATCGCATTAATCAGCTGGAAGATGAGCTGGGTATTCAGCTGTTTGTTCGTTCGCATCGTAAAGTGGAGCTCACCCACGAGGGCAAGCGGGTGTTCTGGGCGCTGAAATCATCGCTGGATACGCTGAATCAGGAAATCCTTGATATTAAAAATCAGGAGTTGTCCGGGACGCTCACCGTCTACTCACGGCCTTCTATCGCTCAGTGCTGGCTGGTTCCGGCGCTCGGCGACTTTACCCGTCGCTATCCGTCGATTTCGCTGACCATGCTGACCGGGAACGACAACGTCAATCTGCAGCGTGCCGGGGTCGATCTGGCCATCTATTTTGACGACGCGCCCTCCGCGCAGCTCACGCACCACTTCCTGATGGATGAAGAGATCCTGCCGGTATGCAGCCCGGACTACGCTCGCCGCCATGACCTTACCGGTTCGCTGGTGAATTTACCGCACTGTACGTTGCTGCATGACAGACAGGCGTGGAGTAACGACTCCGGGACCGATGAATGGCACAGTTGGGCGCAGCATTTTTCGGTGAATCTGCCGACATCGTCGGGAATTGGTTTCGATCGTTCTGATTTGGCGGTGATTGCGGCGATGAATCATATCGGCGTGGCGATGGGCCGAAAGCGGCTGGTGCAAAAACGCCTCGACAGCGGAGAGCTGGTTGCGCCTTTTGGCGATATGGCGCTGAAATGCCATCAGCACTACTACATCACTACCCTGCCTGGCAGACAATGGCCGAAAATCGAGGCGTTTATTCGCTGGCTTCAGGAACAGGTTAAATAAGCGGGCCGCGAATATTTTTTACGCTTTCTCGCTACACGCAAAGTGAAAAAGCATGCTAAATACGTGATATCACTCCTGATGATTTGCGTAAGGACGACCGTGTTAAAGCCGATTGTTTCCCTTTTACTGTTAGCCAGCGCCACCGTGTGTGCCGCGCAACCTGTGCTGACCGCGGCGCAGTATGCGCAGCAGCTTGGCGTTGGGATGGACGTAGACTGGGCGCGCACCGATCGGGGTATTCGTGAATTCGATCCGCTGGTGGTGCGGGATTACAAGGCGAAAGGGTTAACCCACGTGCGCATTCGCGTGGCGGGAGAGCCCACGGAGGCGCGGCTTATACATCTGCGCAAGCTGGTGGAAGCCTGCGAGCAGTATGGCGTGATCCCGATAATTGCCTATCAGGCTGACGAATATAAAAAAGATCCCAGTACCGGTAACGAAAAAGAGGTGGTTAACTGGTGGGTGGCGGTGGCGCATTACTTTGGTCAAAGCTCGCCGTTGCTGGGTTTCGACCTGATATACGAACCCTCTGATAAGCTCAATCATAATCAGGTGTCGCTCAATCGGGTGTATGACAAAACCATTCGTACTGTCCATGCCATCGACCCGCAGCGGATGATTTTTATCGCGCCGCGACTACGCGCCGCGCCGGAAGATTTGCCTGACCTGAAACTGCCGCCGCAAAGTCAGAATACCGTGCTGGCTCAATGGCATATTTTTCCGTGGGGGCCGCTGAAAAATAACGGTAAATATCCCTGGACCTCAGGCACAGCGGCAGAAAAGGCCGCTATTCGCGCCCGTATCAATACCGCCATTCACTGGCAGCAGAAAACAGGTCATGTCAGTTGGGTGGGAGGCTGGTCGCCAGGAGAAACCATCAGGAACGCGCCTTCTGCCTCGCAAATGGCGTTTGCCCAATTTATGGCGTGCGAACTGAAAAAAGCGAAAATTCCCTATGCTATCAATGCGGATACGCAGTTTTATGATGGCGAGGAAGGCGCCTGGCGTCCGGCGCTGGAGCCGTTACTGACGACGATGATCGTGCCTGAATGCGAAAAGCCCGGCGATAAGCCGGGCCATCATACGCTTAAACCGCCTGCCCCTGATGCGACACGCGTGACGCCAGCGGAAGCCAGCAAACAAAAATCAACAGTCCCATAAGGGTCATCAGCAGGCCCAGACTGGCTTGCCCGGTCTGCGGCAGCATTGCAGAGAACCACGCCAGCACGCCGGAACCAATATTCTGTAATCCCCCAACCAGCGCACCGGCAGTGCCTGCCAGGAATGGGAAAGGCTCCATTGCGCCACTGGTTGCCAGCGGAAACAGCATCCCGGCACCGAAGAAAAATAGTGCGGCGGGAACCAGCAGCGTCCAGACGTTCATCACGTCAAACAGGCCCGGGATCCACATCATTAAACCGGCTACCAGACAGCAGATAACCGACTGCCACATCAGCGTCGAGAAACGCTTATTCGGGCGACCGGCGAACCAGGCGCCGAAAAATGCCGCCGGGATGGGCAGAATAAACAGGATACTGACCACCATGCTGCTTAAACCGAGCCTTGCGCCCAACAATACCCCGGAGCAGGCCTCGAAGACCGCAACGCCCGCCAGGCCGCCGATCAGCATCAGCACGTAACAGGTGAAAGAACTGTTACCAAACAGCGTTTTATAGCTGGCGATAAGGCGTGGACGCGGTGCGCCCGCAGGACGCGTTTCCGGCATCCAGCGCGCCATGCTAAACGTGACGCCCGCGCACAGAACCAGCAGGAAAATGTAACAGGCGCGCCAGTTCCACAAGGTATCCAGCATGCCGCCAATCAGCGGGGCCAGCAGCGGACTCACCAGAATCCCCATGTTTAACAAACTATTCGCGTGGCGCAGCTGCGTGCCTTCGTACAGATCGCGCGGTAAGGTTCGCGCCATTACACCGCCGACGCCTGTGCCCATGCCCTGGATTGCACTGGCGATAATCAGTACCGTCAGGTTGTGGGTGGTAATCGCGACCAGCGTGGCCAGCATAAAAATAGACATTCCGGCGAGGATCACCGGACGGCGGCCAACGCGATCGGAAAGTGGGCCGTAAAACAGTTGTGACAGGCCGTAGGTCAGCAGGTAGGCGGCCATTACGCTTTGCACCGCTCCTTCGCGAACGTTCAGTTCACGCGCCATATCAGCAATCGCGGGGATATAAATGGTTTGCGCCATCTGACCTACCGCCACCAGTAATACCAACATCAACAACAAATTGACGCTTCTATGCCTTTTCATTTCGCTGATTACTTTTAAAAAAGAGAAAAAAGAAGAATAAGGTGCTGTACTTTCCCGTAAATGCGCGTGGAATCTACCACAACAGAAAAAGAAGGCCAGATAGTGGGCTGGAATGTTTACGCGATGAACGGCAGGAAATGTAAACAAAAAGCGGCAACAAATGTTGCCGGATTGCATCGGCTTTACGGCGCGATCATGACAAGCGAAGTAAGACAGCGCCTACGGCAATACCGGCGGCCGCGACAAGGCGTATTCCGGCAACCTTTTCTTTCAGCAGCAGCCAGGCGAGCAGAGCGCCAAACAGAATGGAGGTTTCACGCAGCGCTGCGACCACCGCCAACGGAGCCTGGGTCATGGCCCACAGCGCCAGACCGTAAGAACCCATCGTACCAATTCCACCCAGAATACCTTTCTTCCACTGTTGTACCAGATAGCGTGACGCTTCCCGGCGCCGGGCGATCATCGCCCAGCCCAGCAGACAGGAACCGTTCAGAAAGAAGGTCCACAGCGTATAACCGAGCGCGGTTTCTGATAAGCGTACGCCGGTGCCATCAACCAGCGTGTAACCGGCGATAAAGCAGGCGTTAATGAGCGCCAGTACGATCCCGCGTTGTGAGCTGCTGCGTCCGTTAAATGCCATGCCGAGAATGGCCAGACAGATCGTAGCAATCCCCACCCAGGCAAACACAGACAGGCTATCGCCAAGGAACAAGACGCTGATAATCGCAACCAGCAGCGGTGCTGTCCCACGCATCAGAGGATAGGTCTGACTCATATCCGAAACCTGATAGGTTTTGGCGACCAGGACCGTATACACCACTTGCAACGCAGTTGAGACGGCCAAAAACGGCAGGCTGGCGGTGGAAGGCTGAGGCGCGAAGGGTAAGCAGATCAATGCCATAATCGCCGCGGAGCCGCTGACGCCAATCGCCGAGTACAGTTTATCGTTACCAGCTTTAACAATGGCATTCCAACTGGCATGCAGCAGCGCGGCAAACAGCAAAATGCAGAAAACAGAAAGCGTCATGGTGGCGTTCTTCCCTGAGAATGTCATAAAAACGTAACATATTGGCGCGAGACAAGCACCAGGGAGAAGGTGAAAGGGGAGCGGAGTGTTACCCGCTCCCCTTAGGTGCGACTTGAATCCGAATTACTTAACGTATTTCAGAACGGCATCAAGTAGTTGCAGTGCTGCAACAATGAGTTTGAGGATAAGAATAGCGATATCCACGAGGCTCATACGCTCTCCTTTTGGTACAAGGAGCACGGTGCTGACGTACCTCGCCGCTGCCTGTTGCCAGCACCTTTGTTGACATAACACAGTGTGCTCACACGGGGGTTAAGGCGCTGACGGCACCACCCGTTTCAGCCAGGACTTTGATGCGCCGGTTTACGATGCGGCCCCCGCATAACACATTGCGTACCGAGACATTATAGATATACACTGTATAAATTAACAGTATTTTGTGGACATTGTGCCATTCATGTTCCATACTCAAAACCATCAAAATTCGTGCCGAAATTGCGTGTTCTTCGCAGAACGCGTATACTTTTTCCGTTGACATAACACAGTGTGTTCGGCGGCTACCAACCGCACAGCGCTGAAAAAAACCTCGCTCCGGCGGGGTTTTTTGTTTTCCGACTCTGCACAGCGAAATGTGATCGTTGACGCACTTTTATGCAGATGAAAAATTTTCCATTGTCACGCTGAAAAACCTGTGTTTGTATAAATCCAGTTAATCAACAAACAGACAGGTCCCTAATGAACCCTTCCATGCTGACTGCGACCCTACTAGAAACTGCGCCATCTCGCGCAGCGGTCGTCGTGCGTGTGGTGGTGGTCGTCGGCAATGCGCCGTAGGGTCCGGATCAACACACGATTCCAAAACCCCGCCGGCGCAAACCGGGCGGGGTTTTTCGTTTAAGAGACCTGCCCGAAGCAAAGGCCCAGAATAAAAGGACTGGAGCATGGCAAGTTCGGGCATAACATCCAAGCGTACGCGTTTTACGGGCGCAGAATTCATCGTTCATTTCATGGAACGCCAGGGGATTCAGGTGGTCACCGGTATTCCTGGCGGATCGATTCTTCCCGTGTATGACGCCTTGAGCCAAAGCACGCAAATCCGTCATATCCTGGCGCGCCACGAGCAGGGCGCGGGGTTTATCGCGCAGGGGATGGCGAGAACCGATGGTAAACCCGCCGTCTGTATGGCCTGTAGCGGACCGGGCGCGACCAACCTGGTGACCGCCATTGCCGACGCGCGGCTGGATTCTATCCCGCTGGTGTGTATCACCGGGCAGGTTCCGGCCTCAATGATCGGGACCGACGCCTTCCAGGAAGTCGACACCTACGGCATCTCTATCCCCATCACCAAGCACAACTATCTGGTCCGCCATATCAGTGAATTACCGCAGGTCATGAGCGATGCGTTCCGCATTGCGCAGTCCGGCCGTCCGGGCCCGGTGTGGATAGACATTCCTAAAGATATTCAAACCGCCGTTTTTGAAATTGAAGAGATGCCGGAGCCTGCGCAGAAAATGGCGGCACCGGCGTTCAGCCAGGACAGCATTCGCGATGCCGCAGCTATGATTAACGCCGCACAGCGTCCGGTGCTGTATCTCGGCGGCGGCGTGATTAACGCGCCTGAGCGGGTTCGTGAACTGGCAGAAAAAGCCATGCTGCCCACCACCATGACCTTAATGGCGCTCGGTATGCTGCCGAAAGCGCATCCGCTGTCGTTAGGCATGCTGGGTATGCATGGCGCACGCAGCACTAACTTTATTCTGCAAGAAGCGGACTTATTGATTGTTCTGGGCGCACGTTTTGATGACCGGGCGATTGGTAAAACTGAGCAGTTCTGTCCGAACGCCAAAATCATCCACGTGGACATCGACCGCGCGGAGCTGGGTAAAATCAAACAGCCGCACGTGGCGATTCAGGCGGATGTCGATGAGGTTCTGGCGCAACTGATCCCATTAATTGACGCGCAGCCGCGAGAGTCGTGGCATCAAATGGTGGCCGATTTACAACGCGAATTCCCCTGCAGCATTCCGCAGGAAAGCGACCCGCTCAGCCACTATGGGCTGATCAACGCCGTAGCGGCCTGCGTGGATGACAACGCCATTATCACCACCGACGTAGGCCAGCATCAGATGTGGGCCGCACAGGCTTACCCGCTGAACCGTCCGCGTCAGTGGCTGACCTCCGGCGGTCTGGGAACCATGGGCTTTGGCCTGCCGGCGGCAATTGGCGCAGCGCTGGTCAACCCGGACAAAAAGGTGCTGTGCTTCTCCGGCGACGGTAGCCTGATGATGAATATTCAGGAAATGGCGACGGCCAGCGAAAATCAACTGGATATTAAAATCATCCTGATGAATAACGAAGCGTTGGGTCTGGTGTATCAGCAGCAGAGTTTGTTCTATAAGCAGGGCGTTTTTGCAGCGACATATCCGGGGATGATTAACTTTATGCAGATAGCCGCCGGGTTTGGCCTCGAAACCTGCGATTTGAATAACGAAGCGGATCCACAGGCAGCGTTGCAGGAGATTATTAATCGCCCTGGACCTGCGCTGATCCACGTGCGCATCGATGCCGAAGAAAAAGTGTACCCGATGGTGCCGCCGGGTGCGGCAAACACAGAAATGGTGGGGGAATAAGCCATGCAACAGCAGACTCATGACAACGTAATCCTGGAACTCACCGTACGCAACCATCCGGGCGTAATGACCCACGTCTGCGGGCTGTTTGCCCGCCGCGCATTCAACGTGGAAGGCATTCTCTGTCTACCGATTCAGGACAGCGACAAGAGCCGCATCTGGCTACTGGTCAACGACGATCAACGTCTTGAGCAGATGATAAGCCAGATCGACAAGCTGGAAGATGTGGTGAAAGTGGCCCGCAACCAGTCCGACCCGTCGATGTTTAACAAAATCACGGTTTTCTTTGAGTGAGTTAGTCGCCGTCTGAATCCGGGGTGATGACTTTGACAGAACCGTTCCGGCAGTGGGTTGCGTAATCTGCCGGCAACGGACGATCGCTTATCAGTACGTCAAAAGTGGAGAGCGGACCAATGCTGGCGGGAGCAACCTCATCAAACAGGGCGTGGCGCGTCAGCAGAATTTTGCGCAATCCGCGTTCCATCGCTTTGCGTTTGGTGGCCAGATCGTCCGGATTGAACCAGCTAACGCCGAAATGCTCATGGACTCCGCTGGCAGAGATAAACACTTTTCGCGGGTTGAGCGCATCCAGCGGAGAGGGATTGCTGGTGTCGTAAAAGGCATCACTTTTCGCCCGATAGGTGCCCCCGCAAAGAATCACCGTGGCGTTGGGTTTTTCATTTAGCGCCACGAATACCCGGTGTGAGTAGCAAATTCCGGTAAAGATAATATCGTCCGGGATCATGCTGACGACTAATGGCATTTCGGCACCATTATCAAAAAAGACCAGATCGTTTTCACTGACCAGTCCCGCGGCCAGAATGGCAACCGGTAAATCGTCGCGATGATACTGCTTTTGCACGGGGAGCGGAGCGTTAACGAGGGTGGCAGGCTTGTTCACCATCACGATGTAACCACCGAGTAGCGTAAGCGGCAATGGTTCGTCATCCTGGCTGAGATCCCGACGGATGGTCATCACGGAAACCTCCAGCATGCGCGCCGCCTCTTTCAGATGGATTCTGTCGGTCTTCTTCAACAATTCCATCAGACGTCGAATACGTTCTTTTTGCTTGGTTTCCATGCACACTCTCCACGAATCATGTTTTCATGTTCCTTCAGTAACATTTATGTGTTTCTGAGAA
Organism: Citrobacter sp. KTE151; assembly: GCF_000398845.1. Lineage (NCBI taxonomy): Bacteria > Pseudomonadati > Pseudomonadota > Gammaproteobacteria > Enterobacterales > Enterobacteriaceae > Citrobacter > Citrobacter sp. KTE151. The sequence goes on along the minus strand of NZ_KB976066.1, from coordinate 411,277 downwards.
CATGACATTGCTGCATTACTATACGTCTGACCATTGGGAAATAAAAGCGTGTTTTTACACGTTTTATTGATTATAAGCAGCGAGTTTTCAGTCAATTGTAAGCAAGTTAATCATTTTGAGTGTGATAGAGACGCAACATTTAGCATAATAAATAAACAATAAAATGATCCTCCAATCGCGATCCTAGTCACAAATGATACGGAAGTAACATGATAATGTTATTTTAATATCATTGTTGTGTGATTGTTTCTGAGAGGTAGTAAAATGGATATCGCGGTTATTGGCTCCAACATGGTGGATCTCATCACCTACATCAACCAGATGCCCAAAGAAGGGGAAACGCTGGAAGCGCCCGCCTTTAAAATTGGTTGTGGCGGTAAAGGGGCAAATCAGGCCGTTGCGGCTGCTAAGCTCAATTCCAAAGTGCTGATGCTGACGAAAGTCGGTGATGATATTTTTGCGGATAACACCATTCGTAATCTCGAATCCTGGGGGATTAATACGACCTATGTCGAAAAGGTACCCTGCACCAGCAGCGGCGTTGCACCGATCTTTGTTAATGCAAACTCCAGCAACAGCATTCTGATTATTAAAGGCGCCAACAAGTTTCTCTCCCCGGAAGATATCGATCGCGCAGCGGAAGATCTGAAAAAGTGTCAACTTATTGTCCTGCAGCTGGAAGTACAGTTGGAAACGGTTTATCACGCGATTGAATTCGGTAAAAAACACGGTATTGAAGTGTTATTAAATCCCGCCCCTGCATTACGGGAATTAGATATGTCTTATGCCTGTAAATGCGATTTCTTCGTGCCAAATGAAACCGAGCTCGAAATATTAACCGGTATGCCGGTGGATACCTATGACCATATTCGCGCCGCGGCACGTTCTTTGGTCGATAAAGGTCTGAACAATATTATCGTCACCATGGGGGAGAAAGGTGCTCTGTGGATGACGCGTGACCAGGAAGTCCATGTCCCGGCGTTTAAAGTGAACGCTGTCGATACCAGTGGCGCAGGTGACGCTTTCATCGGTTGTTTTGCCCACTATTACGTTCAAAGCGGTGATGTCGAAGCCGCCATGAAAAAAGCCGCTCTCTTCGCTGCATTCAGCGTTACCGGGAAAGGCACTCAATCATCTTATCCAAGCATCGAACAATTTAATGAGTTTCTTATCTTAAACGAATAATACTCCTGCATTGTAAAAGGTAGCACTATGAACGATAAAAACATCATTCAGATGCCCGACGGCTATCTGAATAAGACGCCTCTGTTCCAGTTTATTTTGTTATCCTGTTTATTCCCTTTATGGGGATGCGCAGCCGCATTAAATGATATTCTGATTACGCAATTCAAAAGCGTATTTTCACTCAGCAACTTTGCTTCGGCATTAGTTCAGAGTGCCTTTTATGGCGGTTATTTTTTAATTGCGATTCCGGCATCTTTGGTGATTAAAAAGACCAGTTATAAAATCGCCATCTTAATGGGACTGACCCTTTATATTGTTGGCTGTACGCTCTTTTTCCCGGCATCGCACATGGCCACCTACACCATGTTCCTCGCGGCAATTTTTGCGATTGCGATTGGCCTGAGCTTCCTGGAAACTGCGGCCAACACCTACAGCTCCATGATTGGCCCAAAAGCGTATGCCACCCTGCGCCTGAACATCAGCCAGACCTTTTACCCCATTGGCGCAGCCGCCGGTATTCTGCTGGGTAAATATCTGGTCTTCTCTGAAGGCGAGAGTCTGGAAAAACAGATGGCTGGGATGAACGCGGAGCAGATCCACAACTTTAAAGTGTTGATGCTGGAAAATACCCTTGAGCCTTACAAGTATATGATTATGGTGCTGATTGTGGTGATGGTGTTGTTCCTGCTGACCCGCTTCCCGACCTGTAAAGTCGCGCAAACGGCGAGTCATAAACGTCCGTCAGCGATGGATACGCTGCGTTATCTGGCCAGCAATGCCCGTTTCCGCCGTGGGATTGTGGCGCAGTTCCTGTACGTGGGGATGCAGGTCGCGGTGTGGTCATTTACCATCCGTCTGGCGCTGGAATTGGGTGATATCAACGAGCGCGACGCCTCAACCTTCATGGTCTATAGCTTTGCCTGCTTCTTTATCGGCAAGTTTATCGCCAACATATTGATGACACGCTTCAATCCGGAAAAAGTGCTGATCCTCTACTCCATCATTGGCGCACTGTTTCTGGTCTATGTTGCGCTGGCGCCAAGCTTCAGCGCCGTGTACGTTGCCGTACTGGTGAGCGTCCTGTTTGGACCCTGCTGGGCGACAATCTATGCCGGTACGCTGGATACCGTGGATAACGAACATACTGAAATGGCGGGAGCAGTCATTGTCATGGCGATTGTTGGTGCAGCGGTGGTTCCGGCAATTCAGGGCTATGTGGCCGATATGTTCCACTCGCTACAACTCTCGTTCCTGGTCTCCATGTTGTGCTTCGTGTACGTCGGTATCTACTTCTGGCGTGAAAGCAAAGTGCGCAATAACCTGGCTGAAGCGACTGTTTCCTGAGGAGAGCGATCATGACAACACGTATCACGCTGTGGCGGGAACTCTTTGCAGAGCATCCGCGAATCTTACTGAAGAATAGCGACTTCACGGTTACCGCATTTCGTTACGCCAGCGGTGTGGAAGGGCTGAAGGTAGAAAACAGTCGTGGACATCTGGTTATTCTGCCCTGGATGGGGCAGATGATCTGGGATGCTCAGTTTGACGGGCATGAACTGACCATGCGCAACATGTTCAGTCAGCCGAAACCGGCTGCGGAAGTGGTAGCGACTTACGGCTGCTTTGCTTTCCACTCGGGTATATTGGCTAATGGCTGCCCTTCGCCGGAAGATTCTCACCCGTTGCATGGCGAAATGGCCTGTGCCGCGATGGATGAGGCCTGGCTGGAGCTGGAGGGAGAGAATTTGCGCGTGAGCGGACGCTACGAGTATGTGATGGGATTCGGTCATCATTATCAGGCGCATCCTGCGGTGGTTATGCGCAAAGCGAGTGCGCAGTTTGATATTCAGATGGCGGTCACCAACCTCGCCTCAGTGGCAATGCCCTTACAGTATATGTGCCATATGAACTATGCCTACGTACCGGAAGCGACCTTCAGCCAGAATATCCCGGATGAAGCCATGAAGCTGCGTGAGTCGGTACCCGCGCATGTTAAGCCTACCGAGCAGTGGCTGGCGTTTAATCAGCGGATCATTCAGGGCGAGACCTCGCTGGGGCGCCTCAACGAGCCCGATTTTTACGATCCGGAAATCGTTTTCTTCGCTGACCAACTGGACCGATACACGGATAAGCCTGAATTTCGCATGATCGCACCTGATGGCACCACGTTCGTGACACGTTTCTCGAGCGCGGAGCTGAATTATGTCACCCGTTGGATCCTCTATAACGGCGATCAACAAGTGGCAGCCTTTGCCCTACCTGCGACCTGTCGCCCTGAAGGCTTCCTGGCGGCGCAGCGAAAAGGCACGTTGATTCAGCTAGAACCGCAGCACACCCGCACATTTACCGTCACAACAGGCATCGCCTGATCGCTCAAGGCTTAAACAGCAGCGCGTCGGAACACAAAATCCTTCAAGCTGCATAAGGCGGCAAGTCTGCTCACCTCAGAAGCTTACTCAAGTCAGTGACTGGGGTGAGCAGACCAAGCCAACGCAGAGGCTGCTTGAAGGATAAAGTGTATATCGTTAAGGTAAGCACGTTTTTTATCCCCCAGGACAGAACCCATGATCACCGTTGCCCTTATCGACGACCACACTATCGTCCGCTCCGGCTTTGCCCAGTTGCTGGGGCTGGAACCTGATTTGCAGGTTGTGGCTGAGTTCGGCTCAGGCAGCGAGGCGCTGGCGGGATTACCGGGACGTGGCGTGCAGGTATGTATCTGTGATATCTCGATGCCTGATATCTCCGGTCTTGAACTGTTAAGCCAGTTGCCAAAAGGGATGGCGATTATCATGCTCTCCGTCCACGACAGCCCGGCGCTGGTGGAGCAGGCGCTCAACGCGGGCGCGCGTGGTTTCCTTTCTAAACGCTGTAGCCCTGATGAGCTGATCGCGGCGGTGCATACCGTGGCGACCGGCGGCTGCTATTTGACGCCGGATATCGCCGTCAAACTGGCGGCTGGTCGTCAGGATCCGCTGACCAAACGCGAACGTCAGGTGGCGGAGAAACTGGCGCAAGGCATGGCGGTAAAAGAGATTGCCGCCGAACTGGGCCTGTCGCCGAAAACGGTGCACGTGCATCGCGCTAACCTGATGGAAAAACTGGGCGTTAGCAACGATGTCGAACTGGCCCGCCGGATGTTTGACGGCTGGCAATGAACACGCTCTGTTCCCGGTTCATCACCGTTGTTGCCTGCTTCTTTATCTTCTCTGCCGCGTGGTTCTGCTTGTGGAGTATCAGCCTGCACCTGGTTGAGCGCCCGGAGCTGGCGGTACTGCTGTTTCCGTTTGGCCTGCGTCTGGGGCTGATGCTGCAATGTCCACGCGGCTACTGGCCGGTGCTGCTGGGTGCGGAATGGCTGCTTCTTTTCTGGCTGGCGCAGGAAGTGGCGCTGGCTCACTTGCTACTTTTGATGATCGGGAGCTTCCTCACGTTACTCCCGGTGATGCTGATTTCGCGCTACCGCCATCAGCGCGACTGGCGCACGCTGCTGTTGCAGGGCGCGGCGCTGACGGCGGCGGCGTTGCTGCAATCGCTGCCCTGGCTTGGGCAAGGCGAAGAGGCGTGGAATGCCCTACTGCTGACGCTCACCGGTGGATTAACGCTGGCTCCGATCTGTCTGGTTTTCTGGCACTATCTTACCAGCACCACCTGGTTGCCGCTGGGTCCGGCGGTGGTGTCTCAGCCGGTGAACTGGCGCGGGCGGCATCTGGTCTGGTATCTGCTGCTGTTTAGCGTCAGCCTGTGGTTGCAGCTTGGCCTGCCCGATGAACTGTCACGCTTCACGCCGTTTTGCCTCGCACTGCCGATCATTGCGCTCGCCTGGCACTACGGCTGGCAGGGGGCACTGATTGCCACGTTAATGAACGCCATTGCGCTGATTGCCAGCCAGACCTGGCACGATCATCCCGTCGACCTGTTGCTCTCCCTGCTGGTGCAAAGCCTGACCGGGCTGCTGCTCGGCGCGGGGATCCAGCGTCTGCGCGAGCTTAACCAGTCGCTGCAAAACGAATTAGCGCGCAACCACCGTCTGGCTGAACGCCTGCTGGAGACCGAAGAGAGCGTGCGCCGGGATGTGGCGCGCGAACTGCACGATGATATCGGTCAGACCATCACCGCCATTCGCACCCAGGCGGGCATTGTCCAGCGGCTGGCGCCGGAAAACGCAGGGGTGAAGCGCAGCGGGGCGCATATCGAACAACTTTCTCTTGGCGTGTACGATTCGGTGCGTCGTCTGTTGGGTCGTCTGCGTCCGCGCCAGTTGGATGATCTCACGCTGGAACAAGCGATCCGCTCATTGATGCGTGAAATGGAGCTGGAAAGCCGTGGCATTGTCAGCCACCTTGACTGGCGAATTGACGAATCTGCACTCAGCGAAAGTCAGCGGGTGACGCTGTTTCGCGTCTGTCAGGAAGGGCTGAACAACATCGTTAAGCACGCCAACGCCAGCGCGGTGACGCTTCAGGGCTGGCAGCAGGATGAACGGCTGATGCTGGTGATTGAGGACGACGGCAGCGGCCTGCCGCCGGGGTCGAATCAGCAGGGATTTGGCCTCACCGGGATGCGTGAACGTATTACCGCCCTCGGGGGATCGCTCTCGATTTCCTGTACGCACGGCACGCGGGTCAGCGTGTCGTTACCCCAGCGTTATGTGTAAGGAGCGGTCATGTTTTCGTTTTTAAAAGCCCCAGTCAGCGCGCCGCTCATCACCGATAAGCGTGAAGTGGATGCCCTCTACCGCTACTGGCGGCGGCATATTCTGACCACTATCTGGCTCGGCTACGCGCTGTTCTATTTCACACGCAAGAGCTTCAACGCCGCCGTACCGGATATCCTCACCAGCGGCGTGCTGACCCGTAGCGACATTGGTCTGCTGGCGACGCTGTTTTACATCACCTACGGCCTGTCGAAGTTTGTTTCCGGTATCGTCAGTGACCGTTCCAACGCCCGTTATTTTATGGGGTTTGGGCTTATCGCCACCGGCGTGGTGAACATTCTGTTTGGCTTCTCCACCTCGCTCTGGGCTTTTGCGGTGCTCTGGGCGCTGAACGCCTTTTTCCAGGGCTGGGGGTCGCCGGTCTGCGCGCGTTTATTGACTGCGTGGTATTCGCGTACCGAACGCGGCGGCTGGTGGGCGCTGTGGAATACTGCGCACAATGTTGGCGGGGCGCTGATCCCTATCGTGATGGCGGCGACGGCGCTGCACTACGGCTGGCGTGCCGGGATGATGATCGCTGGGCTGTTGGCGATTGTGGTGGGGATTTTTCTCTGCTGGCGGCTGCGCGACAGGCCGCAGGCGATTGGTCTGCCGCCGATTGGCGACTGGCGCCATGATGAGCTGGAAATCGCCCAGCAGCAGGAAGGAGCAGGGCTGAGCCGTAAAGAGATCCTCACCCGCTATGTATTGCTGAATCCCTATATCTGGTTGCTGTCGCTGTGTTACGTGCTGGTGTACGTCGTCCGCGCCGCCATCAACGACTGGGGCAATCTGTATATGTCGGAGACGCTCGGCGTGGATCTGGTGACCGCCAATACCGCCGTGACCATGTTCGAATTGGGCGGATTTATCGGCGCGCTGGTCGCAGGCTGGGGCTCGGACAAACTGTTTAACGGCAACCGCGGTCCAATGAACCTGATTTTTGCTGCCGGAATTTTGCTCTCCGTGGGCTCGTTGTGGCTGATGCCGTTCGCCAGTTACGTGATGCAGGCGGCGTGCTTCTTCACCACCGGATTCTTCGTCTTCGGCCCGCAAATGCTGATCGGCATGGCGGCGGCGGAGTGCTCGCACAAAGAGGCAGCGGGCGCGGCAACCGGATTTGTCGGGCTGTTTGCCTATCTGGGGGCATCGCTTTCCGGCTGGCCGCTGGCGAAGGTGATGGAGGTCTGGCACTGGACCGGATTCTTTGTGGTGATCGCCATTGCGGCGGGGATTTCCGCGCTGCTGCTGCTGCCGTTTTTGAACGCCCAGGCTCCACGCGAACTCAACGAAGCGTGATGCACCTCACCTTTTTGCCCCGAGTAGGGTAAAACTAAGAAATTTTCCCGGTTTCACCTGGACGCTGTCTCAGGCGCGTCTCCCGGCTGATTTTTACAATGCCTGCCATTCGCAGGTATAAAAATTAGCTCGGGAGTGTCAAATGCTGGCCTTTCTAAACCAGGTACGCAAGCCGACCCTGGATCTGCCGCTCGATGTGCGGCGCAAAATGTGGTTCAAACCGTTCATGCAGTCCTATCTGGTGGTCTTTATTGGCTACCTGACCATGTATCTGATCCGCAAAAACTTCAACATCGCGCAGAATGACATGATCTCCACCTACGGGCTGAGCATGACGCAGCTGGGGATGATTGGCCTGGGCTTCTCCATCACCTACGGCGTGGGTAAAACGCTGGTTTCCTACTACGCCGACGGCAAAAATACCAAGCAGTTCCTGCCGTTTATGCTGATCCTCTCCGCCATCTGTATGCTCGGCTTCAGCGCCAGCATGGGGGCGGGTTCAACCAGCCTGTTCCTGATGATCGCCTTCTACGCGCTGAGCGGTTTTTTCCAGAGTACCGGTGGCTCGTGTAGCTATTCCACCATCACCAAATGGACGCCGCGTCGCAAGCGGGGTTCTTACCTCGGCATGTGGAATATCTCGCATAACCTCGGTGGTGCGGGTGCGGCTGGCGTGGCGCTGTTTGGCGCCAACTATCTGTTCGACGGTCACGTCATTGGTATGTTTATCTTCCCGTCAATTATCGCCCTGATTGTCGGCTTTATCGGCCTGCGCTACGGCAGCGACTCCCCGGAGTCTTATGGCCTCGGTAAAGCTGAAGAGCTGTTCGGCGAGGAGATAAGCGAAGAGGACAAAGAGACTGAAGAAAATGAGATGACCAAATGGCAGATCTTTGTTGAGTACGTGCTGAAAAACAAAGTGATCTGGCTGCTGTGCTTCTCCAATATTTTCCTGTACGTGGTGCGCATCGGTATCGACCAGTGGTCCACTGTCTACGCTTTCCAGGAGCTGAAGCTCTCCAAAGAGGTGGCGATTCAGGGCTTTACCCTGTTTGAAGTGGGTGCGTTGGTCGGCACGTTACTGTGGGGTTGGCTCTCTGACCTGGCTAACGGTCGTCGTGCGCTGGTAGCCTGCGTGGCGCTGGCGTTGATTATCGCGACCCTGGGCGTTTATCAGCACGCCAGCAACCAGTATGTCTATCTGGCTTCGCTGTTTGCGCTGGGCTTCCTGGTGTTTGGTCCTCAGCTGTTAATCGGCGTTGCAGCTGTCGGATTCGTACCGAAAAAAGCGATCGGCGCAGCCGACGGGATTAAAGGCACCTTCGCATATCTGATTGGTGACAGCTTCGCCAAGCTGGGTCTGGGGATGATTGCCGACGGCACGCCGATTTTCGGTCTGACCGGCTGGGCGGGAACGTTCGCCGCGCTGGATACCGCCGCCATCGGTTGTATCTGCCTGATGGCCATCGTGGCCGTGTTTGAAGAACGTAAAATTCGCCGCGAGAAAAAAATTCAACAATTGAAAGTCGCTTAAGTTAAGTGTGCATTGGTAACTTTTGCCCGCCTGAATGGCGGGCTTTTTTATGCCGCGGATCCATCCTGAATCGCGTTGATACGTTCAGTCGTCGACAGAGAGGAATTTGCCGTTATGATGGGCATCCTGTCTGGTAATGGATGTGCGCATGATTTGGATAATGCTGGCCACATTGGTCGTTGTTTTTGTAGTGGGTTTTCGGGTGTTGACGTCCGGATCTCGACGGGCAATTCGCCGTCTGAGCGAGCGACTGAATATTGATGTTGTGCCGGTAGAGTCGATGATCGATCAGATGGGAAAAGTACAGGGTGAGGCTTTTTTACAGTACCTCCACCGCCCAGATGAATCGCATCTGCAAAATGCTGCCCAGGTGTTGTTGATCTGGCAAATCGTTATTGTCGACGGCAGTGAGTCGAATCTGCTGCAATGGTACCGTTGGCTGCAAAAAGCCCGATTGGCCACGCCGATTACTGACGCACAGGTGCGTCTGGCGCTCGGTTTTCTGCGCGAGATAGAGCCGGATATGCAGGAGTTTAATGCGTTTCAGATGCGCTATAACGCCTTTTTCCAGCCCGAAGATGGCGTGCACTGGCTGCACTGACAGTCATGCCTGTTGGCGTTACGTGACTCAGGCCGACAAAGGGATCCTGCCGCTGGTCGAATAAGACACGTCGACATTCAGCGGTAAAGTTGCCAAAACGTTAAATGCGTCACAAATTTAGTGTTACACTGCGTAACTTTTCTGCAATAACCCCACGCAGGTAACAAAATGAGTGAAGCTGTTGAACAAAAATCCCGCGCTGAGGCAAATGCCCGACCGAACTGGTCGGCGGTATTCGCTGTGGCGTTCTGCGTTGCCTGCCTGATAACCGTTGAGTTTCTGCCCGTTAGCCTGTTAACGCCGATGGCGCAGGATCTGGGGATTTCTGAAGGTGTTGCCGGACAATCGGTGACTGTGACGGCATTTGTTGCCATGTTCGCCAGCCTGTTTGTGACGCAAATTATCCAGGCGACCGATCGTCGCTACGTGGTGATCGTGTTTTCGGTGCTGCTGACGCTCTCCTGCCTGCTGGTTTCCTTTGCCAACTCTTTTTCACTGCTGCTCATTGGCCGCGCCTGCCTCGGTCTGGCGCTTGGCGGATTCTGGGCGATGTCAGCGTCGCTGACCATGCGTCTGGTGCCCGCCCGTACGGTACCGAAAGCGCTGTCGGTGATTTTTGGCGCGGTCTCTGTCGCGCTGGTGATTGCCGCGCCGCTGGGGAGTTTTTTGGGCGGCATTATCGGCTGGCGCAACGTGTTTAATGCGGCGGCGGTAATGGGCGTGCTGTGCACGATTTGGGTGGTGAGAGCGCTGCCGTCGTTGCCAGGTGAACCTTCGCATCAGAAACAAAATATGTTCAGCCTGCTGCAGCGCCCGGGGGTGATGGCCGGGATGATTGCCATCTTTATGTCCTTTGCCGGACAGTTCGCCTTCTTTACCTATATTCGCCCGATCTATATGAATCTGGCAGGCTTTGAAGTTGATGGCCTGACGTTGGTACTGCTGAGTTTTGGTATCGCCAGCTTTGTCGGGACGTCGCTCTCGTCGGTGGTTCTGAAGCGCTCGGTCAAACTGGCCTTAGCCGGTGCGCCGCTGGTGCTGGCGCTTAGCGCGCTGGTCCTGATCCTGTGGGGTAGCGACAAAGTTGTGGCGGCAGGTATTGCGATTATCTGGGGCCTGGCGTTTGCGTTGGTTCCGGTCGGCTGGTCGACGTGGATCACCCGATCGCTTGCCGATCAGGCAGAAAAAGCCGGATCCGTCCAGGTTGCCGTGATCCAGCTTGCCAATACCTGCGGGGCAGCGGTGGGAGGCTATGCGCTCGATAACCTCGGACTGCTTTCGCCCCTGATGCTTTCCGGCAGCCTGATGCTGCTGACGGCGCTTCTGGTCACGATGAAGGTCAGAATACAGTGAGATTGTTGCCTGATGGCGCGCAGCTTTCAGGCAACACCGTTATCTGACGGCTGACTCAATCAAAACCATTGTTTTCGGCGGTATGGGCAAACCATTCGCCGCTTTTCTTCACCGTACGTTTTTGCGTATCTAAATCTAACTGGACAAAACCGTAGCGGTTTTTATATCCGTTGAGCCAGGACCAGTTATCAATAAAGGTCCACATATGGTAGCCAAGACAATTACACCCTTCGCTAATGCCTTTATGTAGCCATTTAAGATGCGCGGAAACAAATTCAATACGGTAGCTGTCGTTGATTTGGTCCTGCTGAATAAAACGTTGCTCATTTTCGACTCCCATGCCGTTTTCAGAAATAAAACAGCGTGGGTTGCCGTAGTTATCACGCAGATTAGTAATAATATCGTAAATACCTGGCTCGTAAATTTCCCAGCCACGGTAAGGGTTCATTTTACGCCCCGGCATTTCGTAATAATCAAACAGCCACTCCGGCATAAACGGCGCGTCAGGATTGACGGCAGTATCACGACATTTCACGCGGCGCGGCTGATAATAATTAATACCGAGCAGGTCGATTTTGCCATCGGCGATGAGCTGACTGTCGCCTGGCTGACATGCTGGGAGTTGATCGTACTCTTTTAGCAGCTCTATCAGATCCGCCGGATATTCACCTTTTAGCACCGGGTCAAGGAAGCTGCGGTTAAACAGCAGATCCGCATGGTGCGCAGCTTTTACATCCGCTGGGTGTTGTGAGCGCGGATAAGAGGGCGTTAAATTCAGGATCACACCGATTTCACCGTCATAACTTCCGGCGTGGTACGCGCGTACCGCCGTGGAATGCGCCAGTATGGTGTGATACGCCACGGTGGCCGCGCGTTTGAAATCCACCACATTAGGGTAATGGAAGTCATACAGATAGCCGCCTTCTACTGGGACAATCGGTTCGTTAAAGGTGAACCAGTGCTTCACCCGATTGCCGAACAAGGTAAAACAGGTTTGTGCGTAGCGACCAAACGCCTCAACCACATCACGGTTTTCCCAGCCACCTTTCTCCTGCATCACCATCGGCATATCGAAGTGGAACAGGGTGATAAATGGCGTAATGCCTTGCGCCAGCAGCTCATCGATGACGTTGTTATAGAAATCAACTGCCTGCGGGTTGACGTCGCCAGTACCGTCCGGGATCAGTCGTGACCAACTGATTGAAGTGCGGAAGCTGTTGTGCTTCAGCTGTTTGAGCAGTGCGATGTCCTGTTTCCAGTGCTGATAAAAGGCCGAGGTGTTCGCCGGGCCAACCCCCTGATGGAAACGCCCTGGCTGGCGGTCGAACCACACGTCCCATGTCGTCTGGCTTTTGCCGCCGTTCAGACTATCCCCTTCGGTTTGCAGCGCCGAGCAGGCACTGCCCCACCAAAAGTTTTCGGGAAAACGGTATCGCATTATCTTGCTCCTTGATGTGTTTCATTTCCCTACACAATAGGCGATTTTGCAAAACAGAAACCGGTTACAGCACTCGTTTTTCAATGTGATAGTTACAAATCCGGGCATTCAACTTTGCCCAGCGCTTCCCAGTAGTTGTTCTGATTGTTTCTTTGTATTGCCAGAATGGCTTCGCGGATGTGTTGCTGATTACGGGTATCAGCCATAATCGTTTTTTCCCACACCTCATCCGATGGCGACCCCTGCGGGGTACAAATCTTGCGTAAATCCTTCAATACGGTGTTTTTTTCATGAACGGACTGTAGAGAGCCATAAGCCGAATCGGCCTGCGCCAAACCCGGCAGCATGAAAAGAATGGCAATAAGCGGAAAAACGGCTTGTTTCATGATAATAATCCTTGTTGTCGATGCGCATCATCTCAAGAGTAAGTGTAGACGGCATGCGCCTCACTCATCAGCCTGTGTTAATTTCTAAAAAGAAAATCAGCCAGAAGTTTTAGTTTTTCAGGAGGATAGGATGCAAATACAGATTACAGATACCATTACTGAAGACGATCAAAATGCTCTGCTTGTTGGATTGCGCGCTTACAATCGCCAGTTCCTGAGGACCACCAATTTTGGCGACCTGGCGGTGTACTGGCGCGATGAGCACAATGAAATACTGGGCGGGCTGATCGGTAAAATCAAAGGCGAATGGCTGTGCATTGATTTCCTGTGGATGCATGACTCGCTGCGTAAAGGCGGTTACGGCACAAAGTTGATGCAGGCCGCTGAACAGACGGCGCGTGAGAGAGGATGCCTGCATGCGCTGGTGGACACGATGAGTTTCCAGGCGCTGCCGTTTTATCAGAAAAACGGCTATCAGTTGCAAATGACCCTCGATAACTTTCCAGAAACCGGTTCCGCGCGCCATTATTTGTCGAAAACGTTTTGATGACCGGAAGGACTGCAAAAGGGATGACCTAACGGCACATTCCGACTCATTTTCCTTTTCGCATTATGCTTTTTTCTTCTTGCTGATGCTTTTTCGTTTTTTAAACCGCAGCGGCCTTCCCGCTATAGTCATTTCATTACTCATCAGGCGGTTATTGCAAAAGGAAAAAACGTGAAACTGAAGATACCTTATTTTGGGGCTGGGACGGTGTTATTACTGGCGGGATTATTGCTGGCAGGATGCGATCAGCAGAACAATGATGCAAAGCATATTAAAGTGGGCGTGATTAACGGCGCGGAGCAGGATGTGGCGGAAGTCGCGAAGAAAGTCGCTAAAGAAAAATATGGCCTGGAGGTGGAATTGGTGGGGTTTAGCGGTTCTCTGCTGCCCAACGATGCCACTAATCATGGTGAGCTGGATGCCAACGTCTTCCAGCATCGTCCGTTCCTTGAACAAGATAATAAAGCGCACGGCTATAAGCTGGTAGCGGTGGGCAATACCTTTGTGTTCCCGATGGCGGGTTATTCGAAGAAAATCAAAACTGTTGCTGAACTAAAAGACGGTGCGACGATTGCGATACCTAACGATCCGACCAACCTTGGGCGGGCGCTGTTGCTGCTACAAAAAGAGAAGTTAATCACTCTGAAAGCGGATACCGGCCTGCTGCCAACGGCGCTGGATATTACGGATAATCCGCGACATCTGAAAATTATGGAACTGGAAGGGGCGCAGCTACCGCGTGTGCTGGACGATCAAAAAGTGGATGTGGCGATTATCAGTACCACCTACATCAAGCAAACCGGGCTTTCTCCGGTACATGACAGCGTATTTATCGAAGACAAAAATTCACCGTACGTGAACATTCTCGTGGCGCGAGAAGACAATAAAGATGCCGAGAATGTGAAAGAATTCCTGCAATCTTATCAGTCACCGGAAGTGGCGAAGGCCGCTGAAACTATCTTTAACGGCGGCGCAGTTCCGGGCTGGTAATCGTCACCCGTTGCCGCGCCGGTTGGGGTTAAACCGCTCTGGCGCGGCGACGTGAGTCCATTGAGATAAGCACGACCGATGAGAGGATCAAAAGCGTACCCAGCCAGTCTGGCAGGGTAAAGGTGATGCCTAACAGCAGCAGGGATAGCAACGCACTGCTCAACGGTTCCGCGCAGCTTAAAATGCTCGCTTTCGGTCCGCCAATCATCTGCGCGCCTTTCAGGTACAGGCTAAACGTGAGTGACGTGCCGATGACCACCAGATAGAAAAACGCCAGAATCAAACTGCCATTCACCACGAAATGAGTTCCCTGCCCGGCATAGAACGGCAGTAAGATCATTCCACCGATTAACATACTCCAGCCGACAACCGGCAACGTGCCGTAGCGCGCGATGAGCGTTGAGGGGTAAGTGGTATAGAACGCGGCAGCAAACGCCGAGGCTATTCCCCAAAACAGCGCGGCAGCTGAGATAGATAACGACGTCGGATTACCGTGGGTGACCAGTAAGAAGGTACCGATGAGCGAGGTGAAGATCGCCGTCAGCACTAAAACCCCCGGCCGCGCTTTGCGCACCACGGAGAACCACGCCACGATAATGGTCGGTGACAAAAATTGCAGCACCGTCGCGGTGGCGGCGTTGGATTTTTCGATGGTCAGCAGGAAGGTTAGCTGTACGGTGAGTGCCCCGACCACGGAAAAAATCAGCAGGCTGATGGCGTCCTTGCGGTTTTTGATAATGGAGAACACGTTGTCGCCATGAACGAAAGAGAGCATCAGCAGAATGAGCCCCGCGAAAATCAGGCGCGTCATGGTCAGAAACTGCGACGACATCTGGCTTTGTTCCATGATGTACTGCGCGCAAACGCCTGAACTTCCCCATAATACGGCGGCAATCAGGACGTTCATCATCCCTCTTCTGGTGGAACTCATCTATCCCTCTGCATGTTGTTTTGTTTTATTTGTGTGCAGGCATCATAGCAGAGATAGCAAAGCGAGTGAGACATGACGGGCACAGCCCCCCACACCGCAGGGGGCTTCGGCAGTCATCTTACGGCGCAATCGGCGTCAGATAATCCAGTCGTAGCGGTTCGGCCAGCAGCTCGTTCATTTGCAGAATAAACGTCTGGAAATGGGGCAGGGCGATATGCTCGTCCAGACCGGCCTGACCGCGCCAGGATTCACGAACGTAGAAGACATCCGGTGTGTCGCGCAACTGGAACAGGGCATACTCAATATTGCCCGGCTCCTGGTGCGTGGGCAGCAGCAGAGCCTGCAGCGCCTGTTTCAGTGCGTCGATTTTCCCCGGTCTGGCTTTCAGTACCGCAATAATTGAAATCACCTCTGAATCAGACATGTTAAAACCCCTCCAGCACAATCTTGCCGACTGAACGACCGGTTTCAATTTGCGCGTGCGCTTTTTGCAGATTCGCCGCGTTGATTGCGCCAAAATGCTCGCCCAGCGTGGTGCGAATGGTGTTGTCATCGATCAACTGTGCCACGCGGGTTAATAGCTGATGCTGCGCAATGATGTCGTGGGTGGTAAACATCGAACGGGTAAACATAAATTCCCAGTGCAGCGAAATGCTTTTGGCTTTCAGTGGACGTGCATCGAGGGTTTGCGGATCGTCAATCAGCGCCAGTTTGCCCTGCGGCGCCAGGGCGGCAATAATTTGCGGGTAGTGCTGCTCGGTATTGTTCAGGCTGGCAACGTGCGTCACCTCTTTAATGCCTATCCGAGCCAGCTCTTCCATCAGCGGCTTGCTGTGGTCAATCACATGATGAGCGCCTGCTTCACGTACCCATTTCTGGCTCTGTGGACGTGAAGCGGTACCGATGACAGTCATTTTGGTCAGCTTACTGGCCAGTTGCGTCAGGATAGAACCGACACCGCCAGCAGCGCCAACAATCAATAACACATCATTTTCATTGCCATTTTCCTCAACGCCCAGGCGGTCGAACAGCATTTCCCAGGCGGTGATGGCGGTCAGCGGCAGTGCCGCAGCAGAAGCGTTGTCCAGAGATTGCGGCTTCAGCGCGGTAATACGTTCATCAACCAGCTGAAATTCACTGTTACTGCCAGCGCGACCCAGCGCACCGGCGTACCAGACTTCATCGCCAGGAGCGAACAGAGTGACTGCTTCACCCACGGACTTCACTACGCCAACGGCGTCCCAACCCAGCACGCGGGGCACATCAGCGTTAAAACCTTCGCGGACCTTGGTGTCAACGGGATTGACGGAAATGGCCTTTACTTCAACCAGCAGATCGTGCCCGGAGGCGACGGGCATGGGCAGGTCAATCTCTTGTAAAAATTCAATGTTACTGCCGTCGGTTGCGGCGCGGGTAATAGCGATGGCTTTCATAATCTCTCCGGTTCATAAACCTTCTATCTGTTGAATAATTCGATGGTAAACCGGTAGCAGAACGGGAAAAATAGCCCTTCGGCGACAGGACTTATACTCGGGGAGTGAAAATGTTCCGGCTTGAAGATCTCACGTTGTTTGTCCGCGCCGCGGCGCTAAATAGTTTTAGCGATGCCGCACGCGAAGTCGGCGTTCAGCCTGCTCAGGTCAGTTCTGCTATTAAGCGCCTGGAGTCTACGCTGGCTATCCGCTTGTTCGCCCGCTCCACGCGCAGTCTGCGCCTGACGCCGGAAGGTGAGGTCTGGCTACCCTATGCCCGCCAGATGCTGGACGTGATGCATGCCGGACTGCAAAAAATTCAGACCCCGGAAGATGAAGTTTCAGGCACGCTGCAAATCGCCGTACCTTCCGATCTCGGTCGGAACCTACTGCTGCCGGTCTTTCAGTCGTTTCGACGCCGCTATCCCGCGCTGCGCCTGCGGATTTTTTTCTCCGACCAGGTGACGGATGTCTTTAAAGACCCCGTCGATGTAGCGTTTCGCTATGGCAACACCGAAGACGCATCTTACATTGCGCTGCCTGTCGCATCGGGTAACCGACGCGTGCTGGTGGCATCACCGGAATGGGTTGTGCAAAACGGCGCGCCGCAAACTCCGGATGATTTAACACAGCTCAACGCCATGACCTTCGTTTTACGCGGACGCCTGCACGATCGCTGGACGTTTACGCATAACGGCGAGGTTAGCAGTGTGCAGGTTAACGGCACCATTATGAGCGACGATGCTGAAGTAATCCGACGGCTGGCGATTGCCGGAGAAGGCATCGCGTACAAGTCGTGGCTGGATGTCAGCGAGGATGTGCGTGATGGACGATTGCAGCTACTGATGCCTGATTACCTGGGCGAGAAAGCCCCGCTGAATATGATTTGCCCACATCGTAAGCAGCTTTCAACGGCTGTCCGTCTGCTGCATGACGCCGTGAAGGCGCGGTGTGACACGTTGGGCATTTCCCCGTGAGGTGTTCAATCTCAGGAATATTATTCGATAGCCATACGCATAAATAATAGCTAATCTCTGTTGCTGGCATTAATCTGATCGGAACGCCGATCAGTTAGTGATAATTGTTTCAATGAGTATAGTTTCTTCGATAAATATTATTTCTTAAACTAATGCAGTGTTTATAATATTTATGTTAAGGATTTTGTGGTCGATGATTTAATGACTTGTATATTTATTAAAAGGTATTTGACGAGATACCTTCTGCTACGATATAAAACATAATAGCCCCGATACATACCTATTTCTTTGCCTGATTGTTAAACGCATTGATGCTTTTTGTTATTACGTTATTTATTGGGGTAGGAGAGGGCCATTGAAGTCAAAGACTATAAATGATGCATTGTATTATATAGAAGATAATTTTGTTTCAGGCATTGGTATTGATGACATTTCACAGTTTTCCGGATACAGCCGCAGGCATATACAGAATATTTTAAAACAGCGAATAAATATGCCTGTGGGGCTTTATATTCGTAGGCGACGGATAACCAAAGCAGCAAGCTTGTTACGCCTTACTCATATGGATATTATCGATATTTCAGTGCGGGTGGGATTCGATTCTCAGCAATCTTTCTGCCGTGAATTTAAAAAACTAACCGGTTATACCCCCACAGAATACCGTAAAAATCCCAGTTGGGACCTTTCGCCGTTAATGTCGTTTGTACTGCGCAGTGATATTGTTGTCGGCGAATTGCAACTACGTACCTTACCTGCTGATACCGTGCATGGATTTCAGTACAACTATGACACACCAATCCCGCCTGCCAGTGACTCGCATCTGCATCGATTAAATCTAATATTTGAGCAACTTACTAGTTCAAAACAAAATGTGTGGGCATTAACTGATTTCTCGTCTAATCCAAACTCAATGATGCGGTTGAAAGTTAAAAGCATCATTGGTAATAAAAGTCATCATTCGCCCAATGCCTATAATCGTTATGAGTGTCCTTCGGGAACGTATGCCTGTTTTTCATTCAGATTCAAGAAAGAGGACTATCCACTCTATTCAAGATATATTTATTTTAAGATGTTGCCGGAGAGTAAATTAAAAAGAAAGGCAGGCTATGATATTGAAATATTCCATTATAACCAAGAGGATCTTAAAAATAAAATAATCACCTGTGAACATTACATTCCGATAGATGTGTAATGTAAAAAAGCTCCACTTGCGTGGAGCAAAGACCTCGCAGTACGCCTAAATTAGGATTAATTATTGGTACTCAGCATTGAAATACAAAACTGAACGTACAATGCCGGGACTGACATTGTTAGCTGTTTGATAATACTGAGCATAAAACGGGATGGAATGATTACCTTTATCTTGAGGCGCTAAATTGATATATGAAGGTGTATTGAATTTAACAGGCTGTTGTTGTTGATCTAACACCTGAATGCCGATGCCAGCAGCGCCTTTGGGGTGGATATTCTTTAGTACACCGATAATACTGCGGTGACCATTCTCTGTGTCGCTCCAGCTTAGAATAACCCGGGAAGGCGTCGTAAAATCACTTTTACAGAGAAGGTCGATAGTAAATGGTTTTCTTCCCGCAGTGCTTCCATAGCCTCTGAATTGCTCAAGTGCTATATCGGGCAGTTTGACGTTGATCGAGCGGTTGCCTTTGATTGCGCATGAACGGTTGAGCATCGTGATATATTTTGCCGGCACAATGATATCCACCACGGGCAACGATTGAGCCTCACTTCTGATTTGCAGGTTGATGGAACCCGCAGCGGCTCCTGCCGCAAGCTGATCATCCAGTTTGATCAGCTCAATCTTTATTTTGCTGTTCCTGAATTCATCTGCCGTCGCTCTGAAAGTTGATGGCCACTGGATCGTTTGTCCGGTTGAGGTTTCCAGGGTGACTTTAATGCCAATTCCACTCACATTGCTGCGTATAATACCGGGTTGTTTCATTGCGGACCGATCGCCAATAATCTGTGCGGAAAAAGGCTGGTTGTTAGTACAGCCTGACGCCTGAATATTCTGTAGCGAAAGCGTGCGCGTCTGAATAACTCCCCCTGACTGGATTGATTGCTTATCGTTAACGATTTCCGGCGACAAAATAAACTTTTGTGTGGTCAGGGTACATGCAGCACTGGCTGTCTGATGAATGCCCAAGGCACAGCCCAGAATTAAAGCGGTACGTATTACCGACATGTGGCCTCCTGGTTTTTTAACACGATCGTGCATTTCCCTGTTTCCAGTGAAACGAACACTTCTGGTGAGGTGGTTTCATCAATATAAAGCGCACCGCCTTGTCCGACGTAGCCGACATGATTATTGGCATTGTCGCGGATGATGGCACCGAATGGCATTCTCTGCTGACCCTGCAGGCGGGGATAAATAATGTTCTGTTTTCTGAGCGTCGTTTCAAAGGTGACTGGAATGACATTACCTTCGTAAGGCGCAACCTTGGCCTGAGTTTTGGTAAAGTTCAGACCTTCAGTTGAACCTTTTGGATCGATAGTAACGTCATTCACGCGCCACGGACGAAGCCAGGGCAGAATGGCGTAGCCATTTTTATCGAAGCGGGTTCCAGGTACGCCTTCAAGATGAGCGCCATGCGCATCAGGCGCATAGACCAGCGCGACGGTATCTGAGCGCTCTGGCGAGAAGGTTATTCCCCCCGCGTGCCCAACCAGCATGCCACTCATTCCACCGCTTACCTGGTGCCATGAGTTACTCTGACTCCACGTCCCGTTCAGCGAGGTATAAGGCGTACGCACCATGCCGTTTGCTCCCCATTCCACACTACCGCCGCGGAGATAGCCGGTATTGGCTCCCCAAACGATATTGTTTTCCTCATCAGTCGAGGTCGTGAAGCCGAGGCGTGTATTGCTGGCTTTGCCGTTATTGCTGTAGCTATCAGAGGAGATCTGCGTAAAACCGGCGTTATCCCGGGGCAGGAAATAGCTGAATGAGAGCATGATTTGGTCATCTTTGGTGACCGAACCCTGTTGATCCTCATTCCAGAAACGCTGGGCGGATATACTCCAGGTCAGGTTGCCCCAGGCATTGGTGTATCCCACGGCATACTGGCGATAATTATCCTGCTGATCCCAGAACTTCTTAAGAGAGCCGGATAAATAGAATGAGCCCCAGGTATCGGATAACGGCTGATTAATACTGGCGCTAAACGACTGCTTCTCGCGTGACGAGAAATATTGGCTGACGAATGCCTGTGCATCCAGGGCATCCAGGGCATCCAGGGCATCGCGTTGACCGTAAAAGTGATGTGAACTGTATTTTGCTTCCAGCCAGAGCGCGGTTGCCGACCAGGGTAGGGTGCTATTCCATGTCAGACGATACTGTTGTCCTTGTTGACGATTGTCCTCAAGCTTCAGGCGCGATTGGGTGATATCAAGGGCGAATGCGCCGAGTTGGGTGTTCAGACCGCTACCTATGAGGGCTGACTGATAGCGCTCGAATCCAGAGGCCCCGGTATACAACGTTAAATAGTTGTTCAGGCCATACTGCCAGTAGGCCTGGGCTAAAAACGGATCTTCATCATAATTATCTTCATCGACGGTGCCGAGAGTGATGCCATAGCGCGAAATGCCGGGTTTTAGTAGCTGTGGTACCGAAGAGTATGGAACGGTAAAGCGGCGGATACGCCCGTCTGATTCCTGAATCGTGACCAGCAACTCGCCGCCAGTATTCGCGGGCAACACGGAATCAATCGAGAATGGCCCAGCCGGAACCGAGGACTGATGAATGGTTTGACCATCCTGGGTAACGGTAATACGGGCGTTGGTCTCAGCTACGCCGCGAATAATCGGCGCCCAGTTCAGCGTGCTATCCGGGCGCATTAAATCCTCAGAAGCCAATCCCACTCCGAGAATAGCCATACTGTCGAACATCTGGCTGTCAGTATAGAACTTGCCAGCGCTTAACATGGATTTCCAACGAGTGATGGGCCGTTTTAGCGTCGTGCGATTATTGGCGTAATGGCTACCTATTTTACTGTCCCAATTTTGGCTACCAAAATGTTCAATTAGCCACCCTCCAGCAGAGCTTCGGATATCCATTCCCACCCAGGCGCTGTCCGTACTTGAACGATCGTTACCACGTTGCTGGGTGCTGTAATAATCGGCGTTATAGCTGAAATTAATCGCCGGCGCCCCTGGTTGCCAGAGTTCAGGTTGGACATAATTGTTTTCGATATTATCAACATAAGCCTGCGGGATGGTGATGCGCAGCTCAAGCTGGCTGGTGTTGAGTCTCTCCGTTGCTTTCCCGCTGGTGTCCCAATCGGCAATGCTGCCGCAGCGTGAAGGGTGAGCTGCCAGCGTTTGATTCATTTTTTCTGGGTTAATGCCCACGCCTTTGAGAAATGCTTCTGAATAACAGCTAACTAAATCGCCGTGATTATCTTTTTTGAATAAGAGTTCACGACGTCCACGCCAGTTATCATTAATATAAATATCTACGATATATGTCCCGGGCAATAAGCCTGCGGCATTAAAGGACTGCAAATCGTTAAGTGAAGCATTGCCCATTAAGATGGCGTTATCGAACTCGTAGCGAGTGCTGTCTTCTGCGTGAGCTCCAACGGAAAATAATGAACCATGAAAAATAATGAAACAGGGTATGGTGAGGATCCTTTTACATAAACCCATTACTAATTCCTTTTATCCCTTTTTATTAATTAATGGTTGTTTTGTGTTCCACAATTCCGCCGTAATCGCTGATTGCTTGTAAAACAACCGATTCACCCTGGCCGACTTGTTGTTTTGCATTGATAGTCGTTCTGCTTTTCGGGGCGATCATGACCCCTTCGTTTATGAGTCCATGGCCTGATGACGTCACAATATCCGCAACCGTGATGAAGAAGGGGGTGGGGTTTACCAGCGTTATGTCACGTTGGTTAGCAATAATTTTTACCTTATTTTCCGCGTTTTGACGGTCACCTAACCCACTGGGTCGCCAGAAAAACTTAAAGCGTGAGCGAATGGCTAAATTGAGCACAGCTGAATTGTCCGTGACGCTATTCTTATCCACGGAAGGAATATCCAGTATGTTAAGCCACCACATAGACTCACGGTCGGTGGCGACAATATTTTTATCAACGGCTTTTTTTATTCTGAGTGATTGCCCATTGCCTGCGTCAACGCGGGCAATGGGTGGAGAAATAATAAATGGAGTGGAAATTTCTTCCGGTAACTTTTCTGGATTTCCCTCATCCAACCATACCTGGGCCAACGATGGATAGTTTCCCGTATTCGTCATTTGTATCGTGATCTCTGCGGAATCTTCAGAGTAAATAAATCGGGTGCCATTGACAATGATATTATTTGCATGTGCGGTAGAGAGAGCAAATAGAGCTAATAAATAAATGAAAATTTTCATGAAGCCTCTATTAAAATAAATGCTATAGCGCAAGGCAGCTATAGCATTGTGTATTTAGAGATAAGTAATGCTATAGTTTGCCTGAGCGCTTACCGGTCCCGGTTGAACATATGATGAACCACTATTTTCACGTGGTATAATGTAACCCACGCTGAATTTATAAGTTAAAGTCGGGCTATCATTGCCATGTCGGAGATAATCTTTCTCAGGTTCAAATCGGTCATTCTTATTTCTCAGGTTAATATTTTTTTCACGATTATCCTTAAGGACTAGCGCTACGTTTTGG
The DNA here is from genome assembly GCF_000398845.1 of Citrobacter sp. KTE151. Lineage (NCBI taxonomy): Bacteria > Pseudomonadati > Pseudomonadota > Gammaproteobacteria > Enterobacterales > Enterobacteriaceae > Citrobacter > Citrobacter sp. KTE151. The sequence goes on along the minus strand of NZ_KB976066.1, from coordinate 388,190 downwards.
GCTCCACCCCTTGTCGTATTTTTGAGATATCCATCGTGAGTTAGAGGGGAATTAACATTCCAGGCTAATTTGGGAACTATTTTTTCATTAATATAACAACCCTTCACCTTAATACTGAATTGCTGGAGTTGCGTTGCATGTAATTTGCTAACTAATGTATTGAGAACTGGGTTTAATTTTACCTGTTTATCTTTATCACCTGCTTCAATTATGCACGAATTGGAATAAACATGACCGGAAAAATTAACAACGCCTTTTTGATCCCTGTTGGGGCCATGTCCAAAATCTGCCATAGCGGAAGGAATTGCGATGGCACAGCTAATTAAACTTATAATGGATAGTTTACTCATAATGCGCTCCTCATTTAGAGATAGATCGTCCCTATTATCAGTAACATTGTCTGGGCTCCTTTTTTTCTTGCGCCCTGTAAGGCTGTCGCCCGCTATCAATTATGTTAGATAAATTATTGTTGTACATCGTAGATTGGACGTATTTCACTCATCCTATAATATTAATAATGATCATTAACTATGAGTATTAATGAATTATTATTATCTATAAGCAGATTGTGATTGAGATAGTCCTTTACTCAAGGGTTAAATAAAAACACTTGGAATACAATATGTTATGTTTGTATTGTGATACTTCTTTAAGTGCTATAAAGAAAAATCGAATCCTGCGCTCGGAAAAAGCGAATGATCGAATTGCACAATTAGCTAAATTCTTATAATTCAATCAGATTATCTTTAATCTTAAGTAGTGACTTGTTATTGGCTTGGCATGCAATAACGATAAGGAATATTGTCAATCATCATTTGAATGAAGGCTACATATGCTTAACATGGACAGTAAGATAATACTCATTAGTAACCAATCAATACAGACGCAACTCTTGCTGGATTATCTCAATAAGCAAAACGATATCTTGGTTGATTTTGTTAACATTAGCAGACCAGACATGTCATTTATCGTTGAGGGAAGTATCATCCTCTATGATATACAGGCATCAAGCCGTAAATTAAAAAATGTCTGGTCAAAATTACTCAATGACAGCGCATATAGTTTGCGCGTTTATATTATTAACTGCCTGCGGTCGCTCCCACTCTATGAGAGCATGCTATGGCCAAATTTTGAGTCGATCGTACCAAATAATTGCTCTACAGAATATTTGTTAGAACTCCTTAAAGAGGGGCTAAAAACCTCCCGTCCACCACGCTCACTGTCACCGCTGCCAGAGTATGTAAACCTCACGCCATCAGATAATAACTACGGCGTTTTAACCGAAAGAGAATATGAAATTTTAACTGAGTTGTCGAAAGGTGCGTCTAATGTAGAAATTGCTAACGCATTTTTTATTAGTGAAAATACAGTGAGAACGCATATTTATAATATATTTAAAAAGATATCTGTGAATAACCGAACACAGGCAGCTTGCTGGGCCAACTTGCATCTAAGAAGTCTGGCTCTCGATCAACTGCCGCGGAAGGAAATGTAAGCCGTACTACTGGCGCAAAGTTTTGAAGCTTACTTTGCGCCAGCATGTCATCGTGTCGTTACTCAGTCTTTTTTCGCAGCGTTTGCGAAGAAGATATCAGACTGAATGTCTTTAGTGCGGATGGTAAACAGCTGATTAGTTAGATCTTCCGTCAGCTTCTCGGCATCGGCCATGATGCGCAAGTTGAAGTCATTCAGCATCTTATCTGCGGCAGGTTTATCGGTTTTCGCCATCTTCAGATATTTTGCTTCGACCTCTTTTTGCTCCTTCGCCACTTTATCTTCCCATGCTTTGTAGGCTTTTTTGACGATTGGCGCGAGCTTCGGATAATCGGTCATCGTCAGCGTCTGTAACTTACGGTATTTCCAGTAAATGGACTGATCGTCCGCTTTATCGGTACCCATCGTATAGTTTGCCGGATACGCTTTCAGGCCGCTGTAGTACGGAACAAACGCGGTGAGGTCGGCCATACCCAGACCAATGTAGGTCGTTTCACCAATCTCTTTTGGCAACCACGGACGGACCTGCATCACGTGTGCTTCATAGGTGCGGAAGACGCTAACCGGACGCCATGGCTCTTTGCCATTCAGACCGTTGGTGTACGGGTCATGGCTGGTGCCTTCGTAATGGTTACGCAGCACGGCCTTCACATCATCCAGCGTCATCTTCTTCTCTGGTGTCATGAACACCGGGAATTCGCGCCCTTTGGCCATATCCTGATTTACGGAAGGATTGAACTCTTTCTGGATGGTCCATACGCGAGGATCGTTATACGTGCGGTCACGTTCATCATCACGGGTATAGGCTTTGGAGAAGTTGAATTTGCCATCTTTTGCCGGTTCGTACAGACCTTTTTCGGTCGCAAATTGAATCAGGTTTTTTGACGCCATCATGTCCGGGTTTTTAGGGTCGTAATCCTGTAAGCGGCCCTGATTACCGGTGGCAAAATACTGGTTATTCGGCAGGCGCTGCGCCATCCACTGGTGACCGCTGCCGGTTTCCAGGTACCAGATTTCGTTATCGTCGACGACGGCCACGCCAAAACCTTCCCCAGCGCCGACGGTCTCAACGATATGACCCAGTAGCGCCACGGCTTCACGCGCGGTTTTGCTCTGGGACAACAGAATATCCGGGATATCATCTTCGGTGATCCCTTTATCCTCGACATAGGGGTCGGCAGCCAGCGCTTTTGCTGAGGCAAAAATAGATTCTGTACCGCTCACGCCAACGCCCAATTCGTTAAATCCGGTCGCGCCGTGCAGTTGGGTTTTCCAGTTTGGAACGGTGGTATAACGCAGAGAGTTTTTGGGTAGCGGCCAGGTAAAGTCATTCGCGCCATTATGTGCTTTGGTGCTGTATACCCCGGTCTGATTCTGCTTGGCCGGATGAATGACAAAATGCTGCGCTTTCAGGGCATCACTGTCAGCGCTACGGGCTACCAGCATGGAGCCGTCCGCTGATGCTTCATTACCGACCAATAGGGTCGTACAAGCAAAACCTGATGAAACAACGGCCAAATTTATAGAAAGTGCAATCAGGCACTTTTTAAAAGTAAACATTACGTATCCCTCATATGTACGCCAAAAATACACCGGAAACACACCGTTTCCTGAAATGCGATAACGCCTGAACGCTCAGACATTGCTCGCGAGAGAGATAAACGCCCCTGTCCACGTCTTCTCCAAATATCCATCCGTAGGTTGAAGTCTTCTGGGCAAAATAAAACGCCCATTTCGCTTAATTATTGCGCAATGGATATCGTGGTATTCAGGATGTTTCCTGATTCGGGATGAAGAATAGCAATGGGATATGAGTGGATTCAGTGACCCATGTCGCGTAAGTTGATGATGGAAAATATGAATTCTATTGAAGGGGGCGTCCTTTTTGTATCCGGATATGACGTTACCTTTTGCGGCAATACAGCGAGGGGACATTTGAGCTGGCAAAAATCCATGCGCCCTTATACTCCTCCATAACCAGGCTCAGGTTTCGTCCGCTTTGACGGTAAAATCCGGGTAATGTGTTGTTAATATCAGCTTCATCGGCGCTATCAGCGAAGGTTTTGACCACCTGCATTGCCTGTAGCACTCGGGCTTCGTGCTGACGGGTGTAACTGAAATAGATGTTCCTGCTAATGTCTGAGGTATTACGTCCGTACAGTTTTCCGGTAATGGTCGCTAGCCCTGCATCTTTGTACATCCGAAATGAAACCGTACCTGCAAAGCGGTTGCTGCCAATATTCCATTCGACATTTCCAACGCAATTTAGCTGCTTTTCGGCATAGCGTGAATGCCATAGCCATCCGCCTGAGCCGAGCAATGTCGCCACGCCGATTACGATTAAAATAAGGTGGTGTATTTTTTTCATTGCCCGCGCATCCAGTAATAATGGGTAGTACAAAACGCGTGCGCATCTACCCGTGCATCTTTATCACAAACAAATGCCACGATCCTCTCCGCTTTACGGTAGCCGGAAAGGAAAACATGTTTGTTGTTTTCACAGAGAGAAGGGTGCAGTTGCATCAGATTGAAATAATTTTCCTGATCGTGATCATTCAGTGAGTAATAAATTTTACAGTTTTGCCGAGATGGGACCTGCATAGAAACAGAAATGAATTTACTAAACGGCATAACAGGACGTGTCTGATACCACACCAGCCAGATAAACAAGGTGGCAATAACGATGCCAGCGCTAAATATAATATTCCACCAGGGGACCCGCGTCGTTTGTTGTGCCGCGGGAGGAATTATCTTTGGGGGCGCGTATTCCTCTATTAGCGGTGACTGGCAAACTTCACTCTGAGGATGCGTTATCGCCTCTACCTGCGTATTTCCATTTAATCTGAGTCCGCGTCGTGAAATAGTTTTCACCGTATCACGTGGCAGACCCACATCCGCCAGCGCGTTACGTAGCGTCAGAATAGCCTGGTAAAATGTGTTGGTTGTGGTCACATTATTTCTCTCACCCCAACCCACTTTCATCAATGTGTTCTGCGAAACAATGTCACTTGCGTGAGTAATTAAATAGAGAAAGCAAAGCGAAGCTGGGAGCTGAAGTTGTATTGCGCGCCCGGTCTGACGATTGACCAGACTTTTGCTGTCAGGATTAAATTCGACCAACTGATTGATAAGGTACAATTGCCCAGCCCTCAGTAACTATAACGTATCACCGCGTGTGCCTACACATACCTTAAATTTTACATCCAAATCGTGAATATGCCTCACTCTTTATACGTGATCGAAGATAAGAATTTCGCTTAAGGATTAAAAATACTTTAAATACAATGTGTTACGTTTGTAAATTCTTAGGTGAGTATTAACTAATGTTAAATAATGAGAATTCATTACAGTTTTATCTGAATTCTCATTATATTTATCAACAGCACTTCAAGGGGGATTGAGTTATCAGAATTGTGTAATTTATAAGTACCCCTTTCATTGATTAATTTTTAGCAAATAGTGCTTTTTTAATGTTTATTCTGGGATTTGGATTTATGCATAAAATTCCTAATACCCAGACTGTTATTCTGAGATAAAGCAGAAAAAAGCTTAGCGCAATCGCATTGCTTACAGCCTATACATAATAACATATCAGGAGTTTATTACATTTTTTAAGTGTCACTGTTATTAACTGACAAGGAATGTCATACGTGTCGGATTGACACATTTATTTACCAATGAAATATTTATGGAAAAATAACAGGAGTCATTTTTGATGAAGAGATCACCATCACAGAGTGTTCGTTGCATAAGCTGTGAATTATCCTGTCAATTATTTCCGGATACTGTGGTACGCGCCAACTACTGTCACCGAGCCACTTTTGCGATCTGGCCAGAGGGAAATAGTTTTCTGCAAAAAGGAATTATTGAAAAACTTCTCCTTAATAATCAAAATCATTTGTCGCGTGGGTTTATTTTTGTGGACTTTTCCTTCCCAAACTTGCGCCTGTTCGCCGATCCGCAATGGGTTGACCGGCTGGCCTACAGCGGTATGTATATTGTGTTGATAGCGGACAGGAATCTCGCGCCGTTAGCCAACTACTGGCTGTCGAAAAGCAATAAAATACAAGGGATTATATATTCCGATGATGATGATGAAGTTCAGCATCAGAAAATTCGCCGATTATTTACCGGCCACCTTGCGAACAGTAAACGCGGACGCTCACTCAACTATACAGAAATGATATTACTGAAGCGGTTTGTGTCAGGGAAAAGTATTCAGCAAATTACCAAAATAGATAATATAGATATTAAGAAAATATATGTCTACAAGCTCAGGCTTGAAGATAAATTAGGCCATAGCATTCATCAAATACTGTCGAATATTTTATAACGCATTTTTGATTCTTACTATTTTCACATCTTTGCGATGTGGTGGACGCCCTACGCCCGAAAGCAGGAGGCTATTATGAAAAAACCTAAGCATTACTCACGCATTGCGATAGCGGTATCAACCGCGTTAACGTCAATGGTATTTTCAACCCACGCGGCCTGGATTGATATTGATAGTCTTCCTGCCAGTGGATTGGTGAGCAGTCTTTCGCCGGAGTTGCAGGCTTTATTTCCTGCACAGACGAATGACAGTTTCAAAAAAAACAGCGAAACGCCGAATTATGTTTATCAGTGGAGTGCCGGTACCATTCCCGTTTATGGTCATGGATTAACGCTGAATGGGCCAGGAGGAGAAGCCTTCGAACACACCATTACCGTTATTCAGAACAGCGTGACGGGTAGCCCGGGCGTTATTTTCGGTGACGACCTTACGATTCGCACACAGTCAAAGAATGCCGCTAATAATGGTAAAGATGTTGACGGTATCCGCACGCACGGGGCTAATACGCCGGATAATCCAGTCTTTATTATCACCGGGGATCGCACCAGTATTTATGTGGACGGCCAGGATGGTGATGGTATTAACGCCGGATACAACGCCATCGGTCAGGGTGGGATAGGCTCAGCAAACATCTACGTCGGCGACGATCTGTATATTCAAACCACCGGTAACCAGGGACGTGGCATCACCGCCAACGCGTTTAGAGACGCAACGCTTGCCAAAAATACGATTATTGTCGGCGATCGTGCCCACATTGTGACTACCGGTAACAGCTCAGAGGGAATCCGCTCCGGACAGAGCGGGTCCTCAATCCGCCTTGGCAATGACGCCACCATCGAGACATCGGGCACTTCCTCAATAGGGGTCTACGCCGCCTCATCTTCCAAAACGGAACTGGGCAATAACGCCACTATTTCGGTGAGCGGAGCCAGCGCCCATGCGGTCTATTCCTATAATGCGACGGTGAATCTGGGTGATAATGCGACGATTCGTGTTAACAGCATCGATAAAGTTTACTCATTCAGCAAGGCCCCACGCGGCCTGTATGCGATTTCACGCGGCACGGTAAATCTCGGTGGCGGCGCTACTATTGCTATGGCGGGCAATCACAGCAATGAAAGCTATGCCATCAGTACAGAAACGGGCGGCATCGTCGACGGTTCTGCTGGCGGGCGTTTCCTTATCGACGGCGATCTTCACGCAGCCGGTGCTACTGCCGCAAACAACACCCAGCCGCAGCAAAACAGTACCATCAAACTCAATATGACCGACAACTCGTTGTGGAGTGGGGCGTCATACGTCACCAGCGCCACTGCCGGGACGGGGGTTATCTCGCTGCAAATGAGCGATGCGACCTGGAACATGACCAACAGCTCAACGCTCACCGACCTGACGCTGAACGGCGGGTCAGTGGTGAACTTTGGGCATGCTGACGGCGAACCGTGGCAGACGCTTACTATCAATGAAGATTTTACCGGCAACGGCGGAAAACTCGTTTTCAATACCGTCTTGAATGACGATACCTCCGAAACCGACAAGCTGAAAGTGCTCGGCAACACCGCGGGTAACGCGTTTGTGGCTGTGAACAATATTGGCGGAACTGGGGCGCAGACCGTTGAAGGAATTGAGATCATCGAAGTGGCCGGTAATTCTGACGGTACTTTTGAGAAAGCGGGCCGTATTGTTGCCGGTGCGTACGACTATAACGTGGTGCAAAAGGGCAGCAACTGGTATCTGACCAGCTTTATTCCTGCTCCGCCGGATCCGGAAGAGCCGGACCCCGTCGATCCAGACCCGATCGATCCTGTCGACCCGATTATCCCTGAGCCGGAAGAACCTGTTGCGCCCCCTGTCACTGAGCAGCAGTACCGCCCGGAAGCAGGCAGTTATCTGGCGAACAACTACGCTGCTAACACGCTGTTCATGACCCGACTCCACGATCGTCTGGGGGAAACGCAGTACGTCGATATGCTGACGGGCGAGAAAAAAGTCACCAGTCTGTGGATGCGTAACGTCGGGGCACATACCCGCTTCAAAGACAGTAGCGGGCAGTTGAAAACCCAAAGCAACAGCTATGTCCTGCAGTTAGGCGGTGACCTGGCGCAGTGGAGTAGCGACGGTCTCGACCGCTGGCACCTCGGCGCGATGGCTGGTTATGCCAACAGCCAGAACCGCACGCAGTCCAGTCTGACCGGCTACCATTCACGTGGTCAGGTCACCGGTTACAGCGTGGGGCTGTACGGCACCTGGTATGCCAATGACGCTGACAAGACCGGCACTTATGTAGACACCTGGATGCTGTACAACTGGTTTGATAACAAGGTGATGGGCCAGGAGCAGGCGACGGAGAAATATAAATCCAGCGGGATCACCGCTTCTGTTGAAGCCGGTTACAGCTTCAAACTGGGTGAAAACGAGCGCAACAGCTATTGGCTGCAACCGAAAGCTCAGGTGGTGTGGATGGACGTGCAGGCCGACAGCCACCGTGAAGCGAACGGTACCCGCGTGAAGGACACCACCGATGGCAACCTGATGACCCGTCTGGGGGTAAAAGCCTTTATTAACGGTCACAACGCCATCGACGACGGTAAATCTCGTGAGTTCCAGCCGTTTGTTGAAGCCAACTGGATCCACAACACGCAGACGACTCGCGTGAAGATGGACGATGTGAGCAACGACATGCGTGGCACCAAGAACATTGGCGAGCTGAAAGTCGGTGTTGAAGGTCAAATCACTCCGCGCCTCAACGTGTGGAGCAACGTGGCCCAACAGGTCGGCGACAAAGGCTACAGCGATACTCGCGGTATGCTGGGCGTGAAATATAACTTTTGACGTAGTTGCAGGTAATGGAAAAGCCGCTGATTAACCGATCGGCGACTTTATTTTTTCGCGAAGCGGTAGGGTGGATAAACGGCATCTGCCAATAAGGCTCAGTCATAAAGCCATTTACCTGCTTTTGCAGACTCAGCCAGCATGCGGAGTGTTAATGGCTGTGGCTCATCGTCATCTCTGCTACAGGTAAACATTGCATAAAGTATGAATGTCTCAATAGGCCAATATTTATAGAAATCGAAATTGGCGCAATCAACATTGAAAGTTGCAAAGTAAGCATCCATGATGTCTGCGCCCGTTTCACTGGCCCACACATAATCTCCCGTTGAAAGGCTGGTATCGAGAGTGACTGGCCAACGCTTTTTAAAGAATAAGCTGGGTTTATTAAATGTTTCATCGTACCAGGCGATGACATCATCATCACTTACCATAGTTTATCTTTACCTCTGACGTCTTTGAGCCAGAGATAAACAGTAATTGCCATTTTAATAACTCATTTTGTTGAAAAATAATATATGAGGGTTTTTACGATTGGTTTGCAATAGTGAAAATATTAATAATAGAGAAAAATAAATAAATCATTCCACGGTTAAATTTAAAATAGCCATATATAATTAGGATGATTGGTTATGGAAGAGTGATTCATTTTGAAAGTAGGCCGGATAAGCGTTAGCGCCATCCGGCACCTGGTAAACCTATAAGTAACGCTTACAGGTTCAGTTATACGTTACTGAAGAGTCGCCAGCGTGCTCCCAATTCTATTCAACTTCTGATGCGCCTCTTTCAACTCGTCCTGCAACCGTTGCTCCTGCTCGCCATAGACCATCAGGACGATACAGCCATTCATCACTTTTACGGTAATCTGTTGCCCGGTATCAAACCCCGCCGCGCGGAGCCACTTGCCTGAAAGGATAATTTTGGGTGTGGATTTGTCGAAAACATTCGGTCGGTATCCCACAATTAACGAACGTTCGGTTCCGGATTGGTCGCTATCTGGGGTAGAATGCGAATCAGCCATAATCAACTCCTTGATAGTTGGTGAGGTTAGCTCTCGTCGGGTACTGCGAATACCGGGCGAGGGCGTTTATAAGTCAGGTCGTCAGATAAGAAAGGTACGTACATGTCAACGGCTAAACGCGACCCAAATCAGTCCAAATCCGGAAAGGCTCCAACTTTTCAGATTCGTATCACGCCTGAGTTAAAGGCGCAGTTCGAGGCTGCTGCAAAAGCAGAAGGGATGAGTTTGGGGAATTGGCTCAAAACCTTGGGGAGAAATGAATTACGTAAATTAGGTATTGAGCCAGAAATGTAGGCTAGTTCAATTGAGAATTTTGAGCGTCAGAAGATTCGGGAAAAGAAACTACATCCATTTTTAATGCTGTTTCACCAGAGAAAATTGAAGCTAGGCCTTTACGAATTTTTTGATTATCTAAATTCATTTGTCCGTGAGCTACAGGTATATAAATAGCGTTCTGCAAATGAACTCGATCAAAATCGTAGCCTATATCTTCAGCCATAACAGAAAGTAAATTCACAAATAGTCTATCGCTAGTTTGATTCCACATCGTGTTACCACTCTCACTTTCTGGAAAGTGTGTGCATAAAGGAGTGTTTCTCGATAAGTTTTTGTACTCGGACTGCGAGTAAAGGACTTAAAAGCGTAGCAAAACAGTAGCGGCAGTTAGTGCTAAATTTATTGTCTTTTCCTTAATTCTGAAGGTTATGACAATTGAGACGAAATAAAATCTTTGAGGATGATATGAGCATTTTGGCGGAAGATCACAGGAGTCGAACCTGCCCGGGAACGCTGGCGTCCCCAACTGGATTTGAAGTCCAGCCACCTCACCGGAGATGACGATCTTCCGCGCCTCGATTGCTACATGGAGGCGGGGCGCATTATAGCTACTTCCAAACGTTTCCACACCCCCTCACTCACTTTTTTAACTTCCGTTTCTCTATACCATGACCCGTTTCAAATAAATCCCCGCAAAATCCATTACTTACACTTAGACACATTTTTAGACGCTACGCTGATCACAGAAAACAAGAATCGTAATTTGATAACGAGATATCGGAATACCCGCGCTCACAGGGATGGTTTACAAGAACTGTAACCGGTATCAGGGCGTGTGAAAGTGCTAACAAGGATGCGTAATGAAAAGTGAAATTCTGTCTGTTAAAGAGAAGATTGGCTACGGAATGGGCGATGCGGCTAGCCACATTATCTTCGATAACGTCATGTTATATATGATGTTCTTCTATACCGATATTTTTGGTATCCCAGCCGGATTTGTCGGCACCATGTTCTTACTGGCCCGCGCGCTGGATGCCATCTCAGACCCTTGCATGGGGCTGCTGGCCGACCGTACCCGTTCGCGCTGGGGGAAATTCCGTCCGTGGGTGCTGTTCGGCGCACTGCCGTTTGGTCTGGTTTGCGTGCTGGCCTACAGCACGCCGGATCTCAGCCTGAACGGCAAAATGATTTATGCCGCAATCACCTACACGCTGCTGACCCTGCTTTATACCGTGGTCAATATTCCCTACTGCGCGCTGGGCGGCGTGATCACTAATGACCCAACGCAGCGTATCTCCCTGCAATCATGGCGCTTTGTGCTGGCGACGGCGGGCGGCATGCTCTCCACCGTGCTGATGATGCCGCTGGTAAATCTGATTGGTGGCGAGGATAAAGCGTTCGGCTTTCAAGGCGGGATTGCAGTGCTCTCCGTGGTGGCGTTCCTGATGCTGGCGTTCTGCTTCTTCACTACCAAAGAACGCGTGGAAGCGCCGCCGAGCACCACCTCTATGCGTGAAGACCTGCGCGACATCTGGCAAAACGACCAATGGCGCATCGTCGGCCTGCTGACCATCCTCAATATTCTGGCCGTCTGCGTTCGTGGCGGGGCGATGATGTATTACGTCACCTGGATTTTGGGTAAGCCGGAGGTGTTTGTCGCCTTTCTCACCGCCTATTGCGTCGGCAACCTGATCGGCTCTGCGCTGGCAAAACCGCTGACCGACTGGAAATGCAAAGTCAGCGTCTTCTGGTGGACCAACGCTGCGCTGGCGGTAGCGAGCCTGGCGATGTTCTTTGTGCCGATGCACGCCAGCATCACCATGTTTATCTTTATTTTTGTCATTGGTGTACTGCACCAGCTCGTTACGCCAATCCAGTGGGTAATGATGTCCGATACCGTTGATTACGGCGAATGGTGCAACGGTAAACGCCTGACGGGGATCAGCTTTGCGGGCACGTTGTTCGTGCTCAAGCTGGGTCTGGCGCTCGGTGGGGCGCTGATCGGCTGGATGCTGGCGGGCGGTGGCTACGACGCCGCAGCGAAAACCCAGAACAGCGCCACCATTAGTATCATCATCGCCCTGTTCACCATTGTCCCGGCGATTTGTTACCTGCTGAGTGCCGTGATTGCCAAACGCTTCTATACCCTGAAAACGCCGTATCTGACGGAAATTATGAGTCAGTTGGCTCAGGGCGCGCGCCGCAACCAGCAGGATTTCACGACGAAAGAATTACAGAACTAAGGAACTGACGATGAAAATTAGCGATGGTAACTGGCTGACCCAACCTGGCCTGAATTTAATACACCCAATTCAGGTGTTCGACGTTGAACAGCAGGGTAATGAGATGATTGTCTACGTTGCGCCGCGCGACGTGCGTGAACGTACCTGGCAACTGGATACCCCACTCTTCACCTTACGCTTTTTCTCGCCGCAGGACGGGGTGGTGGGCGTGCGTATGGAACACTTCCAGGGCGCGCTGGATACCGGCCCACATTACCCGTTGAATGTGTTGCAGGACGTCAATGTTGAGATGCGAAACACCGCTGAATTTGCCGAACTGAAGAGCGGCAATCTGAGCGTTCGGGTGACCAAAGGTGAGTTCTGGTCGCTGGATTTCCTGCGTAATGGTGAACGTATTACCGGCAGTCAGCTAAAGAATAGCGGTTACGTGCAGGATACCCACAGCGGGCGTAATTATATGTTTGAGCGTCTGGATTTGGGCGTGGGGGAAACGGTGTACGGGCTGGGCGAGCGTTTTACCGCGTTGGTACGTAACGGTCAGACGGTGGAAACCTGGAACCGCGATGGCGGTACCAGTACCGAGCAGTCTTACAAGAACATCCCGTTTTATCTCACCAACCGCGGCTACGGCGTGCTGGTGAACCATCCGCAGTGCGTGTCGTTTGAAATCGGCTCTGAGAAAGTGTCGAAAGTGCAGTTCAGCGTTGAAAGCGAGTATCTGGAATATTTCGTCATCGACGGCCCAACGCCGAAGGCGGTGCTGGATCGCTATACCCGCTTTACCGGCCGTCCGGCGTTGCCGCCAGCCTGGTCGTTCGGTCTGTGGCTAACCACATCGTTCACCACCAATTACGACGAAGCGACGGTGAACAGCTTTATCGACGGCATGGCCGAGCGCAATCTGCCGCTGCACGTCTTTCACTTCGACTGTTTCTGGATGAAGGCCTTCCAGTGGTGCGACTTTGAGTGGGACCCGGTGACCTTCCCGGACCCGGAAGGCATGATCCGCCGCCTGAAAGAGAAAGGGCTGAAGGTGTGCGTATGGATAAACCCCTACATCGGTCAGAAATCCCCGCTGTTCAATGAACTGAAAGCGAAAGGGTATCTGCTCAAGCGGCCGGACGGTTCCCTGTGGCAATGGGATAAATGGCAGCCGGGCCTGGCGATTTATGACTTCACTAATCCACAAGCCTGCGAGTGGTATGCCAACAAGCTGAAAGGTCTGGTGGATATCGGCGTTGACTGCTTCAAAACTGACTTTGGCGAACGCATCCCCACGGATGTGCAGTGGTTTGACGGTGCCGATCCGCAGAAGATGCACAACCATTATGCGTACATCTACAACGAACTGGTGTGGAACGTGCTGAAAGAAACCGTTGGTGAAGAAGAAGCTGTCCTGTTTGCTCGTTCAGCTTCGGTGGGCGCGCAGAAGTTTCCGGTGCACTGGGGCGGCGACTGCTACGCCAACTATGAATCGATGGCGGAAAGCCTGCGCGGTGGCTTGTCTATTGGCCTGTCCGGCTTTGGCTTTTGGAGCCACGATATCGGCGGCTTTGAGAATACCGCTCCGGCGCACGTCTACAAGCGCTGGTGTGCGTTTGGGCTGCTCTCCAGCCACAGCCGCCTGCATGGCAGTAAATCCTACCGTGTGCCATGGGCGTACGATGACGAATCCTGCGATGTGGTGCGCTACTTCACCGAACAGAAATGCCGCATGATGCCGTACCTGTATCGTGAAGCAGCGCGCGCTAATGCGCAGGGCACCCCGATGATGCGCGCGATGATGCTGGAGTTCCCGGACGATCCGGCGTGTGATTATCTCGACCGCCAGTACATGCTGGGCGATAGCGTGATGGTCGCGCCGGTGTTTAGCGAGGCGGGCGATGTGCAGTTCTACCTGCCGGAAGGACGCTGGACGCATCTGTGGCGTAATGATGAGGTGTCTGGTAGCCGCTGGCATAAGCAGCAGCATGACTTCCTGAGTCTGCCGGTTTATGTGCGTGAGAACACCCTGCTGGCGCTGGGCAGCAATAACCAGAAGCCGGACTACGCCTGGCACGAAGGGACAGCGTTCCAGCTGTTCCATCTGCAGGAGGGGCGGGAAGCACTCTGTGAAGTTCCGGCTGCTGACGGCTCGGTTATCTTCACGCTGAAGGCGGTGCGCACGGGTAATACCATCACCGTGCAAGGTAGTGGAGATGCGCGTAACTGGACTCTGTGCCTGCGAAATATTCAGAAAATTGGCGGCATTAAATGCGGTTCGCATATGGGCAGCGAGCTGGGTGTAGTTATTACTCCACAGGGCAGTGAGCTGACGATTACCTTGTAAGCATGTGTCGACGTGGTGCCGGATGCGTCTTATCCGGCCCACGCCGCGAGCAGCGTTCCAGATCTGAAAATCAAAAACATCCCGACTTAAATTTTTACCTCACCATATTTGCGAGCGCTATCACTCTAATTCCCGCGAAAAATGTGATCTGCGCCGTAAATATCTCACTATTTCCTCTTTTTGTCTTATTTCTGTCCGGAATACAGGACACGATTTAGTATTGTTGGCGCATCGTAGTCCTCTTATATTTATCATCACGGATTACACGTGGAGCATAAATGCTTCTTTATTACCTAAATAATTCGAGTTGCAGGAAGGCGGCGACGCAGCGAATCCCCTGAGCGTACATAAGTACATGACAGGGGTGAGCGAGGAAAGCCAACGCACATGCAGCTTGAAGTATGACGGGTATAGATATTTAATCTGGTATGTAATAAGGGTAAATAATGCAAATGATTACCTCGCGACAAAACAGATTATTAAAGTTTCTTCTGTCCCGGAAGGAATATGTTACGCTGCTAAAAATTGCCGAATATTTATCTGTTTCAGAGAAGACCGTCCAGCGCGATCTGCGGTTACTGGAACAATGGTTATCGGAATGGAAAATATCCATCGATAAACGTGCCGGTGCGGGCGTGATATTAAGTGCCGATAACATTACTGACCTTTTATATCTGGATCAGTTATTAGGGTCGGAGGGTGATGATGCTGACGGCATGATGAATAATTCACGGCGGGTTAAGATAGCCTCGCAATTATTAAGTGAAACGCCGCATGAAACATCGATCAATAAATTATCCGAACGTTATTTTATTAGTAGTGCATCGATTGTTAACGATCTGAAAGTAATTGAATCGTGGATTACCCCGCTGGGCCTGTCGCTGATTCGCAGCCAGAGCGGCACACACATTGAAGGCAGCGAGAGCGGGGTGCGCCAGGCGATGGCGTCGCTGATTAACGGTGTGATTAACCATAATGAACCGGGAAGCGTGATTTATTCACGACTTGATCCGGGCAGTTATAAAGCGTTAGTGCATTACTTCGGCGAAGAAGACGTTTTATTTGTCCAGACGCTGTTGCAGGAAATGGAGAACGATCTGTGCTGGTCGCTGGGAGAGCCTTATTACGTCAATATCTTTACCCATATTCTGATCATGATGTACCGCATTACGCGGGGCAATGCGCTACCGAGAAAAGAAGAAAGCATCACGTCATGTGATGAGAACATCTTTTCCATTGCCAGTCGCATGATTCAGCATATCGAAAAACGCATTGCCCACCCGCTGCCGGAAGACGAAGTCTGGTTTATTTATCAATATATTATCTCCTCCGGTATGGTGATTGAAGAGCATAACGATGTGAGCGTAATTGGCCATATGCACTCCAGCGACGAAGCACGCTTGATTACCCATCGGCTGATTGCCACCTTCGCCGAAATGGTTGACTGCGATCTTAGCCAGGACACTGCGCTGTATGACGGATTGCTGATTCATATTAAGCCGCTGATTAACCGCCTGAACTACCAGATCCGCATTCGTAATCCGCTGCTGGAGGACATTAAAGGCGAGTTGCAGGACGTCTGGCGTCTGACTCAGTGCGCGGTGAATCGGGTGTTTAGCGGCTGGGGCGAACGGGCCGTGTCGGATGATGAGGTGGGATATTTAACCGTGCATTTTCAGGCCGCGATGGAGCGTCAGATAGCGCGTAAACGTGTGCTGCTGGTCTGCTCAACCGGTATCGGCACCTCTCACTTACTCAAAAGCCGCATTCTGCGCGCCTTTCCGGACTGGACCATCGTCGGCGTGGTGTCGGCAGGCAGCTTGCCCTCCGTCCTGACGGACGATATTGAACTGGTGGTATCGACGATCAATTTACCTGCCGTTGCCATGCCGGTCGTGTATGTCACCGCCTTCTTCAATGATGCGGATATTAAGCGGGTAACAGAAACGGTTATTACGGAAAAATTACATCGGGCGACGTCGCTGGTCGTTGAAAATTAATGTCTGAACTCCATGAGGTATGATTTATGGACATCACGAAAATACTCAATACAAATCGCGTTATTTTGGACATGAAGGCCACAAACAAAACGGAGGTTATTGAGGAACTGACAGATATTCTGCAAAAAGATGGGGCAATTAGCTGCCGGGAAACGTTTATTCAGGATGTCTGGCAGCGTGAATCAGAAGGCTCGACCGGCTTCGAAAATCATATTGCGATTCCGCACGGGAAATCCTCGGCGGTGGTCAATACCACACTGGCGATTGGGCGTACCCGCCAGGATATTCCCTGGGAAACCCTGGACGGCAGCAACGTGCGCTGCATCATTCTGTTTGCCGTACGCCTTGAAGATCAAAACACTACCCATATTCGTCTGCTTTCGCAGGTTGCCGGCGCGTTGGCGGATGACGACATTATTGAACAACTGTTAGTCGAAAGCAGTCCACAGAAAATTATTGAGCTTTTTAGCCAATATGCTGAATCCAATGTCTGCTAAATAAAACGTGGAGCATGTTATGAATATTGTTTGTGTTGCCGCCTGTACGGCGGGTATTGCGCACACCTATATTGCCCGTGAGAAGTTAATTAAAGGTGCTAAAGCGCTTGGTCATAATATAAGAGTAGAAACCCAGGGGACTATCGGCACGGAAAACGAACTGCTGACAGAGGACATTTCTGCTGCTGATGTCGTGATTCTCGCTGTGGATGTAAAAATAAAAGGGGAGGAACGATTTTTAAATAAACGTATTGTGCGAGTAAAAACTGAAATCGTCATAAAATCGCCCATTCAGTTTCTTGAAAAGGTCGAAAAATCATTAGTTAATAATAACCAGTAGCGATCCCCATTCTGGAGGGATTTCACATGAGTGAAAATAAAATTCCGCTATCTCAGGAAATAAAAAGACATTTATTAACGGGGATTTCGTGGATGATCCCGTTAATTGTTGCCGCCGGGATCTGTATTGCTCTCGGGCAAATACTTGGCGGCACTAACGTGGGTGAAAAAACAGGAACCATCCCCTGGATGCTCAACCAGATTGGCGGTTGGGGGATGGGGTTAATCGTACCGCTGATTAGTGCGGCGATTGCGTACTCCATTGCTGACCGCCCCGGATTCGCGCCGGGTCTGATTGTCGGCTTTGTCTGCGGTGAAATTCATACCGGTTTTATCGGCGGGATGCTGGGCGGTTTTCTGGTCGGTTATACCGTCCTGCTGCTCAAGCGCTATATCCGTTTGCCGCAGTCGATGCAGGGGTTGATGCCCATCATGGTGTTGCCGGTACTGAGTACCGTCATTGGCGGCCTGTTGATGATGACGCTCATTGGCAAACCGATAGCCTGGCTGCAGGACGCGTTGATTCATCTGCTGGAGTCCATGCAGGGCGGGTCACGCTTTTTAATGGGGGCCATCCTTGGCGCAATGGCGACATTCGACTTTGGCGGACCGGTGAATAAAACCATGTCGCTCTTTGCTGACGGCATGTTGGTCAGCGGCGTGTACGGTCCGGAAGCGGTGAAGTTTGTCGGTTCGATGATCCCTCCGTTCGGCATTACGCTCTCCTTTTTGCTGACACGTCACAAGTACACCCGTGCGGAGCGCGAGGCGCTGAAAGCGGCATTCCCGATGGGGATCTGCATGATTACCGAAGGGGTCATTCCCATTGCGGCGCGCGACCTGCTGCGCGTGGTGGGGTCCTGCGTGGTGGCCTCGGCGATAGCGGGCGGTCTGATTATGGTGTGGGGCGTCGAAAGCCCGGTACCGCACGGCGGCATGTTCGTGGTCCCGCTCTTTACGCATCCGCTGCTGTTTTGCCTGGCGCTGGGGATCGGCACGGTGATTTGCGGTGTCATGCTGTCGTTGTGGAAGAAACCGGTGACCGAACGTGACGAAGAGTTTGATGAACTTAGCGATCAAAAGCTGAAAGACGAAGAGATCACCTTCACCCTGGAATAACCGGAGGCCGTATGTTTGCCGATATGAAAAGCATGGTGACGAAAGCCTGGCGCGAGCAGTACGCGCTGCTGGCCATCAACTGTATGAACCTGGAAAGCGCCCGTGCGGCGGTGCGGGTGGCTGAGAAACACCGTGCGCCTATCATTCTGAATCTGTATCAGGGGCATCTGGGCCATTTTCCTGCACCGATAGCGGTGGCGGTCGTCAAAACGCTGGCAGAGGAAGCGTCGGTACCGGTCGCGCTGGCGCTGGATCATGGAAAGGACCCAGTGCGCATTCGCCAGGCTTTTCGCGCCGGATTCAGCGGGTTAATGATCGATGCCTCCGCCTTTGCGCTGGAGGAGAACATTCGCCAGACCCGGGCGGTGGTTGAGCTCGCGACCAGCGTTTCTCTGTGCGTGGAAGGTGAGCTGGGGCATCTGGCTGACGCCCTGCGCTATGATCACGCAGCTAACGCTGATTTGATGACCCAGGCCGCCGATGTGGAGCCCTTTATCCAACAGACCGGTATCGATTTACTGGCGGTCTCGGTTGGCACGGCACATGGCATGTACGCGCCCGGTGTCATACCCGTCATTGATTTCCAGCGACTGGAGGAAATTGCCCGTTTATCAACGGTGCCGCTGGCGCTGCATGGCGGCAGCGGGACGCCGTTTGACCAGCTACAGCGCTGCCCGACGTTTGGCGTCGCCAAGATAAACGTTGGCGCGGCGGTTTTCGAGGCCGGAAAGGCTGCTCTGCTGCATACCCTGTGTCGCGACACATCCGGTGAACTCGTTGATGCCCTGGCCCTGATGGAGCAGGCCTGCGAGGAAGCCATTATTCCGTACCTGCAGGCCAGCGGCGCTATCGACAAAGCCTGATTCATTTTCTGTAACGCCTTCTATGCCTCTGCGACGACGCACTGGCAGGGCTTTCTACACCCTGAAACTGGAGAATTAACATGTTAGTTTCGATGAAAGAATTACTGCAACCTACCCGTCAGCACGGTTTCGCCATCGGCGCATTCAACGTGGCGGACAGCTGCTTTGTACGCGCAGTAGTGGAAGAAGCGGAAGCGACCAACACCCCGGCAATTATCTCCATTCACCCCAGCGAACATGATTTTGTCGGCGATGCGTTTTTTAGCTACGTCCGCGATATCACCCTGCGTAGCCCGGTTCCCTTTACTCTGCATCTGGACCACGGCGCTTCGGTTGAGCATGTCCTGCGGGCGATTCAGTGTGGGTTTACCTCGGTGATGATTGATGGCTCGCTGCTGCCGTATGAAGAGAACGTGGCGCTGACCCGCGAAGTGGTCAAGCTGGCGCATGCGGTAGGCGTTTCGGTGGAAGGGGAACTGGGTACGATTGGTCAGACCGGGACGTCTGTGGAAGGTGGCGTATCGAAGGTCACTTATACCGATCCTGATCAGGCACAGGATTTTATCGCCCGTACCGGCGCGGACACGCTGGCGGTGGCGATTGGAACCGCACACGGCATCTACCCGAAAGGGATGCAGCCAGAGCTGCAAATGCACATCCTGCGTGAGATTGCCGGGCGAGTGGACATTCCGCTGGTGCTGCACGGAGGTTCCGCGAACCCGGATGCGGAAATTGCCGAATCCGTTACGCTGGGCGTTGGCAAAATCAACATTTCCAGCGATATGAAATACGCTTACTTCCAGAAAGTCCGCGAAATCCTGGCGAAAGAAACCTGGTGGGACCCGAACGTTATTTACCCGGAAGCCATTAGCGCCGCGCGGGATGTGATCCGTCACAAAATGAAACTGTTCGGCTCAACCGGCAAAGCGTCACTTTACTAACCGCATACAGGCGGGGTGACCCGCCTTTTTCGCAACAAGGAAAAGTGGAATGAAGCGTTCACATATTAATTATGCCGTCGATAAAGCGCATGCCATCGCCGAGACTTTTCGGGTTTGCCTGCCTGACTTTGCGTATTTTACGGCTGATGCCTGGCGGCAACAGGATCACACTCTGTGGCGTGAAGTGCTCGATCTCCAACTGGGCTGGGATATAACCGACTTTGGGCGCGGAGATTTTGCGCAAACGGGGCTGACGTTACTGACGTTGCGCAATGGTCAGTTAGGGTCAGCCAGCTACCCCAAACCGTACGCCGAAAAGATGCTGCAGATTCAGCAGGATCAGCAGACGCCATGGCATTTTCATCGCCATAAAATGGAAGATATCGTTAACCGCGGCGGCGGTGATTTATGTATGCAGTTGGCGTGGGCTACGCCTGATGACGGGTATGATGCCCGGCGCATTGTTGAGGTTAGCGTCGATGGTCAGCGGCGTTCCGTTGACGCTGGCGAGACGCTGGTATTGAAACCGGGGCAGGGGGTATGCCTGCCGCCGCGGTTGTATCATCGCTTTTGGGCGGAGAAAGCGTTCGTGCTGGGCTGGGAGATCTCGATGGTCAATGACGACCTGCATGACAATCACTTCCTTGAGCCAGGCGGTCGCTTCCCGGCGATAGAAGAGGACGAGCCGGTGAAGTGGCTGTTGTGCAGTGAATATGCGCGCTTACAGCGATAAACGGCGACCCGGTCGGCAAATCGCCGTCGGGCCGTCAGATTTTACTGCGCAGCGGGTGGGGCGGTAACTTCACTACCGGATACCACGCCCGCCTGCATGGTTTGCGTTACCTGCTGTTTCTCCACGTTCACCGCATGCAACTGGCCGCTGACCGTTGGCTTGAGTGGCGCATCGGCTTGAATATTGCCGCTGGCGGTAAGCTGGATGTTACCGTCGCCGGAAAGCGGCAGTGCGGGCCATCCCCACTGCTGCAGAATCGTCATTGGCACGCCGCGCCCGTTCAGGCTGACCTGAGTTTGACGCTGAGGCAACTGTGAAATACTGGCAGTGGCCTCCAGCAACCCTTTTTCCGTATAGGCGCTTAGTTCGCTGATATTGATGGTGCTGCTGTTCGCCGTCAGCGCCAGCGAAGGACGACGCACGTCGGTGCGGTTAAAGGTGCCGGCAGCGGCGTTGAGGTTAGCGCTCCCGCTCCAGATCCCCCACTGATTGTTCTGCACCAGCCCGAGGTTAGCACCGTAGCCGTCCAGCGCGGTGAGCTGCCATGGGAAGCTCGGGTCGATATCAATCACCAGATTACGGCTGGCGCTGAATTTCTTCAGCGTCAGGCTGGCTAGCCAGGCTGGTAGGGGTTTCATCCACAACTGTTTCCAGTTTTCCGGCAGTGTGTACTCCAGACCGGCAATGGCGGCATCATCGAGGACCAGCGCTTTGTTGTTGCGCTGCCAGTTTCCGGATGTTCTGACCATTCCCCCTTCCCAGCGGGTGGTGAACTGACGCAGCGCTATGCCCTGCGGCGAAAACTCGGCGTTCATAATCGGATCGAAAAAGTGCAGAGAGCCGTAGATAAACTCGCTGGCGTTCATCGACAGTTTTCCTTCCTGAGTTTGCCAGTCGTCCTTGCTGAAGGTCATGTTGCGCAAGCTCAGATCGAGATCCGTCACCGCCCAGTCAGGGCCTTGCAGACGGGCATCTGTTACTTCCAGACGACCAATTTGCAGGGAAGGAATAGTGCTTAACGGAGCAAAAAACTCGGCCAGCGATTTGTCGCTTTGCAGCCGAATATCGTTCAGGCGCAGATTCTCTACTACCCAACTACCGTCGGCATTGCGTTGCGCCACGCCGGTTAATGCGCCTCGCGCCACGTCTGCGCCAATATTGCTCAGCGTCACACGGTCATGGTCAATACTGCCTTCAATCAATACGTTGGTCGTGGGGACGTCGTTCAGCGTCAACGAACTGGCGCTGAGCTGAATTTGCGCTTTACTCCCGAGAATTTTACCCGCCTCAGGACTCCAGGGAATGACTCCGCCGTTAACGCGCTGCGCGCTCAGGGTCCACTCGCTACCGGGACTGTTAAGCGCCATATCTTGCAATTGCAGGCGATCGGCCTGGAACGGCAGCGGCGCAGTTTGCTGGGAAAGATTCAGCGTGCCGTTTTGCAAAAGAATGGTGTCTACGTGCAGCGGGTCGGTGATTTGGCGGCTGCTCAGTCCAATATCGACCGTTTTGGCGACCAGCGTTGCGGGCTGACCATCCCGGCCAAAGGTGACGTTTTCCAGCAGAATATGGGAAGGAGAAGAAAACCGGTGATCGATGGCATCAAATGCCAGATGGTAGCTGCTGTTCTGCGAAACCCAGGCGCTGACGTGCTCTGCGCCCCAGCGGGTTTGCAGTAGAAAATATAAGCCGAGGATCGCCACTGCAAGGGCGATCAGCACGTAAAGAAGCAGCTTTCCAATAAATTTCATGGTCTTCCATCCCGCGAAGTGCACATAGTCAAGTTATGCACGATTTAGGCGCAATGCTCAAGGCGGGAATGGTGAAAGAGCGTTACAGCGGCGTTGATTCAGAATCAACGCCGCATTTTGCTTATTGCTTCTCTGGTGGGAACACCAGATTCAGAACGATAGCGGTAATACCGCCTGCGGCAATGCCGGAAGAGAGCAGGTTTTTCACCCAGTCAGGAGCGAACTGCAGGATCAGCGGCTGCTGGGAAACGCCGAGGCCGACGGCCAGCGACAGCGCGATAATCAGAATTGCGCGGCGGTTCAGCGGTTCGCGGGATACGATACGCACGCCGGATGCCGCGATAGTACCGAACATCACCAGCGTTGCGCCGCCGAGTACCGGTTCAGGAATATGCTGTACAAAACCGCTGACCGCCGGGAACAGGCCCAACGCGATCAGCATCAGCGCAACCACAAAACCAACGTAGCGGCTGGCAACGCCCGTTAACTGAATAACGCCGTTGTTTTGTCCAAAACAGGAGTTCGGGAAGGTGTTAAATACGGCTGAAACAAACGAGTTCAAACCGTTCGCCAGTACGCCGCCTTTCAGGCGTTTCATGTACAGCGGACCAGAAACGGGCTGCTCGGAGACATCGGAGGTGGCCGTAATATCACCGATGGTTTCCAGCGAGGTAATCATAAACACCAGCATCAGCGGCAGCAGTAAGCTCCAGTCGATACCCAGGCCATAATACAACGGCGTTGGCACCATCAGCAGGTCCTGACTTACCGGCGCGGTATTTTGCGGCAGCATATCCATAAACCACGCCAACAGGTAACCTGCCGCCATCGCAATCACCAGTGACGCAACGCGCAGGTACGGGTTGCGCTGGCGGTTAAGCAGGATAATCAGCGCCAGCACGACGCCTGCCAGCAGTAAATTCTTTGGTGCGCCAAAGGTGTTGTCGCTCATTGCCGCATAGCCGCCGCCAATCGACGTCAGACCTACCTGAATCAGTGACAGGCCGATAATCATCACCACCACGCCTGAGACCAGCGGGGTAATGATACGACGCGCCAGATGCAGTACGCGTGAGATAACCATCTCAGTGCAGCTTGCCAGCATCAGTGTACCGAACAGCGCCGCCATCATGGTTGGGACATCTGCACCACCGGTTTTTAGCGCTGTACCGCCCATAATCAGTGGCGCAACAAAGTTAAAGCTGGTGCCCTGAATGGATAATAGCCCTGAGCCGACCGGCCCCCAGGCTTTGATCTGAATGATAGAAGCCACGCCGGAAGCGAACAGCGACATACTGATAATGTGTTGAGTATCCTGAGCCGGTAAACCGAGCGCCTGGCAAATTAACAGCGCTGGGGTGATTACCGCGACGAACATGGCCAGCAGGTGCTGACAGGCGGCAAACAGGGTCTGGGCTAGTGGGGGGCGATCTTCAAGACGGTAAATCAGTTCACTGTTGTGAGTCTGCGCAACCGGTTGCGCATTTGTTGACTCTACGGCGTTAACGGACATCAGAGGCAATCCCATGGTGGAAAAGCGGTGATTTTATCTGACCATGGCGGAAATGCAAACGTTTGCTACCAGGTGTTCTTAATATTTAAAACGGATAAACAAACATTTTTATATAACTTTTCATGATTTTCTGCTTAAAATCCACACCGAAAACTCAATAAGAGCTAAAAATCGGTCTGGAATGCATCGTGCGTGATTGTGCTAAACGCACTAATGGAGTTGTAAATGTTTTATCTCGATACGTTATCAACGCTGGTTGCGGCAACCCTTGTGTTGCTGCTGGGACGTAAGCTCGTCCAGTCTGTTTCCTTCCTGAAAAAATACACCATTCCCGAACCCGTAGCTGGCGGATTGCTGGTGGCGATTGCGCTGCTGGTGCTGAAAAAAAGCATGGGTTGGGAAGTGAACTTCGACATGACCCTGCGCGATCCGCTGATGCTGGCATTCTTCGCCACTATCGGCCTGAACGCCAATATTGCCAGCCTGCGCGCGGGTGGCCGCGTGGTGGGTATCTTTCTGATTGTGGTTGTTGGCCTGCTGCTGATGCAAAACGCCATTGGTATTGGTATGGCGACTCTGCTGGGTCTGGATCCGCTGATGGGTCTGATCGCCGGTTCGATAACCCTCTCTGGCGGGCATGGAACCGGGGCCGCATGGAGCAAACTGTTTATTGAGCGCTATGGTTTCGCTAATGCGACGGAAGTGGCGATGGCTTGCGCAACGTTTGGCCTGGTGCTGGGCGGATTGATTGGCGGCCCGGTGGCCCGCTATCTGGTCAAACACTCTACCACGCCAGACGGCATGCCGGACGATCAGGCTGTGCCTACCGCATTTGAAAAGCCGGATGTCGGACGCATAATCACTTCGCTGGTGCTGATTGAAACCATTGCGCTGATCGCTATCTGTCTGACGGTGGGTAAAATCGTTGCACAAATGTTGGTCGGAACGGTGCTGGAACTGCCGACTTTCGTCTGCGTGCTGTTTGTTGGGGTGATCCTCAGTAACGGCCTGGCGTTAATGGGTTTTTATCGGGTGTTCGAGCGCGCGGTTTCGGTGTTGGGTAACGTTAGCCTGTCGCTGTTCCTGGCGATGGCGCTAATGAGTCTGAAGCTGTGGGAGCTGGCTTCTCTGGCCCTGCCGATGCTGGCAATCCTGGTTGTGCAGACCATTTTCATGGCGCTGTACGCGATATTCGTCACCTGGCGCATGATGGGTAAGAACTACGATGCCGCCGTGCTGGCAGCCGGACACTGCGGTTTTGGCCTCGGTGCGACACCCACGGCGATTGCCAACATGCAGGCAATTACTGAACGTTTTGGACCATCCCATATGGCGTTTCTGGTGGTGCCGATGGTGGGGGCGTTCTTTATCGATATCGTCAATGCGCTGGTGATTAAGCTGTATCTGCTGCTGCCGATTTTTGCGCAATAATCTCTGTGCGGCGGAGTCACATCCGCCGCCGCTATGAATCGACTATGCGTTGGAGTAGCGCTCGGTTTCCGGCATCCAGCGTTCAATCAGCGCCACAGCCTGTTGCGGGTAACGTTCGTGAATATGACGGGCAATGCGCTGAACTTCCGGGATAATCGCCTGATCGCGCAGCAAATCTGCGACTTTGAATTCTGCCGTTCCGGTCTGGCGCGTACCCAACAGCTCGCCGGGCCCGCGGATCTCTAAATCTTTTTGCGCGATCACGAATCCGTCGTTGCTGTCGCGCAGAACTTGCAGGCGTTTTTGCGCGGTTTTTGACAGCGGCGATTTGTAGAGCAGGACGCAGTGGGAGGCCACCGCGCCACGACCTACGCGACCACGTAGCTGGTGCAACTGCGCCAGGCCCAAGCGCTCCGGGTTTTCAATAATCATCAGGCTGGCGTTAGGTACGTCTACGCCCACTTCAATCACCGTGGTGGCAACCAGCAGCTGCAGTTCGCCCTGCTTAAACGCCGCCATTACCGACTGCTTCTCTGCGGGCTTCATACGGCCGTGTACCAGGCCAATATTCAGCTCTGGCAGCACCAGTTTAAGCTCTTCCCACGTGGCTTCAGCCGCCTGAGCTTCTAACAAATCAGACTCCTCAATCAGCGTACAGACCCAGTACGCCTGGCGCCCTTCATGGGTACAAGCGTTGCGCACGCGGTCAATAATATCGCTGCGGCGGGTATCCGGAATCGCCACCGTGGTGACCGGCGTACGCCCCGGAGGGAGTTCGTCAATGACCGACGTGTCGAGATCGGCATAGGCGGTCATCGCCAGCGTTCGCGGGATTGGGGTGGCGGTCATGATTAGCTGGTGTGGGTGGAAACCCTGCTGCTGACCTTTCTCCCACAGCGCCAGGCGCTGATGTACGCCAAAACGGTGCTGTTCGTCGATGATAACCAGCGCCAGTCCGTTGAACTGCACCTGTTCCTGGAAAATTGCGTGCGTGCCGACAATCATCTGCACCTCACCGCTGGCGATAGCTTCCTGCTGTGCCAGGCGCGCTTTGCCTTTCTGTTTACCTGCCAGCCAGCCAACTTCAATACCCAGTGGCGCGAACCAGTTGCGGAAGTTATTGGCGTGCTGTTCAGCCAATAGTTCGGTGGGGGCCATCAGCGCAACTTGCTTACCATGTGCGATGGCACGTAGGGCGGCCAGCGCCGCAACCAGCGTTTTGCCGGAGCCGACATCGCCCTGCACCAGACGCATCATAGGGACATCCAGTGCCATATCGCGTTCGATCTCAGCGGTAACGCGGGCCTGGGCGCCGGTGGGTTTAAACGGTAGAGCCGCCAGCAGCTTATCTTTCAGCGCGTTGTTTGCGATCAGCGGCTGGGCGTGGAAACGTTGCGCCCCGGCGCGTAGTGCCAGCATGCTGAGGTTATGCGCCAGCAATTCTTCCAGAATCAGACGTCGCTGTGCTGGATGCTGACCGGTTTCCAGATCGCTCAACTGCAGTGACGGCGGTGGACGGTGCAATGTGCGCAGAGCTTCCGGCAGGCTCATCATGCCTTGCAACAACTCTGGCGGCAGCAGTTCGGCAATGGCACAGGTATCGAGCAAGTCCAGCGCTTGATCGGTCAGTTTGCGCAGCGTGGCCTGCTTCACGCCTTCGGTGGTTGGATACACCGGTGTGAGCGTTTCCTGCAATTCCGGCGTGCTGAGATCGCCCTGTACGCGATACTCCGGGTGGATCATCTCTGCGCCGTATTTTCCGCGTTTGGCTTCGCCATAGGCCAGCACCCGGCGACCGGTGGCGAGACTATTTTTCATTGCGGCGCTGAAGTTGAAAAAGCGCATGGTGAGAATGCCGGAGCCATCACTGATCTGACAGGTCATCATCCGGCGTCCGCCGAAGGTGATATTGCAGTTCAGCACTTCGCCTTCTACGGTGGCGTAAACGCCCGGCAGCAGTTCGCCAATCGGGTACAGGTGCGTGCGGTCTTCGTAACGCAGAGGGAGGTGGAGCAGAAGGTCCTGCACGGTGTGCAGGCCAATTTTCGCCAGTTTACTGCTTTGCGCTGCGCCAACGCCGGTCAGAGAATTGAGTGGGATGGCATCCAGTAAACGGCCTTTCATCGCGTTTATCTCGCAGATTGCATAGTGGCCCACCACGTTGCATCGGCTTCAATTTCGCCCTGCGTGTTTACGTGGGGGTAGGGAAGACCTTTGCGCTTAGCGACATTCGCCAGCACCGGATAACCGCCTTCAAACAGCAAACGCTGCTGCTCATCTTGCGCCAGCATGCTGTTTTCTCGTCGGTACATGCCGGCGTTTTGCCGCTGGCGCTGTGCTTCGTACAGAATCAGCGCGGAGGCGACCGAAACGTTCAGCGATTGCACCATGCCAGTCATGGGAATGATGATGTCCTGATCCGCCAGATCCAACGCTTCCTGAGTGATGCCGGTTTTCTCCTGGCCCATCAGGATGCAGGTGGGGCGCGTGTAATCAATCTCGCGAAAATCCACGGCTTTATCTGACAGATGTGTTGCCAGAACCTGCATACCTTGGCTTTTTAAATGTGTGACCGCATCACCAATCGTGCGGTGAGTCTTCACCTGAACCCAACTGTTGCTGCCTGCGGCAGAAGAGGCCATGGTACGCATACGGCTACCAGGCCAGACGGCGTGGACTTCATGCACGCCGACCGCGTCTGCAGTACGAATGATTGCAGAAACGTTATGAGGTTTGTGGACCTGCTCCATGCAGACGGTCAGATCGGGCTGACGACGTGCGAGCATCTCGCAAATACGTGCATAACGTTGAGTATTCATAAAACGTGTTCTAGTTACGGTTACGGGTGACTTTTATCACGTCCGGCATGACGCGGATTTTGCGCATGATATTCGCCAGGTGCACGCGATCGCGAGCGGTCAGGCGAATAAAGGCGCTATAGACGCGGCCATCTTTCTCTTCCGTATTCAGACTTTGAATGTTGGAGGTGGTCGTGTTGATTGCCGCCGTCAGGTTCGCCAGAGCACCCTGGTGGTTAAACATATCCACCTTAATCTCGGTGATGAACTCCTGCTCTGTCTCTTTATCCCATTCCACCGCCATAAACTTCTCTGGCTCTTTTTGATAGCCACGAATGTTACGGCAGGATTCATGGTGAATCACCAGACCTTTACCCGGACTGACGTGGGCAATGATTGGATCGCCAGGAATCGGACGACAGCATTTCGCGAAGGTGATCAGCACGCCATCTGCGCCTTTGATCGGCAGATGACCGTGGCCAGATTGCGCTGGCACGTTTGCCGTTGCTTCGCCCTGCTGGAGGTTTTTCGCTACCACCACGCTCATGGCGTTACCCAGACCGATTTCCGCGAGCAGATCGTCAAGCGTGGCGAGCTTCATGCGCTCAAGCTCACGCTGGATGCTCTCTGGCGGGATCTCAGCCAGTTTACGGCTACCGCCTAAGGCATGGTTGAGCAGTCGACGACCCAGACTGACGGAATCATCGCGCTTGAGGTTTTTCAGCAGTTGGCGAATTTTGGCGCGCGCTTTCGAACTGACGACGAAGTTGAGCCACGCTGCATTCGGACGAGCGCCCGGAGCGGTAATAATCTCAACGGTCTGGCCACTAAAGAGCGGCTGCGAAAGCGGGTAAGGTTGTCTGTCGACGCGTGCGCCGACGCAGGCGTGACCGATATCGGTATGCACGGCGTAGGCGAAGTCGACAGGCGTTGCACCGGCAGGCAGTTCGACAATGCGCCCTTCCGGTGTGAAAACATAAATCTCATCCGGGAAGAGATCAGATTTGACGCTTTCAATAAATTCAAACGAGCTACCGGCGCTCTGCTGCAGTTCCAGCAGGCTCTGCATCCAGCGTTGAGCGCGGATTTGTGCGGTGGTGCTGCTTTCGCCGCCGTGCTCTTTGTAAGCCCAGTGCGCTGCTACACCCATCTCTGCCATCTGGTCCATGTCTTCGGTACGAATCTGTACTTCAACCGGGACGCCGTGAGGGCCGATCATTGAGGTGTGCAAAGACTGATATCCGTTCGCTTTCGGAATGGCGATATAGTCTTTCACGCGACCAGGACGAGGTTTGTACAGGCTGTGCATCTGGCCGAGTACGCGATAACAGGTATCGGAATCATGAACGATAACGCGAAAAGCGTAGATATCCATGATGGAGTGAAAACGCTGCTCTTTGAGCACCATTTTGCAGTAAATAGAGTACAGGTGCTTCTCGCGACCACTTACGCGACACGGAATGCCTGCCTCCTGTAAACGCCCTTCGATTTCCGAGAGGATTTTTTGGATCATCTCTTTGCGGTTGCCACGAGCGGCTTTAACCACTTCTTTAATCACGCGATAGCGGTTCGGGTACAGCGCTTCAAAACCCAGCTCTTCCAGCTCGGTTTTAATGTGATGAATACCTAAACGGTGTGCCAGCGGACTATAGATTTCGAGGGTTTCACGGGCGATGCGGCGACGCTTGTCCGGGCGTAATGAGCCCAGCGTGCGCATGTTGTGGGTACGGTCAGCGAGTTTGATGAGAATGACGCGGATATCCTGCACCATCGCCATAATCATCTTGCGAAAGTTTTCGGCTTGCGCCTCTTTCTTATCGCGAAACTTAAGCTTATCAAGTTTCGACACCCCTTCTACCAGTTCAGCAACGCTTTTACCAAAAAGCTGTTCCATATCCTGGTAGGTGGCTGGGGTATCTTCAATCACGTCATGCAGCAGCGCAGCCATCAGCGTTTCATAGTCGAGTTTCATCTCGGCCAGAATGCAGGCTACCGCTACCGGGTGCGTGATATAGGGTTCACCGCTTGAACGTGTCTGGCCCTCGTGAGCGTCACGTGCAACGAGATACGCCTGCCGAAGACGCTTAATCTGGTCTTCCGGCAGGTAGTTTTGAATCAGTTGATTCAGGCTTTCAAACAGATACAAGGGCGACCCGCTTTGTGATTAACGACGACCTTCAGCAATAGCGGTAACGGCTTGTAATTCAGCGGCTTCCTGCTCTTGCTGTTCCTGGCGCTCACGCACGTCGAGGATCTGGTTGTTGATCAGACCTTCTTCGATTTCGCGCAGCGCGATAACGGTAGTTTTATCGTTTTCTTCCGGTACGAGCGGATCCTTTCCGCCTACCTGCATCTGACGAGCGCGACGCGCGGCGACCAGTACCAGGTCAAAACGGTTACCAATTTTCTCTACAGCGTCCTGAACAGTTACGCGTGCCATACTTAAAATGCTCCACAGGTGAAGAAATGACTGGGCATGATACTGAATGTGGGTTCAGTCTGCCAACAGTTTGCTGATTAAAGCGTCATGACGCTGCTTTTGGCGGCTCATGCGCAGACGTTCGGCGCGAATGATAGTTTTCAAATCGCCCAGGGCGGTATCGAAATCATCATTCACAATAAGATAATCATATTCGGCGTAATGGCTCATTTCTGCAACAGCTTGCGCCATACGTTTTGCGATCACGTCTTCGCTATCCTGACCGCGGCCACGAAGACGGCGATCCAGCTCAATCTTAGATGGTGGCAAAATAAAAATACTGCGCGCATGCGGCATTTTTTGACGAATTTGCTGCGCACCTTGCCAGTCGATATCTAAAAAGACGTCTACGCCGGATGCTAACACTTGCTCAATGGCCTCACGCGAGGTGCCGTAGTAATTCCCGAAAACCTCAGCGTGTTCCAGGAACGCGTCTCTGCCAATCATGGTTCTGAATTCGTCATGGTTCACGAAAAAATAGTGTTCACCGTGCACTTCCCCCGGGCGCGGTGCGCGCGTGGTGTGCGAAACAGAAACCTGGGTGTCATACAACGGTTGGGTCTTTAATAAAGCCTGAATCAGGCTGGATTTACCCGCGCCACTGGGGGCAGAAACAATATAAAGCGTGCCTTGAGCCATGAGTATCTTAATGTATGTGATTGTCGAAAGAGAGCCTACATACGGGCTTATTATACACGTAGCCGCTATGTGACGTAGCCCTTGTCACACTTTTTGCGCATGTTTATTGCGTTTTGCGTACCAGTTTCCTGTTTTATCCGCGGTTTGCAGCAATTCGTGCAAATGTCAGGAACGTTGCTCGCAGGATGATTTTTTGCCTCTCTGTTTCCATTTCAATTCGCGTTATATCTGCCGGGAAACGTACTGTTCAGCGGAGATAGCATGGGATTATGGAAATGCATAGGGCTGGTTTTGCTAATGTGGTATCTACCCTCATGGGCGGTATGCCCCGTCTGGTCGCCTGCCAGGGCACAAGAGGAAATTTCACGACTACAGCAGCAGATAACACAGTGGAATGACAGTTACTGGAAACAAGGGGAAAGTGTCGTAGACGACGCTGTTTATGACCAGCTCAATGCGCAACTCATCCAATGGCAGCGCTGTTTTGGCGATGAAGCCCCATCAGATCTATCTGCGCCCCCAATAAGTGGAACAGTCTCGCACCCCGTTCCCCATACGGGAGTTCGAAAACTTGCCGATAAGCAAGCGCTACAGCAATGGATGCATGCTCGTAGCGATCTCTGGGTGCAGCCGAAGGTGGATGGCGTGGCGGTCACGCTGGTTTATCGCAATGGAAATCTGATACGGGCGATTAGCCGTGGTAACGGTCTGAAAGGCGAAGACTGGACGCAAAAGGTTCTTCAGATCCCTTCCGTTCCACGTACTACCACCGGGCCGCTCTCTAACAGTACGTTGCAGGGGGAGATATTTTTGCAGCAACAAGGGCATATTCAGCAGCAGAGAGGGGGAATGAACGCCCGCTCAAAGGTTGCTGGAATGATGATGCGCCAGAGCAACCCGGAAATGTTACGCTCGCTGGCTATTTTTATCTGGGCCTGGCCTGATGGTCCAGTTGCTATGTCGGAAAGACTTGAGCTACTCACTGCTGCCGGGTTCAGTTTCACGCAACGATATACTCAGGCCGTGAAGAGTGTGGATGACGTCGAGCAGGCGCGCGCCAGGTGGTGGACTTCAGCGCTACCTTTTGTGACGGATGGTGTGGTGGTGCGAACGGGAAAAGAACCGCGGGCGCAATACTGGCTACCCGGACAGGGAGACTGGCTGGCAGCGTGGAAATATCCTCCCGTGGCCAGGGTATCTGAGGTGACGGGTATTCAGTTCTCCGTTGGCAAAAGCGGGAAAATTGCGGTGGTTGCATTGCTGGTCCCCGTCATGCTGGATGATAAGCGGGTGCAGCGCGTCAATATTGGCTCAATCCGGCGCTGGAATGAATGGGATATTGCGCCTGGCGATCAGATTCTGATAAGTCTGGCCGGACAGGGGATTCCCCGTATTGATGAGGTGGTCTGGCGCAGCACCCAGCGTAATAAGCCAGCACCACCTGAGGGGCGCTTCAATTCACTAACTTGTTTTTATGCCACAGCGGAGTGTCAGGAACAGTTTGTTGCCAGGCTCGTCTGGCTGGGGGCCAAAGATGTGTTAGGGCTGGAGGGTATGGGCGAGGCGGGATGGCGGGAGCTACATCAGACGTATCGCTTTGAACATATCTTTTCCTGGCTTGGATTAACGCAGGAGCAGCTACAGTCCACATTTGGCGTGAACAAAGGGGGGAAGCTGTGGCATCAGTTCAATCTGTCACGCCGTCTTCCATTTACGCGCTGGGTGATTGCCATGGGAATACCGTTAACACAGGCAACGTTGAATGCCAGTCGGGATGGATCGTGGCAGCAGTTACGGGAACGCAGTGAACAAAGCTGGCGGCAACTTCCTTTCATGGGGGAGCGACGGGCACGACAGGTTTTTCAGTGGCTGGAGGATAAAGAGATCACAGCGCTGAGCATCTGGTTAGCTGCTCAGCGGATCACGGGTTTTATGCCTTAATGGCCTTCATGGCGATAGTAAAATACCGGCAGCCCCAACTTCAGGCGCAGCGCCAGTAATCGGGCGGTAAAGCCAAAGAGCAGGGTAGAGATCACCACCACATCGTGGCTGGAGACATAATGTTGCAGCACGATATACAGCACAGCAGCGGCAAATGAAACGCCGGCATACAGTTCTTTCTGGAATACTAACGGGATGCGTTTGCAGAACATGTCACGTAATACACCACCAAAGACCCCGGTAGTGACCGCAGCGACCACGGCAATAATCGGTCCATGACCCATATCCAGTGCCACCTGGGCGCCAATAATAGAAAAGACCACCAGGCCCAGCGCATCCAGGACGAGGAATATTTTACGCAGATAGGGCATGACGGGGGCAATAATGGTGGTGAGTACCGCAGCGGTCGCCACGATAATGACGTATTCAGGGTGCTTTACCCAGCCGAGCGGATAGTGGCCGAGAAGAATGTCGCGTACCGAGCCGCCGCCAATGGCCGTCGCGGTGGCAATGATAATGACGCCAAATGTATCCATACGACGACGCCCAGCCGCAAGCGCACCGGTCATGGCTTCGGCAGTAATACCAATTAAATATAAAACGTGTAACAGCATGTATTCCCCCTGATTTGCTGGGGCTAAGGTTAACGATTTGTGCGCATTGTCACGATTGAGATTTTCTAAGGTGAAGCAATTTTAATAACTACAGCTAATGTGATTTTGCTGTAAATGCGTTATGGCATGCGCTTTACTTTATGAATGGTGACAATAAATGATGAGAAAATATAATTCGAACTGGATGGGTCACAACCGAAGTGTTGGGGAAAACACGTAGCCCCGTCGTTTATGGGGGGACTACGTATCATATTTCACCCAAACTATCACCCTCGACCACTGGACAAATTGACACTCCGGTTCGTATTTCAGTCATACCTTGAATGTTGCAGCGAGAGATTAGTAGGTGTGGTATGTACTTTGGTGCGCTGCAAAAATGGTATTTCTTACAACGACTACACATCCAGATGTCATTGGGGACGTTATTCTGAGTAAAGTCTGATATTCAGCGGCTTCTATTCTGAAAAATGACTTCCTCAGCTATCGCTTCTATATGTATGGGTGCATTTACAGCAAAATCTTCAGTATTTAGTGCGTTGGAGTGCTAGGTATGAGCGTAAGAGAAGAAATTCAGGATGGCAGAGAGGCTGGAAATTTAAGAAGCGGGATAATATACACCGAAGTTTTGGGTTGGATAGATATGGGACATGCCCGAGGAGATGATGTCAGAAAGTTACTCTCGGATATGCACCAAGGCGAGCATTCAGGAAAGGATTATTACGATGTAAAATACACTCAAAGTATGGGAAGAGGAGGGCTCACAATTGGGAAGTTCATCAGATGGAGAATTAGAAAAGGGCGCAGCTTATTTGAACGATATAGTATAGCGCTTTCCATGATGATGGCGCCTGCTCATCGTTTTGAAGGTTTACAGTCAAATTTCCCCTTTTATCTTTACACCGACAGCGGTTTCAGTGGTGAGGATTTAGTATCCGATTTGCTGGGGTTCTACCGCGTAGTCTCATATAGTAACCCATTCCCGCTATTGCAGCCCGTCAGCAAAGAGGAAGCCCTCAGACGTTGGGATTATTATGGTCCAATCGGCTCTTTTAAAAACACCTCATTCCAACCGATTTTATTTCCCGATCCGATGAAATCAGCTTTAGCTCTTCCTGTAAAAGGTGTTTTACCCTCATTCATGAGAACAGTGATACCTTACAGCGATTTTAGTTCTGGTAACGTTAAAATAGTTTCCAGAGATGGAACGGTCGTTAACTGGTAAAAAAGGGAAACATATGAAACAGGCAGTCATAATAGTGCTGATGGTAATAGCTATATGCAGCTCTTATTTCTGGCCTAATATTAAAATGAGACTTGCAGGTAACTCACAATACACAGAGTTTGATAAAGCCAAATATGATTATTACACTCCCCAAGTTTTAAAAAAAATGCCGAGGATATCCCAAGTGTATGACTTTAATTATACGAACATTTCTGGTCCTAAGGCTGATGTATGGAGTGTGACGTTCCATGATACCAGGGATACGGGGAGGATTAGTAAGTATCTCTCAATGGCGGGCTATGAAAAACAGGTAAAATGCGATGTTGAGGCAGAATGCTGGCGTCTCAGGGGATCCGATGAAGTACTGACAGTCGTGAATATGAACAGCAGTAATGCTGTTCGGGTTGATATTCTGAAGAGTATTTATAACGACAAATATATGCCAGATAAATAAGTATTCAATTTTATATAAGTCAGTACTTACTGGCGGTACGGATAGCCTGCATTGAGCAGGCTATCTAGTACGTTACGATAGCATAGGCATGGTACGCAAAATTACTCGATATTGAATCTGAATATTGAGTAGTGCTATATATGCTTTGATTTAAAAGTGTTTTCTCTAATCGTCTTT
Source organism: Citrobacter sp. KTE151 (assembly GCF_000398845.1). Taxonomy (NCBI): domain Bacteria; kingdom Pseudomonadati; phylum Pseudomonadota; class Gammaproteobacteria; order Enterobacterales; family Enterobacteriaceae; genus Citrobacter; species Citrobacter sp. KTE151. The sequence continues at coordinate 352,154 of NZ_KB976066.1, read as the reverse complement.
TCGATTAGCTACACCCTTAAGTACACCGTAAGCAGATGCTATGCTGTATATGCTGCTTAATTGCTCAACGCAACGTGGCCACAGATTCCAGATCTCACGTTCATCGAAAAGCACTGTTTTATGTCTAGCAAGTAAGGCAGTCAAGCGTGAACGCCCTAGCTGTTGTCTGAGACTGGCTTTCAGCGCTATTACGCTGGGTTCTTTTGGGAGGGTAGTAAGACACCCTCTCGTAAGCAACTCCTTTCCTAAGCCGTTAGAATAGACTTGCAGCCGTTTGAATGGGTTTCTCATCTCCAGGAGTTGGGACAGCATCAAGGCATCCTTTTTCTTACTGGTTGGTTTAGCGCCTGGCTTGTATCGAGCTTCGATACGCAAGAAGCGCTTATGCTCATCCAGATTGATATTAATAAGTTTGGCACGATCCTTCAGAATGAGTTTTCTGTCACGGCGTGCATTAACTTTTTCATAACAATGAATATGTAGAAGAGAGCGATTGCTGCCTATTCTAACTCCAGATAATCCATTTTCAGTATCGTAATACGTGCTCTTCCCTGTGTTTTTTAATCCCCATAGGTAATCATCTAACTCGCAGTTATATACATCAAGAGCTACATCAATTCTTGTAACCCATGCTCGAACAAGTAGCCGATAAAATATCTCACCTAAGTTGCCATTTATCCATGATACTAATTCATCTATTTTCACTTTCGTCATATGTTGAGGATTAAAATCCAAACGTAGCCCTCCTGTATTAGGATGCTTCGGAACATAATCAATGTGCAATAGAACTGGGGAGTTCTTCTTTCTACTGTATATATTTAGTGATTTGCGATAAGGTTTTTCCTTTTTGTTTTTAATGTATTCAACTCGATATTTCCTTTCACTACGCTGATTCATTTTTTCCAGTTTACTATACGCTTCCTTTTTTTCCTCTTCAGGAAGAAAATCACTAACTAAAGTTAACTTATCAATTCTTATTCTTAGGTTATGCCCGTCATTATCGTTACCGATATTTAAAGATTGGCATATATCTATATTGCTTCTGTGTAATAACATAACTATTCCTTCTCAGAATAGTGAGAGTCACAGCCCATATGAGGCCATAATCAGCATATGAATCAATATCAGTTATTACTCTCACTATTCATATCTATGTGCATATAACGTGCTATTAGAGGGATGGGTTTTTCTGATCCATAAACGTCATCAAATTTTGGTTTCTGCTAACGACACTTTTTGACGATTGGCAATCCATTGCAGTATTTCCACTTCTCGCCATGCAACAGCCCGCGAGGATTCGTTTGTACTTGCTATTCCACCTGTCAGGCGTACAGGCTCAGGGAAGTGGCCTGCTTTTATCTGGCGATAGAGGGTTGCTCGTGAGAAGGCACAGTATTCAAGGACGGTTTTCAGTTTGATCAAGCGTGAGGTGTGCATCGTAAAAGCCTGTTTGGTTTACGCATCCAATTGATGCGACATGCCTTTACAGATTTTCAAAACCGCTAAATTTCGACGTTAAACGGGTGAATCTGACGATCAGATTCACCTAAAAGTCGTTTTAAAGGGCTTTTCAGCAAAACCCATAAGGATCTGATGATCAGATTGTGATTGAGTATGGATCTGATCATCAGACTGTAATGTTGACAGCTACTAACCACAGGGTAATCTGATCGTCAGATTTAGAGGCGAGGTATGGCGTTATGGCAAAAATGGAAAAGCGTTTGGAAGATGATGAAGTGGCAGCCCGAAAACAGAGAGACAAAGATTATCAAAATAGACGTCAGGAACGACTGAAAGAATTAGGCGAGAAAAAAATATCAATTAGGATTGATAATGATGCCTATGAAAAATTGGCGGACTTATGTGAAAGTTTGGGGCATAAAAGACCAGTGCCGGGAATGCACAACCTTATAGAAAGTTATTCTGCTGCTTTAGTTTATTTGCTTCGTATTGAAAAGATGCAGCAATTGTATCAACCTCAATCAAAAGCATCAAAAGAATTATACGATTTATATAAGACAGTTGATCATTTTAAAAATGATCTAGGACTTTCGGATTCTCAAATAATCAGTAGCATGAAGGAAAGAAAAATTCGACATCCACGTGCAGTATTTAATGGTGAGGACACATATAACTGGAAAGAAACACATATTAAGAAATTGTTGAATAAGAAGCTTCTTCTTAGACGGCTATCTATATTAGATGAAGAAGATAAATAAAACATCTTTCTTTAAGTTTTTGGATAAACTAGCCATTGTTTATCATTATTGTTTGGTGTATTTATCAAGAAACATAATCAATATGCGCCTTTGCTCATGCGTTAAGCGAGGCCATATATTATCAAGTCGACTTTTCAAGTCTGCATCTTTTACAGGTGCGAAATCCTGTTGTTTCTGGACATCATTTTCAAACGTCGAGAAGCAATCAATGAAAAACCAGCTAATCGGTGTGTTGAGCTTAACCGCGATGTTCACGAGATGGGCTACGTTGATCTTGTTTGTTCCACGTTCATAGCGTGAAAGCTGTTGGTGGGATATATCCACAAGCTCCGCTAAGTGCTGGGCTGTCATTCCCAGCTCTTTACGACGCATTTGAATGCGTTGGCCTACCTGTTTGTCTGCACTATCTGAGGGTAACTGGGCCATATACTGCTCTTCACTTCCGCAAAATGTCTATAGATGGAAGTTTGTGGCCTTTTTTCTCTTGTATGAACATTATCTATGGATTATAAATGAATTTTGCGCATCTATAGTCGTTTTGGTGAAGAGAGGAGAAGGGAGCAAGACAGTGGATACCTCGTAATCTAACGCTTTTGCGGTAACCAATTCCTTGAACTGAAGAAGGGATCTTTTTGGTATGTCTATAACAAACTCATAACGAATATCTTGTTTGGCGTGGCTGATGAAAAAACAGGAAGTATTGATTATTGAATCACGTAGTGATCAGGATATTTATGATGGCAGAGGTGAAGGAGAAACATTAAAGCGTATACTTCAATTACAAGGTGTCAATGCCAAAAGCATTGAGGCTATCAATGAGAAAATGCTCATTAAAGCGTTAAAAGTTGCTCAAAGAGAAAATATAAAATATGTCCACATTAGTGCTCATGGATATGATCGAGGCTTTGCTCTAACAGATGATGCTATTATTACATGGCGAGATTTAGATCGACTTGCCTGGCCGATATTAAGAGGGAAATGCATTTGTTTCTCAAGTTGCTCTGTTGGTAATGGTGCAGAAGAGTTATTTACCCTACACAAATCATTCTGCAATGCGATTATTGCCCCAACAAGAGATATTAGCTGGGGGGAAGGCTTGGTGGCATATTCTGCGTTTTACCATCGTGCACAATTACGCGAAAAATCATCTATCCAGAATGTAAAAGTAATGAACCATGTTGTTGGTGCGGGGACGTTCAGGGTTATAGAGTCTCCCTATGTTTCTCATACATATACGATTGGTTGATTAAAGAAGAGGAAATGAGGTAGGTCATGTTACTCGACATAAACAATATGAGTTAATTTAGGAGGGCAGTATGAATAAAGAGCAAGATGAAATTAAGCGTGATGCGAACGTTCATTCATGGCTATATGGAGTGGGGGTGACGGGAGTTATTTCAGGCATAGGTTATATCTTCATACCTCTGGAAATACCGATTCGTTTAATTGTCAGTGCATTAATTTTTTTACTGCTTTTATTTCCTATTGTGAAGGTGGTTTTTTATTTTATTTCGAGTGGCCTTAGATGTAAGGATTGTAATGCTTCATATAGTATTAAACGAATAGATACTAAAAGAGAATTTTTATCAGCTATACCTAGGAGTAAAACTCAAAGCCTAGGTGTGGTTGGTGGGGATACAAGAGGCCCTCATTATGGAAAGCAGGCAATTATAAAATCAACTTGGACAGAAGAGCGGTATAATATTACTAATGTTTATTCGTGTATTAAATGTGGCAATACCTACGATACTCAACGAATGGAAACACGAAAGCAAGGATATTCCAGTATAAAAATATATCGGTGATATTTTTTGGGGGATATGTTTTTAATTTTTAACAATATATAAAGGAGTAATAATGAAAAAAATTGTTCTAACTTTACTGTTAGCCAGTAGTTTTACTATGGCACATGCAGGTGAATACGTTAAGCGAAATGGTGCTTTATCTTTGTTGACGGGGAATGGCACTGCTGAATTTAGTATTAATGCATCACACGGTAATGCTTCTGGTGTTTGTAATATGGAGGGCATTGCTGAATCTGTTGGTGCAGGCACAGGGCAGCGAAATCGCTGGGCTTTCAGCGACTCATCGAGTGCGTGTGTGGCAGTGATTAGTGAATTGAAAGATGGTTCTGTCAATGTTATGACCCGTAGCTGCGAGAACTATTGTGGTGTATCAGCTGCCGGTTCTATGGACGGGAGATACAAGAAGAAATAATTGGTCAGGCAAGTATCAAGAACGATGGAGATACTTGCCTTTATTGAGGGGAATTATCTTTCCTTGAAGGCATAACGGCTTGTGCGGCCTCTTCCGCTCTATCTTGTCTTGATACATATCGTTTAACCATGTCTGGACCAATTAAGCTGAACAATACTGTAGCCAGTTGCCATAGAGTAAGAAAAACAAGTAATCCATAGGATATGCCTCTAAAAATATCTTTATGTGACAAAATCCAATCAAATTGCTTCAGCAATGGAGCAACAACCCCAATAATTAATACTGTCGCTAAGATTGCTGTTGAGTGAACAATCGGAGTGAAAAGGCGATGAATGCCTTGGCCGTTGCTATCAGTAGTACCACCACCCCTGAAAGATTTCTTTAATCTTTCGGGGTAAATGATAGCAAACCACGCCCCCACAACTGCAAAAATGATGGAGGCAGTAGTTCGTAAAGCTTCAAAAAGCGGCCACTGGAGAGCAAAAGCAACATTTCTGCCCAATATTCCTGCGAGCAATACTACTACTACGCATGCAATCCCACTGACCACTTTCAATTTCATAATAGCCCCGCACCAGTCAAAATAGCATTTTTCTTTGCAACTAGCTCACTTAGTAGTGAATCGAGTTGAACAAATTCAATGTTTTCTCTTTCCAGATCAAGCTGGAACTCCATTCGTGCCAAAGATTTACTCAGCCAATAAGGTTTATTTGCTTCTCCTTCAAAATAAAAACCATAATCGTTTACTTCGCTTGGATCTGCTTCCCAATCAGCAATCATCGAGTTCACATCTTGTAAAGTTACTTGAGGTGAAACAGTGTACCTAACCTTAGTACTAATCCCAGCCCCCTGCGGTGCTCCAAGGTGAACAACCTGAAGCATTCTCTGCCACAATCCAAGCTCCTCAGGTTTGGTCAGGTCCAGTTCAACAATACGTTCAATTTTCTTAATGCGATTGGCATTTTGTTTAATAACTTCATGTTTTCCCCGATTTCTTACCAAACTCGAACTGAATTTCGGGATGTAATGCTTTTTCTCTTCATCTGGATCTAGTGGGTTATTTTTATAGCCAGTAATCCGGACTTCAACGCTTCCATCTTCATTAGTGACGGGCTCGGCAATAACATGTTGTGAAGACTGCTTGAGGAAACAGTGAAGATACTGTTGGAGTGAAGACTGGGATGTTAACTTGTTATGCAGCCTGACCGTAGCTAACAAACCTCTCTCAGGAAGGAACCAGAAATAAGTGGCATACCCCGGTATACTTCCCCCTTGTACTGCGTTTAAGATAACCTCTGGATCGGCGCCGAATCTCGCGGTTTCGCTTATGGAAGGTACTTGTTGTCCATTGGTTGGAATCTCATTCCACATAAGCAATGTCCAGTCATCCCCATTCCTTTTTGCATCCACAAGATAACAAGGATATCTCTCTTCATTGGCTTCGAAGGTTTTAGTCTGCTTCAAGGTCTTCGTACTAGCCCAGTGTTGCAGATCTGCCAACATTTCCGTTACATTTCCGAATTCTGGGACCGGTTTACCATGCGCGTAATAACCCGCTTTATTTATTCTATAAAAAGTAAAAACCGCCTGCTCAAATGCCATGTGTATAGACCTGTAATGATTATGAAAATCCTAATGTAATATCATTTTACGGTTCTATGCTACTGATCGTTTAGACGCGACACTGTATAAGTATACAGTGTCGCGTCTGATCTGCAATTCGATTTTCAGTTTGTTGCGGATGCTATCCTGAAAACAGGACGCGTTGATGCTTAGGCCACGGTAGCTGACTACAGGCTGCAATAGCCTGACAAACTGAGTCTTCATTTGCTTTATGCCATGTCCTTTCTCAATGGCATCACGTTATAACCCTCGCCTCTTTCTAAAGAAATAAGCAAGTCAGCCCACAGATCAAGTGCTTGTTTCCTCTCATCAAAATACTGATAACGGTTATATATCCCCTCAACGCCTTTGATCCTGTGATTCAGACAACGCTCTGCAACTACCGGATCAACCCCTAATGCCGCCAGATGCGATCGCGCGGTACGCCGAAAGTCATGAATAGTAAAATTAGGTACATTAGGAAGATTACCCTTTACCTTGCTTAAGGCCACAGGCAATGTGCTTTCTTGTATGTGAGGGATCATACGGTGCTGCATCTTTCTGGCTGGAAGCACCCACTGGCTATTACAGGACATCTGATGCAGCTCTTTTAGCCATTTAAGCGCAGGTGCAGGGATAGGGATATCGATCGCATCGCCATTCTTAACCCGCTCTGCGGGTAAGTGCCAGATAGCTTCATCAAGATCAAACTCCTCCCAGCGTGCCCCGCAAAGCTCCATCTTACGGCAGCAAAACACCAGCAGAAGCTTCATTGTCAGCTCGTTTTGACGTGAGAAGCCTTTTGTCATGGGCATAGCCTGGAAGAGCTTCATCAACTCTTCACGGCTCAGCCAGCGCTCTCTGCTTTGTTCCTGTCCGCCAGCATCTGAGATTTCAAAAGCACTAGTAGGATTGCTTTCAAGCATATGTCGTTTGATGCCGTAATCAAAAATACGGCGAGTCCATCGAAGCACGTCATTGGCGACTGTCGGAGCGCCACGCTGGACGATTTTTTGCAGCATATCGTCGATATGCCAGGGTTTGATATCTTCGATTCTGTGATGCCCGATTGTTGGATTGATGTCTTTGTCTATACGACGGCGCAGAATGTCAGGATGCTTCCACCGATTGAGAATCTGACGTTCAAAGTATTCCGCAGCTAGTTCTGAAACACGGAGCGCATGTTTCTCTTCTTCCATCTTCTTCAGCGCTTCAGCTTTACGTTCTTGCTTCTCTCCCGCTACGTCATGTCCCAGAGCAACACGAGCGGAAAGCTCTTTTGCGATTTCTCGCGCTTTCGCGAGCGAAATGCTGGAGTAATAGCCAATCAGCATAACTCTGGCTTTGCCCGCCATTTTGTAGCGAAATCGCCAGAATGGGGCGCTATAAGTCTCTGGAAAACATATGTATAACCCATTCCCGTCAGAGCGACCCGCAAAGTGCTCATTGTTTCTAATCCATGTACGGATTTGTATGTCTGTCAGTTTTCCCATATGTCTCTCATCATCAGAGGAGGTGTACTTAAACGAGTGTACTTAAGGCTAAATAAGTACACCTTTAAGTACACGCAGAACACGCGCTGTAGTGATACGATATGAGACTATATAAAACAAAAAAGACCATGATTTACAATGGTCTTTTTGTCCTAGCGAGACTTAGTGAGACAACGCGAGATCGCGTGAAACGTTATTCGATGTTCTGAATTTGCTCGCGCATTTGCTCGATCAATACCTTCAGTTCAATTGCGGAATTAGTCACCTCGGCATTGATAGACTTGGATGCAAGAGTGTTCGACTCACGGTTGAATTCCTGCATCATGAAGTCCAGACGGCGGCCAACAGCCTCTTTTTTCTTCAGAATGTTGTAGGTTTCTTTGACGTGGGCTTCCAGACGATCTAACTCTTCTGCTACATCTATGCGCTGCGCCATCAGCACCAGTTCTTGCTCAAGGCGGTTATTCTCCAGTTGCACCTGGGCGTCTTCCAGTTTGGCTACCAGACGCTCACGCTGCCATTGCAGAATTTCCGGCATATGTGCACGCACTTTAGCGACTTCAGTGCTGACGCCTTCCAGACGCTGCTCGATCAGCGCTTTCAGCGCCTGACCTTCGGTTTCTCGCGCGATGATGAAGTCATCCAGCGTACCGTCAAGCGCGGCGAGGAGCTCGGCGGCAATGGCGTCCAGATCTTGCTCCTGGGCAGCCATTACGCCTGGCCAGCGCAGGATATCAACTGGGTTAATTTCACCTTCATCACTCTGCATTTTGACCCAGTTAGCAGCGCTAACGAGCTGTTTAGCGAGCTTTTCATTTAGAATCAGCTCGCCCTGGGCGCTGGCATCAGGCTCAAAACGCAGCGTACACTCGACTTTACCGCGCGTCAGACGCGTGCGTATGCGTTCGCGAACAACGGGTTCAAGACTACGGAACTGTTCCGGCAGGCGAAAATAAGTTTCCAGATAACGCTGGTTTACCGAGCGCATTTCCCAGGTAGCGCTACCCCATTCACCCTTGATTTCACGCCGGGCGTAGGCGGTCATGCTGCGGATCATAGACGTTCCTGTTTTTAAAGATGAGATGGGAGGATTATAGCCATCCACGTCTTGTCAGGATAGGAATAACAGTCGGAAGTCCGTATAATGCGCAGCCACATTCGTTTCAAGCCGGAGATTTTATCATGCGTCCAGCAGGTCGTAGTGCCAACCAGGTGCGTCCCGTCACCCTGACCCGTAATTATACAAAACACGCTGAAGGCTCCGTGCTGGTCGAATTTGGTGATACCAAAGTGCTGTGTACCGCCTCTATTGATGAAGGCGTACCGCGTTTTCTGAAAGGTCAGGGCCAGGGCTGGATCACCGCAGAATATGGCATGCTGCCACGCGCCACGCACACCCGTAACGCCCGTGAAGCGGCGAAAGGTAAGCAGGGCGGTCGTACCATGGAAATCCAGCGTCTGATCGCTCGTGCGCTGCGCGCCGCCGTTGATCTGAAGACGCTCGGTGAATTCACTATTACGCTGGACTGCGATGTTATTCAGGCAGATGGCGGTACGCGCACTGCATCAATTACCGGCGCATGTGTGGCGTTGGCTGATGCGCTGAACAAGCTGGTTGCGAGCGGTAAACTGAAAACTAACCCGATGAAAGGGATGGTCGCCGCGGTTTCCGTGGGCATTGTGAACGGTGAAGCGCTCTGTGACCTAGAATACGTTGAGGACTCTGCCGCAGAAACCGACATGAACGTGGTGATGACTGAAGACGGACGCATTATAGAGGTGCAGGGTACGGCAGAAGGCGAGCCGTTCAGCCATGAAGAACTTCTCACCCTACTGGCGTTAGCCCGAGGGGGAATCGAATCCATTGTAACGACGCAGAAGGCGGCGTTAGAAAATTGATTTTAAAGGCGACTGATGAGTCGCCTTTTTTTTGTCTGTAATAAAGTGAGATGAGGAGCGAATCCATGAAACCGTATCAGCGCCAGTTTATTGAGTTTGCGCTTAGCAAGCAGGTACTAAAGTTTGGCGAGTTTACGCTGAAATCCGGGCGTAAAAGCCCCTATTTCTTCAACGCCGGGCTGTTTAATACCGGGCGCTGCCTGGCAGTGTTAGGCCGTTTTTATGCCGAAGCGTTGATGGATTCCGGTATTGAGTTCGATTTGCTGTTTGGTCCGGCCTACAAAGGTATCCCGATTGCGACCACCACGGCTGTTGCGCTGGCGGAACACCACGATAAAGATTTGCCGTACTGCTTTAACCGTAAAGAGGCGAAGACCCACGGTGAAGGCGGTAATCTGGTAGGTAGCGCACTTGAGGGGCGTGTAATGCTGGTGGATGATGTTATCACTGCAGGTACGGCTATTCGTGAGTCGATGGAAATTATTCAGGCTAACGGCGCTACGCTGGCGGGGGTACTGATTTCTCTCGATCGTCAGGAACGCGGTCGCGGCGAGATTTCAGCGATTCAGGAAGTAGAACGCGATTATGGCTGCAAGGTGATTTCTATCATTACTCTGAAAGATCTGATTGCGTATCTGGAAGAAAAACCAGAAATGGCAGAACACCTGGCCGCAGTACGGGCGTATCGCGAAGCGTACGGCGTATAAGAACTGCCGGATGGCGCTGCGCTTATCCAGCCTACGCACCGCAGGGTTCGTAGGCAAAATAGGCGAGGTCGCCATCCAACAACGGTGTTACTGCAATTGAGCGGCAACCAACGGCCAGCGGATGTCGAAATCATCCGTTGGGCGGTATTTAAATTCGCTACGTACAAACCGGGACAGCATACCTTCGCAGAAAGCCAGTAGCTGGCTGGCCAGCAGCGTTTCATCCACGGTGTAGCCTTCACCTTCACGCATTCTTTTTTCTCGCAGAACCTGGCGTAACTGCGCCTCAATTCGCTCAAAAAGCTGGTTAATACGGCCTTGCAGACGGTCTTGCTCGAACATCAACGCGTGTCCGGTCAGAATTCGCGTCAGGCCAGGATTACGTTCACCGAACCCTAAAATCAGCAGTACGATCAGACGCAATCGCGCGTTAGTGTCCTTTTCATCTTTCAAAATCAGATTGATACGGGTAATCAGACTATCTTCTATAAACTCAATCAGGCTATCGAACATGCGGGTCTTGCTGGGAAAATGGCGATACAAGGCCGCTTCGGAAACGCCCACAGAGGCCGCCAGTTTAGCTGTCGTGATGCGTTGGCTACCATCGCTGGACTCAAGCATCAGTGCCAGAGACTGAAGTATTTCTTCGCGACGATTCCTTTTCGCAGTTTGCTTTTCTACCATGTTACAAAATACCCCTGAAAATAAGCTCTTGCCAGGCAGGCATCCACACAGCGACCGCAAACTGGTGTTTGCGGTGTGTTATTGCGTTATTACGCTGTGAGATACTTTTCTGCGGGTTACTTGCGCCCGGAATGGCCGAAGCCACCTTCGCCACGATCGGTGGCTTCAAACTCTTCCACCAAATTAAATTCAGCCTGGACGACCGGTACAAATACCATCTGCGCGATACGTTCGCCCGGTTCAATAGTAAAGTTGTCCTGACCACGGTTCCAGATTGAAACCATCAGCTGGCCCTGGTAGTCGGAATCAATCAAACCGACCAGATTGCCCAGTACGATCCCGTGCTTATGGCCCAGCCCGGAGCGCGGGAGCATCACTGCCGCAAGAGAAGGATCGGCAATGTGGATAGCTAACCCGGTTGGCACCAGCGTTGTTGCGCCAGGCGCCAGTTCTACGGCGTCATCAAGACAGGCACGCAGGTCAAGTCCGGCAGAACCAGAAGTGGCGTACGTCGGGAGCGGAAATTGTTGCCCTACGCGCGGGTCCAGAATCTTAACGTCGATTTTTTTCATCATAACGGGTCACGATCTCGTCGAGTAATAATTGGCCCAGGAGTTCTTTGCGCTCAAGCGGTAAGACTTTATCTCCATCCTGCCAAAAAAGGTGTAATGCGTTGCTGTCGCTGTTAAATCCTTGAGTGGACAGCGAAACGTCGTTCGCACAGATCACATCAAGGTTTTTGCGGATGCGTTTTTGCCGGGCATATTCTTCCACATTATTTGTTTCGGCGGCAAACCCAACGACAAAAGGACGGTTAGCATCCAGTGCGGCAACACCAGCGATGATGTCCGGGTTTTTGACCATTTTTACTGTTAATTCATCACCCTGCGTTGCCTGTTTTTTGATTTTTTCACTGGCGACAGTTTCAGCGCGATAATCAGCGACTGCGGCGCAGCCGATAAAAATATGCTGTTGTTGCACCGCAGATTGCACGGCGGCTTCCATATCCAGCGCGGTCATCACATCAATGCGCTGGACAAAAGGCGGTGTGGGTAACGAAACCGGACCTGATACCAGCGTGACATTTGCCCCGCGTTTTGCGGCAGCGGCCGCGATAGCAAATCCCATTTTCCCGGAGCTGTGGTTGGAAATATAACGCACGGGATCAAGCGGTTCACGCGTCGGGCCTGCTGTAATCATGATGTTGAGATGTTGCAGATCTTTGACAGGTGAAAAATGTTCTGCCGCCATATCCACAATTGTTAACGGATCTAGCATACGTCCAGGACCGACATCACCACATGCCTGACTACCGCTGTCAGGACCCCAAATGAGCAAACCGCGCGAGGCAAGAATGCCCAGATTGTGTTGGGTTGCGGCAGCGCGGTACATCTGCTGGTTCATAGCAGGCAGCACGGCAACAGGCGCTGGCGTTGCCAGACAGATCGTAGACACCAGATCGTTGGCCATACCTGCGGCAACGCGGGCAATCAGGTCTGCCGTCGCTGGGGCCAGTATAACCAAATCGGCCCATTTCCCCAGCTCAATGTGGCCCATCGCGGCTTCGGCTGCGGGGTCAAGCAGGCTGTCGGATACGGGATAGCCCGAAACCGCCTGTAAGCTCAGAGGAGTAATAAACGCTTTTGCTGCTTCGGTCATCGCCACGCGGACGTCTGCGCCGCGTTCCCGTAAACGACGCACCAGCTCAGGGGTTTTGTACGCAGCAATCCCGCCACTGACGCCAAGTACGATTTTTTTACCGGCCAGGCTCATCATGATCTTTCCTGTTGGGTTTCACCAGAAGGCGGATATTTTATCACAATCCGCAATGTGTCGTGCTTTTGCCCGAGCTCCAGTTTGCGAGGCTCTACGAAGAAGTGAAAACAGAGCGTCGATTCGCCGCTGGCGTTATGCCACTATGCGGACGCGAAAGGAGGGGAAAAGCATGGAAAATACAGGACGTATAATGCCTCGGGAAAAGCTGTTGGCGCAGGGGGCCAGTTCGCTGACCGACGTAGAGCTACTGGCTCTTTTTCTACGCACTGGGATACTGGGTAAAGATGTGCTTACGCTGGCGAAAGAGATGCTTCAGCATTTTGATTCGTTGTATGGCCTGTTGTCTGCTGATTACATGGATTTCAGCTATGTTCAGGGCATCGGTATCGCGAAGTACGCACAGTTGAAGGGAATAGTGGAGCTGGCAAGGCGCTACTACAACGTACAGGTGATAGAGGAACGTGCGATACTTAGCCCGGAAATGGCGCGTGAATTTTTGCAAAGCCAGCTTTCGCAAGAGGAACGCGAGATCTTCTATGTGATCTTTATGGATTCTCAACATCGCGTGATTAAACACCGTAAACTTTTTTCCGGAACGCTAAGCCACGTTGAAGTGCATCCGCGAGAAATTGTCCGCGAAGCGATAAAAATGAATGCTTCTGCGGTGATCCTTGCACATAATCACCCTTCGGGGTGTGCAGAGCCGAGCAAAGCAGATAAACTCATCACCGAGCGTGTTGTGAAATGCTGTCAGTTCATGGATATCCGGGTGCTTGATCATCTGGTCATTGGGCGCGGAGAGTACGTTTCTTTTGCGGAACGCGGTTGGATTTAACGCACTTTACGCGATCCATCGGGATCTTTGTCTGTTCGGGACTTGAGCACATCGCTGACTCAGCGTATACTACGCCACCTTTGAGAATCTCGGGTTTGGCATTTGGGCCTGGCAATCGAGAGTTCGCAAATACGCAAAATAATTCTTGTTGCGTCCAATGACGAGGCAACAATGAAAGATTTAGTGTATTGAACTGCGATAACCGGGCTGAGAAGCCTGACGAGGCGCCAATACCCCATACGAAGCTCGAGCTAATTTGATTTTTGGAGAATAGACATGTCCCGAGTCTGCCAAGTTACTGGCAAGCGTCCGGTGACCGGTAACAACCGTTCCCACGCACTGAACGCGACTAAACGCCGTTTCCTGCCTAACCTGCACTCTCACCGTTTTTGGGTTGAGAGCGAGAAGCGTTTTGTCACCCTGCGTGTATCTGCTAAAGGTATGCGTGTTATTGATAAGAAAGGCATCGAAACAGTTCTGTCTGAACTGCGTGCCCGTGGCGAAAAGTACTAAGTACTAAGAGGAAATAAATCATGGCTAAAGGTATTCGTGAGAAAATCAAGCTGGTTTCTTCTGCTGGTACTGGTCACTTCTATACCACCACGAAGAACAAACGTACTAAGCCGGAAAAACTGGAGCTGAAAAAGTTCGATCCAGTTGTTCGTCAGCACGTTTTATACAAAGAAGCGAAAATCAAATAATTTCCGCTTTGATGTAAAGAAAAACCCTGCCTCGGCGGGGTTTTTTGTTTTCTGGCCGTCCCCATATTAATGAGACCTGATACACCGCCGGAGATACTATGCCTGAATTACCTGAAGTCGAAACCAGCCGCCGCGGTATTGAGCCGCATCTGGTGGGGGCAACGATTATGCACGCGACTGTGCGTAACGGTCGTTTGCGTTGGCCTGTATCAGAGGAAATCTATCGTCTGAGTGATAAACCTGTCCTGAGCGTACAGCGGCGCGCGAAATACCTGCTGCTGGAGCTATCAGATGGCTGGGTAATCATTCACCTGGGGATGTCGGGTAGTTTGCGTATCCTTCCTGAAGAGCTTCCGGCAGAAAAACATGACCACGTCGACTTAGTGATGAGTAACGGCAAAGTCCTGCGCTATACCGATCCGCGTCGTTTTGGCGCCTGGCTGTGGACTAAAGAGCTGGATGGGCATAATGTCCTCGCCCATCTTGGCCCTGAGCCGCTGAGCGACGATTTCAATGCTGGTTATCTGCAGCAGAAATGTGCGAAGAAGAAAACTGCGATTAAACCCTGGCTGATGGATAACAAGCTGGTCGTGGGGGTGGGAAACATCTATGCCAGCGAGTCGCTGTTTGCGGCTGGTATTCATCCTGACCGTCTGGCGTCATCTTTGTCGCAGGATGAGTGCGAACTGCTGGTGCGCGTTATCAAGGCGGTTTTGCTGCGTTCTATCGAGCAGGGCGGGACCACGCTGAAGGACTTTCTGCAAAGTGACGGTAAGCCGGGTTATTTTGCCCAGGAGCTGCAGGTCTATGGGAGAGAAGGTGAACCCTGTCGCGTATGCGGCGCGCCAATCATTGCGACAAAACACGCTCAGCGCACAACGTTTTATTGCCGTCGCTGTCAGAAATAATACTATTATCGGCCGGACGTAGCGTATGCCTCATCCGGCCAGACGCATTACTTCAGTTTACTCAATAATGCCTGATGAACGTTTTCCGGCAGAAAGTGCGCTACGTCACCCTGGTGGCGGGCAACTTCTTTCACCAGTGAAGATGAGATAAATGACCACTCTTTAGACGGCATCAGAAAGACGCTTTCCAGTTGTGGCATCAGATGACGGTTCATATGGGCCAGCTGCATTTCATACTCAAAATCGGCTACCGCACGCAGGCCACGGATCAGAATGTTAGCCTGATTATCGCGGGCAAAGTTTGCCATCAGATCGCTGAATCCCAGAACCTCCACATTACCGAGATGCGCCGTTGCCTGTTGTGCCAGCTCAACGCGCTCTTCCAGAGTAAACATCGGTTTTTTACTGGGACTTGCGGCAATTGCCAGGATTACGTGATCGAACATGCTTGTCGCTCGTGTCACGATATCGAGGTGGCCGTTAGTAATGGGATCAAAGGTTCCTGGATAAATCGCCCGTTTTTGCATGACTTGCCTCAATGCGTTTTGGGTGGCAGATAAGGTTCCAGCAGCTGCAGCAGACGCTGAAGCGCGCCCTGATTTTGATACAGAACTTCAACTGCGTGACGGCCATAAAAATTACGATAATCTGCATCGGTCAGTAAAGAAGAGACCTCTTTCACCAGCGTAGTTGCGTCGGTGACGGTGATCAATCCGCTTGCCTGTTCGAGGCGGGCGCAAATATCTTTAAAATTAAAAGTATGTGGCCCCATCAGTACCGGAATGGCGTGCGCCGCGGCTTCCAGTGGGTTGTGTCCACCGCGTTCAACCAGCGAACCGCCAACAAAAGCAAGGTCAGCAATGCCGTACAGCAACATCAACTCGCCCATGGTGTCGCCGATTACGACCTGGGTTCCTGATGACGGAACTTCGCCCGAAGAACGTGTCGTATAGCTTAGCCCAGCCTGGCGTACGAGGTTAATGGCATCCGGGAACCGTTCAGGATGTCTGGGTACCAGAATCAGTAAAAGATTAGGGAACTGGTTTAATAACGCCTGATGGGCGGCAATGATAATGCTTTCTTCGCCGTCGTGCGTGCTGGTTGCAATCCATACCGGGCGGTGAGGTGCCCATTGACGGCGCAATGTAATCGCTTTTGCGGCCAGCTGCGGCGTGACGGAAATATCAAACTTCAGGCTACCGGTAACGGTGACCTGATTGCTTCTGGCACCAAGCGTGATAAAACGAGCGCCATCTTCTTCGTTCTGGGCGGCAATCAACGTAATTCGGCGCAGTAGCCTGCCAACAAATTTACCTAATTTAGCGTAGCCAGCAGCTGAGCGAGCGGAAAGACGTGCATTGGCAATGACCAGCGGAATATGGCGCTTATGCAGTGCCGCGATCAGATTCGGCCACAGCTCGGTTTCCATAATTAACACCAGCTTGGGGTCAACTTTATTCAGGAAACGGTTTAGGGCATCCGGTAAATCGTATGGCAGATAAATATGCTGAACGTCAGGGCCAAAAGCGGATTGTACGCGCTCGGAACCGGTTGGTGTCATGGTGGTAACCGTGATCGGCAAGTCGGGGTAACGATGTCGCAGAGCGCGGACTAATGGGATAGCTGCCAGCGTTTCGCCCACGGAAACCGAATGAAGCATGATACCGCCTGGTTTTAGCGGACGGCGGTAAAAGCCGTAACGTTCACCCCAGCGTTTACGGTAGGCCGGAGCCTTACGTCCGCGCACCCAAAGCCGTACCCAGATCAAAGGCTGAATAAGGTAGAAAAGGGCGGTGTAAAGCAATTCGAGCATAATGGTAGCTGACTTATGAATGTGCTGGGGATTCTATGTATTTAACTATGGCTTTACCATCATTTTTGCTGATTTTTTGAGGAAACTGTACGGATCATGAGAAAGGGGGCCTGAGTTGTGTTGCCCCGCTTGGTAATCTCCGAAGTGGAAGGCTAAAAACGGAATGGTTATGGTCATAAAAACCGATCACTTTATAGAATATGTCTGAAACATAACCATTCATGAAAAGACAATAATATCAATGTATTAGCGTTTTTTCTGCGTTTGGTACTTGTTAACTAAATACTTTAAATAGAAAATAAAAGCACCGAGTAGTTGACCATTGTGTTTTAAATGTGTGCTTTTTCGTGATAGCTGTTTATACGTAGTGGGTGCCAATAAAGGAATATCTTTCCACGGCGAATTCTCTCTGGCTATTTTGAAGTATTCGACTTCAGCATAATATTGCGCCCAGTCATGCCAGGGTTTAGTGACACCGACATAGTGAATGAATACCGTTTGTGATGTGATTTTAAAGGCATCCCCCCCTTTCTTGGCTAACGTATCGATGTTAAAGAATGAATTGAATTTATGGTCAAGAATTTTTATGCGATCATTGAACAGGACGTTCAACGCATCCTGATCGGGATGCGAGAAACGGTTTTCATTGACCTTTGAAATAACCTGCAGAGTCAAATTAGTATATTTTAATTCTGGAAGATTAAAATACATAAAGCCTGAGTTGAAGTATAGGCTTGGATTTATACCGGCAACAGCAGACGTATCGACAAAGCTATCATGGACAGCCATTAATACATTGCCATTAAATTCTTCCGTGAGTAACGAGGCAAGATTTCCTTTACATATAATATCAGAGTCAAGATATATAATGTGGCTGAGTTTGTCGGCAAAATAATCGATCGCAATAAGTCTGAAATAGATTGAATAATTCCATGCCTTAGACGCAGTAGGAAGGTTTTTTAATTCATTATCATCCAGTACATAAAACGTAATGCGGGTATTGTATTGGCTTGCCAGGACAGAAAAAAGATAAAATTGATGTTCATCAAGATAATTAGTGAAAATATGGAAATGGAAGTTCAGATTCCGATTGTTTAAAAGTACCGATGTAATTGAAACGCCCGTGCCGTAAAGAAAGGGTCTGTCAGCACCATAAGTAATATTGACACATGTACTTTTTTTATCGTCATTTTCAATATGTGCATTCTTAATATATTTTATTATATTTTCTTTCACATTTTTTTCCTTTTGATTCTTTAGGAGTGCACGCGCGTATATGTAAGACAAATGGATCTCCTGTCGGCATAGGATAGAACAAACTGTAAAGGAAGGAAAGAGATACTTTATGGCTAAATTTTTCTTATTAATCATTATGTTAAGTGAGAATTTTTTTGTAATTAGAATGAAGGTGCACAGTGAGAGAAAGAGACTAAAATTAATGGGGGATTTTTACGATGTTATATAATAAGATATGCCTCATAAATCGTACGAGCGAGTGTTTGTTGTTGATTAACAAGGCAATTTGAATTAGTGAGATTTGAATTTTATGAATCAAGTAAGATACAGTCAAAATGGTAATATCTTGATTTTAAGCAAAGTTGTATTGGTTTTGATGATTTTTGGGTTATTTACGATTGATAATCAAGGGGTGCTAAATATGACCTCTTTGCTCGCTGTAGTTTTATCTATTTACTATATTAGAGCCAATAATATAGACATTAAAAACATTGTGCTCGATCTCATGCAGAAGAGAAAAATATTGTTACTCTTCACGTTGTGGTGTGTTTTTTGTATTGTATTTTTCACCTATGAAGATAAATCTCTTGATGCCTTTATCATATTGATAAAAGACTGGCGTTACCCGTTAGTGATGATGTTATTTTTTGGGGCATTCAGTAAGCATACAACCTCACTGAGACAGGTCTTTGTCATTGGGGCGATACTTACTCTATCCTATATTATCTTAGTGGTGCCGATTTTAAGAATTATAAAAAATAACCCGCAGGAACTGTATCTACAGCTTCGCTATGGTTTCGCATTCTATGTTGTTTTGCTATTTCCTTTTGTATTAACTGGGGCGATCTTATTCAAGAATCACTTCCTGAAAACAGTATTATATATCATTTCTGCGCTTGCATTTTTCTTTTTATCATACACCGGGAGTCGAGCAGGGATCTTAGCTGGTATTGTAGAGATTGTCATGATTTCATTTCTGGTGAGTAAAACCATCAAGAGATTTATGGTTACAACCTGTGGCTTGCTATTTATAATGGTTGCTTTGCTTATCGGGGCCTACAACACAGTGGGTCAGGTAAAAATGAAAGTCGATCAAACTCTGCAAATGAATAACGTCACATCCAGTCGTGATAAGATCATCTTAGACCGTTTCCCTTTAGTAATGGAAAATATCAACAATGCCGTCTTTGGTATTGGATATGGAAATTCTACATACAATCAGTATTTAGAGGACCATAATGCACCGAAAAATGGCGGCGTATATTCTGAGCGGAATAACGGCTATAATATAGATGAACCGTTCTTTATGATAATTCTTTATAATGTTGGGGTAATTGGTCTCTTCTTGTTTACTACGGCTTTTTTCATTACATTTAAAGATATATATATCCGAGCCAGAAGACAAAAAGATATTTTTAGCATTTCATTACTGTGCTCTCTTGTTGGCTATATTCTGGTATATTGTTTATTTGAAAAGATGTTCATAAATATCTTTTTATTATACAGCATAGCCATCCTGATGTTGTATGACAAAAATGAGCCTGGAAGAATAACGAATTAACATTGAAATGAGCCTATGTGACGTAGTTGAGAATATAGGCTAAATTTTCATAATATGATAGATAGTCTCATATATTGTAAATATTCATTTTTTCTGTAATTCACATAGAAAATTTCCATAGATATCGAATTGTCAAGTGAATAGTGGTATAATATAAGCGATAAAATAAGATGGTGTGATCTGCAGTACACAGGTAGCTGTTGAGCCTGGGGCGGTAGCGTGATTTGAAAATTAACAATAACCTGAAAGGGTGTAGTGTGAAAAAGATCCTGGTAATAAAAATGCGCTTTCACGGCGATATGTTGCTAACCACACCGGTCATCAGCACGCTTAAAAAAAATTATCCTGATGCTGATATTGATGTTTTACTCTACGAAGATACCATTCCTATTTTATCTGAAAACCCCGATATCCATGTTTTGTATGGGATAAAAAATAAAAAGAGCTCTGCTTTTGAGAAAACAAAAAATTTCTTAGCGCTGATCAAGGTATTACGTGGTAATCATTATGATTTAGTGGTTAATCTTACCGATCAGTGGATAGTTGCTTTACTGTGTCGTTGTTTGGATTGCCCAATAAAGTTGACACATGATTTCTCGCACAGAAATAAGAAATTCTGGCGCGGCAGTTTTACTCATCACGTTCCTCTAAGTGGCGATCATTGGGTTGAACGTAATTTGTCTGTGCTGACGCCATTAAATCTAAAAGAATCAGTCCCGGTACTGAAAATGGTTTATGGTGAGCAAGTCTGGCAATCTGTTCGGAAAAAACTTCCTCAGGTTGATTCCCAGAAATATGTTGTTATACAGCCTACGGCGAGACAAGAATTCAAGTCGTGGGAGAATGATAGATTCTCCCTGGTGATTGATGCGATACATCATTTGGGGTATCAGGTTGTACTGACTTCTGGACCTGGTGCCAGCGATATTGCCTGCGTCGATGAGATTGCCAGGGCATGTGAAACTAAACCTTTAACTGAAATTGCCGGGAAGACAACATTCCCTGAGCTTGCTGCATTAATTGATCATGCTGTACTTTTTATTGGTGTCGACTCTGCCCCTATTCATATTGCTGCAGCTGTTAAAACCCCCATCATTTGTCTTTTCGGTGCCACCGATCATATCGCCTGGCGACCATGGTCTGATGATGTGGTTCAATTTTGGGCTGGTGATTACCAACCAATGCCTATGCGTGAAAAACTTGATCGAAGTAAGAAATATTTATCTGCTATACCTGCGGAAGACGTGATAGCAGCCATAGCGTTACGGTTATCTAAACTCGATTAATAAAGCATCCGGATATATAAAATGGTTATTGCTTTCTGTTTGTATAAATATTTCCCTTTTGGTGGGTTACAGCGTGATTTTTTGCGTATAGCGTCGACGGTCGCATCACATGGACATCATGTTCGGGTTTACACACAATCATGGCAGGGAAATATTCCAGACGGCCTGGAGATCATCATTGTTCCTGTTAGGTCATGCTCCAATAACGGGAAAAATGCTGAGTATCATCGGTGGGTAAGTAAACACCTTGAGAGTAATCCAGCAGACCGGATCGTTGGGTTCAATAAAATGCCTGGATTAGATGTTTATTATGCTGCTGATGTTTGCTACGCAGAAAAAGTCGCGCAAGAAAAAGGTTTGCTCTATCGTCTGACACCACGATACCGGCATTATGCCGCCTTTGAGAAAGCAACATTTGCTGAGGGAAAATCAACACAGCTGTTGATGCTAACAGATAAGCAAATTGCGGATTTTCAGAAGCACTATCATACTGAGCCAGCGCGTTTCCATATCCTTCCGCCGGGGATTTATCCTGACAGAAAATACAGTTCTCAGCCAACAAATTGTAGAGCTTACTTCAGGAAAGAAAATGATATCAGTGATTCCCAGTATTTAATTATACAAATTGGTTCTGATTTTACCCGTAAGGGGGTTGACAGAACTATCAAGGCGATCG
Source organism: Citrobacter sp. KTE151 (assembly GCF_000398845.1). NCBI lineage: Bacteria > Pseudomonadati > Pseudomonadota > Gammaproteobacteria > Enterobacterales > Enterobacteriaceae > Citrobacter > Citrobacter sp. KTE151. The sequence continues at coordinate 330,541 of NZ_KB976066.1, read as the reverse complement.
CTTCCTTACCGGAAGCTGTCCGCAAACAAACGATTCTGTTTGTTGTGGGTCAGGATAAGCCTGATCGCTATATAAAGCTGGCAACAGAGTATGGTGTTGCTGACAATATCAAGTTCTTCCCTGGCCGTAATGATGTCTCAGAGTTAATGGCAACGGCCGATCTATTGATTCATCCGGCATACCAGGAAGCCGCAGGGATCGTGCTGGTTGAAGCAATTGCAGCAGGTTTACCTGTCATAACAACTGCAGTTTGCGGATATGCTCATTATGTTAAAGATGCTGAGTGTGGCATTGTTATTGATGAACCGTTTGAACAAAAATTATTAAATGAAGCTGTTTATTTTTCTTTAACTGACTCAGGGCAGAGAAAAGCATGGAAAGATAATGCACAACACTTTGCTGATACTCAAGACCTTTATAGTCTACCTGAGAAAGCAGCTGATATTATTATAGGTGGTGCCCATGGTTGAGTTAAAAGAACCATTTTTATCCTTGTGGAAAGGGAAAGATGCTTTTTCTGAAGTGCAGAAGCTGCAGGGAGAAACATTTAGACAGCTCGAAACGCGTAGAACGATAAGGTTTGAGATTGCAGGTAAAAGCTATTTCCTGAAATGGCACCAGGGAACTAACTTGAAGGAAGTTATAAAAAACTTATTCTCTTTACGTTTGCCGGTACTCGGAGCTGATAGAGAATGGAATGCTATACACCGTTTGCAGGAACTGGATGTTGATACAATGCACGGTGTTGGTTTCGGGCAACAAGGTATAAATCCGCTCAACCGTATCTCATTTATTATAACTGAAGATCTGAGTCCGGCGGTTAGCCTGGAAGACTATTGCGCAGATTGGTTGGTGAATCCACCTTCGCGAAAAATTAAAATGGCATTAATTGAGCGTCTTGCCATTATGGTCAGAAGGATGCATCAGGGAGGTGTTAATCACCGTGATTGCTATCTCTGTCACTTCTTATTGCATCAACCGGCCAATTTTGAGGATAAAACATTCAAACTGTCGGTTATTGATCTGCACCGAGCTCAGATAAGAAATGCGGTTCCTATTCGTTGGCGTAATAAAGATCTGATTGGTTTGTACTTCTCCTCGTTAAACATCGGGCTAACGCAAAGAGACTACTTCAGATTTTTGAAGATATACTTTAAAAAAGATATTAATAAGATTATTCGTGATGAGTCAGATTTCTTTTCAACCTATGCAAGAAAAACTGATAAAATTATTAATCATACATCAAAAAATAAACTATAAATATGAAGCAATAGACTTTGCATAGCTACATAGAATAGTTAATTAAGTTTATTCAGCTGGCCAGTAATTGTTGATTTTTATTTCACGATGACAGTGTTGGCTTAATTGTATTAGAGGGTTTGAACTCATGCATGTGCTGGTCATTTCGCTTCCTTTTGACGATACCCGACGAAAACGCGTATCAGATATAATGAATAAATTAAATATCGAGTATTCGTTCGTTGATGCTATCTATGGGAAAAATTTGTCTGCCGAAGAAAAACTCAATATACCTTTAACTGACTTTCAGCACAGGGAAAACCATACGCCTACTGATGGTGAACTGGGTTGCTCGCTAAGTCATATGAAGGCATTTAAACAGTTTGGGCAGAGTGGACAAGATTGGGTTTGTATTCTTGAGGATGACGCAATTATCGATCAGAATTTTAAGGAATTTATATCGACTGTCGATGAAAGTGTTCTCAATAAAGACGCCTTATACCTACTTGGTGGACAGGATGGTTTAAGGTATAAGAATAAAGTTGTCTTAAATTTGGTTAAACTCAAGAAAATTGGTGGACAGACCTTCGGCAAAGTCATATTTGGTCATGGATATGTTTTGCGAGCTTGCGGTTATTTAATGAATTCTGTAACAGCTCAAAAACTTGTTTCCCGTTTTGAAAATAACTTTTTCATCATCGATGAATGGGCATATCTGATGCGCCAGGGCTATTTTTCTGATATATACTTGGCAAACTTTGTCCGTCACCCTGAAGAGTTAGCCGAGAGCTGGTTAGAGAAAGATCGTAAAGAGATAAAGAGTCACAAGAAAAAGCAGAAATCAATTTTCAGACGTAAGATTTCATCCTCATACTGGCATACCCGACGAATTATTCTTGGATTATGTTGGTGGAAGTAGATGAATGCAACAATGCTTAATCGTGGATGAAATACGATATGGTGCATAGTTTTAGCCAGCTGCAGATATGTTAAATAGCAAAGCGATTGTATAAGAACGAAATTAACATATCTGCGATACCTGAATAATTACAGCAGCGCTATATGAGAATAAACCTGAGTGGGTTCAAGCATAGCAAGCTTTCCTTCCGGGGCACGACATGTGACCTGGTTCTTCCCGTATCCCCCAATCAACCCCGGGTCCGTAGGGCCATATAGTGTAACATTCGGCCGATCCAGTGCAGCGGTTAAGTGGCTTAATCCGGTATCAACGGATACCACAAACTTAGCGCCGGCTAATATCCGGGCTACATCCCCAAGACTCATACGCGGTAAAACGTCTATGTAATCAAATCCTTCTGCCAGTCGTCTGGCTCGTGCTTCTTCATGAGGAGCACCCCATGGCAGTTTAATACGTATGCCAGCGTTATTTAACAAGCCAATTAGCTCCCGCCAGTTGGCTTCTGGCCAGTGCTTATCATCACGCGTTGTGGCATGCAGAAATACGGCATACTGGCCCGCATCAGCATTACGTTCTTTCAGAAAATGCTGAGCGATAGCGTAATCACCCTGCGACTGGGGCCTGGAATATCCCAGACTTTTGGCGAACAATTCACGCGTACGTTCTACCGCGTGCTGCTGTTTGGCAATGTGATGTTTGCGATTATAAAACAGGCTCGCCAATGGTTCGCGCGCCGTGCTCCAGTCCATACCATGCTTGATGCCACGTGCCAGACGCGTAACCAACGCCGCGCTTTTTACCAGACCCTGCGCATCAATTATCGCGTCATACTGCTGTAAACGCACCGCATCGCGAAAGGCTTTACGCTCGGCTTTAATCGGCGCTGAAAACCAGTCTTTACGCCAGCGGCGGATCGCCACTGGAATAACCCGGTCAACGGCTGCATGCCAGGATGGGATCTGCGCGAAGCCTTCTTCCACTACCCAATCAAATTGAATATCCGGCATGACCTGCTGCGCATCGGTTAATGCCGGTAACGTATGCAGTACATCGCCCATAGACGATGTTTTAACGATCAATACCCGCATCCGTCAGGCTTCCTCTTGTAACAACAGGTCGTTAAGTTCTTCCAGCACGCGCTGGGGTGTGATGTCAATCAGGCTCTGATGATAGCCTTCTGCTGCATCTCCCTTGCGTACTTTGTGATAGCCCGTAATCAAGCGAATCACGCGCGCCTTGTGTGAAAGCGGCGGAGTAAAATCCGGGCTGCTGGGGCCATATAACGCTACCAGAGGTCGATTCAACGCTGCGGCAACGTGCATTAATCCAGAGTCGTTGGTGACCACCGCTTTGCAGGCGGCGAGCAGAATGACGGCCTGCTCCAGCTGTGTTTCGCCCGCCAGATTACGGCACCAGGCCTGCTGATCAACGCTCAGCGTCGCCAGGATCTCATTTCCGGCGTCATGGTCTTTTGCAGAGCCAAAAAGCACAATCTGATGGCCTTCATCGATCAGTTGCTTCGCCAGGTCTGCGTAGTGGTAATGTGGCCAGCGTTTCGCTGGACCAAATTCCGCACCAGGGCAAAAGCCGATGATGGGGCGTTCGGCAGAAAGGGAAAACTGGCGACAGGTCAGGGACTTTTCACCTTCGCTTACCTGCAACTGCGGCCATAGCAGAGGCTGCGGCAAATCTTTAGCTGACAGCATTACGCCTTTATCATAGGCCAGGGCTACATAGCGTTCGACCATCAGCGGCCAGGCATCTTTATCCAGCACGCGCGCATCGTTTAGCAGGCCGTAGCGCATTTCACCACGCCAACCGGTACGATGGGGAATGCCAGCAAAGAACGGTACCAGCGCGGATTTAAACGAGTTAGGCAGCACATAGGCGCGGTCATAGCGTTTTTCACGCAGGCTATGACCGAGTTTACGCCGCTCGCCGATCTCCAGCGCGCCGTGTCCCAGCGGCATGGCGATAGCTTCGTTAACTTCAGGCATGCGCGACAATAACGGACGGCACCATGCAGGTGCCATCACGTCGATTATCGCCTGGGGATAGCGCGCCTTAAGCGTGCGATAGAGACTTTGCGACATCATCATGTCGCCCACCCAGGACGGGCCTACCACCAAAATTTTCATACTTACGCGTCGCGGTTCAGCCAGGCCATATATTCCGTTACACCTTCAGCAACGGTTTTAAACGGCTTGTCATAGCCCGCAGCGCGCAGATTAGTCAGATCGGCCTGGGTAAACGCCTGATAGCGACCTTTCAGTTTTTCCGGGAATGGGATGTACTCAATGCTGCCTTTTTTGTGGTACGCAAGCGTTGCATCGGCAACGGCCTGGAAAGATTCCGCACGACCGGTACCAAGGTTAAAGATGCCGGAAACCCCGTTTTCCAGGAACCACAGGTTCACCGCAGCCACATCGCCTACGTAAACGAAATCACGCTTGAAGTTTTCACTGCCTTCGAACAGTTTTGGTGTTTCGCCATTGTTGAGCTGGGTGTTGAGGTGGAAAGCGACGCTCGCCATGCTGCCTTTATGGCCTTCACGCGGTCCGTAGACGTTGAAATAGCGGAAGCCAACAATCTGAGAATTGGCTTCTGGCAGGATCTGACGAACGTACTCGTCGAACAGGAATTTTGAGTAGCCGTAAACGTTCAGCGGTTTCTCATATTCACGGGATTCGATGAAATCAGAAGTGCGACCGCCGTAGGTGGCGGCAGAGGACGCATACAGGAACGGAATTTCACGCTCCAGGCAATAGTGCAGCAGCTCTTTGGAGTATTGATAGTTGTTATCCATCATATACTTGCCGTCCCACTCGGTAGTGGAGGAGCATGCGCCTTCGTGGAAAATCGCTTCGATATCGCCGAAATCTTCTCCGGCCATAATCTGGATCAGGAAGTCTTCCTTGTCCATGTAGTCAGCAATATTCAGATCCACCAGGTTAACAAACTTGGTGCCATCTTTAAGGTTGTCCACCACCAGGATGTCGGTGATGCCTTTATCATTCAATGACTTGACGATGTTGCTGCCGATAAAGCCCGCGCCGCCGGTAACGATGATCATAAATGTAACCTTCGAATTTTGGAGTCAGAGACAATCTCAGACACTAATGTCTGTAATCATATCACTACATGGCTTCGGCTTCAGCAGTACGTCGCGCGATGTGGCGTGTGACATGTGTATTGATTATTGCTTCAGTCATTCTTAATTGAAATAGTTAGGGCATGGTAGTGTATGATTCATATTCGTGAATGGGTGTTTAGGCGCGCGGTGTCGGCTTTTTCGGAGCTACCAACGAATGAATAAGCAAGGTAAAGCACTGTGTTGGGGACAACAATAGTCGTTGGAATGAAAATAATATATGCAACTTAAGAAGATAATTATTACAGGTTATGAAACCAGTGGCCTTGGCGGTATGGAGACGGTATGTGTTAATCTGGTGAAGCTGCTGCGGATGCAAGACCCTGATATTGATGTCTCCTTTGTTTTTTTTAAGAAAAATAATAATAGCAATGTCAATAATGACTGGCTCACGGGGCAGCGCTATTGTCATCTTTCTTCTAATATAAAAATAACTAAATTAAGAAGGCTAAGTTTTGCTTATGGTTTGCGAAAAATTATTCTTCAGGAAAGTCCAGATATAATTATATCCTTGGATACGCTATCATGTTACATCAGTCACGTTGCAAGAAAATATACAAGCAAGCAGGTTAAAATATTTTCATGGTTTCACTTCTCTATTTTTAACTTCTACAAAAATAATTACAAGAAAAAAATCAAGTACATTAATAAAGCTGACTATCATCTTTCAATTAGCTCAGGGATAACTCAGCAACTCATTGAGATGGGAATAGAAAAAAACACTATTGCAACGATTTACAATCCCGTTACGCGATGCGATATCCGTATCCCTACCCCTGAGAAGCATGCCCGGTTTGTGTATGTAGGCAGGGTTGTGGCAGATGGACAGAAAAATGTACGTGGTCTTTTCAACGGGTTGGTTAAACTACAAGGGAAGTGGTCCTTAGATATTATCGGCACCGGCCCTGATGTTGATACCTTAACGGCATTTGCTGAAACATTGGGGATTAGTGGGAATATTCACTGGCATGGTTGGCAGAAATCACCATGGAAATATATCCAAAATACCCTAAAAAATACCACTTGCCTGCTACTAACTTCTCATTTTGAAGGTTTCGTTATGGTTCTGGTTGAAGCCAGCGCTCACGGTGTTTATGCCATTAGTTCTAATTGTGAAACGGGGCCTGCAGACATTATCAAAGAAGGGATAAACGGTAATTTATACCCTACTGATGAACCGGAAAAATTTGTTTCCTTGCTACAAGGAATTGTTGATGGAAAAGCGTTGCCTGCCGGCGAGCAGATTCAGCAGGCGATTGAGGAATTCTACGAAGACAACTATATCATTAAGGTTAATAAGGCCTTTGCTATGGCAGGATTTACTACAGCACCGTCATCAGTGTCTCAGGTCATTGATGACGCGACAACGTAAGTCAGGTTGTGATGCTAGGTCTGTCATTCCTGAGAGGTTATGTGGGTACACGTGATTTATGCTTCATTTTGAAGAAGTGATGATGCGTCATCTCGTATCAGCGTATAGCTTTGGGTAATATGTGCTGAAATTTGCCCAGTCTGGAGAATTGAAATGCGTGGGGATTTTTACAAACAGTTAACGAACGATCTCGAAACCGCACGTGCGGAAGGATTGTTTAAAGAAGAGCGCATTATTACGTCTGCCCAGCAGGCGGATATCACCGTGGCGGACGGAAGCCACGTTATTAACTTTTGTGCGAACAACTATCTGGGGCTGGCTAACCACCCGGAACTGATTGCAGCTGCAAAAGCAGGTATGGATTCTCACGGATTTGGTATGGCTTCGGTCCGCTTTATTTGCGGTACCCAGGACAGCCATAAGCAACTGGAGCAAAAACTGGCGGCATTCCTCGGTATGGAAGATGCCATCCTTTACTCTTCCTGCTTTGACGCCAACGGCGGCCTGTTTGAAACGCTGCTGGGCGCAGAAGATGCGATTATCTCAGATGCGCTCAACCACGCTTCTATCATTGACGGTGTTCGCTTGTGTAAAGCAAAGCGTTTCCGTTACGCCAACAACGACATGGTCGAACTGGAAGCGCGCCTGAAAGAAGCGCGTGAAGCGGGAGCCCGTCATATCCTGATCGCCACCGATGGCGTGTTCTCTATGGATGGTGTGATTGCTAACCTGAAAGGCGTTTGTGACCTGGCGGATAAATACGACGCGCTGGTCATGGTTGATGATTCCCATGCTGTCGGCTTTGTCGGCGAAAATGGTCGTGGCTCACATGAATACTGTGATGTGCTGGGGCGTGTGGACATCATCACTGGTACGCTGGGTAAAGCGCTCGGCGGCGCATCTGGCGGTTATACCGCAGCGCGCAAAGAGGTTGTTGAGTGGCTGCGTCAGCGTTCCCGTCCGTATCTGTTCTCCAACTCATTGGCTCCTGCAATTGTTTCTGCCTCCATTAAAGTGCTGGAGATGGTCGAAGCAGGCAGCGAGCTGCGCGATCGCCTGTGGGCGAACGCACGTCAGTTCCGCGAGCAAATGTCTGCCGCAGGCTTTACGTTAGCGGGAGCGGATCACGCAATTATCCCGGTCATGTTGGGGGATGCGGTAGTGGCGCAAGAGTTCGCCCGCGCGCTGCAAAAAGAGGGGATTTACGTTACTGGATTCTTCTATCCGGTGGTTCCAAAAGGTCAGGCGCGTATTCGTACCCAGATGTCTGCGGCGCATACCCCTGAGCAGATTACGCGTGCTGTTGAGGCGTTCACACGCATTGGTAAACAACTGGGCGTTATTGCCTGAGGATGTGAAATGAAAGCGTTATCCAAACTGAAAGCGGAAGAGGGCATTTGGATGACCGACGTTCCTGAACCGGAAGTCGGCCATAACGATTTGCTGATTAAAATCCGTAAAACAGCCATCTGCGGGACTGACGTTCACATTTATAACTGGGATGAATGGTCGCAAAAAACCATCCCGGTACCGATGGTCGTTGGACATGAATATGTCGGCGAAGTTGTTGGCATCGGCCAGGAAGTTAAAGGTTTTAAAATCGGCGATCGCGTTTCAGGCGAAGGTCATATCACCTGCGGGCATTGCCGTAACTGCCGCGGTGGACGTACTCACCTGTGCCGCAATACGACCGGTGTTGGCGTAAACCGTCCTGGCTGCTTTGCAGAGTACCTGGTGATCCCGGCATTTAACGCGTTTAAAATTCCGGACAACATCTCTGACGACCTGGCGTCTATCTTCGATCCGTTCGGTAATGCGGTGCATACGGCGCTGTCGTTCGATCTGGTTGGGGAAGATGTGCTGGTTTCCGGCGCGGGTCCAATCGGTATTATGGCGGCAGCGGTTGCCAGGCACGTTGGCGCACGCCACGTGGTGATTACCGATGTTAATGAGTATCGCCTTGAACTGGCGCGTAAAATGGGCATCACTCGCGCGGTCAACGTGTCGAAAGAGAGTCTGACCGACGTGATGGCTGAACTGGGCATGACCGAAGGGTTTGATGTCGGTCTGGAGATGTCCGGCGCGCCGCCAGCGTTTCGTGCCATGCTGGACACCATGAACCACGGTGGCCGTATTGCTATGCTGGGTATTCCACCATCAGACATGTCCATCGACTGGACTAAAGTTATCTTTAAGGGATTGTTTATTAAAGGTATCTACGGTCGTGAGATGTTTGAGACTTGGTACAAGATGGCCGCATTGATTCAGTCTGGTCTGGATTTGTCGCCGATCATCACCCATCGATTCTCCATAGATGAATTCCAGCAGGGCTTTGACGCGATGCGCTCGGGCCAGTCAGGGAAAGTGATTCTGAGCTGGGATTGAATGCTCGACTTGTATTAAATGCTACCAACGGCCAGATTCTTTATTCTGGCCGTATAAATAATAAATACTATTTGCCACGAAGCTTTCTGGATAAAGTTCTTGTCGCTTCTTTGAGCCAGATGAGCTTATAGATTAACCCTTTTCCTTTGATGTTAATATGATATTTTCGCTGCAATGCTAAAATGTCATTAGCCTGGCAAACCTTCATATTTCCCTTACAGGATAAGTCAATTATTCTTAATTCACCGCCTGGCGTACGAATGAAATTTCCAGGGTGGATATCATTAGATGCCAACCCGGCTTTGTGAAGGCGCAGAACGCACTGCTTCACTTCATCGGCATTCTTATGGTTAATTTCTTTCAAAGGAGTGCCTTCAACATATTCATGAATAATATAAACATCATGACACTGACGAAGGCGTACTTTTTCAGCGGCATAGTAGAGATCGGCTGTACAGGCGCGCATTTCCGGGGAGAGAGTGTCCAGCTTCTTGATGAGCCTGGAATAAAAGGGGCCGGAGATAAAATTCTGCATTTTTTTCTCAAATCGAGGATCAACTTCACGGTCGTTTTTGATGATAAATTTTTGTGAGTTGTACTCGACCAGTTCTACACTGCGCATGGCGTCACCACTGCTCAGTGGTTTGCCACTGATTTCTTTGTTTATATACTTATTCATCAGTGACTTAAGGTCTTTTTTTGTCTCTTTGCAATAGACCGTATAACCTTTTTCATGTGTCTTACTGATGGCCATCACTTTCCTCAATATCAGTGTATTTACAGGGATATAGTATACAGGTTGTGTCCCTCAATATGTAGACGATCTGAGCTATCACAGGCCGCTGAACTCAGGCGCCGCATGGCATTTTCCCATACTGGTTGCTTTCGCTGCGGCGCTTCTGAAAATTAAACGTTCTAACCTTAATAATTCCTTAATGAAACTGTAGTAAAAGTCATCAGTGTACTGACAAACTTGGGTTATCTGATGAGAAACCACACAAATATGTTGAGTGTTATTATTCCGTTGTATAACGCGGGTGATAGTTTTCGGGATTGCATGGAATCTTTGATCGCACAGACATGGGGTGCGATAGAGATCATTATTGTGGATGACGGTTCAACGGATAACTCTGTTGATATTGCAAGACATTATGCTGATAACTATTCCCATGTCCGGTTGTTACATCAGGCTAACGCCGGGGCATCTGTCGCGCGTAATCGTGGTCTGGAAGTGGCCAGAGGGGATTATGTTGCATTTGTCGATGCCGATGACCTGGTTTATCCCAATATGTATGAAACCCTGATGACCATGGCGCTTCAGGATGACCTGGATCTGGCACAGTGCAATTCTGATTGGTGCATTTTCGAAACGGGGGACACCTGGCAATCAATACCGACGGACCGTCTGCGGTCTACGGGTGTATTGACCGGCCCCGACTGGTTACGTATGGCATTGGCTTCACGCCGTTGGACGCATGTGGTCTGGATGGGGGTTTATCGCAGAGATGTTATCGAGAAAAACAAGATAGCGTTTATTCCAGGGTTGCATCATCAGGATATTGTATGGACGACGGAGTTTATGTTTAACGCCAAACGTGTGCGATATACCGAGCAATCATTGTATAAATACTTCTTACACGATCAATCAGTTAGCCGTCTTAAAAGACAAGGCTTAAAAAATCTCAATTACCAACGCCACTATATTAAAATTACACGGTTATTGGATAAGTTGAATCGTGAATATGCGGGGCGGATTACTATTTATCCGGAATTTCATCAGCAAATAACCTATGAAGCATTGCGCGTTTGCCACGCAGTACGCAAAGAGCCGGATGTCCATATTCGTCAACGCATGATTGCAGAGATTTTTGTCTCTGGTATGTATAAACGCATGATTACTAACGTACGCAGCGCCAAAGTTTTGTACCAGGCGCTGCTATGGTCATTCCGCCTCTGGAAATGGCGCGATAAAACATCCTCGCCCTCTCGTATTGCCCGTAAAACGCTTAATTTACGTTAGCGTTCATAGCGCTGGGTGAGGATGTATTCCCCCAGCCCTGCCATTGCAGGCGCATGTACTGCACCAGCGTGCTTTGGGTGATGCTTTCACCGAGCACGCTGAAGAAGCGGCTGGCGTAAACCGGCTCTAACGGCTGCTTCGGTTTGCATAATCTCACCCCGCGGAAAGGATTACGTGGCGCATCAGGTTTACCATTCTTCGGCGGTGTAAGGTTTGGTCTGGAGGTGTCTACCTGTGGTTCATTGAGCAGGCTGCTTGGGCGAACCAGCGTAATGTCCGCAGGCAGGTTATAAAGCATCTGCTGCAGGACGCGAACCGTCGAAGGGTGAGGATGCCCAATGGCAATTGCTGAACCGTTGCGGCGCGCAAGCTCAACGGCCCGATTAAACTGACGGCGAATATCGGCTTCGTTTTGCGTGTCATCCAGGAAGACTTTGCGTTTGATAACCTTCACGCCGGTTCCTGATGCTGCGCGCATTGCCTGACTGTTGCCGATGGTCATACTGTCCAGGAAGTAGAGATCGTAGCGTTCCAGCGCCTGCATCACCTTCTGCATGCCGAACAGGCTGGAGGTCATCGCGCTGCCCATATGGTTGTTCAGTCCGACCGCATTCGGTACTTTACTTACCGCATCGCGAATAATCCGCTCAATCTCTTCGCTGCTCATTTCCGGGCGCAAAGTATCTTTCTCTAACGGCTGTTTGCTCAGCGGCGCCATCGGCAGATGGATTAAAACTTCATGCCCGCTGTTATGCGCTTTAATCGCCATTTCACGCGCGTGTGGGGCATTAGGCAGAACGGCAACGGAGAGGGTGGAAGGCATCGCCAGAACCTGATTTTCGGTGTGTGGACGATAGCCGAAATCATCAATAACGATGGCAAGTTTGCCAGCAAAAACAGGTGTTGCGAAGGCCAGCACGCTGGCGAGAGAGAATAATAGACGACGAAATTGAGGCAAAACTTATCTTCCCAACCACGGCTGTGGATTGACCGCCTGACCCTGGCGACGAATTTCGAAATAGAGTGCCGGCCTGCCCTGTCCGCCGCTGCTACCCACAAGTGCAATAGGCTGCCCGGCGCGAACCTGCGTACCGACGCTGACCAGCGCGCTCTGGTTATAACCGTACAGGCTCATATCGCCTTTACCGTGCTCAACGACGACCACCAGGCCGTAGCCCTGCAACCAGTCCGCCAGAATGACGCGACCATCGGCAATGGCTTTAACTTCGGTGCCTTCGGATGCGCCAATAACCATCCCCTTCCAACGTAGCTCACCTTGCAACTGTTCGCCATAACGATGTAGCGTTGGACCACGAACGGGCCAGAATGCCTGGCCGCGTGGGGAACCTAAACCGCCGGTACGGGACATCAGTGATTTTTCGCTTTCGGTTGGCTTGTAGGTTGAGCCTTTCCGTGACGCATCCTTTTGTTTGTCACGTACGGCCTGCGCCTCACGTGCTTCACGTTCCGCGCGTGCTTTGGCTGCGGCTTCGGCGCGAGCAATGCTGTTGCGCAGGCGTGATTCGTTGGCGCGCATTTCGCCCAGTTGCTGCTGACCCTGCTGAATCGATGACTCCAGACCCGAGAGCGTCTTCTTGCGTTCATTACGCGCCTGCTCCAGCTTAGCCTGCTGAGCGCGCTGTTCGTACAGCAACGTCTGCTGTTCGCTCTGCTTATCTTCCAGCTCGGCTTTTTGCGAGTCGACCTCTTCGCGGGTTTGTTTCAACTGCGCGATGGTTTCCTGCCGCGCCTGGTTCAGATAGCCGAAATAGGCCTGCAGGCGTTGCCCGCGCTGGCTCTCTTCCCCGCTCAGAATGAGCTGAATACCAGTGTGTTCGCCCTGGCGAAACGCTGCGTCAAGTTGGGCTGCCAGGCTACGCTCTTGCGCAGCCCGCTGTTTTTCCAGCTTCGCGAGGGCGGCATTCATCTCAGTGATTTGCGCATTCAGCTGCGCCAGCGAGTTTTGCGTTTCGCGTAGTTGCCTGGCGGCAACGGCGATGGCCTGTTCCTGAGCTTTAAGTTGAGCGAGGAGAGTGGAGCGTTGTTGTTGTTGTTGGCGTACCGCGCGTTCTTTTGCCGCGATATCAGCCTGAATAGATTTGAGCTGATCGCGCTCGTCCGCGTGGGCGGAAAAGGCGCACAGCAATACGCCAGCGCTAAGCGCGCTGGCGTAGAACAAGGGCCTGACTGAAAGCTTTCGCAGTTTCACGGCCCAAGTGATGGTATTAATCGCCTTTCCCCTCATGGGGAGGGATTATTCCACGATGAACAGCGGCTTACCAGTCATCTCTTGCGGGATTTCCATACCCATCAGCGTCAGCATCGTCGGGGCGATATCAGAAAGTTTGCCGCCTTCAACTGCTTTGACGTTTTTACCACCGACATAAATCAGCGGAACGGGCAGGTTGGTGTGTGCTGTATGCGCCTGACCGGTGGACGGATCGCGCATTTGCTCTGCGTTACCGTGGTCCGCGGTGATCAGCAGTTGGCCGCCAACGGATTCAACCGCTTTAGTCACCTGCTCAACGCAGTGATCCAGCGCTTCAACCGCTTTAACCGCAGCTTCCATCACCCCGGTGTGACCAACCATGTCGCCGTTCGGGTAGTTACAAATGATGGTGTCGTATTTTCCGCTCTGAATCGCAGCAACCAGCTTCTCGGTCAGCTCAGCAGAGCTCATTTCCGGCTGCAGATCGTAGGTCGCGACTTTCGGCGAATTGATCAGGATGCGATCTTCGCCTTTGAACGGCTCTTCTACGCCGCCGTTAAAGAAGAAGGTCACGTGGGCATATTTTTCAGTTTCGGAAATACGCAGCTGCGTTTTGTCATTCTTCGCCATCCACTCGCCAAGGGTGTTGGCCAGAGACGCTGGTGGGTAAGCAACAGCCGTTTTGATGTCGGCTGCGTATTCGGTCAGCATCACAAAGTTGAGGTTAACGACTTTCTTACGGGCGAAGCCGTCGAAGTCAGCGTTAACAAACGCACGGGTGATTTCACGCGCACGGTCAGCACGGAAGTTCATGAAAATCAGCGTATCGCCGTCTTCCATGGCGGCTTCAGCCTGGCCTTCAGCACGGATCACGGTCGCTTTCACGAATTCGTCGTTTTCGTCGCGGGCATAAGCAGCCTGCAGGCCTTCAACAGCCGTAGCGAACTGGAACTCGCCTTTTGCCAGCGTCATCAAGTCATAAGCCTGTTCAACGCGATCCCAACGGTTGTCGCGGTCCATGGCGTAGTAACGACCGATGATGGACGCTACGCGGCCTTTGCCCAGCGCGGCAAATTTCTCTTCGAATTTCTGCAGCGAATGTTCAGCGCTGCGCGGCGGGGTATCACGGCCATCAAGGAAAGCGTGCAGATAGATTTTCTCAGCACCGCGTTCAGCTGCCATTTCTACCATCGCCATGATGTGATCTTCGTGGCTGTGAACGCCGCCAGCAGAGAGCAGGCCCATGATGTGAACCGCTTTGCCGCTATTTTTTGCCTGGTCGACCGCATCGGTCAGCACTGGGTTAGCGAAGAAAGTCCGTTCTTTAATTTCAACATCCAGACGGGTCAGGTCCTGATACACGATGCGGCCCGCGCCCAGGTTGACATGACCCACTTCGGAGTTGCCCATCTGGCGATCGGGCAGGCCGACTTCCAGGCCAGAGGCATCAATCAGGGTATGCGGACGTTTTGCCCACAGAGCATCCATTACCGGGGTTTTGGCATTAAAGATGGCGTTATCCTGGCTGTCTTCACGATAGCCATAGCCATCCAGAATCACCAGTACCATAGGTTTTTTAGAAACCGACATTGCGACAACCTCACACTCAATAGACAAAAATAATTGCGTAATTTTACTACAGCTGAATCGATAAAATAGCCCCAGAAGATCAAATAATCGACCAGAGCGTGTCGCAGAGGGCGCGGATTTACGTTTTTTTTTCCGTAGCGCCCCGCAAAAATGCAATCCAATGCACGCTCTGGCTGTATTTGCGCCAACGCGCAGGTATACTCCTTTCCTGGTTTTTTAATCACTAAGTCGGGAGTTGTTACCCCCCATGCAAGAAATTATGCAATTTGTTAGTCGCCACCCTGTATTGAGTATCGCCTGGATTGCGTTACTGGCGGCTGTATTATTTACCACGTTTAAGAGCCTGACTTCGAAAGTGAAGGTAATTACGCGCGGAGAAGCCACTCGTCTTATCAACAAAGAAGATGCGGTGATTGTGGATTTACGTCAGCGCGACGACTTCCGCAAAGGCCATATCGCGGGCTCCACTAACCTGCTGCCGAGCGAAATCAAAGCCAACAATTTTGGTGAGCTGGAAAAACACAAAAACAAACCTGTTATTGTGGTTGATGGCTCTGGTATGCAGTGCCAGGATTCAGCAACTGCGCTGATTAAAGCCGGTTTTGAGCAGGTATCTGTACTGAAAGACGGCGTAGCGGGCTGGAGTGGCGAGAATCTGCCACTGGTTCGCGGCAAGTAATTTACCCGTCTTCTTTCATGCCTCAGGGTAAAAGAACACTGGAGATAAGTCATGGCCAATATTGAGATCTATACCAAAGCGACCTGCCCGTTTTGCCATCGCGCAAAGGCGCTGTTGAACAGCAAGGGTGTGAGTTTCCAGGAACTTCCGATTGACGGCGATGCCGTGAAGCGTGAAGAGATGATCAAGCGCAGTGGCCGTACAACGGTTCCGCAGATTTTTATTGATGCACAGCACATTGGTGGTTGTGACGACTTGTATGCGTTGGATGCACGTGGTGGACTGGATCCACTGCTGCGTTAAGGCGTACCGAAGTATTTAAAGGACAACACTAAAGGGTTTTCTCAACATGTCAGAACAAAATAACACTGAAATGGCTTTCCAGATCCAACGTATTTATACCAAGGATGTGTCTTTCGAAGCGCCAAATGCACCACATGTTTTCCAGAAAGATTGGCAGCCAGAGGTTAAACTGGATCTTGATACCGCATCTACCCAACTGGCAGATGATGTGTATGAAGTAGTGCTGCGTGTCACCGTAACGGCATCTCTGGGTGAAGAAACTGCGTTCCTGTGTGAAGTTCAGCAGGGCGGTATTTTCTCCATCAGTGGTATTGAAGGGACTCAGATGGCGCATTGCCTTGGTGCATACTGCCCGAACATTCTGTTCCCGTATGCCCGCGAATGCATCACCAGCCTGGTTTCCCGCGGTACATTCCCGCAACTGAACCTTGCGCCGGTCAACTTTGATGCGCTGTTCATGAACTATTTACAGCAGCAGGCTGGCGAAGGTACTGAAGAACATCAGGATGCCTGATGAACCAAAGTAATGCTTCAATGACTGTGATTGGTGCCGGCTCGTACGGCACCGCTCTTGCCATCACCCTGGCAAGAAATGGCCATCAGGTTGTCCTGTGGGGCCATGATCCGAAACATATCGCGACCCTCGAGCACGATCGCTGCAACGTCGCGTTCCTCCCTGATGTGCCTTTTCCCGAAACGCTGCGCCTGGAAAGTGATTTAGCCACTGCGCTGGCCGCCAGTCGTAATATTCTGGTGGTGGTGCCGAGCCACGTCTTTGGCGAAGTGCTGCGCAACATCAAACCGCTGATGCGTCCTGACGCGCGTCTGGTCTGGGCGACAAAGGGTCTGGAAGCGGAAACAGGACGCCTGCTGCAGGACGTCGCGCGTGAAGCGCTGGGGAATTCTATTCCACTGGCGGTTATCTCCGGTCCGACGTTCGCCAAAGAGCTGGCGGCGGGCATGCCGACGGCGATTTCTCTGGCCTCGACGGACGACACCTTTGCTGACGATCTCCAGCAGTTGCTGCACTGTGGCAAGAGCTTCCGCGTTTACAGCAATCCGGATTTCATTGGCGTGCAGCTTGGCGGCGCGGTGAAAAACGTCATTGCGATTGGCGCGGGGATGTCTGACGGCATCGGTTTCGGCGCGAATGCGCGAACCGCATTGATCACCCGTGGACTGACCGAAATGTCTCGCCTTGGCGCGGCGTTGGGTGCCGATCCTGCCACCTTTATGGGGATGGCGGGTTTAGGCGATCTGGTGCTGACCTGTACCGACAACCAGTCGCGTAACCGTCGTTTTGGCATGATGCTCGGCCAGGGGATGGACGTGCAGGGGGCGCAGGACAAGATTGGTCAAGTGGTTGAAGGCTACCGCAATACGAAAGAAGTTCGTGAATTGGCGCACCGTTTTGGTGTTGAGATGCCAATAACCGAGGAAATTTATCAAGTATTGTATTGCGGAAAAAACGCGCGCGAGGCAGCATTGACGTTATTAGGCCGTGCACGCAGGGACGAGCTGAGTCGCCACTAGCTGTAAGGAACTGTTGAATATAACGACCCGACCCGCGAAGAACGGGTCGGTCGTTTTGCTACCTTCTGGAGTACGCAATGCCGTGTGAAGAACTGGATATCGTCTGGAAAAACATTAAAGCGGAAGCCCGGGCACTGGCGGAATGTGAGCCAATGCTGGCCAGTTTTTATCACGCAACGTTGCTCAAGCATGAAAACCTCGGCAGTGCGCTGAGCTATATGCTGGCGAATAAACTCGCTTCTCCGATCATGCCCGCCATTGCCATTCGCGAAGTCGTGGAAGAGGCCTACGCGGCCGATCCTGAAATGATTGCCTCAGCGGCCTGTGATATTCAGGCGGTACGCACGCGTGATCCGGCTGTCGATAAATATTCCACCCCACTTCTGTATCTGAAGGGCTTTCATGCGCTTCAGGCCTACCGTATCGGTCACTGGCTGTGGCATCAGGGGCGTCAGGCGCTGGCGATCTTCCTGCAAAATCAGGTGTCCGTTAGCTTCCAGGTAGACATTCACCCGGCGGCAAAAATTGGCCGTGGGATTATGCTCGATCACGCCACTGGTATTGTGGTCGGTGAAACTGCCGTGATTGAAAACGACGTCTCTATTTTGCAATCCGTCACGCTGGGCGGGACCGGTAAAGCCGGCGGTGACCGTCATCCGAAAATTCGTGAAGGCGTGATGATTGGCGCGGGAGCAAAAATTCTCGGCAACATTGAAGTCGGGCGCGGCGCGAAGATTGGCGCAGGTTCCGTCGTTTTACAGCCGGTACCCCCGCATACCACTGCAGCAGGCGTTCCGGCACGCATCGTCGGCAAGCCTGACAGCGATAAGCCGTCCATGGATATGGATCAGCATTTCAACGGGATACATCATACTTTTGAGTATGGAGATGGTATCTGATTTCGAGCTATCTTACCTGGCAGATTGAACCTGAGCTGTGCTCGTCATCCTCACGTATTGCGTGTACGCTCCGGTGACTGTGCGCAGTCCGTGTTCAATCTGTCTGCGCCGATAACGCTCGAAATGAATTTCATCAAATTAATGTAGGTCGGATCAGGCGCTAGCCGCCATCCAACAATCATCAGCTACGCAGTACCGCGCCCGGATACCCTAGCTGGCGCCAGGCCTCATACACCACCACCGACACCGCATTTGACAGGTTCATGCTGCGACTGTCTGGCATCATCGGAATACGAATTTTTTGTTCGGCCGGCAGCGCGTCAAGGATGCTGGCTGGCAGACCGCGTGTTTCCGGACCAAACATCAGATAATCCCCGTCCTGATAGTATACCGCGCTATGCGCTGGCGTACCTTTGGTGGTCAGAGCAAACAGGCGCTGCGGATGTTCTGCGGCGACGAAGGCGGCGTAATCAGGGTGGCGCAGCACGGCGGTAAATTCATGGTAATCCAGCCCCGCGCGACGCAGGCGCTTGTCGTCCCAGGTAAAGCCCATTGGCTCTATAATATGCAAACGAAAGCCGGTGTTGGCGCAAAGACGGATAATATTGCCGGTATTCGGCGGGATTTCTGGTTCGAATAAAACGATGTTAAGCATACTGCCCCCTTGATAACGGGGGGCAGAATAG
The DNA here is from genome assembly GCF_000398845.1 of Citrobacter sp. KTE151. NCBI lineage: Bacteria > Pseudomonadati > Pseudomonadota > Gammaproteobacteria > Enterobacterales > Enterobacteriaceae > Citrobacter > Citrobacter sp. KTE151. The sequence goes on along the minus strand of NZ_KB976066.1, from coordinate 311,556 downwards.
CAGAAAGAGCGGGTACTATGCGACGGTCAGCGTCTGCGGTTTATAGCGTTGCAGCTTGTAAATTGTCGCGGCAGCAGCGACCAGGGCCGGAAGGCTGAGGAACATTAAGATACTGTCTGCCTGCCATTGCAGGGAAAGCAACTGGGCGCTCATCATCGTTCCGGCTACGCCGCCGAAGCGGCCCACGCCCTGCATCCAGGCAATGCCCGTCGCACGGCAGTGGGTTGGATAAAACGTGGCGGCCAGCGTCTGCAGCCCGGACTGCGCGCCGTTCATGGTAATCCCCATCAGGAAGATCAGTGCGCCGAACAAGATGATGTGGTTATGTTCAAACCCGAGAGCGAGGGCAAACAGCATCGTCAGAATAAAGCCAAGTGAGACCACTTTATGGGCTTCCCAGCGGTCCATTAACCAACCGGCCAGCAGGATCCCCGCCGTACCGCCAAAGGTAAACAGCGATGTCAGCCAGGCGGATTCGGCCAGCGGATAGCCCATTCCCAGCATCAGCGTTGGCATCCAGCTCAGCAGCACGTAATAGATAACCAGCCCCATAAAGTAGGTCATCCAGAGCATCAGCGTACCCGGCAGCCAGGGCATACTAAATAACTGTGCCACGCTGCTTTTTTTGACCGTGATACGGTCTTCATCCAGATAAAACTGGGTAACCTGTTCCAGACTTCCCGACATAAAGCGTTGAGCAATGCGTTTGATCTGTGCAACCCCTTTACCGCGGTGAACCAGATACTTAACCGACTCCGGCAGGAACAGCACCAACAGTACGGTGAGGACCAGTGGGGCGATCGCACCAGCAAGCAGAACACTGTGCCAGCCGTAGTTAGGGATCAGCCAGGAGGAGATTACGCCGCCGCCCGCAGCCCCTAATGGAAAGCCACAGTACATGGTGTTAATCGCCATTGAACGACAGCGTTTCGGGGCGAATTCTGACACCAGGGTGATGGCATTGGGCATTGCCGCGCCAAGCCCAAGCCCGGTGAGAAAGCGCCAAAACGTGAGCATATTCAGCGTCTGGGCATAGGCGGTTCCCAGACTGGCGAGGCCAAAGAACAGACAGGAAAAGACCAGGACGCGCTTACGACCCATACGATCGGAAATCGGTCCGGCCAGCAGGGCACCAAATGAGAGGCCCAATAGCGCGGCACTTAACACCGGTCCAAGATCTTGTTTCTTGATGCCCCAGTCGGCTGAAAGCGTGGGGGCAATATAGCCCATCGCCGCCGTATCGAAGCCGTCAATGGCTAAAACCAGAAAACCCAGGACAATAATGACCCAGTGGAAGCGCGAAAAAGCACTGTCATCTATCGCCTGCTGGATATTCACTTTTCCGGAATAAGCCATGTCACCCTCGCCCGTTATGATGGTTGTTATATGTATAAAATGCTGTTGTATTAGCTTGTCTATACATTTGGCAGGTGGATAAAAAGTTGTCAAATAAATTGGTTGTAAATGTTAACTAGTCGTTATTTTTGGATAAAAAATGGTCGGGCTGAAAACAGTCCGACCATTCAGAAAATGGGGTTTACGGGGATGTTGTTACGCTGCGCTACCCTGGACCAGAGGTGCCAGCGCGGCAGGCAGGCTCTTACCCAGTTCCTGTACCAGCGAATCACGGCTGATTTCGCTAATCGACTTCGCACCGGTCAGGGTCATCGCCACCTTCATCTCTTTCTCGATCAGGTTCAGCAGATTCGCCACACCGGCCTGGCCGTGGGTCGCTAGCGCGTACAGATAAGCACGCCCCAGCAGCACGCTATCCGCGCCCAGCGCTATCATGCGTACAACGTCCAGACCATTGCGGATCCCGCTATCAGCCAGAATGGTAATATCGCCTTTCACCGCATCGGCAATGGCGGGCAGCGCACGAGCTGAAGACAGCACGCCATCTAACTGACGGCCACCGTGGTTAGAGACAACGATGCCATCCGCGCCAAAGCGTACGGCGTCGCGGGCATCTTCAGGATCGAGGATCCCTTTGATCACCATCGGACCATCCCAGAATTCACGGATCCACTCGAGGTCTTTCCAGGAAATCGACGGATCGAAGTTATTCGCCAGCCAGCCGATGTAATCTTCAAGGCCGGTGGGTTTGCCAAGATAAGTCGAAATATTGCCTAAATCATGCGGGCGACCGTTCAGACCAACGTCCCATGCCCACTGTGGATGAGTGACTGCTTGCCAGTAGCGCCGCAGTGCCGCATTTGGACCGCTCATACCGGAATGGGCATCACGGTAGCGTGCGCCAGGCGTTGGCATATCGACGGTAAAGACCAGCGTGGAGCAACCCGCCGCTTTGGCGCGCTCCAGTGCGTTACGCATAAAACCGCGATCGCGCAGCACATACAGCTGGAACCACATCGGACGCTTGATGGTCGGGGCGACTTCTTCAATCGGACATACGGACACTGTGGAAAGCGTAAACGGAATGCCTTTGGCATCAGCGGCGGCGGCGGCCTGAACCTCGCCCCGGCGTGCGTACATGCCGCATAAGCCGACAGGCGCGAGGGCTACCGGCATGGAAAGTGTTTCGTTGAACAGCTTTGTTTCCAGGCTCAGGTCGGACATATTCTTCAGTACGCGCTGGCGCAGCGCCACCTCTGACAGGTCTGCCACGTTACGGCGCAAGGTGTGCTCGGCATACGCCCCGCCGTCAATATAGTGAAACAAGAAGGGGGGCAGGATGCGCTGGGCTGCGGCGCGATAGTCGCTGGCTGCTGAAATAATCATGTGTTGTTCTCCCTGCTATTCTCACCAGGATCACCGGGCAGGCGAGTAATACGCGCCTGCCGGGCCTGATCTTCGTCAAATCGTTTAATTGTGGTGTGGACAAAACTGAGGTGCGCCATCATGGCCTTACGCGCCCCGTCGGCATCCCCGGCAACAATGGCGTCCAGCACGGCCTGATGCTGCGCCGTCAGTTGTGAAAATACCGGCGGTACCAGGTACATACGTTGGCGGCTCTGTTTTACCGAAGACTGCAGGACGTCGAAGAAACCGCGCATGGTCTGCAACAGCACCACGTTGTGTGAGGCTTCCGCAACGGCGAGATGAAAGCGAACGTCAGCCTGCGAGGCGAGATCCGGATCTTCGCTTTGCGTGGCCTCGAAACAGAGCCTGATTTTCTCTTTATCCGCGGCGGTGGCCCGCATGGCAGCGTGCCAGGCGGTACTGGCTTCGATGGCGTGGCGGGCCTCCAGAATATCGAAACTGTAATCAGGATCGTCCGCCAGCAGGGTTTTCAGCGGCTGAACGATGTTTTGTTCAGACCAGGCCTCATGCTGCCAGCGGATAAACGTCCCGCCGCCACGGCGGCTAATCAGTACGCCTTCACTGACCAGTTTTGCTAACGCCTCGCGCAGCGAGTTACGCGATACGCCGAGCTGTACGGCCAGTTGGCGCTCAGCGGGCAACTTCATGCCCGCTTCCAGCTGTTGTTCTTCAATCAGCGCCCGCACACGAGATGCGACTTCGTCTGACAGGCGTCTGGGTATCACTATCATGGAATCATCCAGGTTAAGACATAGGCCTGCAGCGTGGTAATCACACCCACCATGCAGGTGAAAATCAGGCTGTGTTTCACGGTAAAGCGGAACAGGTCAGACTCTTTCCCCACTAATCCCACTGCCGCACAGGCGATAGCGATAGATTGCGGCGAGATCATCTTGCCGGTCACGCCGCCGGTGGTATTTGCCGCCACCATCAGCACATCCGAAACGCCGATTTGCTGAGCAGCCGTAGCCTGCAGGGCGGCAAACAGTGCGTTTGATGAGGTGTCGGACCCGGTCAGAAATACCCCCAGCCAGCCGAGGAACGGTGAGAAGAAGGTAAACGCGCTGCCGGTGTGTGCCAGGGCCAACGCCAGGGTTGATGAAAGCCCGGAGTAGTTTGAGATAAACGCGAATGCCAGCACCATTCCGATGGAGTAAATAGGTAATGCCAGATCTTTCAGTGTGCTGCCAAAAGTCTGCAGCGCTGCGGACGGCTTCATCTTCAACCAGACGATAGACAGCAGGGCGGCAAACAAAATCGCGGTACCGGTTGCGGAGAACCAGTCAAATTTATACACCGCCGCGTAGGCTGTGGCTTCGTGTACGACCGGCGGCATACGGGCAACCAGCTTATCGAGGTACGGAACCGGAATATTGACCACCCAGTGGTACATCGCGCCGCCTGGCGCAAACAGCGCTTTAAACGGCGGTACGCTCCACAGCGTGACGGTGGCGGTCAGGAACAGGAACGGAGACCAGGCGCGGACCACCTGTCCAGCGGTATAGTGGGTGCGGGCCAGCGTCTGATCGACCTGTGAAGCGCCCATATCGCCAAAGCGGAAGATGCGTACCGGCTGCCAGCGTTTCAGGAACAGCGTCAGGCAGACCAGCGAAACCAGAGACGAGATAATGTCTGGCAGTTCCGGCCCGATAAAGTTAGAGCTGAGGTACTGCGCGATAGCAAACGAGCCGCCAGCGACCATCACCGCAGGCCAGGTCTCTTTTACGCCGCGCCAGCCATCCATAATCGCCATAATCCAGAACAACACGATAATGGTCAGGAACGGTAACTGACGGCCCACCATCTGACCAATCTCGAAGCTATCCAGCCCGGTAACCTGACCGGCAACCAGAATCGGAATGCCCATTGCGCCAAAAGCGACCGGAGCGGTGTTTACGATCAGGCACAAACCTGCCGCGTACAGAGGATTAAAGCCCAGACCAACCAGCAGTGCGGCGGTAATCGCTACCGGAGCGCCAAATCCTGCCGCCCCTTCGAGGAATGCGCCAAAGGAGAAACCGACAATCAGCATTTGCAGACGTTGGTCCGGGGTAATCGAGAGTATTGAGGAGCGGATGATGTCGAACTGCCCGGTTTTCACCGAGATTTTATAGACGAATACCGCGGCGATAATGATCCAGGCAATTGGCCACAGACCATAGAAGAAGCCGTACACCACGGAAGCCAGAGCGTGATCGACTGGCATTTTGTAAAACAGTAGGGCGACCGTCAGAGCGATCACCACCGTCCATGACGCCGCAACATAGCCTTTCAGCTTGAGCTTAATCAGGGCGAAGAAAAAGAACAGGATAGGGAGCGATGCGATCAGACTGGAAAGCCAGATGTTACCGGCCGGGTCGTAGTTCTGTTGCCAGAGATTCATTGCAGGTCTCCTGGGGGCCGCCGACATAATGGAATGAGTCTGTGCTCATCTCCTGGTCACATTATGTGTAAAAGTGGCCCTGCCAATATTGTTGTGTAGGGGTAATGACAATGAATGGTTAATCAAATGTTATTTATTGGCAACGGTATTGTACGCACATTTTAATGAAATGTGAGGTGCTGGTAGGATCTGGCTGAAATTGGTAGGGCCAATTTCGAGGGGAAGGGAAGGACCGGGCAAGCGAATGTTGCCCGGTGGGAGATCAGAACTCGCTCTTCGCGAAGCCCGTCATCTCTTTCAGGCCCATTTCACGGCCAAGCTCGGTCATCGGGTGAACGACGATCAGGCCGCGCACGCTCTTCTTCAGCTTGCCCATGTCGGCCTGTTCTTTTTTGGTGATAGCACGACGGAAAGGAAGTTTCGCCAGCTTTTGCGCTTCTTTGCTCAGCTTCTGGCCGTGGACGTCACGCAGACGCGCGATCTCGGTTTCCAGCGTTTCTTTCTCTTGCTCCAGCTCGGCATATTTGTCGGCGGCTTCAACCAGGGACAGGTCTGCCTGCTGGTGGCGGATAGCGTCCAGACGATCGCTCAGGCGTTTAATTTCGTTTTTTTCGACTTCTTTCATAGGATAGCTTCTGATAAAAATAGGATGAATATCCTATAGTATGCGCGCAGAGCGGGATTATTCACAACTAATCGAAGATAAATAATCAAATGTTGCAAGTATTATTCAGCTAATGAAAATACTACTATTTTGATTAATAAGGAATTTTAAGTGATAAGGTCGGCCGTGGTGCTTTTTATTGACGGGTTCATAGTGAAGCACGTTTTCCTCAATATAATCGCCCAACCGATCCTAAACTTAAATGAGCAACCGCGCAGGCTGAGCGCGGTTAATACATGGAGGAGGGAAGATTATGGCGAAAATAGGTGAGAACGTTTCGGCCCTTATTGATAAGACGGTCGATTTTATGGCTTCAAGCCAGGCTTTTCGCGAATATCTGAATAAAACACCACCGCGCAACGTTGTCCCTACTGAAATACCGCAGGAGAATGCGCAGCTGTATCTGCAACGTCTGGCGTATTATCGGCAGCTGTATCGACCGCAGCAGGAAGAGAAGTAAGCCTGCAGGGGCTTATTTTTGAAAGGCTTTTTTTAAGCTGATTTTAGAAATCAGCTCGGTCAGGGAAAGTACCATCGTGGAGCGTACCATCTGCTGGTAGCGCTGAATCTGCATTGCGTGCAAACCTGAGTCTGAGGTATCAAACTGCGGTGGCGGCGGGAGTGCCGTCACGCAGTGGAGTTCGCCAAACGGGCCAAGAATTTCGTCGTCGGTGAACGCGTATTCATTACCGTCATGGTTTAACTCTTCCCGCAGCGCCATCAGAAGCTCCGCATCTTCATACTCCGGCCGGCTGAGTACGCCCAGACCGTAAATTAGCTTCAGACGAACGGAAAGATCGCCCAGCGGACCGTCGCCGTCGAGCAGGGGTTCTACGGCATATTTTACCGCATAGTCGTCTTTGCGAAATACCTGAAGCACAAGGATATTCACCGCTTCGGTGAGCAGTTCTACGGCGGTGATGAGGAAGCTGCGTACGGTTTTGCCAGCATTCAGACGCTCAAGCACACGATTTTCAAAGGCCTGCGTTTGTTCCATTATTGCCTGCATATCTGACAATCTGTCATTTGGGCGCAGGCTGACCTGCGCCACATTCTCTATCATTTGGTTGCGTTATATGCGTTAACCGCCTCCGCCACCACATCACTGTTGGCATCCAGACCGGAAACCTGTGCCAGCGCGGCCTGTGGACCTTTTTCGTCAATCAGCGCGGCCAGTTCCTGGGCCTGCGGATCTTCTTCACTGCGATAGTGCATCGCTGCAGCAATACCGGTGACCAGATTCGCGTGCGGCAGGCCATACTCCAGCGTGCCCAGCAGCGGTTTAATCAGACGATCGCCCGCGCTCAGTTTACGCAGCGGCTGACGACCCACGCGCTCAACGTCATCTTTCAGATACGGGTTTTCAAAGCGACCGAGGATTTTCTGAATGTATGCCGCATGTTTTGCTGCATCAAAGCCATAGCGTTTGATCAGTACCGCGCCGCTCTCTTCCATCGCACCTTTTACCACTGCACGGATTTTCTCGTCGAGAATCGCGTCCCGGATGGTCTGATGACCGGTCAATTTTCCGAGGTACGCGGTTATAGCATGCCCGGTGTTCAGCGTGAAGAGTTTACGTTCGACAAATGCCATCAGGTTATCAGTTAATTCCATTCCCGGGATGTCAGGCAGTTCGCCTTTGAACTGTGTTTTGTCGACAATCCACTCACTGAAGGTTTCGACGGTGACTTCCAGCGGATCGTTGGTCGCAGAAGCCGAAGGGGGAACAATGCGGTCCACGGCGGAATCGACGAAGCCAACATGTTCTTCAACCCAGGATTTGTCTTCATCTGCCAGCGCGTTCATAACGTGGCCTTTCAACTGGGTGGTTCCGCGCACCATGTTTTCACAGGCGATAATATTCAGCGGAGTGGCGATGCCCTGCGCCTTGCGTTTAACCAGCCCTTTGGCGATGGCCGGAGCGATACGCTCAAGAACGACCGGACCGACGGCGGTAGTGACTAAATCTACGTGGGCAATCAGGTCGACAACATCATCGCCGATGCTGCTCACGGCGTTGACGCCGGAAACGGTATCAACCTGCTCGTTTTCACCCACCACATGAACCTGATAGCTATGACGGGCATTCAGGGCATCGAGCACGACCTGGTTTACATCCGCGAACGTCAGTTGTATCCCCGCGTCCGCCAGCAGTTTGCCGATAAATCCACGACCGATATTACCTGCGCCAAAATGTAATGCTTTCATAGTATTAACCTTCATTAATGTTTTTACCCAAGAGGGCTGGGGTGAGGCGTTTCCCTCAACCTAACCCTCTCCACAAGGGAGAGGATATCGCCTTCATATTTCGAACTGCAGATGCGTTGGCTCTCCTCGCTCACCCCAGTCACGTACTTATGTACGCTCCTGGGGATTCGCTGCGTTGCCGCCTTTCTGCAGCTCGAAATATTTTGGAGATACTTAATGGTTAAGCTTTTTTACCGGCCAGCAGTTCCAGAACTTCATCCACGCTGGTGGTATGGGCCAGACGTTCGATCACGGATTCGTCATCCAGAGCGTTGGTCAGGCTGGTGATCACCTGGATATGTTCATTGTTACGTGCGGCGATACCAATGACCAGGCGGGCAATGTCGTCTTCTTCTTCACCGAAGCGCACGCCTTCTGGGTACTGGCAGAACACCACGCCGGTTTTCAGCACGCGGTCTTTGGCTTCAACCGTACCGTGCGGCACTGCGATGGACTCACCGAGGTAAGTCGGGGTCAGTTTTTCGCGGTCCAGCATCGCCTCGACGTATTCTGGCTCAACGTAGCCGCCTTTCACCAGTTGCTCACCGGCAAAGCGAATCGCTTCTTCTTTGTTAGTGGCTTTACGGCCGAGGAAGATATTCTCCGCACCCAGTTTGAACAGGTGGGTATCACCCTCTTCAAAGCTGTCTTTCAGGTGATCGCGGACTTTCTCTTCGTTCACGTTGTGGCGCTGTGCTGCAACCAGACGTTCGGTCAGGCTGGCGTACAGGCCGCTGTCGAGGAAGTTGGTCAGCGAAATGTGCTGTGCCTGAGGCACCTGGCGCATCGCACGTTCGGTCAGGTCACGGTGAGTAATGACCAGATCGACATCCGGCGGCAGATTGTTAATCGCGCTGTTGGTGACGGAAATCTGAGACAGACCGGCATCCTGCACTTTCTTGCGCAGTACGCCCGCACCCATGGCGCTGGAGCCCATACCCGCATCGCAGGCAACGATGATTTTACGCACATGGCTCAGGTCGTTAGTCACGTCGCCAGCCGCCAGCGGAGATGCACCTTTGGATTCCGCTTTCATGTCGTGCATACGACGAGTTGCGGCATCAATGTCATCATCTTCTTTCACTTTGCTGGTTTTCAGCAGAATGGCTGAGACGACAAAGGAGACAGCCATTGCGGCACAAATAGCAGCGATGTTCGCGAAGTAAGCACCCTTCGGCGTCATTGCCAGCACGGCCAGGATAGAACCCGGAGAAGCCGGAGAAACCAGGCCGCCGTTCAGGATAGTCAGGGTAAATACGCCAGTCATACCGCCGAGGATAACGGCCAGGATCAGACGCGGGTTCATCAGCACGTACGGGAAGTAAATTTCGTGGATACCACCCAGGAAGTGGATGATAGCCGCGCCGCCTGCGGACTGCTTAGCGCTGCCGCGACCGAAGAACATGTATGCCAGCAGAACGCCCATACCCGGACCCGGGTTAGCTTCAATCAGGAAGAAGATGGATTTGCCCATCTCGTGGGACTGCTGAATACCCAGCGGTGAGAAAATACCGTGGTTGATGGCGTTGTTGAGGAACAGGATTTTCGCCGGTTCAACGAAGATAGACGCCAGCGGCAGCATGTCATGGACAACCATGAAGTTAACGCCTGCCGCCAGGATTTTGGACAGTGCTTCAACCAATGGGCCAATGCCAAGGAATGCCAGAATGGCGAGGATCATCCCGATGATGCCTGCGGAGAAGTTATTCACCAGCATCTCAAAACCGGACTTGATCTTACCGTCTACCCAGTTGTCGAAATGTTTGATAGCCCAGCCGCCCAGCGGACCTGCGATCATCGCGCCGAGGAACATTGGCATATCGGCACCGACGATAACGCCCATGGTGGTGATAGCACCCACCACGCCGCCACGCTCGCCGCCAACCAGCTTACCACCGGTATAACCGATCAGCAGCGGCAGCAGATAGGTGATCATTGGGCCGACAAGCTTCGCCAGCGTTTCGTTCGGCAACCACCCCGTCGGAATGAATAATGCGGTGATAATACCCCACGCGATAAACGCGCCGATATTTGGCATCACCATGTTACTGAGGAATCGACCAAAGCTTTGCACTTTGATCTTAATATCGGATGACATAAAAACACCCCTTCTTATGTTTGCTGTCGCGCAGGCTTAAAGCCCGAGGTTTGTTAATGTAGCGGCAGGAGGTAGCCGGACCCTGTAGATACTGCGAAATCTGGCACTGAATCGTTCAACTGTCCAGTCGACGGCTTTTTATGTGACGTTTGTCACGTAAATATAGGGTGTATGGCGTTGGTTAATGTGATTTTCATCACAAAATATCGGTACAAAAAAACATCACAGGTCAAGAATTGGCTAAAAATGGGCGTTAAGTGTGAAGTTGTTCACGTTTTTGCTTTGGCTGTTTGTTGGGTATTTGTGATCTACTTCGCAATAAATATTTGTCTGGATTTCTCCTAGTGTGATCTGGAGCGGATTCTGTTTCATCACCTATTTCTTGCAACTACCCCGCAAGCCATCAACCTGAAAATTTATACCCTGGTGGTATGGCGGAAATGACTAACTGCAATTATGTTCAAATTACCAGCCATGACTCCTTTCGGCTGCCTGCAATTGAAAGCTCTGATTAGCGTGAATACGAGGCGGGTATGTTTCTAAACTATTTCGCGTTAGGTGTGCTGATCTTCGTTTTTCTGGTTCTGTTTTACGGAATCATCGCCATCCATGATATTCCCTATAACATGGCTAAGAAGCGCAACCATCCCCATGCCGATGCCATCCATACTGCGGGTTGGGTGAGCTTATTTACGCTGCATGTTATTTGGCCCTTCCTGTGGATCTGGGCCACGCTCTATCAGCCAGAACGAGGCTGGGGAATGCAGTCACACATCACGCCGTCCGGGAAGGAACCTGACCCTGAAATTGCCGCACTGGCCGCGCGCATCACCCAGTTGGAAAATAGACTGGATGGGGAGAAAAAAAACGATAACTCCACCTTTCCGGAGATTTGATCATGGACTTGTTGATTGTCCTGACTTATGTGGCATTCGCCTGGGCCATTTTTAAAATATTCCGTATTCCGGTAAATCAATGGACGCTTGCCACCGCCGCATTAGGTGGGGTGTTTATTGTGGCGGGACTGATTTTATTAATGAACTATAACCACCCGTATACCTTTACGGCGCAAAAGGCGGTTATTTCAATTCCTGTTACCCCACAGGTCACCGGAATTGTTAGTGAGGTGACAGATAAAAATAATCAGCTGATTAAAAAAGGCGAGGTGTTATTTAAACTCGATCCCGTTCGTTATCAGGCGCGGGTCGACAGGCTATAGGCCGACCTGGTGACCGCTACACACAACATCGACAATATGAAAGCGCAGCTGTCTGAAGCCGTAGCCAATACCACCCGCGTTTCCGCTGAACGAGATCGCCTGTATAAAGATTATCAACGCTATTTGAAGGGCAGTCAGGCGAAGGTTAATCCATTCTCTGAAAGCGACATCGACAATGCCCGGCAAAACTATCTGGCGCAGGATGCGCTGGTCAAAGGCTCCGTTGCTGAACAGACGCAGATTCAGAGCCAGTTAGACAGTATGGTCAATGGAGAGCAATCTCAGGTTGCGTCTCTGCGCGCCCAGCTCGCTGAAGCCAAATACAATCTTGAACAGACTATCGTACGTGCGCCCAGCAACGGTTATGTAACACAGGTGCTTATCCGGCCCGGGACCTATGCCGCCGCGCTGCCTCTGCGCCCGGTGATGGTATTTATTCCGGAACAAAAACGGCAAATCGTGGCGCAATTCCGCCAGAATTCGTTGCTGCGCCTTAAACCGGGTGATGAAGCGGAAGTGGTCTTCAACGCGCTGCCAGGCCAGGTATTCTCCGGCAAGCTCACCAGCATTCTGCCGGTTGTTCCGGGCGGTTCTTATCAGGCGCAGGGAGCATTACAGTCCTTAACGGTGGTGCCGGGTACCGATGGCGTGCTGGCCACGATTGAGCTGGCTCCCAATGCCGATGTGGATGCGCTGCCGGACGGTATCTATGCCCAGGTGGCGGTCTATTCCGACCATTTCGCTCACGTTTCAGTGATGCGTAAAGTGCTGCTGCGCATGACCAGCTGGATGCATTACCTTTATTTGGATCATTGAGACCGCCATCACCTGCCATTTGCACTGACCTGAGCCATACTGATATTTTTGTTGGCAAAAAGGACCCGGCATGAAACTCATTGGCAGCTATACCAGCCCTTTTGTGCGTAAAATTTCTATTCTGTTACTGGAAAAGGGCATCACTTTCGAATTTGTGAATGAACTCCCCTATAACGCAGATAGCGGCGTGGCACGCTATAACCCGTTAGGAAAAGTGCCCGCGTTGGTTACCGATGAGGGCGAGTACTGGTTTGACTCTCCAATCATCGCGGAATACATAGAACTGCTGGATATTGCGCCAGCGATGCTGCCGCGTGAACCACTGGCGGCGCTGAAGGTACGCCAGTTGGAAGCGCTGGCCGATGGCATTATGGATGCCGGTTTAGTCTCAGTACGCGAACAGGCTCGCCCCGCCGCGCAGCAGTCAGAAACCGAACTGTTACGCCAGCGGGAGAAGATTACCCGTAGTTTGGATATGCTGGAAGGTTATCTGGCGGAGGGGACGCTGAAAACGGATACGGTTAACCTGGCCACCATTGCGATTGCCTGTGCCGTCGGTTATCTCAATTTCCGTCGGGTTGCGCCCGGCTGGTGTGTTGATCGCCCGCATCTGGTCAAACTGGTGGAAACGCTCTTTCAACGCGAAAGTTTTGCCCGTACGGAACCGCCAAAGGCTTGATACACATTATACTCGCCTAAGCAAAGTCACGGTACAATCCTTCCTATATCGATATCCCTCTCCACGGTGGAGAGGGCCACCAACAGCCAGGCCCTTTCATGACAACCGACATGCGTTCACTCTACAGCCAGCTTCCTGCGATCGATCGTTTATTGCGCGATAGCGCCTTCCCAGCTTTACGTGAGTCTCACGGTCATACCCGGGTGGTTGACCTGCTGCGTCACATGCTCGACGAAGCCAGAGAAGCTATTCGCGACACGCACGCGCTCCCGGCATGGTGTGAGGACTGGGCGCAAGAGGCCTGCGCCCGGCTGGAACGAGAATCGCAAAGTGCGCTGCGTCCGGTAATTAACCTTACCGGAACGGTGCTGCATACCAATCTTGGTCGCGCATCGCAGGCCGAAGAAGCGATCGAGGCTGTGGTGCAGGCGATGCGCACGCCAGTGACGCTGGAATACAGCCTGGATGATGCCGGGCGTGGACATCGGGATCGGGCCCTGGCGGATTTACTCTGCCGTCTGACGGGGGCGGAAGACGCCTGTATCGTCAATAACAACGCGGCCGCGGTTTTGCTGATGCTGGCGGCCACAGCTAACGGCAAAGAGGTGGTCGTTTCACGCGGAGAACTGGTAGAAATTGGCGGCGCGTTTCGTATTCCTGACGTGATGTGTCAGGCCGGATGTATTCTGCGCGAAGTGGGTACCACCAACCGGACCCACACGAAAGATTATCGTCAGGCGGTAAATGAAAATACCGGTCTGCTGATGAAAGTACATACCAGTAATTACAGCATCGAAGGCTTTACGAAGTCGGTGGATGAGGCAGAGCTGGCCACTATTGGCAAGGAGCTGGATGTTCCGGTAGTGGCGGATCTCGGCAGCGGCTCGCTGGTCGATCTCAGCCAGTATGGATTACCGCAGGAGCCGATGCCGCAACAGCTGATTGCAGCTGGCGTCAGCCTGGTGAGCTTCTCTGGCGATAAATTACTGGGAGGGCCGCAGGCAGGGATTATTGTCGGTAAAAAAGAGATGATCGCGCGCTTACAGAGCCATCCGCTGAAACGTGCATTACGGGCTGATAAAATGACGCTGGCTGCGCTGGAAGCGACGCTGCGGCTCTACCTGCACCCGGAAGCGCTGGCAGCGAAGTTGCCGACGTTACGCCAGCTCACCCGCTCGCAGGAGGCTGTCCACGCGCAGGCACAACAATTACAGGCACGGCTTGCTGATCATTACGGCGACGAATTCGCCCTGAACGTTATGCCTTGTTTATCGCAGATAGGCAGCGGTTCGCTACCTGTTGATAGGCTGCCCAGCGCGGCATTAACCTTTACGCCACATGACGGGCGCGGTAGCCGTCTCGAAGCACTGGCCGCCCGTTGGCGTGCGCTGCCCGTGCCGATCATTGGGCGAATTTATGATGGTCGCTTATGGCTGGATCTGCGCTGCCTTGAGGACGAGACCCGGTTTATGGAGATGATGCTGAAATGATTATTGCAACCGCCGGACACGTTGACCACGGAAAAACAACGTTATTACAGGCGATTACCGGCGTGAATGCCGACCGTTTGCCGGAAGAAAAAAAGCGCGGCATGACCATCGATCTCGGTTATGCCTACTGGCCGCAGCCGGACGGAAGGATTCTGGGATTTATCGATGTTCCCGGACACGAAAAGTTTTTGTCCAACATGCTGGCGGGTGTCGGCGGGATCGACCATGCGCTGCTGGTGGTGGCGTGTGATGACGGCGTGATGGCGCAAACGCGTGAGCATTTGCAAATTCTGCAACTGACGGGCAATCCGCAGATCACCGTGGCGCTCACGAAAGCCGATCGCGTGGATGACGATCGCATCAACGCGGTACGTACTGAGGTGCTTACTGCGCTTGAAAACTATGGATTCGCCGATGCGGTTCTGTTCGTGACGGCTGCCAGTGAAGGTCGTGGAATCGAAGAACTGCGCGATCATTTACAGCAATTAACGTCGCGCGAGCATGCCCGCGATTGCAGCTTTCGCCTGGCGATTGACCGTGCCTTTACGGTCAAAGGCGCGGGTCTGGTGGTGACCGGGACGGCGCTTAGCGGTGAAGTGACTGTTGGTGACACGCTGTGGCTCACGGGCGTCAACAAACCGATGCGCGTACGTAGCTTGCATGCGCAAAATCAGGCCACCGATCGCGCGCAGGCGGGGCAACGTATTGCGCTGAATATTGCTGGTGATGCACAAAAAGAAGAGCTTAACCGCGGCGACTGGCTGCTCTCCGATGCACCGCCAGAGGCGTTTACCCGCGTGATTGTCTCTTTAGAGCATGCCGCGCCGCTGATGCAGTGGCAACCGCTGCATATTCACCACGCGGCCAGCCACGTCACCGGGAGAATCTCGCTGCTTGAAGGGACGCTGGCGGAACTGGTGTTTGATACACCGCTCTGGCTCGCCGATAACGACCGTCTGGTGCTACGCGATATTTCGGCCCGCACGACGCTGGCTGGCGCGCGCGTGGTAACGCTCAATCCGCCGCGTCGCGGGAAGCGTAAGCCGGAATATTTGCAGTGGCTGGCAGCACTGGAGAAGGTGCAGAGCGACGGCGAAGCTCTGGCGCTGCATCTGACGCGCGGGGCGGTGAATATTCCTGACTTCGCATGGGCGCGTCAGCTCAACGGCAACGGTATGCGTCCGTTGATTGAGCTGCATGGCTTTATTCAGGCGGGATACAGTCTGTTGAATGCTGCCGTTGCAGCGCGCTGGCAGCGGAAAGTCCTTGATACGCTGGCAACGTACCACGAGCAGCACCGTGATGAACCAGGACCTGGGCGAGAACGCCTGCGCCGTATGGCTTTGCCGATGGAAGATGAAGCGCTGGTCCTGCTGCTGATTGAAAAGATGCGTGAGAGCGGCGCCATCCATAGCCATCATGGCTGGCTGCATTTGCCGGATCATAAGGCCGGTTTCAGCGAAGAGCAGCAGGCTATCTGGCAAAAAGCAGAACCGCTTTTTGGCGATGAGCCGTGGTGGGTGCGCGATTTGGCAAAACAGACGGGCACAGATGAGCAGATGATGCGTGTGGCGTTACGACAAGCAGCGCAGCAAGGCATCATCACCGCGATCGTCAAAGATCGCTATTACCGTAACGATCGGATTGTGGCCTTTGCCAATATGATCCGCGAACTGGATCAGGAGAAAGGATCGACCTGTGCTGCCGATTTCCGCGACAGGCTTAACGTTGGACGCAAATTGGCTATCCAGATTCTGGAATATTTTGACCGCATTGGTTTTACGCGTCGACGGGGAAATGATCATTTATTACGCGATGCTTTGCTGTTTCCCGAAAAGTAATGAAACAATTAATTCAGGAATTAAATGAATTAATACAAAATAAATATTGATTGAAATAAGCACATTAGATTATGAACCTAATGTGCTTTTTAATTGTGGGTGTTATTAAAATAACAACCACGATCATATTTTGTTGGATATTTCACTCGTATGCTTCCTGACTCTTTAGAGTAATTAAGGATCGTACAATGGCTGCTTCAACATTTTTTATTCCTTCCGTGAATGTAATCGGCGCTGATTCATTAAAAGAAGCAATGAATACAATGGCGGAATATGGTTTTCGTCGTACGCTGATTGTCACGGATGCCATGCTGACAAAATTAGGTATGGCTGGCGAGATTCAAAAAGCATTACAGGAACGTGATATTTTCAGCGTAATTTTCGACGGTACGCATCCTAATCCCACGACCAGTAACGTCGCCGCTGGCCTGCATATACTGAAAGAAAACGAATGTGATAGCGTTATTTCCCTCGGCGGCGGTTCTCCGCACGATTGTGCGAAGGGCATTGCGCTGGTGGCGGCTAACGGCGGCGATATTCGCGATTACGAAGGTGTGGACCGTTCTGCAAAACCACAACTGCCGATGATCGCCATTAACACCACCGCGGGCACGGCATCTGAAATGACCCGTTTCTGCATCATTACCGATGAAGTACGCCACATTAAAATGGCGATTGTGGATAAGCATGTTACGCCGCTGCTGTCAGTTAATGACTCCTCGCTGATGGTCGGCATGCCGAAGTCCCTGACAGCGGCAACCGGTATGGATGCGCTGACCCACGCCATTGAAGCCTACGTGTCTATTGCTGCAACGCCGATTACCGATGCGTGCGCGTTGAAAGCGGTCACCATGATTGCGGAAAACCTTCCGGTCGCCGTTGCAGATGGCAGCAATGCTCAGGCGCGCGAAGCCATGGCTTACGCGCAGTTCCTCGCGGGCATGGCTTTTAACAACGCTTCTCTTGGTTATGTGCACGCAATGGCGCACCAGTTGGGCGGCTTCTACGATCTGCCGCACGGTGTATGTAACGCAGTGCTGCTGCCGCATGTGCAGGTCTTCAATAGCAAAGTGGCTGCCGCTCGCCTGCGTGATTGCGCCGCGGCAATGGGTGTGGACGTTGCTGGCTTGAGCGCAGAGCAAGGGGCGGAAGCCTGCATCGCGGCGATCCGCGAACTGGCGCAGAAAGTGAATATCCCGGCCGGTCTGCGTGAGTTGAACGTGAAGGAAGAGGATATTGCCGTACTGGCGACCAATGCCCTGAAAGATGCCTGCGGTTTCACTAACCCGATTCAGGCGACTCATGAAGAAATCATGGCGATTTATCGCGCAGCCATGTAATTCGTGATACCTGTCGTAAAGCAGTAAATGGCTGGCGAATAATTCGCCAGCCCCGTCTACCCTTGTAGTACCCCTACAGCAAGGAGACGGTCATGACCAATAACCCCCCTTCAACGCGTATTTATCCCGGCGAGTATGGTTACCCTCTGAAGTTAAAAGCCCGATACGATAACTTTATCGGCGGTGACTGGGTTGCCCCGGTGGACGGCGAGTATTACCAAAACCTGACGCCGGTAACCGGGCAATTACTGTGCGAAGTGGCCTCTTCCGGCAAAAAGGATATCGATCTGGCACTGGATGCCGCGCACAAAGTAAAAGACAAGTGGGCACAGACATCCGTGCAGGACAGGGCAGCGATACTGTTCAAAATCGCCGATCGTATGGAGCAAAACCTGGAACTGCTGGCGACGGCAGAAACCTGGGATAACGGTAAGCCCATCCGCGAAACCAGCGCGGCAGATGTTCCGCTGGCGATTGACCATTTCCGCTATTTCGCTTCCTGTATTCGTGCGCAGGAAGGGGGAATAAGCGAGGTTGATAGCGATACCGTGGCTTATCACTTCCATGAACCTCTTGGCGTGGTAGGGCAAATTATCCCGTGGAACTTCCCGCTGCTGATGGCCAGCTGGAAGATGGCGCCCGCGCTGGCGGCGGGTAACTGCGTCGTGCTTAAACCCGCGCGCCTCACGCCGCTGTCCGTGCTGTTGCTGATGGAAGTCATCGGCGATCTGCTCCCGCCAGGCGTGGTGAACGTGGTAAACGGTGCGGGTGGGGAAATCGGTGAGTATCTGGCGACGTCTAAACGCATTGCGAAAGTGGCGTTTACCGGCTCAACGGAAGTTGGGCAGCAGATCATGCAATACGCCACGCAGAACATTATTCCCGTCACGCTGGAGCTGGGTGGGAAATCGCCCAATATCTTCTTCGCTGATGTGATGGATGAAGAGGATGCGTTTTTTGACAAAGCGCTGGAAGGTTTCGCGCTGTTTGCCTTCAATCAGGGTGAAGTGTGTACCTGTCCGAGCCGTGCGTTAGTACAGGAATCTATTTACGAACGTTTTATGGAAAGAGCTATCCGCCGGGTGGAGAGTATTCGCAGCGGCAACCCGTTAGACAGCGTGACGCAAATGGGTGCGCAGGTCTCGCATGGTCAACTGGAAACCATTTTGAATTACATCGATATTGGTAAGAAAGAAGGGGCTGATGTTCTCACCGGCGGGCGGCGCAAGCAACTGGATGGCGACTTAAAAGAAGGTTATTACCTCGAACCAACCATTCTGTTTGGCAAGAACAACATGCGGGTTTTCCAGGAAGAGATCTTCGGGCCCGTGCTGGCCGTAACGACCTTTAAAACCATGGAAGAGGCGCTGGAAATCGCCAATGACACCCAATATGGGCTTGGCGCTGGCGTCTGGAGCCGTAACGGAAATCTGGCGTACAAGATGGGCCGTGGGATTCAGGCGGGGCGTGTTTGGACCAACTGTTACCATGCTTACCCGGCCCATGCGGCATTCGGTGGCTATAAGCAGTCGGGCATCGGGCGCGAGACGCATAAGATGATGCTCGAGCATTATCAGCAAACCAAATGTCTGCTGGTGAGCTACTCGGATAAACCGCTGGGACTATTTTAATTTCTCATCACTTATTGCCCGGTTTTGCGCCGGGCATATCTTTATTCTGCAGTTATATATAAACCCATATATCGTTATATAAATAAGACGATTGCATCCAATCTGGTCATTCCACTACTATTATCAACTCTATTGTGTAAATCAAATTGCAGCCGAATTTTCAATTTAAATCCCTGAGGCAAATATGTTCCTTAATTATTTTGCATTAGGAGTGCTTATTTTTGTATTCCTGGTCATTTTTTACGGGATTATTATTCTGCATGATATTCCCTATCTCATTGCAAAGAAACGTAACCATCCTCATGCTGACGCAATACATGTCGCGGGCTGGGTGAGTTTGTTTACCTTACATGTCATGTGGCCCTTTTTATGGATCTGGGCAACGCTTTATCGCCCGGAACGCGGGTGGGGTATGCAAAGCGCGGATTCTTCCCTGATCCAGTTGCAGGCCAGGGTTGCCGATCTGGAAAAGAAACTGGGTGAGGCGAAGACCTCTCCGGCGGAGTAATATCGATGGATTTATTGATCGTTCTGACCTATGTGGCGTGCGCATGGTCAATATTTAAGATTTTTAAAATTCCTGCCAATAAATGGACAGTACCCACTGCAGCATTGGGCGGTATATTCATTGTTTGCGGGCTTATATTACTGATGAATTATAACCATCCGTATACATTTAAGGCGCAAAAGGCAGTAATTTCTATTCCCGTAGTACCGCAGGTCACGGGGGTCGTGACGGAAGTGACGGATAAGAAGAATACGCTGATCAAAAAAGGTGAGGTACTGTTTAAACTTAATCCGGGACGTTATCAGGCACGAGTTGATCGCCTGAAAGCTGATATTGTCACCGCACAACATAAAGAGCAGGTGCTGGTGGCGCAGTTAGACGAAATGCAAGCCAACACGCAGCGGGCAAAGGCTACGCGTGACAAGCTAGCTAAAGATTACCAGCGTTATGCGCAGGGGAGTCAGGCGAAGGTCAATCCTTTTTCTGAACGCGATATCGATGCGGCGCGGCAAAACTATCTGGCGCAGGAAGCAGCGGTGAAATCCTCCGTTGCGGAACAACAGCAAATCCAGAGTCAGTTAGACAGCCTGGTGCAGGGTGAGAATTCGCAAATTGCCAGCCTGAAAGCGCAGTTAGCCGAAGCGGAGTTCAACCTGGACCAGACAGTGGTTCGCGCGCCCAGCGATGGTTACGTTACGCAGGTGCTGATGCGACCGGGAACCTATGCCGCCGCGCTGCCTATGCGTCCGGTGATGGTGTTTATCCCGGATCAAAAACGGCAAATTATCGCCCAGTTCCGGCAAAACTCGTTGCTGCGATTGGAGCCAGGCGATGAAGCTGAAGTGGTGTTTAACGCCCTGCCGGGTAAGGTTTTCAGCGGCAAACTGGCTGCCATCAGTCCGGCCGTACCGGGGGGAACATACCAGTCGAATGGGGCGCTGCAATCCTTAAATTCTACGCCCGGATCGGAGGGGGTGATCGCCACGATTGAGCTGAATGATAATGTGGATGTGAACGCTCTGCCTGATGGGATTTATGCGCAGGTCGCGGTTTATTCTGATCACTTCACCCATGTGTCAGTGATGCGTAAGGTTCTGCTGCGTATGACCAGTTGGGTGCATTATCTGTATCTCGATCACTAGGCGCAGGCTATTTTGCTTACCATTTTGAACCTGGTAACCTACTTTCGCTTACTCAGGCTGCTGTTCCAGCGCCTGAGTAAGTTGCTGGCGGAGCTCTGCCAAAATCTCATCAAGAATAAACTGTACCCGCCATGGCTGATATTCACGTTTGCGGAAAATCACCACCAAATCCAGCCACCATTCATGTTGTTCTGAGAAACATGGAACCAGCGACCCGGATTCAATATCTTTTTGGATACTCGCATTTGGCGCAAAAACAATGCCCAGATGGTTACGTGCCAGCGCCAGTGCAGACTGTGTATTGTCGCAGACATAATTTCCGGTCACCCGATAATCGTGCATCTCCTTGCCTCCGGCAGAAGTGAAACGCCAGATATTAGCCTCATCTATCATCATGGAATCAATCAGGATACAGGAATGTTCTTCCAGTTCATCAGGGCTACTAATAGGATGTGCTTTGATATACTCAGGGCTGGCAAAAGCCGTCACCGCATATTTGGTAATGAAACTGGCAACCAGAGATTCATCTTTAGGATGCGCATAGGTGATTAAAATATCACAATCTTCAGGGAAGTCGACACCTTCAAAAAATGCCTTTCGTTCCAGGTTACATGTTTTAAGTGAGAGGCTAATTCCACCGATATCCTGAATTTTTGCGATCACATGTTGCGATAAATAAGCAATTATGCCCGTCGGTGCATATACGGTTACCCGGCCACGTTTTTCGTGCTTATAATCAGCAATGAAATTATTGAGCTGATCGTTTCTGTCCAACATGTCATTGATGTAAGGAAGCAGCGCCGTACCAAACGGCGTGAGGGTGAGCTGTCGAGTGGTGCGATCAAATACCTTTAGTCCAACTTTTGATTCAAAATCAGCAAGGTACTTACTAACGTTGGCTTGTGCGATGCCGAGAACCGTAGCGGCATGACTGATGTTTTCACTGGCAGCAATTACTGAAATAATCTTCAGTTCCCGGTGTTTGAGTTGTAATTTGTTCATCGCCAAACCCAATATATATATGTTTGTATATATTACTATATAAATATGAATCTTGCACCGATGAAATTGTAAGCATTATTATGCACGCGTTTTGTATCTTATTTTAAAATGGAATGTGGGCATGTTAATTAAACGCAATATTGTGGCGCTATTCGCCTTTTCATTTATGGCGAGCGCAACTGCCGCAGAATTTTCTATTGGCGGCGGCGCTGTATATAACGAATCTCCTTATCGTGGATATAATGATAACGTTCACGCAGTACCGCTTGTCAGTTATGAAAGTGAATCATTTTATTTTAGGCAAACAACGTTAGGTTATATTCTTTCAAAAAATGAAAGTAATGAATTTAGCATTACTGCCTCGTACATGCCGCTTGAGTTTGATCCGGGTGATAACGACGATCAAGCGATGAAGCAACTGAACAAGCGTGACGCAACCGCGATGGCGGGTGCTGCATGGTATCACCATGAGAAATGGGGCAGCGTGAAAGTCTCCGCAGCAGCGGATGTGCTGGACAACAGCAACGGTTGGGTTGGGGAAATGTCTCTGTTTCGCCAAATGCCGATGGGCAAGCTGACGCTGACGCCGGCGATTGGCGTGCTCTACTATGACGAAAACTTCAACGAATATTACTACGGCATCTCTGGCAATGAATCCCGCCGTAGTGGGTTATCAAGCTACTCCCCTGGCGATAGCTGGACACCGTATGTTGGCCTGTCCGCTAAATACGCATTGACCAGCAATCTGACGCTGCTGGCCAGCGCCAACTATAGTGCGCTGCCAGATGATATTAAAAATAGCCCGATGGTTGACCGTGATGACAGCTTTACCTTTATGTCCGGTCTGACCTGGCGTTTCTGATTCTCACCCGTTTGTCCTCAGGGAGGAGGGCAATCTTTTCAATGCGGTAGACCGGATAAGACCCGAAGCATCGTCATCCGGCATGCCTTCAGTTACTACTCGTTTACCCAGATACGCATTTCGCTGTTTCGCCAGTTCTTACGCGAGCAGGAAAATATTCATCGCAGCGTTGCGTTGGAACTGATCCTACTGCTGATTTTGCAGCAAATCTCCGCGGCGGCTAGCGAGCAACCCGCAGATAGCCCCGGTAATGCGCTGGCATGGAACGCGCAACAAATAATCCACACCCAGTTCCACCTGCCGATTAGTGCTTCAACTCTGGCGAAAGAACTGTATTGCAATGCGGATTATCTGGGGCGTGTATTCCGTAGCGCTTTCAGGCTGACGCTAACTGAAGCATTGCATCGCCAGTGGGTAAGGGCGGCAGAAAAACTGTTGATCAGTGGCTCGCAGTCGCTTACCGAAGTGGCGATAAAATGTGGATTTAATGATGTGGGTTACTTTCGCAAAATCTTTCGCAAGCATACCAGCCTGACACCCGCGGCGTGGAAACGGCGCTATTGCAAAGAGCATATTAATAGCGCCTGACCCGTTACTGCCCGTAATACGCATTCACGCCGTGTTTGCGCAGATAGTGTTTATCCAGCAACTCCGACTGCATATCCGGCAACTGAGGGGCTAACTGGCGCGAAAACAGCCCCATGTAGGCGCACTCTTCGAGCACCACGGCGTTATGTACGGCGTCTGCGGCATCTTTACCCCAGGCGAACGGACCGTGTGAATGCACTAATACCGCCGGAACCTGCAGCGGATTAAGATCGCGTTGCTCAAAGGTCTGAATAATGACCTCACCGGTTTGATATTCATATTCGCCGTTAATCTCCTCAACGGTCATCAGACGAGTACACGGAATAGAACCATAGAAATAATCGGCATGTGTGGTGCCCCATGCCGGGAGATCAAGACCCGCCTGTGACCAGATCGTCGCGTGGCGTGAATGGGTGTGGACGATCCCACCGATTTCAGGGTAGCGACGGTACAGCGCCAGATGGGTTGGCGTGTCTGAGGAGGGTTTTTTACTGCCTTCAACCACATTGCCGCTGGCAATATCCACCACCACCATATCGTCGGCGGCCATCACGTTATATTCCACGCCGGACGGCTTAATCACCATCAGCTTACGCGTTTCATCCACCGCGCTGACGTTACCCCAGGTAAAGGTGACTAAACCATGAGCCGGAAGCGCCAGATTGGCCGCCAGCACCTCGGCCTTCAGTTGTTCTAACATGGAAATCCTCCTTCCTGCATACGTTCTTCTATCCAGCGTCGCGCCTGGATAATTTCCAGTACCGGCTCATTCGCTTTTTCAGTCCACATTTCAATCAGAAACGATCCGCGATAGTTCAGCTCATGCAGCGTTTTGAAGATACCGACAAAGTCCACGCACCCTTCGCCAAAAGGCACATCGCGAAACTGGCCCGGATGGGTTTCGGTTACCGGCAGCGTGTCTTTCAGGTGGATAGCGGCGATACGGTCGATGCCCAGCGTCAATTCGGCAGTGACGTCATTTCCCCAGGCGCTGAGATTGCCTACGTCCGGATAGACGGTGAACCACGGCGATGACAGCATTTCGTCCCACTTTTTCCACTTGCTAATCGAGTTCATAAAAGCGGTATCCATAATTTCTACCGCCAGCATGACCTGCGCGGCGGCGGCTTGCTCGACTGCCCATGCCAGCCCTTCGGCAAAGCGCTGCTGCGTACCTTCGTCATGTTCCTCGTAATAGACGTCGTAACCTGCCAGTTGAATGGTGCGAATACCGAGATCGCGCGCCAGACGAATGGCTTTGGTCATGATGTCGCGCGCCCGAACGCGGACTGATTCATCGCGGCTGCCAAAGGGAAAACGGCGGTGGGCGGACAGGCACATTGAGGGGATTGCCACGCCGGTTTCCAGCATCGCGCTCACCAGCGATGCGCGCTGAGCGGGGCTCCAGTCGAGACGCGACAGACGTTCATCGGTTTCATCCACCGACATCTCGACGAAATCAAAACCGCAGCTTTTCGCCAGCACCAAACGCTCCGGCCAGGAGAGGTCTTTCGCCAGCGCTTTTTCATAGATACCTAACGGATGATTACGCATACTGCGCTCCCCAGATGGCGTCGATTTGCGCATGGAATTCAGAGGCAACCTGCGTTGGGTTTTGCGCTCCAGCCAGCGCGCGTCCGGCGATAAAGGCTTTGACGTTGATATCGCGAAACAGCGGCAGGTCGGCGGGCGTAATCCCGCCGGTAATCGACAACTCCAGACCGATATCGGAAAGCGCTTTCATGCGCGCCAGATCCGCTTCTCCCCACTGTTGCCCGCTGGCCTGGGCATCGCGCCCCCGATGGTAAATCGCCTGGCGAACCCCAACGCGATACCAGTCACGGGCGTCATCCAGCGTCCAGTTGCCGAACAGTTCCATCTGAATTTCGCCGCCGCAGGACTGCGCGACGCCATGGCCTTTCTCTACCGTCGCCAGCGGCGCAGCGCAGATGATGGTCATCCAGTTAGCGCCAGCGCCAAACGCTTGCTGTGCAAGGGTTTCGCCCGCATCGGCTACCTTCCAGTCGGCGACGATGATTTTATTTGGGCACTGGGCGCGCAGCGCTTTGACGGCGCTAAGGCCCTCGGTCAAGCAGAGAATCGTTCCCGCTTCAACGATATCGACACTTTCTTGTAGCAGTGCGACATCGAGCTGGGCTGCCTGCAGGTTGGTGTGGTCGAGCGCCAGTTGCAGTAATGGTCGACTCATCATTCGTGCTCCTTAATGCGGGCGTGATAGCCCTGTAGTGCGGTAATTAAATTCTGGTATTGGCGGTATTTGCGCTGGTAGCTCGCATGCGCGGCGGCGTCTGGCAGCAGTGTGCGCACTGGGTGCTGTAAGCTGCGCTGCGCGTCGCTGAAATTGTGATAAACGCCGGTGCCTACGCGGGCGGCGAGCGCTGCGCCAAAGCAGCCGGTCTCTTCAATCTGTGGCAGCTCGATACGTAAGCCGCTGACGTCTGCCAGCATTTGCATCCAGATGTCGGAGTGCGCCGGACCTCCGGTGACGCGCAGGGTATGTGCCTGCGTAAAACGTTCACGCATGCGGTTCAGGTGGGTCATGTGGCTGAAAACCACGCCTTCGTAGATGGCCTGTAATAAGTGGGCGCGAGTGTGTATAGCCTGCATGCCATAAAAGCCGCTGGTCATCTCCAGCCCGGCGTTACTGCCGTACAAAAAGGGCAGGAAGAAAAGCGCGCTACCGGCTTTCGGTAAGCTAGCAACGGCCTGATTAATTTCATCAAAAGAGAGCTCACCCCACTGAGCGGTAAACCATTCCAGATTGCCGGAGGAGGTCGGACTGGCTTCATGAACGATGTACTGCCCGTCATTCACATAGCGGCCATAAACATAGGGATGAGGCTCGTGGTCGCGCAGGCCGTGAGCGATCCCGCTGGTGACAGCCCACGTTCCCATCACCGCGTTAAGGGTGTGCTCATCTTCGATACCGGCGCAGAGTGCGGTGGAAACCACATCAAACAGACCGCCGACGACGGGCGTACCCGCCGCCAGACCGGTGATGGCGGCTGTCTGAGCGGTGATTTCCCCGCATATTTCTGCTGACCCCACGATGGGGGGCAGGGCATGGTCGATTTCACTGATACCCAGCCACTGAGTCAGCTTCGGGTCGTACTGACCCGTGGTCATGTTGTAGAGGTTCGACTCGGAGATATTGCTCTCTTCGCAGCCTTTGACGCCGGTTAAGCACCAGCGCAGGTAGTCATGACCCATCATGACGCTACCAATTTGCGCGTAGCGCTGAGGGGTGTTCTCTTTCACCCAGCGCAGGAGCGATGCCGGATGCCCGGTCCACAATGTCTGGCGGGTGACCGGGTAGAGCTGCTCAGGGATCCCATCCTGCTGCCAGCGCTGTACGATGTCCATCGCACGTCGGTCAGAAGAGAGAATGGCATTACCTAGCGGCTTATCTTGCTTATCAAGTAGGAACAGGCCTTTGCCCTGAGCGGATATACCGACACCTTTGATTTGCTCGCCGCAGACACCTGTACGCTTTAACAGCCCGGCAATGGTCGCGACGCACTGTTGCCACAGTTGGTGCATATCGCGTTCGGCGTACCCGGGTAATGGCGATATTGTCTGCAGCGATTGCCGGTTAATTCCCTGCTCGTGACCTTTGGCATCATACAAACCTGCTTTCAGATATGTACCGCCGCAATCAATACCCAGCCAGAAGGTCGCTTTCTCACTCATCTTTGTTATCTCATTTTTGCCGGATGGCGCTGCGCTTATCCGGCCTACGACGGTTGCTACCTGTAGGCCCGGTAAGCGAAGCGCCACCGGGCATTGTTTTAAGCTGTACGTTTATGTGGATTCAGTGTATTTAGCGGCGCGGCGCCGGCATCGCATTTCGCTGGCAGCAGCAGGGCCATCAGCGCGGCCAGAGCCAGTGAAATTGCCAGGCAGTAAACGCCCGCATCTTTGCTGTACAGGGTGATGAGTACGCCGACCGCGTAAGGACCGCAAAAGCCACCGAGGTTGCCGAGAGCGTTGATGACCCCACGTGCGCCACCGGCCATTTCCGCGCTGAACAAACGCGCCGGAATAGTCCAGAACACGCCCGCAGCCGATTGCAGGAAGAATCCGCAGCCGACCAGCGCGGCATAAGCCAGCCAGACGTTATTTTTCAGCGCCACAGAGAGGAACATGCACAGGGCAAAGCCAATCAGCGGCAGGCAGACGAACAGCTTGCGTTTACCGGTGCGGTCAGAGAGAGAAGAGAACAGGAACATCCCGGCAATTGCGCCGACGTAAGGCAGAATGGCGAGCATGCCGACCTGCCCCATGCTGCTGTGAGTCAACTCTTTGAGAATGGTCGGTAGCCACAGGGTGTAACCGTAAATCCCGGTCTGATAGAAGAAGTTCAGCGCGATTAGCTGCCACATGGTTTTATCGGAAAGTACTGCGCCCAGAGAGGCATTTTTGACTTCGGTTCCGGCAATGGCTTTTTGCTCGGCGGCCAGCGTTTCCACCAGGTAATTTTTCTCGGCGTCAGAGATCCAGCGCGCTTCCTGCGGACGGTCGTAAACGGTATAGGCCCACAGCACCAGGACGACGACAGACAGTAAACCTTCAATGATAAACAGCCAGCGCCAGTCGAGCACGGTGATGATCCAACCCGAGAGCGGGGCGGTAATGATCCCGGCAATCGGCACAAACATAATCACAATCGCATTGGCGCGACCGCGTTCGGCATCGGGGAACCAATTACTGATCATCGTCAGCACGACCGGCAGCATGCCGCCTTCGGCAACGCCGAGTAAGAAGCGCAAAACCAGCAGTTGATACTGATTCGTGATCAACCCCGTCAAAACGGAAATGACCGCCCAGGCAACCAACGACCAGCCGATAAATTTCTTGCCGCTGCCGTGTACGGCAATTTTTCCGCCGGGAACCTGTAAAAACAGATAGCCGATAAAGAAAATACCACCGGCCAGACCGGCCATGGTGGCGGAAATACCTAATTCCTCATCCATTCCGCCGGGCATCGCGAATGCGATATTGACGCGGTCCATATAAGAAATAATACAGGCGATGAGAATAGGTGGAATAATCCGTAGCCAGCGCTGACGGGGTATGTCTTGAAGTGTAGGGCGAGAGGTCATGTTCATATTAATATTCTCGTAGAGTAGTATTTTATTTTTATAGTTTTGCTTTATTTAATGCGGCGATACCGTCGCGCAATATCGCTACACGATGGTTCACATCTGCACTGGCATTTATTTCCAGCAATTTAATGCCAGAAAATTGCAATGGGTCTGCTCCTGCGCAGGCGAATAATTCGCGGGCATGGTCGGTGGCCATCAGACCTTCTGGACAGAAAGGGGCAAACGGTGCGTGTAAGTCCTGCCACTCGCCGTATTCCCCCGCAAGCGTGGTACCGGAAAACATCAGTGCGCCCAGTTTTCCAGCCCGTTGGGCCTGCTGCGTGTGGGTCAGCGGTAGGGTGAGGTTCCGTCCTTCAATGGCCGAGCGCGCCCAGTTAATGCACACGCTGATGTCATACCCGGCAATGACCTCCAGCACGTTGTCCAACGGCAGAAAACCTTTGCGCGGCGCAATACCGGTCATGGCATCACAATGTTCCAGCACCAGATCGCAGGACCAGTCCCAATTGGCTATCTCTTTAAGCGAACGGGCGAATGCGTCGGTGGCCTGCTCAACATCTGGATTGCTGGCACAGGGTGCGGCATGCAGCTCCAGCGCGATTACTTTTCCGCCGTTGGCTGCATTGATATGGTTGATTTTCTGCTGCAGATGGCGGTAATACGCCACGCAGGCTTTACGTTGTTCTTCGTCGCTGGAAGCCAGCCCAAAAGCGCTGTTTGCGCCACGACGGCGCATGGTTTCCATTATAGCTGTGACCACGATTTGCCAGTCGCCCGGTGTATGACGTAATAACCATTCGTCGCCTAACGGGTGAAGATGTTCAAGGCAGGGCTGCTCCAAACCGCGAATATCCGGGGTATCGGCGAGTTGTCGCCAGAAATCCTTCTCTTCCTCTTCACTCTTTTGGTGAAATGAGGGTGCACAGGGGTACGCACCGATAATATAACCGGCATTATTAACGCTCATGTTGTGCTCCTTTTTATAAAACTGAAATAGCGACCTTCACAACTATTTTACGGATCGGCGTGGTGACAGTTTTATGACATGCAGGGCGGTGAACATCCTGCGGGAAAAATATGGCATAACTTCCCGGAATCATTTCAATGAAAGACTCATGTTCGCTGGCGTGATAAAAAATAATATCGCGCTGTTCTAATAACGATTCACTGATTTGGTTATTCCCGGTATCAATGGCGATCCCGATTTTCTCTTCACCCCAGGCCAGAAACTGAATATCCAGATAGCGGCGATGCACCTCAGGACGATTTTCGGCAACGTCACGGGTGGTTAAATCGATAATTTGCGCGAAGATATTTTTACCGTCGATCTCCACCACGCCCGGCTCCAGTTTTTGAAAATCTGTGGTGCGCAGAAAGTCGAGCGCCCTTTCAATCGCAGCGGGCAAACGGCATGGGTTAGGTTGAGCAATATGTCCGAAGATCATGGTGTTGCTCCTTACAGGGCCTGAATTTTTGCCCAGACGCTGTCGTCAACGGTGATACCGTTCCGGCGATTTTCTTCCAGTAGCTTTGTAAACTCGTGGCCCGGCAGACGGACAGGCGTGTTTTCATCTGCGCGTTCGGCGGTGGTGATGAAATCCATAATCCGCTGTAGCTTGGCATCGCGGGTGGCGCCGTCGATCAGCTTATCCACTTCAATGGCGATAAAAATCTGTGAAACGCCATATTCATCGCTGTTATCCTGGGTGACTTCCGCAACGGAGGAGCCATCAGAAAGCAGGGTGGCAATCATATCCAGCACAATCGACAGACCTGAGCCTTTCCAGTAGCCCATCGGCAAAATGCGGCGGTTTTTTTCGATAACGCCCGGCTCTTTGGTGAGATTGCCTTCATCATCAAAGCCACCATCTACCGGCAGTTGGCGACCGGCCAGGCGATTCACTTCCAGCATGCCGTAGGAGAACATCGACATCGACATATCAACCATGGTGATTGGTGATGAGGGGATCGCGACGATCAGCGGGTTAGTACCAATGCGGCACTCTTTCGAACCCCACGGTGGCATCACGGCAATCGAGTTAGTCCAGCAGATACCGATGTAACCTTTCTCCGCCGCCTGCCAGCCATAGCTACCGCCGCGCATCCAGTGGTTGGCGTTACGCAGTGCGACCAGACCAATACCGTGATCGGAGGCCAGCTCAATGGCTCTGTCCATCATCTTTTTCGCCGTCAGGTTGCCGATCGAACGCTGGGCATCCCATTGTTCAATCGCCCCCAGGCTGGTAATGCGTTGCGGTTTGGCCTCAGGAATGATGTCGCCGTTATCCAGTTGCTGAATAAAACGAGGAAAACGATTCACACCGTGCGAATAAACGCCGGACTCGGTGGTGCGCGCAAACATTTCGGCACAGGCATCGGCGGTTTCAACGGCAATACCGCGTGCCAGCAGTACCCGCTTGAACGCATCTTTCAACTGCTCAAAAGTGACTTTCATTCCTGTTTCCTTGTTTAAATTTGATCGCTTTTTTATCTCTAAATTTCACTATGCGAAATCTGATTTCAAATATAGCGATCAAATTTTGACAGATCAACGGGGTGGTCTATTTTTTAAAATCATCAAAATCAAATAGTTGTGTTTTTTCGGTTCAGATCGTGAACTGAAACACACTTTGCGCTACCATCAGAGCGCGACGAAAAGGGGAGCAGAAGCGATGGGCACAAAAGAGAGTGAAATGACGCAAGACAAAGAGAGGCCAGCCGGAAGTCAGAGCCTGTTCCGTGGTTTAATGTTGATTGAGATTCTGAGTAACTATCCGAATGGGTGCCCACTGGCCCATCTGTCTGAACTGGCCGGGCTGAACAAAAGTACTGTGCATCGACTCCTGCAAGGGCTGCAGTCCTGCGGATATGTCACGCCTGCACCTGCTGCGGGTAGCTATAGGTTAACCACTAAATTTATCGCCGTGGGTCAGAAGGCACTATCCTCACTGAATATCATCCATGTTGCCGCACCGCACCTCGAAGCGTTGAATATTGCCACGGGTGAAACAATCAACTTCTCAAGCCGTGAAGATGACCACGCGATTCTGATTTATAAGCTGGAACCGACGACGGGCATGCTGCGTACCCGCGCTTATATCGGTCAACATATGCCGCTGTATTGCTCCGCGATGGGTAAAATTTACATGGCGTTTGGACATGCGGATTATGTGGAATCTTATTGGGAGAGCCATCAGGATCTTATTCAGCCGCTGACCCGCAATACCATTACCGGTTTGCCGGCGATGTACGACGAATTGGCGCAGATCCGCGAAAGCAGTATGGCGATGGATCGGGAAGAGAACGAACTGGGCGTTTCCTGTATTGCCGTACCGGTGTTTGATATTCATGGTCGGGTGCCGTACGCGGTGTCAATTTCACTCTCTACTTCGCGACTTAAGCAGATAGGGGAAAAAAACCTACTCAAGCCGCTACGGGAAACCGCGCAGGCGATTTCCAATGAGCTGGGCTTTACCGTTCGCGATTAGGCGGATCGCCATAGTTGTTCAGGCACCTGACAATATTTAACCGTTTCCCCTGTTCGATCAAAGCGACAGGGGCCGTCTCTCTGGCACTCTGTGGTTTTCACGCAGACGGAGGGAGCAATGAACGCGTTTATTATGGCGGATGCGGCAAAATGTATTGGGTGTCGTACCTGCGAAGTTGCTTGCGTCGTCGCGCACCAGCAAAACCAGGACTGCGCGTCGGTCTCTCCTACTGCGTTTACCCCGCGCATCCGCGTGATCAAAGACGACGCCTTTACGACGGCAGTCGCCTGCCATCAATGCGAGGACGCTCCCTGTGCAAATGTCTGCCCGACGCACGCAATTCGTCGTGAACATGGGCATATCTTCGTTGAACAGGCGCGTTGTATAGGTTGTAAAAGTTGTATGCTGGCCTGCCCGTTTGGGGCAATGAATGTCGTCGCCCGCTCGTCACGGGTGCAGGCGATAAAATGCGATTTATGCTGGCACCGTGATGCGGGACCCGCGTGTGTCGAAGCCTGCCCGACCAGCGCGTTGCAGTGTATAGATGCCGTCAGTATTCAGCGCCAGCGTCTGTGTTCACTACCACAGTAATGTGAGTCCCGACCTGTGGTTAGGCCGGGACTTGCGTTAGCCTTCCTGCCAGGCGCGTTCGATCTCTTCAGCCAGAATCTTCACTCCAGCTTCTATTTTCTCCGGTTCTGGCACGTAGTTCATCCGCATGCACTGATGCGTATGCGGCCAGGGTTTATCCAGACCCGGGAAGAAGTAGTCACCGGGAACCATCAGTACGCCGCGCGCTTTCAAACGCTGATACAACAGTTCGGTGCTGATAGGCAAATCTTTGAACCATAACCACAGGAAAATCGCCCCCTCCGGTTTATGAATAAGGCAGCGATCTTCAGATAAATAGCGGCGAATGATCGCAATCGTCTCCTGAACGCGCTGATAATAAAACGGCTTGATCACTGTCTCGGACAGGCGTAGAAGGTCGTTGCGCTTAATCATTTCGCACATGATTGCCGGACCCATTCCGCCAGGCGCGAGGCTGATAATGCCGTTCATGTTGGTGATGGCGGTGATGATTTTTTCATTCGCGATAATGATGCCGCAGCGGGAGCCTGGTAGACCCAGCTTGGAAAGGCTCATGCACAGCACAATGTTGGGGTTCCACAGCGGGCGCGCTTCGCTAAAGATGATGCCGGGGAACGGTACGCCATAGGCGTTATCAATCACCAGCGGGATCCCATGCTGGTTGGCCAGCCGGTCCAGCTTCATCAGCTCTTCATCGGTGATCACGTTGCCTGTCGGGTTTGTCGGACGTGACACGCAGATCATGCCCGTCTCTTCACCGATGTGCAGGTGTTCAAAATCAACGTGATACTTAAACTGACCTTCTGGTAACAGTTCGATATTTGGGCGCGCGGAGACAAAGAGATCCTCTTCCAGCCCGGAATCGGCATAGCCAATGTATTCCGGAGCTAACGGGAACAACACTTTTTGCGTTGTTCCGTCGACGCGGCGTCCGGCGAACAGATTGAATAAGTAGAAAAATGCACTCTGACTGCCATTTGTCAGTGCAATATTTTGTGGCTCGATATCCCAACCCTGCTTCTCACGTAGCAGTTTCGCCAGCTCAGTCAGCAGCTCGGTTTTACCTTGTGGACCATCGTAATTGCAAAGCGCATCAGTGGCTTTGCCGTTTTCCAGCATATCTGCCAGCAGAGATTGAAAGTAATTTTGCATCTCTGGAATTTGCGCCGGATTGCCGCCACCGAGCATGATGGCGCCTGGGGTGCGTAAACCGTCGTTAAGGTCCTCCATCAGGCGTGTGATGCCTGAATGGCGGGTAAATTTGTCGCCAAAAAGTGAGAATGTCATAGCAGGTGGTCTGTCGAACTGAGTAGTAAAGTGGCTAACCATAGCGCTACCCATGGCAGGGTGCAAATCAGGGGTATCAGGCCGGATTGAGATTTTGTGCTACTGATTTTTATTTGGCTGGTTTTTAATGTTGAGTAAGGCTTCCCGCTGCGTGGACAGCGAGAAGCCTACCGGGATCAGGGCTGACCGGCCCACACCACCATCACCTTATCGTCGCCATGCTCACGAATAAATCCGTATCCCTGCGTCAGCGGCAGCGTGATTTGTTTACCGGCGCCAATGGCGGGATGCCTGGCCCTGAACTGACTGATTCGCTGCCAGTGTGCGACGCTGGCGGCAGATTTCCCGGTCACATCCTGCCAGTTCATCTCTGAGCGCGTACCCTGTAATGGGTCTGAGCCGGTTGGGCCAAAGGGGCGGGCCGACTCGTCGCCATAAAAGAGTTGAACCGCGCCAGGTGCCAGCAGCAATAGCTCGGCGGCGTTGTCTCCACCTTCGCGGAACAGACGTGTATCGTGCGAGGAGAGATAACTCAGGACGTTGAAGTCCTGCAATTTATCCGCCATCTGCTGCCAGGTGGGGTCCATATTTGCCAGACAATCAACGGCCTTTGCCGCCTGCTCCTGGTAGTCGAAATTGATCATCGCATCGAAGCCGTGACGGTAATAGTCGCTTTGCATCACACCGTGACCCCAGGCCTCGCCAGTCATCCAGAAGGGGTTATCATCCAGCGCTTTTTCCGGATTGGCTTTCTTCCATTCGACCAGCGCCGCGCTGGCTTGTGTTTTTAGCTGCTGCCAGGCGGGAAGCTCGACGTGTTTAGCGGTGTCGACCCGAAAGCCGTCAATCCCATAATCACGCACCCACTGACTGAGCCAGTGCGTCAGATAATCCCGGGGCGTGTAACCGGCGATGGCTTTGGCGTGCGTATCCGGCTTGTGCTGATAAAAGTTTGGCAGCCCGGAAGGCGTAGTGGATTCGGTTTTCAGATCGGGCAGGAAGGCCAGCGACATCGTCAGGTCGTCAAAGCCAGGATTGTCGTAATCGCCAATATCGGTGCGGACCCAGTTTTTCCCCCACCATTTTTCCCAGCCAGCTTTATCGCTAAAGTTGATGTAATCATTGAAACTGTGCCAGCTTTGCCCGGCGGATGGCTGCCAGTCCGTCCAGCGTTCCCCGAGCGTTTTTTTCAGTTCATCGCCCGATAGGTACAGTGCCCCAAACTGATACTCCTGCATATCCGCCAGCGTGGCGTAGCCGGTATGGTTCATCACCACATCAAACAAGACACGGATGCCGCGCTGGTGTGCGCCATCAACCAGCGCGCGCAGGTCCGCTTCGTTTCCCATATTGGCGTCAAGCGTGGTCCAGTCCTGGGTGTAGTAGCCGTGGTAAG
Source organism: Citrobacter sp. KTE151 (assembly GCF_000398845.1). Lineage (NCBI taxonomy): Bacteria > Pseudomonadati > Pseudomonadota > Gammaproteobacteria > Enterobacterales > Enterobacteriaceae > Citrobacter > Citrobacter sp. KTE151. Next base: position 276,374 of record NZ_KB976066.1, on the reverse strand, counting down.
CGTAGTGGGGGAAGTCCCCTTTGGCGCCACCGCCGACCCAGCCGTGGATTTGCTCAAACGGCGCGCTGATCCACAGGGCGTTGACGCCTAACTGTTGCAGGTAGTCGAGTTTGCTGGCGAGCCCGCGCAAATCGCCACCGTGGAACGTGCCAATTTCCTGCATGCCGTCGTTGCGACGCCCATAGCTGTGGTCGTTACTCGGATCGCCATTCACAAAGCGGTCCGTCAGGACGAAATACACCGTGGCGTTATGCCAGTCGAAAGCGGCGGGGGCATCGGTTTCCGCCCGTTCCAGTAGCAACAGCCCGTTACTGGTTGCGGCGGGCTGTAGGGTAATCGACCCGTTTTTTACTGTTGCCGTTTGCTGGCTGTAGAAATCACGCACCACGGCACCTTCCGGGAAGGTCAGGCTCACGTCCAGCGTTAATGGTGAACCGTCCCATTTCGGGCATTGGCGAATCTGGGTGGTGACGGTGTCCTTAGCACTTTTTACCAACAGCATCAGCGTTGGCGTACCGGAGCGGGTATCGATTTCCAGCGTGTAATCGCCGTCTTTGAATAAACGCCACTGTGGCGGCGTGCCTTCACAAGGTTTTAGCGACAGCATCTGGTTGAGTTTTATCGCATCAGCAGGCTGCCAGCACTGTTGGTCAAAATTCAGGGTTAAAGGACGGGTACCCTTCGTCAACGCTGCATGGCTGACGAATTTACCCGTACCTTCCGCTTCGAAGGTGGGAAGTCCTTGAGACGTCCATGATGAGGCGATGGCAATGCTGGGCATTAGCGCCAGCGCAACGGCGGCAAGTTTCATAGTGCTGTCCTTGATGCTGCGATTTTCGCCAGTTTGCCAGTGAAATCAGGCCGGAAACTCCTCCTTTGAGTTGATTCCGCCAGGAGGAGAAGTGAGGGTGAGCGATCGCGCGCAAAAAATGAACTTATTTTGCGATAACCTCCACATTTTCTTCGAATTAATGGCACCCAGAACCGTTAATACGTGACATAGTTTCAGAATTGGACTATTCCTGTGGGTGCTCTTGACGGCTATTTTTGATATGATTTGAGATTCATCTCTCATTTTTGTGAAAAATATAAGGTGTTGGAATGTATAAATCCGACCAGGAGACCTAATGATATTGACTCCCATTCGACGATATGGGGCAATGATTCTTATGTTACTCACCGTTGCATTTTCGGGTGAGGTGCTGGCAAAGACACACACGGCGACAACGAGTCACAAGCCCCAGATAACCAAGGCAAGTAATAAACAGGTTAGCAGTAAACAAGAGTATTCTCGCAATAGTGCAAAGAGTAGTTCACTTCCTGATTTGCGAAAATACCCTTCCGGAACACCAAGGAAAAAAGCGTTTCTCCGGACAGTTATGCCTTATATTACCAGTCAAAATGCTGCCATTACGGCGGACCGTAACTGGCTGATTTCAAAACAGTACCAGAACCGCTGGTCACCGACTGAGCGTACGCGTATGAAAGACATCGCGAAGCGCTACAAGGTGAACTGGTCTGGTAACACGCGTAAAATTCCGTGGAATACGCTGCTTGAGCGTGTAGACATTATCCCGACCAGTATGGTGGCAACCATGGCTGCGGCAGAAAGCGGCTGGGGTACGTCGAAGCTGGCGCGGAGCAACAACAACCTGTTTGGCATGAAATGTGGCAAGGGTCGTTGTAACAATGCACCGGGTAAGGTGAAAGGCTACTCACAGTTTGAATCAGTGAAAGAGTCGGTGAATGCTTACGTCATTAATTTGAATACGCATCCGGCCTACTCTTCCTTCCGTAAGTCACGTGCGCAGTTGCGTAAAGCCGATCAGGAAGTCACCGCCACCGCGATGATCCATAAGCTGAAGGGTTATTCCACTAAGGGACAGAGTTATAACAACTATCTGTTCGCAATGTATCAGGACAACCAGCGTTTAATCGCCGCGCATATGTAATTTCGAGTGCCGGATGGCGACTTCGCCCTCCGGCTATCATCCTTATAGCAACACTTCACTGTTCACATCGCGATACTCTTTTGGCGTCGTGTCGTACTCTTTCTTGAATACCGAATAGAAATACTGCAGAGATGGGTAGCCGCACATCTGTGAAATTTCGTTGATTGAAAGCGTGGTAGAAATCAACAGGCTGCGCGCCTTTTCCAGCTTTTCGGCATGAATCACGGCGTGAATGGTCTCTCCGACCTCTTCTTTAAAGCGCTTCTCCAGATTCGAACGTGAAATCCCTACTGAGTCCAACACTTGATCAACCTTGATACCTTTGCAGGCATGGTTGCGAATGTAATGCATCGCCTGAATAACGGCAGGATCGGTAAGTGAACGATAATCTGTAGACTGACGCGCAACAACGCGTACAGGAGGAACCAGAATGCGCTGTAAGGGTATCTCTTCGTGAGCCAGCAGGCGGTGGAGTAGTTTGGCTGCCTGATACCCCATTTGTCTGGCCCCCTGAGCGACGGAGGACAAGGCGACTCGTGACAGGTAACGGGTCAGCTCTTCGTTATCGATACCAATGACGCACAGTTTTTCCGGTACCGGAATATGCAGATGTTCACAGGCCTGCAGAACGTGCCGCGCACGTGCGTCGGTGACGGCGATAATCCCGGTTTGTGGAGGTAAGGTTTGCAGCCAGTCCGCCAGCCTATTTTGCGCGTGCTGCCAGTTCTCCGGCGCGGTTTCCAGCCCCTGATAGACGACGCCGCGGTACTTCTCTTTGGCAACCAACTGGCAAAACGCATATTCACGTTCTGCGGCCCAGCGTTTACCGCTTGAAGCCGGAAGACCATAAAATGCAAACCGGTTAATCCCTTTCTCTTTCAGATGCAGGAAGGCGCTTTCTACCAGCGCGTGGTTGTCGGTGGCAATGTAATGTACTGGTGGATAATCTTGCTGCAGATGGTAGGAACCCCCAACGCCAATGATCGGAACATCCACATCGACAAGTAATTGCGCAATATCATCATCGTCATAATCGGCAATAACGCCGTCGCCTAACCACTCTTTAATGTTATCAATGCGAGCACGAAAATCTTCTTCTATGAAGATATCCCACTCCGATTGCGACGCTTGCAGATACTCGCCAACCCCTTCAACCACCTGACGGTCGTAGGCTTTATTGGCATTAAATAACAACGTAATACGATGACGTTTATAAAACATGGTTCTTTTCCTGCTGAATCATGTAGAAAAGACAATGCCGGTTGCATTAACCGGCATTGAGATACACCCACTTCTTAAATTCAGGAACGACGTTTGGTTGCTGAGTCCATCCATACCGCCAACAACAATATCGCTCCTTTCACTATGTATTGCCAGAAGGTGGGGACGTCCATCATACTCATTCCATTATCGAGAGAAGCCATAATAAATGCGCCCATGACGGCGCCGGCAACACTCCCGACCCCTCCCGCCAGGCTGGTTCCCCCGATGACACATGCGGCAATGGCATCCAGTTCTGCAATGTTCCCTGCGGAAGGGGAACCTGCGCCAAGCCGGGAGCTAAGAATGAGCCCGGCAATGGCGACCATCAAACCATTAATAGCGAAGACGGCAAGTTTGGTGCGTTCAACGTTGATACCTGAAAGGCGGGCGGCTTCCAGGTTCCCGCCAATGGCGTAAATTCTCCGACCGAATGCAGTGCGCGTGGCCATAAACATCCCACCGAGCAGCAGCAGCGTCAGCAGCAGGACGGGCGTTGGAACACCACGATAATCGTTTAATAGCCAGATTGCCCCTAAGACGACAATGGCTGTGAATGCCTGGCGACCCACAGCCGACGTTGATGCGGGAGTGGCAAGGCCTAACGCCTGGCGACGCATACGGCCTCGCCATTGCCAGCCAACAAACGCCATTAAGCCGAGAGCACCGATGACAAAGCCTGTGCCATCAGACAAGTAGCTCTGACCAATCTGAGACATTGCTGCGCTGGTGGGGGATACGGTGGTGCCGTTGGTGATGCCAATCAGAATACCGCGGAAAGCCAGCATTCCCGCAAGGGTGACGATAAACGACGGAACCTTGCGGTAAGCAACCCACCATCCATTCCATGCCCCGAGGAGCAATCCCAGAGTCAGGGTTACGATCACCGTCAGCGGTAAAGGCCAGCCTAGCCAAACATCACAGATCGCCGCTACGCCGCCCAATAATCCCATCATGGAACCGACAGAGAGATCGATTTCAGCGGAAATGATCACAAACACCATACCCACGGCAAGAATACCGGTAATCGCAGTCTGTCGAAGCAGGTTCGAGACATTACGTGCGCTCAGGTATGCGCCATCAGTGGTCCACGTGAAAAACAGCATAATCACGATAATCGCCGCAATCATGACGAAGACTTGCAAGTTAAGCGATTTTATTGCTGGGAAACCACCTGTGATAGAGGGAGAAAGTTTCGCTTCAGACGGATTGTTTTTCGACATGATGTTCGCTCCTTAATGCGGCTTCCATCACCTGCTCCTGAGTCAGGTTATGATTTACCAGGTTAGCTTTCAGTTTTCCTTCATGCATCACGAGGATGCGATCGCTTAGTCCGAGCACTTCAGGTAATTCAGAGGAGATGACAATCACGGCAATGCCTTCCTGGACGAGCTGGTTGATGAGTTTGTAGATTTCATATTTGGCGCCGATATCAATACCCCTGGTGGGTTCATCAAGAATGAGAATCCGGGGATTTAACAGGAGGCAACGCGCGAGAATCGCTTTTTGCTGATTCCCTCCGCTCAGACGCCCGATCGCAAGGTCGGGGGACGATGTTTTTACTTTGAGCTGTTGAAGCGATTCCAGAATGCATTTTTGTTCAGCGGCATCATCAAGATGGCTCATGCCCCCGGTAAATTTATCGAGTGCAGCCAGCGTGATATTTTTCCCCACAGCCATCACCGGAACAATGCCATCTTTTTTTCTGTCTTCAGGCACCATGGCGATGCCATGAGCAATAGCTTGCTGGCAGTTATGGATATGCACCTGAGTGCCTTCAATAAAAATCTTTCCCTCCCAACGACCAGACCAGACGCCAAACAGACACTGTACGGCTTCGGTACGTCCTGCACCGACGAGTCCGGCAATGCCGAGAATTTCGCCCTGCTTGAGTGAGAAAGAAATGTCGTTGACGCGTTTTATATGGCGATTGACGGGATGCCAGGCTGTCAGATTCTCAACCCGTAAAATCTCTTCTCCCGTGATATGAGGCTCGCTGGGGTAAAGTGCGGTGAGCTCACGACCAACCATCATGGTGATAATATCGTCTTCAGTCATGTTGGTCGCATCGCGTGTGCCGATGTGTTTACCGTCGCGAATAACGCAAATGGTATTCGAGATGGCCTTAACTTCATTCAATTTGTGTGAAATATAAATGCAGGCGATATCATGCTGTTGTAGGTCACGTATAATATTCAGCAGTATTGCAGTTTCCTGCTCGGTGAGGGAGGCCGTTGGTTCATCCAGAATAAGTAAGCGGACCTGCTTATTCAGCGCTTTTGCAATTTCTACCAGCTGTTGTTGCCCTAATCCTAAATCGCCCACGCGCGTATCTGGCGAAATAGACAAACTGACCTGATCGAGTAATTTTTGACAGCGTAACGTCATCATCTCGTAATCAAGAACGCCGTTACGGGTCATTTCGTTACCGAGGAAAATATTTTCCAGTATTGTTAACTCTTTCACCAGGGCTAATTCCTGGTGGATGATCGCAATACCCTTACGTTCGGTATCACGAATATGGCTGGCACGGATGGCTTCGCCAGCAAAAATGATCTCGCCTTCGTAGGTTCCATGCGGGTAAATTCCGCACAGAACTTTCATTAGCGTCGATTTACCCGAACCATTTTCACCGCATAATGAAATGATTTCGCCAGCATTGATCCTAAGGCTAACGTTATCAACCGCCTTCACTACGCCGAATGTCTTGGTAATGTTTTTCATTTCAAGAAGATATGGCATAACTGCTCCACATAAGCCAATAAGAGAACCCTGCGTGGACATTCACGTATATCCGTGGCGAATTTGACACCACGTTTTATTGCCCTCTGATTTGCAGAGGGCACATGGCTTACAGATCGCTTTTCTTGTGGAATCCGTCTTTAATGACGGTCTCGTTAATATTATCTTTGTTAACATCAATAGGTGTGAGTAGTCGGGAAGGGACATCTTTCAGGCCATTATTCAGCGAAGTATCTGCTTTAGGCTGTTGATCATTTCCCAGTTCGACGGCGATTTCCGCAGCGGTATTTGCGAGCAATGTAATAGGTTTATAAACCGTCATGGTTTGAGTCCCGGCGACAATGCGCTTGATGCCTGCAAGGTCTGCATCTTGTCCGGAAATAGCGACTTTTCCTGATAATCCTTGCGCACTCAGCGCCTGAATCGCACCGCCAGCTGTGGCGTCATTTGAGGCAACTACTGCGTCAATTTTGTTATTGTTGGCGGTTAGCGCATTTTCCATAATCTTCAACGCATTCTCCGGTAACCAGCCGTCAACCCATTGATCGCCCACCACCTTAATTTTTCCGCTGTCGATATACGGTTTTAATACTTTCATTTGTCCAGCGCGGAACAGCTTCGCGTTGTTATCAACGGGTGAGCCACCCATCAGGAAATAATTCCCTTCGGGGACAATATTGACTAATGATTGAGCCTGTAATTCACCTACTTTTTCATTATCGAAAGAGATATAAAAATCGATGTCAGCATCATTGATCATGCGATCGTAAGCCAGCACCTTGATCCCTTCTTGTTTTGCTTCTTTGATAACATTGCTTAATACCTGGCCGTTGTAAGGGATTATCACAAGGACATCCACGCCCCGGTTTATCATGTTTTCAATCTGCGACATTTGGGTTTCTTCATTACCATTCGCCGATTGTACAAATACTTTCGCACCAAGCGATTCAGCTTTGTTGACGAAAATATCGCGATCTTTCTGCCAGCGTTCCAGGCGGAGATCATCAATCGCCATACCGATTTTTACTTCTTTGGCATGACCTGCGACGCTGGTGAGTAAAAGGGATGTGCAAACAGCAAGTAAAATGTTCTTCATCTTCATAATCGTGATGCCTTTTGTAGGGGGGAAACAGCAGTAAAAGTAACAATCACAGCATAAGACGTAGCAGAGTTTTAACAGGTAACGGCGGGAAGGCAATTATAGATTTTTATCTTCCAATTACGTTTTTTGGTTTATTTCTTGATTTATGACCGGGATCGTATTTTAAATGATTCGTTACCTGGGTTGCATTTAAGTTTGATAAGTAACAATTTTTAAATTGGTCAGATTTTATTTTGAGAAGTAGCGCACACTTGTGAATTATCTCAATGGCAGTATGAAATAACATAATTGAGCAATAGGTGGGGAGTGCCCAATATTACGACATTATCCATCACCCGCCGCATTACCTGATTATGGAGTTCATTATGCCAGCCTATTTTGACCAGCTTGAGCGCGTTCGTTATGAAGGCACCAAATCAACTAATCCATTAGCATTTCGTCACTACAACTCTGATGAGTTAGTGTTAGGCAAGCGTATGGAAGATCACCTGCGATTTGCTGCCTGCTACTGGCACACTTTCTGCTGGAATGGTGCAGATATGTTTGGTGTTGGTGCATTTAATCGCCCGTGGCAGCAGCCCGGTGAAGCGCTGGAATTAGCGAAGCGCAAGGCGGACGTGGCGTTCGAGTTTTTCCACAAACTGAACGTGCCCTACTACTGCTTCCATGACGTGGATGTCTCGCCGGAAGGTGCGTCGCTGAAAGAGTACAAAAACAATTTCGCGCAGATGGTTGATGTACTGGCGGCAAAACAGGAGCAGAGCGGCGTGAAGCTGCTGTGGGGAACGGCAAACTGCTTCACCAACCCACGTTACGGCGCGGGCGCGGCCACGAACCCGGATCCAGAAGTGTTCAGCTGGGCCGCCACGCAGGTGGTTACGGCTATGGATGCCACGCATAAATTAGGCGGTGAAAACTACGTTCTGTGGGGCGGTCGTGAAGGCTATGAAACGCTGCTGAATACCGATCTGCGTCAGGAACGTGAGCAAATTGGTCGCTTCATGCAACTGGTCGTGGAACACAAACACAAAACCGGTTTCCAGGGCACTTTGCTTATCGAGCCGAAGCCGCAGGAACCGACCAAGCACCAGTACGATTACGATGCGGCGACCGTATACGGATTCCTCAAGCAGTTCGGTCTGGAAAAAGAGATCAAACTGAATATCGAAGCCAACCACGCCACGCTGGCGGGTCACTCGTTCCATCACGAAATCGCCACCGCTATCGCGCTGGGTCTGTTTGGCTCTGTCGATGCCAACCGTGGGGACGCGCAACTGGGCTGGGATACTGATCAGTTCCCGAACAGCGTAGAAGAGAATGCGTTGGTGATGTACGAAATCCTGAAAGCCGGCGGCTTCACCACCGGTGGCCTGAACTTCGATGCCAAGGTTCGTCGTCAGAGTACCGATAAATACGATCTGTTCTATGGTCATATTGGTGCGATGGATACCATGGCGCTGTCGCTGAAAATTGCGGCGCGTATGATTGAAGACGGTGGTCTGGATCAGCGCGTGGCTAAACGTTATGCCGGTTGGAATGGTGAGCTGGGCCAGCAAATTCTGAAAGGGCAGATGACGCTGACGGAAATTGCGCAGTACGCTGAACAACACAACCTGGCGCCAGTGCACCAGAGCGGTCATCAGGAATTGCTGGAAAATCTGGTGAACCATTATTTGTTCGACAAATAACGGGTCTCTGAGAATGTCCGTAAGCCCGGTCAGCTCGCGCGACCGGGCCTTTCTTTAAGGAACGATGCCCTATGTATATCGGGATAGATCTTGGCACATCAGGCGTAAAGGCCATTCTGCTCAACGAGCAGGGCGATGTGGTCGCTTCGCAAACAGAGAAACTCACCGTCTCGCGCCCGCACCCGTTATGGTCAGAACAAGACCCAGAGCAGTGGTGGCTGGCAACGGATCGCGCTGTGAAAGCCCTGGGTCGGCAGCATTCACTTCGCGAGGTGAAAGCGTTGGGGATTGCCGGACAGATGCACGGCGCGACGCTACTGGATGAACAACAGAAGGTATTGCGCCCGGCTATCCTGTGGAACGATGGTCGCTGCGCCGAAGAGTGCGTCATGCTGGAGAGCCTGGTTCCGCAGTCTCGTGCCATCACCGGCAACCTAATGATGCCTGGCTTTACCGCGCCAAAGCTGCTGTGGGTACAGCGCCACGAACCGGAGATTTTTAGCCGGGTTGATAAAGTCCTGCTGCCGAAAGATTACCTGCGCCTGCGTATGACCGGCGATTTCGCCAGCGATATGTCTGATGCGGCTGGTACCCTGTGGCTGGATGTTGCGAAGCGTGACTGGAGTGATGTCATGCTGGAAGCCTGTAAGCTGACTCGTGCGCATATGCCTGCGCTCTATGAAGGCAGTGAGATTACCGGAACATTGTTGCCAGCAGTCGCCAGGGCCTGGGGAATGCAGGAGGTTGCGGTGGTCGCCGGAGGCGGGGATAACGCAGCGGGGGCGGTTGGCGTGGGCATGATGAATGCCGGTCAGGCGATGCTATCGCTGGGTACTTCCGGGGTCTATTTTGCGGTCAGCGACGGCTTTCTCAGCAAACCGGAAAGCGCGGTCCATAGCTTTTGCCATGCATTGCCTGAACGATGGCACCTGATGTCCGTGATGCTAAGTGCGGCATCCTGCCTGGACTGGGCGGCAAAATTAACCGGACTGGCGAGCGTTCCTGCGTTGATTGCCGCAGCGCAACAGGCGGATGAACACGCTGAGCCGGTCTGGTTTTTACCCTATCTGTCCGGTGAACGTACGCCGCACAACAACCCGCAGGCGAAGGGCGTATTTTTCGGTCTGACGCATCAGCATGGTCCGGCGGAGCTGGCTCAGGCGGTGCTGGAAGGCGTTGGTTTTGCATTGGCTGAGGGTATGGACGTGGTACACGCCTGCGGCGTGCAGCCCTCCAGCATTACGCTGATTGGCGGCGGGGCACGCAGCGAATACTGGCGTCAGATGCTGTCTGACATCAGCGGATTGCAGTTGGATTACCGTACTGGCGGCGATGTTGGTCCTGCTCTCGGTGCGGCGCGTCTGGCGCAGATTGCCATTAATCCGCAGCAGCCATTATCAGACCTTCTACCTCAGCTTACGCTGGAGCAGGCGCATTATCCTGATGTCGAGCGCCATGCCCTTTACCAACAGCGTCGGGAAACCTTCCGCCAAATCTATCAGCAATTACACCCGCTGATGTCCTGACCCTAAATCCCCTCTGGTAAACAGAGGGGATTTATCAAATATATATTTCAATCTAATTAATAATTAGCGCGCATGAATTTATTCTGAAAGTCCGGCGTAGTGACCTTTTCTGTGTTGTCTTTAGCGGGTTATTCATATTGTATCCATGATGGATAAGGAGGTCCCAATGAAGACGACAAGGCTGTTGCCATGGATATTATTCTTCTCTGGTGCATTTATTTACGTTATTGGCTTATGGCGGGCATGCCCGTTATTGAGTAGCAAAGGCTATTTTTTTGCCGTGCTGATGACGGGAATGTTTGTGACGTACGTTTATCAGCGTGCAGATAATCTCAATCAGAACGATGAACACTTCGCCTCTGTATGTCAGATGGTGGCGCTCATCACGGTAGGGGTGCTGTTGGTGGGCGTATTGAATGTCCCATTATCCCCCCTCGAAAAGGGGCTGTTCCCGGTGGCATTCATCGTATGTTTACTGGGGCAAGTTTTACTCATGCGTTCAGCAGAATATTTATCTAAAGGACAGGACCTCTAAATGGAAAACAGGACATCAACTTATTCACCGGCATTTAGTATTGTGTCATGGGTCGCGCTTCTCGGCGGCATTGTGGTTTATCTGCTGGGGTTGTGGAATGCCGATATGCAGTTGAACGAAAAGGGGTATTACTTTGCTGTTTTGGTGCTTGGTTTGTTTTCTGCTGCGTCGTATCAAAAGACGGTACGGGATAAATATGAGGGGATCCCGACAACGCCGATTTACTACATAACCTGTCTTGCCGCGTTTATTATTGCGGTTGCATTGTTGGTTATCGGTTTGTGGAATGCCACGCTGCTGCTAAACGAGAAAGGGTTTTACGGCCTGGCCTTCTTTTTAAGCCTGTTTGGTACCGTTGCGGTGCAGAAAAATATCCGTGATAGTGGCTTTGAGCATCCAAAAGAAACGCTGGCAGTCGCAGACGATTTTACGGAGTGATCGTATGCCCTCGATGGTTACCGATCGAGGGCTTTTATTGTTAGCTCACCAGTCTGCGCGTATCGATGCGCTGCAACAATACAGACAACAGTAAACTTCCCGCCAGCGTGGCGCTAAAAATCCACAGCATATCCAGCGGCGGCCAGTTTTTGAGTTCTACACCGTTGGTGCGTAGCGCGTGAATGATCAGCGCATGAAAGCCATAAATGCCCAGAGAGTGGCGGGAAATAAGGCCCAGTACCGGCAGAGTGCGCGTACTGAGCGTATTTTTGACCAGCGTCAGGAGGGAGGCGGCACAAATAAACACCGCCGGGCCACAATAGAGATACCAGGTATCGGCAAAATTGCCTCGCCAACGCAGTTCATGCAACGTGCCTCGAGAAATAATAAACACTGCGGTGATAAACAACGCCGCACAGAGCCAGGTAAGCGCGCGCTTGTGCGTATCCATCATACCAATCGCTCGGCCTAGCATACCGTACACGATGTAGTAGAACGTGTCGCCACTGATGTACAGGTTGATGGGAAGCCACTCAAAACCACCAATTTTTTGTGAGACGGTATTGGGATTGGCAATCACCCCAATCACCATCATAAGCGCCAGCAGCATCTTGCCGCTGATATTTTTTACCTGTATCAGCGGGGAAACCAGGTAGATTACGGCGATCGCGAAGAAAAACCACAGGTGATAGAACACCGGCTTTTGCAGCAGGTTTTTCAGCGACAGCTCAGCGTTGATCGAGGTAAACAGCAGAATGTAGGCTAGCGCCACGCTGCTGTAAAACAGGATGCAGAGCGCAATGCGCATGAAATGGCGCGGTTTGGCGCTGCGCTCGCCAAAAAACAGATAGCCCGAAATCATAAAGAACAACGGGACGCTGACGCGAGAGGCTGAATTGAGCACATTGGCCAGATCCCAATTCAATGGGCTGACGCTTTGCGCATTGGTGATGTACCAGGTCGTGGTGTGGATCATCACAACCATGAGACAGGCTATCCCGCGCAGGTTATCAATCCAGAATATTTTGGGCTGCATCAGTTCCTCTGTATTCATTAAAAAAAGTCTGACCGAAATTTTGCGAGCGTAGCTCACTGGAAAAATCCGAGTTCTTACGCTAAAGCTTGAGATGGTCTGATGAGATTCTCAAAATAGCATCCGTTTCCAGACACTTAATAATAAGACTGACCAGCAAACCAGGCGGTAATAAAATGATGATGAAGTATTTCTTTTCCGCGATCGTTACCCTTTTACTGGTTGCGTGCGCCGACACCCAGCCGCCTGCACCCGCGCAGAAGGCGCAAAAGATCAAAGTCAGTGCAACACGTTCGCTGGATATGGAGTCACTGTGTAAAAATGAGGCGGCACAAATCTACAACACTGGTGTGCAGAAAATTGATATCTCCGGTCTGGAACAATTTCAGGGCAGCTATGAGATGCGTGGTTCTACCTTCCGTAAAGAGAGTTTTGTCTGCTCTTTTGATGCAGACGGGCAGTTTTTACACCTTTCCATGCGCTAAGTTCCCCCTTTTTCCCGTTTCGTACTGTATATCTTGCAGCCAGCGGGTATACTGACCGCTTCCTTTAAATCCACACGTATCCAGCACGAAATAATATGCAAAAGTTTGATACCAGGACCTTCCAGGGCTTGATCCTGACCTTACAGGATTACTGGGCTCGCCAGGGCTGCACCATCGTTCAACCATTGGACATGGAAGTCGGCGCGGGGACATCTCACCCAATGACCTGCCTGCGGGCGCTGGGGCCGGAACCGATGGCGACTGCTTATGTGCAGCCTTCTCGTCGTCCGACCGACGGCCGCTATGGCGAAAACCCGAACCGCTTACAGCACTACTATCAGTTCCAGGTAGTGATTAAGCCTTCTCCGGACAACATTCAGGAGCTGTACCTGGGTTCTCTGAAAGAGCTGGGTATGGACCCGACCATTCACGATATCCGTTTCGTGGAAGATAACTGGGAAAACCCGACGCTGGGTGCCTGGGGTCTGGGTTGGGAAGTGTGGCTGAACGGCATGGAAGTAACGCAGTTCACCTACTTCCAGCAGGTTGGTGGTCTGGAATGTAAACCAGTAACCGGGGAAATTACCTACGGTCTGGAACGTCTGGCCATGTACATTCAGGGCGTAGACAGCGTTTACGACCTGGTCTGGAGCGACGGCCCGCTGGGTAAAACCACGTACGGCGACGTGTTCCATCAGAACGAAGTGGAGCAATCCACCTACAACTTCGAATACGCCGACGTGGACTTCCTGTTCACCTGCTTCGAGCAGTACGAAAAAGAAGCTCAGCAGCTGCTGGCGCTGGATAATCCGCTGCCGCTGCCTGCGTATGAACGTATTCTGAAAGCCGCCCATAGCTTCAACCTGCTGGATGCGCGTAAAGCCATCTCCGTCACCGAGCGCCAGCGCTATATCCTGCGCATTCGCACCCTGACCAAAGCAGTGGCAGAAGCTTACTACGCTTCCCGTGAAGCCCTTGGCTTCCCAATGTGCAACAAAGACAAATAAGAGGCGGCCATGTCTGAGAAAACTTTTCTGGTGGAAATCGGCACTGAAGAGCTGCCACCAAAAGCACTGCGCAAACTCGGAGAAGAATTCTTTACTAATATAGTTTCCGGCTTGAATGCAGAAAAAATTGTTATTCACGATCCTGATAACTGTGCTTGGTTTGCCTCTCCGAGACGTTTAGCGTGCAAATTTAGTGGATTAGCTGAAGAACAGCTAAATGATGAAAACTTGCTTTGGGGGCCACCATCGCGTATTGCGCTTTCACCTGAGGGCTTTTTAACTAAAGCTGGTCTGGCATTTGTTGGTAAGCTCACTTCACAACCTATTGATTCTGATAAAAAAATTACTATTGATGATATCAATGACCAATATGGCTTAATCATTTCAAAAGCTTATGATGGAAAAGATGAAAAGCTTAATGCGCTAATCCAAAATGAGCCTAAGAAAGCTAGCGAGTTACTTCCTGCAATAGTAGAAAAAGCTCTCAAAAATTTGCCGATCCCGAAACTGATGCGCTGGGGCGCGTCTGACGTCCACTTCGTGCGTCCGGTTCACACCGTCACTCTGCTGCTGGGCGACAAAGTGATCCCGGCAACGATTCTGGGCATTCAGTCCGATCGCGTGATCCGCGGTCATCGCTTTATGGGCGAGCCGGAATTCACCATTGATTCTGCCGATCAGTACCCGGAAATCCTGCGTGAGCGCGGCAAAGTAATTGCGGATTACGCTGAGCGTAAAGCGAAAATCAAAGCCGATGCTGAAGAAGCGGCGCGTAAAATTGGCGGCAACGCCGATCTGAGTGAAAGCCTGCTGGAAGAAGTCACCTCGCTGGTGGAATGGCCGGTCGTGCTGACCGCGAAGTTCGAAGAGAAATTCCTCGCTGTTCCGTCCGAAGCGCTGGTACACACCATGAAAGGTGACCAGAAGTACTTCCCGGTATACGCGAACGACGGCAAACTGCTGCCGAATTTTATCTTCGTTGCCAACATCGAATCCAAAGACCCGCAGCAAATCATCTCTGGTAACGAGAAGGTGGTTCGTCCGCGTCTGGCGGATGCCGAATTCTTCTTCAATACTGACCGTAAAAAACGTCTGGAAGACCATCTGCCGCGTCTGCAAACCGTGCTGTTCCAACAGCAACTGGGTACGCTGCGCGACAAGACTGACCGTATCCAGGCGCTGGCGGGCTGGATTGCTGGTCAGATTGGCGCTGACGTTAACCACGCAACGCGTGCTGGCCTGCTGTCCAAGTGCGACCTGATGACCAACATGGTCTTCGAGTTCACCGATACTCAGGGCGTGATGGGCATGCACTACGCGCGTCACGATGGTGAAGCGGAAGATGTCGCTGTGGCGCTGAACGAGCAGTATCAGCCGCGTTTTGCCGGTGATGACCTGCCGTCTAACCCGGTTGCCTGTGCCGTGGCGATTGCCGATAAGATGGACACCCTGGCGGGTATCTTCGGTATCGGTCAGCATCCAAAAGGCGACAAAGACCCGTTTGCGCTGCGTCGTGCCGCGCTGGGCGTACTGCGTATCATCGTTGAGAAGAACCTGAATCTGGATCTACAAACGTTGACCGAAGAAGCGGTTCGTCTGTATGGCGACAAGCTGACTAACGCCAACGTGGTGGATGATGTGATCGACTTTATGCTCGGTCGCTTCCGCGCCTGGTATCAGGATGAAGGTTACACCGTCGATACCATTCAGGCAGTACTGGCGCGTCGTCCGACTCGTCCGGCTGATTTCGACGCACGTATGAAGGCGGTTTCGCACTTCCGTACGCTGGAAGCCGCGTCCGCGCTGGCTGCAGCGAACAAGCGTGTATCGAACATCCTGGCGAAGTCTGAAGAGACGCTGAATGACCGTGTAAATTCGGCAACGCTGAAAGAGCCGGAAGAAATTGCACTGGCGCTGCAGGTTGTGGTGCTGCGCGATAAGCTGGAGCCTGTCTTTGCAGCTGGTCGTTACCAGGAAGCGCTGGTTGAGTTGGCGGAACTGCGTGAACCGGTTGATGCGTTCTTCGAGAAAGTGATGGTCAACGTGGAAGATAAAGATCTGCGTATTAACCGTCTGTCTATGCTCGCAAAACTGCGCGAACTGTTCCTGCGCGTAGCGGATATTTCTCTGCTGCAGTAACGTTCCTGAGCTGACTTAGAAAAAGCCGGATAAGCATTGTGCCATCCGGCTTTTTTGTATGTTGTTAGCGCAGCTGTAATTTTGTCAGACAGGTCTGGCTGTCTTCCATCGTCTTGATGGGATACTCCGCCGTTTTACCGTTGTAACTTACCGCGATTGTGCCTGCCATATTGCGCGGTAACCATACCCCGACGAAGCCATTTCGACCGCTCTTCATCACTTTTTGTACCACCACCTCACCCTTGTTATCCGTCACTTTGACATTGAATGCCTTCTCCGGCATTTCGCCCTGGCAGCCAGAAAGGCTGTGGTTGAAGCAAGGATGTGTTTGCCATTCATAGGGGGCAAATGACAGATAGAACTTGTCACCGAGCGGTAGGGTATAAATCTGATCGCCCGAAGAGAGCTTCAGTTCGGTACTGGTGATAGATGCTGAGTACGGCAGCGGGCGGTTCTGCGGCGACTGGTCAATGGTCTCGACGATTTGCTCGACGGATTTACCGCTGAGCCCGTGTTCCGCCAGAAAAGCAGCTTCCGGAGTTGCTGCGAACGTGCTACCGGTTGTGAGCAAACCTAAAACCAGCAGCAGTGAGGATTTCGACATAGCTTCAATTCCTTGTGAATGTTGTGGAATACAGACTGGCTCACTATAAAGCTTGCCCTTAGGGAAAGGTCAAAGGGAGGACGGGTAAAGTAATGCAAAGAAGCGTTTGGGCGGGGAGTCTTGCGAAGTACAGATAAAAAAAATCCCCGCCGTTTGGCAGGGATTCAGAATTTTGAGCTTTTTAAGCTTACAGGCTGGTTACGTTGCCAGCTGCCGGGCCTTTAGCGCCGCTTTCGATGGTGAAGGAAACTTTCTGACCTTCGTCCAGAGATTTGTAGCCATCGTTCTGGATAGCAGAGAAGTGTACGAACACGTCTTTAGAGCCATCGTCAGGAGTGATGAAGCCGAAACCTTTGTCAGCGTTGAACCATTTTACGATACCAGTCATTTTACCGGACATAGTGTATTACCTTTTAAAAAATAAGTGTGCCTTTCGGCGATATGGCGTGCTTTACAGATTTTTTAACAGTAAAGGAAATGCTCACTACGAAGGGTATCAACGATAACTCTTGAAGGGACTTGCCTTACTAACTGCTGTAATGGTCTGTACGTCAAACCGTTGAGGGCATTAACTCATTTTACGCATGTGGATGCAACTACTATTTTCTTTTTTGTGGATAACCCCCTTAAGGGAACGGCCCTTTTACAGGACCGTTCATAAGTAAAATTGAAAAATAGTTCAATCCATCAGTTGCTTACTTAATCTTGGGTCTGCCTGAATCAGGCGCATTAACTTCAATTCGGTATTGGAAGGCTTTACGCGTTTAGACTCCCATTCATGAATCGTCGCGACCGTCACGCCCATCACCCGGGCAAAATCATCTGTTTTTAAACCTGTCCCTCGTCGTAGCTGTTCAAATTCGGTGAAAGGGTTGGTTTTTTGCGTCAGAGTAACCGTCTGCGATACATCTTTAAAAACAATCTGCTCCAGACTGCTCAGCAGTTCAAACATAGGATCTTTGTATTCCATTGAGAACTCCTACAAATCACACAGCGGGATCGTGAATTTCATCGAAGCTCATTAAGAGTAGTCGGAAAAAATGAAGCCGGATTTTAGGTTTGTGTGATGGATTCGTTTCAGCGGATCGTAGTCGACAATCTTTTGCAGGCTAACGAACTGATAAAGGTCGGGATCTGCGAACGATCGATCCCGATTGTAAAGATGACTAAAATATGACGTCGTGTGGTAAATGGCGCATTGTTTAGCAAAACGATGGGTGGCGGGAGCGGTTATTTTCCCCCACAAGATTACGCGGAAAGGGTATCTTGCGGGGCTGACCTGGACTATCCTTGTCAACGTCAGGCACGCGGGTGTCGTTGTGCGCATTTTTGGGTGAAAGGAGTATTAAAATGGCGACAGGTAAGTCCTGCTCTCGCTGGTTTGCGCCTGTTTTGGCGCTCTTAATGGTAGTTGGCCTGAGTGGGTGTTTTGATAAAGAAGGCGATCAACGCAAAGCGTTTATCGATTTTCTGCAGAATACTGCAATGCGTAGCGGAGAGCGTTTACCAACGCTGACCGCCGATCAGAAAAAACAGTTTGGCCCGTTTGTGTCCGATTACGCGATTCTGTATGGCTATTCGCAGCAGGTTAATCAGGCAATGGACTCCGGTCTGCGCCCGGTGGTTGATAGCGTAAATGCGATTCGTGTTCCTCAGGATTATGTGACTCAGCGTGAACCGCTGCGTCAGGCAAATGGTGCGTTGGGCGTATTAGGGCAACAGTTGCAGAATGCGAAACTGCAGGCAGATGCTGCGCATGGCGCGCTGAAGCAGGGCGAGGATCTGAAGCCGGTCTTTGACCAGGTCTACAATAAAGTCGTCACTGTACCTTCAGAGGCGCTACAGCCGCTGATCCCTGCCGCGCAAATCTTCACGCAGCAGTTAGTGCAGGTCGGTGATTTTGTGGCACAGCAGGATACGCAGGTGAGCTTTGTCGCTAACGGTATCCAGTTCCCAACTTCACAGCAGGCAAGTCAGTACAACACGCTGATTGGCCCGTTGGCCTCTCAGCATCAGGCATTTAATCAGGCCTGGACTGCTGCGGTGAATGCCGCTCAGTAATGAAGGCGCTGTAATACATAAAAGGCCGGGTAAGCGTAAGCGCTACCCGGCCTTTTGTTTATGGCGCGACCTGCGGATTCACGCAATTCTTCTCAACGCGTCCTTGCAGCGCATCGATTAAGTTATCCACCGCACAGGCCGCCATGTTATAGCGCGTTTCATGCGTAGCTGAACCTATGTGCGGCACGGCTACCACGTTTGGCAACGCCAATAACGGTGAGTCTGCTGGTAATGGCTCCTGCTCAAACACATCCAGGCCTGCGGCATGAATTTCCCCGCTTTGCAGGGCGGCAATCAGCGCTTTTTCATCGACCACTGGCCCACGCCCGGCGTTAATGAAAATGGCGGAGGACTTCATTTTGGCAAACTGTTCGGTACTAAACAGATGATGCGTTTCGGCGGTTAACGGCAGGATCAGGCAGACAAAATCGGACTCCTGCAACAGCGTATCGAGGTCGCAGTAACGCGCGTTGAAGCGTTCTTCCGCCTCCTGGTGATGACGGCGCGCGTTATAAAGAATCGGCATGCTAAAACCAAAATGCGCGCGTTGCGCCAGCGCCAGACCAATACGGCCCATGCCGACAATCCCCAGCGTTTTGTGGTGTACATCCGTACCAAACCAGTCCGGCCCGATACTTTTGGTCCATTCGCCAATTTTCACCCGTTCAGCAACTTCTACTACGCGGCGAGCTGTGCTTAACACCAGCGCCATTACCGTATCGGCGACAGTTTCCGTCAGCACGGTTGGCGTGTGCATCAACAGCACCTTGCGCGCGTTGAGGGCATCGACGTCGAAGTTGTCATAGCCTACGGAAATCGTGGATGTCGCACGTAGCCTGGGCA
Source organism: Citrobacter sp. KTE151 (assembly GCF_000398845.1). Taxonomy (NCBI): domain Bacteria; kingdom Pseudomonadati; phylum Pseudomonadota; class Gammaproteobacteria; order Enterobacterales; family Enterobacteriaceae; genus Citrobacter; species Citrobacter sp. KTE151. The sequence goes on along the minus strand of NZ_KB976066.1, from coordinate 256,959 downwards.
TTCTCTCCAGTAGGGCGGTATTGACGGCTTCACTAGAACCCAGCAGACCTTCCGCGTTGGCAAAAGCCTCGGCGTGCTGTGCGACCGTTTCCGGGCGCAGGTTAGGCACATGAGTCACAGTAAAATGCTCTTCCAGGCGATGCAGTAAATCGTCAGGTAACGCTTTATAGAGAATAATGGACGGCTTCATGCGAATCTCCGTAAGTTAAAATTTAAGCGTGGCGTGCGCCAATAGGTAATTGCTGATTATTAGCAGGCTTAACAATTAAAGTTAGCCATACTGAGACAAAAAGCGCTACCCCCATAAAAATGTACGAGGCGGATGGGCTGCCGGTTGCGCCATTGAGGTAGCCGACAAACCATGAACCAAAGAATGAGCCTAGCGCGCCCATGCTGTTAATCAGCGCCATTGCACCCCCGGCGACGTTGCGCGGCAGCATTTCCGGGATGATGGCGAAGAAGGGGCCATATGGGGCGTACATTGCCGCACCCGCAATAACTAACAGCGTGTAAGAAATCCAGAAGTGGTCTGCACCCACGGCCCAGGAGCCGATAAAAGCGAAAGCGGCTATCAATAACAGCGGCCAGACAAACAGTTTACGGTTTTGCAGCTTATCGGAGGCCCAGGAGACGAGGATCATCGCCGCCGTCGCCGCCAGATAAGGTACAGATGACAGCCAGCCAACCTCTACCATGCCCAGATTTGCGCCGCCGTTGCGGATAATCGACGGTAGCCACAGGACAAAACCATAGACGCCAATACTCCAGGCGAAATACTGCATGCACAGCAGGATGACGTTACGTGAACGGAAGGCCTCGCTATAGTTACGCACGGCTTTGATGCCTTGCTGCTCTTTTTCCAGTTGCGCCTGAAGGGCGGCTTTTTCAGATTCTGACAGCCAGCCGACCTGAGACGGTTTGTCTTTTACCAATACCCACCAGCAGAACGCCCAGATGATGGCCGGGAAGCCCTCGATGATAAACATTTCCCGCCAGCCCAGCGCCTGAATCAGATAACCGGAAACCACAGACATCCACAGGACGGTAACCGGGTTACCGAGGATCAGGAAAGTGTTAGCGCGCGAGCGCTCGGATTTCGTAAACCAGTTGCTGATATAAATCAGCATTGCGGGCATCACCGCGGCTTCAACGACGCCAAGAATAAAGCGGATGGCGGCAAGCATTGGAATATTGCTGACCATACCGGTTAACGACGCGCATGCGCCCCAAAGGATCAGACAGACAAAAATCAGTTTTCGTACGCTGCGCCGTTCTGCGTAAATTGCGCCTGGGATCTGAAAGAAGAAATAGCCGAGGAAAAACAGAGCGCCCAGCAGGGAAGAGATCCCTTTGGTAATGCCGAGGTCCTCGTTGATACCGGCGGCGGAGGCGAAGCTGAAGTTCGCACGGTCAAGGTACGCCAGGCTATACGTGATAAACACGATTGGCATAATGTACCACCAGCGTTTTGCTGCATTAGTTGAGCTATTCATAGACTGCCCTCTGGTTATGCTGATACGCCGCCTCTGTATGTAGGGTACAGAGACAGAGTTGGCCGGGAGTTTATTCCCCTAATTGTTCACGTGTGGGTAATCCTTCGCTGTCGCCCTGAACCTGAATGGCCAGTGCGCCGATTTTATTGCCGCGGGTCACCGCCTGATGCAGCGAACGGCCTTCCAGAAGGGCGCTGATAACACCCACGGCAAAGCCATCGCCTGCGCCGACCGTATCGACCACGTTGTCGACTTTTACCGGTGCAACGCAACCTTGTTCACCGCTGGCTGTTTTGTACCAGGCACCATCAGCCCCGGTTTTGATGATCACAGCCTTCACCCCGTGGCGCAGATAAAAGTCGGCGATGGCTTCAGGCGTCTGTTGGCCGGTTAAAATCATCCCCTCTTTTAATCCAGGTAAAACCCAGTCAGCCTGGAATGCCAGCCGGTTCAGTTTTTCCACCATTTCGGCTTCGCTTTTCCACAGCACCGGACGCAAATTTGGGTCGAACGAGATGGTCTTCCCTTGGGCTTTCAGCGTGCGGGCGGTGTGCGCCAGTAGTTCATAGGAGCTGGCAGAAAGCGCAGCCGCCACGCCGCTCAGGTGCAAGTGGCGCGCGCTGGCGAAATAGTCCTCGTGATAATCCTCAACGCTGAGGTGGCTGGCGGCCGAACCTTTGCGGAAATACTCCACAATGGGATCGGTTCCATTTTCGACCTTGGATTTAAGCTGAAAGCCGGTAGCGTAACGCCCGTCCTGGGTAACTCCCTGCGCATCTATCCCTTCTTTTTCCAGCGACTTAATGATAAAACGACCAAAACTGTCGTTGCCTACGCGGCTCACCCAGCCGACCTTCAGGCCCAGACGAGCAAGACCGGTCGCCACGTTGAGTTCAGCGCCTGCAACGCGCTTGATAAACTGCTCTACATCCGTCAGTTCGCCGGTTTGCGTGGCGACAAACATCGCCATCGCTTCACCAATAGTGACCGCATCCAGTGAATTTTTCATGTGTTACTCCTCGCGTAACAGCTCGACGTAGTGGCGGGTAACCGCCGTCAAATCCTGCCCTTCCAGGGGGAACTCAATACCGCGCGGAACATCGTTGGGCAGCGTTTTTAACAGCGCCAGCCAGCGTGAATCTGCTTCATCAGGCGGTACGGCACGGTAGCTATCGCGATGCGTAACTGCGGCTTTGACATGGATATATCCGACGGTTGGCGCCAGGTTCTGCGCGGCCTGTTCCGGGGAGTCGCCAACCCACAGCCAGTTGCCCATATCGAAAGTCAGAGATATCGGCAGGTTTTGCGTCTGACAGGCTTCATTAAAGCGTTGCATCGGCTGCAGGCGTCCGCAGGCGGTCTGATCGTTTTCCACAACCAGCTCCATACCGCTGTTGTCCAGCCATTCACGTAAATCGTCGAACTGTTCGGTATGGGAAAAATGACCGAGAGAGACTTTTAACCACAGCGCCTGTAGGGCCTGCGCTTCTTCGAGGAGCTGAGGAAGTCGGGGATTCAGGTTCCCATCCTCAAGGAATAACGGTTCAGGCGCTGAATAACAGGCCAGCAGGCCGAAGAGTTCGATTGCAGAGGCCATTGTGGACAGCGTTTTCAGCTCGGCGTCGGTTAATAACTCGCGGCGGATTTCGACGCCGTCAGCACCGGCTTCGGCAATGATGGGCAACATTGCCGTTTGCCCGCCTGCGGCCCGCACCTGGTCGTAGCCGTAGGCGGCGGTAACCACCATAATTTTTCTTTTCATGGAAACTCCAGACTAGCATTCTTGTTATAACGCTAGATGGAACCGGTTCCAAAGAAAAGCTCATGATGTCGAATTTATGATCACCATCACGAAGGAAATTTAACGGGCGGTTGAGCCGCGCACGATCAGCTCGCCGGAGAATACCTGTTCCTGAATGGCAGCAGAGCCGCCATCAATTCGGCGTACAACCTGCTCAACGGCGGTGTAGCCAATCTGCCATGTGGGTTGTTTCAACGTGGTGATACCGACGCCCGCCAGCTCCGCCCATTCCAGTTCGTCAAAACCGAGCAGGCCGATATCGCTGCCCCAGTTAAGGCCAATGCGCTTCAGGGCGCGGGCAACCTGCAGCGTGAGAGCGCCGTTGGCAGAGATAACGGCTTTGCGCATCCCCCGATGCTGCTGGTGAAACTGGCGCAGCGTGTCATCCAGTTGCGTATTGTCCGTTAGCGGGACTTCGGCATTTTGCGCGATAACGCCGGGGTACTGTGCGAGCGTGGCGCGAAAAGCGCTCAGGCGTTCGCGGCGGGTATTCACCATGCCCAGCGGTTCGCTGAGGAACAGGATGGCTTCAAAGCCTTGCTCGACCAGATGTTCAGTGGCAACCGTTGCCGCCTGGGTGTTATCCAGCCCGACCATATCACAGGCGAAATCGGGGATTTTACGGTCAATCAGTACCATCGGTAGCGCAGACTGTTGCAGGCGGTTCAGCCCCTCTTCGCGCATTCCAACGGCGTTGACCACAATCCCTTCGACCTGGTAGCTGCGCAGCAGGTCGAGATAATGCAGCTCCTGATCCACTTCGTTGTTGGTGTTACACACCAGCGGGGTAAAGCCCTTATCGCGACAGGCGGCTTCAATCCCGCTTAACACGTTGACGGAGTAGGGATTAGTAATATCGGCGATGATCAGACCAATCAGACGGGTACGACCGTGTTTCAGGCCTCTTGCCATCAGGCTGGGACGGTAGTCGAGATCGGCAATGGCTTGTTCAATGCGGGCCAGTAGCGCGTCGGAAAGCAGGTGCTTTTCACCGTTGAGGTAGCGTGAAATGCTGGTCTTGCCGGTTTTTGCGGCTTTCGCCACATCGCTGATGGTTGCCCGTGTTGATTTGCTCATCGCTGATTTCCCTAAATTTGGTGACAACACCTTAACGCGAAAATCAACGATGGCAAGTGCTTCATGCCGGATAAGATGCTGCCATTATCCGGCACAAAACGTTACTGGAGCGGGCTTAAAGTGATCTCTACGCGGCGGTTTTGTGCTTTACCTTCCGCCGTGCTGTTACTGGCGATCGGGTTTGCCGGGCCCATACCCTGAGTGTGGATACGGTTAGCGGCGACGCCTTGAGTGATTAAGGCGCTGGCCACGGAGTCCGCGCGCTGCTGCGACAGGCGCATATTCAGATCCTGACTGCCGGTGCTGTCGGTGAAGCCGAGCACGTTGACGGCGGTTTTATTGTACTCTTTCAGTACCATTGCCACGCCGGTCAGGGTGTTGGCACCCGCAGGTTTCAGGTTGCTGCTGTTGCTGTCGAAGGTGACGTTATTTGGCATATTCAGGATGATGTTATCGCCACTGCGCGTCACGCTGACGCCCGTTCCCTGCATTTTGTCGCGCAGTTTTGCTTCCTGCACGTCCATGTAATAGCCGACACCGCCGCCAACGGCCGCGCCAGCCGCCGCACCAATCAGCGCGCCTTTGCCGCGATCTTTCTTCGAAGAAGAGAGTGCGCCAATACCCGCGCCGACCAGAGAGCCAATACCCGCGCCAATGCCGGATTTACCCGCTTCGCGTTCGCCGGTGTAAGGGTTTGTTGTGCAGCCAGAAACCGCCAGGGCGCCGCTCACGATGGCAGCAATAACAAAAACACGTTTCTTCATCTTAATTCCTTAATGACTTTTTCTTCTTTGCCACAGCGACCGTGGCGGTTGATTATGACGTGTGAACATGAAGAAAATTCCAGGGAAGACTCTGAAATTTGTAAGTAACATTGAACGGCATAATAAATAAGCCGTCACATCGCATTCAGGAGCGCCATCTTGGCTAATTCACCCGCACATTACTCGGTGCTAACCGCTGCCCACTGGGGACCTATTCTCGTCGAAACCGATGGCGAGACGGTTTTCTCCTCTCGCGGCGCGCTGCCCACCGCCCATCCCAACTCTTTGCAAACCGTGGTGCGCGACCAGGTACACAGTAAAACGCGGGTACGTTTTCCCATGGTGCGTAAAGGCTTTCTCGCCTCGCCGGAGGATCCGCAGGGGGTGCGCGGGCAGGATGAATTTGTTCGTGTCAGTTGGGACGACGCGCTGAATCTTATCCATACGCAGCATAAACGCATCCGTGACAGCTACGGCCCGGCCTCGATTTTTGCCGGTTCCTACGGCTGGCGTTCCAACGGCGTGTTACACAAAGCAGCGACCCTGCTACAGCGTTATATGGCGCTGGCGGGTGGTTATACCGGGCATCTGGGGGATTACTCGACGGGTGCTGCGCAGGCCATCATGCCGTACGTGGTGGGCGGTAACGAAGTTTACCAGCAGCAGACCAGTTGGCCGGTGGTGCTGGAGAACAGCGAAGTGGTGGTGTTATGGAGCGCCAATCCGCTGAATACCCTGAAAATTGCCTGGAACGCCTCCGACGAGCAGGGCCTCGCTTACTTTGAGGCACTGCGTGGCAGCGGGAAGCGGTTGATCTGTATCGATCCGATGCGATCGGAAAGCGTCGATTTCTTTGGCGAGAAGATGGAATGGATCGCTCCGCATATGGGGACCGACGTGGCGCTGATGCTGGGTATCGCGCATACGCTGGTGGAAAACGGCTGGCACGACGCGGACTTTCTCGCTCGGTGTACGACCGGATATGACCGTTTTGCTGACTATCTGCTGGGCAAATCTGACGATGTTGCAAAAACGGCAGAATGGGCCACTGAAATTTGTGGTGTTCCGGCGGCGAAAATACGTGAACTTGCGGCGATATTTCACCAAAAAACCACCATGCTGATGGCGGGATGGGGTATGCAACGCCAGCAGTATGGTGAGCAGAAACACTGGATGATTGTCACGCTGGCCGCCATGCTCGGGCAAATCGGGACGCCTGGCGGCGGCTTTGGGCTGTCGTATCATTTTGCCAACGGCGGCAACCCAACGCGCCGTGCTGCGGTGCTGGCTTCAATGCAGGGCAGCGTTAAAAACGGCACCGACGCGGTGGATAAAATCCCGGTGGCGCGAATTGTTGAAGCGCTGGAGAATCCGGGTGGTTTTTATCAGCACAACGGTATGGACCGCCATTTCCCGGACATCCGTATGCTGTGGTGGGCGGGCGGCGCTAACTTCACCCATCATCAGGACACCAACCGTCTGATTCGCGCCTGGCAAAAACCGGAGCTGGTGGTTATCTCAGAGTGTTTCTGGACAGCCGCAGCGAAGCATGCCGATATCGTGCTGCCGGCGACGACGTCCTTTGAGCGTAATGATTTGACCATGACCGGCGATTACAGCAACCAGCATCTGGTGCCGATGAAGCAGGTTGTATCGCCGCAGGATGAAGCGCGAAATGATTTTGATGTCTTTGCCGAGCTGAGTGAACGCTGGGAGAAGGGCGGGTATGAGCGATTTACCGAAGGCAAAAGCGAGCTGGAATGGCTGGAGACTTTTTACAACATTGCCGGGCAGTGTGGGGCTAGCCAGCAGGTGACGTTGCCGCCATTCACCGAGTTTTGGCAGCGGAATGCGCTGATCGAAATGCCGGAAAACACCGCCAGCGCGGAGTTTATCCGTTTCGCGGATTTTCGCCGCAACCCACAGGCGCATCCGCTGAAAACGGACAGCGGTAAAATTGAAATCTACTCCGCGAGGATTGCCGGTTACGGTTACGCGGACTGTGCGGGGCATCCGATGTGGCTGGAGCCGGATGAGTGGTTCGGTAACGCCGAGCCGGGCCAGTTACAGCTGCTTTCCGCCCATCCGGCGCACCGTTTGCACAGTCAGCTAAATTACAGCGCGTTGCGCGAACAATATGCGGTAGCGGATCGTGAGCCCGTCACGATTCATCCGCAGGATGCCAAAGCGCGCGGTATTGCGGATGGCGACACGGTCAGGGTGTGGAACCAGCGTGGGCACGTTCTGGCGGGAGCGGTCGTGACGACGGGAATTAAACCCGGTGTCATCTGTATTCATGAGGGCGCCTGGCCTGATTTGGATCTCGCCGCCAACGGTATTTGTAAAAATGGCGCCGTCAACGTGCTGACCAAAGATCTCCCCAGCTCGAAGCTGGGGAATGGCTGTGCGGGCAACACTGCGCTGGCGTGGCTCGAAAAATACAGCGGACCAACGTTGGCGCTTACGGCGTTTGATCCGCCTGCCAGCCCATAATCCACGTGGGATGGTGAGTCTCTTCCTGCCATGCGCCATCTTCAATGCGAAAACCCAGCGCGTGGTAGAAGTTCACCGCTGATTGATTCTTCTGGTAGACCTCGAGGCTGAGTAACGAAAAGCGCTGCTGCACATGCTGCACCAGCGCTTTGCCGATCCCGCTTCTGATGGCGGCAGGTGCCACGAACAGCGCGCCGAGAAAGCGGTCGTCAATGACGCTGGCAAAGCCTTTGAGCACCCCTTCTTCTTCCCATACCCAAGTTTGTGCGGCTGGCAGGTAAACATCCCGCACGATGGATTCACTTTCGCGCCAGTAGCTTTCTTCGATAAACGGATGGGCATGGATCGTGCTTTCCATCCACAGCGCCAGAATTGACGGTAGATCGTCAGCCTTTGATTCACGAATCATGTTGTTCTCCCGGGTAACAGATACAGGTGGTGACATGGTCGTTGACCAGGCCGCATGCCTGCATAAAGGAGTAACAAATGGTGGTGCCGACAAACTTAAATCCGCGTTTTTTTAACGCTTTAGACAGTGCATCTGACGCCGGTGTAGAGGTGGGGATATCGCTCAGGTTGGCGGCGCGGGTCAGTTGCGGTTGGTTATCAACAAACGACCAGACGAACTCGCTAAACGATTCTCCGTTTTGCGCCATGGTCAGAAAGGCGCGAGCGTTGCCGATAATGGCCTGAATTTTTCCTCGATGGCGAATAATGCCGGCATCCAGTACCAGTCTTTCCACATCTTCTTCGGTCATGGCCGCCACTTTTTCCGGGTCAAAATGGTGGAAGGCGTGGCGATAATTTTCCCGTTTCTTAAGCACAGTGATCCACGATAAACCGGCCTGTTGGCCTTCCAGACAGATCATTTCGAACAGCTTGTTGCCATCTGTTTCGGGGACGCCCCATTCCTTGTCGTGGTAGGCAATGTAAAGTGGGTCCTGACTGACCCATCCGCAACGCTGCATATTCTTCCTCGCTGTTTTTACTGGCGTAAAAATTTCATTCGGCCCGCCTTGACGCGCCAGCTAAAAAGACAATATTTAATACAGGGCCTGATGGGCCCGATATCCTTCACACAATGACAATAATATCGCCGAATTCGGCTCTTTTCTGGAGTCGCGTTGATGATTATAAGAAACAGTAGTGGTCGCCAAAGGTTAACTCTGGCGAGCGTCGTAGTTTGTGCGCTGTTCATCAATACAGCATATGGCTGGCAACAAGAATATATCGTTGATGCGATGTCAGGGCATACGGCTGAACGTTATACATGGGACAGCGATCACCAACCACGTTATAACGACATTCTGGAAGAACGTATTCGCTCCACTCAAAACGTGGCGGGTCCCGTGGTGAATCTGGCGGATGAAACGCCTATGGATGCGACCAGCGGCATGAGTATGGGCTGGAACTTTCCGCTTTCAAGGCAGGTGATGACCGGTCCGGTGGCCGCGCTGCATTATGACGGTTCGACCACGTCTACTTACAACGAATTTGGCGATAGCGTGACGTCGGTAACGCAGAATGATCCGCTGTGGCATGCCAGCGTCAGCACGTTAGGTTGGCGAGTCAATTCTCAGTTCGGTGATGTGCGACCGTGGGCGCAAATCAGCTATAACCAGCAGTTTGGCGAGAATATCTGGAAAGCGCAGTCGGGCCTCAGTCGCATGACGGCGGCGGGTCAAGACGGTAACTGGCTGGATGTTACCGTTGGCGCAGATATGCTGTTGAACCGGCACATGGCGGCTTACGCGGCGCTTTCGCAGGCGGAGAATAGCACCAATAACAGCGACTATATGTACACCATGGGAGTGAGTGCCAAATTTTAACGCAAAAAATCATCAGCTAAACATCTCTGTTACATATTGAGATCAACAATCACACGCCCCTCAGCGATAGCGTGTACTAACTCTTACGATAAAATTCAGTAACCCGACTTTTTGTCTCGTCATTCATTCCGCATTCCAGGCATTTCATTCCGTCCTGGCGGCATTTCATGCCGTTTTCTCCTGGCCATAAAAGCGCTTCGGTATGGTTGTTGGCAGAGAATTTCCCATTTTGCTTATGCAGGAAGACTGCCATGAAAACTTCTGATTATCAGCGCACACGCTGGCTAACACTGATCGGCACGATTATTACCCAATTTGCTTTAGGTTCTGTTTATACCTGGAGCCTGTTTAATGGCGCGCTCTCTTCTAAGCTCGATGCGCCGGTCAGTCAGGTGGCATTTTCTTTTGGCTTGCTGAGCCTCGGGCTGGCGATTTCCTCTTCCGTTGCTGGCAAGCTGCAGGAACGTTTTGGCGTGAAACGCGTCACCATGGCCTCCGGTATTTTACTCGGCGTCGGTTTCTTCTTAACCGCCCATTCCAACAGCCTGATTATGCTGTGGCTGAGCGCCGGTGTGCTGGTTGGTCTGGCGGACGGCGCAGGTTACCTGTTAACGCTTTCCAACTGCGTAAAATGGTTCCCTGAGCGTAAAGGGCTGATTTCCGCCTTTGCCATCGGTTCTTATGGCCTTGGCAGCCTCGGTTTTAAATTTATCGACAGTCAACTGCTGAGCACCGTGGGCCTGGAAAAAACCTTCATGATTTGGGGTGCGATCGTACTGGTGATGATCGTCTTTGGCTCCACGCTGATGAAAGATGCGCCGAATCAGGAAGTGAAAGCGAAGAATGGCGTGGTTGAGAACGACTACACCCTGGCGCAGTCCATGCGCAAACCGCAGTACTGGATGCTGGCAGTCATGTTCCTGACAGCGTGTATGAGCGGTCTGTACGTCATTGGCGTGGCGAAAGATATCGCACAAAGCCTGGCGCATATGGATGTGGCGACGGCGGCGAATGCGGTTACCGTCATTTCTATTGCGAACCTGTCGGGTCGTCTGGTGCTGGGGATTCTGTCCGATAAAATCTCCCGTATTCGCGTTATCACCATTGGTCAGGTCGTTTCGCTGGTCGGTATGGCTGCACTGTTGTTCGCGCCGCTGAATGACGTAACCTTCTTTATGGCAATTGCCTGTGTCGCATTTAACTTTGGCGGCACCATCACCGTATTCCCGTCACTGGTCAGCGAGTTCTTCGGTCTGAATAACCTGGCTAAAAACTACGGTGTTATTTACCTGGGCTTCGGTATCGGTAGCATTTGCGGTTCCATTATCGCCTCGCTGTTTGGCGGGTTCTATGTGACCTTCTGCGTTATCTTTGCGCTGTTAATCATTTCGCTGGCGCTTTCTACCACTATTCGTCAGCCACAACGTAGCGTCTATACCGAGGCGCACGCCTAAATCTATTAGTAGTATGATTAATACCTGGCGCATATATTTACAAAAATTTATGCGCCATTTTCATTCTCTATAAGCACTTTTGCTCCCTCCTGTGGTCTACTTACCCGCGCCCGTAGACATTTCACCTCTGCTGTTGTCGCATTTTTCCTCTGTCAGGTCTGATTGATCGCTGCTCAGGGTTTTTTATCCCGATTTCCAGGGTTTGTTTGCATGAGATACATTAAGTCGATGACGCAGCAGAAACTCAGTTTCTTGCTGGCAATCTATATCGGTTTGTTTATGAACTGTGCTGTATTTTTCCGTCGCTTTAGCGGATATGCGCACGATTTTACCGTCTGGAAAGGACTCTCCGCGGTTGTTGAATTGGCCGGCACTGTGCTGGTGACCTTCTTTTTACTACGACTTCTCTCTTTGTTTGGCCGCCGCGCCTGGCGTGTCCTGGCAACCTGTGTGGTGCTGTGTTCTGCCGGCGCCAGTTATTATATGACCTTCCTGAACGTGGTAATTGGTTACGGTATTATCGCCTCCGTAATGACCACGGATATTGATTTATCGAAAGAAGTCGTCGGCTGGCATTTCATCGTGTGGCTGGTGTCGGTCAGTATTATTCCCTTGGTGCTGATTTGGAGTAACCGCTGCCGCTACACGTTGATGAGACAAATTCGTACGCCGGGCATGAGGTGGCGTAGCGTAGCGGTAGTTTTACTGGCCGGCCTGATGGTATGGGTGCCGATTCGCCTGCTGAGCATGCAACAGAGAAGCGTAGAGCGAGAAACAGGTATCGATTTACCCAGCTATGGCGGGGTTGTGGCGAACTCTTATTTGCCGTCAAACTGGCTCTCTGCGCTGGGTTTGTACGCCTGGGCACAGGTGGATGAATCCTCAGACAACAAATCGCTGATGAACCCGGCGAAGAAATTTACCTATGTTGAGCCCAAGAACCTCGACGACACCTATGTGGTCTTTATTATCGGCGAAACCACCCGCTGGGACCATATGGGGATTTTTGGATATGAGCGAAATACCACGCCAAGGCTCGCCCAGGAGAAAAACCTGGCCGCGTTCCGTGGATATTCCTGTGACACGGCGACCAAGCTTTCGCTGCGCTGTATGTTTGTGCGTGAAGGTGGGGCGGAAGAAAACCCGCAGCGTACCCTGAAAGAACAAAACGTCTTTTCCGTGCTCGGTCAGTTAGGGTTCAAGACAGACCTCTACGCGATGCAAAGCGAGATGTGGTTCTACAGCAATACTATGGCGGAGAACATCGCTTACCGAGAGCAGATTGGCGCAGAGCCGCGTAACCGTGGCAAGAACGTTGACGATATGCTGTTGATTACCGAAATGCAGCAGTCTCTGCAACCGACTGACGATGATGGCAAACGTCTGATTATTCTGCATACCAAAGGTTCGCATTTTAACTACACGCAGCGCTACACCCGCGACTATGCGCAGTGGAAGCCGGAGTGTGTCAATGTGGATAGCGGTTGCTCGAAAGCCGAGATGATTAACTCTTTTGATAACTCGGTAACCTATGTTGATCACTTTATTACCAAAGTGTTTGATCAACTGCGGGATAAGAAAGCGATAGTGTTCTACGCCGCCGATCACGGTGAGTCGATTAACGAGCGTGAGCACCTGCACGGTACGCCGCGTAAAATGGCTCCGCCAGAGCAGTTCCGCGTTCCTATGCTGGTGTGGATGTCAGATAAATATCTGGAAGACCCAGACCATGCGAAGGCGTTTGCACACCTGAAGCAAGAAGCTGATATGAAGGTGCCGCGTCGTCATGTGGAACTGTACGACACTATTTTGGGTTGCCTCGGTTATACCTCGCCAAATGGCGGTATTAACGAGAATAACAACTGGTGCCGTATCCCGGACGCGAAGAAGGTTACGGCTCAGTAATTGGGCTGCTGACTTTCTCGCCGATCAAATGGCATTTTGATACTAAGGGATTGACGGGGGCGCGGCTGAGCAGTAAGATGCGCCCCGCATTCGGTGATTGGCGCAGCCTGGTAGCGCACTTCGTTCGGGACGAAGGGGTCGGAGGTTCGAATCCTCTATCACCGACCAAATTCAAAACCCTGCTCAACGAGCAGGGTTTTTTGCATTTGAAACCCACGAGGATGAGAACCTCCGGGGGAAGAGGTTCGACTCGAGCGCAGCGAGAGAACGTTGCGTTAGCAACGGCCCGTAGGGCGAGCCACGTCAGTGGCGAGTAATCCTCTATCACCGACCAAATTCAAAACCCTGCTCAACGAGCAGGGTTTTTTGCATTAGTGGCGAGTAATCCTCTCTCCGACCAAAATTGACCTTCCTTTTATCTGCAAAAATTGTGCACCACTTCCCACTGACTGTTAACGATTCTGTGACATATTCCATTGCCTTTTTTTATATTTGCTTGAAACTTTTTTTGCGCTACTTATGGCTGAACCTGGCATTTTCCGCTGTGCGCTTTAGCGTTCATGGCATTAATCGCTCAGATATGCAGCATTAATTTAGAAAGTTTTAATAATTTGCATAAATGTTAATCACCAAATGTTGCGAAATATGAAGATGTTTATTCTGGCATAGTGCGCGTAGCACAAATTTCCCTGCTGAAAATGTCCTTCTGCACTTTTTTTAATCTTTGTTTGCGAATTCTCACCGTTGGTGTAAATCACGGTTACCTGTATTGACGTTTTCACATTCTGTTGACAGATTGTAGGGCATGAGGGGCATTTCATGGAGAATCCGCACTGCAACTCAGTCGCTTATGTGAACGGAATCCCTATCCTCTTAACGCCGACCCGGCCGGGTAAAAAACAAAAAAGGCCAGGCGGTGCAAACCCACTGCAAAGGGTAAAACAACAAACATCACATTTGGAGCAGAAGAATGAGTATTTCCTTGAAGAAGTCAGGGATGCTGAAGCTTGGTCTGAGCCTGGTGGCTATGACCTGCGCCGCAAGCGTACAGGCTAAAACTCTGGTTTATTGTTCAGAAGGATCTCCTGAAGGCTTTAACCCACAGCTTTTCACCTCTGGCACAACCTATGATGCCAGCTCCGTACCGATCTATAACCGCCTGGTCGAGTTCAAAACCGGTACAACTGAAGTGATCCCGGGCCTTGCTGAGAAGTGGGAAATCAGCGAAGACGGTAAAACCTATACCTTCCACCTGCGCCAGGGCGTGAAGTGGCAGGACAACAAAGATTTCAAACCGACGCGCGATTTAAACGCCGATGACGTGGTGTTCTCTTTCGATCGTCAGAAAAATGCCCAGAACCCTTACCACAAAGTCTCTGGCGGTAGCTATGAATACTTCGAAGGGATGGGTCTGCCAGATCTGATCTCCGAAGTGAAAAAAGTGGACGATAAAACCGTTCAGTTCGTGCTGACTCGCCCGGAAGCGCCTTTCCTGGCTGACCTGGCGATGGACTTCGCTTCTATTCTTTCCAAAGAATATGCAGACAACATGCTGAAAGCCGGTTCCCCGGAGAAAGTGGATCTGAACCCAATTGGGACCGGTCCGTTCCAGCTGCAGCAGTACCAGAAAGACTCCCGTATTCTGTATAAAGCATTCGAAGGTTACTGGGGCACCAAGCCACAGATTGACCGTCTGGTCTTCTCCATTACACCTGACGCTTCCGTGCGTTACGCCAAACTGCAGAAGAACGAGTGCCAGGTGATGCCGTACCCGAACCCGGCAGATATCGCGCGCATGAAGCAGGATAAAAACATTAACCTGATGGAGCAGGCCGGTCTGAACGTTGGCTACCTCTCTTTCAACACCGAGAAAAAACCGTTTGATGACGTGAAAGTCCGTCAGGCGCTGACCTACGCGGTGAACAAAGAAGCCATCATTAAAGCGGTATATCAGGGCGCTGGCGTTGCCGCGAAAAACCTGATCCCACCGACCATGTGGGGCTATAACGACGACGTTAAAGACTACACCTACGATCCTGAAAAGGCTAAAGCGCTGCTGAAGGAAGCGGGTCAGGATAAAGGCTTCACCGTTGAGCTGTGGGCCATGCCGGTACAGCGTCCTTACAACCCGAACGCCCGCCGTATGGCGGAAATGGTTCAGGCTGACTGGGCGAAAATCGGCGTTCAGGCCAAGATTGTGACCTACGAGTGGGGCGAATATCTGAAACGCGCCAAAGCGGGTGAGCATCAGGCGGTGATGATGGGTTGGACCGGTGACAACGGGGATCCGGACAACTTCTTCGCCACCCTGTTCAGCTGTGCGGCAGCGAAAGACGGTTCCAACTACTCTCGCTGGTGCTACAAGCCGTTTGAAGATCTGATCCAGCCGGCGCGTGCGACCGACGATCACAACAAACGTATTGAACTGTACAAGCAAGCTCAGGTTGTTATGCACGATCAGGCCCCGGCTTTGATTGTTGCTCACTCCACCGTGTATGAACCAGTACGTAAAGAAGTGAAAGGCTATGTGGTTGATCCATTAGGCAAACATCACTTCGAAAACGTCTCTGTCGAATAATTAAAAGCAAGCCAGGCAGCGCTACGGACCGTTAAGTCGGGTCACCGTAGCGCCACCTGACAGTAATGCTTTATCTCCCTCTCGCTGGAGGGGGAGATAAGATTTGTGAGCAATACAGATTCACGGTTCCAGGCCGTGCGTCATTAGAGAGAATCCGGGTTATGTTGCAGTTCATTCTCCGACGTTTGGGACTCGTCATCCCCACGTTTATCGGTATCACTCTTCTCACCTTTGCTTTCGTTCATATGATCCCCGGCGATCCGGTAATGATCATGGCGGGTGAGCGTGGAATTTCCCCTGAGCGTCATGCTCAACTGTTGGCTGAACTCGGTCTGGATAAACCGATGTGGCAGCAGTACCTCCATTACATCTGGGGGGTTATGCATGGTGATTTAGGTATCTCGCTGAAAAGCCGATTACCGGTGTGGGAAGAGTTCGTTCCTCGCTTTAAAGCAACGCTGGAACTTGGCGTCTGCGCGATGATTTTCGCCGTTGCGGTGGGTATTCCGGTGGGTGTACTTGCCGCCGTTAAGCGCGGCTCCATTTTCGATCACACTGCCGTTGGCCTGGCGCTGACCGGTTACTCCATGCCGATTTTCTGGTGGGGCATGATGCTGATCATGCTGGTTTCCGTGCAGTGGAACCTGACGCCGGTTTCCGGTCGGGTGAGCGACATGGTGTTCCTTGATGATTCCAATCCCCTGACCGGTTTTATGCTGATTGACACCGCCATTTGGGGTGAAGAGGGCAACTTTATCGATGCGCTGGCGCATATGATCCTGCCGGCAATGGTGCTTGGCACCATTCCTCTGGCGGTAATTGTGCGTATGACTCGTTCATCAATGCTGGAAGTACTGGGTGAAGATTACATTCGTACCGCACGCGCCAAAGGCCTGACCCGTATGCGCGTCATCATCATTCACGCTCTGCGTAACGCGATGCTTCCCGTTGTGACCGTTATCGGCCTGCAGGTCGGTACGTTATTGGCTGGGGCGATCCTGACCGAGACTATTTTCTCGTGGCCGGGACTGGGACGCTGGTTGATCGATGCGCTACAACGCCGTGATTATCCAGTGGTACAGGGCGGGGTGCTGCTGGTCGCGACGATGATTATCCTCGTCAACCTGCTGGTAGACCTGCTGTACGGCGTGGTGAACCCGCGTATTCGGCATAGGAAGTAAGGGGCCATCATGTCACAGGTTACTGAAAATAAAGTTATTGCTGCACCGGTGCCCATGACCCCGCTGCAGGAGTTCTGGCACTATTTTAAACGCAACAAAGGTGCGGTTGTTGGGCTGGTGTACGTTGTCGTGATGATCCTGATTGCGGTCTTTGCCAACGTCCTCGCGCCGTACAACCCGGCAGAGCAGTTCCGCGATACGCTGCTGGCTCCTCCTGCGTGGCAGGAAGGCGGTACCATGGCGCATCTGTTTGGTACTGATGATGTGGGCCGCGATGTGCTGTCCCGCCTGATGTACGGTGCGCGTCTGTCTCTGTTGGTCGGCTGTCTGGTGGTGGTGCTCTCCCTGCTGATGGGCGTGATTCTCGGGCTGATTGCCGGTTACTTTGGCGGGATTGTCGATAACGTCATCATGCGTGTGGTCGACATCATGCTGGCACTGCCGAGCCTGTTACTGGCGCTGGTGCTGGTGGCGGTATTTGGGCCCTCGATTGGCAACGCCGCGCTGGCGCTGACGTTCGTGGCATTGCCGCACTATGTGCGTCTGACGCGCGCCGCCGTCCTGGTGGAGGTTAACCGCGACTACGTTACCGCATCCCGCGTGGCCGGAGCCGGTGCGATGCGCCAGATGTTCGTCAATATTCTTCCTAACTGTCTTGCGCCGCTGATTGTTCAGGCGTCGCTTGGCTTCTCTAACGCCATTCTCGATATGGCTGCCCTCGGCTTCCTGGGGATGGGCGCACAGCCGCCTACGCCGGAATGGGGCACCATGCTCTCTGACGTGTTGCAATTTGCCCAAAGCGCCTGGTGGGTCGTGACCTTCCCGGGGCTGGCAATCCTGCTGACGGTGCTGGCATTTAACCTGATGGGTGACGGTCTGCGTGACGCGCTCGATCCCAAACTGAAGCAGTAAGAGGTTCGAGATGGCGTTATTAAATGTAGATAAATTATCGGTGCACTTCGGCGATGTGGGGTCCGAATTCCGTGCCGTAGACCGCATTAGTTACAGCGTGAACCAGGGTGAAGTGGTTGGCATTGTAGGGGAATCCGGCTCTGGTAAGTCCGTCAGCTCGCTGGCGATCATGGGACTGATTGACTACCCAGGTCGCGTTATGGCCGAAAATCTGGAGTTTAATGGTCGTGACCTGAAGCGCATCTCTGAGAAAGAGCGTCGCCAGTTAGTGGGCGCGGAAGTGGCGATGATCTTCCAGGACCCGATGACCAGCCTTAACCCGTGCTACACCGTCGGCTACCAGATTATGGAAGCCATTAAGGTGCACCAGGGCGGCAACAAAAAAACGCGTATTCAGCGGGCGATTGACCTGCTGACGCTGGTGGGGATCCCCGATCCGGCCTCGCGTCTGGATGTCTATCCGCACCAGTTGTCTGGTGGGATGAGCCAGCGCGTGATGATCGCGATGGCGATTGCCTGTCGTCCAAAGCTGTTGATTGCCGATGAACCGACAACGGCGCTGGATGTGACCATTCAGGCGCAGATCATCGAGCTACTGCTGGAATTGCAGCAAAAAGAGAACATGGCGCTGGTCCTAATCACGCACGACCTGGCGCTGGTGGCCGAAGCGGCGCACAAGATCATTGTGATGTACGCCGGGCAGGTAGTGGAAGCCGGGGCCGCGCAGGATATTTTTCGCGCGCCGCGTCATCCGTATACCCAGGCGTTGCTGCGCGCGTTGCCGGAGTTCGCTCAGGATAAAGCGCGTCTGGCTTCGTTACCGGGCGTGGTGCCAGGTAAATATGACCGCCCGACCGGCTGTTTACTGAACCCGCGCTGCCCCTATGCGACTGACAAATGCCGCGCTGAAGAACCTGAACTGAACCTGCTGGAAGGCGGTCGTCAGTCGAAATGCCACTACCCACTTGATGATGCCGGGAGGCCTGGGCTATGAGTACGCAAAAGGCCGCTTTGCCACAGCCGCTGTTGCAGGCAATTGACCTGAAAAAACACTACCCGGTGAAGAAGGGGATGTTCGCCCCGGAACGCCTGGTGAAAGCGCTGGACGGCGTCTCCTTTACCCTGGAACGCGGCAAAACGCTGGCGGTGGTAGGCGAGTCGGGCTGTGGGAAATCCACCCTTGGTCGCCTGCTGACGATGATTGAAGTCCCGACCGGCGGCGAGCTGTATTACCAGGGGCAGGATCTGCTTAAGCACGACCCGCAGGCGCAGAAGCTGCGCCGGCAGAAAATCCAGATTGTGTTCCAGAACCCTTACGGTTCCCTGAACCCGCGCAAGAAAGTAGGGCAGATTCTGGAAGAGCCGCTGCTGATCAACTCCACGCTAAGCAAAGAGGAGCGTCGTGAAAAAGCGCTGGCGATGATGGCGAAAGTGGGGCTGAAAACCGAGCACTACGACCGCTATCCGCATATGTTCTCCGGCGGTCAGCGTCAGCGTATTGCCATCGCTCGCGGGCTGATGCTTGATCCAGACGTGGTGATTGCCGACGAACCGGTCTCGGCGCTGGACGTTTCTGTTCGTGCGCAGGTGCTGAACCTGATGATGGACTTGCAGCAGGAACTGGGGCTGTCATACGTCTTTATCTCGCATGACCTGTCGGTGGTAGAGCACATTGCCGATGAGGTGATGGTGATGTATTTAGGCCGTTGCGTGGAAAAAGGAACGAAGGATCAGATCTTCAATAATCCGCGTCATCCGTATACGCAGGCGCTGCTCTCCGCGACGCCACGCCTGAACCCGGACGATCGCCGCGAGCGTATCAAGCTGACCGGTGAGCTGCCAAGCCCGCTGAATCCACCGCCGGGCTGTGCGTTCAATGCCCGCTGCCGTCGGCGTTTTGGTCCGTGTACCCAGCTTCAGCCGCAGTTGAAGGATTACGGTGGACAACTCGTGGCCTGTTTCGCTGTTGACCAGGATGAAAATCCACAGCAATAAACGTGGGTTATGACCTGATAACCGGAGCCTTGTGCTCCGGTTTTTTTATATTTTGTTTTTACGTCCACAATGTGAGTCCTCTGGCAGAACATTATTCCACAGCGTCTAAAATGTAGTCAGATTTCCTCTCGTCACAGAAATATCTATTTCGCAGTTGCTAACTGTCAGGAGCAAATGTGGTCACGATACGCTGGGATATTAAAACAATTGATCGTCTGTCGATGGTTGAGGATGTCCTGAAGGAATTTTCCTGCTGCGATATCAATATCATCTCTATGAAAGTCACGCCTGGACGGATCCTGATTAAATCCTGGTGCCGCCAGTTACAGGATATTTCCTGCGTGCAATCCTGTTTAGGCCGGCGCGCCGATATTATTAACGTCGCTTACCTGTGTGAAGAGATAAGCGAACTGTCAACGCCTGAGCCGGAACGCCCGCGCTATTTCTCTGACATTATTTGTAGCAGCCAGAGCATGCACTCGCTTATCGAAAAGGCGATAAAAATTGCCGACAGCAAATATACCGTTTTGATCCGCGGCGATACGGGTACTGGCAAAGAACTTCTGGCCCGGGCTATCCATAATTCCGGGCAGCGACGTTTTTATCCGTTTATTCCGGTCAACTGCTCTGCGCTACCTGAGTCGTTGATGGAGAGTGAATTCTTTGGCTATGAGAAAGGAGCTTTTAGCGGTGCAGATTGTAAAGGCAAAAAAGGGCTGTTTGAAATGGCCGATAAAGGCACCCTTTTTCTCGATGAATTTGGTGAAATGTCGCTGAGCTTACAGGCTAAATTACTGCGCGTACTTCAGGATGGCGGGATCCGTCGCGTTGGCGGGGCGCAAATTATTCCGGTCAATGTGCGCATTATTGTGGCAACCAACGCCAATCTGGAAGAGATGGTGGAACAACGTCTGCTGCGCGCCGATCTCTATTACCGCATCAATGTACTTTCACTGACCATTCCGCCCCTGCGGGAGCGCCCGCAGGATATCAGCCTATTGATTCGCCACTTTGTGCAGAAATACGCGAAGGAATTCCAACGACGGATCATTCTGGATAAAGCCTGCTTTGATGCCCTGCATCATCACACCTGGCCGGGAAACGTTCGCGAACTGGAAAATACCATCATTCGCCTGATGCTGATGGCGGAATCCGATGTCATTACGCGGGAAGAATTAGGGATGGTGAATTTGCCTGCCGTTGAGCTGACGCCGACAGAGCGTCCTTTTAAAGAACAGGTTTTGTGTGCTGAACGCCAGCTTATTGAACAGATGGTGGAAGAGAATGTGTCGTCGCGGCATATCGCTAAAGCGCTGGGGGTGTCACATACCACGGTACTGAATAAAATTCGCAGCTATCAACTGGAGAGTGTGAGTTAAGCGCCGTCAGTCACTGACGGCGCTGTAAACGGATTATTCAATCAGCTTCAATAATGGCGACAGGCACAGCAGGATCCCGTACAACAGGATTAGCCAGGTTTTCAGCCCGCGTAGTTTTTCCAGTTGCGTTACTTTATAGATCAGGAAAAACGGAATAATACAGGACACAATCCCGTAAAGTGGGCTACCCAACTGGAAGAACACCAGTACCGATACACGAAATGACACCCAGATCACCAGGGTGATAACAATAAAGGTGCAAATACCCAGCGTAAGCACCAGGGGATTAATTTTCTCCACATCAATAATACGGCTCAGAACATTAAGAATAATACCCTTAATCGCCTCGTGGAATCCCAGATAAATACCAAAGAATGCGGTTAATACGGCGAAGATATTTAGCACCGTTGAGGTGATATGAATAATTTGCCCAGGAATGACTTGCGCTGCCAGCGCCAGTGCGGAAATATTTTGTTCGAAGGCCGAAACGGCCTCTTCATGACTAATAGAAAAGGTAAAAGAGAATGAGAAAAACAGAATGACCGCAATCAGCGTAATGTAACTGATGCGATGCGTGCGTATTGCCATGCGGGTTGCCAGAACCCGGTCCGCTACCCGCTTGCGGTAGGCGATGTTCATTGGGTTCAACACCTGAATAAACACCGCCGAGAAGAAGCAGAACGGGATGGTCAGCAGCACGTCGCGAAAGAAGACCGATGCTTCAGGGAATGCGCTGATATTAGCGAAGTTCCAGTGCGGAACCATCGCAAAACCAAACACGATGATGATCCCCACTTTGACTACCACCATCGGGCCGGAGATTTTAAACAGCAGCTTTTCTCCCCCGGAAGCAATGGCCACCAGCACGGCAAAAATGGCCACTTTATAGATTATCGATTGTGAAAGATCGGCATCGGTTAAGCCGAAGGTTTTGATATATGAGGCACTGTCAAAAACCACGGATAAGGAATAGATAAATATGCCGTGAATAATCATTAAAAAATAGATGACGCCAAGAAATACACCCCAGTTTTTTCCCAGGTAATGACTGATAATATCGGTATAGTCATTACAAGTTTCACTTTCTGATAATGTTTTTAAATAAATATCCTGCACAATATAGGTTGCTGGATAGGCAATAATAAAGGCGACGATAAATACCCAAATGCCTGTTAAGCCTATTTGTACCGGCATCAGTACCGTTCCAGCACCAATTGCCATACCGATACACAGTAATACCCAGCCAAAGTCGTATTTCGTAAACGGTATTTTCTTTGAGAATGGTACGGTGGTTGCTGTATTGTTGCTTAGTTGTAATGTGTCGTCCTGCATAGAACCCCCTGCCCAAAATACGCGCTCTCCCCGAAACAGGATTGCGCGTATTACCAGACTGTTGTGCCTTGATTCTCAACAACCTGAACCGATCGGCGTCGGTTCAGGTCATAATGGTCAGAATGTTGCCTTTCTGATGGCGTGTTCAAGGTCGTTAATAATATCTTCTGGATCTTCAAGACCCACAGAAAGACGGATAAGCCCGTCGGTAATACCTGCTTTAAGCCGTTCCTCTGGCGCAACGGGCGAATGTGTCATAGACGCTGGGTGCTGAATGAGGGTTTCGGTATCACCGAGACTGACCGCGAGGAGGCACAATTCTACAGAATTGATCATCCGTCTGCCAGCCTCGAGGCCGCCAGCGATTTCGAAGCTGATAATTCCTCCTGGCAGGCTCATCTGTCGCTGGCCCAGCTCATACTGCGGGTGTGAAGACAAGCCAGGATAATAAACGCGGGTAATGGATGGATGCCCCTCGAGGAAGCGGGCGATTTTCAATGCGTTTTCACAGTGGCGTTCCATACGTATACCCAGTGTTTTAACGCCGCGTAGCGTCAACCACGCGTTGAAAGGACTCATGCAGCCGCCGGTGATATCTTTCAGACCAACAAACCGCGCCTGGTCAATAAACTCCTGCTTACCAACAATGATCCCGCCAATCACGTCTCCGTGACCGTTGATATATTTAGTGACGCTGTGCACCACAATATCCGCGCCTAGCTGTAAAGGCTGCTGGCAGTACGGTGACATAAAGGTGTTATCCACCACCAGCAATGCGCCTTGTTGATGGGCGATACCGGCTACCGTTTCAATGTCGACCAGCGACAGCGTCGGGTTAGCGGGCGTTTCGATATACACTACTTTGGTTTCCGGGCGCATGGCGGCGCGGATTTCTTCAGGCTTTGCCGCATCGACGAAGCTGACGTTAATCCCAAACTTCGGCATGCTGTGCGACAAAAACGCGTGGGTACAGCCGTAAATCGCGCTGGCGGAAACGATATGGTCGCCCTGCTGGCACAACGTCAGCAGCGTGGTGGTGATGGCAGAAATACCGGATGCGGTTGCCAGCCCGGCTTCACCTCTTTCCAGTACCGCCAGCTTTTTCTCCAGCGCATCGGTGGTGGGGTTACCCAAACGGGTGTAAATGTACCCGGATTCCTCGAGCGCAAAGCGGGCGGCACCTTGTTCGGCGCTGTCAAAAACAAACGTTGAAGTCTGGAAAATAGGCGTACTGAGCGCGCCAGTAGAAGGGTCGGGTTGTTGCCCCGCGTGAACGATCTGGGTGTTGAATCCGTAAGTACGACAGTCAGACATGATATCTCCTTTGATTCGGAACAGAACAGCTCACAGTCAAATAGCAATCGCTGTGCCAGAAAATGAAGGTATATATATCAATGAGATATGTCTTTTTCTGTATTGAAGAGCGGCAGGAATGTTGCCAACTGGCAAGAATCTTTCCAGCGTAATGGTGAGAAAACAGGTGAAATGCGAGGCGCTACGCAGAGCCGTGTATTGCGCAGTGATATGGCAAGTGGGCTACCGTAGAATCAGCGGCAAGCCGGGAATTCCCGGTGAGGCGCAATGTTGCGGGGGCTTGATCCCCGGCGGCATCGGTTGCTGGAAAGAGAAAACCCCCGCACGTTGTTCGGTATAAACCTGGCAACAAAACGGGGGCTAACTTGAACCTGAACAACTCAAGAATAGCCGCGAACAGTTGCCATTGCAACACAGGCGGCTATATGACGCTCGCACAGTTAGGCGTGGCCTTCTGGCACGATTTAGCGGCTCCGATCATCGCTGGCATTATTGCCAGCCTGATTGTGAGCTGGCTGCGTAACAGGAAGTAATGCACCTTGCGGGCGTCTGTCTGCCGTGATGGCAACATGCGCCCGAACCAGGCCGCAGGGGGGGGAACCTTGCGGCCTTTTTCGGCTTAAATGCAGATAAATCTCGTCGCCAGGTGCCTATCCGGTCGGGATAATGCATGCTGGGAAGTTTTCAGATACCGCCTCTCTTAATACCGCTACGATCGGGTATACTCTGACGGCAGTTTCGTCTATCCGTGGAGAGTCAGTTTGCGTGTCAGTCGCTCGTTAACAATTAAGCAGATGGCAATGGTTGCGGCCGTTGTCATGGTGTTTGTGTTTATTTTTTGCACCGTTTTGTTGTTCCATCTGGTCCAGCAGAATCGCTACAACACGGCTACGCAACTGGAAAGTATCGCTCGCTCCGTCCGTGAGTCTCTGTCGGGCACGATCCTGAAAGGGGATATTCCCGAAGCAGAAACTATTTTAAGAAGTATTCGACCAGCAGGCGTGGTCAGCCGCGCCGATGTGGTGCTTCCCAATCAGTTTCAGGCGCTGCGGATGAGCTTTATTCCTGAACGCCCGGTTCCGGTTACGGTGACTCGCCTGTTTGAACTTCCGGTACAAATTTCGCTGCCGGTCTATTCTCTTGAGCGTTCAGCGAATCCGCAACCGCTGGCGTATCTGGTGCTGCAGGCGGATTCGTACCGTATGTACAAGTTCGTGATGAGTACGCTCTCCACGTTAGTGACCATTTACTTACTTCTCTCGTTAATACTCACGGTAGCCATCTCATGGTGTATTAACAGATTGATTTTGCATCCATTACGTAAAATTGCGCGTGAGCTGAACGACATTCCCCAGCAGGATCTGATTGGCTATCAGCTGGCATTGCCGCGTCTGCATCAGGACGACGAGATTGGCCTGCTGGTGCGTAGCTATAACCTCAATCAGCAACTGATTCAGCGCCGCAGTGAAGAGCAAAGCGACCATTCAATGCGGTTCCCGGTTTCTGAGCTGCCCAACAAGTCGTTTCTGATGGCGCTGCTGGAGCAGGTTGTGAACCGCCAGCAGACTACGGCGTTGATGATTGTCACCTGCGAAACCCTGCGTGATACCGCGGGTGTGTTATCCGAGACCCAGCGGGAAATCCTGCTGCTTACGCTGGTTGAAAAGCTGAAGTCAGTATTGGCCCCCAGAATGGTGCTTACCCAGGTGAGCGGCTATGACTTTGCCATCATCGCACATGGTGTGAAAGAACCCTGGCACGCTATTACGCTAGGTCAGCAAGTGCTCACTATCGTTAACGAGCGATTACCGATTCAGGGCATTCAACTCCGTCCAACCTGCAACATTGGGGTGGCGATGTTTAATGGCGATTTGACCGCAGAACAGCTTTACCACCGCGCACTCTCAGCCGTGTTAACGTCACGTCACAAGGGTAAAAACCGGATTCAGTTCTTTGACCCGTTGCAGATGGAAGAGGCGCAACAGCGTTTGACGGAAGAGAACGATATTCTTACCGCGCTGGATAACCATCAGTTTGCGCTCTGGATGCAGCCGCAGGTGGAGATGTCCAGCGGTAAGGTATTGAGCGCAGAAGCATTATTGCGAATGCAGCAGCCAGACGGAAGCTGGGAGTTGCCAGAAGGGTTAATCGACAGGATTGAGTCCTGTGGCCTGATGGTGACGGTCGGTTACTGGGTGCTGGAGGAGACATGTCGCCAGCTGTCAGCCTGGCAGGAACGCGGCCTGATGCTGCCGCTCTCGGTGAACCTGTCTGCGCTGCAGCTGATGCACCCGAGTATGGTGTCGGATCTGCTGGAGTTGCTAAACCGCTATCGCATCAAGCCTGGGACGTTGATTCTGGAAGTGACCGAAAGCCGGCACATTGATGATCCTAACGCCGCTGTGGCTATTTTACGCCCGCTGCGCAACGCGGGCGTGCGTATCGCGCTGGACGATTTTGGTATGGGGTATGCGGGCCTGCGGCAGCTGCAGCACATGAAGTCGCTCCCGGTGGATGTACTCAAAATCGATAAGATGTTTGTCGATGGTGTCCCTGAAGATTGCAGCATGATCTCCGCCATCATTCAGTTGGCGCATAGCCTCAATTTGCAGATGATCGCTGAGGGCGTCGAAACCGAAGCGCAACGCGAATGGTTATCACAAGCGGGGGTAGAAGTGGCACAAGGGTTCCTGTTTGCCCGGCCGGTTCCGGCGAATATCTTCGAAGAACGTTATCTGACGCCGAAAAACGCTGATTACAAAAGTTAAAAAAGGTCTCGCTTGTGCGAGCCAGCTCAAAATTTTTAACATTTCTGTATCAATTATGATCCAGGCGCATTTCTGTCATGTTGTGTGGGTGTTACTTTAAGGCCGCAGGTTAAACAAAACCTTACAAGACCTGTGGTTTTTACTTTAAGGACACCCTATGAAAACCTCTATATTCAAAAGCCTTTACTTTCAGGTCCTGACAGCAATTGCCATAGGTATTCTCCTTGGCCATTACTACCCTGAATTAGGCGCCCAAATGAAGCCACTTGGTGATGCTTTCGTGAAGCTCATCAAAATGGTCATCGCACCTGTCATCTTCTGTACTGTCGTAACCGGCATTGCAGGCATGGAAAGTATGAAAGCCGTAGGCCGCACCGGTGCGGTTGCACTGCTTTATTTTGAAATTGTCAGTACGATTGCGCTGATCATCGGCCTTATCATCGTCAACGTGGTGCAACCCGGTGCCGGTATGAACGTCGATCCGGCGACGCTGGATGCCAAAGCGGTTGCGATTTACGCCGAACAGGCAAAAGACCAGGGGATCGTAGGCTTCCTGATGGATATTATCCCGGGTAGCGTCATTGGCGCGTTCGCCAGTGGCAACATCCTGCAGGTATTGCTGTTTGCGGTTATGTTTGGTTTTGCGCTGCATCGTTTAGGTAGCAAAGGCCAGATGATTTTCAACGTGATTGAAAGCTTCTCGCAGGTTATTTTTGGCATCATCAACATGATCATGCGCCTGGCGCCGATCGGTGCTTTCGGTGCCATGGCCTTTACCATCGGTAAATATGGCGTCGGGACGCTGGTGCAGTTGGGTCAGTTGATCATCTGTTTCTACATCACCTGTATTCTGTTTGTGGTTGTGGTGTTGGGCTCGATTGCGCGCGCAACCGGCTTCAGCATTTTCAAATTCATCCGCTATATCCGTGAAGAACTGCTGATCGTTCTGGGCACCTCTTCTTCCGAGTCCGCGCTGCCGCGTATGCTCGATAAGATGGAAAAACTGGGCTGTCGCAAGTCGGTTGTCGGGTTGGTTATACCCACGGGCTACTCGTTTAACCTTGATGGGACATCAATCTATCTGACGATGGCGGCGGTGTTTATCGCTCAGGCCACCAACAGCCATATGGATATCTTCCATCAGATAACCCTGCTGGTGGTGCTCCTGCTCTCTTCAAAAGGTGCTGCGGGTGTGACCGGGAGTGGCTTCATTGTTCTGGCCGCGACTATCTCCGCTGTGGGCCATTTACCGGTTGCTGGTCTGGCGCTGATTCTCGGTATTGACCGCTTTATGTCTGAAGCCCGTGCGCTGACTAACCTGGTCGGTAACGGTGTGGCAACTGTTGTAGTAGCGAAATGGGTGAAAGAACTGGACCATAAAAAGCTGGATGATGTGCTGAATAATCGTGCGCCGGATGGCAAAACGCACGAAATATCCTCTTAATCTCTCCACTTATTCCCGTAGTCCCTTCCAGGACTGCGGGCGTTTGCGCATAATTAACCCCTGTGCCTGAAACTGCCGATTCGGCGGCGTCGGGATTTTTTCACTTCCTCCGTGACATTTTTATGTTCTTGCGGTCTAACACGAAGTGTTTTTAACGTCATATTCAGAGAGTCCTCTCGCGGGCTGTCTTTTTATTTCCAGGATAGTTGATCAGGGGTTCACATGCAGGGCACAAAAATTCGACTTTTAGCGGGCGGCTTGCTGATGATGGCCACTGCCGGCTATGTGCAGGCAGATGCGCTCCAGCCTGACCCGGCGTGGCAACAGGGCACGCTGGCAAATGGGTTACAGTGGCAAGTTTTAGCCACTCCCCAGCGCCCCAGCGACCGTATTGAGGTTCGCCTGCTGGTCAATACCGGTTCACTCACCGAAAGTACACAACAGAGTGGTTTCAGCCATGCGATCCCGCGTATCGCACTGACGCAAAGCGGTGGCCTCGATGCTACGCAAGCCCGTTCTCTGTGGCAGCAGGGGTTCGATCCCAGTCGTCCCATGCCGCCCGTTATCGTTTCCTATGATTCCACGCTGTATAACCTCAGTCTGCCTAACAGCCGCAACGATCTGCTGAAAGAGTCACTTTCTTATCTGGCGAATATTTCCGGTAATCTGAGCATCACCCCTGAATCGGTCAATCATGCGCTGAGTAGCGAAGATATGGTTGCAACCTGGCCGTCAGATACCAAAGAGGGATGGTGGCGCTATCGTCTGAAGGGATCGACGCTGCTGGGTCACGATCCTGCCGATCCGCTGAAAACGCCTGTTGATGCGACGAAAATCCAGTCCTTCTACCAGAAATGGTATACCCCGGATGCGATGACGCTGATTATCGTCGGTAACGTAGATGCGCGCAGCGTGGCTGATCAAATCAATAAAACCTTCGGCGAATTAAAAGGTAAACGCGAAACGCCTGCGCCGGTACCCACGCTCTCTCCGCTGCGTGCAGAGGCCGTAAGCATAATGACCGATGCGGTACGTCAGGATCGCCTGTCTATTATGTGGGATACGCCGTGGCAGCCGATCCGTGAATCTGCCGCGCTGTTACGTTACTGGCGCGCTGATTTAGCCCGTGAAGCGTTGTTCTGGCACATTCAGCAGGAGCTCACCAAAAACAATGCCAAAGACATTGGCCTTGGCTTTGACTGTCGGGTGCTGTTCCTGCGCGCGCAATGTGCCATTAACGTTGAATCACCGAACGGTAAGCTGAACGCGAACCTCAGCACGGTTGCGCGTGAGCTGGCCAAAGTGCGCGATAAGGGGCTGCCGGAAGAAGAGTTTAATGCGCTGGTGGCGCAAAAGAATCTGGAACTGCAGAAGCTGTTTGCCACCTATGGTCGCACCGATACCGATATTTTGATCAGCCAGCGTTTGCGCTCGCTGCAAAACCAGGTCGTAGATATTGCGCCTGAACAGTATCAGCGTTTACGTCAGAGCTTCCTGAACAACCTGAGTGTTGAGATGCTGAATCAGGACCTGCGTCAGCAACTGTCGCAAGATATGGCGTTAATTCTGTTGCAGCCGAAGGGTGAACCTGAATTCAATATGAAGGATCTGCAGGCGACGTGGGATAGCATTATGGTGCCGGTTACCGCCGCGGCAACGTCGGTAGAAACGGATGAATCACATCCTGAAGTGACGGACATCCCGCCGGTGCAATAAGGGAATCGTGACCTGCAGGCCGGACGCGACGTTAACGTCTAATCCGGCCTGCCAGAACGCCAGATTACTGCGGCATGGCGTCGCGAGGAATAATCGCCCCGCGATGCTGAATAACGGTGCTTGCCGTCAGGTGCCCGCGTTTTGCGGCATCAGCGGCATCGCCACCGGTCAGACGTACCGCCAGATACCCGGCGCTGAAGGAGTCTCCCGCAGCGGTTGTATCGATAACCTTCTCTTTCGATAGTTTTACGGCCGGAACGTCGATGAGTTCTTCGCCTACGATGGAAACCAGGCAAGAGTCAGCACCGCGTTTCACAACCACTTCCTGTACGCCAGCCGCGTGAGTACGGGCAATCACCTCGGCAACCGGTTTTTCACCCCACAGCGCGTCTTCATCATCCAGCGTCAGGAACGCGATATCGGTGCATTCCAGCATCTGCTGATACACCTGCTGGGTCTCTTCTTTACTGCTCCACAGACGTGGGCGGTAGTTATTGTCAAAAATGACCTTTCCACCGTTGGCACGGCATTCTTGCAGCAGCGACAGCAGCTTGTCACGACTTGCCGGGCTTAAAATAGCCAGGCTGATTCCGCTCAGATACAGATAGTCAAATGTCGCCAGTTCTTCGCAAATAGCGGCGGACTGTTCGCTCTCAAGCCAGAATTTTGCGGCGGCTTCATTACGCCAGTAATAGAAGGTGCGCTCGCCGGTGCTATCGGTTTCAATGTAATAGAGGCCCGGCAGGCGGTTTTCCATGCGTTGGGTTAATGAGGTATCCACATTTTCGCTCTGCCAGGATTCCAGCATTTGTTGGCTAAAACTGTCGGTACCCAGCGCAGTCACATAGTGTACGGAAAGTGCCGCAGCATCGACCTGACGGGCGATATAAACGGATGTATTCAACGTGTCGCCACCGAATCCGCGCTGAACGTCAGCGCCTTTCTGTGACAGCTCAATCATGCATTCGCCAATCACGGCAATCTTTCTGGACATAGTCGTAACCTGCTCTGAAAAAAATTAGCGTTAGTGTGCGCTGTGGGTGTTAAGTGGTCAACTATATTAAAACATCGTTCCATTATTTTTTTGAGCCAGCACGTGTTCTGTGTCGTTTTTTGCCGCTTAGTTTCTATTTTGCGTAGGGCTGAACGTAAAGTTCTTCGCCTGAGCGCCGATAACCTTTGACGAGTCCGGTCAGTCACACTCTTATTTACAGGACATCTCAGATGATAAAGCAGGTTACCCAGCAGCTAATTACGCTCGATGCGAGTATTGAAAACTTGCAGGAGAGACGCTATTGGCTGCAGTGCGAGCGTGCTTACACCTACCAGCCGATTTATCTGACCAACGGACGGCTGATGGCCGTTGAGCTGCTGACCGTCGTGAGCCATCCTGAAAACCCCTCCCAACGTATCGCACCGGACCGCTATTTCGCCGAAGTGGCCGTACGACATCGTGTAGATGTGGTGAAAGAGCAGCTTGTACAGCTTGAACAAAAAGGGGCGTTTTTCAAAGCCAACGATCTGCTGGCATCCGTGAATGTCGACGGGCCAACGCTGATTGCAATGCGCCAGGATCCCGAAATCCTGAAAATCATCGAATGTCTGCCGTGGCTGCGCTTTGAACTGGTGGAACATATCCGCTTGCCGAAAGGCTCGTCGTTCGCCTCAATGTGCGAGTTTGGCCCGCTCTGGCTGGATGATTTTGGCACCGGAATGGCAAACTTCTCGGCTCTGAGCGAAGTGAGTTACGACTATATCAAAGTGGCGCGGGATCTGTTTGTCATGCTGCGCCAGACGCCGGAGGGCCGCAATCTCTTTACGCTGCTGTTACAACTGATGAACCGCTATTGCCGCGGTGTGATTGTCGAAGGCGTTGAAACGCTGGAAGAGTGGCGTGATGTGCAAAACTCACCGGCTTTCGCTGCGCAAGGCTATTTTCTCTCTCGTCCAGTGCCTCTGGATACCCTTGAAGACGTAATTCTGTCGCTTTGATAAGGATGTAGAACGCCTCCTTTTCCTCTGCTGGACTATCTTTAGGACAGGCAAGGAAGAAAGTAAGGAGGTTAAACATGACGAGAACAGGCAAAATAACCACTTCAGTAATAGGGGTTTTCTTGTTGTTGATCGTCGTACTCATCATCGTGATTGCGACATTTGACTGGAACCGGCTCAAACCGACCATCAACCAGAAAGTCTCTACGGAACTCAACCGTCCCTTCGCCATACGGGGTGACCTGGGCGTGGTTTGGGAACGCCAAAAACAGGAAACCGGCTGGCGTAGCTGGGTCCCGTGGCCGCATGTTCATGCTGAGGATATCATCCTCGGCAACCCGCCGGACATTCCTGACGTCACCATGGTGCATCTCCCGCGCGTTGAAGCCACGCTCGCCCCACTGGCGTTGCTGACAAAAACCGTCTGGCTCCCGTGGATCAAGCTGGTAAAACCCGATGCACGGCTTATCCGCCTGTCGGAGAAAAACAATAACTGGACCTTTAACCTGGCAGGGGATGAAAACCGCGATCCCAATGCGCCGCCATCAGCCTGGTCTTTCCGGCTGGATAACATTCTGTTCGACCAAGGGCGCATCGCCATTAACGATAAGGTGACGAAGTCAGAGATTGAAATCCTGGTCGATCCGCTGGGTAAGCCGTTGCCCTTTAGCGAAGTGACTGGCGCAAAAAGTAAAGAGAGCAACGCCCACATTGAGGACTACGTGTTTGGTCTGAAAGCGCAAGGCCGATATAACGGCGAACCGCTAAGCGGTAGCGGGAAAATAGGCGGAATGCTGGCGCTGCGCGGTGAAGGAACCCCTTTCCCGATTCAGGCTGATTTCCGTTCGGGTAATACGCGTGTGGCGTTTATGGGTACGATAAACGATCCGATGAATATGGGCGGGGCGGATCTGCGGCTTAAATTCTCGGGAGATTCGCTAGGGGATTTGTACGATTTGACCGGCGTGCTGCTCCCGGATACGCCGCCGTTTGAAACCGACGGACATCTGGTCGCGAAAATTGACCCGGAAAAATCCTCTGTTTTTGATTACCGCGATTTTAATGGCCGAATTGGCGACAGCGATATTCACGGAACGCTGGCCTATACCACCGGTAAGCCGCGCCCAATGCTGAAAGGGGATGTTGAGTCACGCCAACTGAGGCTGGCTGATTTGGGGCCGCTGATCGGTGTGGATTCAGGCAAAGGGTCGGAGCGGGCTAAACAATCTGAACAGCGCAAAGGTGAGAAGAGCGTCCAGCCAGCGGACAAGGTCTTGCCGTATGACCGTTTTGAAACTGACAAATGGAACGTGATGGACGCTGACGTACGTTTCAAAGGACGGCGTATTGAGCACGGCAGCAGCCTGCCGATCAGCGATCTCTCCACCCATATCATCCTGAAAAATGCCGACCTGCGCCTGCAGCCGCTGAAATTTGGCCTCGCGGGAGGCAGCATTGTCTCCAGCATCCATCTGGAAGGGGATAAAAAGCCGATGCGGGGGCAGGCGGACATCCAGGCTCGCCGCCTGAAGCTAAAAGCGCTGATGCCGGATGTGGAGCTGATGCAGAAAACGCTCGGTGAAATGAACGGTGACGCCAGGTTTAGCGGGAGCGGAAACTCGGTAGCGGCGCTGCTTGGTAACAGCAATGGCAACCTGAAGCTGCTGATGAACGACGGTTTGATCAGCCGGAATCTGATGGAAATTGTTGGCTTGAATCTGGGCAACTATCTTGTTGGACAGATATTTGGTGATGACGAGGTGCGGGTGAACTGCGCGGCGGCGAATCTGGATATTGTTAACGGCGTAGCCCGCCCGCAGATTTTTGCCTTCGACACGGAAAACGCGGTCATTAATGTCACTGGTACGGCGAGTTTTGCGTCGGAGCAACTGGATTTAACCATCGATCCGGAGAGCAAAGGCATTCGTATTATTACCCTGCGTTCGCCGCTGTATGTTCGCGGCACCTTTAAGAATCCGCAGGCCGGCGTGAAGGCCGGGCCGCTGATTGCGCGCGGTGCGGTTGCTGCCGCGCTGGCAACGTTGGTGACGCCTGCGGCGGCCTTGCTGGCGCTGATTTCACCTTCTGAAGGGGACGCTAATCAATGCCGGACCATTTTGTCGCAAATGAAGAAGTGATTTTTGCCGTTGTCGGATGGCGCTAACGCTTCACTTCTGCGGCCTACATTTCATGCTCAACGTAGGCCGCAGACGGTGGTTACAGCCAAAGAATCACAATGATTGATGGCGGGTTTCGTGGGTTAACAGCAGCGCAATCAGCGTTAACGCCGCCATTGATGCCAGATACGTACCGACCGCCGCCAGGCCGTAATTCGCCTGCAGCCATGCGGCAATGTAAGGGGCAACGGAAGCACCAAGAATCGATGAAACGTTGTACGAGAACGACGCCCCCGTGTAGCGCACTTCGGTCGGGAACAGCTCCGGCAGTAGCGCGCCCATCGGACCAAATGTCAAACCCATCAGGCTCAAACCAAGCAACAGGAAGGCGAACACCAGCACCGGATTGCCAGAGCCGAGCAGCGGTTTAAAGGCAAACAGCGCAAACAGAATAATAAGCGTGGTGATGATGAGCATGCTCTTGCGACGACCAAACGCATCGGCCAGCAGGCCCGCCACCGGCACCATGACGCCAAAGCCAATAACCGCCATCATCAGCATCCACAACACTTCATTACGCGGTAGGCCAAGCCCTACAGGCGCCGCGGCGGTGCTGAACGTCATGGAATAGACGGTCATGATATAGAACAGCGTATAGGTCGCCAGCATGATGAACGTGCCGAGGATCGTCACGCGGACATGTTTTGTCAGCAGGGTACCCAGCGGGATTTTCACCTGTTTTTTCGCTGCAGCCACTTTGGCAAAGACCGGGGATTCATGCAGCGAAACGCGAACGTACAGACCGATAATCACCAGCACCGCAGAGAAGATGAACGGTACGCGCCAGCCCCAGCTCATAAACTGCTCGTCAGTCAGCAGCCAGGAGAGCAGCAGGAAAGTGCCGTTGGCGAAGAAGAAGCCGATAGGTGCGCCCAACTGCGGGAATGATCCGTACAGCGCGCGTTTACGCGGCGGTGCGTTTTCCGTCGCCAGTAACGCCGCGCCGCCCCATTCACCGCCCAGTCCTAAACCCTGACCAAAACGCGCCAGCGCCAGCAGCAGCGGGGCGAAAATACCGATAGTTTCATAGCCCGGCAGCAGGCCAATGACAACCGTCGAGATCCCCATAGTGAGCAGTGAGGCAACCAGCGTGACTTTACGCCCTACGCGATCGCCAAAATGCCCGAACACAGCAGAACCGATAGGCCGTGCCACAAAGGCGATAGCAAAGGTGGCAAGGGACTGCAGCGTTGCCGCGGTCGGATCCCCCTGCGGGAAGAAGATATGGGGGAACACGATCACCGCGGCGGTGGCGTAGATATAGAAGTCGAAGAACTCAATGGCAGTGCCAATGAGTGAGGCGACGACGACTTTATTGCGCGAGTTTACCGGGGTATGTTCCTGTTCGTTGTCGAGCGTTGTGGCTGTTGCTTGCATAATATTTTCTTATTTTTGGTCGAACGAAAGGCCATATTACGCACAGCAAAAGAGACATTTCAATCTGTAACAAACCTTGCGATTGGTCAAAAACGGAGCAAAAAGGGGATAATTTTTAGGCTGGAGATTTCACTTCCATGAAATGCTTCACATAATTTAAAACTTG
Source organism: Citrobacter sp. KTE151 (assembly GCF_000398845.1). Taxonomy (NCBI): domain Bacteria; kingdom Pseudomonadati; phylum Pseudomonadota; class Gammaproteobacteria; order Enterobacterales; family Enterobacteriaceae; genus Citrobacter; species Citrobacter sp. KTE151. The sequence goes on along the minus strand of NZ_KB976066.1, from coordinate 221,812 downwards.
GATGATAAAACTGGTTTTTGGTTAAACAAAAGTTACGAGCTGGATTTTAATTCTGATAATGCGCAGAATTTCGACGTAAGCATTGGGTTGGCCGGATAAGCGCAGCGTTATCCGGCAGTTAACAAAGATTAGCGGTGGGTTTTCCCCGGCATTCGCGGGTCGTCTTTGTACTCTGCTGTGGCAATCCAGGCAGCGCAAAACAGAGTCAGACGGGCGAAGAAGTAGAAGAATGCCATCAAGCCAAGTACGGAACCAAACGCCGCGCCTGACGGCGATTGCACCAGTGATGGCAGCGTGTACGTCATGATCATTTTGATGACTTCAAACCCCAATGCTGCGATAAACGTGCCGCGAATGAGCGCTTTTTTGCGCGGTCGGTGACGCGGTAGCCGCCAGAAAATCCAGAAGAACAGCAAGTAGTTGGCGAAAATAGAGATGGTCAGGCCGATCAGCCGCCAGGCGGGCTTCAGCCATTCGATGCCGTCGAGATACAGCGCAGAGATAATCATCTGCTGGGCGGAACCGGCGATGGAGGTAATGGACAGCGTAACAATCAGCGCAATCAGTAAGCCAATCAATGAGACAAAATCACGCAGATATTTGACCCAAATTTTTTCCTGATCCTGTGGGGTCCGCTCCCAGACATCCCGCGACTGGGCACGAATAGCTTCGCGCAGGTTTCCCATCCAGTTAATTCCGGAATAGAGCGCGATGGCAAGACCCACCAGACCGACGGTGGTTCGTTGCTGAACGGCGGTATTGATGGTGTTTTTCAGCGTGGAGGCGAGCGTCGGATCGCTGACGTTGAGCAGGATTTTGCTGAAGATATCCTGCAACAGCGTAGGGTGCGAAGCGAGAATAAAACCCGCGGCGGCAAACGACACCATCAGGATAGGGATCATCGACAGAAACGAGAAGTAGGTAATGGCGGCGCCAAACTGATTTCCCATACGATCGTTAAATCTCTCCGCGGCGCGAATCAGATGGGCAATCATGGGCTGGCGTTGAATTTTATCGGCGAAGGTCAGGGCGGTTTTCAGCGCCTGGTTGGTCTTACCGTTGGTTTCTGTATTCTTACGCTCCAGGGTCTCAATTTTTGGGATTGGTGCGTGCTCAAGTTCCTGAATGGGGCGTTTAATCTCTTTTTCCTGCGTCATCAGGGCAGTAATCCTTGTTCTGTTCATTCTCAGGACAGTATAGCTTGTCAGTCCACATAGTCTTTCATCACGCCGGTCAGCCATTCCATAAACAGATGTACGCGGCGGGAGAGGTTACGGCGATGCGGATAGATCAATGAAACCGGTAATGGTTCGGCGCGATATTGCGGCAATACTTCAATCAGCGTACCGGCGCGCAGGGCATCACGCACGCCCACGCGCGGTACCTGAATAATGCCCAGACCGGCAAGACATGCCGCATGATACGTTTCGGTACTGTTCACCGTCAGCATGCCGCCGGTTTTAACCCATTTAGCTCCGTTGTCTGTCGCCACTTCAAAGCCTTGCGCACGTGTTCCCAAATTGACTGAGTAGTGCACCACCGCATGCGAGGCTAAATCTTCCAGGCTTTCCGGATAACCAAAGCGGGCGAGGTATTGCGGGCTGGCGCAGTTAATCTGCGTGAGTTTCCCCAGCGGGCGCGCAATCAGCCCTGAATCTTTCAGCGTCCCCACGCGTACCACACAGTCGAAGCCTTCGCGGATCAAGTCCACCAGGCGGTCGCTGCTGCTAAGTTCGAGCTCAAGCCCCGGATACTGATGCAAGAAGGCCGGTAAGCGGGGCATCACCAGATTTCTCGCCACACCAACCGGCATATCGATGCGCAGCTTGCCGCTGATGCTGGCCGGGTCGTGATGGAATAGCCCATCCAGTTCATCGAGATTGCTCAACAAATCTTTCGCTCGTTCGTAATAGATCATGCCGTCTTGCGTGAGCTGAACGCGGCGGGTTGTGCGGTGCAACAACTGTGTGCCCAGATGATTTTCCAGGGCCTGGATTTGACGCGATACGCTACCTTTAGGAAGTCCGAGGGTGTCTGCCGCGCGCGAAAAGCTCTCCAGTTCTGCGACGCGGATGAACAACTGCATTGCGTGAATTTTATCCATTCTCATGCCCTATTGTTGTTCTAAATGAAACAGTAATGCGCAGTAAGCGGTATTTATTGTTCTTCTACCACCTAATAAGCTTTGTCTCAATCTTCACAACACCTGAAATGAGGTTTCTTATGACGCAACGTATCGCATTGGTGACCGGCGGCGGCCGTGGACTCGGTAAAAACGCGGCGCTAAAGCTGGCGAGTAAAGGCATTGGTGTCATCCTGACGTGGAACAGCAATGAAAAAGAAGCACAGCAGGTTGTGGATGAAATTCGCCAATCTGGCGGTAAAGCTGTAGCATTACCGTTGAACGTCGGAAATATTTCCACTTTCCCTCAGTTTGTCAAACAGGTGCAGGAAACCCTACAAACGCACTGGCAAAGCGACACCTTTGATTATTTATTGAACAATGCCGGAGTTGGCATTAACGCACCGTATCCGGCGTTCACTGAAGCGCAATTTGACCAGCTTTTGGACATCCATTTTAAAGGACCTTTTTTCCTGACACAGAACCTGCTGGCGCTGATCAACAACGGCGGACGCATTCTTAATGTCTCGACCGGATTGTCGCGCTTTGCGCTACCGGGTTACAGCGCTTACGCTGCCATGAAAGGGGCGATGGAGGTGTTAACCCGTTATCAGGCGAAAGAGCTGGGAGAGCGCGGCATTACGGCGAATATTATTGCGCCTGGGGCAATCGAGACGGATTTTAGCGGCGGAAACGTGCGGGATAATGCGCAATTGAATGCCTACATTGCATCGCAGACGGCGCTGGGGCGTGTTGGGTTACCGGACGATATTGGCGACGCCATTGCTGCGTTGCTCAGCGATGAGCTGGCCTGGATGACGGCACAGCGTATCGAAGTCTCTGGCGGGATGTTCCTGTAATTGACCGCCTCTAACTTAGCCTTTTGAGCAATAGAAAACTGGCGCGCCATCAGAAATCAAAATATAGCTGGTGGCGTTTGCCGGTATTATTTGGAATCTGATACTGCGATCAGCGGTGCTGAAAGAGAGGGGGGATAAACGTTCTGAAGAGTTCATTCTTCTTCGGGAGTGGATTTGTTGTATCAGAAACCATGATCACCTTCCCATTCTCATGCCCGAATGATCATTTAATGCGATATTTTGTTTTGTAACATATTTGTCTGTTATCGTGAGTTTCTTATTTTTAGCTAAGAATATAAACTCCGAATTATTAATATTAGTAATCCAGGGTTGAACATCAAATATTAAGGATTTTCTGAATATTTGACCCCGATTTTGATCCTTTGTGTGATTCTTTGGTTTCAGCTGTAACTATTTATAACGTCTGCTTCTTTCTTCTCCGTCTATCGGTAAAATGGCCTCCGCCAAATGGTGACTTCATATTTTGCCCCTCGGATAATACCCTTCCGCGTGTTAAGGCTAATATCTTATTCAGACGGAGATAAATAATGCAGTTAATAATGTTTGACAGGCAGTCAATATTTATTCATGGAATGAATGTAATTTTGCAAGAGCGTATTCCAGGAGTGAATGTTCAGGGTGTCAGTCAGGCAGATGATCTTTGGCGGACGCTGGAAGACAATCCTGATGCACTGGTAATGCTGGATGGAGATTTTGACGCTGAGTTCTGCCGTAGCTTGCTGCAACAGATAGCAGAGCGCTTTGCGAAGGTAAAAGTGCTGGTAACCGCAACGGACTGCCGTAAAAAATGGCTACAGGAAGTCACGCAATTAAACGTGCTGGCCATTGTTCCGCGCGATTCTGATGCGGAAACCTTCACGCTGGCACTCAATAGCGTCGCGATAGGTATGATGTTTATCCCCAGAGATTGCATCACAGCGACCGAATGTGGCGGGCAAAATATCAGATTGCTCAGCGCGCGTCAGCGGGAGATTCTGACGATGCTGGCCGCCGGAGAATCTAATAAACAAATTGGTCGATTATTAAATATCAGCACCGGAACGGTAAAAGCCCATCTTGAATCGCTGTATCAGCGCCTGGAGGTAAAAAACCGTACGCAGGCGGCAATGATGCTAAACGACACCCTATAATGGGCAAATATTTCACAGTCAGACTGTTTCTGGCTGTGAAATAGCCCCCGGCCAGAATTCAGCAGTGCAAAACCGGCTAATCCCCACGCTGAGCATCCATGCAATTAACGCTTCCTGTTGAAAACGATCTTGTATTTGCGGCATTTCCTTATGGATGAATGCCTCGCAGATATTTATATCCGCGAGCAGCAATGTTTCGGCCTGCATCAGCATAATTGGGGCATCAAAGGATTCATCTGCGGTGATTTCGTGCCCGTAGCCAATGACCCAGATCCCCTTTTTGTCCTGATACTTTTCCAGCGACAGGCCCTGCCATTGCTTAATAAATGCGATACAGGCGGGCGTGAAATGCGTCGAATGCAGCGGCATAATAATCTCTGTACAAAGAGACCTATTTTAAGAAACACACCCCGTTACGCCAGCCGCCATCCAGCCATTTTTTACAGCAAAACGCCTGATGGCGCGGGCGGCTGATATTCATGTTTTAACAGGCCGAAAATCCAGTCATCATGCCAGGTTTGATGTAGCCAGTAGCTTTCTCGCAGCGTGCCTTCGAGAATGAACCCGACCTTTTCCAGTAGACGCCGTGAGGCATCGTTTCCTGCGGTGACGCAGGCCGTCAGTCGGCGTAGTCCTCCGGCGGTAAACGCATAATCGCAAACGGCATGCAGGGATTCAGCGCCATAACCTTTGCCCTGCGCCTCGGGAGTGAGCAGAAAGCCGACCTCGGCACATTCATTTTTATCCTGAATATATCCGGTTACCCCAAGCGGTACGCCCGATGCCTTATCGCACAGGACCAGGCACAGCCAGTGTGGACTGCCGGGAGACCATTCAGGCAAGCGGGAGTCAAAGACTGTCCGTATCTCCTCTTCGGTACGCGAGTCAGCGACAAAGCGCATCACATCTGCGTTCTGCTGTAGCGTTAAGAAAAACGCCCAGTCGTCATGTGTGAGCGGGCGGCAGATAAAACGCGAGGTTTTCAGTACAGGCACAGGCTTATCTCCAGAATAATTTTCAATGATTGTGTGGAAGTCACTGTAAAACATATTTATTTGCTATATGAATGTGTTTTAGTCTGTGGCGGCACAGCGCTGCATTTAAAAAAGATAACTACACACCATTGTGAGGCCGCACTTTTTGGGTCCTTTTAGGGAAGATAATGACCAATAGCGCGTTACAGGCGACATGTACACCATTCGAACATTGTTTGGGGATAATCCGGCAGGCCTCGGTAGAAATTTTGCTGATGCTTGGCGTGCGCGTCGCAGAGGGTAAAGATCCACGCTGGTTTCTCGAGCAGCTTGACCAGGCGCGATTGAATCTGGGAGGTTGGGGTGTTGTCGCCAGGCGGTTGCAGATGAATGACGCGCAATTGAGTCAGTTCACGTTGCGGCTACGCCATCTTCAGCAGAGCGTGCCGCAATATGAAAATGGCCAGGACGTCAGTGAAAACCAGCTGATTTCTGCGCTGCGCTTTGTCGCTTCTCTGGAACAGTTGCGCCAGCAACAGCCCCTCCTGAAGTATCCAACCGAGATTGAACGTGCAGAGCCGGATGCGCAGATGCGGGCGCAGCGTCAGCTTCGCGCAATAGAATTAACCCTCAAATCCCTCATTGCGCGGGTATGGCCGGATCAACATCCGCTCAACAGCTTCCTGAAACAGCACTTTGGCGGTGAACGTCTGCGTCGCTGGTTGAAGCTGGGGGAAAGTCGGGATGCGCTGGACGGCATGATGTTTAGCGAACTGGCGCTGATGGTTGTCGATAAGAAGTTATTCGTTCGGCATTTTAGCGAGATTTTTAACGACACCTCGGTGCTCATGTCGTTTGTTGAGCCACGTATCACGCTGAGGATGTTCCTGGATGACTGCCGCCTGGCCCGTAACTGCGTTATCGCGCAGCAGCCGCTAACCTCAGTACAGCTGCTGTTGCTGGATTGCCAGTACCGACAGATTACTCACCCTGTGCAGCGGGCATTTGAAGAACGGCGTACGCGCATTAATCCTGCGTCGTATCTGGCGTCCGATGAGGCGACGGTTCGCCAGTTTTGGGAAAACGCAAAGCAAAAAGACGAGCAGGCGGGGGGCGATAAACAGGAAATCGCAGACAGTATCGATCCGCCGGAGAAGCGGGCCAGGCGCACGGCGGAAGAACGTGAACAGCTGATTTCCGGCATGTTGTGGGTAGCGGTCGGTGTGATGGTGCTGGTGATTTCGCTGGGCGCGTTCTGGTTATTCACTTCGCCAGCGCCACAAGCGTCTTCCGGGCTATCCGTTGAAATCGTGCAGGAGGAGCCACGGCGTGATGCCCCTGGTGCGCGGGAGTCGGTGACCCGAATGGGCATCACCTGGGATGCCTTTAACATGCGCGCGGCTATCGAGCGCAACGACACCCGTGTGACGTCACTTTTCCTACAGGGCGGGATGGACTGGAAGCTGGCGTGGACGGAGCAGGCATTCTCGGCAGGCAATACCGAGGTGTTGAGGCTGCTGCTGCGTTACCCTTCGCAGATGAGTGAGAGTAAGCCATGTCGGCAGTTTATGACCACGGTCAGCCATGCGATGGCGAATGGGGCGTCACTCACATCGCTGCATAAAAGCTATCTGCAAAGTTTTTGCTCGGTGCCGGCGGTTGTCGCGCGTCAGCAGTATGACCTTGAACAGGCCGAGCTACGCGTTCGCGCGCAGCCAAGCCCAGAGAACAAGAAATGGCAAAAAATTCACGCCGAACTGTACGATGCGATTAACTGACGGTCTGATAATTCAGACCGTCAGCTGCTAGGGTTCGCCATACAGACCGATGAGTCGGCGCACCACGCCATTGGTCCAGCCAAAGCCGTCCTGTAACGGATATTCGCCGCCGCCGCCTTCGCGCGGCGCGGCGTCGGCGATGTGGTATTTTTCGATAAGCTTGTGGTGTTCCTGATAAAAGAGATTCACCGTTTTCAACCAGTTACGGGCAATTTCATCCCCGAGATGGTCGTCGCCGTAAAGTTTGAAACCTTGGATCGCCATCCATTGCAGCGGCGCCCAGCCGTTGGGTTTATCCCATTGCTCACCCGTTTCATGCTCCGTGGCTAAAATCCCTCCGGGGGTTAGCAGGCGACTGCGGACCGCATTGGCAAGTCGGTCGGCTTGTTCATGCGTTGCCATGCCGACATACAGCGGCACAATACTGGCGGCAGAGAACAGGGCCATTTGTTCGCGCCGCCAGTCGTAATCGCGATAGCAGCCGTTTTCATCGTCCCAGAGATAGCGATTCACCGCATCGCGGCGGTCATTGGCTTTCTGGCGAAACTGCGCTTCAGTTTCTTTGTCGCCTTTCAGTGCGGAAATATTGGCGATAGTGCTCTCCAGCTTGTAGAGGAACGCGTTCAGGTCAATAGGGATGAACTGAGTGGTGCGTATGCTGGCAAGACGGCCTGCATCGCGTAGCCAGCGCGAGGAGTAATCCCAGCCGGAGGCCGCGCCCGCGCGCAAATCCCGATACACTTCATTGGGTGGGCGACCCGAATGCTTGGCGGTCTCGACGTCTTCAAGCCACGACTCATCGCGCGGCGTATCACGATCGTCCCAATAGCGGTTGAGCAGGGAGCCGTCCGACATTCTGATCACGTGACGGTAGGCCTGGTTGAGTACCAGGGAATCTGCGCCATCCATCCAGAACGCGTACTCCATTTTTAGATGATCAAGGTAACGACGCGCGCCGCGTACGCCATCCTCTTCAAACAGTTCGACCATCAGCGCAAAGACCGGCGGCTGCGAGCGACTCAGGTAGTAAGTACGGTTACCGTTCGGGATGTGACCATAGTTTTCAATCATCCAGGCAAAGTTGTCCGCCATACATTTCAGCAGATCTTCGCGACCGCTCTCCGCCAGACCCAGCATGGTGAAGTAGGAATCCCAGTAGTAGGTTTCACTAAAACGTCCGCCGGGCACAATATATGACTGCGGTAACGCCAGCAGCGAGGACCAGGGAATGTGGTCCTGTGGTTCGCGCGTCAGCACCGGCCACAGTTGATCGATATGCTCTTTCAGCGAATTTGCCGGGTCAGAAACATATTCACTGGAGGGCGTTTCCGGGAGCCAGAAGTGGTTCTCGACGAAGCGTCGCAGATCAAAGTCGCGGTGGCGTTTAACCTTGCGATAGCGGATCAAAATATCCAGCGGATCCATTTTCGGTGCACAGTCGGGGAAGGTTTTGCTATCGGCAAACAGTTTCGACGACTGAACGTGTTCGAACAGCTCGAGGTAACGATCGGCGGGAGTTAACGCATCTGAGGCGGGTAACCCTTCAATCATCTCCGGTTCAGGCTCCGCCTCAATCATTTCATCCAGCTTTAACTCGCACGGATCCATTTCATAAAGCAGATCGATGTCGATCGTCATTTCTTCAGAAGGGGCGTGGGGTAGTTTCTGGTTGAGCATAATGCGAAAGACCTCCGATGGACGTTGAAAGATTAAGGCTATTGCCCGCTCGTCAATTAAGCGTAGACATTCGCTTCGGTATCTGGTGAGTAAAGCGTGCGGTCGATCACATTTTAGTGCTGCGCAATATCCAAAAAATAAATCTATCCTAATGAAAATAATGAATAATTCTGAATTCTGCACAACCTGAGGATATTCCATTTTCAGAACATTCGATTGCAACGAGGTGTGAACACAACCTGGTAACGTTTAACTCTATAATAGGTACAGGCTATTCTATCGATAGTTCTCCTCCATGTAATTGCTTGATACTTATCAAAATAGTAATCCCCTCATTTCCTATGATGGTCAGGTCTGACAAAGACTGTCTATTAATTATTCTAATTTTCTGGGTCACAATAACTCACAACGGTGAGGGTAAAATAATGAAAATCATTACCCGTCTTACCGTGATTGCCATAGCTGGCGTCGCGATTTGTTATTTTGGATTATCCGGTTATGTGTGGTATCACGATAATCAACGGAGTAAACAGGCTGATGTTCAGGCCTCTACGCTGGAAGAAAATAATAAAGTACTAGGGTTCTTACGTGAAAAAGGATGCGATTATTGTCACACTCCTTCGGCTGAACTACCTTTCTATTCTTCTTTTCCCGTCGCTAAGCAGTTGATGAATTATGATATTCAACTGGGATACAAATCATTCAATCTGGAGGCCGTTCGTGCGGCGCTGGTCGCGGATAAACCCGTTTCGCAAAGCGATCTGAATAAAATTGAGTGGGTGATGCAGTACGACACCATGCCGCCGACGCGTTATACCGCACTGCACTGGGCTGGCAAGGTAAGCGATACGGAGCGAGCAGAGATCCTGGGCTGGATTGCGAAACAGCGTGAGCAGTACTACGCCAGTAACGATACTGCCACGCAGCATCGTAATGAACCTGTACAGCCGATACCGGAAAGCATTCCGACCGATGCCCGCAAAGTAGCGCTTGGTTTTACGCTTTACCATGACCCGCGTATTTCCGGCGACAGCACGATTTCTTGTGCGCACTGTCACGCCCTGAATGCGGGCGGCGTGGATGGCCGGAAAACGTCAATCGGTGTAGGCGGCGCGGTTGGCCCTATCAATGCGCCAACGGTATTTAACTCGGTCTTTAACGTTGAGCAATTCTGGGATGGCCGTGCGCCAACACTGCAGGCGCAGGCCGGTGGTCCACCGTTGAACCCTATCGAAATGGCGTCTAAATCCTGGGATGAAATTATCCAGAAACTGGATAAGGATCCGCAACTTAAGCAAGAGTTCATTGCCGTTTATCCGCAGGGGTTCAGTGGGGATAATATTACCGATGCGATTGCTGAATTTGAGAAAACGCTGATTACGCCAAATTCGCCGTTTGATAAATGGCTGCGTGGTGATGAAGCGGCCTTAACCGCTCAGCAAAAACATGGCTATCAGTTGTTTAAAGATAATAAGTGCGCGACCTGTCATGGCGGTATTATTTTAGGCGGACGTTCATTTGAGCCATTGGGGCTGAAAAAGGACTTTAATTTCGGCGAGGTCACTGCTGCAGATATTGGCCGCATGAACGTCACCAATGAATTACGTGACAAGCTGCGTCAGAAAGTCCCTGGATTGCGTAACGTTGCGCTGACTGCGCCTTATTTCCATCGCGGTGATGTGCCTACGCTCGACGGCGCGGTAAAACTGATGCTGCGTTATCAGGTGGGTAAAGAACTGCCTCAGGAAGATATCGACGATATCGTGGCATTCCTCGAAAGCCTTAATGGGGTATATACACCGTATATGCAGGGTAAATAATTTCTCTGTGGTCCAGATTCGGACGTAAAAAAACCGACTTCACGTCGGTTTTTTTACGCTTCAGCCCGAGTTGGTGGTTCTGGCCGAAGTGAGAGTTCCATCATCTAACGCTTCAATCGTATTACCTTACCGGTAGTATTGCAAGAATACGCTGGTTGTTTTGATTAAAATAACTGTATACTTATCCAGTTAGCTCTGAAGCATTTTCATTCCGGACGCGCGCTAAACGCTTTCTAAGTCCTGATCGGCTGTACGGGTGGTGCCGTTGGCCGATGCTCTGGCCGGAGTGAGAGTTCCATCATCTAACACTGGGACATGCGCCGTGACAGGCAATGGATGAGTAAGCGGATGCATTCTCACTCCATCTGATGGAGAAGACGGGTGATTGATAAAGCAATCATCGTTCTGGGAGCGTTAATCGCGTTGCTGGAGCTGATCCGCTATCTGCTGCAACTGCTGAACTGATAGCGGAAACGTAACTAAGGGCAAAGAGCTAACCCCTCTTTGCCCTTTAACATTCATGAAGCGCGATTAACGCATGGTCACGAACTCTTCAGATGCCGTTGGGTGAATGGCAACGGTGTTATCAAAGTCTTTCTTGGTTGCGCCCATTTTCAGAGCGACCGCGAAGCCTTGCAGCATTTCATCCATCCCAAAACCAATGCCATGAATACCGACAATCTTCTCTTCCGGGCCGACGCAAACCAGCTTCATGCGGCACGGCTGACGGTGGGTGGTGACAGCGGTATACATCGCGGTAAACGATGATTTATACACTTTCACCTGATCATCGCCGTGCTGTTCGCGAGCCTGCTGCTCGGTCAGGCCCACGGTACCAATAGGCGGATGGCTGAAGACCACGGTCGGGATGTTGCTGTAGTCCAGATGCTCGTCCGGCTTGTTGTTAAACAGACGCTCGGACAGACGGCGGCCCGCGGCAACGGCAACCGGCGTCAGCTCAACGGCCCCGGTGTTATCGCCGACGGCATAAATACCCGGCACGCTGGTGTTCTGGAATTTATCGACGACGATGTAGCCTTTTTCGTTGGTTTTCACGCCAGTAACCGCCAGGTTGAAGTTGTCGGTGGCAGGTTCACGACCGATCGCCCAAATCAGGCAATCTACCGTTTCGCTACGACCATCTTCCAGTTGCAGGGTCAGGCTGCCATCAGCGTTTTTAACGACCGCTTTTGGTATCGCGTGAGTATGCAGAGTCGGGCCTTCGGCGTTCATCACCTCAACGAGCGTGTCGACAATCATCGGGTCGAAGCTGCGCAGCGGCGCGTGTTTACGCACGAACAGATGCGTTTCTGCGCCCAGACCGTTAATTACGCCCGCCAGTTCAACGGCGATGTAGCCTGCGCCAACAACGGCCACGCGTTTTGGCAGCGCGGGCAGCTCAAAGAAACCGTCGGAGTCGATACCGTATTCCACACCCGGAATGCTCGGATGGCTCGGGCGACCACCGGTAGCAATCAAAATATGATCGGCAGTAATGGTTTCACCGTTCACTTCAATGGTTTTGGCATCCACAAAGCGGGCAAAGCCTTTAATCACATCGACATTATTTTTGCCCAGCACGTTGTCGTACGAGGTATGAATGCGATCAATATAAGCGGTGCGCGTGGCGATCAGTTTATCCCAATCGAACTTATTGATGGTGGTGTCGAAACCGTAATCCGGCCCGTACATGTGGATTGCTTCGCGGACCTGTGCGGCATGCCACATCACTTTTTTCGGTACGCAGCCAACGTTAACGCAGGTGCCGCCTAGCTCTTTGGCTTCAATCAGCGCGCATTTCTGGCCGTACATTGCTGCACGGTTAATGGAGGCAATACCGCCGCTGCCGCCGCCAATAGCGATGTAATCATAGTGCTTGGTCATGACCGCTCCTTCATGTTCATTGTAGGGCGGAGAAGCGTTACGCCATCCGCCAAAATATTCGCGATTGTATACCTGAAATTAAAAGGTTCCACCGATGACTGCGATTACTCCGGCACGATCCAGCTTACCGACGTATGACCGGTTCCTGCCGGAACCAGTTTGCTGTGCAACCACGGCAGGACACTGTTCATCTGCTGCTCCAGCTTCCACGGCGGGTTTATTACAATCATACCGGACGCCGTCATGCCGCGCTGATCGCTGTCCGGACGCACCGCCAGCTCAATCTGCAGAATTTTGCGGATACCGGTGTCTTCCAGGTCGTGGATCATGCGTTTGATTTGCTGGCGCAGAACTACCGGATACCACAGCGCATAGGTGCCGGTTGCGAAACGCTTATAGCCTTCGTTAATACCGGTCACCACCGCCTGGTAGTCGCTTTTGATTTCGTAGGGGGGATCGATAAGGATCAGCCCGCGACGGGAAACCGGCGGTAATTTTGCTTTTAGCTGCTGATAACCATCGGCTTTGGCCACGCGTGCGCGCTCATCTTTCTGGAATTCGCCGCGCAGCAAAGGAAAGTCGCTCGGGTGCAGTTCCGTTAATTGCAGGCTGTCCTGTTCTCGCAGCAGCTGGCGAGCAATTAACGGAGAGCCGGGGTAATAGCGCAACTGGCCGCTACGGTTGAAGTGCTTCACCACGCCAATGTAGGGTTCCAGTTCGGCAGGCAAATCGTCCTGCTGCCAGATACGGGCGATCCCTTCCAGATATTCACCGGTACGTTCGGCATGCTCACTGCTCAGCTGATAACGGCCTGCGCCAGCATGGGTATCCAAATAGAGAAACGGTTTTTCTTTCTCTTTAAGCGATTCGATGATCAGGCTCTGGACGGTGTGTTTAAGGACGTCGGCGTGGTTGCCAGCGTGATAACTGTGGCGATAACTCAGCATGGGTAAACGTGTTCCAGGTTATAAACGTAGGCCCGAAAACAGCGCAATATCGGGCGAAAATAAAGCGTATCGCCACAGTATACAGAAAAGTCGTCACTGCCGCGAAAGCGCAACGCCTGGCATTGAAATCCTCTACACTTAACCCCATTGTACAAATTAATATGCACAGCGCCGGATACGCGCTTCATTCACTCTTTTCAACAGGACCGCGCTAATGACCAATCCATTGCTGACCCCCTTCGAACTGCCGCCATTTTCTAAAATTCAGCCTGAGCACGTCGTGCCTGCCGTGACTAAGGCGCTGAACGATTGCCGCGAAAACGTTGAGCGAGTGGTTGCGCAGGGCGCGCCGTACACCTGGGAAAATCTTTGCCAGCCGTTGGCGGAAGTTGACGATGTGCTGGGGCGTATTTTCTCTCCGGTTAGCCACCTGAACTCGGTGAAGAACAGCCCGGAATTGCGCGAAGCCTACGAACAAACGCTGCCGCTGCTGTCTGAATACAGCACCTGGGTTGGGCAACATGAAGGTCTGTACAAAGCGTACCGCGACCTGCGTGACGGCGATCATTACGCCACCCTGAACACCGCACAGAAAAAAGCGGTCGATAACGCGCTGCGCGATTTTGAGCTTTCTGGTATTGGTCTGCCGAAGGAAAAACAGCTGCGCTATGGTGAGATTGCCACCCGCCTGTCTGAGCTGGGCAATCTCTACAGCAATAACGTCCTCGATGCCACGATGGGCTGGACTAAGCTGGTGACTGATGAAGCGGAACTCTCCGGCATGCCGGAAAGCGCGCTGGCGGCTGCAAAAGCCCAGGCTGATGCTAAACAGCAGGAAGGCTACCTGTTAACGCTGGATATCCCAAGCTACCTGCCGGTGATGACCTACTGTGATAACCAGGGGCTGCGTGAGGAGATGTATCGCGCTTACTCCACTCGCGCGTCTGACCAGGGGCCAAACGCTGGTAAATGGGACAACAGCCCGATAATGGAAGAGATCCTCGCGCTGCGCCACGAGCTGGCACAGCTGCTGGGCTTTGAAAGCTACGCTTTTAAATCTCTGTCCACCAAAATGGCGGAAAACCCGCAGCAGGTACTCGACTTCCTGACGGACCTGGCGAAACGTGCCCGTCCTCAGGGCGAGAAAGAGCTGGCTCAACTGCGCGCCTTCGCGAAAGCGGAATTTGGTGTCGATGAGCTGCAGCCGTGGGATATCGCTTACTACAGCGAGAAACAAAAACAGCACCTCTATAGCATCAGCGACGAGCAGCTGCGTCCATACTTCCCGGAAAACAAAGCCGTTAACGGCCTGTTTGAAGTGGTTAAACGTATTTACGGCATTACCGCTAAAGAGCGCACTGATGTTGACGTCTGGCACCCGGAAATACGTTTCTTCGAACTGTATGACGAAAACAACGAACTGCGCGGCAGTTTCTATCTTGACCTGTATGCCCGTGAACATAAACGTGGCGGGGCGTGGATGGACGACTGCGTCGGCCAAATGCGTAAAGCCGACGGTACGCTGCAAAAGCCTGTTGCCTACCTGACCTGTAACTTTAACCGCCCGGTGAACGGCAAACCCGCGCTGTTTACCCACGATGAAGTGATCACCCTGTTCCACGAGTTCGGCCACGGTCTGCACCATATGCTGACCCGTATCGAAACCGCCGGTGTTTCAGGTATCAACGGCGTGCCGTGGGATGCGGTCGAACTGCCGAGCCAGTTTATGGAAAACTGGTGCTGGGAGCCCGAAGCGCTGGCATTTATCTCTGGTCACTTTGAGACCGGTGAGCCGCTGCCCAAGGAGTTGCTGGATAAAATGCTGGCGGCGAAAAATTACCAGGCGGCGCTGTTTATTCTGCGTCAACTGGAGTTTGGCCTGTTTGATTTCCGTCTGCATGCGGAGTTTAACCCACAGCAAGGGGCGAAAATCCTCGAAACGCTGGCAGAAATTAAAAAGCAGGTCGCCGTGGTGCCGGGCCCAACGTGGGGCCGCTTCCCGCATGCCTTCAGCCACATTTTTGCTGGTGGCTATGCGGCGGGTTACTACAGCTACCTGTGGGCCGACGTGCTGGCGGCGGATGCATTCTCTCGCTTTGAAGATGAAGGGATTTTCAACCGTCAAACCGGACAATCGTTCCTCGATAACATTCTCACCCGTGGTGGTTCTGAAGAGCCGATGGAACTGTTCAAGCGCTTCCGTGGCCGTGAGCCGCAACTGGATGCAATGCTGGAGCATTACGGGATTAAAGGCTGATTATTCACGTGAAAATCTGCTTAGTAGATGAAACTGGCGCCGGAGACGGCGCCTTATCTGTTCTTGCCGTCCGCTGGAATCTTACGCACGATGAAGATAACCTGATGGCGCTGGTGATGACACCGGAACATCTGGAACTGCGCAAACGTGATGAGCCCAAACTCGGCGGTATCTTCGTGGATTTCGTTGGCGGTACGATGGCCCATCGGCGCAAATTTGGCGGTGGTCGCGGCGAAGCGGTGGCGAAGGCGGTTGGCATTAAAGGCGATTACCTGCCGGATGTGGTTGATGCGACTGCAGGGCTGGGGCGCGATGCGTTTGTGCTGGCCTCAGTAGGCTGCCGCGTGCGAATGCTGGAACGTAACCCGGTCGTGGCGGCGCTGTTGGATGATGGCCTGGCGCGAGGGTATGCTGACCCGGAAATCGGTCCGTGGCTGCAGGAACGTTTACAACTGATCCACGCCTCAAACCTGACGGCGTTAACCGATATCTCCCCGCGTCCGCAGGTGGTGTACCTCGACCCGATGTTCCCGCATAAGCAGAAAAGTGCGCTGGTGAAAAAAGAGATGCGCGTGTTTCAGTCGTTGGTGGGGCCGGACCTGGATGCGGATGGGCTGCTGGAGCCTGCGCGTCAGCTAGCCACTAAACGTGTGGTAGTGAAGCGCCCGGATTACGCGCCGCCGCTGGCGGATGTCGCCACGCCGAACGCGGTAGTCACGAAAGGGCATCGGTTTGATATTTACGCGGGGACCGCGTAGTTTGTAGGCCGGATAAGGCGTTAGCCGCTATCCGGCATTACTGCTTAAACAAACGGTGCGTATGGGTCAGCCATCTCAAATGCGACGGCTCTTTCCGCTTTCGGCGGATAAATCAGTTCACTGACAATCGATACTTTCAGTTTCTTCGCTTCTGCGCGAGTGAGTTTAACCTGCTGATCCCATCCTTCGGTATACACCGCGCCCCACGCGCCGAGATCCAGACAGGTGACGTACATCTCCTGACGGTACGGTGAAGGTTCTACTCCTAGCAGGCTTGCAGCGGCGTTATTACCGGCAAATTTACCCAACAAAATAGCGTGCTGGCAGGTCATTAACGCATGGTTGCCTTTGTCATCGGTGGCGGCGTAGGCCACATCGCCAGTGGCGTAGATATCATCATGACCCACGACCTGCAGATTGGCATTCACATGCAGGCGGCCCTGTCGATCGCGCGGGGCGTTAATCTGTGCTGTCAGGCTATTGGCCTGCACGCCGACGGTCCAGATAACTGTTTGAGAGGCAATAACCTGCCCATCTTTCAGCGTTACGCCCCCGGCATCCACGCTTTCTACTTCTGCATTTACCAACCATTCGATGCCCAGTTCAGTGGAGGCTTCGATTATTACGTCGCGTAATTCCTGGCTCCAGCGCCCGGCAGGCTGAGCACCGCGTTCAACTACGACCACTCTGGTCTTAGCATCGGCACCCAGAATCTCACGCAGACGACCAGGTAATTCCAGCGCCATCTCAATCCCGGTAAAGCCGCCGCCACAGACCACCACCGTATTGCGAGTCTCACTTTCCGGCTGTAATGCCAGGTCTGTAATGTGCTGCTCCAGTGCGGTGGCGCTCTCGAGCTGGTCGAGGTCAAACGCATGCTCGGCTGCACCGACAACGGCGTCGCGGTTAACGTGACTCCCGCTGGCGAGTACCAGGCGGTCGTAGCGGCGCAGATGAATTTCACCGTTGGCATCTTTCCAGCTCACCTCTTTAGAGTCCGGGATGATCTGCTCGACGTGACCTTGCAGGAAGTTGACGCCGGTAACGTCAAACAAGGGTTGCAGCGGGGCGACCAGGGTTTGTACGGCGCGTTCATAAAAGCGTGGGCGGACACGCAGCTCTGGCTGTGGTGCAATTACTGTAATATCAATGGCCTGCTGATATTTATCCGCCAGTCGTGCGGCGCTTAATGCTGCCCACATACCGGCAAAGCCGGCGCCCACGATCAGAATTCGTTTACGCATTGGGGGGTTCTCTCTGGTGACTACGAATAATTTACTCGGATTTTATTTGTCGTAGTTAAGAATTGCAATGCGATCAGGATCCTTTTTGTCCTGATGTCGTAGGGTGTTTGATTATCTATTTGATAAATATATGATTAAAGTTTTTATATAAATATGGGTTGTGCTGCTGTCTGGAATGGATGAGACGAAAAAGCTACAATTAACTCAGATTCATTTTGGCTGAGATAAGAGAATGGCATTTTACAGTTCCGGGGTTGAGTACGGCATTCATAGCCTGATGTGTATGGTCGACAGCAAGGGCGATGCGCGGGATATGAGCGTGCGGGAAATTGCCGAGCTGCAAAGTGTGCCGTACGACTACCTGGCGAAAATTTTCACCCGTTTGTCGAAAGCGGGCCTGGTGCGCAGCATTGAGGGAAAGGGCGGCGGTTTCCAGTTGGCTAAACCTGCTGAACACATTACGGTGCTGGACGTGGTGAATGCCATTGATGGCGATAAGCGCATCTTTGAGTGTCGTGAAATTCGCCAGCGGCTGGCGGTATTTGAGGAGCATCCGCCGGAGTGGGCCTGTGAAGGCATTTGTGGTGTGCGCTCGGTAATGGATATGGCTCAGCAGCGAATGGAAGAAGCGCTCGGTCAGCATACGATTCTGGATTTGGCGCGCAAAATGTACCGCAAAGCGCCGGACACTTTTGTGGTCGAAGTTCAGGAGTGGATTAACGCGCGCAAAGGGTAGCGATTGAAAATGCCCGGTGCTCATCCTCGGTGAGAAGCGTTTTCCGCTGGCGTGATAATAACTGAAGTCTTAATCAACGCAATATCGTTCATGGTCATGTCCATTCATGATGACCTGTTTGTATAAACTACGCTCTTACAATGCAGGACTTAAAAGGCAAAAAAAACCGCGATGTGACTCGCGGTTAATGTTAAAAAAAGCTTATTTACTGCTATCTGGCGTATTAATCATTCGGTTCAGCCAGGGCACCATAATCGCCATCACCACCGTGACAGCCAGGGTGACCAGGCCTATCTTGCTGAAGACGTTGGTGTAGATAGGCAGCGTTTGCAGCGGGTCGGTGATGTTCTCCGGTACGGCAGTAAACGTGGCGACATACCCGCCCATCAGGAAGGCGGCGGCTTGCGTCAGGAACCACATCCCGAGAATAAAGCCCATCAGGTGCTGCGGCACGAGAGCGGCGACCATCGCCAGTCCCAGGGCACTAATCAGCAGTTCACCCAGGCTCTGGAACAGATATACCAGCACGATAAACCACGGCGACGTCAGCCCCTGCGCATCCGCAAACCACATCCCGGCAGCGGCTGCCGTCAGGAAGCCCAACGAGCACAGGAACATACCGAGCGTAAATTTCATCGGCATAGTCAGGTCTTTGCCTTTGTTTCCCAGACGGGTATAGATTGCGGCCAGTACCGGACTTGCCAGCACCACCCAGAACGGGTTCAGCGCCTGGAAGCTCACTGGGTTAATGGCGAAACCGAGAATTTCATGGTGCACGTTATTGATAGCAAAGAAGTTCAGCGATGTCGGCATCTGCGCGTACAGCACGTAGAACACAACCGCTTCCAGCATCAGGATGAAGGCCACGAACATCTTGTTGCGCCCGGTTTTATCCAGTTTGAATGCCTGACGGAAGAAGATGATAGTCACGGCAAGCGACAAGACGATCAACACCAGGTTGGCAATCTGCACGTTGTGCATCAGCCAGGCGCAGATAAATACCATCACTACCGTACCGGCCAGCACGTAAAGTAGGTTACGGAAATTCAGTGGCTTATGGTCTGGCTCAGAACCGATATTTTTTACCATCCCACGGCAGGCAAAGTAGACCAGCAGCGCGACGATAAGCCCGGCCCCGCACAGGTTGTAAGTCACCGCGTAGCCAAACTTATCGGCAATCACCGGCGCCAGCGACAGCGACAGCAACGAACCGATGTTAATCGACATATAAAACAGGGTGAAAGCACCGTCCAGACGGGCGTCTTTTGGTGGATAGCATTTTGATAACAGGCTTGCCGGGTTGGCTTTAAACAGCCCGTTACCGACGGCAATGGTACCCAAAGCAATAAAGATCAGATCGGGCTTGAGCAGCGACATCCCGGTCATGAAGTAGCCGATTGCCAGCACAATGGCACCGAGAACCAGCGTGCGCTTGGTGCCTAACAGGTGGTCGCCGACGTAGCCGCCGATCGAGATCAGGCCGTAGACCAGCGCAGCAAAGGCACCAAAGGTGACAAATGCCTGTTCCTGTGAAAATCCTAGCTGCTTAACAAAGAATACCGCCAGGATGCCCTGAACGCCGTAATAGCCAAATCGTTCCCATAATTCTACAAAGAAGATCATGAAGAACGGACGAGGTTGCTGCAGCAAGCCCGTAGGTGCAGTTTTATTCATATTCCATCGCCTTTCAAAGCCATCCCGAAAAGTATGAACGCGTATGATTAAACGCGCCGAAAAAGTCTTATTTTGTTATAGACTGCGGCTATTAGCCGCGAGAGTAGAGTATTATAGAGATGGTTTTCGATCCAATTAGTTGATCACACTAATTATGATTTGTTTGTTGGATTGATGTACTAATTGTGTCCGAATGATAAAAACAAAAACGCCCGCACAGGCGGGCGTTTACAGGCTTAACTACTTGCAGCAGGCCGGGCTATTTCCCGGCGGCAAGCATTTTATGCTTCTTCGTCGTCACGCAGCGGAACAATCAACATGTCGACGTGGACGGTGTTGATCAGTTGGCGCGCGGAGGACATCAGTTTGCTCCAGAAATCCTGGTGGTGACCACAAACGACCAGGTCCATGTCGTATTTTTTGATGGCATCAACCAGAACCTGACCCAGGTCGCCGCTACCGCTCAGGGTTTCGGTGATAGGGTAGCCTGCGTTGGTGGACAGCTCGGTTAACGCGTGGTGGGTTTCTTCAGAAATGCGTTTCTGCATGTCGCCCAGATTCACGTCGATAAGGCCGGTGTACAGGTCGGAATAGTTTACGTCAACGTGGATAAGGGAAACTTTAGCATTGTAAGGCCGCGCCATAGAGACCGCTTTTTCAACCAGAACTTTGCTTTCCGGAGAAAGATCAACCGCGATAAGAATGTGTTTATAAGCCATAGTGTTACTCCTTCCATAAGTTGTCGATGACTAGCCTGCTGGCGTTTCTCTGCCGCCGCGTCATCCGCGTCCTGCGAACCTTGTGCGCGGGGCTAGCCCAGTCGTAAAAACGTACCATATAAGGACTATCCTTACATTATAGCGACCAGAATAATCCGTCAATCCGCCTTGCTTGCCAAGCAGTTAAACAAATTTTTTAGTTAATTGCATTGATAGCGATTAACCTTCTGGCAAAAAAATTAACTAATCTCCTACACTATCTAGAGGGGCGTTCGAATGCGTGATACTAATACGAACGGTTTCTTCAGTACTCTTCACTGAATGGTTTGGCAGGGTATCGGGGAGCGGTAGTCCCGGAAAGGAGTTCCGTGGGCGGGTCGCCGGGGAGGGGGTATGATAAGCACCATTGCATTGTTCTGGGCTTTATGTGTCGTTTGCATTGTTAATATGGCGCGCTATTTTTCTTCGCTACGCGCACTGTTAGTAGTACTTCGTGGTTGCGATCCATTGCTTTACCAGTATGTAGATGGAGGGGGCTTTTTTACCTCGCATGGGCAACCGAACAAGCAGATGCGTCTGGTGTGGTATATCTACGCTCAGCGTTACCGCGATCATCATGATGATGAATTTATTCGCCGCTGTGAGCGGGTTCGCGGTCAGTTCATTCTCACCAGCGCGCTATGCGGCCTGGTGCTAATCAGCATGGTTGCGCTGATTATCTGGCACTGATTCCAACGACAGATACAAAAAAAGCGGGCCAGTTTCCTGACCCGCTTTTTTACCGCGCATTCGCTTAGATAAGCTTCAGGGAGAGCCAGTACAGCCCGCCGGAAAGAAGAATTGCTGCTGGCAGGGTGAAGACCCAGGCCATCAGAATGCTGGTCACCGTTTTACGCTGCAAACCGCCGCCATCAACAACCATCGTTCCCGCAACGGAAGAGGAGAGAACGTGTGTGGTGGAAACGGGCATACCGGTGTAGCTGGCAAGACCGATAGAGACTGCGGCGGTCATCTGCGCCGACATCCCCTGGGCATAGGTCATGCCTTTCTTACCGATTTTCTCACCGATAGTGGTTGCCACGCGACGCCAGCCAATCATCGTACCAATACCCAGCGCCAGTGCGACGGCCATAATGATCCAGATAGGCGCGTACTCAATGGTGCTCAGCATGTCAGATTTCAGTTTCTTCAGCAGACGCTGATCGTCAGCGCTTACGCCAGGCAGCTTAACCACTTTATCGGTGGTATCAGAGATGCACAGCATAATACGGCGCAACTGACCACGCTGTTCGACGCTTAACTTGTCGTAGGTTTCCAGATTCGCCAGCATACCTTTCGCACGTTCCAGCGCGTTGATGGTATTCGCCGGGTGGCAATGGAACTCGGTCGGCGTCGCTGGTGCCGCGTCCGTCGGGGACGGAATCAGCTGGTCTACGCCTGTGGCCTGTTTAAGCAGGTCAGGGCGCTGCTGGAAGAAGACTTCGACGTTATTGATTGCATCGCGGGTACGGGTAATTTCGTAACCGGAAGCATTCATATTCACCACGAAACCTGCTGGCGCTACGCCAATCAGCACTAGCATCACCAGACCAATGCCTTTCTGACCATCGTTCGCGCCGTGGGAGAACGCCACGCCGATAGCGGAGAGGATCAGTGCAATACGCGTCCAGAACGGCGGCTTTTTCTTTCCGTCTTTCTTTTCACGTTCTGCCGGCGTCAGGTGGATACGGGCACGTTTTTTCGTACCGCTCCAATAGCGACGCAGAATGAAAATAAGACCACCTGCAACCACCAGACCGACAATAGGTGAGATGATAAGCGAGGCAAAAATACCGATAACTTTCGGGATGTTAAGTGCATCCACCACCGAGGTGCCGTTCATCAGCGCATTGGTTAAACCAATACCGATAATGGCGCCAATCAGCGTGTGGGAGCTGGATGCAGGCAGACCAAAGTACCAGGTACCCAGGTTCCAGATAATTGCCGCCAGCAACATGGAGAACACCATGGCGAGGCCATGTGACGATCCCATATTAAGCAGCAGATCCGTTGGTAACATATGCACGATGGCATACGCCACGCTGAGACCACCCAGCAAAACACCAAAGAAGTTGAACACCGCAGCCATGACCACCGCCAATTGCGAACGCATTGCACGGGTATAGATCACAGTTGCGACAGCATTGGCTGTATCATGGAAGCCATTAATTGCTTCGTAGAACAGCACGAAAGCCAGAGCAAGCAATAGTAAAAGCCCGGTATGTAAATCCAGGCCAGCAAACAAATGTAGCATAGGACGTTACGCCATTTTGAGGACATGAACGCGGCGCATTATCAGTGACTTTGGCGGCGCGGGCAAAGTGAAATATAGAGTTTTTTTGATTTGTCTCCTGCTTTGTTTTACACCACTAAAGAATTATCCTATATATTTCAGATAAATACCCTTTATCGGTAGTTTGGTGCTGGTGCGACCACTGAGGAATCTTTACAATTCACTCCCGCTTTTTAGAGAGGATCGCAACGTGGAAAGGTTTGATACCGTTATTATAGGCGCTGGCGCAGCGGGTATGTTTTGTGCCGCGCAGGCAGGACAAGCAGGTAGTCGCGTACTGCTGATTGATAATGGTAAAAAGCCCGGGCGCAAGATTCTCATGTCTGGCGGGGGCCGCTGCAACTTTACCAACCTTTATGTCGAGCCGGCTGCGTATTTGAGCCAAAACCCGCATTTTTGCAAATCGGCGCTGGCGCGTTATACACAGTGGGATTTTATCGATCTGGTGGGTAAGCACGGTATTGCCTGGCATGAAAAAACGCTAGGCCAGCTTTTCTGCGATGATTCCGCCCAGCAAATTGTCGATATGCTGGTGGATGAGTGTGAAAAAGGTAACGTAACTATGCGGTTACGTAGCGAAATCCTGAGCGTTGAGCGAGATGGTGACGATTTTGTCCTGGAATTGAATGGGATGAGTGTCGGCACGAAAAAGCTGGTTATCGCCTCCGGTGGTCTCTCTATGCCGGGTCTTGGCGCGACGCCGTTTGGTTATAAAATTGCGGAACAGTTCGGCCTGAACGTTTTGCCTACGCGCGCAGGTCTGGTGCCTTTCACCTTACATAAGCCGCTACTGGAGCAGCTTCAGGTGCTCTCTGGCGTATCCGTTTCTTCCGTTATCACCGCCGAGGACGGCACCGTATTTCGTGAAAACCTGCTCTTTACGCACCGCGGGCTTTCTGGTCCGGCCGTGCTGCAAATTTCCAGTTTTTGGCAGCCAGGTGAATTTGTCAGCATTAATTTGTTGCCGGATGTTGACCTCGCGAGCTTCCTCGATGACCAACGTAGTGCACACCCTAATCAAAGCTTAAAGAACACCCTGGCAATGCAGTTGCCAAAGCGTCTGGTGGAATGTTTACAGCAGTTAGGGCAAATCCCGGATGTCTCGCTGAAGCAGCTTAATGTACGCGATCAGCAAACGCTGGTTGAGACGCTGACCGAGTGGCGGGTGCAGCCGAACGGTACGGAAGGGTATCGTACCGCTGAAGTCACGTTGGGCGGCGTCGATACCAACGAGCTGTCATCGCGCACGATGGAAGCGCGCAAAGTGCCGGGACTCTACTTTATCGGCGAAGTCATGGACGTCACCGGCTGGCTGGGCGGCTATAACTTCCAGTGGGCGTGGTCGAGCGCCTGGGCATGCGCGCAGGATTTGACACCTGCCTGACCGTGGTGCCCGACAACCTGGGCTGTCGGGCGTTATCATTAGTTCAGACCAAGAAAATACTGGGCGATTTTAAAGTAGATAATCAACCCGGTACCGTCGATAAGCGTGGCGATAAACGGGGCCGAAACCACGGCGGGATCAATGCCGATACGCTTGAGCACCATGGGGATCACTGATGACACCACGGCGCTCCACAGCGTAATGCAAACCAGCGTCAGGCTGACGATTAGCGTGATTTCCACTCCGATCCCCATCATCCACGCGCGCAAGCAGCCTGCCAGACCCAGCGTCAGGGCGATCAGCAGCGAAGTTGAAACTTCTTTGCGGATCACCCGACCCATATCGCGCAGCCGCACTTCTCCCAGCGCCATTGAACGTACCAGCGTTGAGGTGATCTGCGTACCGCTGTTGCCGCCAGTACCAATTAATAGTGGAATAAAAAAGGCCAGTGCAATAGCAGATTCCAGCGCCTCTTCAAAATGTTGAAGAACGCTGCTGGTATAGGCTTCTGCGACAAAAAGCAGCAGGAGCCAGACAGAACGTTTTTTCCACAATGTCCACGGGCTAATCTCCAGGTAGGGTTTTTCCAGCGGCAACGTTGCCCCCTGAA
The DNA here is from genome assembly GCF_000398845.1 of Citrobacter sp. KTE151. NCBI lineage: Bacteria > Pseudomonadati > Pseudomonadota > Gammaproteobacteria > Enterobacterales > Enterobacteriaceae > Citrobacter > Citrobacter sp. KTE151. The sequence goes on along the minus strand of NZ_KB976066.1, from coordinate 196,885 downwards.
GCTGAACATCTTCGGTAACATCATCTTCCTGTAGATGTGCGATCTCTTTTTCCATCAGACAACCGACCAGCTCACCTTTCTCAACGACAGCCACCAGATCGAGTTCGCGTTCGGCTAACTCGGCAACGACCTGTGCCCGTTCATCATCAGGCTTTACATGAAACAAACAACTGTCCGTAAGATGGTTGATGTTCAGCGATGTATCTTTTTCCTGCAATAAGCGCTTGATGGATAACACCCCGCGCAGCGCTTTTCCAGCCACAACAAAGACCTGGCCTGGAATATCATCCGTTGTGAGCTGGGAGACAAAGTATTCACGAGCGCCGTTCACGCTGAGATGATCCGGCAGGGTAATAAAATCGGTGCGCATATATTGCGCGATAGCATCGCCATTGAAATCCGGCATAGGATGATGGGCGGCGCAGAGTGGCATAGATGACATGGTGTAATTCCCTATAAAAATCTCTCATAGGGGCGAACAAGACAGGGTTAGCGCAGGCGGATCCCTACGTCCTGGTTTTAGCACTGAACAACGTATCTGTCCGATGGTGAAATCGTCAGAAGTTACCTTGGCAACACCTTGATTCGATGGATGCCTGTATTTCCCTGAGTGGCCTCTCTCGATACCAGCAGGGCGGTAACTTGTATTTGTACAGGAGCCTCGCCATAACGAGATCGGTAAATGAGCCACTATTATAGCGATGTCTAATTATTGATTATGTTTATAGTTGTGAATGTTTATCAATCGTTGATATACGAAATATTCCCTATGCCAGAGCGCGATAGGGCTGAAGTGGAAACTACAACCGAATAGACATATTGAATCCAGGTGTTAGTATTCAATAGACAGCAGTTATGAGTATGCGTGTTTCATTTCCGGCCAGGAACGCTGATGATGACAACATTACTACCCGATTTCACAGCATTTTCGTCATTCACTTCCTGCGCGGCGCAGGTTGCCTTAGCGCCTGTCCGCTCTCTGGCCATAGTTTCTTATTCCTTCTCATCCCGGATGGAATCTCCCGCTGAATAGCTATTCAGTGGGCTTTGTGACACGCATCGTTTGATAACAGGGATTACGGCGGGTCGAATATGGATAAGTTTAAGCGTCATGTGATGTGGTGGGGGGCGGGCACCCTGGTCGTGGTGGCCGCGATAGCATGGTGGATGCTCCGTCCTGCCGGAATACCGGAGGGGTTCGCAGCCAGCAACGGCAGAATTGAAGCCACCGAAGTGGATATTGCTACCAAGATTGCCGGGCGAATTGACACGATCCTTGTGTCGGAAGGGCAGTTCGTTCGTCAGGGCGAGGTGTTGGCGAAAATGGATACTCGCGTGCTGCAGGAGCAGCGGCTGGAAGCGATCGCGCAAATCAAAGAGGCCGAAAGCGCGGTGGCGGCGGCGCGAGCGCTGCTGGAACAGCGGCAAAGTGAAATGCGCGCCGCGCAGTCGGTAGTAAAACAGCGCGAGGCGGAGCTGCAGTCGGTTTCTAAACGCCACGTGCGTTCCCGTTCGCTATCCCAGCGTGGGGCCGTGTCTGAGCAACAACTGGATGACGATCGGGCCGCGGCAGAAAGCGCACGCGCCGCGCTGGAATCCGCAAAGGCGCAGGTCTCAGCGGCAAAAGCCGCAATTGAAGCCGCTCGCACCAGCATCATTCAGGCGCAAACCCGCGTAGAAGCCGCGCAGGCCACCGAACGTCGTATTGCGGCTGATATTGATGACAGTGAGCTGAAAGCCCCGCGCGATGGTCGCGTGCAGTACCGCGTTGCTGAACCGGGTGAGGTGCTTTCTGCGGGTGGGCGCGTCCTGAATATGGTCGATCTCAGCGATGTCTACATGACGTTCTTCTTGCCTACCGAACAGGCTGGCTTACTGAAGATTGGCGGCGAAGCGCGCCTGGTGCTGGATGCCGCACCGGATCTGCGTGTTCCGGCGACCATCAGCTTTGTGGCAAGCGTCGCGCAGTTCACACCGAAAACGGTCGAAACCAGCGATGAGCGGCTGAAGCTGATGTTCCGCGTTAAAGCGCGTATCCCGCCAGAGCTATTGCAGCAGCATCTCGAGTACGTGAAAACCGGTCTGCCGGGCATGGCGTGGGTGCGTGTCGATGAAAATCGAGCCTGGCCTGACGACCTGATGGTGAGGTTGCCGCAATGACGCATTTGGCGCTGGTTCCCGTTCCTCCCGTGGCGCACCTTGACGGCGTGAGTCAGCATTACGGGAAAACGGTAGCGCTGAACAATATCACGCTGGATATCCCCGCCCGCTGTATGGTGGGGCTGATTGGCCCGGATGGCGTCGGAAAATCAAGCCTGCTGTCGCTCATCTCCGGTGCGCGTGTCATTGAACACGGTAACGTGATGGTGCTGGGCGGCGATATGCGCGACCCGAAACATCGCCGGGATGTCTGCCCGCGCATTGCCTGGATGCCGCAGGGGCTGGGGAAAAACCTGTACCACACGCTGTCGGTGTATGAGAACGTCGATTTCTTTGCCCGGCTGTTTGGCCATGACAAAGCGGAGCGCGAAGCGCGGATTACCGAGCTGCTGAACAGCACCGGACTGGCGCCGTTTCGCGATCGTCCGGCCGGGAAACTCTCGGGTGGGATGAAGCAAAAGCTGGGGCTGTGCTGCGCGTTGATCCATGACCCAGAACTGTTAATTCTCGATGAACCTACCACCGGGGTCGACCCGCTGTCCCGCGCCCAGTTCTGGGATCTGATTAACAGCATTCGCCAGCGGCAGACCAACATGAGCGTGCTGGTTGCGACCGCCTACATGGAAGAAGCCGAGCGCTTTGACTGGCTGGTGGCGATGAACGCCGGGGAGGTGCTGGCCACCGGGAGCGCGCAGCAGCTACGCGAAAAAACCAACACCGACACGCTGGAGCAGGCGTTTATCGCGCTGTTACCCGAAGCCCAGCGTCAGGCGCATAAGCCAGTGGTGATCCCGCCGTATCACGCTGAGCAGGAAGAGATTGCCATCGAGGCGAAAGATCTGACCATGCGCTTCGGCAAGTTCGTGGCCGTTGACCACGTTAACTTTCGTATTCCGCGCGGGGAAATCTTCGGTTTTCTCGGCTCCAACGGCTGCGGTAAATCCACTACCATGAAAATGCTCACCGGGCTGCTGCCCGCAAGTGAAGGTGAGGCGTGGCTGTTTGGGCAAGCGGTTGACCCGAAGAATATCGATACCCGTCGCCGGGTAGGCTATATGTCGCAGGCGTTTTCGCTCTACAGCGAGCTGACCGTACGGCAAAACCTCGAGCTACACGCGCGGTTGTTCCATATCCCCGAAGCAGAAATCCCGGGGCGGGTACAAGAGATGAGTGAGCGCTTTTCGCTGACCGATGTCGAAGACGCGTTGCCCGGCGCGCTGCCGTTGGGGATCCGTCAACGCCTGTCGCTGGCGGTGGCGGTGATCCATCGCCCGGAGATGCTCATTCTCGATGAACCAACCTCCGGGGTCGATCCGGTGGCGAGAGACATGTTCTGGCAACTGATGGTCGATCTGTCGCGTCAGGATAAAGTGACCATTTTTATCTCCACCCATTTTATGAACGAAGCGGAGCGCTGCGACCGCATGTCGCTGATGCACGCCGGAAAAGTCCTGGCCAGCGGTACGCCGCAGGAGCTGGTGAAACAGCGTGGTGCCGCCAGTCTGGAAGAGGCGTTTATCTCCTGGTTACAGGAAGCGGCAGGTCCGGCGCCGGAGGCTCAGTTACCGCCAGCCAATGTCCCGGCAGTGCATGAAAACAGTCAGCCGCCGCACCAGGGATTTAGCCTGCGGCGCTTGTTCAGCTACAGCCGCCGCGAAGCGCTGGAGCTGCGACGTGATCCGGTACGTTCAACGCTGGCGCTGATGGGCACGGTGATCCTGATGCTGATCATGGGCTACGGCATCAGCATGGATGTGGAAAACCTGCGTTTTTCGGTGCTCGATCGTGATCAGACAGTCAGCAGCCAGGCGTGGACGCTGAATCTGGCGGGATCGCGCTATTTTATCGAGCAGCCGCCGCTCACCAGTTATGACGAGCTGGACAAACGGATGCGCTCGGGCGAAGTCGCGGTAGCCATAGAGATCCCGCCAAATTTTGGCCGCGATATCGCGCGTGGAACGCCGGTGAAGATTGGCGTCTGGGTCGATGGCGCAATGCCGAGCCGTGCGGAAACGGTCAGAGGTTACGTGCAGGCGATGCACCAGACCTGGCTGCAGGATGTGATGGCGCGTCAGCCAAATACCAGCGGGCAAAACGGACTGATGACCATTGAAACTCGCTATCGTTACAACCCGGATGTGAAAAGCCTGCCAGCGATTGTTCCGGCGGTGATCCCGCTGCTGTTGATGATGATCCCCTCCATGCTCAGCGCTCTGAGCGTGGTGCGTGAGAAAGAGCTGGGGTCGATTATCAACCTGTACGTGACGCCCACTACCCGCAGCGAGTTTTTACTCGGCAAACAGTTGCCTTACATCGTGCTGGGCATGCTGAACTTTCTGCTGCTGTGCACGCTGTCGGTGTTTGTATTCGGCGTCCCGCATAAGGGGAGTTTTGTGACCCTGACGCTGGCCGCGCTGCTGTACGTCACCATTGCCACCGGGCTGGGATTGTTAATTTCCACGTTTATGAAAAGTCAGATCGCCGCCATTTTTGGTACGGCGATTATTACGCTGATCCCGGCGACGCAGTTTTCCGGGATGATCGACCCGGTCGCCTCGCTGGAAGGGCCGGGACGGTGGATTGGCGAAATTTACCCGACCAGCCATTTTCTGACCATCGCGCGCGGGACGTTCTCTAAAGCGCTGGATCTGACCGATCTCTGGCCGCTGTTTATTCCGCTGGCGGTAGCCATTCCAGTGGTCATTGGTCTGAGCGTATTACTGCTGAAAAAACAGGAGGGGTGATGCGCCGATTACGGAATATTTATAACCTCGGCATCAAAGAGTTACGCAGCCTGCTGGGTGACAAAGCGATGCTGACGCTGATCGTCTTCGCCTTCACGGTCTCGGTTTACTCTTCCGCGACCGTTCTGCCAGGGTCGCTGCACCTGGCGCCGATTGCCATTGCCGATATGGACCAGTCGCAGTTGTCGAATCGCATTGTGAACAGTTTTTATCGTCCGTGGTTTTTAGCGCCGGAGATGATTACCGCCGATGAGATGGATGCCGGGCTGGATGCCGGGCGCTATACCTTCGCTGTGAACATTCCGCCTGATTTTCAGCGCGATGTACTGGCCGGGCGGCAGCCGGATATTCAGGTTAACGTCGATGCCACGCGGATGAGCCAGGCCTTTACCGGCAACAGCTATATCCAGAATATCATCAGTGGCGAGGTGAACAGCTTTGTGTCGCGTTACCGCGATAACAGCGAGCTGCCGGTGGCGCTGGAAATGCGTATGCGCTTTAACCCCAATCTGGAACCCGCCCGCTTTGGCGCAGTGATGGCGATTATCAACAACATCACCATGCTGGCGATTGTGCTTACCGGGTCGGCGCTGATTCGCGAGCGTGAACATGGGACCATTGAGCACCTGCTGGTGATGCCGGTGACGCCGTTTGAAATCATGATGGCAAAAATCTGGTCGATGGGGCTGGTGGTGCTGGTGGTTTCCGGTCTGTCGTTGATGCTGATGGTAAAAGGTGTGCTTGGCGTACCGATTGAAGGCTCGATACCGCTGTTTATGCTGGGAGTGGCGCTGAGCCTGTTCGCCACCACATCAATCGGCATTTTTATGGGCACGCTGGCGCGCTCCATGCCACAACTGGGGCTGCTGATGATTCTGGTACTACTGCCGTTACAGATGCTCTCCGGCGGCTCTACACCGCGTGAAAGCATGCCGCAGGCGGTGCAGGACATTATGCTGACGATGCCGACTACCCATTTTGTTAGCCTTGCGCAGGCGATTCTTTACCGCGGCGCAGGATTTAATATTGTCTGGCCGCAGTTCCTGACGCTGCTGGCGATTGGCAGTACGTTCTTCCTGATAGCGCTGCTGCGTTTCAGAAAGACGATTGGCACGATGGCGTAAATATTATTGCCGGGTGGCGGCTGCGCCTTATCCGGCCTACAAACGGGAATGAATGTAGGCCGGGCAACAAAACAAGCAATTACTCTTCTTTCGGCAGGCACTGCAGATGACCGTGGCGCACGCCGCGCTGGGAAATCACGTCATCGGCAAAATGCTGCACATCGCCCATGTCACCTTTTAGCACAGCGATTTCCAGACAGTCGTCATGGTTGATGTGCACGTGCAGCGTGGCGACTGATAAATCGTGGTGGTGATGTTGGGTGGAAACAATACGGCTCGCCAGGTCACGCTTCTCATGCTCATAAACATACGAGAGCACTGCGAATCCCTGAGTGCCGTGCTCCTGGGTAGTTTCCTGCGCCAGTGCGCCGCGCAGAATATCGCGGATCGCTTCGGAACGGTTGTTATAGCCACGGCGCTGGCTCAGGCTGTCGAGCGTTTCCAGTAAATCGTCATCGAGGGTAATGGTGACTCGTTGCATCTGCAATTAACCTTTCATGTGGCGCGTGGGCGCACAGGGAGTAAGGGGAATAGCGTATTTTGTAACACACGTCCGGCATCCGGGGAAAAGGTTAATGCTCTCGCAATAAACGCAGCAGGGTTCTTACCTGTTCATCCAGCGGCGCGAGCGTGTCTTTGACGATCAGATGCAGCGGGGTGGCACGGCGAGCGCCATGGCTTAACGGCAGCGGTCGTAATAGCCCCTGCTCAAGCTGCTGCTGAATTCGCTCCTCAGGCAACCAGCCGTAACCGACCTGATACATCACCGCCTCAATCGCGGCATCAATGGTCGAGAAGGTCCAGGCATCGCGCACCGCTTGCTGCGGGTTGTCGCGATCGGCAATGCGAATCAGCGGCCACGCGCGTAACGCGTCTTCATCCAGCGGCGCATCCAGCATGCAGAGCGGGTGATCGCGGTGGGCAACGGCCACGAAGTCAATATTCATCAGCCATTCGCCGCGGCCGGTGATATCCTGGCGTCGGGTCAGGACCATCACGTCCGCATCGGCATGCGCTGCCAGTCGATCGTCAGCATTCTCCAGCACTTCGGTCAAACGTACCTGCGTCTGCGGCCACGCCAGCTGAAACTGCTTGAGGATCGCGAACAGGCGTTTGCGTGGGAAGATGCTATCTACCATGAAATCCAGCCGCGTTCGCGTGCCGTTTTGCAACGTTGCTGCCCGGGTTTCCACCCATAAAAAGGCCTTCAGTAACGGTTTGACCTGGCCCAACAGTAGCTCTCCCGCAGGGGTTAATACCGCCCTGCGACCTTCCGGCGTCAGCAGCGTCACGCCAAGCCGCTCCTGCAGTATCGCCAGATTATAGCTCACCGAAGACTGGCTACGGTTGGTCTCTTCCGCAGCTTTAGCAAAGCTGCCCAGCTCCACGACTTTCTCCAGTAAGGCCCATTGCTCCAGCGTTGTCTTGTGCATAACTCATCTAAAAATTGAATGAATATGATGTAAACATAGCATTATTCATCCAATTTTTGAAGCGGTAAGATCCTCGCATCAAGTAAGAGGAGAACGAATATGAGCACTTTTGATAAACATGATTTGAGCGGCTTTGTCGGCAAACATCTGGTCTATACCTACGATAATGGCTGGAATTACGAGATCTACGTGAAAAACGACACCACTCTGGATTACCGTATTCACAGCGGCATTGTGGGGAATCGTTGGGTGAAGGATCAGCGGGCGTACATTGTGCGGGTTGGCGAGAGTGTTTATAAAATTTCATGGACCGAACCGACCGGGACCGACGTCAGCCTGATCGTGAATCTGGGCGACAAACTCTTTCACGGCACCATCTTTTTCCCACGCTGGGTGATTAACAATCCGCAAAAAACGGTCTGTTTCCAGAATGACCATATTCTGCTGATGATGTCATATCGCGATGCGGGTCCGGCATATCCAACTGAGGTGATTGACGAGTTTGCGACCATCACCTTCGTGCGTGACTGTGGGGCGAATAATGACAGCGTTATTGCCTGTGCGGCGAGCGAATTGCCGGAAAACTTCCCGGAAAATTTACGCTAAGGCTTCCAGACGCTGCACGGCGTCGGCGGTCAGGGTAAACGGCGTGGGGGTACACACCGCCAGGCTCAGGGTATCGAGCTGGCACTGGCTGACTGAGAGTGAGGAGGTTAGCGCGGTGCTGTCGACGCTGACAATTTGCCAGGCGCTGCCGCCACGCTGTTTCACGATAGCTTCTTTACGCGTCCAGATGCGCCAGAACGCCGCCAGCTGTTGCTCCGGGTGTTCGGCCTCAACTTCGGCATGTTCCCTGAGACTGAACACCGTATTTGCCAGCGTCTGCCAGTTATCGCGCGGGCGAACGACTTCAATATCACAGCCGACTTCCCCTTCGTCGCTGAGCAGCAGGGCAATATCATCACCGCTGTGGCTGAGATTGAACCACAGTGGTGTGTCGGCGGAAAAGGCCGGTTTTCCTTGCTCGCTGTAGACGATGTCCGGTAATGGCGAAAGAGTATGGGAAAGCAGCACGCGACCTGCCAGCCAGCGCGCACGACGAGCGCCTTGCGGGGCCTGCTCACGCAGTGCGGCAGGCAGTGTGCCAGCGCTTAAAACAGAAACTTTCCCAAGAACGATCCGGTACATATCAGGGCCAACGTTTAATGATGATAGAGGTATTTATGCCGCCAAACGCAAAGTTATTGCTCTGCAAAAATTCGCAATCAATCTTGCGGGCTTTACCCATAATGTAATCCAGCGCTCCACAATTAGCATCTGGCTGACTCAAATTTAGCGTAGGCGCAAACCAGCCTTCTCGCATCATTTGCAGACTCATCCAGGCCTCTAGTGCGCCACAAGCGCCAAGGGTATGTCCAAAATAGCTTTTAAGCGAGGATAGCGGCACATTATCACCATAAATTGCAGCGGTTGCCTGACTTTCTGCAATATCACCGCGATCGGTTGCGGTACCGTGCGCTGAAATATATCCGATATCGCGGGCGCTAATACCGGCAATATTCAGCGATTTTTCCATGCAAATCTGCATTGTTTCGCGCTGTGGCTGGGTGATATGGGCAGCATCGCAGTTAGTGGCAAAGCTAACGATTTCACCATAAATCGTTGCTCCGCGCGCTTTAGCGTGTTCCAGCTCTTCCAGCACCAGCGTACCTGCGCCTTCTCCGATGACCAGACCATCGCGATTTTCATCGAACGGGGAGGGGGTGGTTTTCGGCTCGTCGTTGCGCTGGCTGGTAGCGAACAGTGTATCAAACACGGCGGCTTCGGAAGGACACAGTTCTTCTGCACCGCCGGCGACCATCACTGTTTGATAACCGTGCCGAATGGCTTCCCATGCGTAACCAATTGCCTGGCTACCGGATGTGCAGGCGCTGGATGTCGGAATGACTCGCCCCCGCAGACCAAAAAATAATCCAGTGTTAACGGCAGTGGTGTGCGGCATCATTTGCACGTAGGTCGTGCCGGTGATGTTATTAGTATGCTTCTCGGTCAGCATGGTCGCGAACTCGCTCACTGGACCGGTACTACCGGTTGATGAACCATAAGCGATCCCGGTTTCACCGTTAGTCAGTACCCGATCGCCAATCAGCCCGGCCTGCTCAAGCGCCAGCTCTGTTGCGCGGGTGGACATCAGCGATACGCGACCCATGGCGCGAATTCGCTTGCGGGTATAGTGTTCCGGCAGAGTGAAGTCGTCGATCGGCGCACCCAGCAGTGTGTGCAGTCCGTCATAAACCTGCCACTCCGGCATTTTGCGTACCGCATTTTCATATGCCAATAACCTGGCGGAGACAGCCTGCCAGTTTTCCCCAAAGGCGGTGACGCCGCCCATGCCTGTAATCACGACACGACGTGTCATAACATCCCTCCATTGATGGAAATCACCTGGCGAGTTACATAGCCCGCCACATCCGACATTAAATAACTGGCAAGCCCGGCCACTTCTTCAGCCTGACCTATCCGTTTCATGGGGATCATCGACATCGCCTCTTTCAATGCGGCTTCTTCCATCTCGATCATCCCGGTATCAATGAGTCCCGGTGCAATGCAGTTTACGGTAATTTTGCGTTTTGCCAGTTCGATGGCCAGCGCTTTAGTGGCACCAATAATTCCGGCTTTTGCCGCACTGTAATTGACCTGACCGCGGTTGCCCATCACGCCCGAAACCGAAGACAGTGTGATGATACGGCCCCCCTTGCGTGCGCTGATCATCGGCATAATGCACGGATGAATGACGTTGTAAAAGCTGTCGAGGTTGGTATGGATCACCGCATCCCAGTCGTTATCACTGAGCGCAGGGAAAGCGGCATCACGAGTGACCCCAGCGTTGCTAACAATGCCGTACCATGCGCCGTATGCCTCAATATCTTGCGACAGTATTTCGCGGCACCGCTCGCGATTGGCAACATCAAATGTCAACAGGCGCCCTGCGCCGCCAGCGGCGAGGATAGCATCCAGCGTTTCTTGTGCTCCTTGCACATCGCGATGATAGTGTACGCCGACCACAAAACCGTCCGCGGCCAGTTGTCTGGCGATGGCGCGACCGATACCTTTGCTGGCACCCGTAACTAAAACTGAACGGCTCATGTGGACGCTCCTTGTTGAAATAGCGTGTTAATTTCTTCTGATGTCGGCTGGAAGGTGTTAACGCGACCGGTTGCCAACGTCTCGTTGTCTGCCTGGATGGCACATTCAAAGCTACCGAATCGTGCATCCTGCATCAGCAATTTGACATGGATGCTCAGCTTCTTCCCGGCAGGCAGAACACCTGTGGCACAGACTAACTCACGTGCGCCCAGTACCATGCCTAACGTAATACTCGCCTGACCTTGTTGCTGGCGGTGCCAGCCAGACCAGACGCCAATGGTCTGCGCCATCAGTTCCAGTGCGAACCAGCCAGGTAGATTGCCATCGGGGTCGAGGAAAGGGGCCAGTACGCTGTTTGCTGATACCGTCACGTGGCAGATGGCGGTTTCGTCCGCCACACTGACGACCTCTTCAAGAAGCAGCATCGGCGCATCATGCGGCAAATAGTCGCCCGGTGATAAATAGTGGCTCATGAGATTCTCCCGAGCAGGATGCTGGCATTATTACCGCCGAATGCAAACGAATTAGACAAGATAACCGGGCGAGTCAGCGGCTGTGGCTGTTCAATGATGCCGCAGGCTGGCAATGTTTCATCGCGTGGTGACTGGCTAAAATCCTGCGGTGGTAGCGGCAGGTCGCGTTGCAGAATCAACACACCGATAGCGGCTTCGGTGATCCCCGCGGCGCCCAGTGTGTGCCCGGTCAGGTGTTTGGTTGAACTGCACGGGACCGTTTCGCCAAATAGCGCGCTCACGACGTTGGACTCAATCTGATCGTTTAGCGGTGTGGCGGTACCGTGCAGATTGATATAGCCCACGTGTTCCGGCGTCATTCCTGCGTCGTTAAGCGCCAGGTCGATGGCGCGAATGGCACCTTCCCCCTGTGGATGGGGAGCCGAAATATGGTACGCGTCGCTGGATTCGCCGACGCCAAGGAGCGCGATAGGCTGTGGCTCGCGGGTTAATACCATCAAGGCGGCACCTTCGCCAATGGTGATCCCACAACGGTCACGGCCAAACGGCTGACACAACGTTGGGGAGAGTGATTCCAGACTGTGGAATCCGTTGATTGGCATTCGGCTTAGCGTATCCGCACCACCGACAATGGCGATATCGACCAGACCAGATTCGATCAAACGACGTCCGCTCATGATAGCCCTTGCACTGGACGAGCAGGCGGTTGAGAGCGTAAAGGCCGGGCCATCCAGCGCCAGCCAGTGGCTAAGAAAACGCGACGGATCGCCCAGTTCCTGTTGCGGATAGCGCCAGTCAGTGCTCTCTTTGCCGTTGAGCATCAAATCAACGTGAACGTCACCCTCATCCAGGCCGGAGGTGCTGGTGCCGAGAACAACAGCAATACGATCGCGACCAAATCGGGCGATAGCGTCGTCCACCTGCGGCTGGATTTGCATCAGTGCTGCCAGCAATAGCTGGTTGTTGCGCGAACGATGAGCGCTAAAGTGCTGAGGAATAGCGGGTAACTCACCGTCAACGCCTGCTAACACGGCGGATGGGTGTCCTTGCAGCCAACCCGTGCGCGGGCGCATTCCCGGCGCTATGCCACGAGTGAGGTTGGCTGCGATTTCATCAGTGTTATTGCCCAACGCGTTAATCATGCCAACGGCAGAAATGTAGATCATCTCAGTCACCCAGATATTGAATGGTGATGTGGTATTTAAAAACGTGCTGCTCAATGCTGATCGGTTCGCGTTTTCCTCTTCGATTCAGATACGTGATTTCCGTGACCACTTTGCCGCGTGCATTGCGCAGCTCACGCTTATCACCCGTATCGACGAGCGTCCAGCCTGTGGGTAATTGCGGTTGCCAGGTGCTAATCGGCCAATGGCTAAGCATCACGTCAGCCAGCACCTGGCTGGCTGGCGGCAATTGTGGAATGATGATCGATTGCTCGGTGTGCAGTCCTTTTTCATCGTAAGTCACGAGGAACAGGCGAATGCCGACTGATGACAGCCCGGCAAGTGTGATTTTCTTGTCATCAGCATTGAGCATGACCAACAGTGACTGAGTTTTGCCGTTAAAACTTCCGGTTAGTAGTTGTTGCGAATTCACCGCGGGAGAAATACCCGGAGCAGGTAGCGTTACACGAGTACCCGGCTCTAACCAGGCTTGCGGGCGGCCTTTCTGTTCCGGCTGTGAGTGGCTGCAACCTGCCAGCAGCAACGTGGCGACGAGCAGGCTCCGTCGGATGGCGCTGCGCTTATTCGGTCTACAAATGGCGTGCTGACGTAGATCGGATAAGGCAATGCCGCCATTCTGCAAAAGCCCACTCAACCAACGAAATATCGGTTTACTCATCGTTTTTTCTTCTCTCTTTTCGTTGGCATCGCCAGCGGTGACAGCAAAAATGCGGTGAAAATACCGCTTACTAGCACAATGCCAAAACTGCTGATTGCCTGAGTGGCACTAAAGACCAGCATGCCGAGCGTCAGGAGCGTGGTCATCATCGCCAGCGTGATAGCCAGCAGCGACGTCAGTGGCGTACCGCGTGGATTACTGAAAAACAGCGTGTAGTTAATGCCAATTCCCAGTACCAGCACCAGTGCCAGCAGCGAGAACAAGTTGAGCGCATGACCGCTCAGGGCCAGTACTGCCAGACCACAACCTAAAGACAGCACTGAGGGCACCAGGCTAATTAAGCCCTTACGCCAGCCAAGCCGAATGACAGCGCCACAGGCAATCACCGCCAGCGCAATGCACAGCAGGCCGGTCAGAATATGGCGATAAAGGGCAAACAGGTTGTCAAAGCTGCTCTTGCGATCCACCCACGCCACGCCGGAATATTTCGCGCTGAGCGTATTTAAAGCATCACTTTGTTTCACCCCTTCAACGGGAACCAATACGCTGCTTTCGCCATCAGCCAGAGACAGCCATAGCAAGCGCCAGCCTTCACTGGCTGGGCTGGCAAGCCAGGCTTCGACGGTTACAGGCATGGCGCTAAGATCGGGGTTCACCGTTGCCAGCCCGGCGTTGTTTAGGGCTTTCGTGATGGCGGGAGAAGCATCTTTTAGCAGAGAGAGATCCTGGTGTTGCCGGGCGAGTGAATTGAGCGTAATAGTGCGATATCCGCTGAGTAACCCGTCTTTTTTTGCCTGTTCCAGCGCGGGGGTAAAGGTTTCCAGCCGCTCCAGCGTTTGCTGAGCGGATTTGCCGTACACCACAAACCACTTCTGGTCGACGCTTTGCCCGGTCAGGGCGGTAATCGCTTTTTCCTGAGCGAGAATTTCCTGCGGCAGCGCCTGTAACTGGGAGATATCATCATCTACGCGCAGCGTCGCTATTCCTGCCAGCGAGAACAACGCCAGTGCCAGCGGCAGGCCAACGGAGAGTTTTTTATTGCGTCGCCATGCAGCAAGCCAGCGTAGCATGAGTACCATTGCCGGCACCGGGCGTACCGGCAACCGACGACACAACCACGGGTGCCAGAAAATGACCGTCAGGCAGGAGGCGCTCAGACCTACCGCCGCGAATACCGCCATCTGGCGAATACCGGGGAAGGGGGCCAGCATCATAATCAGATAAGCCGCTACGGTGGTGAGTAGCGCCAGGAGCAGGGCATTGCGCACTTTGGCAAGGCTTTGCCATGGCGATGTTTCCGCACCGTGCACCATCCGTTCGGTCAAATAGTAGAGCGTATAGTCGGCGGAAATACCGATGATGCTCATGCTCATCACCAGCGTCATCAGATGGAGCTCGCCAAAAATCAGCAGCGTGACGACGGTCCCCGCCAGCGCACCAATGCCAATCGAAATCAGGCACAGCAGCAGCGGACGCAGCGAACGAAATACAGCCACGATGAGCAGGATCACCCCGACCACAGTGGCTATGCCGAGAGTAGAGATATCTTTTTTCGCCTGCTGGCTGGCGTAATCGCTATAGAACAGCGTCCCGCGAGATAGCAGTTGAGCCTGTGGATAGTGGGCTTTGAGCTCACCTTCCAGCGTATTCAACGTGGTGACCAATTGGTGCGTCTGTTGCATATCAAACGATGAACCGGTCAGTTCGCCATGTAACAGATACCAATAGTTGCCTTGTTCATCCTGGGTGACCAACCAGCCGTCCATCAGGCGCAGACGCTGCCCAGTTTTGGCCATGGCCAGCTGCGAGCCACGCATCAGCATGAAGGGATCGTTTTGTAGCTCTTTGCCACTGACGCCGGAGAATGCGGAGTAAAGTTGGGACAGGATCCACTGGCCCTGCGCTTCGCCGCCGTTTTGCAGCCGGGCGCGGGTCTCGTTATCTATCAGGCCGTTACGATGTTGCCAGAAGAATGCCCCCCAGGCCTGCTGGCTGTCGGCATCCATTGGACCTTTTACCTGGGCTAGCGCGTGCGATTTTTGCAGTAAAGCCAGCCAGTCCCGGGCTATCGCTGGGTCCGGTTGCTTACCGGGACTCACCAGCCAGACCACCTGACGGTCAAGGCGCTGCATAAATCCCTCGTTCAGACCCGGAGGTATAGCGCCCAGCGTCTGCTTTGGCAACATGGCCAGCACGCTGCTGTTAAGGCGGGCCTGAGGTAGCAGCGTCAGAAAGATGCCCAGCAGAAGCAGGCAGATGACTCCCCATAACAGCGCGGGACGTTTACTGGGCGGCAAAGCGTTGGCGTTCGTCATCGGTCAGTTGCGCTGGCGTTAGTTGGTGTTGGGAAAGCGCGATATCGGTGCGATCGCCCTGTTTATCATTGAGCTGAATGCTCTCCAGGTAGGTCTTTCCTGCTAAATCAATCGTCGCAAAAATCTTATCCAGCGGTGTGGTGATTGGCGTCAGGCGTAGCGTCCAGCGACCTTCTCCTAAGTCTGCGAACTCCACGCGGAAGTTTTGTTCCAGCACTTTACGATCCGCCTGGAATAACGCCCGTAGCAGATGATTAAACTGGAACATTTGCGGGTTATTCTCAGCGGTAACGGTCTGCGGTGGTTGACCGTTAATTGCCTGAACCATCCGTTTGTCATCCAGCAGCAGCTGCATCGGGAACGGGGACGTTTGATCCCACAGCAACCCCTTGTCGCGGGCGATCAACATCTTGCCCTGAGATCGCAGCGGTTGTGGTAGATCCTTTATCGTCCGGGTTTGATTGAAGTGGGCGCGAACCACCGGTTGTTCGGTAAAACGCTGTTGTAGGGAGTCGAGCGTCAGGGCACTGACGAAAGGGCTGACGAGCAGCACGAGCAATGGCCATAATTTCATGGTGTCACTCCCATCCGTTCAAACAGAATATCCGGGCTGACAAAGCACAGTTCACGGCTTTTTTCGTCGACGGCGACCTGGATGGTGTAGCCTGTTGTAGCACGTTTACCTGTTTCGGCATCAAAAATTTCGTAGCCGATTCGCAGGCGATTTTCGTACTCTTTAATTTGGGCGCGTACACGGATACGCTGCTCGAAAGTCAGCGCATTGCGATACTTCACCCGAGTGTCGACCACGGGCCACAGATAGCCAGATTCTTTCATCTGCCGATAGCCATAATCGAATTGGTTCAGCAGTGCCTCACGGGCAATCTCGAAGTAACGGAAGTAGTTACCATGCCACGCTACGCCCATCATATCGACGTCGTGAAACGGAATAGTTAGCTCGACTTCAGCCGTAAAACGGGGATCGTTAAGCACCCTTTACTCCTTGTCATTGGTGTCCGGCAGTTGCCAGAAATCGAAAAAGTTAAACCAGTCGAGGGGCGACTGAAGCGCATAGTGCTCAAGGCGTTCGGCGTAGCGATCGACAGTATTCTGTAATGCCTGTTGTCGTGTGGCGCGCGGTAAGAGCAGCGGGTCGGCAAACGGTTCGCAGTAGATGTGGAGTTTCTCCTGCTGGCGCAGGGCAAAAATCAGATCTACAGGGCAGCGTAAAATAGACGCAAGAATAAACGGGCCCTGAGGGAATGGCGCGTGTTGCCCCATAAAGCGGCTCCAGCACACACGCCACTCGCCGCCGCGTTGGGGATTGACTGCGATGCGATCGCCTACGATGGCTACCCATTCACCGCGCTCCAGTTTCTCTTTGAGCAGAATGGCAGTATCTGGACCAATACTGTTCACCGGGAGCAGATTTAATCCAGCCTGCGGCGCCATCTCTTGCATGATCTGTTTAAAGCGTTGGGCGTTATCGCTAAATACCAGCGCATTGATTGTTTTACTGCCCTGTAGCTGGGCCAGTGCCCGACAGGCTTCGACATCTCCAAGATGTGAAGCCAGCAGCAGTTTTCCCCGAGGATCGCTGACATTTAGCGTTTTTTCTGCGCCTGGTGCAAAAATCACATCGCGACCGAAGTGCAGTTCACCGCGCCAACTGGCAATCTTATCCAGCATCGCGCCGCCAAAACGCAGGAAATGCTGATAACTGGTCAGGTTTGGCGGTACTGGCATCCGGCGTGTGATCAGTTGCGCTCTTACGCGGCTAATCCAGCGTTGAGAGGCTTTTCGGGCAGTTGAAGCGCTGAGCCAGTATACGCCGACGACCGGATACAGCAGTAGGGAGAAGGCTTTGCGACCCAGTACACGCCAGACCAGCAGCATCAGACGCATTCCCCACAACCCTTTGACTTCCTGCTGCTGCGCCCAGTGTGTCGATGAACGACGACACAGCAGGGAGGGGATGCGCGGCAACATGCCAAAGAACAGGCGAGTGTGCATCAATGAAATGTGCAGATTGTCTTTAAGCGCGTCGAAATGGGATAGCCCGTCCTGCGGATAGGTGACTCGCGTGGGGATAAAATAGCTGGTGTTGCCTTGCCAGTAGAGGCGCACCATCACTTCAGTATCAAAATCCATCCGTTTGCCGAGCGTTACGCGCTGTGCCAGTTGCAGCGTGGGAGCCACCGGATACACCCGGAAGCCGCACATACTGTCTTTGAGCTGCAACGAGAGCGTTTCTATCCACACCCAAATATGGGTTACCCAACGACCGTACAGGCGCGAGCGAGGGACCGAATCATCGTAAATCGGTTGTCCGGAAATCAGTGCTGTCGGATGTTCTTTTGCCAATGCAAGCAGCCTGGGAATATCTTCAATGGCATGTTGCCCGTCGGCATCGACCTGCACTGCATGACTGAACCCGGCATCTGCTGCCGTCTGCATTCCGCGAATAACCGCCGCGCCTTTGCCTGCGTTGATGGGCAGGCGAATTAACGTCAGATTGCTGTATTCTGCCGCCAGGCGTGCCAGTTCATCTCGTGTAGTCTCGTCGCTGCCATCGTCCACCACAATGCAGGGGAGATTGAACGGCCGAAGACGATCCAACACGTCCGACATCATCGCGCCGTGGTTGTAGCAGGGGATCAACACGCATGGGGAAAAGGTCAGCGGCATAACCGAATCTTCCCGCTGCTGGCGGTATGGCGCACGTCACCGTCGTGGCGCTGGTAGCTAAAAGTGAGCATCTGACGCGCTTCCTGCCAGCTCAGACTCAGGGTGACGGTGGCCTCTGGCAATAGCGGTGACTGGAACTTCACGTTTTGAATACTGTGAAAACGCCAGCCAGGGACCAGCAGCGTGGTGGCGTAATCCATCGCCCAGTTTAGCTGTGCAACGCCCGGCAGCAGTGGCTGCACGCTAAAATGCCCGCTGAACCAAAACAGAGAAGGGTCGAGTTGTAAAACAATATCAGCCTGATGAGGCAGTGCCTGATGGCGCTCGATTTCATGGGGTTTCATGAAATAACTCCTGTAATTGCGCATAGACACGCTTGTTCATACTGTTGACCGGAATCTCATCAATCACCCGCCAGTAGCGGGGAACAGCGACCGGCTCCAGCCAGGGCAGCAGCGAACGTCGCCAGGTCAGTTCTTGCGGTTTACCACCGCACTCAAGCCAGCGTTGCCGGGCTTCGTCATCCAGTACCAGCAGGACACCAACGCCCTGACGTCCTCCGCGTGAGACGGGCAATGCTGCGACTTCACGGATACCGTCCAGTGCCAGTAAACGTTGCTCCACCTCGCTGAGTGAAATGCGTTTCTCTTCAATCTTGACCACCCGCCCGCGTCTGCCCATCAGACGGAACTGTCCGTTTTCGATAAACTGAAGAATATCATCGAGTAACAGGCCATCATCAGCTGCAATTAGTGGTGAAAACACACGAAACGCGTCGTCTTCTGACTGGAATCTGACTCCGGGAAAAGGCAGCCATGTCACATCATCCTGATGGCGATAGCGCCACGCGAGGATTCCGGTTTCAGTGCTGCCGTAGATCTCATCGGGCCAGACATTCAGCCAGTCAGCAGCCTGCTTGACGTCCTGCCAGGACAGCATGCCGCCCGCGGAAAGAATCAACTCGATTGGCGGCGGTGTCAGGTGGTGGTCGAGGCGTTTCAGAAACGCCGGACTGCTGATAAACGCATACCGATGATCAGGGCTCAGTGCCGCCAGTTGTTCGGCATACCAAAGCATCGCCGCATGCAGCGGGAGGCCTAAAGCCATCGGCAAGAAGATACGAAACGTCAGACCATACAGGTGTTGCGGTACCACTGACGCGACGACCCGGCAACCTGCCAGACGATCAGCAAAACGCGTAGCGAGCAATGCTGCTTCGCTATCCAGACGAGCAATCGGTTTGATTACGCGTTTCGGCTGGCCGGTCGAACCGGAAGTGAATAGCTCCACAAAGGCGTCACTGCGTATTATCGGGAACGTGATGTCGTGGGCCACAGATGTCATGGCAGAGCTGACCACTCGCAGCGTTCCCTGCCAGTCCAGCGCTTTATCGCTCAGTACGCCATCAAACAGCAAGTGCTGCTCGTTTAACAACGAAACGCGACAATGTCCCGGGATCACCGGTGTTTTGCCAGCATGGAGCGTTGCCAGCAACGCGACGATGAATAAATAGCTGTTCTCGAAGCATAATGCCCAGCGTTCACCTTCCTGCTGCTGCAGTTGCGTTATCAACTGGGCCACATCATGGCGCAGATGGCCAAGTGTCCACGTATGATCTTCTTGCCACGCAACAGGAATGTCGTCCGGTCGTGGGGCACAGAGCCATTGAGCAAGTGTGAGGGGCTGCTTCATTGGGTATCTCGCTTTATCACCAGTTGGCGAACTAACCACTCGCCTACCATCAATGTTCCCATCAGCAGATAGGAAACCATACCGTTCCAGGTCGTCCACAGGGTCATATCGCCATTCAATGCAGTAAAGAGCGCAACGCTGCCATTGATGATGAAAAAGGCGCACCAGATTAGTGTCACAAGGTACGTGTAGCGCACGCCTGCTTCGGGCAGATTTGGTTCGCGCAGCCGCGCCAGACGTTCAACGATGGGCATCGCTGACCACAGAGAACCACCAAAAACCGACAGCATGACGGCGTTTACCACTACGGGATAAAACAGCAGCAGCTGGTGCGTTTTGAGCAGATAACTGGCAATGCATAAGGTGATACCCGCGATCACCACTACCTGTGTCACGACGCGCAACGGTCCCGCCTGTCGCCGGACCTGGCGAAAGCGTAAAAAAAGGAGTAGCGCCATTAACGGCAGCAACCAGTGCAGACTGTTATGCGCCAGGCCAAACCAGATCAAAAACGGCCAGGCCAACAACAGTAGACCTGTCAGCAGTTGTACGACTGGCAGGGAGCGAGTGCCTGACACGGTGAATTACGCTTCTATGAGAAGGCGTTCAACCGCATCGACGACATCTTGTACGGTGCGTACTGCTTTGAACTCTTCCGGCTTGATTTTCTTACCAGTTTTCTTTTGAAGATGCACGATCATGTCGACTGCGTCGATGCTGTCGAGTTCCAGATCTTCGTACAGGCGCGCCTCAGGCTTAATATCTTGCGGGTCAACTTCAAACAGCTTGACCAGCAGTGAGGAGACTTCTTCGTAAATGGCTTTTTGTTCGGTCATAACGGACTATCCTCAGGCACGTTGCGCGTGAATGAAAGATGCCAGCGTGGCGACGGAGAAGAAGTGCTGACGCATTTCTTCGCTCTCCGCTGAGAGGACCACGCCATACTCGTTTTTCACCGCCAGACCCAGCTCCAGGGCATCGATTGAGTCCAGGCCTAAGCCATCGCCAAAGAGTGCCGCTTCGGTTTCAATATCGTCAGCTGTTAGTTCGTCGAGATTCAATGTCGTTATAATGAGATTTTTGATTTCAAGATAAAGCGCTTGCATCATTAATTCCTGAAAGAGGTAAAGTACCTGGTTGTAATTGAAGCAAAAGATGCCGGTTCAACTGCCTTGCGGCCAGCGCCGGTTCTTGTGAATTTGCGTCGTAAAATTGGTCGATCTTAACCCGCTCGTGTACTGAAATGGTAAACATGGGTTTTACCGATGGGACGTCGTACCATTGGCTTTCTTTGTTCAGCATTTGTTCGCTGCATTTAATGGTCACTATGCGTAAATCACTGCTGCAGCGCACGGCGATATTCGCCGCACCACGCTGTAACGTCATTTCCTCTCCGGGGCGTGTACGGGTTCCCTCGGGGAAAATTAAAATAGTATCGCCTTGTTCCAGACGTTGCTGGCACGCGGGCAATAGCGCGTCAGCTTGGCTGTTAATCAGATAATCTGCCGCCCGGACCACGCCGCTGAGGAACGGATTTTTTAGTAGTGCACTTTTCACCAGACAGTCGGTTTCGGGCATTACCGATGCCAGTAGCACGTAATCGATGAGCGTCGGGTGGTTGGCGACGACCAGGCATCCTTGTTCATTGCGTAAAATATCTCGTCCTTCAATTTGGTAGTCCAACACACCAAGCCGTTTCGCCACCGTTAAAAAGAGGCGAAAACTGGCGGCGATGCTGCGTCTGGCGATACGCCGACGTCGGGCTTTATCCCATATCGCGATCAGCAAGACGTTAAACCAGAACGTAGAAAGAAGGAGTCCGCCGAGGCCAAACAGGGCAAAGCAAAGACCGGTCATCACCAGTCGCCATACCCGGTTAAGCCGCAGGAGCATCGTGTTCATCCCTGACTCCACTGCCATTGTACGCGTTCGCCAGACAGGGTAAACGCCTTGGTATCTTGCAAGTAATGTTGTAAAAACAATAGGCTTTGCGGCAACGTTGTCTCACCCCGCCCGCAGTGCGGACGGGTTTCACATTGCCAGCTATCACCGGATTCAATGACCAGCGCGACGGCAAACGGCCATGTTGGCATGTCAGGTGGTAACTGTGGGTGATAAAACTCGGGCAGAAAACCGTCGAAATCGACCATCAATACGCGCTGATATCCCGCCTGCAACAGCCCGATGACTTCACATAGCCCTTGCTGGAACGTATCCCTGCCAGCAGAAAGCGAGGAGGAGGCAATCGGTTTTTTCGCAGCGATCGTCAGGTTACCCACAGCAGAGTTATGTACAGAGAGGGCAAAATCGGTTGGTGAGAGTGCCTGCCCAGTCGCCAGGGCGTGCAGGATCCTGTAGTTACGCTCCAGTTCACCATGGCGGCTTGTATACAAAACAGCATTGATATCATGGCGGCGTAGCATCGCCAGCCCACAATCGACGGCCAGTTTGCTGCCGGAACTGAGGCGGCGAGCCGTCATCATCGGTAACTCGTTGAGCTTAACCAATGGCGCAGTGGGATCGATGGCGTGCGAAAGCCGTGACCATTCATGCCACTGTTCTGTTTCGCTTAACCCTGGCGCCCTGGCCTGCCAGTCTATAATGTTGAAAGCAAATTTCATCAACGCGTATCCGCGGTAAATCGGTTGTTCCGATTGTTTCTTATTTTTTCTTCTGACATATCAATAAAGTATGCCCAACACCTAAGTTGTCGTGGCGTTCATCTACCTGAAAACCTGCCAGATTCAGATAGTGATAAAACCTCTCTACGCTGTAGAAACGGCTGTTGCCATTCGCCATACAGGTAAAATAAAGCGAAGACGCATTCAGGCTAAATGAGGCCGCTTCAAATTTT
The DNA here is from genome assembly GCF_000398845.1 of Citrobacter sp. KTE151. Lineage (NCBI taxonomy): Bacteria > Pseudomonadati > Pseudomonadota > Gammaproteobacteria > Enterobacterales > Enterobacteriaceae > Citrobacter > Citrobacter sp. KTE151. The sequence continues at coordinate 174,413 of NZ_KB976066.1, read as the reverse complement.
TGGGCATCCCAAAACAGTTCCATAATGAACAGCTTCGCGCCCGGTTTCATCACCCGAGCAACGTTGCGCAGCATAGCGATAATTTGTTCCGGAGAAAAACAGTCCAGAAATTGACTCATCCACCAGATATCAGCGCCGGCAGGTAAAGGCGAGTCGCTAAGCATATCCACAGCATGGAAATTTATGCGATGAGATAATCCTGCATTTTCTATATTTTCGCGGGCAAGTGCAATTTGTTGCGGCAAATCTAATAGGGTGACAGTAATATTGTCATCATGTTGACAACAACGTAATGCCCATTTCCCGGTATTTCCGCCGACATCGTACAGGGTTGCAGGGGCGCTGGCGAATACATATGGCAATGCGGCATCAAATGCTCCATCTGAATAGTAATGATCGAAAGCAAACCAACTTTCACGCGCAGCCAGCGGTAATTGTGATAGTGCAGGATAGATTGTTGACCAGTCGCCAAAAGTTTTTAACCCTACGGGTTTTCCTTCTTTAAGTGCATTTTCCAGATAGAACAGCCCCTGATAACAAACATCCTGGGTGAAGTCCATATTCACACGCGTCATCGTGTCATGTAAAAGAAAATGACCGACTTTAGCGAGGTAATAATATCCCTCTTTGTGGGTAATGATGCGCCCACTTAACCCCATATCCAACAGGATGCTGGCGGCATATTCGTTGATGGTGCTGTTTGCGGTAATCTCGTCGAGCGTGGCGCCGCGTTTACCTTGCTTGTCCAGCCAGGTGAGTACTCCAGCATTTCGCAGACACAACGCGGTTTGAAATAGCATAGGGGCAAAGGCGATACGTTGTGCTTCAGTAATGGCATCCAGTGCGCTAAGCGAATCCTGTTCGTACATGTGGGGACAACCTGTTTAATGGCAGATAGTAAGAGTATCGGGCCTTTTCGGCCCGACTTTAGGCGTAATTACAGATTGGCGCCGGCTGACAGATTAAGCTGGATGTCTTTATCCAGATTGCGTACCCAGCGGTTGTAGTTTTTGTGAATCTTTCCACCAGAAGCCTGCAGGTTGAGGCTGCTGTCATATTTGATGTCATAGCTGGTGGCGGTATAAGTGATACGGACTTCAGCCACATGATCGCGGGTTTGTTGGCGAGCTTTAATAATACCTGGTCCGGCTTCGGACATGACCCATTGGCGTTGAATACCGGCTTTCAGGATCGCGGTTTTAACCTGGTCCTGAGTATGTCCCGCGCTCACACTGGTGTGAACTTGATCAATCGGCGCAGTACGTGCACAACCCGCTAGTGCACCGACAACGGCAATGGCTGCAAACCACTTAATATACTTTTTCATTAAAACTCCCTCTCAAAGTACCGTTTATACATGTTAACTTATAAGCTCCGGAATCATGATGCACCCTTATCACCTGCAATTTTATTTAAACTAAATTAGCGTTTTATTTCACTCTGTTGATAGCGAGGCAATGAGATAACCGGATGATAATATTCTATGACTTTCTTCAACAGAAATTTTTCAGCGTCATCATCGGCGAGAAGTATAGATTTTTAGAGAAAACGTATCAAATAAAATAACCTTTAAATCTAAGTGGATAGTTTAAGTTAAATGCTTTGGAGGTGTTCGTTATTTTTATGTGTTTTGGCAAAGAATAATGCATATGGATTATATGTTTCCTTTATAAAAGAATGAATTCCTTTTCACTCTTTATTTAAGATAAGCCACTGTATATAGCTGTGTTGACGTCATTTTAACGTCAATATGGAAATATAATAACTACCTCGGTTGGTAGTTTTCAGGGTAGCCGACTTTTGGGCCTGCCGGGTCCCAGCAAAATTGCCAGTTTGCTACCGCCTGTGGTGGTTTCCATCCAGATTTTACACACGCTGGTTAACGGCACGGAGAGCAGCATACCTACCGGACCAAGCAGCCATCCCCACACCAACAGAGAGAGAAAGACGATTAGCGTCGATAATCCCAGCCGGTGCCCCATCATGCGGGGCTCGAGGATGTTGCCAATTACCATATGCACCACCAGAAACAGCGCCCCAACCAGCACACATTCGTAAACGCCGTTGAACAGCAGTGCCTGGATCATGGGTGGAACGGCGGAAATGACCGAGCCAATGTTGGGCACGTAGTTTAGCAGGAATGCCAGCACACCCCACATCAGAGCAAACTGAATCCCCATTAGCGCCAGTCCCAGCCAGACGATGGCACCGGTCCATAAGCTGAGCAACGTTTTCAGCGCCAGATAGTGAGAAACACCTTTCAGCGCCCGATGCAGCCCCGCAATATGGATTTGGGGATTGTTCAGCGCAAAGCGCAGCTTATAGGGGACATGACGCACCTCAAACAACATAAAGACCACCGTCATCACCAGCAGAACGACGCTGGCCATGGCACCGGAAAGACTTGTCATCAGCGTGGTTGTGAAGGTCATCAGCTTGTCGGAGTCCATACGTTGCAGCATGCGCTCCGGGGACATATGCAGATTCAGAAAAGGTACCATCTCTTGCAGATACAGAACCTTGCGCGTCAGCTCCTTGTTGTATTTTGGCAGCATGGCCATGAATTCAGTAATGGATGACGCCAGAACACCGATTAACGCCGTAAGAACGATCAGCATCACCACCACGACTAACGTTATCGCGACCGGCCGACGTACACCCCGGCGAATAAACCAGGTGACCAGCGGATTCAATACAATGGCAAAAAAAAGGGCCAGCAGAAGCTGTACGATGATATCCGCCGCGGCATGAATACCCGCGAGGATCACCACCAGAGCGGCCAGTTTGAGCAGAATGTGCAAGCCCGTTTTATCGGGCTGGGCGGTTGTCATGTCGTCTTCCTGTTTGCGTTTTTGCATTAAGTGTAGCGGCTGGCTTGCGACTGATATTCCTAAACTGACTACTGATTTCTGCCCGGCAACATGGTAGAAATGAAACACTGTTGTGAAAACGTGGTGATCCTCCATGCCCGAACCCGTCGCTGAACCGACGCTTAGCGGTTTACGCCTTAATCTGCGTATTGTCTCTGTGGTGATGTTTAACTTCGCCAGCTACCTGACCATTGGTCTGCCGCTCGCTGTATTGCCAGGCTATGTCCATGATGTGATGGGATTTAGTGCTTTTTGGGCAGGGCTGGTCATCAGCCTGCAATATTTCGCTACGCTGCTGAGCCGTCCACATGCCGGTCGCTATGCCGACCTGCTGGGGCCAAAGAAGATTGTGGTATTCGGACTGTGTGGCTGTTTTTTAAGTGGTCTGGGCTACTTCCTGGCGGGCTTCGCGAATGGCTGGCCGTTGGCCAGCCTGCTGCTGTTATGCCTGGGGCGCGTGATTCTAGGGATCGGGCAAAGCTTTGCCGGGACTGGCTCTACGCTGTGGGGGGTTGGGGTCGTTGGTTCAATGCACATCGGACGGGTGATTTCGTGGAACGGCATCGTGACCTATGGCGCGATGGCGATAGGCGCTCCGCTGGGCGTTCTGTTTTATGCCTGGGGTGGCTTACAGGGACTGGCGCTGACCGTGATGGGCGTGGCGCTGTTGGCAATACTGCTGGCGCTCCCTCGTCCGGCGGTGAAGGCCAGCAAAGGCAAACCATTGCCGTTTCGCGCGGTGCTTGGGCGTGTCTGGTTGTACGGCATGGCGCTGGCCCTGGCCTCAGCCGGATTTGGCGTGATCGCTACTTTCATTACCCTGTTTTATGATGCCAAAGGCTGGGACGGCGCCGCTTTCGCGCTGACGCTTTTTAGCTGCACGTTTGTGGGGACCCGCCTGTTATTCCCAAATGGTATCAACCGTTTAGGTGGACTAAATGTGGCGATGATCTGCTTTAGCGTCGAGATTGTTGGGCTGCTGCTGGTCGGGATGGCTTCCATGCCGTGGATGGCGAAAAGCGGCGTCCTGCTGGCCGGTGCAGGGTTCTCGCTGGTATTCCCGGCGCTGGGCGTGGTGGCGGTAAAAGCCGTCCCGCAGCAAAATCAGGGCGCTGCGCTGGCGACGTATACGGTGTTTATGGATTTATCACTGGGAGTTACGGGGCCGCTGGCCGGGCTGGTTATGACGTGGGCGGGCGTGCCGGTTATCTATCTGGCGGCGGCAGGGCTGGTGGCGGTGGCGTTATTGCTGACCTGGCGATTAAAAAAACGGCCTCAGGTGGTGTCACCGGAGGCCGAGTCATCGTCTTAACCGTTACTGGATAACCAGCGTGTTAATGATGTTTTCTGCGGTAGTCTGCGCTTTTTGCTGATCGTCAGCAGGCAGCGTGATTTGCAGAGTCAGCAGTTGGTTATCGACTTTACCCAACACCACGGAAGAGTAAGCGGTCTGGCCTTTGGCCGAGATGATGCTGTCTAACTGCTGCAGCGTGTGGCCTTTCAGCTCAATAGATTTATTGGTGACGACCTGCAACTGCGGGTCGCGGCTACGCTGCTGATCTTCCAGGCGTTTTGCCAGCACAGCCAGGTCTTCGTTGGTATTGTCGCCAACAATCACAATCACCGCTTTCTGGCCGGTTGCGTCAGAATAAACGTGCATATTGTTCGCCTGGGTGCCCAGTTTGCCGCTCTGATCGGTCATATCCGCTGGCAGGGAAAAACTGAGTTTACCGTCCAGCAAGCTGACCGGTTGTCCAGTGGCGCTACTTTCTGCGGCAGCACCCTCTGCTGGCGCTTTTGTATCGCTATTATCACAGGCCGCAAGCCCCATAACCAGCAGGCCAATACCGACATATTTAACCAGATTGCGCATTGACTTCTTCCTTTCGATAAACGGCCATAACGGCTCATTCGTCCATCTTATCACAACTCGGAAAATGAACCTTTAACTCGTCTGCAATGCAGCGATTTCGGATTTATCTGCCAGCCTTTTCAGTAACATATTCAGCAGCACGCCGTACATCGGCAGGAAGAAAATAATGCTGATCAGCACTTTGAAGCAGTAGTCGACCAGCGCGATTTCCATCCAGTGCTCGGCCATAAAGGCATCTGGGCTGCGCCAGAAAGCGATAAAGAAGAAGGCTAACGTATCGCTGATGTTGCCAAACAGCGTGGAAGCCGTTGGCGCCAGCCACCAGCGACGGTTCTGACGCAGGCGGTTAAAGACATGCACATCCAGAATTTGACCCAGCGCGTAAGCCATAAAGCTGGCGGCGGCGATACGGGCGACAAACAAATTAAAGTGCAGCAGTGCGCCGAATCCCTGCCACGATCCCATATAGAACAGTGATGAAACGACATAGGAGATCAGCAGCGCGGGGATCATTACCGCAAAGATGATACGTCGTGCCAACGGAGCGCCAAAAATACGCACGGTCAGATCGGTCGCGAGGAAAATAAACGGAAAGCTGAAAGCGCCCCATGTGGTATGGAAACCAAAAATGGAGATCGGTAGCTGCACCAGATAGTTGCTGGAGGTGATCACCAGCAGATGAAATAGCGATAGCCAAAACAACGCTTTTACGCGTTGAGATTGTGTAAACGGAGTCATATTGTGACCTTTTTGTTGGATGGGGTGAGGGAACCCAATAAAAAACCGTCGCATGATACTGCTTTAAGAGCACATTGCAATGGTTGTTTTTCACGCAATCGTTAACCTGATTGGCTTACGCCACAACAGAGCGTAAAATAACGCCGTTTTTGAATGAACGAGACTACGATGAGCGATCTGTTTACCTCTCCCGACCATACTCTTGATGCCCAGGGGCTGCGCTGCCCGGAACCCGTAATGATGGTGCGTAAAACCGTGCGCGGCATGCAGGCGGGTGAAACGCTGCTGATTGTCGCCGACGATCCGGCGACAACCCGTGACATTCCCGGCTTCTGTACCTTTATGGAGCATGAGCTGGTGGCAAAAGAGACCGACTCTCTGCCGTACCGCTATCTGGTGCGCAAAGGCCAGTAATCTTAGCCGGATGGCGCTAATGCAACAGCCGTCCGGCACAGACTCATTATCCTTTACGTAGTAACCGCAGCGCGTTAGCGGTCACCAGTACCGTCGCCCCCGTATCTGCCAGCACCGCCAGCCACAGTCCGGTTATCCCGAGCAGCGTGGTGACGAGAAAAATCCCCTTCAGGCCTAGCGCAATCGCAATGTTCTGGCGAATATTGGCGTGGGTGGCGCGGGCTAACTGAATCATTTGCACCAGACCACGCAGGCGGTTGTGGGTCAGGGCGGCATCGGCGGTTTCCAGCGCGACATCGGTCCCGCTTCCCATCGCAATGCCAATGGTGGCTGCTTTCATTGCCGGAGCATCGTTGATGCCGTCGCCGACCATCGCCAGCGGCGACTGTTGGTTAAGATGGGTAACGGCCCGTACTTTATCTTCCGGTAATAGACCCGCTTTGAATTCGAGACCCAATTCACTGGCAATAGCTGCTGCCGCTCGCGGGTTATCACCCGTCAGGATCACCCCTTTCACACCAATCTGATTAAGCTCGCTGATGGCGCTACGGGCGTCGTCGCGCAGCGTGTCCTGTAAGGCCAGCACGCCAAGAACGGCATCGTTACGCAGCACCAGCACCACCGTTTGACCCGCGCTTTCCAGCTCGCTTATCTGCCCGGCAAAAGCATCGGCAGGCTGCTTACCGGCGGCGCAAATCAGCACGCGTTCGCCGTTGACCAGTGCTTCAATGCCAGAGCCAACCAGCGCCCGCTGATCTTTTGCGACAGGGATAGTCAGTTCGCGCGTTTGGGCTTCCCGAACAATCGCCAGCGCCAGCGGGTGCGTCGCGCCTTGCTCTACTGCTGCCGCCAGCGCCAGCAGTTCTGCCTCGCCAATACCGCTTGCCGGGTGAATCGCCGTGACGCGCGGTTTACCGATGGTCAGGGTGCCGGTTTTATCAAACGCGACCTGCGTTACCCTACCCAACTGCTCCAGCGCGGCCCCGCCTTTGATTAACGCGCCACGACGCGCCGCGGCGGCAAGGCCAGAGGTAATGGCGGCGGGTGTGGAAATCACCAGCGCACATGGGCAGCCAATCAGCAGCAGCGTCAGCCCTTTATAAATCCACTCCTGCCAGGATGCGGCAAACAGCAGCGGTGGTACAAGGGTGACCAACAACGCAACCGCCATAATGGCTGGGGTGTAAATCCGGCTGAAACGGTCAATAAAGCGCTCAATGGGGGCGCGGCGTTCTTCCGCTTCTTCAATCAATTTCAGAATACGGTCAATGGCGCTGGCACCCGGTTCGGAGAGTACTTCCAGCGTTACCAGACGGTCCACGCTGGTGGCGCCCGCCGGGACTTTCTCGCCGGTGGCGCGCTCAACCGGTATCGATTCGCCGGTCAGGGCGCTTTCATCAAAGCTGGCAAATCCGGAGACCAGCTTGCCATCGGCAGGTAAACGCCCACCCGCGGCAACCTCGATAACATCGCCTGGCTGGAGAGTATTGATAGCAACCTCTTCGCGCTCGCCGTTACGCAGGCGCGTGGCGGTTTCGGGCTTGAGCGCCATCAGTGCGCTGACCCCTTTACGGGCGCGGCTGGCGGCCCATCCTTCCAGGCGTTCGCCAATTAAAAACAGCAGCAGCACCATGGCGGCTTCGGCCGTCGCGCCGATAAACAGTGCGCCAATGGCGGCCACGCTCATCAACGTTTCAATGGCAAAGTAGCTGCCGGTTTTCATCAGACGCAGGGCCTGACGGGCAATGGGATACAGACCTACCAGCGTGGTGGCGATAAATGCTATCTGGCCAAAGGGGTGATTGAACTGCTCCAGCCCCCAGCTAATCGCCATCATGATAATCAGCGAAATCAGCGGCAGGTTCTCTTTAAACCGCGACTCGGGGGCGGCGTCTGGCGCTTGCTCATCGCGCAGGGTATAGCCTGCCTTTTGCACTGCGCTTTCAACTTGCAGGCGGATATCGGAACCCGCGTCGACTACCAGTTTTTCGGTGGCGAACAGAACCTGGACCTGGTTGACGCCGTTGACCTGGCGGACCGCATTCTCCACTTTTCGGGCGCAGGCTGCACAGTCCATGCCTGCCACTTTCCAGGAGTAGCGGGTACCCATTACGGTACCGGATACGGGTGGTGGGGTGGAGCAACTTCCTTCGCAGCAGCAGTCGTCAGCCTTTTGTGGCGCAGGCGCTAGCTTGAAAGAAGAAAATTGTGGGGCTTTTTTGCCACTGGAATCGGGTGTCGACATGGCATCCTCCGGTTGATAATCATTTCATATTAACCGGAGGATACACTCTGGAGTCGACTCCAGAGTCAAGCGTTTTAAAGATACAACGAACGAACAATCAGGAAATGTCCGGCGAAGTAGCAGGCGGCAGCAATTGCGTTATCGGCGCGGAAGCGGCGACGGTAATGGCTACCCAGCCAGACAATGTTGCCGATGAACAGGAGTGATGCGCCCATAAAAGCCGACAGCGCCGGAGCGGTCGGGCGGAAGAACCACAGCTCACCAGCCATCCAGACCATCATCAGCGTGATACCAATAAAGGTACAGATAGCGATGCGTAGTTCTTCCAGTCGCGTCCAGATCACGGCAATCAGCAACGCCCCCAGCACCACCAGCACCAACGGCAAAGGCCAGAAGAACGACAGCGTCATTTGGCTGGCGAAGTAAATGGTATACAGCAGATGCGACAGGAAGAATGCCCCCACGGCATACAAAAGGCGTTGGCGCGGTAACAGCGTCAGCGCATCGCCCAGCAGCGAGGCAAGCAGGCCAGCCAGCACCAGATAGCTGACAGCATTAAACATTGGCGCCTGCCAGGCCAGCAGCGCCAGCAGGAGTAAGGTTAGGGGTTTAAAGACCCAGCGTTGCCAGGCGGGCCCACGATAGGAAGCATCCACGAACAACCATGCGGAAAGGCAGACAGCGATAAACGACCAAAGCATCTTAGTTCCTTGAATTCGTTATTTTTTCGTAAGCGGGGTGCTCACGGCTCTACTGTTCAGTGTAGAGGTCGACACTGCCAGATGACAACACCATAACAGGCAATGTATGCTTATTTCCGCATTTTCTGATGGGTTAATAATATGAGCAAACCACCACTTTTCTTCATTGTTATCATTGTATTAATCGTTGTTGCTGCGTCGTTTCGCTTCGTTCAGCAGCGGCGTGAAAAAGCCGATAATGATACTGCGCCGTTAGTGCAAAAGCAGGTGGTGGTGAGTAACAAACGGGAAAAACCGCTTAACGATCGGCGATCCCGCCAGCAGGAAGTGAGCCCGGCGGGGACCAGCATGCGCTATGAAGTCAGTTTTAAGCCACAAAGTGGCGGCTTCGAGCAGACGTTTCGTCTGGATGCCCAGCAGTACCATGCGTTAACGGTCGGGGATAAGGGAACGCTGAGTTATAAAGGTTCGCGTTTTGTTGATTTTACAGTGAACGCTAAGGTTTCATCTGACTGATGCCGGATGGCGGCTTACGCTTTGTCCGGCCTGGAGATTTTGTCGCCCCGGCCTACTAAGCGCCGCCGGGCGAAAAGATCACAGTTACTTTTTCAACTGATCTTTAATCTTCTTCTGCCAAACCAGTAACTCAAAGACGCCGAACAGAAAAATACGGATTTTCTCTCCGCGGGTCATCTGCGGGCCATCTTTAGGCATGGTGCTTTTTAACAGCGCCAGTTGCATGCCATGCATCAGCACCATAAAAATCAGTGCGACGTTAACGAAGATGTTAAGCGGGCGTGGAAAGGGTTGGAAAATATTGAGTAGTAAAAATGCCCAGACGCACAACATCAGCAGGCGTCCCAGGTTAATCAGCATCGTGTTCTCCTCGTGCTTCACGTTGGTAAAGGCGATAGGCGACCTGTCCGGCGACTTTTTCGCGGTACAGCGACCAGTTCACCGGAACCGGCGGCAAACCGTTTTCTACTTCGCTTTCAACGTAAATATACGCTTCATTTGCCAGCCAGCCATGAGTTTCCAGAAGAGTTAATGTTTCTTCCAGTAATCCTTTGCGAAACGGCGGGTCAACAAACACCACGTTATGCGGCGTACCCGTCTGGGCCAAAAATGTCAGGGTATTGGTGTTGACGACCCGGGCATGGGGGGCTTTCAGCGTGGCGAGATTGTTTTGTAGCTGCTGTGATACCGCGCGATCCATTTCCAGAAGCGTCGCATTTGCCGCATAGCGAGAGAGGGCTTCCAGCCCCAGCGCGCCGCTGCCGGCGAAGCAGTCCAGGCAGTGAGCATCGACCATTACCGGGGCCAGCCAGTTAAATAAGGTTTCGCGTACGCGGTCGGTGGTTGGGCGCAGACCGGGACTATTCGGAACCGGGAGTTTACGGCCACGCCATTGACCGCCAATAATGCGGATCTGGCCGCTACCAGAGTGATTCGGTTTTTTCATTTCAATTATTGCTCAATCCGCTGCTGACGTGTCATTCCAGGCGGTGATGTGAGTTAAGTTAACCCGTCGCCTTTCAAGTTACCTCTTCGTTGGCTGCACTTACTCACCCGAATCACTTACTAAAAGTAAGCTCATCGGGATTCGTGCGCTTGCCGCCTTGACGTAACTCGAAATTCATTGGGTATAAGTGATAGACTATTTCATCATTTTTTTAGCTGCTATGTACATAGCGTTGACGCTGTGCCATGAAGCAACAGCGGGGGAGTGTAGTCGCAAATGGCGAAAGAGAAAAAACGTGGCTTTTTTTCCTGGCTGGGCTTTGGTCAAAAAGAGCAGGCACCGGAAAACGAGACAGAATTAAAAAACGAAGAACAACAACCGGTTGCTGAAGAAACTACCGTCGTTGACGAACAGCCGCGCGCCGAGGAAACCCGTAGCGAGGCGGAAACGGAAGCTTTTGCAGCTGAAGTTGTTGAAGTGACTGAACAGGTTGCGGAAATAGAAAAACTGCAGCCGGAAGCTGAACCTGTTGCCGAACAATCGCAGCCGGAGATTGAGCTGGTTGCTGAACCCGCTGCTGAACCTGTTGTGGAAACGCCAGCGGCGACGGTTATCGAACGCGAAGAATTGCCACTGCCGGAAGAGGTGAAAACCGAAGAGGTTTCTGCCGAAGAGTGGCAGGCCGAAGCGGAAACCGTGGAAATCGTTGAGGCGGTTGAAGAGGAAGCCGAAAACGAACCGCACCTGACTGATGAAGAGCTGGAAGCGCAGGCGCTGGCTGCTGAGGCTGCCGAAGAAGCCGTGATGGTGGTGCCGGTAGAAGAACCTGCCGTAGAAGCACTGACAGAAGAAGAGGGAGTCCAGGAGCAGGAAAAACCAACGAAAGAAGGTTTCTTTGCGCGTCTGAAACGCAGCCTCCTGAAAACAAAAGAAAACCTTGGTTCCGGATTTATCAGTCTGTTCCGTGGTAAAAAGATCGACGATGATCTGTTTGAAGAGCTGGAAGAACAACTGCTGATCGCCGACGTGGGCGTAGAAACGACCCGCAAGATTATTGCGAATCTGACGGAAGGTGCCAGCCGTAAGCAGCTCAAAGACGCGGAAGCGCTGTACGGCCTGCTGAAAGAAGAGATGGGCGAGATTCTGGCGAAGGTGGAAGAACCGCTGAATGTTGATGGCAAGACGCCGTTTGTTATCTTAATGGTTGGCGTCAACGGCGTGGGTAAAACCACCACTATCGGAAAGCTGGCGCGTCAGTTTGAGCAGCAGGGTAAATCGGTGATGCTGGCGGCGGGCGATACCTTCCGTGCGGCGGCGGTAGAGCAGCTGCAGGTCTGGGGTCAGCGTAACAACATCCCGGTGATTGCTCAGCATACCGGCGCGGATTCCGCGTCCGTCATCTTTGATGCTATCCAGGCGGCGAAGGCGCGTAATGTAGATGTGCTGATCGCTGATACCGCAGGGCGTTTGCAGAACAAATCGCACCTGATGGAAGAATTGAAAAAAATCGTTCGCGTCATGAAGAAGCTCGACGAGGATGCGCCGCATGAAGTTATGCTGACTATCGACGCCAGTACCGGGCAGAATGCGATAAGCCAGGCCAAACTGTTCAATGAAGCGGTGGGCTTAACCGGTATCACCCTGACTAAGCTGGACGGTACAGCGAAGGGCGGGGTCATCTTCTCGGTTGCCGATCAGTTTGGCATCCCTATCCGCTATATTGGTGTGGGCGAACGTATCGAGGATTTACGTCCGTTTAAGGCGGACGATTTTATAGAGGCACTTTTTGCCCGAGAGGATTAACAATGATTCGCTTTGAACATGTCAGTAAGGCCTATCTCGGTGGGAGACAAGCGCTGCAGGGAGTTACCTTCCATATGCAGCCTGGCGAGATGGCATTTCTGACCGGCCACTCCGGTGCGGGGAAAAGTACCCTGCTGAAGCTGATTTGTGGAATTGAACGGCCCAGCGCCGGGAAAATCTACTTCAGCGGGCATGACATCAGCCGTTTGAAAAACCGTGAAGTGCCGTTTCTGCGTCGTCAGATTGGCATGATTTTTCAGGATCACCACCTGTTGATGGACAGAACCGTGTTTGACAACGTGGCAATCCCGCTGATCATCGCGGGCGCCAGCGGGGACGATATTCGTCGTCGCGTGTCAGCGGCGCTGGATAAGGTCGGACTGTTGGACAAAGCGAAAAACTTCCCTATTCAGCTCTCCGGCGGTGAACAACAGCGCGTGGGCATCGCCCGTGCGGTAGTGAACAAACCTGCGGTATTGCTGGCGGATGAACCTACAGGGAACCTGGATGACGCGTTGTCGGAAGGGATCCTTCGCCTGTTTGAAGAGTTTAACCGCGTCGGGGTCACGGTATTAATGGCCACGCACGATATTGGCCTGATCTCCCGTCGCTCCTATCGCCAAATGGTTCTGAGCGATGGACATCTGCATGGAGGCCTGGCCCATGAATAGACGTGACGCTATTAATCAAATCAAACAGTTCGGTGGCCGACTGGATCGCTTCCGTAAATCGGGCGGCGCGCCGGGAGATGGCGGTCGTAACGCGCCAAAGCGGGCGAAAGCCGCGCCAAAGCCGAACTCGCGTAAAACCAATGTCTTTAACGAGCAGGTACGCTACGCGTTCCAGGGCGCGTTACAGGACCTGAAAAGCAAGCCGCTGGCGACGTTCCTGACGGTGATGGTTATTGCCATCTCCCTGACGCTGCCAAGCGTATGCTACATGGTTTATAAGAACGTCGACCATGCGGCAAGCCAGTATTATCCTTCTCCGCAGATCACCGTTTACCTGCAAAAAACGCTGGATGATGATGCAGCAGCGCGGGTGGTTGGTCAGTTGCAGGCCGAGCAGGGCGTGGAGAAAGTGAATTACCTTTCCCGCGATGACGCGCTGGGCGAATTCCGTAACTGGTCCGGCTTTGGCGGCGCGCTGGATATGCTGGAAGAGAACCCGCTACCGGCCGTGGCGGTAGTTATCCCGAAACTGGACTTCCAGGGCACGGAGTCGCTGAACACGCTGCGCGACCGTATCGCACAAATCAACGGTATTGATGAAGTGCGCATGGATGACAGCTGGTTTGCCCGTCTGGCGGCTCTGACGGGCCTTGTCGGACGCGTCTCCGCGATGATTGGCGTGCTGATGGTAGCGGCGGTCTTCCTCGTCATCGGTAACAGTGTGCGCCTGAGTATTTTTGCGCGTCGCGATACCATTAACGTGCAGAAACTGATTGGCGCGACGGATGGGTTTATCCTGCGTCCGTTCCTCTACGGCGGTGCGCTGCTCGGTTTTTCCGGCGCATTTCTTTCACTGATTTTGTCAGAAATTTTGGTGATGCGCCTGTCGTCAGCGGTTACTGAGGTGGCGCAGGTTTTTGGAACTAAGTTTGATATCAACGGCTTATCATTCGATGAATGCCTGTTATTGCTGCTGGTGTGCTCGATGATTGGCTGGGTGGCAGCCTGGCTTGCCACGGTTCAACATTTACGCCACTTTACCCCCGATTAAAAAATCTCTGGTATAATCTTTCCCTGCACTGAGTAGTTCGCTCTGCAGGGAAAGAGTCCCTGTTATCTCTTCCCGGCGTATTCATTGTGATGTCACATTTTGTGCGTAATCTATACACATTACGACATGGAACTTGTGGATAAAATCACTGTCTGATAAAAGATTGAATGATATTCTCGTTGCTCATAAGCTCTGGCATGGTTGTTGCTATTAGTTTTAGCCAACGCGTCAGATGAAAAGATTGAGAGGATTTGAATGACCAAAGAAATGCAAAATTTAGCTTTAGCCCCTGTTGGTAACCTGGAATCTTACATCCGGGCTGCGAACGCGTGGCCGATGTTGTCGGCTGACGAGGAGCGGGCACTGGCTGAAAAGCTGCATTACCAGGGCGATCTGGAAGCAGCTAAAACGCTGATCCTGTCTCACCTGCGCTTTGTTGTTCATGTTGCTCGTAATTATGCGGGCTATGGCCTGCCGCAGGCGGATCTGATTCAGGAAGGCAATATCGGCCTGATGAAAGCCGTGCGCCGTTTCAACCCGGAAGTGGGTGTGCGCCTGGTTTCTTTCGCCGTGCACTGGATCAAAGCAGAGATCCACGAATACGTTCTGCGTAACTGGCGTATCGTAAAAGTCGCGACCACCAAAGCGCAGCGTAAGCTGTTCTTTAACCTGCGTAAAACCAAGCAGCGTCTGGGCTGGTTCAATCAGGACGAAGTTGAAATGGTTGCTCGTGAGCTGGGTGTTTCCAGCAAAGACGTGCGCGAAATGGAATCCCGTATGGCGGCGCAGGACATGACGTTTGACATGTCTTCAGACGACGAGTCTGACAGCCAGCCGATGGCACCGGTTCTGTATCTGCAGGATAAATCATCTAACTTTGCCGACGGCATTGAAGAAGATAACTGGGAAGATCAGGCCGCGAACAAACTGACCCACGCAATGGAGGGTCTGGACGAGCGTAGCCAGGACATCATTCGCGCCCGTTGGCTGGACGAAGACAACAAGTCGACGTTGCAGGAACTGGCCGATCGCTACGGCGTCTCTGCTGAACGTGTTCGTCAGCTTGAAAAGAACGCCATGAAAAAACTGCGTGCGGCGATCGAAGCGTAATCTTCCGCCGACCTGGAAATGCTGATAAACCCTGGATGAAAATCCGGGGTTTTTTGTTTTTATCTCTCCCTCTCCTCTGACGTTTATGCTATTTGTCATCAGGTTGTTATCTGCATGTCAAATTTAGCTATTCCAAAATAATAAAAATCGGGTATGTTTTAGCAGAGTATGCTGCTAAAGCACGGGTGGCTATCCAATAATCGAAATAAAGTGCTGAACAACAACATCACAACACACGTAATAACCACAATAATGGGGATTGTCAGGATGAATATGAAGGGTAAAGCGTTATTGGCAGGATGTATCGCCCTGTCTTTGAGCAATATGGCGTTTGCTAAGGATATTAAAGTTGCCGTCGTCGGGGCGATGTCTGGCCCGGTAGCACAATATGGCGATCAGGAATTTACCGGCGCAGAGCAGGCAATTGCGGATATCAACGCCAAGGGCGGCGTGAAAGGTGACAAACTGGTCATGGTGAAATATGACGATGCCTGTGACCCGAAACAAGCGGTAGCGGTTGCGAACAAAGTGGTCAACGACGGGATTAAATACGTAATCGGTCACCTGTGCTCTTCTTCCACTCAGCCTGCGTCAGACATCTATGAAGACGAAGGCATTCTGATGATCACTCCAGCGGCAACGGCACCGGAGCTGACCGCGCGCGGCTATAGCCTGGTAATGCGTACCACGGGTCTGGATTCCGATCAGGGCCCAACGGCCGCCAAATATATCGTTGAAAAAGTGAAGCCGCAGCGCATCGCGATTATTCATGATAAGCAGCAGTACGGTGAAGGTCTGGCCCGCGCGGTGCAGGATGGTCTGAAAAAGGGTAACGTCAACGTGGTGTTCTTTGACGGGATCACCGCCGGGGAAAAAGATTTCTCTACGCTGGTAGCGCGTTTGAAGAAAGAGAATATCGATTTCGTTTACTACGGCGGTTACCACCCGGAAATGGGGCAAATCCTGCGCCAGGCACGCGCCGCGGGTCTGAAAACCCAGTTTATGGGGCCAGAAGGTGTAGCGAACGTGTCGCTGTCTAACATCGCCGGTGAATCTGCAGAAGGCTTACTGGTAACGAAACCGAAGAACTACGACCAGGTTCCAGCGAACAAACCCATCGTAGATGCTATCAAAGCTAAGAAACAGGATCCGAGCGGCGCATTCGTATGGACCACCTACGCCGCGCTGCAATCTTTGCAGGCCGGTCTGAACCAGTCTGACGATCCGGCTGAAATTGCCAAGTATCTGAAAGCAAACTCAGTGGAAACCGTGATGGGGCCGCTGTCATGGGATGCGAAGGGCGACCTGAAAGGCTTCGAATTCGGCGTGTTTGACTGGCATGCAAACGGGACGGCGACAGACGCCAAGTGATTTTCCCGGCGCCTTTCGTGCCGCAGGTGTGTTGGCTGCGTTATTCAACCCCGGTCACTTACTTATGTAAGCTCCGGGGATTTTATAACTTGCCGCCTGCCTGCAACACAAAATTCTTGGGAAAATACTCGTAATACAATTGGTTGGGGGCGGTTTTCTACCGTTTCTCCCAGCCATTCTCCTGGGCCGTAAATCCTAACACCTGCATAAATGCGGCCATCACGCTGCGGTCTTCAACGCCGACGTCGGCCATCCACCACGAACTCACGTCAGGGTTTTCCCGGATCACTTCTTCGATCAAATACTGCCCGACGCCGCGACGGCGGGTGATATCGCGCACGCGCAATGAATCCAGTGCGCCTTGTGTGCCGCTCAGGGTTACCCGCACGGCGCCTAACAGACGCTCGTTAAAGCGTGCGGCGTAGATCCGGTGCGTTTCATCTACGCTTAATGATGAGGCGGAATATTCCGGCCAGATTTTGCCCAGATCAATCAGGTCCTGGTCGCTAAAGTTATCTAAACGAACGATGGTCAGCTTCATTAACAGCATGTCCAAATCACAAAAGATGGAATCAGTGTACCGAAATAATTCGCCCGGATGCTTTCTCTTTTTAATGCGATTAACCAGGTTAATAGTTTTGTAACAACGACAATGACAGATTGAAACAGTAGAGATTGAAAAACAGGCAGGATAATACCCTGGAATGCAGCATTTTATTCCGCTCTTTGTGCCGTTATTTTATGCTGACAAATGCACTTTTTTTTGTTTATCTATAGTGAAAAGCAGAATATTATCTTTTCTTAATCGACTGAAAAATAGAGATTTTAGCCGTAATTTGCTTAAAAAACTGCGCTAAACCATTAACGAGACTGGTAAAAATAGTACAGTTCAAAAAAAGCACAGTCTGCTTTTTAACCACATAAATACAAAATATATACATCATCACGAATGGGGATTCAGGAAAATGAAACGGAATGCGAAAACAATCATCGCAGGGGTGATAGCACTGGCAATGTCACACGCGGTCATGGCGGAGGATATCAAGGTCGCTGTTGTCGGGGCGATGTCAGGTCCGGTCGCGCAGTGGGGTGATATGGAATTTAATGGCGCACGTCAGGCCATTAAAGATATCAATGCCAAAGGCGGGGTCAAAGGCGACAAACTGGTTGCCGTCGAATATGACGACGCCTGCGATCCGAAACAGGCCGTTGCGGTAGCGAACAAAATCGTCAATGACGGCATTCAGTACGTTATTGGTCATCTGTGCTCATCTTCCACGCAGCCCGCATCAGATATCTATGAAGATGAAGGCATTCTGATGATTTCCCCGGGCGCGACCAACCCGGAACTGACCCAGCGCGGTTACGCACACATTATGCGTACAGCGGGCCTGGACTCCTCTCAGGGGCCGACCGCCGCGAAATACATTCTGGAGAAGGTGAAGCCGCAACGCATCGCCATCATTCACGATAAACAGCAATACGGTGAAGGCCTGGCGCGTTCAGTGCAGGAGAGCCTGAAAGCGGGCAAAGCCAATATCGTCTTCTTTGACGGGATCACTGCCGGGGAAAAAGATTTTTCTGCGCTGATCGCCCGCCTGAAAAAAGAAAATATCGATTTTGTTTATTACGGCGGCTACTACCCGGAAATGGGACAAATGCTGCGCCAGGCACGCTCCGTCGGGCTGAATACCCAGTTTATGGGGCCTGAGGGCGTGGGCAATGCGTCGCTGTCTAACATTGCCGGTGATGCCGCTGAAGGCATGCTGGTGACCATGCCAAAACGCTATGACCAGGATCCGGCGAATAAAGCTATCGTCGATGCGCTCAAAGCTGACAAGAAAGATCCAACCGGGCCGTACGTGTGGATCACTTATGCAGCCGTCCAGTCACTGGCGACAGCAATGGATCGCAGCGGTAGCAAAGAGCCGTTGGAGCTGGTGAAAGATCTGAAAGCACACGGGGCTGACACCGTGATTGGGCCGCTGAAATGGGACGAAAAAGGCGATTTGAAGGGATTTGAGTTTGGTGTCTTCCAGTGGCACGCGGACGGATCATCGACCGTCGCGAAGTAATAGCTGAAGACGAGTTATCCCACCGCCCGTGCAAAACGGGCGGGTTAAGAAAGGTTACCTTATGTCCGAGCAGTTCCTCTATTTCTTGCAGCAGATGTTTAACGGCGTCACGCTGGGAAGCACCTACGCGCTGATCGCTATCGGTTACACGATGGTGTACGGCATTATCGGCATGATCAACTTCGCCCACGGCGAGGTGTATATGATCGGCAGCTATGTCTCCTTTATGATCATCGCTGCGCTAATGATGATGGGTATTGATTCCAGCTGGCTACTGGTCGCGGCGGGCTTTGTCGGCGCGATTGTGATTGCCAGCGCCTACGGCTGGAGCATTGAACGCGTAGCGTATCGGCCCGTGCGCAGCTCTAAGCGCCTGATCGCGCTGATTTCCGCTATCGGGATGTCCATCTTCCTGCAAAACTACGTCAGCCTGACGGAAGGTTCGCGCGATGTGGCGCTGCCCAGCCTGTTTAACGGCCAGTGGACCGTCGGCAGTAGCGAAAACTTCTCTGCTTCCATCACCACCATGCAGTTGGTTATCTGGATTGTAACCTTCCTGGCGATGCTGGCGCTGACGCTGTTTATCCGTTACTCCCGTATGGGCCGTGCCTGCCGTGCCTGCGCGGAAGACCTGAAAATGGCCAGCCTGCTCGGCATAAATACCGATCGCGTGATTGCGCTGACCTTTGTGATTGGCGCGGCAATGGCGGCGGTAGCGGGCGTACTGCTCGGCCAGTTCTACGGCGTAATTAACCCCTATATCGGCTTTATGGCCGGGATGAAAGCCTTTACCGCGGCGGTACTGGGCGGCATCGGCAGCATTCCTGGGGCGATGATCGGCGGCCTGATTCTGGGTGTCGCGGAAGCGCTCTCCTCTGCTTATCTGAGTACCGAATACAAAGACGTGGTTTCATTCGCGCTGCTGATTCTGGTGCTACTGGTGATGCCGACCGGTATTCTGGGTCGCCCGGAGGTAGAGAAAGTATGAAACCGATGCATTTTGCAATGGCGCTGCTCTCTGCCGCTATGTTCTTCATCCTGGCGGGCGTCTTTATGGGCGTCCAGTTGGAGCTTGACGGCACCAAACTGGTGGTGGATACCGCCGCGGATATCCGCTGGCAGTGGGTGTTTATCGGCACTGGCGTGGTCTTTCTCTTCCAACTGTTGCGTCCAGCTTTCCAGAAGGGCCTGAAGAGCGTGTCCGGACCGAAGTTTATTCTGCCGGCGATTGATGGGTCCACCGTTAAACAGAAGCTGTTCCTGGTCGCGCTACTGGTGATTGCCGTGGCGTGGCCGTTTATGGTGTCGCGCGGTACGGTTGATATTGCCACGCTGACGATGATTTATATCATCCTCGGCCTCGGCTTAAACGTGGTGGTGGGACTTTCCGGTCTGCTGGTGCTGGGTTACGGCGGCTTCTATGCCATCGGAGCTTACACCTTCGCGCTGCTGAACCACTATTACGGACTCGGCTTCTGGACCTGTCTGCCGCTGGCGGGGCTGGTTTCCGCTGCTGCGGGCTTTATGCTCGGCTTCCCGGTACTGCGCCTGCGTGGTGACTATCTGGCGATTGTGACTTTAGGCTTCGGCGAAATCGTCCGTATCCTGCTGCTCAACAACACCGAAGTGACCGGTGGCCCGAACGGTATCAGTCAGATCCCGAAACCGACCTTTTTCGGTCTGGAGTTCAGCCGTACTGCCCGTGAAGGTGGCTGGGATACCTTCAGCAACTTCTTTAACGTGAAGTACGATCCCTCTGACCGCGTGATTTTCCTCTATCTGGTGGCGCTGCTGCTGGTGGTCTTCTCGCTGTTTGTCATCAACCGTCTGCTGCGTATGCCGTTGGGTCGCGCGTGGGAAGCGCTGCGCGAAGATGAAATAGCTTGTCGCTCGTTGGGCTTAAACCCTACGCGCATCAAGCTGACCGCCTTTACCATCAGCGCCGCGTTTGCCGGTTTTGCCGGTACGTTGTTTGCCGCGCGTCAGGGTTTTGTCAGCCCGGAATCCTTCACCTTTGCCGAGTCGGCCTTTGTGCTGGCGATTGTGGTACTGGGCGGAATGGGCTCACAGTTTGCAGTGATCCTCGCGGCCATCCTGTTGGTGGTGTCACGCGAGCTGATGCGTGATTTCAATGAATACAGCATGTTAATGCTGGGTGGTTTAATGGTACTGATGATGATCTGGCGTCCGCAGGGCTTGTTGCCGATGACCCGTCCGCAGTTGAAGCTGAAAAACGGGGAAGCAAAAGGAGAGCAGGCATGAGTCAGCCATTATTATCCGTCAACGGCCTGATGATGCGCTTCGGCGGTCTGCTGGCGGTAAACAACGTTGAACTGGAGCTGAGACCACAGGAGATCGTCTCGTTAATCGGGCCTAACGGCGCGGGAAAAACCACGGTCTTTAACTGCCTGACCGGTTTTTATAAGCCGACGGGTGGGACGATTAAGCTGCGCGACCAGCATCTGGAAGGGCTGCCGGGTCAGCAAATTGCGCGGATGGGTGTGGTGCGTACTTTCCAGCACGTGCGTCTGTTTCGCGAGATGACGGTGATTGAAAACCTGCTGGTGGCGCAACATCAGCAGCTGAAAACCGGCGTCTTCTCCGGCCTGTTGAAAACCCCGTCGTTCCGTCGCGCGCAGAGTGAAGCGTTGGATCGCGCCGCCACCTGGCTGGAGCGTATTGGTTTGCTGGAGCACGCCAACCGTCAGGCCAGTAACCTGGCCTACGGCGACCAGCGCCGTCTGGAGATTGCACGTTGCATGGTGACCCAGCCGGAAATCCTGATGCTCGACGAACCCGCCGCAGGCCTCAACCCGAAAGAGACCAAAGAGCTGGACGAGCTGATTGCTGAACTGCGTAACCATCACAACACCACCATTTTGTTGATTGAGCACGACATGAAGCTGGTGATGGGTATTTCCGACCGTATTTACGTGGTGAATCAGGGCACGCCGCTGGCGAACGGGACGCCGGAACAGATTCGTAACAACCCGGATGTGATCCGCGCCTATTTAGGTGAAGCATAATGGTGGTGACGCATAATATGGAAAAAGTCATGTTGTCCTTTGACAAAGTCAGCGCCCACTACGGCAAGATACAGGCGCTGCACGACGTCAGCTTGTATATCAATCAAGGTGAAATCGTGACGCTTATCGGCGCCAACGGCGCGGGAAAAACCACGCTGCTTGGTACGCTGTGCGGCGATCCGCGTGCGACAAGTGGGCGAATTGTCTTTGATGGTAAAGACATTACCGACTGGCAGACGGCGAAAATCATGCGCGAAGCGGTAGCGATTGTTCCGGAAGGGCGTCGCGTGTTTTCCCGCATGACGGTGGAAGAGAACCTGGCGATGGGCGGTTTCTTTGCCGAAAAGGACCAGTTTCAGGAACGCATCAAGTGGGTGTATGACCTGTTTCCCCGCCTGCATGAACGTCGAATTCAGCGTGCGGGCACGATGTCCGGCGGTGAACAGCAGATGCTGGCGATAGGCCGTGCGCTGATGAGTCAGCCGCGGCTGCTGCTGCTTGATGAACCGTCGCTGGGTCTGGCGCCGATTATCATCCAGCAGATCTTCAACACCATCGAACAACTGCGCGAGCAGGGGATGACAATCTTCCTCGTCGAACAGAACGCTAACCAGGCGCTGAAGCTCGCCGATCGCGGCTACGTGCTGGAAAACGGTCATGTGGTGCTGGAAGACACCGGTGATGCGTTACTGGCTAACGAAGCAGTGCGCAGCGCGTATCTGGGCGGTTAACATTTTCTGAATGGACAAGGGGGCCTGATATGTACTGAACCCCGGATCCTGGACAAACAGTTCAGACTCCGGAGGTTCAAAATGAAACATCCTTTTTCTCTCAGACTGGCGGCTGTTCAGCACGT
>NZ_KB976066.1:132037-148172 GCF_000398845.1 Citrobacter sp. KTE151 | reverse complement strand
ATGAAAGGATCAGCCTCAAAACAGGTATGAGCCCGGTGGAATACCGGGCATCAAGAGAAATGTAAAAAGTGTCCAGGTTATGGGGTTCAGTACAGATATGGCCCCTTTTTATTGCTCTATGTTATTATTGAGAATAGTTATCAATAATAAAAGTGAACATGGAGAAAGGATGATACGTTCCGGTATCTGCATGATGATTGGCGGTTTGTTTTGGACGCTTTCATCAAATACCCTGGCCTTAACACCGCCAGCGTTCGACCCGCGCGACCCTTCAATCTGGGAAGAGAAACCGGACAACTCGTTAGCCCAGTCCAGCTCGCCCTGTGAAGTGTTCACCTCCTCTGTCTGCCCGAGCTGGGAAGATGAGAAATCGGATATTCAGCGCGAACGTGAGCGGCGGGAACAGCAGCGTTTACAGAATGAATATGAACGACGCTGGCGTAAAGATTAATGTTCCTTGCTGGCTGCAACAGATAACGTCATCCTGGCCGGGTAAGACATAGCGTTACCCGGCTTTGTTGTGCACCACCCCGCATTTTCCTGTCACTACGCTTTCACCGCCTTGCCATCTGTTTGTCGCCTTACTATCTTTTTTTTGTAATAAAAAAGTTATTTTTCTGTCATTCGAGCATGTCATGTTACCCCCGCGAGCATAAAACGCGTGATATCGCGCATCCGGCACAACAAGAGAGATAACCGATGATATCGTTACGACATACAGCTTTAGGACTGGCACTTAGCCTGGCGTTTGCAGGTCAGGCTCTGGCCGTCACCACTATCCCGTTCTGGCACTCAATGGAAGGTGAACTGGGTAAAGAAGTTGATTCACTGGCGCAACGTTTTAATGCCGCCAATCCCGACTACAAAATTGTTCCGCAGTACAAAGGCAACTACGAGCAGAGCCTGAGCGCAGGTATTGCGGCTTTCCGTACCGGAAACGCACCTGCGTTACTGCAGGTTTATGAAGTGGGCACGGCAACGATGATGGCCTCGAAAGCCATTAAACCGGTCTATGAAGTATTCAAAGAGGCTGGTATTAACTTCGATGAGTCTCAGTTCGTGCCGACGGTTTCCGGTTATTACACCGACTCTAAAAGCGGACACTTACTCTCCCAGCCGTTTAACAGCTCCACGCCGGTGCTGTACTACAACAAAGATGCCTTCAAAAAAGCCGGTTTAGATCCTGAGCAGCCGCCAAAAACCTGGCAGGATCTGGCGGAATACACCGCGAAGCTGAAAGCAGCAGGCATGAAGTGCGGTTACGCCAGCGGCTGGCAGGGATGGATTCAGATTGAAAACTTCAGCGCCTGGAATGGTCTGCCGGTGGCCACCAAAAACAACGGCTTTGACGGTACTGACGCGGTGCTGGAATTCAATAAACCGGAACAGGTGAAACATATCGCCCTGCTGGAAGAGTTGAACAAAAAAGGGGATTTCAGCTACTTCGGGCGTAAAGACGAGTCTACCGAGAAGTTCTATAACGGGGATTGTGCCATTACCACCGCCTCTTCCGGTTCTCTGGCTGACATCCGCCACTACGCCAAATTCAACTATGGCGTCGGCATGATGCCGTACGATGCTGATGTGAAGGGCGCGCCGCAGAACGCGATTATCGGGGGAGCCAGCCTGTGGGTGATGCAGGGTAAAGACAAAGCAACCTACGAAGGCGTGGCGCAGTTCCTCAACTTCCTGGCGAAGCCTGAAATTGCTGCCGAATGGCACCAGAAGACCGGCTACCTGCCCATTACCACCGCCGCGTACGACTTGACCCGCGAGCAGGGCTTCTATGATAAGAACCCTGGGGCTGATATCGCCACCCGCCAGATGCTGAACAAGCCACCGTTGCCGTTCACCAAAGGGCTGCGTCTGGGCAACATGCCGCAGATCCGCACCATCGTAGATGAAGAACTGGAAAGCGTCTGGACCGGGAAGAAAACCCCGCAGCAGGCGCTGGATGCTGCCGTTGAGCGTGGCAATCAGTTACTGCGCCGCTTTGAGCAATCGACTAAATCGTAATGTGAAATGCCGGGTGGCGGCTGCGACTTACCCGGCCTACAAATGCGTGTAGTTTGTAGGCCGGATACGGTGTGTGCACCGCAATCTGGCACCTTCCAGGAAAAGAACCTACATGTCTTCATCCCGTCCGGTGTTCCGCTCGCGCTGGCTTCCCTATTTGCTGGTAGCCCCGCAGCTGGTTATCACCGTTATTTTCTTTATCTGGCCCGCCGGTGAAGCGCTGTGGTACTCACTACAATCCGTTGATCCGTTTGGTCTTTCTAGCCAGTTTGTCGGACTGGAAAACTTTATCGCGCTGTTTCATGACCCGTACTACCTTGATTCATTCTGGACCACCATTAAGTTCAGTACGTTAGTCACGGTAAGCGGTTTGCTGGTGTCGTTATTTTTTGCGGCGCTGGTGAATTACGTGGTGCGCGGCAGCCGTTTTTACCAGACGCTGATGCTGTTGCCTTACGCCGTCGCGCCCGCCGTCGCCGCCGTATTGTGGATCTTCCTGTTTAACCCAGGACGCGGGCTGATTACCCATTTTCTCGGTGAGTTTGGCTATGACTGGAACCATGCGCAAAACAGCGGTCAGGCGATGTTTCTGGTGGTGTTTGCGTCGGTCTGGAAGCAGATTAGTTACAACTTCCTGTTCTTCTTTGCCGCACTACAGTCTATTCCGCGGTCGCTGATTGAAGCCGCCGCGATTGATGGTGCGGGACCGGTTCGCCGCTTCTTTAAGCTGGCGCTGCCGCTGATTGCACCGGTCAGCTTCTTTCTGCTGGTGGTGAATCTGGTTTATGCCTTCTTTGATACCTTCCCGGTGATCGATGCCGCCACGGCGGGTGGGCCGGTACAGGCGACCACTACGTTGATTTATAAGATCTATCGCGAAGGCTTTGTCGGGCTGGATCTCTCCGCCTCGGCCGCCCAATCGGTAGTGCTGATGTTCCTGGTCATTATTTTGACGGTGGTGCAGTTCCGCTATGTGGAAAGTAAGGTGCGTTACCAATGATTGAGAATCGTCGTGGGCTGACAATATTCAGCCATGCCATGTTGATTATGGGGATCATGGTGATCCTGTTTCCGCTGTACGTCGCGTTTGTCGCGGCGACGCTGGATAACAAAGCTGTCTTTGAAACGCCGATGACGCTGGTTCCCGGCACACAGCTGCTGGAAAACATGAAATACATCTGGGTCAACGGCGTGGGCGTCAACAGCGCGCCGTTCTGGCTGATGATGCTCAACAGTTTCATCATGGCGTTCAGTATTACAGTAGGGAAAATCACCGTCTCTATGCTCTCCGCATTCGCCATCGTCTGGTTCCGCTTTCCACTGCGTAACCTGTTCTTCTGGATGATTTTTATCACGCTGATGCTGCCGGTCGAGGTGCGTATTTTCCCGACGGTGGAAGTGATCGCCAACCTGAAAATGCTCGACAGCTATGCGGGTCTGACGCTGCCGTTAATGGCATCGGCGACTGCGACGTTCCTGTTCCGGCAGTTTTTTATGACCCTGCCGGATGAGCTGGTTGAGGCGGCGCGTATTGACGGCGCGTCACCGATGCGTTTTTTCCGCGATATTGTACTACCGCTGTCAAAAACCAATCTGGCGGCGCTGTTTGTGATCACCTTTATCTACGGCTGGAACCAGTATCTGTGGCCGTTGTTAATTATTACCGATGTCAATTTGGGCACTGCGGTGGCAGGTATCAAAGGCATGATTGCTACTGGTGAAGGCACCACGCAGTGGAATCAGGTAATGGCAGCCATGCTGCTGACGCTCATCCCTCCGGTAATCATCGTGTTAGCCATGCAGCGTGCCTTCGTACGTGGCCTGGTCGATAGTGAGAAATAAAAATGGCTGGTTTAAAACTACAGGCAGTAACCAAAAGCTGGGACGGCAAAACCCAGGTGATTAAACCGCTGACACTGGATGTCGCGGACGGAGAATTTATCGTGATGGTTGGCCCATCCGGCTGCGGTAAGTCAACGCTGCTACGGATGGTGGCCGGGCTTGAACGGGTGAGCGGCGGCGATATCTGGATTGATAATAAACGCGTCACCGAAATGGAGCCTAAGGATCGCGGCATTGCGATGGTCTTTCAGAACTACGCGCTCTACCCACATATGAGCGTGGAAGAAAATATGGCCTGGGGGCTGAAAATCCGCGGGATGGGCAAGGAGCATATTGCCGAACGGGTGAAAGAGGCGGCGCGAATTCTCGAGCTGGGTGAACTGCTCAAGCGTCGTCCGCGCGAGCTTTCTGGCGGTCAGCGCCAGCGTGTGGCGATGGGGCGGGCGATTGTCCGTGACCCAGCGGTATTCCTGTTTGATGAGCCTCTGTCTAACCTCGATGCCAAGCTGCGCGTACAGATGCGTCTGGAGTTACAACATCTGCATCGCCGACTGAAAACCACCTCACTGTATGTGACGCACGATCAGGTTGAAGCGATGACCCTCGCCCAGCGGGTGATGGTGATGAACAAAGGCATTGCCGAGCAGATCGGCACGCCGGTTGAAGTATATGAAAAGCCTGCCAGCCGCTTTGTGGCGAGTTTTATCGGCAGCCCGGCGATGAATCTGCTGGATGGGCGCATCAGCGCCTCGGGCACCCATTTTGAGCTGGATGACGGCATGACGTTGCCCCTCGGCAGAAGCGCGAGGGAGTCTGGTGGGCGCAACATGACGTTGGGTATCCGCCCGGAGCATATTGCGCTAAGCTCGCAGGCCGAAGGCGGCGTGCCGTTGGTCGTCGACACGCTGGAAATGCTGGGAGCGGATAACCTGGCACACGGACGTTGGGGTGAGCAAAAGCTGGTGGTGCGACTGGCGCATCAGCATCGCCCGACGGCAGGCAGCACGCTGTGGCTGCATCTGCCAGAAAATCATCTGCATCTTTTTGATGGCGAAACAGGACAACGCGTATGAGTAACTGGCCTTACCCCCATATCGTCGCCCATCGCGGCGGCGGTAAGCTGGCACCGGAAAACACCCTGGCGGCGATCGACATGGGGGCGCGATACGGGCATATCATGATTGAGTTTGACGCTAAATTGTCGAAAGACGGTGAGATCTTCTTGCTGCATGACGACAACCTGGAACGTACCAGCAATGGTTGGGGCGTGGCAGGCGAGCTGAACTGGCAGGATTTATTGCGCGTGGACGCCGGCGGCTGGTTTAGCGGTGAGTTTAAAGGCGAACCGCTACCGCTGCTCTCGCAAGTGGCCGAGCGCTGCCGTCAGCACAGTATGATGGCGAATATTGAAATTAAACCCACCACCGGCACCGGAACGTTAACCGGCACAGCCGTAGCGCTGGCCGCTCGGGAACTGTGGGCGGGAATGACACCACCGCTGTTGTCATCCTTTGAAATTGACGCGCTTGAAGCGGCGCAGCAGGCGGCGCCTGAACTGCCGAGAGGCTTACTGCTTGATGAGTGGCGCGAGGACTGGCGTGAACTGACAACGCGGCTGGGTTGCGTCTCTATTCATCTTAATCACAAGCTGCTGGATGAAGCGCGCGTGGATGCGCTGCGCGACGCAGGGCTGCGTATTCTGGTGTATACCGTCAACCGACCCCAGCGCGCGGCGGAACTGCTGCGCTGGGGAGTGGACTGCATCTGTACCGATGCCATTGATACGATTGGTCCGGATTTCCAGCCCTGTTAAGGCCCAATTGTTTTTAACGGAACGTTAGGCTGCGGCGTGCTGGAGGGCTTCAGCATGTCGCCGTTCTTTTTCTCCGACAGCATATGTTGCTTATTCAGCGAGCTGTCCGGGTTACGGGGTCCACTTAACATCCCACCGTTGCTGTTGGGCAGCATTTGCTGCTGGCTGGAATTAAACTCGCCAGGCTGAGACTGAAGGACGCGCTGGGAGTTGGAATTGATTTGGTTTTCCATATGCTGTTGTTGCATACGCGTCTGCGTTTGCAACTGCTGATTGAGCATCCCTTTCTGCTGAATCTGCTGCGATTGCATTTGGGTTTGCATACGCTGCTGGCTCGGGATCTGATAACCGGGTTGATTCGGGTTATTCATGGTGTTGATGGGCTGTGCAAAGCCTGCAAACGGCAACAGCATGGCTAAAAGTAAGAGTCGTTTCATCGCTTTTCTCCTCTCGGGGATCTCTTAAGTTTACTCCTTTCTCGCCGTTACGATGATTATTTCAGAGTTATGCACCAGGCTTAGTGGGGGCTGACCCCCATACATCTGGAGAATAACGATGATAAAACCGACGTTTTTACGCCGGGTAGCCATTGCTGCTCTGCTCTCAGGAAGTTGTTTTAGCGTTGCGGCCGCTCCGGCTGCGCCGCCGCCGGTATCATACGGTGTTGAGGAGGATGTGTTCCATCCCGTGCGTGCGCAGCAGGGGATGGTGGCCTCCGTGGATGCGCTTGCCACTCAGGTGGGGGTGGATATTCTTAAACAGGGTGGGAATGCCGTCGATGCCGCCGTGGCCGTTGGCTACGCGCTGGCGGTGACGCATCCCCAGGCGGGCAATCTGGGCGGTGGCGGTTTTATGCTGCTGCGTACCAAAGACGGTAACACCACGGCGATTGATTTTCGCGAAATGGCCCCTGCTGGCGCGACCCGTGACATGTTCCTTGATGAGCAGGGCAACGCCGATGCGAAAAAGTCGCTGACGTCGCATCTGGCATCCGGTACGCCGGGTACCGTCGCGGGTTTCTCGCTGGCGCTGGAGAAATACGGCACGATGCCGCTGAACAAAGTGGTACGTCCGGCGATGAAGCTGGCGGAAGAGGGTTTTGTGGTTAATGACGCACTGGCCGACGATCTGAAAACCTATGGCAGTGAAGTGCTCCCTAATCACGAGAACAGCAAAGCCATTTTCTGGAAAGACGGCGAGCCACTGAAAAAAGGCGATAAGCTGGTGCAAAAGAACCTGGCGAAAAGCCTGGAAATGATTGCCGAAAGCGGCCCGGATGCGTTTTATAAAGGGGCTATTGCCGATCAGATCGCCGGGGAAATGCAGAAGAACGGCGGGCTGATGACCAAAGAGGACTTAGCCAGCTATAAAGCCGTGGAGCGTACGCCGATTAGCGGTGACTATCGCGGGTATCAGGTCTTCTCCATGCCGCCGCCGTCCTCTGGCGGTATTCACATCGTGCAGATCCTCAATATTCTTGAAAACTTTGATATGAAGAAGTACGGGTTTGGCAGCGCCGACGCCATGCAGGTCATGGCTGAAGCGGAGAAATATGCCTACGCTGACCGCTCGGAGTATCTGGGCGATCCCGATTTTGTGAAAGTGCCATGGCAGGCTCTGACCAACAAAGCCTATGCTAAAACGCTTGCCGATCAGATTGATATCAACAAGGCTAAGCCTTCCAGCGAGATTAAACCTGGCAAGCTCGCCCCGTATGAAAGCAATCAGACCACTCACTTCTCGGTGGTGGATAAAGACGGCAATGCCGTGGCGGTGACCTATACCCTGAATACCACTTTCGGGACCGGTATTGTGGCGGGTAACACTGGCATTCTGCTCAATAATGAAATGGACGACTTCTCTGCCAAGCCGGGCGTACCGAACGTATACGGTCTGGTAGGCGGCGATGCCAACGCGGTCGGACCGAAGAAGCGTCCGCTGTCATCTATGTCGCCGACTATCGTGGTAAAAGATGGGAAAACCTGGCTGGTTACCGGCAGCCCAGGCGGGAGTCGAATTATCACTACTGTGCTGCAAATGGTGGTCAACAGCATTGATTTCGGGATGAACGTCGCCGAAGCGACCAACGCACCACGCTTCCATCATCAGTGGTTGCCGGATGAGCTTCGTATTGAGAAGGGCTTCAGCCCGGATACAATCAAACTGCTGGAGCAAAAAGGACAGAAAGTGGCGCAGAAAGAAGCGATGGGCAGCACGCAGAGCATTATGGTTGGACCGGATGGCGCACTGTATGGCGCGTCCGACCCGCGTTCCGTGGATGATTTAACGGCGGGTTACTGAGGATAATGGCCCTCTTCGCTGGAAGAGGGCCGGTTTGGAAGGCCCAATGGCAGTTATTATAATTCATTGTCTCCAGGTAACCTTAGCTTCGTGTTGTTTTGCTCTTTTCGTAGTCTTGTAAATATTTCTCCAGCGGCCAGGCAGTGCCTAAACCAACGATTTCACCGCTATCTTTTATCGATGATGAATGGCGCATATCGCTGCAGCGATTCAGACCAGCGGAATATTTGGCTGCTTTTATCCTGCAGGTTTACTCGCTCTAAATCATAAAACCCGTGCGTTTTTGCCGAACGCATTTTGAGGATATATTTACTTTCGCTGATGTCGTGCTGTCTTGTACCGTCTTTATTCCACTCTCCGGCGATGTCCGTATATTGATAAACAAGGTCGGAATACACGTTGATTATCCTGTTACCTTTGATCGCATAGAGCTCCAGCACTTCATAAAATGCGCCGCCGCCGGAATACGCCTCAGAGTATCCACCGCGCACCCCAAACGCCAGCGTATCGGGTGCGATCCGGTACGGTGCCAGATCCAGTTTTGTATAATAGGCCAGCGGTCTGACGGACTCATCATCGCTCTCTTTTTCGGCGGTTTTATTCCACTCAGAGAGTTGGTTTAATGGTTTTTCCGAGCGTGCAATCGGCGTTAGCTGTTGGTTCTGCCAGGAAAAAACGCCGAGATATAATTTATTGGCGTGCCCGTTGCTGTAGTTTTCCGGACAGTTGTTATCCGCGTATTTCTTTGCCTGCCCGGCGTCGGCCGGATTGTCGGCGAAACAGGCGACACCGATATATTTGCCGTCTTTGCCCCAGGCTTTGGCACCCGTGAGGATCAGGTTGTCAGGATCTTCATTCGGTGTAACCCAGGCAATCCACGCGTTCTCAGATAATCCCTGTGGAAGCTCGCCAAATCCTTTGGCAGGGGTTGCTCCCGCCATTTGCTCAGCAAAAATCTGTTTACCTTCCGGGTGTTGAATAGCGCTGGGCACGGAATCGAGATTTTGTACGGTAGTGGCGAAAGCAGGGGAGAGTGCTGCCAGCAACACCAGGGGAAGGTACTTTTTCACTCTTGCGTCCTTTCAATAAGAAGGGCGATAAGACTCGCCCTTAATTTTATTTCATACGCGCCATAAAGTAGGCATCAACGTATTCACCGTTGCGCAGGCCGTATTTCTTACCTGTGCCTTCGATTTCAAAGCCGTATTTCTTATACACCGCCACGGCCGGCTCATTATCAACAAATACCGTTAGCTCAATCCGCTCGACGCGCAGCCAGTTGTCGCACATGTCGATCATCGTGCGAATCAACGCGCTGGCAACGCCGCGATTGTGCCACCGTGCATCCACGCAGATACCAAAATCAGCCACGTGGCTGCGGCGCGGGCGTTGCGCGACCTCAATACAGAGATGCCCCACGACGATATCGTCAATGCAGGCAACCAGTTGTTTGACCCCGGCTTGCTCGGTTAGCCTCGCTTGCCACATCTCGAGGGAAGGATGAGGAACCTGTAGCGTGTTGTGGTACACCTCCGGCTGGGCGTGGATCTGACGAATTGCGTCGTAATCTTTCGGTTCAGCGTGGCGTATCACTATCTCACTCATTCCTTATCTCCAGCAGGGTTAATTGTGTATTTACACTCGCTGAGAAAGAAAATTCCGTCAACTGCATTTTTTTGCAAAAAGAAGTAGACAAGTGCGAATGAGAATGATTATTATTGCTCTGCGTTCAGGGGAACCCCTACGGAGAACCTGAAAGCACGACATTGCTCACATTGCTTCCAGTATTACTTTAGCCAGCTTTTGCTGGCTTTTTTTTTGAGGTTTTGTGTCTGCCTGGCTTACTTGCCATTTCGTCCCCGGGAAGTGCTCGTGCTCCTCACGTACATTTAGTACGCTCCGGGCCCTGCGCGCTTGCCGTGAACAAACTGCCTGCGACGCCGACGGCCGATCCTGTCGCCCTGTGGTGCAGTTCAAGCGCCATCCGGCAAAGAATCCAACATTCAGTCTCCAGCCGCTTTGCGCTATGGTGTAGACAATCACCTTCGAAAGGATCGTCTCATGACCTTACACTGCGCATTTATTGGTTTTGGTAAAAGCACCACTCGCTACCATTTGCCGTACGTCCTCAACCGCAAAGATAGCTGGCATGTCGCGCACATTTTTCGCCGCCACGCCAAGCCGGAAGAGCAGGTGCCACAATATTCACATATTCACTTCACCAGTGACCTTGACGAGATCTTAAACGATCCGCAGGTGAAGCTGGTGATCGTCTGTACCCATGCTGACAGCCATTTTGAATACGCCAAACGCGCGCTGGAAGCAGGTAAAAACGTGCTGGTTGAGAAACCCTTCACGCCGACGCTTGCGCAAGCAAAAGCACTGTTCGAACTGGCGCAAAGCAAAGGGCTGACCGTTACGCCATATCAGAACCGTCGTTTTGATTCCTGCTTCCTCACCGCTAAAAAAGCGATTGAGAGCGGCAAGCTCGGTGAAATTGTTGAGGTTGAAAGCCATTTCGATTACTACCGCCCCGTGGCGGAAACCAAGCCGGGACTGCCGCAGGACGGCGCATTCTATGGTCTGGGCGTACACACCATGGATCAGATTATCTCGCTGTTCGGTCGTCCCGATTGCGTGGCCTATGACATCCGCAGCCTGCGCAATAAAGCGAATCCGGACGATACCTTTGAAGCGCAGCTGTTCTACGGCTCTCTGAAAGCCATTGTTAAAACCAGTCACTTGGTGAAAATCGACTATCCGAAGTTTATCGTTCACGGTACCAAAGGCTCGTTTGTGAAGTATGGCATCGACCAGCAGGAAACCAGCCTGAAGGCCAATATCATGCCAGGTGAGCCAGGTTTCGCTGCTGACGATTCCATTGGGATGCTGGAGTACGTCAATGATGACGGCCTGACGGTAAAAGAAGAGGTGCAGCCGGAAGTGGGGGACTATGGTCGCGTCTATGATGCGCTTTACCAGACGCTGACAGCCGGTACGCCTAATTACGTCAAGGAATCTGAAGTTCTTACCAACCTGGAACTCCTCGAACGCGCCTTTGAACAGGCTTCTCCGGCGACGATAACTCTCGCCAAATAGCCTGCGCAGACTCCTCTGGGCTTGTTCATTTTTTTTGAACAGAGGAGTCAATTTTCACCCTCTATGATCCCCGGCGGATTGAGTCCACACTTACTCCATCGAAAACATCTGGGGGTGAACACAATGATCTACTTACGCAAAGCTAATGACCGTGGCCACGCTAATCATGGCTGGCTCGATTCCTGGCATACCTTCTCTTTTGCCAACTACTATGACCCAAACTTTATGGGGTTCTCGGCACTGCGCGTGATTAACGATGACGTGATCGACGCAGGTCAGGGCTTTGGTACTCATCCCCATAAAGACATGGAAATCCTGACTTACGTGCTGGAAGGCGCGGTGGAACATCAGGACAGTATGGGGAACAAAGAGCAGGTTCCGGCCGGTGAGTTCCAGATAATGAGCGCCGGGACGGGGATCCGTCACTCGGAGTACAACCCGAGCAATACTGAGAAGCTGCATCTGTATCAGATTTGGATCATGCCGCAGGAAAACGGTATTACCCCGCGCTATGAGCAGCGCCGTTTTGATGCCGCTCAGGGTAAACAACTGGTGCTGTCGCCGGATGCCCGTGATGGCTCGCTGAAAGTGTACCAGGATATGGAGCTGTACCGCTGGGCGCTGATCAAAGATGAGCAGTCGGTGCATCAGATTGCCGCTGAACGCCGCGTCTGGATCCAGGTAGTAAAAGGTAACGTGACAATTAACGGAACCAAAGCGACCACCAGCGATGGTCTGGCAATCTGGGATGAGCAGGCCATTTCTATTCATGCCGACAGCGACAGCGAAGTGTTGTTGTTTGATCTGCCGCCAGTATAAAAATACACGGCATCCTTAAAGCTGCATCTGTGTTGGCTTTCCTCGCTCACCCCGGTCGCGTACTTAATGTACGCTCCCGGGGATTTACTGCGTCGCCGCCTTGATGCAACTCGAATGATTTTGTGTATTTCTCACAATAAAAAACTCCTTTTTTTCTCTGCGAAGGTTCACGCACGTCCGTGGTAAACTGGGGGAATCTATCCCTTTTTAACGCTTCAGGACGATGAAAAAGAAAAGACCCGTACTTCAGGATGTAGCCGACCGCGTGGGCGTGACCAAAATGACGGTCAGCCGCTTTTTGCGTAACCCGGAGCAGGTCTCCGTGGCGCTGCGGGGCAAAATTGCCGCTGCACTTGATGAGCTGGGTTATATTCCCAATCGCGCTCCTGATATCCTTTCTAACGCCACCAGCCGCGCTATCGGCGTGCTGTTACCGTCTCTCACCAACCAGGTTTTTGCTGAAGTGCTACGCGGCATTGAGGCTGTCAC
The DNA here is from genome assembly GCF_000398845.1 of Citrobacter sp. KTE151. Taxonomy (NCBI): domain Bacteria; kingdom Pseudomonadati; phylum Pseudomonadota; class Gammaproteobacteria; order Enterobacterales; family Enterobacteriaceae; genus Citrobacter; species Citrobacter sp. KTE151. The sequence goes on along the minus strand of NZ_KB976066.1, from coordinate 135,793 downwards.
TGACGCTCATGGTTATCAAACCATGCTGGCGCACTACGGCTATAAGCCTGAGATGGAACAAGAGCGTCTGGAATCGATGCTGTCGTGGAATATTGATGGCCTGATCCTCACCGAACGTAGCCATACGCCCCGTACGCTGAAAATGATCGAGGTTGCCGGTATCCCGGTGGTTGAGCTGATGGACAGCCAGTCCCCGTGTCTTGATATTGCCGTGGGCTTCGACAACTTCGAAGCCGCGCGTCAGATGACTGCCGCTATCATCGCCCGCGGGCACCGTCATGTTGCCTATCTTGGCGCACGCCTTGATGAACGTACTATCATCAAACAGAGAGGCTACGAGCAGGCAATGCGCGATGCCGACCTGGTGCCGTACAGCGTGATGGTGGAGCAGTCTTCTTCCTACTCCTCCGGTATTGAACTTATCCGTCAGGCGCGGCGTGAATACCCGCAGCTCGATGGTGTCTTTTGTACCAACGATGACCTGGCGGTAGGGGCGGCCTTCGAATGCCAGCGTTTAGGGCTGAGAATCCCTGATGACATGGCGATTGCCGGATTCCACGGTCACGACATCGGGCAGGTGATGGAGCCGCGTCTGGCGAGCGTGCTCACGCCGCGTGAACGCATGGGCAGTATTGGCGCAGAACGTCTGCTGGCGCGCATCCGCGGTGAAGCCGTCACACCTAAAATGTTAGATTTAGGTTTCACCTTGTCACCGGGCGGATCTATTTAAGCCAACAAGTTTGAAGTAGCTCACACTTATACACTTCGAGCACGAATGGATATTGCTTCTCTATTTATCCGGCTGGACAATGTTACCGATAACAGTTACCCGTAACAATTTCCTGATTCTTGTACCAGTGGGGGCAACGCTTTGAGCACGACTAATCATGATCACCACGTTTACGTTCTGATGGGCGTATCGGGCAGCGGTAAATCAGCTGTCGCCAGCGAAGTGGCGCATCAACTACAGGCCGCGTTTCTTGATGGCGATTTTCTCCATCCGCGCAGCAACATCATGAAAATGGCTTCTGGTGAGCCACTCAACGATGACGACCGCAAACCGTGGTTACAGGCGTTGAATGACGCCGCCTTTGCGATGCAGCGTACCAACAAGGTTTCGCTGATCGTCTGTTCCGCCCTGAAAAAAGTCTATCGCGACCAGCTACGCGACGGTAACCCGAACCTCTCTTTCATCTATCTGAAAGGGGATTTTGACGTTATCGAAAGCCGCCTGAAAGCGCGTAAAGGCCACTTCTTCAAAACGCAGATGCTGGTGACCCAGTTTGAAGCGCTGGAAGAACCGGGTGCGAATGAAAACGATGTACTGGTGGTCGATATCGATCAACCACTGGACGGTGTGGTCGCCAGCACCATTGAGGTTATTAACCAGGGCAGTAAGTAGTGAGTACATTAACGCTTGTTTTAACAGCAGTAGGGTCCGTTTTATTACTGCTGTTTTTAGTGATGAAGGCGCGTATGCACGCCTTCGTTGCTTTGATGGTGGTATCCATTGGTGCAGGTCTCTTTTCCGGTATGCCGCTCGATAAAATCGCGGCGACCATGGAAAAAGGGATGGGAGGCACGCTCGGTTTCCTGGCGATTGTTGTGGCGCTGGGGGCGATGTTCGGCAAGATTTTGCATGAGACCGGAGCTGTCGATCAGATTGCCGTCAAAATGCTGAAATCCTTCGGTCACAGCCGCGCACATTATGCGATTGGCCTGGCCGGTCTGATTTGCGCGCTGCCGCTGTTCTTTGAGGTGGCGATTGTGCTGCTGATTAGCGTGGCATTCTCAATGGCGCGCCATACGGGGACAAACCTGGTTAAGCTTGTGATCCCGCTGTTTGCGGGGGTGGCGGCTGCTGCGGCATTCCTGCTGCCTGGGCCTGCGCCGATGCTGCTGGCCTCTCAGATGCACGCCGACTTTGGCTGGATGATCCTGATTGGCCTGTGTGCCGCGATTCCGGGCATGATTATCGCCGGGCCGCTGTGGGGGAATTTCATCAGCCGTTACGTCGAGCTGCACGTACCGGAAGATATTTCCGAGCCGCATCTGGGCGAAGGCAAAATGCCATCCTTTGGCTTCAGCTTATCGCTTATCCTGCTGCCGCTGGTGCTGGTGGGACTGAAAACTATCGCCGCACGCTTTGTTCCGGTCGGTTCTACAACCTATGAATGGTTCGAGTTTATCGGTCACCCGTTTACCGCGATTCTGGTTGCCTGTCTGGTGGCGATTTACGGTCTGGCGGTGCGCCAGGGCATGCCAAAAGACCGCGTGATGGAGATCTGTGGTCATGCGCTGCAGCCAGCGGGGATTATTCTGCTGGTGATTGGTGCGGGCGGTGTGTTCAAACAGGTTCTGGTTGATTCTGGCGTCGGTCCGGCGCTGGGCGAAGCGTTAACCGGTATGGGCCTGCCGATTGCCATCACCTGCTTCGTGCTGGCGGCGGCGGTGCGTATCATTCAGGGTTCCGCGACTGTGGCCTGCTTAACGGCGGTTGGTCTGGTGATGCCGGTGATTGAGCAACTGAACTACTCCGGTGCCCAGATGGCGGCACTGTCTATCTGTATCGCGGGCGGCTCTATCGTGGTCAGCCACGTTAACGACGCTGGTTTCTGGTTGTTCGGTAAATTTACCGGTGCGACCGAAGCGCAAACGCTGAAGACCTGGACGATGATGGAAACCATCCTCGGCACGGTCGGTGCGATTGTCGGTATGATTGCCTTTCAGCTGTTGAGCTGATGGCATTGCCCGGTGGCGCTTGCGCTTACCGGGCCTGGAAACGAGCACACATCCACACCGTAGGCCGGGTAAGCGCAAGCGCTACCCGGCTTTTTTATAGCACGACCAGCCCTTCTTCTGTTTTCAGCCAGCGCGGCGCTTTTAGCGTATCGGCGAAATAGCCCACCAGATCCTGCAGTAAGTCACCCGCCACTCGTTCCATCTCGTCAGACAGCGTTTTACTCATCAGCAGGTGCGTTAATAACTGACAGTAGCGCCCCATCTGGTCTGGTTCCGGCTCGAAAAGGGGAAAGCGGGTCGGGAATGTTTCTACCGTCATGCTCGCTTGCAGATGCTGCGGTACAGGCTCCGTTAAGGTCGGTTGCAATAACGCGAGACAGGCCGACAGACGTGCACAAATCGCCAGTTTTTTAACCGGGTCATGGCATTCAACCAGCCCTTCGACAAAACGCTCGCAGTTATCCGCCAGTTCGGTGAAATCCGTGGCATGGCTAAAGGGCAGGGTAAATAAAGAGTGTGAAAAGAGAGGGGTAGTCGCCATAGGGCAGCCTCCAATGAGTCAAATTTTACCGCCACCTAAGGGACCAACCTTTTGGTGGCGGGCTGAACGGAGTTGGTCCTACCGGCCTCATTGGATACCGGCGCGTCTTACGACGCCACCGTCCAGCCCACCATTGAGGTGTAGCTGGTCGCACGACAAAAGTGAATTTTATCGCGAATGAGGTAATCAGGGGACCAATCCTGGCACCTGATTTTGCAGGTGCAGCGAGAAGATAATGCCAATCCGCGATACTGACAAGAGGGCATTCCGGAAGGCACCTCGCAGAAATGAAAATACGTTTTTTCAGCGAGTTAAAAGCGTAAGGAATACCTGAAATTACAGCGGTGCCGGAGAGCCTGGATTGTTAAGGGGGCTGCGTGTACTGAACCCCGGATCCTGGACAAACAGTTCAGACTCCGGAGGTTCAAAATGAAACATCCTTTTTCTCTCAGACTGGCGGCTGTTCAGCACGT
>NZ_KB976066.1:0-129227 GCF_000398845.1 Citrobacter sp. KTE151 | reverse complement strand
ATGAAAGGATCAGCCTCAAAACAGGTATGAGCCCGGTGGAATACCGGGCATCAAGAGAAATGTAAAAAGTGTCCAGGTTATGGGGTTCAGTACAGCGTAGCCCCCTTAACACGTTCACTGGTGACGAGATCTCAGAGAAGTAATGAGCATAACGTGAACGGAACTGTTCTCCGGGTAACATGCTATCTGAGCCAAAAAGGAGAGATTACCCCTTCATCCACATCCTTACGCCGTCGAGGAACATCTGGGTAGCCATCATCACCAGAATCAGCCCCATCAGGCGCTCCAGTGCGTTAACCCCTTTCTCGCCCAGCAGACGCAAAAACAGCGACGACTGCAGCAAAATCACAAAAGTACCACCCCAGGCGATCAGCAGAGCAATCACCAGATGCCCCATCTGGTTCGGATACTGATGTGATAACAGCATTAATGAAGCCAGGATTGTTGGACCCGCTACCAGCGGAATCGCCAGTGGCACGATAAACGGCTCTTCGCCTGCCGGAAGCCCGGTGCTATTCCCGGTGGCGCTGGGGAAAATCATCTTAATGGCGATCAGGAACAAAATGATGCCCCCGGAGATCGAAACGGTTTCCGCGCGCAGGTTAAGAAATGCCAGTATTTTCTCGCCAGCAAACAGGAATATCAGCATCACCAACAGCGCAATAAACAGCTCGCGAATCATAATCGCGCGGCGGCGTTTTGGTTCGGTATGTTTCAATACGGACATGAAAATGGGCAGATTTCCGAGCGGGTCCATAATAAGGATCAATAAAACTGCCGCTGAAATAATTTCATTCATAACTCAAATTCCCTTACTATTACCGCGGACTTTCTGCTTGCTTGCGCAGCGAGATAAGTCGCATTACTGATGGCTTCGCTATCATTGATTAATTTCACTTGCGACTTTGGCTGCTTTTTGTATGGTGAAGGATAGGCCAGTAGGATACTGGTTAGCATACACAGCACACATCTCTGCAGGAAAAAAACGCTATGAAAAATGTTGGTTTTATCGGCTGGCGCGGTATGGTCGGCTCTGTTCTCATGCAACGCATGGTTGAGGAGCGTGACTTCGACGCCATTCGCCCTGTTTTCTTTTCTACTTCCCAGCTCGGGCAGGCGGCACCGACATTCGGTGGAACCACGACCGGCACGCTTCAGGACGCTTTTGATCTGGATGCGCTGAAGGCGCTCGATATCATCGTGACCTGTCAGGGCGGCGATTATACCAACGAAATCTATCCAAAGCTTCGTGAAAGCGGTTGGCAGGGTTACTGGATTGACGCGGCCTCTTCGCTGCGTATGAAAGACGATGCCATCATCATTCTCGATCCGGTTAACCAGGATGTCATCACTGACGGCCTGAACAAAGGTATTAAGACCTTTGTCGGCGGTAACTGTACCGTTAGCCTGATGCTGATGTCCCTCGGTGGCCTGTTTGCCAATGACCTGGTTGACTGGGTTTCCGTGGCGACCTATCAGGCGGCCTCTGGCGGCGGCGCGCGCCATATGCGCGAACTGCTGTCCCAGATGGGTCATCTGTATGGCCATGTGGCCGATGAACTGGCAACCCCTTCCTCTGCTATTCTCGATATCGAACGTAAAGTGACGACCCTGTCCCGCAGCGGTGAACTGCCGGTTGATAACTTTGGCGTACCGTTGGCCGGTAGCCTGATTCCGTGGATCGACAAACAACTTGATAACGGTCAGAGCCGCGAAGAGTGGAAGGGACAGGCTGAAACCAACAAAATTCTTAACACCTCTTCCGTGATCCCGGTTGATGGTCTGTGCGTGCGCGTAGGTGCGCTGCGCTGCCACAGCCAGGCGTTCACCATTAAACTGAAAAAAGATGTGTCTATTCCGACCGTGGAAGAACTGCTGGCAGCGCACAATCCGTGGGCCAAAGTCGTGCCAAACGATCGGGATATCACCATGCGTGAGTTAACCCCGGCGGCCGTTACCGGCACGCTGACCACGCCAGTAGGCCGTCTGCGTAAGCTGAATATGGGACCGGAGTTCCTGTCAGCCTTTACCGTGGGCGACCAGTTGCTGTGGGGTGCTGCGGAGCCATTGCGCCGTATGCTGCGTCAGTTGGCGTAATGTGGGACTGCCTGATGACGCCACGTTTATCAGGCCTACAAACGACGCGAACCACCTGGCCTGAGCAGTCAATACGGCTTTCCGGCAGAGTGATTGCGTGTTTTAACAATGGGTGCTGAGTCACCCATTTTTTTGCGTAATACAGGAGTAAGCGCAGATGTTTCATTTTTTACCAGGAGTAAGATAAAGCATTGGCTATTCTTTAAGGGTGACTTAGTACCGGAGGTATTAAGTTGTTGCCTGAAGGTGGGACGACGCAGAGAGGATGCACAATTGTGCTGCGCCGTTCAGGTCAAAAAAAGTGTCACTACCTGATGTCGAAGATCAGTTGGAAGGCGTGACACCATAAAACAGGATGACAACCATGTCCGTTCGTATCGATAGAGACGTGATTAATGCGCTAATTGCAGGCCATTTTGCGGATCCTTTTTCCGTACTCGGTATGCACCAAACTGACGCTGGACTTGAAGTCCGCGCCCTATTACCTGACGCCACCGAAGTGTGGGTGATCGAACCCAAAACCGGACGCAAAGTCGGCAAGCTGGACTGCCTCGACTCTCGCGGTTTTTTCTGTGCTGTACTTCCCCGCCGTAAAAATTTCTTTCGCTATCAGTTAGCTGTTGTCTGGCATGGACAGGAGAATCTGATTGATGACCCTTATCGTTTTGGCCCGCTGATCCAGGATATGGATGCCTGGCTGTTATCTGAAGGTACGCACCTGCGACCTTACGAAACGTTGGGCGCGCATGCGGATACCATGGATGGCGTAACCGGTACGCGCTTCTCCGTCTGGGCGCCTAACGCTCAACGCGTGTCAGTGGTTGGGCAGTTCAACTACTGGGATGGCCGTCGCCACCCGATGCGCCTGCGTAAAGAAAGCGGTATCTGGGAGCTGTTTATCCCCGGCGCGCAGCATGGTCAACTGTATAAATACGAGATGATCGATGCGAACGGTAAGCTGCGAATCAAAGCGGACCCTTACGCCTTCGAAGCGCAAATGCGCCCGGAAACCGCGTCGCTTATCTGCGGTCTGCCGGAAAAAGTGGTGCAAAGCGAGGAGCGAAAAAAAGCCAACCAGTTTGATGCGCCGATCTCTATCTATGAAGTGCACCTGGGCTCATGGCGTCGTCATACCGATAACAACTTCTGGCTGAGCTACCGCGAACTGGCGGATCAGCTGGTGCCTTACGTCAAGTGGATGGGCTTTACCCATCTCGAACTGTTGCCGATTAATGAGCATCCGTTCGACGGTAGCTGGGGCTACCAACCTACCGGTATGTATGCGCCGACCCGTCGTTTCGGGACGCGTGATGATTTCCGCTATTTTGTGAATGCCGCGCATCAGGCCGGACTGAACGTCATTCTCGACTGGGTGCCGGGCCATTTCCCGTCGGACGACTTTGGTCTGGCAGAGTTTGATGGCACCAATCTGTATGAGCATAGCGACCCGCGCGAAGGGTATCACCAGGACTGGAACACGCTGATCTACAACTACGGTCGCCGTGAAGTCAGTAACTATCTGGTAGGCAATGCCCTGTACTGGATTGAACGTTTTGGTATCGATGCGCTGCGCGTAGATGCCGTGGCGTCGATGATTTATCGCGACTACAGCCGTAAAGAAGGGGAGTGGGTCCCGAACGAATTTGGCGGTCGTGAAAACCTCGAAGCCATTGAGTTTTTACGTAATACCAACCGTATTCTTGGCGAGCAGGTGCCGGGGGCCGTGAGCATGGCGGAAGAGTCCACCGACTTTGCCGGCGTTTCAAGGCCGCAGGATATGGGCGGTTTAGGATTCTGGTATAAGTGGAACCTCGGCTGGATGCACGACACGCTGGACTACATGAAATTGGATCCGGTTCATCGTCAGTTCCATCACGATAAGCTGACCTTCGGCATGCTGTACAACTACACCGAAAACTTTGTCCTGCCGCTGTCGCACGATGAAGTGGTACACGGTAAAAAATCAATTCTCGATCGCATGCCGGGAGACGCATGGCAGAAGTTTGCCAACCTGCGCGCCTACTACGGCTGGATGTGGGCCTTCCCGGGCAAGAAACTGCTGTTTATGGGCAACGAGTTTGCTCAGGGGCGTGAATGGAATCACGACGCCAGCCTCGACTGGCATCTGCTGGAAGGCGGCGATAACTGGCACCACGGCGTACAGCGTTTGGTGCGCGATCTTAACCTTACCTATCGTCATCACAAAGCGCTGCACGAGCTGGATTTTGATGCCTATGGCTTCGAGTGGCTGGTGGTGGATGACAAAGAACGTTCGGTGCTGGCTTTCGTTCGTCGTGACAAAGTCGGTAATGAAATCATCGTTATCAGCAACTTTACGCCAGTACCTCGCCACGGCTATCGCTTCGGTATCAATCAGCCGGGCAAATGGCGCGAGATCCTCAATACCGACTCGATGCATTATCACGGTAGCAATACCGGTAACGGCGGCGCGGTGCACAGCGATGAAATCGCCAGTCATGGTCGTCAGCATTCACTGAGCCTGACGTTGCCACCGCTGGCAACGATCTGGCTGGTGCGGGAGGGATAATGACGCAACTGGCAACCGGCAACGCCACCCCCCATGGTGCAACGTATGACGGCCATGGCGTCAATTTCACCCTCTTTTCGGCCCACGCTGAACGCGTTGAATTATGCGTATTCGATGAGCAAGGCTGCGAACTCCGCTACGACCTGCCGGGGCGTAGCGGCGATGTCTGGCACGGCTATCTGGCCAACGCCCGTCCCGGTCTACGCTATGGCTATCGCGTACACGGTCCGTGGCAACCGCAGCAGGGCCACCGGTTTAATCCGGCGAAACTGCTGCTTGACCCTTGCGCGCGTCGGGTGGATGGCGAGTTAAAAGATAACCCACTGCTGCACGGTGGGCTGAATGAACCGGATCATCATGATAATGCCGCCATCGCGCTGAAGGGCGTGGTGGTGTCCGACCATTATGACTGGGAGGATGATGCCCCGCCGCGCACGCCGTGGGGCAATACCGTAATTTACGAAGCGCATGTCAAAGGGCTGACGTATTTGCATCCTGACCTGCCGGAAGAAATTCGCGGGACCTACAAAGCGCTGGGTCATCCGGTGATGCTCGACTATTTCAAGCGCCTCGGCATTACCGCGCTGGAGCTGTTACCGGTGGCGCATTTCGCCAGCGAACCGCGGCTTCAGCGGCTGGGCCTGTCAAACTACTGGGGCTACAACCCGGTGGCGATGTACGCGCTGCATCCGGCCTATGCCAGCTCGCCGGAGAGTGCGCTTGATGAGTTTCGCGACGCGGTAAAAGCGCTGCACAAAGCGGGTATTGAGGTCATTCTCGACATCGTTTTGAACCACAGCGCCGAGCTGGATCTCGAAGGACCTGTCTTCTCGCTGCGCGGAATTGATAACCGTAGCTATTATTGGATCAGAGATGATGGCGATTACTACAACTGGACCGGTTGTGGGAACACCATCAATCTGAGCCATCCTGGCGTTGTGGAATACGCATGCGAGTGTCTGCGCTACTGGGTTGAAACCTGCCATGTGGATGGTTTTCGTTTTGATTTGGCTTCCGTCATGGGGCGTACGCCTGAGTTTCGTCAGGATGCTCCGCTGTTTACCGCGATCCAAAACTGTCCGCTGCTCTCACGCGCCAAGCTGATTGCGGAACCGTGGGATATTGGTGAAGGCGGGTATCAGGTGGGGAATTTCCCCCCGCCGTTTGCCGAGTGGAATGACCATTTCCGCGATGCAACGCGACGTTTTTGGCTCCAGCGTAATCTTTCGTTGGGCGAGTTTGCCGGACGTTTTGCCGCATCCAGCGACGTGTTTAAACGCCCGGGCCGCAATCCCAGCGCCACGGTCAATCTGGTGACCGCGCATGACGGTTTTACGCTACGCGACTGCGTTTGCTTCACAAATAAGCACAATGAAGCGAATGGTGAGGAAAATCGCGACGGCACTAGCAATAACTACAGTGACAATCATGGTAAAGAAGGATTAGGCGGCTCGCTGGACCTGATTGAGCGGCGGCGCGACAGCATTCATGCGCTGTTAACCACGCTGTTGCTCTCCCAGGGGACGCCGATGCTGCTGGCGGGTGATGAGCATGGTCATAGCCAGCACGGTAATAATAACGCTTACTGCCAGGATAACGCCTTAACCTGGCTGGACTGGCAGCAGGCAAACAGTGGGCTAACCACATTTACCGCCGCGTTGATTCATCTGCGTCGTCAAATACCTGCATTAACAGGCGATTGCTGGTGGGAAGAGGGCGATGGCAATGTTCGTTGGCTGAATAAGTACGCACAACCCTTAAGTGCGGATGAGTGGCATAACGGCCCGAGGCAGATGCAAATCCTGCTTTCAGATCGTTTCCTGATTGCAATAAACGCCACGCTTGAGGTGACAGATATCGTTTTACCTGAAGGGGAATGGCACGCCATTCCCCCATTTGCCGGAGAGGATAATCCGGTGCTTACGGCGGTCTGGCAGGGACCTGCGCACGGACTGTGTGTGTTCCAGAGAAGATAAAAAGGAGTTAGTCATGGTAAGTTTAGAGAAGAACGATCGTGTAATGTTGGCGCGCCAGCTGCCATTAAAATCTGTTGCCCTGATCCTGGCCGGTGGCCGCGGTACTCGCCTGAAAGATTTAACCAATAAGCGTGCCAAGCCTGCCGTGCACTTTGGCGGTAAGTTCCGCATTATCGATTTTGCCTTATCCAACTGTCTTAATTCCGGGATCCGCCGTATCGGCGTGATCACTCAGTACCAGTCACACACGCTGGTGCAGCATATTCAGCGCGGCTGGTCGTTCTTTAGCGAAGAGATGAACGAGTTCGTCGATCTGCTGCCTGCCCAGCAGAGGATGCAGGGTGAAAACTGGTATCGCGGTACGGCGGATGCGGTGACCCAAAACCTGGACATCATTCGACGCTATAAAGCGGAATATGTGGTGATCCTCGCGGGCGATCATATTTATAAGCAGGACTACTCACGCATGCTGATCGACCACGTTGAGAAAGGTGCGCGTTGCACGGTGGCCTGTATGCCAGTGCCTATTGAAGAGGCCAGCGCGTTTGGCGTAATGGACGTGGACGACACCGATAAAATTATCGAGTTCGTTGAAAAACCTGCCAACCCGCCAGCGATGCCTAATGATCCGACCAAATCGCTTGCCAGTATGGGGATCTACATCTTCGACGCCGATTATCTGTATGAACTGCTGGCGGAAGATGACCTCGATGAAAAATCCAGTCACGATTTTGGCAAAGACATCATCCCGAAAATCACCGAAGCTGGCATGGCATATGCACATCCATTCCCATTGTCCTGCGTACAGTCTGACCCGGAATCCGAGCCGTACTGGCGCGATGTGGGAACGCTGGAAGCCTACTGGAAAGCAAACCTCGATCTGGCTTCGGTGACGCCTGAACTGGATATGTACGACCAGGACTGGCCAATCCGTACGCATATGGAATCACTGCCGCCGGCGAAATTTGTTCAGGACCGTTCCGGTAGCCACGGAATGACGCTGAACTCGCTGGTCTCCGGCGGCTGTATTATTTCTGGTTCGGTGGTAGTGCAGTCCGTTCTGTTCCCGCGAGTGCGGGTGAATTCATTCTGTAACATTGATTCGGCAGTGTTGTTACCTGAAGTGTGGGTGGGACGTTCGTGCCGCTTACGTCGTTGCATTATCGACCGCGCCTGCGTTATTCCTGAAGGCATGGTGATTGGTGAAAACGCGGAAGAAGATGCACGTCGTTTCTACCGTTCAGAGGAAGGTATTGTACTGGTCACGCGTGAAATGCTGCGCAAACTGCAGATCAAACAGGAGCGATAATGCAGGTTTTACACGTTTGTTCAGAGATGTTCCCTTTGTTAAAAACCGGGGGACTGGCGGATGTTATTGGGGCGTTACCCGCAGCGCAAATCGCGGACGGTGTGGATGCCCGCGTGCTGCTCCCGGCGTTTCCTGATATCCGTCGCGGCATTCCCGATGCGCAGGTAGTGACGCGTCGCGATACCTTCGCCGGACGTATTACGCTGTTGTTCGGGCATTTCAACGGTGTGGGCATTTACCTGATTGACGCGCCGCATCTCTATGACCGTCCCGGTAGCCCGTATCACGACACTAATCTGTTTGCGTATACCGATAACGTGCTGCGTTTTGCGCTGCTGGGCTGGGTCGGCAGTGAAATGGCCTGTGGCTTTGACCCATTCTGGCGCCCGGATGTGGTGCATGCGCACGACTGGCATGCCGGTCTGGCCCCGGCGTATCTGGCGGCGCGCGGCCATCCGGCGAAATCGGTGTTCACCGTGCACAACCTGGCGTATCAAGGCATGTTTTATGCAAAGCATATGGATGACATCCAATTGCCATGGTCGTTCTTTAACGTGCACGGACTGGAGTTTAACGGGCAGATTTCTTTCCTGAAGGCCGGGTTGTACTACGCCGACCACATTACGGCGGTCAGTCCGACCTACGCGCGGGAAATTACCGAGCCGCAGTTTGCCTACGGCATGGAAGGTCTGTTGCAGCAGCGTCATCGTGAAGGACGTCTTTCCGGTGTGCTGAACGGCGTTGATGAAAAAATCTGGAGCCCGGAAACCGATCTGCTGCTGGCATCGCGGTATACGCGTGAAACGCTGGAAGAGAAAGCGGAGAACAAACGCCAGCTACAGATCGCGATGGGACTTAAGGTTAACGACAAAGTGCCGTTATTTGCCGTAGTCAGCCGCCTGACCAGTCAGAAAGGGCTGGATCTGGTGCTGGAAGCGCTACCGGGGTTGTTAGAGCAGGGTGGACAGCTGGCATTGCTTGGTGCGGGCGATCCGGTTTTACAGGAAGGTTTCCTCGCCGCGGCGGCGGAACATCCTGGACAGGTGGGCGTACAGATTGGCTATCACGAAGCCTTCTCGCACCGCATCATGGGTGGGGCCGACGTTATATTGGTCCCCAGCCGTTTTGAGCCGTGTGGCTTAACGCAGTTGTATGGACTGAAGTACGGCACGCTGCCGCTGGTGCGGCGCACCGGTGGGCTGGCTGATACGGTCTCTGACAGTTCGCTGGAAAACCTGGCGGATGGTATCGCCAGTGGGTTTGTATTTGAAGATAGTAATGCCTGGTCGCTGCTACGCGCGATTCGGCGTGCTTTCGTATTGTGGTCCCGGCCTTCGCTGTGGCGGTTTGTACAACGTCAGGCCATGACCATGGATTTTAGCTGGCAAGTCGCGGCGAAGTCATACCGTGAGCTTTACTATCGTTTGAAATAGATATCCAGGAATCACCTATATGAATGCTCCATTTACTTATGCATCGCCCACACTCAGCGTAGAGGCACTTAAGCATTCTATCGCCTACAAGCTGATGTTCACGATTGGTAAAGACCCGGTCATTGCCAATAAACATGAGTGGCTGAACGCCACGTTGTTCGCGGTGCGCGATCGTCTCGTGGAGCGCTGGCTGCGTTCTAACCGTGCGCAATTATCCCAGGAAACTCGACAGGTTTATTATCTGTCAATGGAGTTTCTGATTGGCCGCACACTTTCCAATGCACTGTTATCGTTGGGTATTTATGACGATGTCAAAAATGCGCTGGAAGGTATGGGGTTGGATCTTGAAGATCTGATCGATGAAGAAAACGACCCTGGTCTTGGCAACGGTGGCCTCGGGCGCCTGGCGGCCTGCTTCCTGGACTCACTGGCTACGTTGGGTCTGCCGGGACGCGGCTACGGTATTCGTTATGACTACGGCATGTTCAAACAGAACATTGTTGATGGCCGACAGAAAGAGTCACCGGACTACTGGCTGGAATACGGTAACCCGTGGGAATTCAAACGCCACAATACGCGCTACAAAGTGCGCTTTGGCGGGCGTATTCAGCAGGAAGGCAAGAAAACGCGCTGGATAGAAACTGAAGAGATCCTCGCGGTAGCCTACGACCAAATTATTCCCGGTTATGACACAGACGCCACCAATACGCTGCGCTTGTGGAATGCCCAGGCCAGTAGCGAAATCAACCTCGGTAAATTTAACCAGGGCGACTACTTTGCGGCGGTGGAAGATAAAAACCACTCCGAGAACGTCTCCCGCGTGCTGTATCCGGATGACTCCACCTATTCCGGACGCGAGCTGCGTTTGCGCCAGGAGTATTTCCTGGTCTCCTCCACGGTGCAGGACATCCTGAACCGTCATTATCAGCTGCACAAAACCTACGACAACCTGGCAGATAAGATCGCCATTCACCTCAACGACACCCATCCGGTACTGTCGATTCCTGAGCTGATGCGTCTACTGATCGATGAGCACAAATTCAGTTGGGATAATGCGTTTGAGGTCTGCTGCCAGGTCTTCTCGTATACCAACCACACCTTGATGAGCGAAGCGCTGGAGACCTGGCCTGTCGATATGCTGGGCAAAATTCTGCCGCGCCATCTGCAAATCATCTTTGAGATTAACGACTACTTCCTGAAGACGTTGCAGGAACAGTATCCGAACGATACCAGTCTGCTGGGACGGACGTCGATTATCGATGAATCCAATGGCCGCCGGGTGCGTATGGCATGGCTCGCAGTGGTGGTGAGCCACAAGGTTAACGGCGTTTCTGAGCTGCACTCCAACCTGATGGTGCAGTCGCTGTTTGCTGACTTTGCGAAGATTTTCCCGACTCGCTTCTGTAACGTCACCAACGGCGTGACGCCGCGCCGCTGGCTGGCGCTGGCTAACCCATCGCTCTCTGAGGTACTGGATGAGAACATTGGCCGCACCTGGCGAACCGATCTCAGCCAGCTAAGCGAGCTTGAACAGCACTGCGATTACCCGCTGGTAAATCAGGCGGTGCGCCGTGCGAAACTGGAGAATAAAAAACGTCTGGCAACGCTCATTGCCCAGCAGCTTAACGTGGTGGTGAACCCGAAATCGCTGTTTGATGTGCAGATCAAGCGTATTCACGAATACAAACGCCAGTTGATGAACGTGCTGCATGTGATCACCCGCTACAACCGCATTAAGGCCGATCCTGACGCCGAGTGGGTGCCGCGTGTGAATATCTTCGCCGGTAAAGCGGCTTCGGCCTATTATATGGCGAAGCACATCATTCACCTGATCAACGACGTCGCGAAAGTGATCAACAACGATCCGCAAATTGGTGACAAGCTGAAAGTGGTGTTTATTCCTAACTACAGCGTCAGCCTGGCGCAGGTGATTATTCCTGCTGCCGACCTGTCTGAGCAGATTTCGCTGGCCGGGACCGAAGCCTCTGGTACCAGTAATATGAAGTTTGCCCTCAACGGCGCGCTGACCATTGGGACGCTGGACGGTGCCAACGTCGAGATGCTGGAGCATGTGGGCGCAGAAAATATCTTTATCTTTGGTAATACGGCGGAAGAGGTCGAAGCCTTACGCAGCCAGGGCTACAAGCCGCGTGAGTATTACGAGAAAGACGAAGAGCTGCACCAGGTGCTGACGCAGATTGGCAGCGGTGTATTCAGCCCTGAGGAGCCGGGGCGCTATCGTGACCTGGTTGACTCGCTGATCAACTTTGGCGACCACTATCAGGTTCTGGCGGATTATCGCAGCTACGTTGACTGCCAGGATAAGGTTGACGAACTGTATCGCCACCCGGAAGAGTGGACCACCAAGTCGATGATTAATATCGCCAACATGGGCTACTTCTCGTCGGACAGGACGATCAAAGAGTACGCCGAAAACATCTGGCATATCGACTCGGTGCGGTTGTAACAAGGGCAGGACGATCTGTAGGCCGGATGGATAAGGCGTTAGTTGCCATCCAGCAAAAGGCCCGGTAGCGCTGACGCTTACCGGGCCTACAGTTTTATATCGAGTGTCTTAAGACGCCAGCGACAGCTGCTGTTTCTCAATGTACTCTGCCAGCCACTGGGTCATGCGCGACTGCTGTTCAGCGTTCAGCCACATACCTTCTTTCGTGCGACGCCACAGCGCATCTTCCGCACGGCGCACCCATTCGTGATCGACCAGATATTTCAGCTCGGCCTCATAGAACTCATGGCCGAAGTCTTCACCTAACTCGGCAAGCGAGGTGGCTTCCCCGATAATCCATTCGGTGTTACTGCCGTAGGTGCGCGAATAATGGCGCGCCAGCGACTCGGTCAGGAACGGGTAGCGACGGCGCAGTTTGGCCGCGTAATCTTCACGATCGCCGCCGATGTCACCGCCTGGCAGAATGCACTCTTTTGTCCACGCCGGACCGATTCCCTGATAGTACGACGCCAGTTTTTCCATCGCGTGTTCGGCCAGCTTACGATAGGTCGTCAGCTTACCACCAAAGACCGACAGCAGCGGCGCTTTGCCGTTTTCGTCGTGGATATCCAACGTGTAATCACGGGTGATAGCCTGCGGCGAGTCGGACTCGTCATCGCACAGCGGACGTACGCCCGAGTAGGTCCAGACGATATCGTCACGGCCCAGTTGTTTCTTAAAGTGCGCGTTGTAGACCTTCAGCAGGTAATTGATTTCACTCTCATCAATTTTTACCGCTTTCGGATCGCCTTTGTATTCGACGTCAGTCGTCCCGATGATCGAGAATTCGTCCATCCATGGGATGACAAACACAATACGTTTATCTTCGTTTTGCAGAATATAAGCTTGCTTCTGGGTATGGACGCGCGGCACCACGATGTGGCTGCCTTTAATCAGACGAATACCGTACGGCGATGGCAGATGCATGCCGTCGTCGAAGAACTCTTTCACCCATGGGCCGGTGGCATTGACCAGACCACGCGCCTGCCAGGTGTGCTTTTTACCGGTATCGATATCTTCAGCTTCAACAATCCACAAACCGTTTTCACGGCGAGCGGAGGTAGCGCGAGTGCGGGTTAACACCTCTCCGCCTTTGCGTACGACCATTTGGGCGTTTGCCAAAACCAGTCGCGCATCGTCTACCCAGCAGTCGGAATATTCGAAACCGCGCACAATCTCAGGTTTCATTACGGAATCTGCGCCAAAACGCAAACCGGTCGAACTCGGCAAACTGGTGCGTTTGCCCAGATGATCGTACATAAACAGACCAATGCGGATCATCCACGCTGGACGCAGGTGCGGGCGATGGGGCAGACGAAAGCGCATCGGGAAGGCGATATGTGGTGCCATTTTCAACAACACCTCACGTTCGGCCAGCGCTTCGCTCACCAGGCGAAATTCGTAGTGTTCCAGGTAGCGCAGGCCACCGTGGATGAGTTTGGAGCTAGCGGAAGAGGTGGCACAGGCTAAATCCTGCGCTTCCAGCATCAGCACGGATAAACCGCGTCCAGCGGCATCTGCCGCGATACCGGCACCGTTGATGCCTCCACCTATCACAATCAGATCTTTGGTTTCCATGCTGGCCTCTCGCACTTTCGTTATAGCTCATTAATGTTCGTTATCGAGCATAATAGCAAAGAATCGCGCCATTGGTAACATCGGATAAACAATTTACAGTGATACATATAACATTATGGCGTTTAACTGCCGTCGGGACGTACACTAAGAAGTAACATGTCTGAAAAGCGTCACCTGCAATATAAAGAAGAGAGAGCAATGGATCAGTTTGAATGTATTAATGTCGAAGAAGCGCATCAGAAGCTGCACCAGGGGGCTGCGGTGTTAGTGGATATCCGCGACCCGCAAAGCTATGCGATGGGTCACGCCCCACAGGCGTTTCATCTGACGAACGACACGCTGGGGTCATTTATGCGCGAGCATGATTTCGACACCGCCGTGTTAGTAATGTGTTATCACGGCAACAGCAGTAAAGGCGCGGCGCAATATCTTCTTCAGCAGGGCTATGACGCGGTTTACAGTGTTGACGGCGGCTTCGACGCCTGGCATCGACATTTTCCGGCAGAAGTGGCATACGGTTCGTAAGACTATACCCAAATTAATTCGAGTTGCATCGCGATGGCGACGCAGCAAATCTCCGGGCGCGTACGAACAGTACGTGACCGGAGTGAGTGAGGAAAGCCAACAAAGATGCAGCTCGAAGTAAGAAGGGTATATATACTGTCCTCTTTTGTGTGGAATAAGCGACAGCAACCATGTTGATGATTACCTCTTTTGCTAACCCCCGCGTGGCGCAGGCATTTGTTGATTATATGGCGACACAGGGCGTTATCCTGACGATTCAACAACATCAGCAAACGGATGTCTGGCTGGCGGATGAGTCCCAGGCTGAGCGCGTGCATGCTGAGCTGGCGCGGTTTCTGGAGAATCCAGGCGATCCGCGTTACCTCGCGGCAAGCTGGCAGTCGGGTCATACCGACAGCGGTCTGCGCTATCAGCGTTATCCGTTCCTGGCAACATTGCGCGAACGCGCAGGCCCGGTAACCTGGGTGGTGATGGCCGCGTGTGTGCTGGTGTTTATCGCGATGAACACGCTGGGCGACCAGACAGTGATGCTCTGGCTGGCATGGCCGTTTGACCCTTCGCTGAAATTTGAATTCTGGCGTTATTTCACCCACGCTTTTATGCACTTCTCGCTGATGCATATTCTGTTCAACCTGCTGTGGTGGTGGTATCTCGGCGGTGCGGTAGAAAAGCGTCTGGGCAGCGGAAAACTGATTGTAATTACCGTGATCAGCGCCCTGCTAAGCGGCTACGTTCAGCAGAAATTTAGCGGCCCGTGGTTTGGTGGGCTGTCTGGCGTGGTATATGCGCTGATGGGTTATGTGTGGTTGCGCGGCGAGCGCGATCCACAAAGTGGTATTTTCCTGCAGCGTGGTTTGATTATCTTTGCTTTGATCTGGATTGTTGCCGGCTGGTTTGATGTGTTCGGCATGTCGATGGCGAACGGCGCACATATCGCCGGGCTGGCCGTGGGTCTGGCAATGGCGTTTGCCGATACTATGAATGTACGAAAACGAACGTAATTTCAGGGAACAATAATGAAGCAAACACAACGACATGACGCGATCATCGAGCTGGTAAAGAAACAGGGATACGTCAGTACTGAGGAGCTGGTGGAGCATTTCTCCGTCAGCCCGCAGACGATTCGCCGCGATCTTAACGATCTGGCCGATCAGAACATGATTTTGCGCCATCACGGTGGCGCGGCGCTGCCCTCTAGCTCGGTCAACACCCCGTGGCATGACCGTAAAGCGACGCAGACGGCGGAAAAAGAGCGCATTGCCCGCAAAGTTGCCACGCAGATCCCGAACGGTTCTACGTTGTTCATTGATATCGGCACCACGCCGGAAGCGGTGGCTCACGCGCTGCTCAATCACAGCAATTTACGCATTGTGACCAACAACCTCAATGTGGCGAATACGCTGATGGCGAAAGAGGATTTCCGCATCATACTCGCCGGTGGCGAACTGCGTAGCCGCGACGGCGGTATTATGGGCGAAGCGACCCTCGACTTTATTTCTCAGTTCCGCCTGGACTTCGGCATCTTAGGGATTAGCGGTATCGATAGCGATGGCTCCCTGCTGGAGTTTGATTATCACGAAGTTCGCACCAAGCGCGCGATTATTGAGAATTCACGGCATGTGATGCTGGTGGTGGATCACTCGAAGTTTGGGCGTAACGCGATGGTGAATATGGGCAGTATCAGCATGGTGGATGCGGTGTATACCGACACGCTGCCGCCAGCTGGCGTGATGCAGGTTATTGCGGACCATCATATTCAGTTAGAGCTGTGCTAAGTTAATTCCAGGCCTGATAAGCGTAGCGTATCAGGCATTAACTAAACCCCATACCCCATCATTTTCAGCAGTTTCTGCGCATGTTGCACCGCATCCTGGCGGTGTGCGACGCCGAGCTTTTGATACAAATTGCGGATGTGCGTCTTGATGGTCGTTGCCGCGACGGCCAATTCTCCGGCGATCTGCTCGTTGCTGTAGCCCGAATAAATCAGTCCCAGAACCTGCCATTCGCGCTGGGTCAGCGGGCTGGTGCGGATAAGCTCCGGTACTTCCGGGTGAGTAAGCAGACGCTCAACGAATCCTTCATCGAAGTGGGCGAATTTATGGCGGTGATGCTGGTTAATCTCACGCAAAATGCGCTGGGCGCGGTGCTGATCGAGTTCCGGTAAGGTATTGAGCTGAATCAGCTGACGCAGTTGCTGCGCCATGGCCTCACCTTCAATGACAAAGTGACTGATAAATCCGGTGCGGTTCGCCAGCTGCAGCGCGTCGAGTAACACGCGCTGTGCGTCATTTTTGCGTCCTGCCTGCCAGTAGAGCTGATTAAGCAGCAGCAGGTTACGGTTCAGATCGCTCATCAGGCGCAGATTGCGCGCATTTTCATTCAACTCTTCCAGCACAATCTCAGCCGGTTCAAACTCGCCCAGCAGGATCTGCGCGCGGGCGATGTTGCGCCACTGGCTTTGCAGGAAGTGGTTATTGGCGAATTCCGGTTTCGGCGTGTGGCGCAGCCAGTTGGCGGCCGAATTTTTGTCGCCCACCATTTGCCAGTAAATCACCCGTACCTTATCGGCGTTCGAGATCCAGTCACTGTGATAGTGACCGTTACCCAGCAGGTTTTCCAGGCGGTTGAGCAGGCTACGCGCATTGTCCAGATCCCCCCGGGCCAGCGAACATTGAATCAACAGCGCCAGGCACTGTAGCTGTTGCTGCGGCTGGAATGTGGAAAGCAGTTCAATACCCGCGCGGGCAGACGCTTCCGATTCGTCCAGGCGCGCCCATGCCCACAGCAGCTGCGCGCGAATACGCACCAGGAACTCGTGCATCGGCAACTGTTCCAGATGCTGCTCTTTGATCAACTGAAACGCTTTTTCCTGAGTCTCCCAGGCGGCCTGTAAAAAGCCCTGGGCAAACAAAATTTCGCTTTGCTGGATTAAACTCCACAGCGCGTAATGCCAGACGTCATGGTGGCGCGCCATTTGCTCGGTTTGCTGCATTAACGCCAGAGAACGCGTGAGATCGCCCTTGCAGTGCAGGACTTCACCATGTACCGAGGTGGCGACGATACGGCTATAGAACCAGGCGATGGGTAACTCATCCAGCGCCAGCTTTGCCAGGCGCTCGGCTTCGTCAGGATTGCCGTCGTTAATCGCGACCTGCGCACGCAGGGCGTTAAATTCGGCGTGCAGCGTCGGTTCCATGTCGCCTTTCATTTCCTGCTCAGCGCGCGCCAGCAGGGTATTAACCTCGCCGTAGCGGTGCTGGCTTTGCATCAGCCAGGCTTGCAGCAGAACCAGACGCGGATTTTCCAGCAGACTTTCCCACGGCAGGGCTTTCAGCGACTCTTCCAGTAATGTCAGTTCGCTGTGGTTAAACAGTCCCCACGCATGGTTAAGCAGGATATCGCGCAGCATATGGGCGTCGCCGGCCGCCAGCGCGTGGTGGATAGCTTCGCTGGGGAAGCCTTGCGCCATCCAGCTTTCAGCGGCGGCGCGGTGTATTTCGGGCAGTTCGCTTGCCAGCTCCCACTGACAGCGCTGGCGTAAAAAGCTGCCAAACAGCGGGTGATAGCTGAACCACTCCCCGACGTCATCCATCCGCTGCAAGAATAATCCCTGGCGCTCAATCTCCTCCAGCCGCATCTGGCCGTTTTCTTCCCCGGTGACCCGGACGATCAGTGCGTCGTTCATTGAGCGCAGAATGGCGCTTTTCAGCAGGAAGTGACGGGTGCCGAGGTCGACGCTGTCCAGCACTTCATCAACCAGATAATCGGACAGATGGCTGGCGTTGATCCCGGCGAGGCGGCGTGCGGACTGGTGCGCAGAATGGTTGTTCTGGCGGGCGGAGAGGGCAATCAGCTGTAACGCCGTGGCCCAGCCAGCAACGTCATCGCACATCCGGCTGCTTTCTGCCGCTTCGATAGGTGAGGACAAACGTCGATCGAAAAATTGTTTGGCTTCCTGGTGGTTAAACGCCAGCTGTTGGCTGCCTATCTCCAGCAACTGATCGCGTACTCGCAGGTTGGCAATACCCAACTGCGGCAGGTTGCGCGACAGCACGACCAGCGTGAGGTTCTCAGGCTGATGACGCAGGAAGAAACGCATCGCTTCGTGAATTGCCGGATTGGAGATGAGATGATAATCATCCACTACCAGGTAGAGCGGGCGATGCCACTCGGCCAGTTCAATAAATAGCTGCGCAAACAGTGACGTCAGGCTGGCGTATTGGCGCTTTTGCACCATCGCTTCGCTGGTGGTGCAGTGTCCACCGGTTGCCTGCTGGATAGCGGCGATCAGATAGCTGGCAAAGCGCTCTTGCTGATTATCGCCTTCATCCAGAGAGTACCAGCCTAAGTCGTTCTTCCCCGCTGCCCATTGTGAAACCAACGTCGTTTTTCCATAACCAGCAGGACTTGTTATCAGGGCAAGCCTGAAATTGTTCGCGCCGGAAAGTTTAGCCAACAGGCGCTCACGAACCACCGTATGGTCGAGTCGAACCGGACGACTTAATTTAGACGGAATCAACATAAGTTAGTCACTTCACTGTGTGAAAATGGGGAAAAATGATTTTTTTTGCGCTTCGTAATTAATAGATATAAGGTCGGCCAGATTAGTGTTTTATGCAAGCTAAGCGGACTTTTTGTGTGTCTGATTTTGCACTATGTCACAAATCTATACATCTATTACATTAATTGCTTTAAAGAGTCACAACAGGCGTGGCGACTGGATCCGTCGGTATTTTGGCTGAGCCGAAAAATACCTCCCTTTTTATAAGGTTACTCAGTTGCTTAATGTAAAGAGCCGAATTTTGTGGCCGACTTAAAAGTTTTATGTGAATTATCTTATCCACCTTGGATATTTCAGGTTAGAAACTATTTCTCTGTTTACAGATTGTTTCCCATCGTCACCCCTCTATTTGATATTGTCGATTTATCTCTTGTTATTAATGCGTCGTCCGTTGGGCATTACAGGGGCGTTATGCCGGACTTACGCGAATTTACGGGCGATAACACCCCCTTTAAGTGGCAGCGATCACACTTTTATGCTCATCCCCGCTCCTCCTCCCTGCCTAATCCGTGCCAGGATGAGGAAGGTCAACAACGAGCCTGGCAAACTAGCGATAACGTTGTTTTATTACCTAAGGATCTGGAACCCCTATGTCACAGCCTACTTTCAACAAAGATCAATTTCAGGCTGCCCTGACGCGTCAGTGGCAGCGCTTCGGTTTACTGTCGGCTCAAGAAATGACGTCGCGCCAGTGGTGGCAGGCAGTGAGTGGGGCGTTGGCTGAGTTACTCAGCGCCCAGCCTGCGGCGAAACCGGCAAAAAATCAGCGCCATGTTAACTACATCTCGATGGAGTTTTTGATTGGCCGTCTGACTGGCAACAACTTACTCAATCTCGGCTGGTATCAGGCGGTGAGCGATGAGCTGAAAGCGCATGACGTCAACCTGACCGACCTGCTGGAAGAAGAGATCGACCCGGCGCTGGGTAACGGTGGATTGGGGCGCCTGGCGGCCTGCTTCCTTGATTCGATGGCGACAGTCGGTCAATCGGCGACGGGCTATGGTCTCAACTACCAGTACGGCCTGTTCCGTCAGTCATTTGCCGATGGGCAGCAGATGGAAGCCCCGGATGACTGGCATCGCGGCAGCTATCCGTGGTTCCGTCACAACGAAGCACTGGATGTGCAAGTAGGGATTGGCGGCAAGGTCACCAAAGAAGGGCACTGGGAGCCGGGGTTTATTATCACCGGCCAGGCCTGGGATCTACCGGTTCTCGGCTACCGTAACGGCGTGGCGCAACCGCTGCGTCTGTGGCAGGCCAGCCACGCGCATCCGTTTAACCTGACCAAATTTAATGACGGCGATTTTCTGCGCGCAGAGCAGCAGGGCATCGACGCTGAAAAACTCACCAAAGTGCTGTACCCGAATGACAACCACACCGCGGGTAAAAAGCTGCGCCTGATGCAGCAATACTTCCAGTGCGCTTGCTCCGTAGCTGACATTCTGCGCCGTCATCATCTGGCAGGGCGTAAACTGCATGAGCTGGCTGATTTTGAGGTGATTCAGCTCAACGATACTCACCCGACCATCGCCATCCCTGAGCTACTGCGTGTGCTGATTGATGAGCACCAGATGAGCTGGGACGATGCGTGGGCTATTACCAGTAAGACCTTTGCTTATACCAACCACACTTTGATGCCAGAGGCGCTGGAGTGCTGGGACGAGAAGCTGGTGAAAGCACTACTGCCGCGCCATATGCAAATCATCAAAGAGATTAACGACCGCTTTAAGAAGCTGGTCGATAAAACCTGGCCGGGTGACGCTGAAGTTTGGGCGAAGCTGGCGGTGGTGCACAACAAACAGGTGCGTATGGCCAACATGTGTGTGGTCAGCGGCTTTGCGGTTAACGGCGTGGCGGCGCTGCACTCCGATTTGGTGGTGAAGGATCTGTTCCCGGAATATCATCAGCTCTGGCCGAACAAATTCCATAACGTCACTAACGGGATTACTCCGCGTCGCTGGATTAAGCAGTGCAACCCGGCACTTGCCGCGCTGCTGGATAAATCGCTGAAAAAAGAGTGGGCCAACGACCTCGATCAGTTGATTAACCTGGAAAAATACGCCGACGACGCGAAGTTTCGTCAGCAGTATCGTGACATCAAGCTGGCGAACAAAGTGCGTCTGGTGAAGTTTATTAAAGCGCGTACCGGTATTGAGATAACGACTAACGCTCTCTTTGATATTCAGATTAAACGCCTGCATGAGTACAAGCGTCAGCACCTCAACTTGCTGCATATTCTGGCGTTATACAAAGAAATCCGTGAGAACCCGCAGGCCGATCGCGTGCCGCGTGTATTCCTGTTTGGCGCGAAAGCCGCTCCGGGTTACTACCTGGCGAAAAATATCATCTTCGCCATTAACAAGGTTGCAGAAACCATCAATAACGACCCGCAAGTGGGCGACAAGCTGAAGGTCGTATTCCTGCCGGATTATTGTGTCTCGGCGGCGGAAATGCTGATCCCGGCGGCAGATATCTCTGAGCAAATCTCCACCGCAGGGAAAGAGGCTTCCGGCACCGGTAACATGAAGCTGGCGCTGAACGGTGCGTTAACCGTCGGTACGCTGGATGGCGCAAACGTCGAAATCGCCGAGAAGGTAGGTGACGAGAATATCTTTATCTTTGGTCATACCGTGGAAGAGGTGAAGGCGCTCAAGGCCAAAGGTTACGACCCGGTGAAATGGCGTAAGAAAGATAAAGTGCTGGATGCTGTTCTGAAAGAGCTGGAAAGCGGGAAGTACAGCGACGGCGATAAACATGCCTTCGACCAGATGCTGCACAGTATCGGCAAGCAGGGCGGTGACCCGTATCTGTTAATGGCGGACTTCGCGCCCTACGTTGAAGCCCAGAAGCAGGTTGACGTGTTGTATCGTGACCAGGAAGCCTGGACCCGGGCGGCGATTCTGAATACCGCGCGTTGCGGCATGTTCAGTTCGGATCGCTCCATCCGCGATTATCAGACTCGTATCTGGCAGGCGAAACGTTAAGGAATCGCGATGGAAAGCAAACGTCTGGATAATGCCGCGTTGGCGGCGGGGATCAGCCCCAATTACATTAATGCCCACGGTAAACCGCAGTCTATTGGCGTCGAAACCAAGCGGCGTTTGCTTGACGCTATGCATCGCTCCACCGCCACCGCTCAGGTGGCGGTGACCCCGGTGCCGAATGTCATGGTTTATACCGCTGGTAAGAAAATGCCGCTGGCAGTTGAGGGACGCGGAGAGTTTACCTGGCTGCTGACCACCGAAGAGGGCGTGCAGCACAAAGGGCATGCCGTCGGCGGTAAATCGTTCAACCTTCCGGCGAAGCTGCCGGAAGGGTATCACACGCTTACCCTCACCCAGGGGGAGTTGCGTACCCATTGCCGCATCATCGTTGCGCCGAAACGCTGCTATGAGCCGCAGGCTCTGTTAGCCGGGCAGAAGCTGTGGGGCGCATGCGTTCAGCTCTATACCCTGCGTTCAGAAAAAAACTGGGGGATTGGCGACTTTGGCGATCTCCGTGCCATGCTGGTGGAGGTGGCGCAACGCGGCGGCGCGTTTATCGGCCTGAATCCGATTCACGCGCTGTATCCGGCGAACCCGGAGAGTGCCAGTCCGTACAGCCCGTCGTCACGCCGCTGGTTGAACGTTATTTATATAGATGTGAACGCAGTAGACGATTTCCGCCTGAGTAAAGAGGCGCAGGCCTGGTGGCAGAAACCCGCGACTCAGCAAGCTCTGCAACGCGCGCGTGATACCGAGTGGGTTGATTATTCTGCCGTTACCGCATTGAAGATGACAGCGCTGCGTATGGCGTGGAAAAGCTTCTCTGCACGTGACGATGAGCAGATGGCGGCATTTCGTCAGTTTGTGATTCAGGAAGGGGATAGCCTGTACTGGCAGGCGGCCTTTGACGCGCTGCATGCACATCAGGTGAAAGAGGACGCACTGCGCTGGGGCTGGCCGGTGTGGCCGCAAGCTTTCCAGTCGGTGGATTCGCCAGAAGTAAAACGCTTTTGCGAAGAGCATCGTGATGAAGTGGATTTCTACCTGTGGTTGCAGTGGCTGGCGTATACCCAGTTTGCTGATTGCTGGAAAACCAGCCTGGGCTTTGCGATGCCGATTGGATTATATCGCGATCTGGCTGTCGGCGTGGCCGAAGGCGGGGCGGAAACCTGGTGCGACCGCGAGTTGTATTGCCTGAAAGCCTCGGTTGGCGCACCGCCGGATATTCTCGGTCCGCTCGGGCAAAACTGGGGATTGCCGCCGATGGATCCGCATATCATCACGGCACGCGCTTACGAACCGTTTATCGAACTGCTGCGTGCCAATATGCAGAACTGCGGTGCGTTGCGTATCGACCATGTTATGTCGATGCTGCGTCTGTGGTGGATCCCTTACGGTGAAACTGCCGATCACGGCGCCTACGTGCATTATCCGGTCGACGATCTGCTTTCAATTCTGGCGCTGGAAAGTAAACGTCATCACTGCATGGTAATTGGTGAAGATCTGGGGACTGTGCCGGTAGAGATCGTCAGCAAGCTGCGTGACAGCGGCGTGTACTCCTACAAAGTGCTTTATTTTGAGAATGACCATGAGAAAAATTTCCGCGCGCCGAAAGCGTACCCGGAACAATCAATGGCAGTCGCGGCGACGCATGACCTTCCTACGCTTAAAGGTTATTGGGATAGCGGCGATCTGACGCTGGGTAAGGCGCTGGGTCTGTACCCGGATGAAGTCGTGCTGCGTGGGTTGTATCAGGACAGAGAACTGGCGAAACAGGGGCTGCTGGACGCGCTGCACAAATACGGGTGCCTGCCAAAACGTGCTGGTCACAAGGCGTCACTGATGTCGATGACGCCGATTCTTAATCGCGGCATGCAACGCTACATCGCTGACAGCAACAGTGCGCTGTTGGGCCTGCAACCGGAAGACTGGCTGGATATGGCTGAGCCTGTCAATATTCCGGGGACCAGCAACCAGTACAAAAACTGGCGGCGTAAGCTCACCGCCACGCTGGAGCAGATGTTTGCCGATGACGGTGTGAACAAGCTGATTAAGGATTTGGATAAGCGCCGAAAAGCGGCCGCGAAGGAGAAGTAAAAAAGCCGGGGATTTCCCCGGCTTTTTTAGGGTGATAGCAGGTAGGCCGGGTAAGCGAAGCGCCACCCGGCACAGTTTTATCAGACCACCATACCCAGCAGCAGACACCCTACCAGACCGCAGACGGAGATAATGGTTTCCAGCATTGACCATGACTTGATGGTTTCACCGATGGTCAAGTTGAAGTACTCCTTGAACAGCCAGAAGCCCGGATCGTTCACGTGGGAGAAAATGACGGAACCGGAACCAACCGCAATAACCATTAGCTCAGGGCTTACGCCGGTCGTTGCAATCAGCGGTGCCACAATCCCACCAGCGGTGATCGCTGCAACGGTTGCGGAGCCCAGTGCGATACGCAGTACCGCAGCGATAGACCATGCCATCAGCAGCGGAGAAACGTTTGAACCGTGCATCATTGACGCGATGTACTTGTCCACGCCGCTATCCACCAGGACCTGTTTGAAGGCACCGCCACCACCAATGATCAACAGCATCATCGCGATGATTTTGATGGAGGACACCAGCGTGTCGTTGATCTGATCCATCGAACGTCCACGGTTCAGACCAAAAGTGAACATTGCAATCAGCACCGCGATAAGCGTTGCCATAACCGGGTCACCCAGGAATTCTGCCACCGTCAGGAAAGCGTGGCCTTTTGGCAGAATCATCTCCGCCACGGCGCGCATCGCCATCAGGATAACCGGTACCAGGGAGGTCCAGACGCTGACGCCAAAGCCAGGCATCTCTTCTTCAGTAAACGTTTTCGCGCTGTACAAACCTTCCGGGATTGGCTTATCGATGCCTTTCAGGAAGCGAGCGTACACCGGACCGGCGAGAATAACGGTCGGGATTGCCAGAATCGTACCAAACAGCAGGGTTTTACCCATATCTGCATGGAAAATGGTGGCAATAGCGGTCGGACCTGGGTGCGGCGGCAGGAAGCCGTGAGTTACGGACAGCGCAGCAGCCATCGGCACGCCAACATACAGCAGCGGGATGTTGGCAGCAGCGGCGATGGTGAACACCAGCGGCAGCATCAGCACGAAGCCGACTTCGTAGAACAGGGCAAAACCGACGGTGAAGCCGGTTAATACCACCGCCCACTGAATATGTTTTTTGCCGAATTTAGCAATCAGGGTGGTTGCGATGCGCTGTGCGCCGCCGCAGTCCGCCAGCATTTTGCCCAGCATGGCGCCAAAACCCATAATCAGGGCGAGGCTGCCAAGGGTTCCGCCGACACCGGCTTTAATCGAACCGATGACTTTATCCAGTGGCATCCCTTGCATCAATCCGACAGCAAGCGCCACCAGGACGAGAGCGATGAAACCGTTCATTTTGAAACGGATCATCAGGAGGAGTAACAAGATTACACCGATAGCAACGATGACTAATGGCATGATTTACCTGGCCTTTACTTTGTTATGGGTAACGTCAGTGTTTAGATGACAAATTCCGATTGTCCCGACCGGGAACAGAGCATTCTCAGCACCAATGCTGGTTGCCTTCAAAACTAATCAGTTTAGCTGGCTGTTATGTGTGTGTTAGGTGCTGATGCGAATGATACGGGTAACATGCGGCGCTTGAAAATCACCTGGGCAGGCAAAATTTAAATTATGAGAGGCTGGTCAAATTATGAGGGGGATTGTTGCAGGAAATATGCGGAGAAATGCAAGGTTGTAGGCCGGATAAAGCGATTACGCTGCCATCCGGCATCAATGCCCGATGGCGGCGCGGATGCGTCTTAACGGGCCTACGGAGATTCTACAGGTTGGGGCGTTAGTAGTAAGAGTGCTCGCCGCGCTGGTGTTCGGTTAAATCGCGAACGCCTTTCAGTTCAGGGAATTCAGCCAGCAGCTGCTTCTCGATACCTTCTTTCAGCGTTACATCTACCATTGAACAGCCGTTACATCCGCCGCCAAACTGCAGAATAGCGTAGCCTTCATCGGTGATTTCCATCAGAGAGACGCGACCACCGTGACCTGCCAGCTGTGGGTTGATCTGTGATTGCAGCATGTACTCCACGCGTTCCATCAGCGGCGCATCATCGGCAACTTTACGCATTTTGGCGTTTGGTGCTTTCAGGGTCAGTTGGGAGCCTAACTGGTCGGTAACGAAATCGATTTCAGCATCTTCCAGATACGGTGCGCTCAGTTCATCAACATATGCGGTCAGCAGGTCAAATTTAATGGCGGTGTCGGTTGCTTCCACGGCGTCCGGCGGACAATAAGAAACGCCGCATTCAGCGTTAGGCGTGCCGGGATTAATCACAAATACGCGGATTTGTGTCCCTTCTTCCTGATTTGCCAGCAGTTTGGCAAAGTGCGCTTGTGCAGCATCGGAAATATGGATCATAGTAATGGCCTAATAGTTGACTATTTTACTTGGTTATAATACGCCCATCATCGAGGCTCTACAAGGTTCGACACAGGCACCATACCTGGACAGTCGCCGCGCCGTTGCGTAAAAGCAGCTGCGCGATTTCCGCGACGGTACTTCCGGTAGTGACGACATCATCCACAATGACCATATGGAGTCCCTGCACTGGCAATTCAAGGCGAAAGGCGTTTTTCAGGTTACGTTTACGTAATCGGGCGCTGAGATGGTGCTGTGTGGCGGTTGCCCGAACCCGCGTGATGGCCCGGCTGTCCCAGTCGCAGCCTAGCCAGCGTGCCAGGGGACGACACAGTAAGTCGCTCTGATTAAACCCTCTGCGCCAGTGCCGGCGTTGCCAGAGCGGGACGCTGACGAGCCTGTCCGGCAGAGGAAGACCGCTGACGCGCCGGGCCTGTAATACCTCCAGCAACAACAAGCGTGAAAGAGCGGGGGCCATTTCGCCACGTCGGGAAAACTTGAGCTGATGGATAAGCCCGCTCAATGGCGGAGCATAGTCGCTGACGGTAACCAGTCGCTGCCACGGCGGTGGTTTTTGCAGACAGCGCCCGCAGGGAACGACGGTATGCGCGGCAGGGAGTCCACATTGAGGGCACCGGCTGACGTGCTGATGCGTTGCCCGTGTGCAGACTGAACAGATCCCCCAATGCCCTAACGTCAGGGGCATTCGGCATAGCCAGCACAATCCCGGTACTGTTAGCATAGAAGCATCCTTTCAGGCTAAAAGAGAACAATAACTGATGAATGACATCTGGTGGCAGACCCAGGGTTCGGGAAATTGCCATCTTGTGCTGCTGCACGGATGGGGACTGAATGCGCAAGTGTGGCATTGCATAAGCGAGGAATTGAGTTCGCATTTCACGCTGCATCTTGTCGACTTACCGGGATTTGGTCGCAGCCAGGGGTTCGGCGCAATGTCGCTGGAAGAGATGGCTGAGCGGGTAGTAAAACAGGCGCCGGAGAAAGCCATCTGGCTCGGCTGGAGTCTGGGCGGGCTGGTCGCAAGCCAGGTGGCGTTAACCCATCCTGAACGTGTTCAGGCGCTGGTGACCGTGGCGTCTTCCCCTTGCTTTAGCGCGCGCGACGAGTGGCCGGGTATCAAGCCAGAAGTGCTGGCAGGTTTCCAGCAGCAGTTGAGCGAAGATTTCCAGCGTACGGTGGAACGTTTTCTGGCGTTGCAGACGATGGGCACGGACACCGCGCGTCAGGATGCGCGGGCACTGAAGAAAACAGTTCTGGCGTTACCCATGCCGAATGTCGAGGTGCTCAATGGCGGACTGGAGATCCTGAAAACGGTCGATCTGCGTGAGCCTCTGTGCGCTGTGGACATGCCTTTTCTGCGGTTGTACGGCTATCTCGATGGACTGGTTCCGCGCAAAGTGGTCCCAATGCTCGATGCCCTGTGGCCGCATAGCGAGTCGTTGATATTTGCTAAAGCGGCGCATGCACCGTTTATCTCGCATCCTGCAGAGTTCTGTGCAGCGCTGGTGGCGTTAAAAAAACGCCTATAAATCTGTTGTGTTGCCCGGTAGAGCCACGCTTACCGGGCTTGAGATTAATGGCTGCGCGTAGCCAGATCCTCAGCGGTCAGGCCGGTAATTCTGAAGATGGTCAGCGGGTCGATACCATCAGCCTGCAGGGTTGATGCAATACGTAAAGCTTCCTCTCGTTTACCTTGTTGCAAGCCCGTTTGTAACCCTTCTTGTAATCCCTCTTGTAACCCTTTCATATGACCTTCCTGAAGACCATTAAGATGCCCTTCTTGTCGTAATCTTTCGGCGATAGTCATCAACTTTTCCTTATGTTGGGGTAAACGTTCGGCGACCTCATGAAGAAACGCGGTAAAATGTGCGGTGTCCCCGACCTGCATTAGATAATTAAACAAGGCTTTCAACTGGCTGTCATTAGCGTGTCCTTTAATAAGCAGGATGACCAGTTTTTCTACCAGCCCCATCAAATCGCGTTTACGAATATGTTTTTGGATGAGTTCCAACAGCGCCATCCGGCGATGCTGCATGATCTCGTCATCGGGAACCACGGTGATATCGATCAGTGGAAACGCTGCGGTATAAAGTTGTCTGGCGGCCTTTGGGTCGTCAAATTCGTCCAGCCAGCAGAGTGAGTAGGGGTATGGACTTGCCGCGCCATGATAAAAAAGCATGGGTATCACTAGCGGGAGTTTTTTGTGACCTGCCGCCAAATGACGATGCATGACCGCAATGGCATAACGCATCAGCCGAAATGCCATATGGGCATCGGCGGTGCTCTGATGCTCAATGATGGTGTAAATATAGCCATCGCCTTCGCGGGTTTTTAATGACCACAGCACATCGGAATAGTACGCGCGCAAATCGTCCTCTATGAAGCTGCCCGATTCCAGTTGTAGCGTGTTCAGATCGCACAGTTTTTGCAAAGAGGCTGGAAGATGGAGTCGAAGAAAGTCGCGTGCGGTAGCAGGGTGGTTTAAGAACGTTTTAAAAATCGCGTCATGCGGTGTAGCAGTCGTGTCAGTATTCATGGCGATCCGTCACCTGAGAAACAAGATGACGAGACTCTACTTCCCTGGTCGCCAGTAATCATTCACGAGTTGATAACGATGCGCGACAGGCTGGAGGATAGATCAGCTTTGCTGAAACAGAGACATCTTTGTGGAATCCATTACGCAAAAAGCCGGATATCAGCATAAACGCTTTATCCGGCCAGGACGTTTGCAGTCATTTTTAGACCGGAAGCGTAGCGCCATCCGGCATCGAACTAGCGCAAAGCCCACCACTCGCGCAGGCAGGCTTTACCTTCCGGACAACTCTTGCAGCTTCCGGAAAGACACCCGTCGGCATCTTCCTGAATCCGCACCGCTTTGCCCATCTTTTCTAACTGATTCAGCATGGCGTCAATCATGGGCTGCGGGGTGTGCAGCGTGTGGCTAATTTGAGTTGCCTCCATGCGTCCCCGCAAAGCCAATAAATCACGAACCTGAATAAGCGATGCCATTGTCGATAACCTTAGTGGCAGTCGCCAGTGGTGCTGGAACAGCAGGAGCTTGCCGTCCTGTTGGTCGCCAGCAGTGCGAGATCCACGCGACTGCGAGCTCGACGCAGCAGGCCCAGCAACACAATGTTAAACAGGATGACAGCTAAAATGCACACCAGGCTGTGGGTCGGGTGCTCTTTGTAGCTGACCGCCTGATAAAACAGCGTCGACAGAGAGTAGGCGATGTTCAGGCCCCACAGAATCGAGAAGCTCATCCAGCCACGGCTGGATTCACGTGCAATAGCGCCCATTACCGAAATACACGGCACATACAGCAGCACGAAAATCAGGTAGCTGTAAGCGGCGGCAGCACTGCCAAATTTTTCGCCCATCACGCCCATTGCACCCGTAGCCATTTCACCGTCGCCCTTGCTGGCTTCAATAGGGTTAGCCAGTACGCTCAGGCTGAAGGTGTCTTTCAGGCTTTGCCAGGTCTCATCTACCGCGCCGAGCAGCTCGTCACCGAGGTGGAAATCTGCCGGGTTGAACTCTTCTTCCTGAATGTTTTCTGCGGTATAGAGCGTGTTCAGCGTACCGACAACCACTTCTTTCGCCATCGCGCCGGTGAACAGACCTACGGTTGCCTGCCAGTTATCTTCGTGAACGCCAATCGGCTTGAAGATCGGCGTGATTACGCGGCTGACGGAGGCGAGAGCAGAGTCGTTGATGTTGTCGACGATTTTTCCGCTCAGCGAGAAACTGTTAAACGCGCTGAGGAAAATGCTGACGATGATGATGACTTTACCCGCACGCAGAACGAAGCCTTTCAGGCGTTGCCAGGTCTGAATAATCAGACTCTTAATGTGCGGCACGTGGTACACAGGCAGCTCCATCACGAACGGCGTTGCTTCGCCACGCATGATGGTGTGTTTGAGCATCAGACCGGTCAATACCGCCATAACGATACCCAGTACGTACAGTGAGAAGACCGCCAGCGCACCGTTCTGACCAAAGAACGCTGCGGCAAAGACGGCGAAAATCGCCAGGCGAGCGCCACAGGACATAAACGGTGCCATCATGATAGTCATCAGACGTTCACGCGGGGCGTCCAGCGTACGTGCGCCCATCACTGACGGTACGTTACAGCCAAAGCCGACGATCAGCGGGACAAACGATTTGCCCGGCAGTCCCAGCGCCTGCATCAGACGGTCCATTACAAACGCGGCGCGCGCCATGTAACCGGAGTCTTCAAGGAAGGAGAGGAACAGGTACATCATGCCGATTTGCGGTACCAGTGGCAGCACGGTGTTAATCCCGCCGCCAAGACCTTGCGCCAAAAAGATAGTGAGCCAGTCCGGGAAGTGCAGCGTGTAGCCAATCCACTGAATACCATGGATAAAGAGCGCTACGGAGCCGACGTCAAACAACGGTTGCAGCGCGCCGCCAATGTTGATGGCGAGCAGGAACATCAGGTACATCACGAACAGGAAAATCGGCAGCCCGAGGAAGCGGTTGAGGACGATTTTATCTACTGCGGTGGTGAAGCGGCTCGGCTCTGCCGTCAGGGTGTTGCTGACGGTATCGCAGATAGCTGCAATGCACTGATAGCGCGCATCGGCGATATGCAGTGCCGGATCGTCCATTGTCTCGCTCAGACGTGCAATGGCGGCATCAAGGTTTTGCGCGGCATCCCCCGCGTAGGCCCGGCTGTAGATATCGCCTTCCAGCATCTGCAGGCCCAGCCAGCGGCGCTGTTTTAACGGCATATCTTTGGCCATCGCATCGGCGAGGGAATCCGCTTCCTGCAGCAGCGGTTGGGCATAATGAACCAGCTCGACGGTGTCGTTTTCTTTGTAGCGATCGATCGCCAGTTTCAGCGCTTCAATGCCGCGGGCGCGGGTGGATACCAGCGGAACCACCGGGCAGCCAAGGCGAGCGGAGAGGGCATCGATATCAATACGGATTTGCTGCTTCTCGGCAATATCCAGCATATTCAACGCGACGATGCAGGGGATGCCCAGCTCAAGCAGTTGCAACGTCAGGTAGAGGTTGCGTTCAAGGTTTGAAGCATCGACCACGTTGATCAAGAGATCCGCGTCGCCGCTTAAAATATAGTGACAGGCGATCTGCTCATCGAGAGAGGTCTGGGATGAGATTGTCGTCAGAGAATAGGTGCCGGGTAAATCAACCAGCGTGACCTGGTGGTCCGTCGTTGCGAAATGACCTTCTTTACGCTCAACGGTAACGCCAGCCCAGTTGCCTACACGCTGGCGTGCGCCGGTAAGCTGGTTGAATAAAGTAGTCTTGCCGGAATTAGGATTGCCAATTAAACCAATGGTTAGTTTTTTCATTTTTATAGACTCACTGTATTAACAGGAAACCGCTTCCACTTCTAATAACGCCAGATCTTTCTTACGCAATACCAGACTTACGCGACGCGTTTCGATATGGATAGGATCGCCGAGTGGGGCGACGCGTACCACGTTGAAAGAGGAGCCGGGTAGCATGCCAAGTGACAACAGTTTCTGACGATAAGCCGGGCTGATTTCACGGGCAAAACCGGTAATTTTCCACGCACTGTCAGGAGTGAATTGCATAGGGACCTACTTATATCTCGCTAACTGGATGATTACCTCATGGGGCGGCAAGGCGGCATGAGGCCAGATGATTAGCCAACGTAAGGAAAGAGTAAATAATCAACAGATCAATGATAATGAGAATGGTTTCTATCATCAATAGAATAAATGTGACGGAATGTACAATTGGATAATAATTTGCGCCAATTTTGATATTCCTCAATATTTATTCTGGTTGAGAACGAATGATTCACGGAAATAATTAGTGAGGATCTTAATGTTTAATTAAGGTTTCATCTGTTAATGAAGTGATAAATATATGGCGGTAGAAAGCGGGAAATAGACTAAATATGCCGGATGGCGACGCTCACGCGTGTTATCCGGCTTACAAATTAATTGCAACAAGTTAGCCGGATAAGGAGGTTACACCCCCATCCGGCACAAAAGCCATACTAGCGTTTTTTACCCATTGCCGCCGCCAGCGCATCCATCATGGCGCTGTTACCCGCAGGCTGTGCGTCACGACCACGAGGTTTCGCGGCTTTTGGCGCCGGGCGATTGCTTTGAGTGCGATCGTTATTCCCGCCGCCGCGACGCGCATTGGTTTCACCCGGCTGCTCGTCCAGACGCATGGTCAGTGCGATACGCTTACGTTGCAGGTCAACTTCCAGCACTTTCACTTTCACAATGTCGCCCGCTTTCACCACGGTGTGTGGATCTTCGACGAACTTATTCGACAATGAAGAGATATGCACCAGACCATCCTGATGAACGCCAATATCAACAAACGCGCCGAAGTTCGTGACGTTAGTGACTGCACCTTCCAGAATCATTCCCGGCAGCAGATCGTTCATGGTTTCTACGCCATCAGCAAACTGCGCGGTTTTAAATTCAGGACGCGGGTCGCGGCCCGGTTTTTCCAGCTCTTTGATGATGTCGGTGACGGTCGGTACCCCGAAGCGTTCGTCGGTAAAATCGGCTGCTTTCAGATTGCGTAGTTCGTTGCTGTTGCCCATCAGGTCACGCAGCGATTGCTCGGTTGCGGCCAGAATGCGTTCCACAATCGGATAAGCTTCCGGGTGAACGGTAGAAGCATCCAGTGGGTTATCGCCATGGTTGATACGCAGGAAGCCCGCGCATTGTTCAAAGGCTTTTGGCCCCAGGCGGCTAACTTTTAGCAGTTGCTGACGGTTCTGAAACTGACCGTTCTCATCGCGCCAGGCGACGATGTTTTGCGCCATCATGCGCGTCAGGCCAGCAACGCGGGTCAGCAGCGGCACGGAAGCGGTATTCAGATCGACACCGACGGCGTTCACGCAGTCTTCCACCACCGCATCCAGCTTGCGCGCCAGCTGCGTCTGGCTTACATCGTGCTGATACTGGCCCACGCCGATAGATTTCGGATCGATTTTCACCAGCTCCGCCAACGGATCCTGCAAACGACGGGCGATAGACACCGCGCCACGCAGCGAAACATCGAGATCCGGGAACTCCAGCGCCGCCAGCTCGGAAGCAGAGTAAACCGATGCCCCGGCTTCGCTGACGATCACCTTCTGCGCGGTCACTTTCGGGAATTGTTTCTGTACGTCGAGGAAGAAACGCTCGGTTTCGCGCGACGCCGTGCCGTTACCAATCGCGACCAGCTCAACGTTGTATTTTTCACACAACGCCGCCACGGCAACGGCGGCTTTGGCTGCCTGGCCGGTATGCGGATAAATAGTGTCGGTCGCGACCAGCTTGCCGGTACCATCAACCACTGCCACTTTTACACCGGTACGCAGACCCGGATCGAGACCCATTGTGGCGCGCAGCCCGGCCGGGGCGGCCATCAGCAGGTCATGCAGGTTACGGGCAAAGACGTTGATCGCTTCATCTTCCGCACGTTCACGCACGGTACCCATCAGCTCAGTTTCAAGGTGCATCAGCACTTTGATGCGCCACGTCCAGCTAACAACGCCTTTACGCCAGCTGTCAGCGGGGGCGTTGTTCAGGCGCAGTCCCAGGTGATCCTGGATAATCTGCTCGCCGTGGCTCTCTTTTGGCGGCTCATCGAATTGCGGATCGGCATTTAGTGAAAGCTGCAATACGCCTTCGTTACGACCACGGAACATGGCCAGCGCACGGTGGGATGGAACGGTAGAAATAGGTTCGTGGTGATCGAAGTAGTCGCGGAACTTAGCGCCTTCCTCTTCTTTACCACTAACCACGGCGGCAACCAGATGGGCGTTTTTCCACAAATAATCACGCACTTTTGCCAGCAGCGCAGCGTCTTCGGCGAAGCGCTCCATCAGAATGTAGCGTGCGCCATCGAGGGCGGCTTTGGTATCGGCCACGCCGTTTTCAGCGTTGAGATATTTTGCGGCTTCGGTTTCCGGGTCATGGGACGGTTCGTTCCACAGCAGATCTGCCAGCGGCTCCAGTCCGGCCTCAATGGCTATCTGCCCACGGGTGCGGCGCTTAGGTTTGTACGGCAGATAGAGATCTTCGAGTTCGGTCTTACTTAACGTGCCGTTGATCGCGTTCGCCAGATCGTCGGTCAGTTTGCCTTGCTCGCCGATAGATTTCAGGATTGCCTGACGGCGGTCTTCCAGTTCACGCAGATATCCCAGACGGGTCTCCAGATTACGCAGTTGCGTATCGTCCAGACCGCCGGTGATTTCCTTACGATAACGTGCGATAAACGGCACGGTGTTCCCTTCGTCAAGCAGGCGAACGGCAGCTTCTACCTGTTCAGCACGAGCCTGAATTTCACCTGCGATAATGCGGCAGAAAGAATCATTCATCATGGATAGCTTCGTCTATAGGATAAAAAATCAGGGGATAGTTATACGGATTGACTGGCAAAAATGCCAGTCATCTACCGGGGCTTCGGATTGTTCCGGTCTCACTTAACGTATTCAATTTCGTTCACGTACCAGCTGGCTTCACCACCAGGGGTGTTGACTATCGCGAGATCGCCGACCTCTTTTTTCAGCAGCGCCCGCGCCATCGGTGAGTCGATAGAAATGTAATCTTTACGACCGAAGATCTCATCGTAGCCGACAATACGGAATTTACGGATGTCGCCATCGTCATTTTCTATCTCGACCCACGCGCCAAAGAAGACTTTGCCCTCTTGCTGCGGGGAGTAATCGACGATTTTCAAATTCTCCATGCACTTGGTCAAATAACGGACACGGCGGTCGATCTCACGCAGACGCTTTTTATTATACTGGTAGTCGGCATTTTCGCTGCGGTCACCCAGACTTGCGGCCCAGGTAACCTTTTTGGTGACTTCCGGGCGCTCTTCACGCCAGAGGTAATTCAGCTCTTGTTTGAGTTTTTCATACCCTTCGCGGGTTATCAGGGGCGTTTTCATCTTATTGTTTTACCTTCGACTCTGTGATGATGCGCACAATTAGTATTACGCGAGCATATCAACAGAATAAATAATGTATTGCGAGAAACATTGTATACTTAAGCTGCTGTTTAATATGCTTTGTAACAATTTAGCCTGGAATTCATACCAGAATTCGCTGGTGACTCACGTTAGCTTTCTTAAGAATATACACTTAATTGTTGCGAACCTTTGGGAGTAATAACAATGCAAGAGAACTATAAGATTCTGGTGGTCGATGACGACATGCGCTTGCGTGCGCTTCTGGAGCGTTATCTGACCGAGCAGGGCTTCCAGGTTCGAAGCGTCGCTAACGCTGAGCAGATGGATCGTCTGCTGACCCGTGAGTCCTTTCACCTGATGGTGCTGGATTTAATGCTGCCGGGAGAAGATGGCCTGTCTATTTGCCGTCGCCTGCGCAGTCAAAGCAACCCGATGCCGATCATTATGGTCACGGCGAAGGGTGAAGAAGTCGATCGTATCGTTGGGCTGGAAATCGGCGCTGACGATTACATTCCGAAACCGTTTAACCCGCGAGAACTGCTGGCGCGTATTCGCGCTGTACTGCGTCGTCAGGCGAACGAACTGCCGGGCGCGCCTTCTCAGGAAGAAGCGGTCATTGCTTTTGGTAAGTTTAAACTGAACCTCGGTACGCGTGAAATGTTCCGTGAAGATGAGCCAATGCCGCTCACCAGCGGGGAATTTGCAGTACTGAAAGCGCTGGTAAGCCACCCGCGCGAGCCGCTGTCCCGCGACAAGCTGATGAACCTGGCCCGTGGTCGTGAATATTCGGCGATGGAGCGTTCTATCGATGTCCAGATTTCTCGCCTGCGTCGTATGGTGGAAGAGGACCCGGCGCATCCGCGCTACATTCAGACCGTGTGGGGTCTCGGCTACGTCTTTGTTCCGGACGGTTCTAAAGCATGAGGCGAATGCGCTTCTCGCCACGAAGTTCGTTTGCCCGCACGTTATTGCTCATCGTCACCTTGCTGTTTGCCAGCCTGGTGACGACTTACCTGGTAGTGCTGAACTTCGCGATACTGCCGAGCCTCCAGCAGTTTAATAAGGTCCTGGCCTACGAAGTTCGTATGCTGATGACCGATAAACTGCAGCTGGAGGACGGTACGCAACTGGTGGTGCCGCCCGCATTCCGCCGGGAAATTTATCGTGAGCTGGGTATTTCCCTCTATTCCAACGAGGCCGCTGAAGAAGCTGGACTGCGTTGGGCGCAACACTATGAATTCTTAAGCCATCAGATGGCGCAGCAGCTGGGCGGTCCGACGGAAGTCCGCGTTGAGGTGAACAAAAGCTCGCCGGTCGTATGGCTGAAAACCTGGCTGTCGCCCAATATCTGGGTACGCGTGCCGCTGACGGAGATCCATCAGGGCGATTTCTCACCGCTGTTCCGCTACACGCTGGCGATTATGCTGTTGGCTATCGGTGGCGCGTGGCTGTTTATCCGTATCCAGAACCGACCGCTGGTGGATCTTGAACATGCGGCGCTGCAGGTGGGTAAAGGTATCATTCCGCCGCCGCTGCGTGAGTATGGCGCTTCAGAGGTGCGCTCCGTTACCCGAGCCTTTAACCATATGGCTGCGGGTGTGAAGCAACTGGCCGATGACCGTACGCTGTTAATGGCGGGCGTGAGCCACGATTTACGTACTCCGCTGACGCGTATTCGTCTGGCGACCGAAATGATGGGCGAAGAGGATGGTTATCTCGCGGAATCCATCAATAAGGACATCGAAGAGTGTAATGCCATTATCGAGCAGTTTATCGATTATCTGCGTACCGGTCAGGAGATGCCGATGGAGATGGCGGATCTGAACTCGGTGTTAGGCGAAGTGGTCGCAGCGGAAAGCGGCTATGAACGTGAAATCGAAACTGCGCTGCTGCCGGGTAGCATTCAGGTGAAAATGCACCCGCTGTCAATCAAGCGTGCGGTTGCCAATATGGTGGTTAACGCCGCCCGTTACGGCAACGGCTGGATTAAGGTCAGCAGCGGTACGGAGACGCATCGCGCCTGGTTCCAGGTAGAAGATGATGGTCCGGGCATCAAGCCTGAGCAGCGTAAACACCTGTTCCAGCCGTTTGTTCGCGGCGACAGCGCACGTAGTACCAGCGGCACGGGCCTGGGGCTGGCGATTGTGCAGCGTATTATCGATAACCATAACGGTATGCTGGAAATTGGCACCAGTGAACGAGGAGGGTTGTCGATCCGCGCCTGGCTTCCGGTTCCCTTCACTCGCGCGCAAGGCACCACGAAAGACGCATAAGAAAGGGAGGCGAAATGCCTCCCTTTTTGTTGCTGTAGGCCGGATAAGGCGAAACCGCCATCCGGCACTCTTCGTTACAGCTTCGGTCCGGCGCTAACCAGCGCTTCACCCGCAGGGGTATCGGTGTATTTCTCGAAGTTCTCGATAAACAGTTTTGCCAGCGCGTTGGCTTTTTCCTGCCACTGCTCCGGAGAAGCATAGGTATTACGCGGATCGAGAATGCGAGTATCCACGCCCGGCAGCTCGGTTGGGATAGCCAGGTCAAACATCGGCAGACGGAACGTTTCTGCGTCATCCAGCGAACCGTTCAGGATAGCGTCGATAATCGCGCGGGTATCTTTGATAGAGATACGCTTGCCGGTACCGTTCCAGCCGGTGTTAACCAGATATGCCTGCGCACCTGCCGCCTGCATACGTTTCACCAGTACTTCTGCGTACTGCGTTGGGTGCAGTGACAGGAATGCTGCGCCAAAGCAGGCTGAGAAGGTTGGGGTCGGTTCGGTGACGCCACGTTCGGTACCGGCCAGTTTGGCGGTGAAGCCAGACAGGAAGTGGTACTGGGTTTGGTCTGCCGTCAGGCGAGAGACCGGCGGCAGCACGCCAAACGCATCGGCGGTCAGGAAGATCACTTTGGTGGCGTGACCCGCTTTTGACACCGGCTTAACGATGTTATCGATGTGATAAATCGGGTAGGACACGCGGGTGTTTTCGGTTTTGGAACCGTCGTCGAAGTCGATGGAACCATCTGCGCGCACGGTGACGTTTTCCAGCAGCGCGTCACGACGGATTGCGTTGTAGATTTCCGGCTCGGCATCTTTAGACAGTTTGATGGTCTTCGCGTAGCAACCGCCTTCAAAGTTAAACACGCCGTCGTCATCCCAGCCGTGTTCGTCATCGCCAATCAGGCGGCGTTTCGGATCGGTGGACAGCGTTGTTTTACCCGTACCGGACAGGCCAAAGAAGACTGCCACATCACCTTTTTCCCCGACGTTTGCCGAGCAGTGCATGGAGGCAATGCCTTTCAGCGGCAGCAGGTAGTTCATTACGGAGAACATACCTTTCTTCATTTCGCCGCCGTACCAGGTGCCACCAATCAACTGGATACGCTCAGTCAGGTTGAAAGCCACGAAGTTTTCGGAGTTCAGACCCTGCTCTTTCCATTGCGGGTTAGTGCATTTAGCGCCATTCATCACGATGAAATCAGGTTTGAAATCAACCAGCTCTTCGTCGCTTGGGCGGATGAACATGTTTTTAACAAAATGCGCCTGCCAGGCTACTTCGGTAATGAAGCGTACGGAAAGGCGGGTATCGGCGTTAGCGCCGCAGAATGCATCAATGATAAACAGACGCTTGCCGGAAAGCTGCTGGGTGACTAATCCTTTCAGATGCTGCCAGGTTTCCGGGGAGAGCGGTTTGTTGTCGTTCTTACCTTTACCTTTGTCGGACCACCAGAGCGTGTCGCGCGTGGTGTCGTCACGGACAATATACTTATCCTTTGGCGAACGTCCGGTAAAGATACCGGTATCAACGGCAACGGCGCCCAGGTTTGTTAACACGCCACGCTCATAACCTTCCAGGTTTGGATCAAGTTCCTCCTGGAAAAGCGTGTCGTAGTCTGGATTGTAAACGATATCCTGAACGTCATTGATACCATAAGCCTTGAGATCTTGCGGGGTTAAACTGTTGTTCACACGCATTTCACTGCTCCTTAGCCAATATGTATTACCTGGAATAGTAAGGTTTTTTAGGGATTGCTAACCGCGACAAGGCTCATAGATTTACGCATCCGGGAAAATCACGGATAACCGAATGCGCTGCGACTCCTGTCACAAAGAGGCGGATATTATGGCAGGAAACCCTTTTTTGTTGTGGAAAATGTTCTTAAAACGTTAATAGAGAGTGTTTTTGGCGGGAAACTTGTGAGTGTAATCGCATTCACGTAAGAAAATAACGTAACTCATACATAAACAATATCGATTCACTTCCCGTCGCAGTGGTCCGGGATCGGCCTATCAATGCTCAAAATTGTGAAGTTGATGCAATAATTACCTTTTCTCTTCATTCTGGGTGACGACATGGATAGTGTTGAACTTTCACGTACTACTCGCTGGGGCATGATATCTATCGGCCTGTTACAGGGGATATTG
The DNA here is from genome assembly GCF_000398845.1 of Citrobacter sp. KTE151. Classification (NCBI taxonomy): domain Bacteria; kingdom Pseudomonadati; phylum Pseudomonadota; class Gammaproteobacteria; order Enterobacterales; family Enterobacteriaceae; genus Citrobacter; species Citrobacter sp. KTE151. The sequence goes on along the minus strand of NZ_KB976066.1, from coordinate 89,877 downwards.
TGCTACCTGCTGATGACATATCTGGTGCCGCATAATGACGGCTGGCTGTTCTATGGCATGCCCGCGACAATTGCTCTCTCCTCGGCGCTTTTGCTCACCGTTGTCTCTTTTAAACAACGTGCGCTGTGGTACTTGATGGCGCTGATCTTTGTTGTCGTGCTGGCGATGAGCGTCTGGCTAAAGTGGCAAGTCGAGGGCAGTGATAAGTGGCGGCAAAATGATATTTTTATGTTGTACGGCTGGCGCTTACTGCTGATGGCGATGCTGGCATTGCCATGGATTCAGTACTCGCTCCACGCATCCCGCCAGCAGGCGCGCTATGCGCAGTTTTATACGAGTTTGTGGCTTAATGCGCTGACGTTACTGATTGTCTTTGTCGCCAACGGTCTGTTCTGGATGGTGCTCCTGCTATGGAGCGAGATGTTTAAGCTCGTTGGTATTACCTTCTTCGACACGCTTTTCTTTGATACCGACTGGTTTGGCTACGTGGCCTTTGGCCTGGTTACCGCACTGGCGGTGGTACTGACCCGCACGCAGTCGCGTCTGGTTGCGGCGGTCCAAAAGTTACTGACTTTGATCGCCACCGGTCTGTTACCCCTGGTCGCGCTGCTGGCGCTGATGTTTGTACTGACCTTACCCTTCACCGGCCTGGAGGCTATCTCGCAGCGGGTGTCTGCGGCCGGGTTGATGTCAACGCTGGCGCTGCTCCTGCTGCTGTTGATGGCTATCGTTCGCGAGCCGCAGAAAGAGGCGCTTCCCTATCCAGCCGCGTTACGCTACCTGATCAAATGCGCCCTGGTTGTCGCGCCCATCTATATGCTGATTGCCGGTTGGTCACTGTGGGTGCGAATTCAACAGTACGGTTGGACGCCCGAGCGCTTATATGGCGTGCTGGTGGTCTGCGTGCTGCTGCTCTGGTCGTTTGGCTATCTGGCGAGTATTTTACGCCGTGGGCGCAATCCGCTTGAGCTTCAGGGGAAGGTGATTCTTTGCGTGTCGTTGCTGGCGTTGGGGCTGTTGATTTTGCTGTCGTCGCCGGTTATTGATGCCTGGCGCATCAGCGTCAACAGCCATATGGGGCTGTATCACAGCGGCAAAATTAAGCCGGATCAGGTCAGCCTGTATATGTTGGGTAATAGCGGAAAATCGGGACGTGCGGCGTTGGAGGCATTACAAAAAGATGCGGCGTTTAACCAAGACAGTAAGCGCCAGCGCGACTTAAATTCACTGCTGCAAGGACGTCGCGATCCCATGCAGAACCTGACTGCCACTCAACTAGCGCCGAAAGTGATGATCGCTCCGGGTAGCAGGCAACCCGATGAGAACTTCTGGGCGTTTGTCAAAGGGCAGAGCTACCGCATTACATCCTGCGTTGAGCAGGATGCATGCGTCCTGGTCGATCAGGACCTCAATGCTGATGGTAAGCCTGAGCAGGTGCTGTATGCTTTTGGCGATGGTGAGAGTCTGGTCTTTGCCAGGAAAGAGGATAAATGGGAACTCATCGCATCAGGTCAGCTACCTGCAGGATTCAATAAGGATAAACTGCTGCAGGCGGTGGCGAATCATCAACTGGATTCAGCCCCCAGAGTTTGGCGTGATATCACTATTAATGGCACTCGATTGCCGATGAATTATTACAACGAGTGAGCGTGTTGCGGATAGCGTTTTGATGGATGGCGGTGCGAACGCCTATCCGGTCGACGATAGTGGGCCGGATAGGCAGTGGTGATTAATGTACCTGCGGGTCCGCCGGGGAAGCGTTGCTGCGGATCTCAGCAATGTCCATGGCGTTAAACAGATAGTGGCTCCCGCAGTAATCGCAGTGCATATCGATCTCGCCTTCTTCCGCCAGAATGCTGTCCACTTCTTCGTCCGGCAGCGTTTTCAGTGCGCCAGCGCAGCGTTCGCGTGAACAGGTGCATTTGAACTCAACGTCCTGCGGATCGTAGAGAGTAACCTCTTCTTCGTGGTACAAGCGCCACAGCACGTCGTTGGCCGGGAGCGTTAACAGCTCTTCAGTTTTGATGGTTTCGGTCAGGGCTGTCAGGTGATCGAAATCATCTGCCTGCGCGTTTTGCGCCGGCATTACCTGCAGAAGCATCCCGCCAGCAGCGGGTTTGCCATCGACGTCGCCAGTACGGATAAACAGACGTGTCGGCAGCTGTTCAGAACGCATGAAGTAATCTTCCAGACATGCGGCCAGCGTGTCGCCTTCCAGACCAACCACGCCCTGATAGCGCTCGCCTTCTTCTGGGGTAATGGTGATCACCAGGTAGCCGTTGCCTACCAGCGTTTTGAGATCAGCGCCTTCAGGGATATCGCCCTGCATACGGGCCACGCCGCGCATCTGCTGATTGTTGTTGCCGTTAATGACGGCCAGGCTCAGCGGACCATCGCCCTGCAGCTGTACGGTGATATCACCGGCAAACTTCAGCGTGGCGGTGAGCAGGCTGGTGGCGACCAGCAGTTCAGCCAGCACGTTCTTGACCGGCTGCGGGTAAGTATGATTTTCGAGGATCTGTTGCAGGGTTTCCGAAACGGTCACCAGCTCGCCGCGCACGGCAAAGTTTTCAAACAGATAACGATGTAATTGGTCATGTTGCGGCATAATCATCTCTCTTGCAGGTGACAGTCACTCGCTGTCGCCATGTTTAAATCGTAACAGGTCGCGGCGCTCTTTCTTGTCCGGTCGCCTGTCCGGGTGCGGCATGGTTAACGCGTTAAGTTTACGCGCCAGCGCCACTTTTTCGCGTTTTTCTACGCTTTCCGCGGTTTCTTCATACAGCGTAACGGCTTCCGTGGCCGGGCGACGCTGCTCGGTAATAGCCTTGATAATGACCGTTCGCTCGTCATTTCCCTGGCGCAGGGTGAGGGTGGCGTTCAGCTCGACAATCTTGCTCGGTTTGCTGCGCTGGCCGTTGTAATGCACCTTACCGCCTTCAACCATTTCGCGGGCTAGCGCACGCGTTTTGTAAAAGCGTGCAGCCCACAGCCATTTATCAAGCCTGACATCAGCAGAGGGCTTTTCTTTCATGGCGTCTCCTTCACATCAGTGAGGGGATCAGTCGGCGGTAGTCATTCAGTGACGGATGGCGTGCGTACTGTTTTTCCGCGATGCCTGAGTCGGGATTGGTCACGCCGAGGCAGTAACGAATACCGTACAGAGCAGCGGCGTCGAGAATGGGTTCGCTGTCGTCAATAAACAGCGTCTTCTCTGCACTCATTCCCGTTTCTTCAGCCACAGCGTGCCATAACCGCTGATCCTCTTTGGGATAACCAAATGTGTGGGTGGAAAGTAATAAATCAAGGTGTGAGGCCAGACCGGTATGCTCCAGCTTCACCGCCAGGTTATGGGGATGCGCGTTGGTGAGCAAAATACGGCGCTTGCCGCTGGCTTTTAAGGCATCAAGAAACGGTACAGTATCTTCACGCAAAACGGCGCGCGGTCCCTGTTCCGTTGTCATGGCGCAAATATCAAGATCCAGGCATTCGCTCCAGTAATCCAGGCAGTACCAGTTTAGCGTATGCTGCACGGCATGATACTGCTGACGAATATAGTCCTGGGCTTCCTCGGGAGAGATACCCTGTTTCGCGCCATAGGTTTCCGGCACCAGTTTTTGCCAGAAATAGTTATCGAATGCCAGGTCGAGCAGCGTGCCGTCCATATCTAACAACACGGTATCGACATCGTGCCAGGCAATATTGATCTGCATGGAAACTCCCCAGAAGAAAACATGATGCGCGACAGGGTAGCATATCCTGTCGCGCGAGCGTGTTATCGAATCAGGCTTTCGGGGTTGTCAATCAGCGTTGGATTCAGGCAACTTTCGTAGTAGCTCTGAATTTCCGTGATGCGGGAGCGGTGACGCTGGTAGCGTCTGAAGGCCTGTATGCTGTTGTAGACAGCGCATCCGAGCATGGAGAACATCAGCAGCGTCGTGCCAAGGTAACGCCATAATCCTGAACGATCCGGGATACGGTGCAGGCCAATGTGCTGGGTGCCATTGGCGTCGGTCGAAATATTGGTGACGATCCCCTCCGCGCGAAACGGCGTCTGCATCAGCATCTGCGCCAGACGCTGGAAGGCGTTCCACTGTTCCTGTGGGGGATAGTCATATAGCGAGGTTGTCGGCCACGGCTGATCGACCAGATCGCTGCCTTCGTCGCTGATAATCAGGAAACCGCCAGGGGCTGGGCTATTCAGCGTCTGGGCCGCTCGCGCAGTCTCGCGTGAAATAAACGGCGCCGTAGAGGTATTCACCAGATTATCCAACGACTCCGCGCTTACCGGACGCAGCAGCACGTTCACGCCATCCAGTTTGCCTGCGTTCGCCCGTTTCACCAGCGCCGTCCAGTCTTTACTGTTACCAAGGTTAACCAGTGCATTTTTTAAACGTACACATTCATCTTTGGCCGCGCACAGATCGGCCGTTTTCAGGACAATCTCGCCAAAATCGTCCAGTAACACCATTCCGGACTTTTGGATTGCCGAGCGTAACGATGCGCTGACGCGAGAGTCATCATCCGCTTTGGGGTGCAGTTGGCGGTTCACCGCCTGCGTGAGCGCGGTGGCTTTATTCACCAGATCGGACTCAGGCAGCGGTAATGCGCGCGCGTCATTCCAGATAATTTGCGTGCAATCGAAAGGCATAAACGGCGCGGAAGGCTGCGCATTCCAGCTCCCTTGGGTATGAATGTTACACATACCCGTACCGCTCAGATGCAGCGTGTCACCCACGCGAACGCCCGCGTTTTCAAGCTGTTTAACGCTGGTGGCTTCGATAGTTTGTGCGCCCTTCATCCAGGAAAGCGTAAGCTTTATCGGCATATCCAGCGGGATCCAAAACAGCAGCATCAGCAGCACCAGCAACGAGCCGCCCGCGATGACGGCGTTGCGCAGCCAGTGCTGTAACGGGAAGTTCTTGACTTCGTCATGCAGCGATAAAAAACGTCCCTGGCGAACAACGTGGCGATCGAGATAAATATCAATATCCGTTTGCTGGCCAAGATCTTGTGCGATGTAAGGCTGCCAGTGCGGTGGATAAATCAGATCAATAATACCTAGCGAGATATTATTAATTTGCTCCTGGTCGTTTTCGCCAAACAGCCCCCAGCGACGCGGCGTACCGCGCAGACAATGAATTTCCCGCAGGGCGGTTTTAGACGGTGGGGCAAACAGCCCCCACAGACCCGCAGCCAGTAGCAGCACCGCGCCACCAACTGTCCACGGAACAAACGTATCCGGGATTATCAAACAGAAAAAGAACAGCAGGAACGATGCAGCAATCAGTAACGCCTCGCGCAATCCCGATGGGCGGCTGAGCGCATATTCTTCATGGGTTTCCTGACGAATATTCAGCAGTTCAATCTGCTCGCTTTCTTCACCGCGAATGGACGCCTGGGTAGAAGTGGTGTGCTGTAACGCATAGCCACGCGCTTCCTGCATATATTCCTGCAGCGTATGGCCGTTCAGGGAGATAACCAGCGGTATCGTATTGGTGTGGATTAGCTCAACGCTGTTTTCGTCATTGATGTATTGTTCCCAGAAAGGGGGAAGATGTACCTCAACGGAATCAAGATAGTAACGCCATTTGTTAGGATCGTCGGTAGTAATGCCGTAACGTGTAATCGCGTGCGTAAGTACGATGACGCTATTACTTTGGGCATTCAGCGTTAATGACACCGGCGCGGAGCTGGCGCCCGTTGGACCAGGTACCTGCTGAATTTGACTAAGGCTTTCGAGATAGTTTTCGACTGCACTGCGCTCTTCAGGCGTGAGTTTACGCTTCGAGGCGTCTGAGAAGACGTTGCTCAAGGGTAAATTTTTCCGTCTGGATTTCGTTCTGAGTAGCCATCCTGCAAGCAATGAGCAGGCCAGCAAAGCAGCTAAAAAAATCAGAATGGTGCTCATGCTTTCCCCATCTTACTTAGTCTGTCAGGCGTGGTCAGTCGCACCCTGTTCAATATTCGTGATTCTGTGGTTGGCTATCGGCAAGTGTGGAGTCGAACTTGAGCATCTTTAAGTACAGCCCAGTAAATGCGAATCATAGCAAAATCACTAAAAATGGAATATCAGCAAATTCCTGGAGTTATTTCAACCTATTGACTTTTAATTTGAAATAGGGATTAACTTTTAGTACGTTACATAAATGTAAATAAACGGCAATTCACATTGCCGAAACCGTGCGGTATATCGCACAATAACCCCAGATTTCACAGCAAAGATCCTCACAATGAGCAAATCATTACAGAAACCCACGATTTTGAAAGTGGAAACCGTCGCCCAATCCCGGCTGTTTAAAGTCGAAAGCGTGGACCTTGAGTTCAGCAATGGCGTACGCCGCGTTTATGAACGTATGCGCCCGTCCACGCGTGAAGCGGTAATGATTGTGCCGATTGTGGACGACCACCTGATCCTCATCCGCGAATACGCGGTCGGGACCGAATCTTACGAACTGGGTTTTTCCAAGGGGTTAATCGATCCTGGCGAAAGCGTGTATGAAGCGGCGAATCGGGAGCTGAAAGAAGAGGTGGGGTTTGGCGCAAAAGATCTGACGTTTTTAAAGAAACTCAGCATGGCGCCTTCCTATTTCTCCAGCAAAATGAACATCGTGGTGGCGGAGGACTTATATCCTGAATCGCTGGAAGGTGATGAGCCTGAACCATTACCGCAGGTGCGCTGGCCGCTGGCGCATTTGATGGATCTGCTGGAAGATCCTGATTTTCATGAAGCGCGTAATGTGAGTGCGCTGTTCCTCGTGCGCGAATGGCTGAAAGGACAAGGGCGGCTTTAATTTCTCTTCACGAATAATAAAAAAGGCGCCGAAGCGCCTTTTTTTGATCGGTCAGGGCTCAGAACAGTTCGTGCGTCTCACCATTATCAATAATGGTCGTCCCCACCTCATGCACCGCCTGTTGCGTCGGCTGAGTGCCTTCAATGAAGTATTCTGCGCGGCTGTTGCCACCGCTTGCCAGTTGACCGGTGCTGCGATCGATATTGACCGTCACGATACCCGGCGGCGGCGTCAGCGGCTGCTCAGGCACGCCTTCCAGCACGGACTTCATATAGGCATCCCATGCAGGCTGTGCGCTCTTTGCGCCGCCTTCGTAGCCGGAGATCTGGTCTTTGATCGCCCCAGAAGCCGTCGTGTGTCCGAGATTGCGGCGATGGTCATCAAACCCGATCCATACCGACGTCACCACGCCTGGTCCGTAGCCGGAGAACCATGCATCTTTAGAGCTGTTGGTGGTCCCGGTTTTCCCGCCGATATCATGGCGCTGTAAATCGCGACCTGCACGCCAACCGGTTCCCATCCAGCCCGGCTCACCAAAGATATTGGTGTTCAGGGCGCTTTTAATCAGGAAGGCCAGCGGCGTGTTGATCACGTGTGGAGCGTACTCCTGCGTTCCGCTTTGCGCGACCAGCGCCTGGTTTGCCTGCTCAAGCTGAGGCATAGGCACGGCGGCATTCTGCTGTTCCTGCGAGATGGCGACATCTTCGACGTTACTGTTTTCCAGCACGTTAGATTTCTGGGTATCACCATAAATCACCGGAATATCGCATTCCGGACAGGCAATTTTCGGCTTCGCCTCGAAGATAACGCCGCCCATATCGCTTTCGATTTTACTGATGAAATACGGATCGACCAGGAAGCCGCCGTTCGACATCACTGCATAACCGCGCGCCACCTGCAACGGCGTGAATGAGGCAGAACCCAGCGCCAGCGACTCGGTGTGCACAATGTTCTGTGCCGGGAAGCCGAAACGTTGCAGATACTCTGCCGCGTAATCCACGCCCATCGCGCGCATGGCGCGTACCATCACCACGTTTTTCGACTGACCCAGCCCCTGACGTAAGCGGATAGGACCGGCGTATTGCGGCGGTGAGTTCTTCGGCTGCCAGTCGGAACCCGCGCCGGCATCCCAGCGGGAGATCGGCACGTCGTTAAGCATGCTCGCCAGCGTCAGACCTTTATCCATCGCGGCGGTATACAGGAATGGTTTGATGTTGGAACCCACCTGGCGTAACGCCTGGGTTGCACGGTTAAACTTGCTCTGGTTGAAGTCAAAACCACCGACCAGCGCCAGCACCGCGCCGTTTTGCGGATTGATGGAGACCAGTGCGGAGTTGACGTCCGGTACTTGCGCCAGCCACCAGGAATCGCCAACCTGGCGTACCCAGATTTGCTGCCCGGTTTGCACCACATCAGTCACTTTGCGCGGCGTCGGGCCTTGCTGGGTATCCGAGCGGTAAGGACGCGCCCAGCGCATGCCATCCATCCGTAATGACACTGACGTACCATCCGCTAGCGCGGCAATGGCTTCCTGCGGATTGGCGCTGGTAACAACCGCCGGTAGCAGGGGACCATAAGTCGGTAGCGCTTTCAGCGTATCGGTGATTTTCTTGCTGTCCCAACTGCTTTCGCCCACTTTCCACAGCACGTTCGACGGGCCGCGGTAACCGTGGCGCATGTCGTAATCCATCACGTTGTTACGTACTGCCTGCTGAGCAGCCTGCTGTACTTTGCGCGTAATGGTGGTGGTAATGCGATACCCGTCCTCATAGGCTTTCTCGCCATAACGGTTATACATCTCCTGGCGCACCATCTCAGAGAGATACGGCGCGGAGAAGGCGATTTCCGGCGCGTGGTAGTTGGCGTCAATGGCTTCGCCGCGCGCCTGATCGTACTGGGCCTGCGTGATGTAGTTTTCGCTCAACATACGCGACAGTACGACGTTACGTCGCGCGGTTGCCCTTTCCATCGAATAGAGGGGGTTGAAGGTTGACGGCGCTTTTGGCAGGCCGGCAATCACCGCAATTTCACTTAAGCTGAGCTGATCAACCGTCTTACCGAAATAGACCTGCGCGGCGGCACCTACGCCATAAGCGCGATACCCCAGGTAAATCTTGTTCAGATACAGTTCGAGGATCTCATCTTTACTCAGCAGTTGTTCAATGCGGATCGCCAGGAACACTTCTTTGATCTTACGCATCAGCGTACGTTCCGGGCTCAGAAAGAAGTTTCTCGCCAACTGTTGGGTAATGGTGCTGGCCCCTTGCGATGCATGGCCGGAGAACAGCGCGACGCTGGCAGCACGGAATATCCCCACCGGGTCTACCCCGTGGTGCTCATAAAAACGACTGTCTTCGGTAGCGATAAAGGCTTTAACCATTACTGGCGGCATCTGATCCAGGGTGACCGGGATTCGACGTTTCTCGCCATATTGCGCGATCAGCTCGCCATCAGCGCTGTAAACCTGCATCGGGATCTGTAAACGCACATCTTTGAGCGTCGCGACGTCAGGTAATTGCGGCTCAATATAGCGATAGAGGCCATAAATCGAGCCTGCTCCCAGCAGGATGCAACATACTGCAAGGATTAATAAATACTTTACGAACTTCACTGGAGATTTCCCATTTAGTGGCATTTGGGCAGTTTATAAACAAACGCGCGGTAGTATAAAGGCAAGCCAGACGCATTGATATACCCGTTAAAGCAACGGGTGATAAGGAGATCATCAGCAATGGCTTTCAATATCTGGAAAATTGGTCTGCATATTCAGCAACATGAAGCGCTGGCTGTCGCCGTAGTTCACGACGCATCCGGTTGGTTTCTCCAGCGCTGGTGGCGTATACCGCTGACGCCTCAGGTTATCGTCGATGGCCATATTCGCGAGCCTGAACAGCTTGTCGCAGCGCTACTGCCGTGGAGCCGGGAGCTTCCTCGCCGACACCATATTCATCTCTCTTTTCCTGCCAACAGGACGTTACAAAAAAAGTACCCTCGTCCGGAAATGATGCTGCGCGAGCCGGAGCAAGCCGCATGGTTATCCGGTTCGATGGCGCGTGAGCTGGATATGGTGCCGGATGCGCTGCATTTTGATTATAGCGAAGACACGTTAAGCCCGGCGTTTAACGTCACTGCCGCGCAAAGCAAAGAGATTTCAGCGCTTCTGACGCTTATCCAAACGTTGAAGGTGCAGGTTACGGCGATTACGCCGGATGCCAGCGCGTTACAGCGATTTATACCTTACCTGCCAGAACATCATCAGTGTCTGGTATGGCGTGATGACACCCAGTGGCTATGGGCGACCCGTTCGGCATGGGGGCGTAAATCAACGGGCGATATTGGCTGTATCGACGAGCTTGCCGCGACATTATCGCTTTCCACGACAGCCATTGCGCTATGTGATCCCAGCGGCTTCGATCCTTTAAGCGTGGTGTCTGTACGCCAGCCGCCAATTCCAACGCAAAGCCATCGCTTCACCATTGCACTGGGACTCGCTATGGGAGGCACATGTTGATGATAGCGACCATCAATCTTCTGCCCTGGCGCCAGACGCGACGTCGCGCCTGCCTACGCTTCTGGAGTGTTTTATTTGGCGCTTCGCTACTGCTTAGTATTGGCGTGTTGTTGCGCTATTACAGCGTTTTGAGCGTAGAAAACCAGGTCGAATTGTTGTTAGCGGATGCCGAAAAGACGCGGGCCGAGGCTTTAATGGCGCTAAAGCCGCGTGTGCAGCAGCGCCAGCAACGATGGCAACAGGTTCAAGCGCGGAACAAACAGCGTGAGCAGACCCGAAGCTGGCAGCGGGTTTTGCAAGGGCTGGCGGAATTACTGCCAGAGCAGGCGTGGTTAACAAAAATAACCTGGCAGCAGGAGACACTGGAACTGACGGGAAACACGCTGAGCTTTGCCGCGCTGAAGGCGCTGGAAGCGCAATTACGCCAGCTGCCGCTGTTTAAATTGGGTAGCCCTGGCGAAACGCAGCAGGATGCGCAGGGACGCTGGCAATTCCACTATCGACTGATGCGGAGCGGTGCGCATGAAAACGCTTTGTGATAGCTGGTTAGCGCAGTCGCCGCGCTTTCGGCTCATCTGCAGCTGTGGCTGGATGCTGGGACTGCTCATCGTCGTCATGTTATGCCTCAGCTCCACCGCGCAGAAACGGGTTATGCAACAAGAGGCGCTAAATCAGCAACGAGCGGCCATTCAGGCGCAATGGCGAAATTTATATCTGCTGGCGGCATCGCCAGAAGAGCATGAAGAGACGCTGATTCCGTTCTCCCCACTGCTGTTTCAGACTCCTCTTGCACATCTTATCCACTGGCAACCCTCCGCACAGGGCGGAGAAATGACGCTGAAGCCAGGCTGGGATGTCATCCCGCCGATGTTTGACCAATTAGCGGAGCAAGGGATGAACGTCAGCCGGTTTTCTCTTTACGCAGAAGGTGCGGAACTGCTGTTAACACTACAACTGGAGCGCCTGAATGATGGTTGAACGCTGGCTGTTGGCGTGCGTAAGCGTACTGATACTCACCGGTATGCGTAATCCTTTCCTGCCGCCGGAGGACCGTTGCCAAATTGCTGAGCTGTCGGCATGGCGCTATCAGGGAATATTGAGCCAGGGCGCGCGACCCATTGGCATTGTTCAGGATAGCCAGAAAAAATGGCAGCGGGTTGAGCGAAATGATGTCCTGAAAAACGGTTGGACGGTTACGCAGATAACGGCCCAGAGCGTAACCCTCGACACAGGGAAAAACTGCGAGCCGTCGCAGTGGCAGTGGCAACGACAAGGAGCGATAAATGAAGCGATGGATGGCATGGATAGTACTCGTACTGGTGGTCGGGATTCAGAGCGTACTGGCGGCGAAATCACAAAACGTGACGCTGGTGGTCGATGATGTGCCGGTTGTGCAGGTATTGCAGGCGCTGGCCGAACAGGAAAAGAAAAACCTGGTAGTTTCACCGGATGTCAGCGGTGTGCTGTCACTGCATTTGACGGATGTGCCCTGGAAGCAGGCATTGCAAACGGTGGTGAAAAGCGCCGGGCTGGTATTACGCCAGGAAGGCAATATTCTGCATGTGCATTCTGTTCAATGGCAGAGTGAAAATGCGGCTCGTCAGGACAATGAGCAGACACGGCTTCAGGCCAACCTGCCGTTGGAACATCGCAGTATCATTTTGCAATATGCTGATGCCTCCGAGCTGGCAAAAGCCGGAGAAAAGCTGCTCAGCGCCAAAGGAAGCATGACGGTGGATAAACGCACCAACCGCTTACTGCTGCGTGATAATAGCGTTGCGCTTAACGCACTGGAAACGTGGGTGGCGCAAATGGATCTGCCGGTTGCACAAGTCGAACTGGCGGCGCATATCGTGACGATTAATGAAAAAAGCTTGCGTGAGCTGGGGGTAAAGTGGTCGCTGGCTGACGCACAGCAATCGGGAGCTGTGGGGAACGTCACAACGCTTGCCAGCGATCTTTCTGTATCCACAGCCACATCCCGTGTGGGATTTAACATTGGCCGTATTAACGGTCGTTTACTCGAGCTGGAGCTGTCTGCGCTGGAGCAAAAACAGCAGTTGGACATCATCGCCAGTCCACGCTTACTGGCTTCTCACCTGCAACCTGCCAGTATTAAGCAGGGTAGTGAGATCCCTTATCAGGTCTCCAGCGGTGAAAGCGGCGCGACATCCGTCGAGTTTAAGGAAGCTGTATTGGGGATGGAAGTCACGCCCACCGTATTGCAGAAAGGACGAATCAGACTGAAACTGCATATCAGCCAGAATGTTCCCGGGCAGGTGCTACAGCAGGCGGATGGCGAAGTTCTGGCTATTGATAAGCAGGAGATTGAAACTCAGGTCGAGGTAAAAAGCGGCGAGACGATTGCGCTGGGCGGGATTTTTTCACATAAGAATAAATCCGCAGCCGACAGCGTGCCGCTGTTGGGCGACATCCCCTGGCTTGGCTCTCTCTTTCGTCATGATGGTAAAGAAGACGAACGGCGTGAATTAGTGGTTTTTATTACGCCCAGACTGGTTTCAACGCAATAACTTATGCATGAAAAGCCGTTGTTTTTGCACTGAACACGTTTCAGAGATTTGACGTGCGGGTGTATTTAGCATACAAGGAGTACCGATTTGAGTGTCGGTACTTTTCTTTACTTATGCGGCAGTAAATACGCTTTGCCTTTCTGGTGGTGTGTCATAGGCTTATTTGGTGTCATTTGGCTGCGCGATACGTCGCCAGGTCTGATGTTTGCAGGGTAGCATGCCTGCCACGACCAGAAATGCGTAAGGTTTGGTGATTTATTCAGTTGCCAAACCCGCTTGAGTATTGAGATAATTTTCAGTCTGACTCTCGCAATATCTTATGAGGTTTCAGTTCATGTCCTGCTGCGCTGAGTGTCTGCGAAGCGGGTTTACCATTAACGAATAGTCTTAGTAGTACCGAAAAAATGGCAGAGAAACGCAATATCTTTCTGGTTGGGCCTATGGGTGCCGGAAAAAGCACTATTGGGCGCCAGTTAGCTCAACAACTCAATATGGAATTTTACGATTCTGATCAAGAGATTGAGAAACGAACCGGAGCTGATGTGGGCTGGGTCTTCGATGTAGAAGGTGAAGACGGCTTCCGTGATCGCGAAGAAAAAGTCATCAACGAGTTGACGGAAAAACAGGGTATTGTGCTGGCAACTGGCGGTGGCTCTGTTAAATCACGTGAAACACGTAACCGTCTTTCCGCGCGTGGCGTCGTGGTCTATCTTGAAACGACAATTGAAAAACAACTTGCGCGAACTCAACGTGACAAGAAACGCCCGCTGCTGCAGGTAGAATCGCCGCCTCGTGAAGTTCTGGAAGCGTTGGCTGACGAACGCAATCCTCTGTACGAAGAGATTGCTGACGTGACCATTCGCACCGACGATCAGAGCGCAAAAGTCGTAGCAAACCAGATTATTCATATGTTGGAAAGCAACTAATTCTGGCTGAATACACACTCGTCTGCGGGTACAAGTAACTAAGGTGGATGTCGCGTAATGGAGAGGATTACAGTCACTCTCGGGGAACGTAGTTACCCTATCACCATCGCGGCTGGTTTGTTTAATGAGCCAGCTTCATTCTTACCGCTGAAATCGGGCGATCAGGTTATGTTGGTGACCAACGAAACCCTGGCTCCCCTTTATCTCGATAAGGTTCGCGGCGTACTTGAACAGGCGGGTGTTAACGTTGATAGCGTTATCCTTCCCGATGGCGAGCAGTATAAAAGCCTGACGGTTCTGGATACGGTTTTCACTGCGTTACTGCAAAAACCGCACGGTCGTGATACCACGTTAGTCGCACTTGGCGGCGGCGTGATAGGCGATCTGACCGGTTTTGCGGCAGCCAGCTATCAGCGTGGTGTTCGTTTTATTCAAGTCCCGACAACCCTGTTGTCGCAGGTCGACTCCTCCGTTGGCGGCAAAACCGCCGTAAACCATCCCCTCGGTAAAAACATGATTGGCGCGTTTTACCAACCGGCGTCCGTGGTGGTGGATCTCGATTGTCTGAAAACGCTTCCTGCGCGTGAGCTGGCATCGGGGCTGGCGGAAGTGATCAAATACGGCATCATCCTTGACGGTGAATTTTTCAGTTGGCTGGAAGAAAATCTGGATGCGTTATTGCGTCTGGATGGTCCGGCGATGGCGTACTGTATTCGTCGTTGTTGTGAGCTGAAAGCAGAAGTTGTCGCAGCGGACGAGCGTGAAATGGGCTTACGTGCTTTACTGAATCTGGGACACACGTTTGGCCATGCGATCGAAGCTGAAATGGGTTATGGCAATTGGTTACATGGTGAAGCCGTTGCAGCAGGTATGGTAATGGCTGCTCGTACGTCAGAACGTCTTGGACAGTTTACCTCCGCTGATACGCAGCGCATCATTACGCTGCTGCAGCGAGCGGGCTTGCCGGTCAATGGACCGCGTGAAATGTCCAGCGAGGCTTATCTGCCGCACATGCTGCGAGATAAAAAAGTGTTAGCGGGAGAGATTCGTTTAGTGCTTCCGCTGGCATTAGGGAAGAGTGAAGTGCGCGGCGGAGTGTCGCACGAGGTGGTTCTTAACGCTATTGCTGATTGCCAGCCGGCGTAACAACAAGAAAGGTCTGGCTTGCGTTGCGAAACGTAGGTCTTTTAGCTTCAGGTTATGTGCAAAGTCGTAAGCATTAACCTTTGAGTGGGGTGTTAAATGGATGAATTCAAACCAGAAGACGAGCTGAAACCCGATCCCAGCGATCGTCGTACTGGTCGTTCTCGTCAATCGTCTGAACGCGATAATGAGCCGCAAATCAATTTTGATGATGTTGATCTGGATGCTGACGATCGTCGTCCTGCGCGCGCACGTAAAGAGCGTGAAGAAGAACGGGACATTGAAGAAGAGTATGAATCTGATGACGATGACGTGGATGAAGAGCGTGTAGAACGTCGTCCGCGTAAGCGTAAGAAACCCGCCAGCAAGCCTGCCTCTCGTCAGTATATGATGATGGGTGTCGGTGTCCTGGTGCTGTTACTGCTGATCATCGGTATCGGTTCTGCGCTGAAAGCCCCCTCATCATCTCCCAGTGAGCAGGCTGGATCTGGCGAGAAGAGCATCGATCTTTCTGGCAACAACGCGACGGATCAAGCGAGCACGACTACGGCTGCAGCAGGCGCTGAGCAGACCGCTGGCAATACCCAGCAGGATGTATCCCTACCGCCGATTTCCTCTACCCCAACTCAAGGTCAAACACCTGCGGCAACTGAAGGCCAGCAGCGTGTTGAAGTGCAGGGCGATCTGAACAACGCTCTGACGCAACCGCAAGGCCAGGAGCAGGTTAACAATGTAGTGGTTAACTCTACGCTGCCGACCGAACCTGCGACCGTTGCGCCAGTTCGTAATAGTAATGCTGTGCGCCAGACTGCGAAAACGGAAACGGCTGAACGCCCTGCTGCGACACACCAGGAACGTAAACAGGCCGTTATTGAGCCGAAGAGCAAACCGCAAACTACGGTGAAAGCGACGCAGACAGAGCCGAAACCTGTTGCTCAGGCAAAACCAACTGCAACTGCGCCGACGACCACAACCAAGGCACCTGTGGTTACCGCTACGCCGAAGGCGACCGTTGAGCCGAAAGCAACCGCGACTACAACGCCTGCGCCAACTGCGACGGCAACAACGTCAACACCTGTTGCTGGTGGAGCGAAAAGTGCAGGAAATGTCGGAGCGTTAAAATCTGCGCCGTCCAGCCATTACACGCTGCAACTCAGCAGTTCTTCTAACTACGACAACCTTAACGGTTGGGCGAAGAAAGAAAACCTGAAGAACTACGTGGTGTATCAGACGACGCGTAACGGTCAACCGTGGTATGTTCTGGTAACAGGCGTGTATGCGTCTAAAGAAGATGCGAAACGTGCAGTGTCTACGCTCCCCGCCGATATTCAGGCGAAAAATCCGTGGGCAAAACCGCTGCACCAGGTTCAGGCCGATTTGAAGTAAGATAGGATATGTTCTGCAATGGTTTGCTGTTTCGCCCAATTGCGGGACAAAGACTAAAGCGCAGGATGCTGTCGGAGCTTTCTCCACAGCCGGAGAAGGTGTAATTAGTTAGTCAGCATGAAAAAAAATCGCGCTTTTTTGAAATGGGCAGGGGGGAAATACCCCCTGCTTGATGATATCAAACGGCATTTACCTCAGGGTGAATGCCTGATTGAACCTTTCGTGGGTGCCGGGTCGGTGTTTCTCAACACCGACTTTTCTCGTTATATTCTTGCCGATATCAACAGTGACCTCATCAGTCTCTATAACATCGTGAAGACACGTACCGATGAGTATGTGCAGGCTTCGCGTGAGCTGTTTATGCCTGAAACCAATCAGGCTGAGGTGTACTATCGGTTCAGAGAAGAATTTAATGCCAGTCAGGATCCGTTCCGCCGTGCAGTGCTGTTCTTGTATCTGAACCGCTTTGGTTACAACGGATTGTGCCGTTATAACCTGCGCGGCGAGTTTAATGTACCGTTTGGTCGTTATAAAAAACCTTACTTCCCGGAAGCCGAGTTGTACCATTTTGCTGAAAAAGCGCAGAATGCGGAGTTCCATTGTCTCTCCTATGAAGAGTGCATGGACCGTGCGGATAGCAACTCTGTGGTCTATTGTGACCCGCCTTATGCACCGCTTTCGGCGACGGCAAATTTCACCGCGTATCATACCAACAGCTTTAGCCCAAAAGAGCAGGCGCATCTGGCCGAGATGGCAGAAAAGCTGGTCAGTAAGCAGATCCCGGTGTTAATTTCGAACCATGACACGCCCGATACCCGCGAATGGTACCGATCGGCGAAACATTTTCAGGTCAAAGTGCGGCGCAGCATTAGCAGCAATGGCGGCACGCGTAAAAAGGTGAACGAACTGCTGGCACTGTATAAACCAGGAGTTGTAACGCCTGCGAAGAAATAATTCTTAAGGAGAAGCGGATGAAACAGTATTTGATCGCCCCCTCAATTCTGTCGGCTGATTTTGCCCGCCTGGGTGAGGACACCGCGAGAGCGCTGACTGCCGGTGCCGATGTCGTACACTTCGATGTCATGGACAATCACTACGTACCGAACCTGACCATCGGCCCGATGGTCCTGAAATCGCTGCGTAAATATGGCATTACTGCCCCGATTGACGTTCATCTGATGGTGAAACCGGTCGATCGTATTGTCCCGGACTTCGCCGCCGCCGGCGCGAGCATCATTACTTTTCACCCGGAAGCCTCCGAGCATGTCGATCGTACTTTACAGCTGATCAAAGAGCATGGCTGTAAAGCGGGCCTGGTATTTAACCCGGCAACACCGCTGAGCTATCTGGACTACGTCATGGATAAGCTCGATGTGATCCTGCTGATGTCCGTTAACCCAGGCTTTGGCGGGCAGTCCTTTATCCCACAAACGCTGGATAAGCTGCGCGAAGTGCGTCGTCGTATTGATGAATCTGGCTACGATATTCGCCTTGAAGTGGACGGCGGCGTCAAGGTGAACAACATTGGTGAAATCGCGGCGGCGGGTGCAGATATGTTTGTCGCAGGCTCTGCTATTTTCGACCAACCAGACTACAAAAAAGTCATTGATGAAATGCGCAATGAACTGGCGAAGGTAAGTCATGGATAAGTTTCAGGATATTCGGGGCGTTGCATTTGACCTCGACGGTACGCTGGTCGACAGCGCGCCGGGATTAACCGCAGCGGTGGATATGGCGCTGTATGCGCTGGAACTGCCGATTGCCGGTGAAGAACGCGTTATCACCTGGATTGGCAACGGTGCAGATGTACTGATGGAGCGCGCGCTGGCGTGGTCGCGTCAGGAGCGCGCCACACTACGTAAGACAATGGGTAAACCGCCCGTTGATGATGATATCCCCGCCGAAGAACAGGTGCGTATTTTGCGTAAGCTGTTCGACAGATACTACGGCGATGTCGCAGAAGAGGGGACATTCCTGTTCCCTGATGTTGCCGACACGCTGGGCGCGATGCATGCGAAAGGATTGCCGCTGGGTCTGGTGACCAACAAACCGACCCCGTTTGTCGCGCCATTGCTTGAGGCGTTAGATATCGCCAAATACTTTAGCGTGGTCATCGGTGGTGACGACGTGCAGAATAAAAAACCGCATCCGGATCCGCTACTGCTGGTAGCAAGCAAGCTTGGCATCAAGCCTGAGCAATTGCTCTTCGTAGGGGATTCACGTAATGATATTCAGGCGGCAAAAGCTGCTGGCTGTCCGTCCGTTGGCCTGACTTATGGCTACAACTACGGCGAGTCGATCGCGCTGAGCCAACCCGACGTTATTTACGACCGTATTAATGAACTACTGCCCGTTCTCGGGCTTCCGCATAGCGAAAATCAGGAATCAAAAAATGACTAAGCCCATCGTTTTTAGTGGCGCACAGCCCTCAGGTGAATTGACCATTGGCAACTATATGGGTGCGCTGCGTCAGTGGGTGAGCATGCAGGATGACTACCATTGCATCTACTGCATCGTTGACCAACATGCCATCACCGTTCGTCAGGATGCTCAGCAGCTGCGTAAAGCAACGCTCGATACGCTGGCGCTGTATCTGGCATGCGGTATCGATCCTGAAAAAAGCACCATTTTCGTCCAGTCTCATGTACCGGAACACGCACAGTTAGGTTGGGCGCTGAACTGCTACACCTATTTCGGCGAGCTGAGCCGTATGACCCAGTTCAAAGATAAATCCGCACGCTATGCGGAGAACATCAACGCCGGTCTGTTTGATTATCCGGTGCTGATGGCGGCAGACATCCTGCTGTATCAGACCAACCAGGTACCGGTTGGCGAAGATCAGAAACAGCATCTGGAACTAAGCCGCGATATCGCCCAGCGCTTCAACGCCCTGTATGGCGACATATTCAAAGTGCCTGAGCCGTTCATTCCTAAATCCGGTGCGCGCGTGATGTCGCTGCTGGAGCCGACGAAGAAAATGTCCAAGTCGGATGACAACCGCAACAATGTGATCGGCCTGCTGGAAGATCCGAAATCCGTGGTTAAGAAAATCAAACGTGCGATGACCGACTCCGAAGAGCCGCCTGTTGTACGCTACGACGTGCAGAATAAAGCGGGTGTTTCCAACCTGCTGGATATCCTCTCTGCCGTTACCGGCCAGAGCATTCCGGAGCTGGAACAACACTTTGAAGGCAAGATGTATGGTCATCTGAAAGGTGAAGTCGCAGAGGCCGTTTCCGGCATGCTGACCGAGCTTCAGGAGCGTTATCACCGTTTCCGTAACGATGAAGCTTTCCTGCAGCAGGTGATGAAAGATGGCGCTGAAAAAGCCAGCGCACGCGCGTCTGTTACGCTGAAAGCGGTTTACGAAGCGATTGGTTTTGTCGCCAAGCCGTAATGCGCTCTGCGTTGCTGAAGAAACCGGGTTCTACCCGGTTTTTTTTCGCCTGTTCGCTGGTGAATCTCAAAAAATATGAAGCGCCTCGCCGTTTGCATATTTCCTTATATCAATCAATTTAATGAAGATATAAATATTCAATTTACTGAGAATATAAAATGCGTCGGATATTTATCAAGAGAGAGGAGGGACTGACAACCCTGGCCCGCTACCTGCTCGGCGAGAAGTGCGGTAACGTGTGAATGAGCATTTAACCTATAAATATAAAAACCGGGGATTTCCCGGTTTTTTGTATCTGCGCAATCGCTTCTGTTACAGATCTGCAGCCGGGCCACAGCCACCAATAATTTTAGAAATAGAAATTGCCGGATGCAGGAAGTAATCGTAGGTGCAGTTATCTTTTTTGTTATCGACATGACCAGTACACGCGGTCAGCGTAGCCAGAACACCAGCAACGATAGTGATTTTTGCAAATTTCAGCATGTTAAAATCCTTGTAAGATATCTATTTTTAAATGGATGAAATCCATTTCTCGACGGTTAAGATATCAACTTAAATAAACTTAAAGTAGTCCGAGTTAGGACATAGCAAGTTTTATATAAAATATGCTTTCAATGAATTTAAATGTTTTAAAAATACATTTAATTAATGATTAACGGTTGGGCTACTGAGGTGAGTATATAGCGTGTATCGGTTTTGATTTATTTCTATCGGAAGATAAATAAATGCCCTGAATATGAACTGTCCAACTTTATGGGGGCAGTCCAACATCAGGGCATTTTTCAGCGTTAAATTAATGGTTCGAGAACCAGTTCAGCTTATCGCGTAGTCCAACCACGCGGCCGACGATAATCAGCGCCGGGCTTTCAACCTGCTGCGCCAGTTCGCCGAGTTGCGAAAGCACCCCGTTAACAACGCGTTGCTTCACGGAGGTACCGTTTTCTACCAGCGCGACAGACATATCGGGTTGCATGCCAAATTCGATCAGTTTTTCCTGGATAGTAGCCGCCTGATTGAGGCCCATGTAGAACACCAGCGTCTGTTTCTCTGCCGCCAGGTTTTCCCAGTCCAGCTCGCCGCCGGTTTTCAGGTGCCCGGTGACCAGACGTACACTCTGGGCGTAATCACGATGGGTCAGTGGAATGCCGGAATAGGCGGAACAACCGGATGCTGCGGTAATACCCGGTACAACGGAGAATGGAATACCGGCATGGCACAGGGTTTCCAGCTCTTCGCCACCACGGCCAAAGATGAACGGGTCGCCACCTTTCAGGCGCACGACGCGTTTGCCCTGTTGCGCTTCACGCAGCAGGATCTGGTTAATTTCTTCCTGCGGTACACAGTGGTAGCCCGCGCGTTTACCGACGAACACCCGGTCGGCATCGCGGCGTACAAGGTTCATGATGTCGTCGGATACCAGACGGTCATAAACCACGACATCCGCTTGCTGGATCTGCTGTAGACCTTTCAGCGTCAGCAGCCCGGCATCGCCAGGACCGGCGCCAACTAACACCACTTCTCCACGATGGTCCAACGGTTCGCTGAGCAACTGCTCGGTGGTTTCCTCGACGGCTTTCTGGTCACTGTTCGCCAGCGACTGCGCCAGGCGGTCATTCACGAACAATTTTTCCCAGAAGCGGCGACGTTCACCCATGCTGGCAAACTGTTCTTTCACTCGGGCGCGTAACTTGCCTGCATATTGCGCGACCTGGCCCAGATGCTGAGGCAGCACAGATTCAAGTCTTTCACGTAGCAGACGGGCAAGCACCGGCGATGTACCGCCGGAGGAGACCGCCACCATCAGCGGCGAGCGGTCGATAATGGAGGGCATGATAAAACTGGCTGCTTTTGGCGCATCGACCACGTTGCAGAAAATACGACGTGATTCTGCGGCGGTGCTGACACTTTGGTTGACGGCATCGTCATCGGTGGCGGCAATAGTCAGCCAGCAGGTGTCGAGCAGGGACTCGTCGAACGGTCCCTCAACCAGCGTCAGCATGCCTTCATCTGCCCATACGGTGAACTGCGGAATAAACGCCAACGCATTAACCGTTATACGGGCGCCCGCTTCCAGCAGTAACCGCGCTTTGCGTTCTGCGACATCACCACCGCCGACGATCAAGCAGTCGCGGTCACGTAGTTGACAAAATATAGGCAAATGATCCACGACATTACCCCTTAATTATTGGCAGTAGCCTCTGGCTGGTTGATTTTTGCCGGAACAGGACGCTCCGATTTTGGCGTAGCATACCAATAACCCAATCCCATGAATACGACACCGGACAAAGTATTACCGAGTGTCACCCACAACAGGTTATGACCAATTCCTGACAGGGTATAGGCTTCGCTGTGGTGACCGAACCAGGAGAGGGCAAACAGCGTCATGTTGGCAACCGAGTGCTCGTAACCGGAAGCGATAAACGCCAGCAGACACCACCAGATAGCGAGGAATTTTGCTGCGCCCTCGGTACGAATTGCCATCCAGATTGCCAGACAAACCAACCAGTTACACAGTGCGCCTTTAAAGAACAGCACCGTTGCTGGCGCGGTCGTTTTCGCCAACGCCACCGAATGGACGATGCTGGTATCGACCGGCAGCAGGCTACCGCCGCCCCAACTATAAAGCAGAGCGACAAACACGGATCCGACCAGATTACCCAGCCAGGTTTGCGGCAGAATAGCCCACATCTGACCGTGACTGATGGTGCCCGCTTTGACGCCGAGCGTCAGGAACATGGTGTGACCGGTAAACAGTTCCGAACCGGCAATAATGACCAGCGTTAAAGCGATACCAAAGGTTGCACCCATTACCAGAGGACGAACGGACGGGTCGAGCAGATTACCGAGGGTGAAAATAAGAATGATGCCGAGACCGACGTAGGCCCCTGCCATTGCCGAACTGACCCAGAATCCGAGCGGGTTATTAGCCGAGAGGCGTGCGATGCGCGCAGCGTTAGCCGCACACTTATTAATAGTGTCTGTGAACATGTGTTGATTATCCTTGAAGTACAAACAATAAAAAGAAATCGTAACCGTAGGCCTGATGGCGCTACGCTTATCAGGTCTACAAATAAAAGACCTACAAATACGTCAAAAAAGGGGAGGCGTTGCGCCTCCCAAAAAGTTATTAACCGCGCAGTTGCACCGTGCCGTCTTTCACTCGGGCTTCGTAATGTTTCACGGAGAACTGTTCGTCTTCCATGCACAGACCGTCGCTTAAGCGAAAGCGCTGTTTTTTCAGCGGGCTGGCGACCCACAATTCGCCCTGATGTTCAGCAATCAGCCCACGAGAAAGCACGCTGGACTCAAAGAACGGGTCGATGTTGCTGATCGCAAACACCTGGTCGCTGTGATACGGGCGGAAAATCGCAACTTGCTCGCTACCTAACAGGGCGCAGACGCCTGTTGCAGGCAGAATGTCATCGATTTTGCAGATGTTTTTCCACTGGCTCATGCGTTTTCCTCCACCAGAGTCACCGGGATACGCTCATAGGGCGTGGCCGGACGATGTTGTTCACGTTCAGGCACAACCTGGACATTCGGATCGCGTTGATCGCTGTTGATAAAGTGTTTGAAGCGAACCTGTGCGGATGGGGTGTTAACCGTCTCTGTCCACTCGCAGACCACCGCTTCACGCAGACGGGCCATCTCTTCTTCCAGGTGCTGGTTCAGCCCCAGTTTGTCGTCGATGATGACCGATTTCAGATATTCGATACCGCCTTCCAGGTTGTCTAACCATGGTGCGGTTCGGGTCAGTTTGTCAGCGGTACGGATGTAGAACATCATGAAACGATCAAGGTATTTGAGCAGCGTTTCGCGGTCGATATCCGCTGCCAGCAGGTCTGCATGACGAGGTTTCATCCCGCCGTTACCGCAAACGTACAAGTTCCAGCCTTTCTCAGTGGCGATGATACCCACGTCTTTGCCCTGAGCTTCCGCACATTCACGGGTACAGCCGGAGACGCCGAATTTCATTTTGTGCGGGGTACGAATGCCCTTGTAGCGGTTTTCCAGCTCCACGCCGAATCCGACGCTATCGCCGACGCCATAACGGCACCAGGTACTGCCTACGCAGGTTTTCGCCATACGCAGGGCTTTGGCGTATGCGTGACCGGTTTCAAAGCCCGCTTCAATCAGCTGACGCCAGATTTCCGGCAGGTCATCTTTTTGCGCGCCGAACAGGCCGATACGCTGAGAACCTGTGATTTTGGTATACAGGTTAAATTCACGCGCGATACGGCCCACGGCCACCAGGCCTTCAGGAGTAATTTCTCCGCCCGCGGAGCGCGGGATCACGGAGTAGGTACCGTCTTTCTGGATGTTCGCCAGGAAGTTGTCGTTAGTGTCCTGCAGCGGCGTGTGCTGTGGTTTGAGGATGTACTCATTCCAGCAGGAGGCCAACAGGGAACCTACGGTTGGTTTACACACTTCACAGCCGTAGCCTTTCCCGTGTTTTGCCAGCAGCTCTTCGAAGGTTTTAATTCCTTCTACACGGATCAGATGGAACAGTTCCTGACGCGAGTACGGGAAGTGTTCACACAGGTTGTTGTTAACTTCGATCCCCTGTTTCGCCAGTTCAGCGTTCAGGACCTGCGTTACCAACGGGATACACCCGCCGCAGCCGGTACCAGCTTTGGTTTCAGCTTTCAGCGCCGCAACGGTGTGGCAGCCTTTGTTAATAGCGGCGATCAGCATGCCTTTGGTGACGTCGAAGCAGGAGCAAATCTGCGCGCTGTCCGGCAGTTTATCGACACCGATAGACGGCTTACCGCTGCCCGCGTGAGCTGGCAGAATCAGTGAGTCTGGGTTTTCCGGCAGTTCGATGGCGTTCAGTACCAGCTGCAGCAGGTTGCCGTAATCGCTGGTGTCACCGACTAAAACCGCCCCGAGCAGGGTTTTGTTATCTTCGCTAACGATGAGGCGTTTGTAGACTTCTTTGCTTTCGTCGAGATAGACGTAGCTACGGGCGCCCGGCGTGCGCGCATGCGCGTCGCCAATCCCGCCGACGTCAACACCGAGCAGCTTCAGCTTGGCGCTCAGATCCGCACCTTCAAAGGCGTTTTCGGTTTCGAGAATATGGTCAACGGCAACCTGCGCCATTTTGTAGCCTGGAGCGACCAGACCATACACGCGGTTGTTCCAGCTGGCGCATTCGCCGATGGCATAGATGTCCGGATCAGAAGTCTGGCAGGTATCGTTAATCACAATACCACCGCGCGGCGCAACGTCGAGGCCGCATTGGGTGGCCAGTTTGTCGCGTGGGCGAATACCGGTAGAAAAGACGATGAAATCGACTTCCAGTTCGCTACCGTCGGCAAAACGCATGGTTTTGCGCGCTTCGGTGCCTTCCTGGACGATCTCTTTAGTGTTTTTGCTGGTGTGGACACGCACGCCCATGCTTTCAATTTTGCGACGTAACTGCTCGCCACCCATGTGATCCAGCTGTTCGGCCATCAGCATCGGGGCAAATTCAATCACGTGGGTTTCAACGCCGAGGCTTTTCAGCGCACCGGCGGCTTCCAGGCCCAGCAGGCCACCGCCGACGACGGCACCACGTTTGCTACGGCGCGCGCAAGACTCAATGGCGTTGAGGTCTTCGATGGTGCGGTAAACGAAGCAGTCTTGGGTTTCAGAACCTTTAATCGGTGGGATCCACGGATAAGAGCCTGTCGCCATGATCAGCTTATCGTAATAGACCGTACGACCCGCGCTGGAGTGGATCACCTTCTCCTGGCGGTTGATGGTGATTGCGCGCTCGCCCACTAACACCTTAACGCCATGCTTCTCGTAGAATCCTTCACGCACCAGAGAAAGCTCTTCGGCGGTGTGGTGGGAGAAGTAGGACGACAGGTGGACACGGTCGTACGCTTTGCGGGGTTCTTCACAGAAGACGGTAATATCAAAATTGGCAGCGTCGGATTTATCAAGAAGATCCTCAATAAAGCGATGGCCGACCATACCATTACCGATAATAGCGAGTCTGACTTTGCTCATTTTTGCCTCGATTTCTTTTCTATTACTGCCTACCTTAACGATTCAGCAACCCCGCTTATTGATGCAAATCAAATTCGCCTTTATATACTCCTTAAGAGGTATATGGCTGATTTAACTGCATTTTTATAAGTTACGGAATTAACAGGCTTTTCGTGTTTGTATAAATAGCGTACAAATTAAGGGGTTTTTGTAAGAATTGGCCTACAGCACCAGAGGAAGAAGAGGGCGCGGGAATAGGCCGGAGGGCGTCTGCGCCTTATCCGGCCTACGAACAGCTTGTCTTGTAGGCCGGATAAGATGCGTT
This sequence comes from Citrobacter sp. KTE151, assembly GCF_000398845.1. Taxonomy (NCBI): domain Bacteria; kingdom Pseudomonadati; phylum Pseudomonadota; class Gammaproteobacteria; order Enterobacterales; family Enterobacteriaceae; genus Citrobacter; species Citrobacter sp. KTE151. The sequence continues at coordinate 63,891 of NZ_KB976066.1, read as the reverse complement.
AGCATCGCCATCCGGCACTCAGATTAATGCGTTGCGGGTGCGTTATGCTGGCGATGACGCGTGACGAACCCAAGAATAAAGCACATCACGAATACGACCGCATACAAGCCGTTAGCCGTCTGCAATGCCGCCAGCGGACCGCTGTGCGCCACGATAGGGCCAGTGACCACGAAGGTGAGCATAGTACCGATGGTGCCACAGGTCAGAACGAAGTTAACCAGTTTAGGTGATGCGACCTTCGTCTGCTGGGAGCCGAGGGTAATGATGGTGGTATAAATCGCGCTGGAGAAGAAGCCCAACGTCAGAATGAACCACGGCATATGCTCCGGCGTACCGGTGATAAACAGATACATCAGGACGGTAGCCACACCCGCCAGTACGGTCAGGATGCGCTGCAAATCGAAGAAACGCAGGATAAAGCTAAATGCCCACATGCCAACCATGTAAGACATCCAGAAGTCGCTGACCAGTTTACCTGCGTCGTTCAGGCTCATGCCCAGACTTTTGGCGTATTCCGGCACCCAGGAGATAAAGCCCAACTGACCGAGGATGTAGCACAGCGCGGCGATCGCCAGGAACAGCACGCCAATGCCCCATTTTTCTTTTACCACTGGCGCGTCCGGTTGCTGCGCGTGTTTACCCAGCGCCGGGAATTCGCAGCCGAAGGTCAGCAGGAAAATGGCGACGTATACCAGGCCGATGCAGGCATAAACCCAATACCATTCGATGCTGCGCGCTAACAGGAATGCTGCCACCATCGGGAAAATCATGCCGGCCATGCTGAAGAAGGAATCAGTAAACAGCAGGCGGGAACCGCGCTGGCGACCTTCGTACATCTGAGTCACCAGGAACGTACCAATCGACATGGTGATACCGCTCACCAGACCCAGTACAAACATGGCGGCTGAGAACAAGGCCAGGCTATGGCTGAGCATCAGTCCGGCGACCGCCAGAACCATCAGGATAAAGCCAAAGCGCAACTGGGTTTTCAGTGGCACAATTTCCATCAGCCATGCATTCAGAAAAATAGAGATCAGAATGCCGGCATTCAGAAAGGTGAAGGTGTTACTCATACTGGAAACGGGCAAATGGAAGTAATCTGCGATGTTTCCCATCACCATCCCGGTGACAATTACCAACGCGCCTGTCAGGGCGTAGGAGAGAAAGCTAATCCATGTGAGCTTGATGCGATTGCTGTTAGTCATGACTGGCCTGTATAGAAGTGTTAGGCGCATTGACTGCGCCGTGAGCGGGCAGATTTTAGGCGCTTTAGTGATGCATTTAAATGTTTATTGGTAATTACTTGCTACGTTACATTTTTTTATGTGATCTAGATCGCATTGAATCTTGAGGCTATAAGGTTACATTTGTTTCAAGTACGTAAAATTAAGTAAAGGGATGGCCTTGTTCTTGAAGGCTCTTTAGAATCAATTCACTTGCTTCATTTCTGCTCTTGTTAAGGAATTCTCATGCTCAAATCGACTCTGGCGGCTGTTGCAGCTGTTCTCGCTCTTTCTGCTCTCTCTCCCGCAGCACTGGCAGCAAAAGGTGACCCGCATGTCCTGCTGACAACCTCTGCCGGTAACATTGAGCTGGAGCTGAACAGTCAGAAAGCCCCGGTTTCAGTGCAAAACTTTGTCGATTATGTCAACAGCGGTTTCTATAACAACACCACGTTCCACCGCGTGATCCCTGGCTTCATGGTTCAGGGCGGCGGTTTTACCGAGCAGATGCAGCAGAAGAAACCTAACCCGCCAATCAAGAATGAAGCCGATAACGGACTGCGTAATACCCGCGGCACGATTGCCATGGCGCGTACAGCAGATAAAGACAGCGCGACCAGCCAGTTCTTTATCAACATTGCAGACAATGCGTTCCTCGATCACGGCCAGCGCGACTTTGGGTACGCGGTCTTCGGTAAAGTTGTGAAAGGTATGGATGTCGCGGATAAGATCTCTCAGGTGCAGACCCATGATGTTGGTCCTTACCAGAATGTCCCGTCAAAACCGATTGTTATCCTGTCTGCCAAAGTCCTGCCGTAAACGTATTTTGCGCGGGCAGTTCCTGTCCGCGTTCTTTCCCTTCTCTGCGTAACCTGAAATTGCCGCTTATACTTGTGGCAAGTGTCGGCTCATTCAGGGAGGTCACGTGAAAAAACTCACCGATAAACAAAAGTCCAGACTCTGGGAACAACGGCGAAATGCCAATTTCCAGGCCAGTCGGCGGTTGGAAGGGGTAGATATTCCACGGGTAACTCTGAGCACGGAAGACGCCCTGGCGCGTCTTGAAGAGTTGAGGGGGCACTATGAGCGATAAATTCGGTGATGGACGCGATCCCTATTTGTATCCGGGCCTGAATGTCATGCGTAACCGTCTGGGGATTCATCAGGCGCAGCGCCTGGCGCAGGCGGCGTATGAACTGACGGCGCTGCGTGCGGCCACTATCGAATTAGGCCCGCTTAAACGGGGCTTGCCGCATCTGTGCGCCATTCATCGCCAACTGTATCGGGATATTTTTGACTGGGCGGGACATCTGCGAGAAGTGGATATTTACCAGGGCGAGACCCGCTTTTGCCATTTCGCTTATATCGAGAAAGAGGGCAATGCGCTGATGCAGGACCTGGAAGACGAGTCCTGGTTGGTGGGGTTACCGGAAGATAAGTTTGTGGATCGTCTTGCGCACTATTATTGCGAAATCAACATGCTGCATCCGTTTCGTATTGGCAGCGGTCTGGCGCAGCGAATTTTTTTCGAACAGTTAGCGATTCATGCCGGGTATATATTGAGCTGGGATGACATTCCGGTTGAGGAGTGGAACCTGGCTGATCAGAGTGGGGCGATGGGTGACCTGTCTGCGCTTAGGGCGATATTTCGTAAAGTGGTAAGCGAAGCCCCGGAAACTGAGTAGAATAGCGCGGTTCTTATGTACCGGAGCCGCCATGATCCTGCTTATCGATAACTATGATTCTTTTACCTGGAACCTGTACCAATACTTCTGCGAACTGGGCGCTGATGTCCTTGTCAGGCGCAACGACGAACTGACGCTGGCGCAAATCGACGCGCTAAGCCCGCAAAAAATCGTAATATCCCCAGGCCCCTGCACGCCGGATGACGCTGGTATCTCATTGGATGTTATTCGTCATTTCGCGGGCAAGACGCCCCTGCTGGGTGTTTGTCTGGGACATCAGGCTATGGCGCAGGCCTTTGGCGCGACAGTGGTTCGGGCAGCTAAAGTGATGCACGGTAAAACGTCGCCAATTACGCATAACGGGCAGGGTGTTTTTCAGGGGCTCGCCAACCCATTAACGGTGACGCGCTACCATTCTCTGGTGGTTGCCCCCGCGACGCTTCCTGACTGCTTTGAGGTGACGGCCTGGAGTGAAACGCAGGAGATTATGGGCATTCGTCACCGCGAGTGGGATATGGAAGGGGTGCAGTTTCACCCGGAGAGTATTCTCAGCGAACAGGGGCATCAACTGCTGGCTAATTTCCTCAACCGGTGATTTGTGGTTGCTATTCAGTGATTTTTTATTCATATTTTGTGATTATAATTTCACTAACATTTCTGCTTAACAGGGTGGCAATGACATGGCAACTGAACAAACTGCAATTACGCGCGCGACATTCGATGAAGTGATTCTGCCGATTTATGCACCGGCTGAGTTTATCCCGGTAAAAGGAAAAGGGAGTCGAGTCTGGGATCAACAGGGCAAAGAGTATGTTGATTTCGCGGGCGGCATTGCAGTTACTGCACTAGGGCATTGCCATCCGGCCCTGGTGGAGGCGTTAAAAACCCAGGGTGAAACCCTGTGGCATACCAGCAACGTTTTCACCAACGAACCGGCGTTGCGCCTGGGCCGTAAAATCATTGATGCGACCTTCGCCGAGCGCGTGCTGTTCATGAACTCGGGTACCGAAGCTAACGAAACCGCCTTTAAGCTGGCGCGCCACTATGCCTGCGTGCGCCATAGCCCGTTCAAAACCAAAATCATTGCCTTCCATAATGCGTTTCACGGTCGTTCGCTGTTTACCGTATCCGTCGGCGGGCAGCCGAAATACTCTGACGGCTTTGGACCAAAACCAGCGGATATCATCCATGTACCGTTTAACGATCTGCATGCTGTCAAAGCGGTGATGGACGATCACACCTGTGCGGTGGTGGTTGAGCCTATTCAGGGGGAAGGTGGCGTCACTGCGGCAACGCCGGAATTCCTGCAAGGTTTGCGTGAACTTTGCGACCAACACCAGGCGCTATTGGTATTGGATGAAGTGCAGAGCGGGATGGGCCGTACCGGCGATCTGTTTGCCTATATGCACTACGGCGTGACGCCGGATATCCTCACCAGCGCGAAGGCTCTCGGCGGCGGCTTCCCGGTGAGCGCGGTGCTGACCACCCAAGAGATTGCCTCCGCATTTCACGTGGGTTCGCACGGTTCCACTTATGGTGGCAATCCGCTGGCCTGCGCAGTTGCGGGGGCCGCGTTTGATATCATCAACACGCCGGAAGTGTTGGAAGGTATTCAGGCTAAACGTCAGGCGTTTGTCCAACATTTGCACAAAATTGATCAACAGTTCGACATTTTCAGCGATATTCGCGGGATGGGGCTGCTGATTGGCGCCGAGCTGAAGCCGCAGTTTAAAGGCCGGGCGCGCGATTTCCTGTATGCCGCCGCGCACGAAGGGGTGATGGTACTCAACGCCGGACCGGACGTGATGCGTTTCGCGCCGTCGCTGGTAGTTGAGCAGGTGGATATCGATGAAGGGATGCAGCGTTTCGCACAAGCGGTAGCGAAAGTCGTTGCCTGATTACCTGTTGCCGGATAAGCACAGCGCATCCGGCAGTCGATCTTAACCTTTCATGTCCCGCAGACGGCGGCTCAGCCAGATTCCGTGGTGCGGTCGCTGACGCCATGCTACCGACGAAATGGTGTGCATGGTGTTCAGATGCCCCAGTATCCGTTGCAGATGCTGCTCAAGGGTGCTTAACGGACCGTGGGACAGCATCTCTGGCGCTTCGAGAATATTCACATCGCCTGAGCTTCCCGGTCCGTCATATTCCAGCCGCTGCTGACAGCGCTGGAGCGCAATTTCACAGGATTCCAGATACCGCTGCGCTAAATCCGGCGTCAGCATTGTGTGTTCCCTTGCCAGTGTGGTCATCGCGTTGATGTGCTCGACGATGAACTGGCTGTGCGTGACCCACAGTTTCATGTCCGCCAGGTAGTGCGAGTTGAATCCTGGCTCCTGCATCGCCTGGTTCAGTGAGTTGAACAACGTGTTATGCGCCTGATTGACCCGCATGCGTTGATACGCCAGCGGCGTGGCCTGCGGATCGTTGCTGAGGATCAGTCGAATGGCCTCCTGATCGGCTTCTAACGCATCATGGGCGTTCTTACGCAGCAGGCCGCTCTGCCACTGCGGCCACAGCCAGAGTGTACCGCCAAAGGCGATTAAGCAGCCAATAACCGTATCGACAAACCGCGGCACGATAAACTGTTCTCCGTTCAGCGTCAGCAGTTGCAGGGTGTATACCGCCGTGACCGTAAAGCCGACGGTAGCCCAGCCGTAGTTTTTGCGCATGATCAGATAGCTACCCAGGGTAATCAGCAGCATGCCTGCCAGCGTGTAACCTTCCTGAATATGAAAGTGCAGGGTGACCCCGGCAATGACCAGTCCAACGAGCGTTCCTGCTGAACGGTGTAAAATACGTACCCGGGTTGCTCCGTAGCCATTTTGCGTGACGAACAGGATCGTCATCAAAATCCAGTAAGGCTTTGGCAGGTGTAAAGCGCTGCCCATCAGGCTGGCGATACTCAGCATGACGCTGATGCGTCCGGCATTACGCAACGCCGGCGATTTCAACGACAGATAGTTTTTCAGGGCCGGGATCAGCGGCAACCGACGCTGCTTGTCCGCCATTAAATCTCGGGCGTACAGCGGTCGCTGGGTGCGTAGCACGCGGGCAATACGGCTGAAGTGCCAGTAGCAAAATTGTCCCACCGGATTGTCCGGATGCTGGTTGGCGATTTTCTCCAGCGTGCCAATCTGCTTGTCCATCGAGAAACGGGTCGGCAAGCGGTGATACAGAATATCATCAGCCAGTACCCGAAGGCGTTCGGCGACGGTGCGCGCATTCCAGCGAATCACCTGTTCGGCGTGGCTACGTTCGACCAGCTTTTGCACCTCTTCCGGCTGGTGGAGGCTGACGGAAATATGCTCCTGCAAGTCCAGTGCCTCCTGAAAGGCACGCAGCAGGCGCTTGTAATCGTTGTTGCGATGCGCCGACAGCATATGCATTTGCTGGTAGCACTGGGTAATCAGATCCACCGCTTTCTGCTGGCGAACCAGCAGGGGAGGTAACGCTTTTTCCGGATCGGCATGCTGGGTCAGCAGGCTGTACTTGGCCTCACAGTAATCGGCTAATTCACGGTACAACAAGCTGAGCGATTCACGGAGCGGCTGCTCGCGCCACATCCAGAACCAGAACCAGTTGAACAGGCCGTACCATAACGTGCCCAGCGCATAGATCAGCAACGGTTCCCAGACGGGCATGTTCCCGACCAGGCTTAGCGTGAAAATCGCGGCGATAAGTGAGGCCGGTAACAGTCGGGCATGCAGAGGGCTGAGCTCGGCGGTTACGCCAAGAATCAGCGTCAGTCCGGTGAGGATAAGCGGCAGCGGTATGGCCTGTGCCAGCAGCAACTGCATGATCAGACTGCAACCGGCAAACAAAGACGCGCCAATAGCTAAACGTTTGAAAAAGCGCTTGTGCGGGGTATCAAGGCCGGCAATGTTGCAACAGGCAGGGACCAGGGAGAAGAGGAGCCCCAGATGAAGCTGACCGATGATCAGACCAACAGCCACAGGTAAACATAGCACCAGCGTCTGCCGTAGTGCGTAGTTGATCTCTGGGTGGTATATCAGTCTTCGCCACATCGGTGTAAACAAAAGTGGCGCATCACTGAGTAACGCGCCACTTCGATGGGGTTAACGGGTGCCGTAGACGACGATGGTCTTACCGTGTGCGGAGATCAGGTTTTGATCTTCCAGCATCTTCAGAATACGACCAACGGTCTCACGGGAGCAGCCAACGATCTGGCCGATTTCCTGACGGGTGATTTTAATCTGCATGCCGTCCGGGTGGGTCATCGCATCAGGCTGTTTCGCCAGATTCAGCAGAGTCTGCGCGATACGACCCGTTACGTCGAGGAAGGCAAGGTTGCCGACTTTTTCAGACGTGACCTGCAGGCGACGAGCCATCTGTGAAGACAGGCGCATCAGAATATCCGGGTTGACCTGGATTAATTGGCGAAATTTTTTGTATGAAATTTCAGCGACTTCACATGCGGTTTTGGCACGTACCCAGGCGCTACGTTCCTGACCTTCTTCGAAGAGGCCTAATTCACCAATAAAATCGCCCTGATTCAGATAAGAAAGGATCATTTCTTTCCCTTCTTCATCTTTGATCAGCACTGCCACTGAGCCTTTAACGATGTAATACAACGTTTCCGCTTTTTCACCCTGGTGAATCAGCGTGCTCTTCGATGGGTACTTATGAATATGGCAATGAGACAAGAACCATTCGAGAGTCGGGTCTGTTTGCGGTTTGCCAAGCACCATGCGCGGTTATCCTCTGTTATAAGCTGTCTCCAGAGCCAGAAAACGACGCTGCCTCTGGGTTTGCAAAAATATGCTTCCCGCTACCTGGGAAAGGGGCTGTCAAAAATTAACTGCAGCCTGTAATGTGATGTCCTCTGCATACATGCAGTACGTCAATGTATTACTGTAGCATCCTGACTGTTTTAGCATAGCTTTCGCCGTGTGTCTCCTGGTGTCTCGCTTCAGCATGACGCAGGTCGCCTTCCGTTGCGAGAATTGTTATGTACGCGTAATCTGTCAGGAAAATTGAAACATTGGAGTTACGAAATATGCAAGCGCGTGTAAAGTGGGTTGAGGGGTTAACCTTCCTCGGTGAGTCCGCCTCTGGTCACCAAATTTTGATGGACGGTAACTCCGGTGATAAAGCGCCGAGCCCGATGGAAATGGTATTAATGGCTGCGGGCGGTTGCAGCGCAATTGATGTGGTTTCGATCCTGCAAAAAGGTCGTCAGGATGTGACCAACTGCGAAGTGAAACTGACCTCAGAGCGTCGTGATGAAGCGCCGCGCCTGTTTACCCACATTAACCTGCATTTCATCGTAACGGGTAACGATCTGAAAGATGCGTCCGTTTCGCGCGCAGTCGATCTCTCTGCGGAAAAATATTGCTCTGTGGCGCTGATGCTGGAAAAGGCGGTGAACATTACCCACTCCTATGAAGTGGTTGCTGCTTCGTGATGTCATGCCTGATGGCGTTTCACTTATCAGGCCTACAGGATATAAACGCGTAGGCCGGATAAGGCATCAGCCGCCATCCGGCAAAATAACACCCTACTCTATCTTTTTGCCTTCCATCAGTCGCTGGACCAGCGGCAGCATAATCAATTCCATCGCCAGACCCATTTTCCCGCCCGGAACAACCAACGTATTGATATGGGAAATGAATGATCCCTGCAGCATGGCCAGTAGCCACGGGAAGTCGATCCCTTCCAGGTTCCGAAAATGAATCACGACAAAGCTTTCATCCAGTGATGGAATACTTTTGGCGGCAAAGGGGTTGGAGGTATCGACGGTCGGTACGCGCTGGAAGTTAATATGCGTACGGGAAAACTGCGGCGTAATGTAATTGATGTAATCGTCCATTGAGCGCACCACCGAGTCCATCACCGCTTCGCGCGAGTGTCCCCGCTCGCTGGTATCGCGGGTCAGCTTCTGAATCCATTCCAGGTTCACGATCGGCACTACGCCAACCAGCAGATCGACATGCCGGGCCACGTTTTGCTGTGGGGTTACGACGCCGCCGTGCAGTCCTTCATAGAACAGGACATCCGTCGGTTCAGGCAGCGGCTGCCAGGGCGTAAATGTACCCGGAACCTGATTCCACGGTACGGCCTCATCGTAGGTGTGCAGATATTTTCGCGACTGACCTTTGCCCGTCTGGCCGTATTCGATGAAGGTTTGCTCCAGCAGACCGAAGTCATTAGCTTCGGGGCCGAAATAGCTGATATGCCGCCCGGCATCGCGCGCTTTGCGAATCGCCATGTCCATTTCCGGACGGGTATAACGATGAAAACTGTCACCTTCCACCTCGGCGGCGCGCAAATTTAACTGCGCGAAAATTTTACGAAACGCGAGGCTGGTGGTGGTGGTCCCCGCGCCGCTGGACCCTGTTACCGCAATCACCGGATGTTTGGCAGACATAACAACTCCATGAATAGGTTGAATTTTTATTATAGTCGGCCGTCGGCTACGGATTACTCGTGAATCTGCTTCCTCGGCATAATGTTGACCGTTTCATGCAGTTCGGACCATACCAGCACGGCTTCACCAGATTGTAGTTGGCGTTTGACGTCGGCGACTTTTTGTTCGAGTGAGCGTTCATGTTCACCATAATCGGTGCCTTCGCGCAAGACAAAGCTTTCAATCAGATTGTCCAGCGCGTCCGGGGAGATATCTTGCCAGGGGATGATCATGATGATGCCTCCAGATACGTTGTCAGCCAGTCCGGGATTCTGGATTCCAGCCACATCTCAGGACGGCGCACCGTGCCGCCAATGAATCCGACGTGGCCGCCGTGTTCCGTCAGTTGATACTCTACCTGTGAGGGCAGATTTTCCGGTTTAGGGATCACGTGATGATCCATAAACGGATCGTCTTTGGCATGGATAATCAGCGTGGGTTTGGCAATCTGGTTGAGCAACGGCATAGCGCTACACTGACGGTAATAGTCTATAGCATCAGCGAAACCGTGGATTTTGGCGGTGATCAGATCGTCAAAATCGCGAATGCGACGCAGAGATTTCAACTGGCCCAGACTCACCGGCAGCGATCCTGGATACGCCTCTAGCTTACGCGAGGCATTGGCTTTCAACAGGTTTAGCAGGTAGCGCTGATAGACCCGGGAGAATCCCTTGTCCATATGGTAACTACAGGCTTCCAGCACGAAAGGCGCGGAAACGATAACCGCGGCATCAATTGGAATCTCAGTACCTTCTTTTGCCAGCAGGCAGGCCAGCATGTTTCCACCGAGCGAATAGCCTACCGCCGCGGTCGGCACGCGACCGAACTCACGTGCCAGCCAGTGTAAAAACCAGGTGCCATCTTCTGTCTCACCGGAGTGATAAATACGGTTCAGACGATTGGGTTCGCCGCTGCAGCCGCGAAAATGCATCACCACGCCCAGCCAGCCGCGCTTTTGCGCTGCTTCAATCAAGCCATGTGCGTACGGGCTGTTCAGACTGCCTTCCAGACCGTGAAAAACCACCAGGCGCGGTTTATGTTTCGCCTGTTGCGGATCTTCACTCCATGCCAGATCGACAAAATCACCGTCGGGCAATTCCAGACGCTGCCAGTGGGCGTCGAACTTCACCTTGCGGCGAATTAAACGCGGCAGCATCGTCTGCAGATGGCGGTTACTGATACCGCGCATCGGACGGAATTCTCGAGAATCGTCGGTAGGTGGAGTTATTTCTGTGGACGTGATTTCAACCATAACACCAGAGCAATTAATAATCGGAAAGAATAACTATACCGCGCACAGCGCGTGCGGGTTAGCCAATATGTGATTTTGTCGCGAGTCAGTCAGCAGGCAATCATCGGCTATAGTGCCGGATGGCGGCTTCGCCTTATCCGGCACTCATGATTACTCGGCCAGCATCTGCTCAAGCTGTTCCTGAGCCTCCAGCCAGGCCATCTCGCACTCTTCCAGTCCGGATTTCGCACTGGCCTGCTGCTGCAAGCATGCTGTGAGTTCGGCTTTGCGGCTTTGGTCGTACAGTTCGCTATCGCCGAGTTTTTCTTCCGCCTGCGCCAGCTGTGCGTGCAGTTTCTCCATCTCTTTTTCCAGACGGGTAATCTCTTTACGTAGCGGTTGCGTCAGGGTGCGTAGTTCAGCTTCGCGACGCTTCTGGTCTTTACGTGCCTGGGCGCTGTTAACGCTCTCTTTTACCGGTTCGTCGCTCTGGTTTTCCTGTTTTTGCACATCGCTCAGCCACTGCTGATAATCCTCAAGATCGCCATCAAACGGCTCGACTTTCTTGTCGTGCACCAGATAGAGGTCATCGGTAGTAGAGCGAATCAGGTGACGGTCGTGCGAGACCACAACCAGTGCGCCTTCGAAATCGATCAGCGCTTCGGTCAGCGCCTGACGCATATCCAAATCCAGGTGGTTGGTCGGTTCATCAAGCAGCAGCAGGTTCGGGCGCTGCCAGACGATCAATGCCAGCACCAGACGCGCTTTTTCACCACCGGAGAAGCGGCGAGTCTCTTCGCTGACTTTATCGCCCTGGAAGCCGAATCCGCCGAGGTAGTCTCGCAGTTTCTGCTCCAGCTCCTGCGGCGCCATGCGCGCCAGGTGCTGAATTGGTGATTCATCGGCGCGTAAAAACTCCAGCTGGTGCTGTGCGAAGTAACCCAGCTTGATGCCTTTTGCCAGGCCAATCTCGCCGCTGATGGGGGCCAGTTCGCCGGCCAGCAGCTTAATCAGCGTAGATTTACCCGCGCCGTTGCGTCCGAGCAGGCCGATGCGAGACCCCGGCACCAGATTCAGTTTGATCGAATCGAGAATGACGCGGTCGCCGTAGCCGGCGCTGACCTTTTCCATCTTTAACAGCGGGTTCGGCAGGCTTTCCGGCTCGCGGAAGCTGAAGTGGAACGGGTTGTCCACGTGCGCAGGGGCAATCAGCTCCATACGTTCCAGCATTTTGATACGGCTCTGCGCCTGCTTTGCTTTGGTGGCTTTAGCGCGGAAACGATCGATATAGCTTTGCAGATGCGCCACGCGCTCCTGCTGGCTTTCGTACATTGCCTGTTGCTGTGCGAGGCGGGTCGCACGCTGGATTTCAAACGCGCTGTAGTTACCGGTGTACTCGAACATCGTTTGCTGTTCGATATGAATAATTTTATCCACCACCGGATCGAGGAAGTCGCGGTCGTGGGAGATCAAAATCAGCGTGCCCTGATAGCTTTTCAGCCATCTTTCCAGCCAGATCACCGCGTCGAGATCGAGGTGGTTGGTCGGTTCATCGAGCAGCAGCAGGTCTGAACGGCAAATCAGCGCCTGAGCCAGGTTGAGACGCATACGCCAGCCACCGGAGAAATCGCTGACGGGACGTTCAAGCTGTTCGTTGGAGAAGCCGAGGCCATGCAGCAGGCTGGCGGCGCGTGAGCGCACAGTCCAGGCGTCGATGGCATCCAGCTTGCCATGGACGGTGGCAATGGCGTGTCCATCGTTACGTTCGTTGGCATCGTTCAACTGTGCTTCCAGTTGACGATACTCGCGGTCGCCGTCAATCACATACTCCAACGCCGGCTGTGGCAACGCAGGCGTTTCCTGATTAACCCACGCGAGCTGCCAGTTTCCCGGATAGGTAAATCCTCCGGCGTCGGCGCTAAGTTCATTTTTCAGCAATGCCAGCAGGGTAGATTTACCGCAGCCATTTTTACCTACCAGGCCAACTTTCTGCCCTGGATTAATGGTGGCCGTGGCATTTTCCAGCAGGACGCGCACGCCGCGACGAATTTGTAACGATGAGAAAACAATCATAAGGCGCCGTATGTTCAGACTATGTTAATTTATCATTATGATAATGTAATGTGTGGGCCATTTGCCGCACCGAGGCGCAATGGTAGCCCAAAACGTCGAAAATAGACAAAAGACAAAACCGGGAGGGGGATGATGTTCCAGCCAGCGAAAGTCTTGCTGCTGTATGCCCATCCGGAATCTCAGGACTCGGTCGCGAACCGGGTACTGCTTAAACCGGCCATGCAGCTCAGCAATGTTACCGTGCGCGACCTGTACGCGCACTATCCTGACTTTTTTATCGACATTCCGCATGAGCAGGCGCTGCTGCGCGAGCATGATGTGATTGTTTTTCAGCATCCGCTCTACACCTATAGCTGCCCGGCGTTGTTAAAGGAGTGGCTTGACCGCGTACTGAGTCGAGGATTTGCCAGCGGCCCCGGGGGGAATCAACTGGCGGGAAAGTACTGGCGGAGCGTTATCACTACCGGAGAGCCGGAAAGCGCCTACCGCTATGACGCGCTAAACCGTTATCCAATGAGCGATGTACTGCGCCCTTTTGAGCTAACGGCCGGTATGTGCCGCATGCACTGGATGAGCCCTATCATTGTCTACTGGGCCAGACGGCAAACGAAGCAGGAGCTGGACAGCCATGCGAAAGCGTATGGCGACTGGCTGGCGAATCCGATCCCTGTGGGAGGCCGCTGATGGAAGGTTCTGATTTATTGACTGCCGGCGTGTTGTTCCTCTTCGCGGCGGTGGCTGCCGTTCCTCTGGCCTCAAAACTGGGTATCGGTCCGGTGCTGGGTTACTTGCTGGCGGGGATTGCTATTGGCCCATGGGGATTAGGGTTCATCAGCGATGTGGATGAAATCTTACACTTTTCCGAACTGGGCGTAGTTTTTCTGATGTTCATCATTGGGCTGGAACTTAATCCAGCCAAACTGTGGCAATTGCGGCGTTCAATTTTTGGCGTCGGCGCCGCGCAGGTGATGCTAAGCGCGGTCGTGCTGGCAGGGCTACTGATGCTTACAGCGTTCTCCTGGCAGGCAGCAGTGGTTGGCGGCATTGGTCTGGCGATGTCATCCACCGCTATGGCGCTACAGTTGATGCGCGAAAAAGGCATGAATCGCAGTGAATCCGGACAGCTGGGCTTTTCGGTGCTGCTGTTTCAGGATCTGGCGGTGATCCCCGCGTTGGCGCTGGTTCCGCTGCTGGCGGGGTCTGCTGACGAACATTTTGACTGGATCAAAGTGGGGATGAAGGTGCTGGCCTTTGCCGGCATGCTGATTGGCGGGCGCTATTTGCTGCGTCCGGTTTTCCGCTTTATTGCGGATTCTGGCGTGCGGGAAGTGTTCACCGCCGCCACGCTGCTGTTAGTGCTGGGTTCTGCTTTATTTATGGATGCGCTGGGTCTGTCGATGGCGCTGGGGACCTTTATAGCGGGCGTTCTGCTGGCGGAAAGCGAATACCGACATGAGCTGGAAACGGCAATCGATCCGTTTAAAGGCCTGTTGCTTGGCCTGTTTTTTATCTCCGTAGGTATGTCGCTTAACCTTGGCGTGCTCTATACCCATATTTTATGGGTGGCGGCGAGCGTGATGGTGCTGGTGGTCGTAAAAATGCTGGTGCTGTATGTACTGGCGCGTCTTAACGGCATGAGAAGCTCAGAACGGATGCAGTTTGCCGGGGTTTTAAGTCAGGGCGGTGAATTCGCTTTCGTGCTGTTTTCAACGGCCTCTTCCCAACGGCTGTTCCAGGGTGACCAAATGGCGCTGTTGTTGGTGACCGTCACGCTGTCGATGATGACCACGCCGCTGGTGATGAAGTTGATTGATAAATGGCTCTCCCGCCAGTTTAATGGCACGGATGAAGAAGATGAAAAACCCTGGGTGGAAGATGATAAACCGCAGGTAATTGTGGTGGGTTTCGGGCGCTTTGGTCAGGTTATTGGTCGTCTGTTGATGGCCAATAAAATGCGTATTACCGTCCTGGAAAGAGATATCAGCGCAGTGAATCTAATGCGCAAATATGGCTATAAGGTCTATTACGGTGATGCCACGCAGGTGGATCTGTTGCGTTCCGCGGGTGCAGAAGCCGCACAGTCTATTGTTATTACCTGTAATGAACCTGAAGACACTATGAAGCTGGTGGAGCTGTGCCAACAGTATTTTCCGCATTTGCATATTCTTGCGCGTGCGCGCGGACGTGTAGAGGCGCATGAGTTATTACAGGCTGGTGTGACGCAGTTTTCCCGCGAAACGTTTTCCAGTGCGCTGGAGTTAGGGCGAAAAACGCTGGTTACGCTAGGGATGCATCCGCACCAGGCTCAGCGCGCTCAGCTGCATTTTCGGCGGCTGGATATGCGCATGTTGCGGGAACTGATCCCCATGCACACGGATACGGTACAAATCTCCCGAGCCAGGGAAGCCCGGCGCGAGCTTGAGGAGATTTTCCAACGAGAGATGCAGCAAGAGCGACGTCAACTGGATGGCTGGGATGAATTTGAGTAGAGGTAACCATGGCAATTCGTAAACGTTTTATCGCAGGCGCAAAATGTCCGTCCTGCCAGGCGCAGGATACGCTGGCGATGTGGCGCGAAAATAATATCGATATTGTTGAGTGTGTTAAGTGCGGTCATCAGATGCGGGAAGCGGATAAAGAGGCGCGCGAGCACGTTCGCAAAGAAGAGCAAGTGATCGGGATTTTTCATCCGGACTAGCGATATGGCGCAGCTTTTTTTAAGCTAGAGGGTACACGGGTGCAGAATTCCGCTACAATCTGCGCCACTATTCTTTCCATGCTCAGGAGATATCATGAAAGTAGCAAAGGACCTGGTGGTCAGCCTGGCCTATCAGGTACGTACAGAAGACGGTGTGTTGGTTGATGAGTCTCCGGTGAGTGCACCGCTGGACTACCTGCATGGTCACGGTTCCCTGATTTCTGGCCTGGAAACAGCGCTGGACGGTCATGAAGTTGGCGACAAATTCGATGTTGCTGTTGGCGCAAACGACGCATACGGTCAGTACGACGAAAACCTGGTGCAGCGCGTTCCTAAAGACGTCTTCATGGGCGTTGACGAACTGCAGGTTGGCATGCGTTTCCTGGCTGAAACTGACCAAGGTCCAGTACCGGTAGAAATTACCGAAGTGGAAGACGACCACGTTGTGGTTGACGGTAACCACATGCTGGCTGGCCAGAACCTGAAATTCAACGTAGAAGTTGTCGCTATCCGCGAAGCGACCGAAGAAGAGCTGGCTCACGGCCACGTTCACGGTGCGCACGGTCACGACCACGATCATGACCACGGTCATGACGGTTGCTGCGGTGGTCACGGTCACGACCATGGTCACGAGCACGGTGGCGAAGGCTGCTGCGGCGGTGGCGGTAAAGGTAACGGCGGCGGTTGCGGTTGCCACTAATCGTTATACGGCATAAAAAAAAGCGGGAATATCCCGCTTTTTTTATGTCTCAATAATGTGGCGGCGGGGTCTCTTCAGACTGCGACGCGATGTGGGACGGCTGCGTGGCCTTGAGCTTCTCCGTCAATAAACGCAGATGGTCGCGGAGTTTTGCCATTTCCAGTTCATGCGCGGTCACCGTCACGTTGAGCTCTTCAATGGTTATCTCCTGAAATGCCAGGCGACTTTCCAGTTCAGCCAGGCGAGTTTCCATTGTTGTATCCTGCATGATTCACCTCTTTCTTTTTTCTCCGGCAGATCGCGGACTGCGGCGAATTCTACTTAACTTTGCCTGTTTGCACAGCACTCAATCTTCGGTCACGAAACTAATTTAAACAAAAAGAGTCTGAAAAGTGGTGATAATAGGGCGTGCCCGTATGTTGATTTGTTCTGCAACGCTTTATAGTACATTTTTATGTTAGCTAACCTTGGGGTGAGATGCCCCGGCCCTGGAGATATGGATGAAATCACTGTTTAAAGTAACGCTGCTGGCGACCACAATGGCTGTTGCTCTGCATGCCCCGATCACCTTCGCTGCTGACGCTGCGAAACCAGCCGCTACTGCTGACAGCAAAGCAGCATTCAAGAATGACGACCAAAAAGCCGCTTACGCGCTGGGCGCGTCCCTGGGTCGTTATATGGAAAACTCTCTGAAAGAGCAGGAAAAACTGGGCATCAAACTGGATAAAGATCAGCTGATCGCTGGCGTTCAGGATGCGTTTGCAGACAAGAGCAAACTGTCTGACCAGGAAATCGAACAAACTCTGCAGGCGTTTGAAGCACGCGTGAAGAGCTCCGCTCAGGCGAAAATGGAAAAAGACGCGGCTGACAATGAAGCCAAAGGTAAAGTTTACCGCGAGAAATTTGCTAAAGAGAAGGGCGTTAAAACCTCTTCTACTGGCCTGGTCTATAAAGTAGAGAAAGAAGGTACCGGCGCTGCACCGAAAGATAGCGATACCGTGGTAGTCAACTACAAAGGTACGCTGATTGACGGTAAAGAGTTTGATAACTCTTATACCCGCGGTGAGCCGCTCTCTTTCCGTCTTGACGGTGTTATCCCGGGCTGGACCGAAGGCCTGAAAAACATCAAGAAAGGCGGCAAAATCCAGCTGGTTATCCCGCCGGATCTGGCATACGGCAAAACCGGCGTACCGGGCATTCCGGCTAACTCTACGCTGGTCTTTGATGTTGAACTGTTAGACATCAAACCGGCACCGAAAGCCGATGCGCAGCCAGATGCTGCACCGGCAGCTAAAGCTGCGGACAGCAGCAAAAAGTAAGTAACCAGATACCGCCGCCCACAGGGCGGCGGTTTTTTATTATCGACAGGATATAATTAATACTGGAAAGCGCCTTGTGCGCTGTATTACTTTAGATGCCCCTATAATAGTGATGAGCCTGCCCTGACAACATAACGACAGGCTCCTGAAAAGGAGTGCTTTTTTTCATGTCCAGGTCGCTTTTAACCAACGAAACCAGTGAGCTAGATTTACTGGATCAACGTCCTTTCGATCAAACCGATTTCGATATCCTCAAATCCTACGAAGCGGTTGTGGACGGGTTGGCGATGCTCATTGGTTCCCATTGTGAAATCGTATTGCACTCTTTGCAGGATTTGAAATGCTCGGCCATCCGCATTGCTAACGGTGAACACACGGGCCGCAAAATTGGCTCGCCGATTACTGACCTTGCGTTGCGTATGCTGCATGATATGACGGGTGCGGATAGCAGCGTGTCGAAGTGTTACTTCACACGTGCGAAAAGCGGTGTCTTGATGAAGTCGGTGACGATTGCCATTCGCAACCGTGAGCATCGCGTGATTGGTCTGCTGTGCATCAACATGAACCTTGATGTTCCATTCTCGCAGATAATGAATACCTTTATCCCACCGGAAACCCCGGAAGTGGGTTCTGCCGTTAACTTCGCTTCTTCGGTGGAAGACCTGGTTACCCAAACGTTGGAATTCACGATTGAAGAAGTGAATGCCGATCGTAATGTTTCCAACAATGCCAAGAATCGCCAGATTGTCCTGAATCTGTATGAGAAAGGTATCTTCGATATTAAAGATGCCATTAACCAGGTCGCCGATCGGCTGAACATCTCCAAGCACACGGTTTACCTCTATATTCGTCAGTTCAAAAGCGGCGATTTCCAGGGGCAAGACAAGTAATGCGTTTTGCCATTATGGTGACGGGGCCAGCTTATGGCACGCAGCAGGCGAGCAGCGCGTTGCAATTTGCTCATGCGTTACTCAAAGAAGGGCATGAGCTATGCAGCGTCTTTTTCTATCGTGAAGGTGTGTATAACGCCAACTTCCTGACTTCGCCCGCCAGTGATGAATATGATCTGGTGCGGGCCTGGCAACAGCTGAACCAGCAGCATGGCGTGACGCTGAATATCTGCGTAGCTGCGGCGTTGCGTCGCGGCGTCGTTGATGAAACAGAAGCGAAGCGACTGGGACTGGCAGGGGCTAATTTACAATCAGGTTTTAACCTCAGCGGGCTGGGTTCGCTGGCTGAGGCATCCCTGACCTGCGATCGCGTGGTGCAGTTTTAATGAAACGTGTTGCTTTTGTCTTTTCTACCGTGCCGCATGGCAGTTCGTCTGGCCGCGAAGGGTTAGATGCCTTACTGGCGACATCGGCATTAACGGAAGACCTCGGCGTATTCTTTATCGGCGATGGCGTTTTTCAAATCCTCCAGGGACAACAACCGGATGTCGTGCTGGCTCGCGACTATATCGCAACCTTCAAGCTGTTAGGGTTGTACGATATCGATCAATGTTGGCTTTGTGCCGCCTCATTACGCGAGCGAGGCCTCCAACAGGGGGATAATTTTGTGGTCGATGCGACAGCGTTGGAACCGGAAGATTTACGCCGTGAGCTAGGCAACTATGACGTCATTTTAAGGTTTTGAGATACTCATGCTGCACACATTACATCGTTCCGCGTGGCTTACCGATTTCTCCTCTCTTCTTCGCCTGATTGGTAAAGACGATGAACTTTTATTGCTTCAGGATGGCGTGACCGCGGCAATAGAAGGAAGCCGTTTCCTTGAAAGTCTGCAAAATGCCTCCATTAAGGTCTATGTACTGGAAGAAGACATTAAAGCTCGCGGCTTAGGTGGTCAAATTTCAGACAGTGTCGTCAGGGTTAGCTATACTGACTTCGTCAGACTTACGGTGAAGCATCCCAGCCAGATGTCCTGGTAATTGTGGGATCGTTGTATATTTCTTGACACCTTTTCGACACCGACCTAAAATTCTGCGTCCTCATATTGTATGAGGTCGTTTTATTACGTGTTTACGAAGCGAAAGCTACAACCAGGAGCTATTTAATGGCAACAGTTAACCAGCTGGTACGCAAACCACGCGCACGCAAAGTTGCAAAGAGCAACGTGCCTGCACTGGAAGCATGCCCGCAGAAACGTGGCGTATGTACTCGTGTATATACTACCACTCCTAAAAAACCAAACTCCGCACTGCGTAAAGTATGCCGTGTGCGTTTGACTAACGGTTTTGAAGTGACTTCCTACATCGGTGGTGAAGGTCACAACCTGCAGGAGCACTCCGTGATCCTGATCCGTGGCGGTCGTGTAAAAGACCTCCCGGGTGTTCGTTACCACACCGTTCGCGGTGCGCTTGACTGCTCCGGCGTTAAAGACCGTAAGCAATCACGCTCCAAGTATGGCGTGAAACGTCCTAAGGCTTAATGGTTCTCCGTTAAGTAAGGCCAAACGTTTTATATTAATGTCAAACTAAACTCGTAGAGTTTTGGACAATCCTGAATTAACAACGGAGTATTCCCATGCCACGTCGTCGCGTCATTGGTCAGCGTAAAATTCTGCCGGATCCTAAGTTCGGATCAGAGCTGCTGGCTAAATTTGTAAATATCCTGATGGTAGATGGTAAAAAATCTACTGCAGAAACCATCGTATACAGCGCGCTGGAGACCCTGGCTCAGCGTTCTGGTAAAGATGGCCTGGAAGCTTTTGAAGTAGCCCTTGAAAACGTGCGTCCGACTGTCGAAGTTAAGTCTCGCCGCGTTGGTGGTTCTACTTATCAGGTTCCAGTTGAAGTCCGTCCGGTTCGCCGTAATGCCCTGGCAATGCGTTGGATCGTTGAAGCTGCTCGTAAACGCGGTGATAAATCCATGGCTCTGCGCCTGGCGAACGAACTTTCTGATGCTGCAGAAAACAAAGGTACTGCAGTTAAGAAACGTGAAGACGTTCACCGTATGGCAGAAGCCAACAAGGCGTTCGCACACTACCGTTGGTAATCCCTTCGGAGTTTTAGTCACCAGGCGGGCGCTTCTAGTAAGCAGCCCGCTTTGGGCTACTTAAATTGAACGCCTAAAAGATAAACGAGGAATCAAATGGCTCGTACAACACCCATCGCGCGCTACCGTAACATCGGTATCAGTGCGCACATCGACGCCGGTAAAACCACTACTACCGAACGTATTCTGTTCTACACCGGTGTAAA
This sequence comes from Citrobacter sp. KTE151, assembly GCF_000398845.1. Classification (NCBI taxonomy): domain Bacteria; kingdom Pseudomonadati; phylum Pseudomonadota; class Gammaproteobacteria; order Enterobacterales; family Enterobacteriaceae; genus Citrobacter; species Citrobacter sp. KTE151. The sequence continues at coordinate 43,330 of NZ_KB976066.1, read as the reverse complement.
CCATAAAATCGGTGAAGTTCATGACGGCGCAGCCACCATGGACTGGATGGAACAGGAGCAGGAGCGTGGTATTACTATCACCTCCGCAGCGACTACTGCATTCTGGTCTGGTATGGCTAAGCAGTATGAACCGCATCGCGTAAACATCATCGACACCCCGGGGCACGTTGACTTCACTATCGAAGTAGAACGTTCCATGCGTGTGCTTGATGGTGCAGTAATGGTTTACTGCGCAGTTGGTGGTGTTCAGCCTCAGTCTGAAACCGTATGGCGTCAGGCAAACAAATATAAAGTTCCACGCATTGCGTTCGTTAACAAAATGGACCGTATGGGTGCGAACTTCCTGAAAGTTGTTGGTCAGATCAAAACCCGTCTGGGCGCGAACCCTGTTCCGCTGCAGTTGGCGATTGGCGCTGAAGAAGCGTTCACCGGTGTTGTTGACCTGGTGAAAATGAAAGCCATCAACTGGAACGAAGAAGATGCAGGCGTAACCTTCACTTATGAAGATATCCCGGCTGACATGCAGGAACTGGCTGAAGAATGGCACCAGAACCTGATCGAGTCCGCTGCGGAAGCTTCAGAAGAGCTGATGGAGAAATACCTGGGTGGTGAAGAACTGACTGAAGAAGAGATCAAAAAAGCTCTGCGTCAGCGCGTTCTGAACAACGAAATCATCCTGGTAACCTGTGGTTCTGCGTTCAAGAACAAAGGTGTTCAGGCGATGCTGGATGCGGTAATTGATTACCTGCCATCCCCAGTCGACGTACCTGCGATCAACGGTATTCTGGACGACGGTAAAGATACTCCGGCTGAGCGTCATGCTAGCGATGAAGAGCCGTTTGCTGCTCTGGCATTCAAAATCGCTACCGACCCGTTCGTGGGTAACCTGACCTTCTTCCGCGTGTACTCTGGTGTGGTTAACTCCGGTGACACCATCCTGAACTCAGTGAAAACTGCACGCGAGCGTTTTGGCCGTATCGTACAGATGCACGCTAACAAACGTGAAGAGATCAAAGAAGTTCGCGCGGGCGATATCGCTGCTGCTATCGGTCTGAAAGATGTGACCACTGGTGACACTCTGTGTGACCCGGATCACCCGATCATTCTGGAGCGTATGGAATTCCCTGAGCCGGTAATCTCCATCGCGGTAGAACCGAAAACCAAAGCTGACCAGGAAAAAATGGGTCTGGCTCTGGGCCGTCTGGCTAAAGAAGACCCGTCATTCCGCGTTTGGACTGACGAAGAATCTAACCAGACCATTATCGCCGGTATGGGTGAGCTGCACCTCGACATCATCGTTGACCGTATGAAGCGTGAATTCAACGTTGAAGCGAACGTCGGTAAACCTCAGGTTGCTTACCGTGAAGCGATTCGCGCGAAAGTTACCGATATCGAAGGTAAACACGCTAAGCAGTCTGGTGGTCGCGGTCAGTACGGTCATGTTGTTATCGACATGTACCCGCTGGAGCCGGGTTCAAACCCGAAAGGCTACGAGTTCATCAACGACATCAAAGGTGGTGTAATTCCTGGCGAATACATCCCGGCCGTTGATAAAGGCATCCAGGAACAGCTGAAATCTGGCCCGCTGGCTGGTTACCCGGTTGTTGATCTGGGCGTGCGTCTGCACTTCGGTTCTTACCATGACGTTGACTCCTCTGAGCTGGCGTTTAAACTGGCCGCTTCTATCGCCTTCAAAGATGGCTTTAAGAAAGCGAAACCAGTTCTGCTTGAGCCTATCATGAAGGTTGAAGTAGAGACTCCGGAAGAGAACACCGGTGACGTAATCGGTGACTTGAGCCGCCGTCGTGGTATGCTTCGTGGTCAGGAATCCAACGTCACTGGCGTTGTTATCCATGCTGAAGTTCCGCTGTCTGAAATGTTCGGATATGCAACCCAGCTGCGTTCTCTGACCAAAGGCCGTGCTTCTTACTCCATGGAGTTCCTGAAGTACGACGATGCGCCGAACAACGTTGCTCAGGCCGTTATTGAAGCCCGTGGTAAATAAACCACAGGATTAAAACCTAAGTCCCGTGCTCTCTCCCCAGGGGAGAGCACTATAGTAAGGAATATAGCCGTGTCTAAAGAAAAATTTGAACGTACAAAACCGCACGTTAACGTCGGCACCATCGGCCACGTTGACCACGGTAAAACTACCCTGACCGCTGCAATCACCACCGTACTGGCTAAAACCTACGGCGGTGCTGCTCGTGCATTCGACCAGATCGATAACGCGCCGGAAGAAAAAGCTCGTGGTATCACCATCAACACTTCTCACGTTGAATATGACACCCCGACTCGCCACTACGCACACGTAGACTGCCCGGGCCACGCCGACTATGTTAAAAACATGATCACCGGTGCTGCGCAGATGGACGGCGCGATCCTGGTTGTTGCTGCGACTGACGGCCCGATGCCGCAGACTCGTGAGCACATCCTGCTGGGTCGTCAGGTAGGCGTTCCGTACATCATCGTGTTCCTGAACAAATGCGACATGGTTGATGACGAAGAGCTGCTGGAACTGGTAGAAATGGAAGTTCGTGAACTTCTGTCTCAGTACGATTTCCCGGGCGACGACACTCCGATCGTTCGTGGTTCTGCTCTGAAAGCGCTGGAAGGCGAAGCAGAGTGGGAAGCGAAAATCATCGAACTGGCTGGCTTCCTGGATTCTTACATCCCGGAACCAGAGCGTGCGATTGACAAGCCGTTCCTGCTGCCTATCGAAGACGTATTCTCCATCTCCGGTCGTGGTACCGTTGTTACCGGTCGTGTAGAGCGCGGTATCATTAAAGTTGGTGAAGAAGTTGAAATCGTTGGTATCAAAGAGACTGCTAAGTCTACCTGTACTGGCGTTGAAATGTTCCGCAAACTGCTGGACGAAGGCCGTGCTGGTGAGAACGTTGGTGTTCTGCTGCGTGGTATCAAACGTGAAGAAATCGAACGTGGTCAGGTACTGGCTAAGCCGGGCTCTATCAAGCCGCACACCAAGTTCGAATCTGAAGTGTACATTCTGTCCAAAGACGAAGGCGGCCGTCATACTCCGTTCTTCAAAGGCTACCGTCCGCAGTTCTACTTCCGTACTACTGACGTGACTGGTACCATCGAACTGCCGGAAGGCGTTGAGATGGTAATGCCGGGCGACAACATCAAAATGGTTGTTACCCTGATCCACCCAATCGCGATGGACGACGGTCTGCGTTTCGCAATCCGTGAAGGCGGCCGTACTGTTGGTGCGGGCGTTGTTGCTAAAGTAATGAGCTAATTATTGATTAATTAGCTTTGAGCTTAAAAAGGGCGCTTCGGCGCCCTTTTTGCTGTCCGCTATTTAGCAGTTGTCATATTTATTCGCATTTTTCATTCATTCTCCCGCTGCGTAAATAGCGTTGTGCTATTGTAATCATAACTATTCTCATTTACACTTTGCGCAGAAATTGAACGGGAGCGATCATGTACGTTTGTTTGTGTAATGCGATAAGTGATAAAAAAATACGTCAGGCTGTTCGCCAGTTTCATCCTCAGTCCTTTCAGCAATTGCGTAAATTTATTCCTGTTGGAAATCAATGCGGTAAGTGCATTCGTGCTGCCCGCGAAGTCATGCAGGATGAATTAACGCAAATGCCAGAATTTAAAGAGATCGCCTAAGTCACACTCTTTTTTTTGACATCCCTGTAGCCCCATCTACGCTCTAAGAGTGGAAGCGGAGGGACTATAAAATGAAAGGTGATGTTAAAATCATAAATTATCTCAATAAACTATTGGGAAATGAGCTTGTCGCAATCAACCAGTATTTTCTCCATGCTCGTATGTTCAAAAACTGGGGACTGACTCGCCTCAATGATGTTGAGTACCATGAATCTATCGATGAGATGAAACACGCTGATAAATATATCGAGCGTATTTTATTCTTAGAAGGGCTCCCAAACTTACAGGATCTTGGTAAGTTGGGTATAGGCGAAGATGTTGAAGAGATGCTGCAATCCGATCTTCGACTCGAACTCGATGGGGCTAAAGATTTACGTGAAGCCATTGCCTATGCCGACAGCGTCCATGACTACGTTAGCCGGGATATGATGATCGAAATCCTTGCTGATGAAGAAGGTCACATTGACTGGCTGGAAACGGAACTGGATCTGCTCCAGAAGATGGGACTCCAGAACTATCTTCAGGCACAGATTCGCGAAGCGTAGACGCAAACTTTGCAGAGCGGCAGGCCTGCCGCTCCTTTCAGTACCCGATAACACCTGAACTTTGCGCGCTGAAAATCAACCAACCTGCCAGTCCAAGCCACGGACCGAACGCAATAAGCGGTATCGACGTCCTTCGGGTAAGGCGTAGGATCAGCCACCAGACAATGCCCAGCAATGATGCAGCGAGTAAAATGGGCGGTAGCGCTGGCCATCCACACCAGGCACCCATCGCCGCCAGTAGCTTAGCGTCACCCAGGCCGATGCCCTCTTTTCCCGCGAGTATTTTGCATCCCCACCAGACCAGCCATAGCGTCAGATAGCCAGCGACAGCGCCGTACAGCGCGTCGGGTAACATCTCTCTGTCGTAAACGCTGTGATATAGCAGACCGAGCCAGAGCAGCGGCTGCGTCAGCACATCCGGCAGCAGGTACGTCCGGAGATCAATTTGCGCCAGCGCGAAAATAAACCAGAACAGCGTCATGATGGCAATCGCATCTGATATTGAAGAGACAAACGCGGCGCTAAGCGCAAAAACACAAGAACACGCCAGTTCAGTCAGTGGGTAACGCCATGAAATGGGCTGCGCGCAGTCCTGGCAACGCCCCCGCTGCCACAGCCAACTGAATAGTGGAATAGTGTTACGCACCGATAGCCTGTGCTGGCAGTGCGGACAGTGCGACGGAGGCCAGGCGATATTCCATGTTTCGCTGTGCCGATGCTCAATCATGATCGGCAGTCGATAAACCACTACATTCATAAAGCTGCCGACTATCAGCCCGACAAGCGCCATTGCTGCAATGTTAATGAGTTCCGTCATTTTCCCACCGGATAGAGTTCAAGGGCTTCCACCGCAATCTCCCCGGCGACCGGGCGGGCGCTAAACGTGAGTTGCGAAACCTGTATTCCCTCATTTTGTAGGGCATTAAGCCACGCAAATAATGGTTCGGTTTTAACAACGGGAAGCGAGATCGCAAAATGATCGGGAGTGGATGTCACAACGCTGATATTCAGACCTGCCTGCTGCGCGCTATGTTGTATCAGTGCCGGATCGGTCTTTGTGCCCGGTCTACCGGCAACTAATCCGCGACGCTGAATCGCCTCATTTACCCACTGGATCTCGCTCCTGAGACGATCATTTTCCTGCCTCTGCTGTGCAATAGCGTTATCCAGGGGCTGAACCACGCCGTACCAGAATCCCGCCAGCAGACAGAAAACGGCGAGGAATATCAGACTGCGTTGCTCTCTGCCGTTTTTTTCGCTCCACCAGCTATTCATATTCATTTGCGCTCCTTCAGGGTCAGCTGGACGCTACCTGTCGTCCCTTCTGACGGTTGAGTCAGGATAAATTCGTCGTTTGTCTGCACCATAAAGCGGCGAAGATGTTCCGGATCGCGAACATTGAGCGTCAGGGTAAAAAGGCGTTGTTCGAGCCGGTAGTTGACCTCACGGATGGTAAGCCCCGGCAATGTGCTTAATCGGGCCTGAAGCTGAGTCAGTAACGTCAGCACATCCGGATAGCGATCCCTCGCGGACGATTCGAAGAAATATTTAAAATTGCTGTTGCGGTTATCACCCGGAAAATAGCGGTTCCACAGGGTGGCACCTTCCGCTGAGAGCGTCTGTTTCTGTTGATGAAGCTGCCAGAGCATCACCCCCTTCAGCCCTGAGAAGAGCGCTATCGCCAGGAAAAATGTCGCTATGGTGGCATATTTCAGCAGACGCGGGGTCGGTTGTGTCGAGGGCAAAGGGCGGAAGCTGCCGTGTAATACATTAATGTCCTGAATATTATCGCCATTGCAGGCGCACGCCAGCGGCGGCTGCCAGTCCAGGTATTCGACATAAGCGTGGGGCACAGGAAGTGGGCTGGAGCTGATGATTTTTTGCTCTGTATGGTTGGCGATTAAATGCGTGAGCAGTGCCTCACTCAGCACGCCTGTTTTCCACGCGTCGTAACGGATTAACCATCGCTCATCTTGTTTTAGCAGACTCCAGCTATCCGTGACATACGGCAGCCAGAAACCATCCGGAACGATATGCGTCAACGTCACGCCAGCTGTGCGGAAAGTCGTCAATAGATCGTTCAGCGTGGTCCTGGCGATCCCGGCGAGATGGAGCGTGTTTTCCTCTCTGGCGAGTACCGTCCAGTGCAGGCTGTCCGTATCCCCGGCAACGGCGTCCTCCACCAACCAGCCCAGCGTTTGTTCACTGATTTTGTAGTTTTCCGTCGGTAATTCGACGCGGCGAAAACAGAAATAATCAGGCGACAGGAAAAGGCAGGCGTTACCGGCATCCGGCAGGTCGGCCAGCGCGTTCGGCTGGAGGTAATCCGCCTGTTCAACAATAACCGGAGGCTGCGCCTCTTTGGGGCCGCACCATTCCAGTTTTCCCGGCAGCGGACGTAGCAGTAATGTGTCTGGCGTCATTTAGTTCCCTTTAATGGTCGCGCGCCACGCTTTTGCGGGCTGTAATAAACAGAGCCTTTCTTTTGGTATCGTATTCCAGCTGGCTGATGGTGCTCCCGGCGCTATCGCCCTGTTCGATAGTCGTTTCAAGGCGGAAGTAACGACTGGTCGCCACCGCAATGCTGTTGAATGTGGACTGCGACAGCTTATGAGCTGGATTATCCTTATCGAATGTCTTTAACAGCGTCTCAATGCTGATTTTGCGTCCTTTGCGCGGGGTATCAAAAAAGCGCTCAATCTCGCGTGGCGGGACAGCATTATTGAGCATCGCAGCAATCAACGGTGCATCCCGGCGCGTCAGGGTATTGATGTTGATTTTTAGCTCATCACCAGGCAGCGCGCAGAGTAGCGGGGAGATTTGCTGATAAAGAGAAAGCGTCATCCCTTTGATTTGTTTGAGCTCACTGATTGACCAGATACGTCGTCCGCCAATGGTGTGGGGGTCGTTACTTGTTTGGTAATACTCATTTTCGGCACCGGAGGCGCGTGGGATATCGTCGTTATCGATGTAGTCGGCGATAGCATCAACCAGCGCCTCAGCCTGGGCATTGGTGACGCCAACGTTGTCCAGCAGTGCCAGAAAGACGCTCACGCTGGCGGGCGGCTCTTTCATTCGATCGATCGGGGCGTTAATCAGCGCATTAATGTTGTAACAGGCCTGTTCGTCAGATAGCTGCCAGCTAACAGCGTCGCCGCTGGCGAGCTGAATACGCTGCGGCTGCGCCCAGAGCTGCTCGTGAGTGAGGTATTTCTCATTATCCCGTAGGTCCTGTTCAAGAATACGCATGGCCTGGCTTTCAGCCAGCTCTGCCAGCCAGTTTTGCTGTAGTCGCATCCGGGTGTGGCTGGTACGTTTGAGGTTGATCTGGTAGCGCACGGTCATTTCGCTGGCCAGCGCCGCCATAATTGCCAGGATCATCAGCACTACCAGCAGCGCCACGCCCTTTTGCCGGGTCATTGCTGCTCTCCTGGCTGGCGGTTCTCTGGTAACAGCGTCAGACGAGTTATCGTGCCGGAATCAGCAAGTTTGAGAGTGACTTCCATCGCGCCAGGAGATGGAATTTTCGCCGTGTCCGTCCATGCTTTCTCTTTACCGTTGTAATAACGCAACGTGAAGGCGTTCACACCATTAAGCATCGGCTGAGTGATGGCCGGGGTTGTATCTTCCGGGTAGCGCCAGAGCGTGCGGTATAAAGTATGATCCTGCAGATACCACTGAACTCGCTGGATATCGGGTGCGCAGCAGGCGCCAGGATAACTGTTACTGCTGGCAGTCGTCAGCATCAGCTTCTCTTTTTCGCCCTGCAATTCGGTTACCGGCACCCGCTGTCGGATATCTTTATCCAGCAAATTGACGGTACGCACGATGGCGGAAAAACGCTGCTGATGCTTTTTGGTCTGCTCGTTACTGTCAATTGTCGTCGTCAGCATCTGCGCCGTCAGCAAGCTGAGCATGGCGAACAGGGCAATAGCCAGTAAAACTTCCAGCAGGGTAAAGCCGCGCTGTTTCTCAGGGCGGGGAGACATTTTGCGGTCCTCCTTGCGGTGAGGGGATAAAGCGCTGCAGGCGGATCTGCTGTTTGTCCTCAAGAGCGACGTCTGCTGTCCAGGTGCTGAGGCCAGAAGCATCGGCGGGTGAGACTGTCAACGACCAGGCCCAGCGGCGCTTACCCATTATGCTGCTGCCCGTGGCGGTTTTAGCGGGGCTCTGCCCGGCCAGTTGATAGGTTTTGAGCACATTATCCGCTACCCAACCGGCAAGTACCTGTTCTTCCATTTTTGCGGTGGCGCTAACCTGACCGTGCAGGCTGTTGAGTAGCGCGAGAGAGCAGGTGGCGAAAATGAATATCGCCAGCAGCACTTCCAGAAGCGTCATTCCTGATTGCCTTTGGCTCATCGGCTTTCGCCTCGGGTGAGCACCAGCGGCAGCCCGCCGGTGCTGGCGAGCGTGAACAGCAGCGTATTATTTTTACGGCTGCGGATGTGTAGCGTAAACGGCGTAATTTCACCGTCCGGGTGAATCAGAATTTGCGGCATGCCGACGGATTGCCTGGCGAGCGACGCCGGGAACAGAGCCACCTGCCAGTCGCTTTCCCACTTGCCCTCGGTCGCCAGGCGATAGAACTGGGTTGGCGTCTGCCAGCGATTGCCAATCGGTGTGACGATGCGCCAGCCTTGTTCGCGGAGCTCAATACCGGTACTGCGGTCCTCCATGGTTGACCAGTCAGCGGCATATTCAGTCAGCGCCGCCAGCTGCTCGGCTGCGGTAATAGCTTTCGCGGTATCATTTTGTCGCCCGTAGGTCATCATCACCAGCGAGCCGCCAAGCGCGATAATCGTTAGCACCAGAATGACCTCCAGTAGCGTGAATCCCTTCTGCCTCATTCCGACTATTTCGCTTTACCCAGTTCCCAGTTAGTAATGTCGTCAGCGGTGCCGGGTTCACCGTCCTGACCTGCGGAGAGAATATCGTAATCGCCGTGTTCGCCAGGGCTTACCAGCAGATACTCATTACCCCAGGGATCCTGTGGCAGACGCTTGATATAGCCCTTCGCGTTATAATTTTCCGGGATTGGGCTGGCGGTCGGTTTTTCGACCAGCGCCTTTAGCCCCTGCGCCGTCAGCGGATAGCGATAGTTATCCAGTTTGTACATATCCAGCGCATTCTCCAGCGCCACGATGTCGCTGACGGCTTTCTGGTGATCGGCTTTGTCTTTATTGCCCATTAAACTGGGGACGACCAGGCTTGCTAGGATGCCCAAAATAACCAGGACCACCATCATCTCCAGCAGCGTAAATCCTCGCTGCTTATGTGCATCACTATTCACGTTTTATCCTTAACTTACCAATGAGTTGAGTTGCAAAATGGGTTGCAGAACCGAGACGATGATGAACAGCACAATCATCGCCATCGTAATAATTAGCGCGGGTTCAAACAGCGCCAGCGTCAGCGCAATTCGGTTTTGTAGCAGTGTTTCCTGCTGGTCGGCGGCGCGCGCCATTAGCTCGCTGAGCTGGCCGCTTTTTTCCCCGGAGGCAATCATGTAGAGCATCATCGGCGGGAAGAGATCGCATTTTTCCAGGGCGAGATGAAAGCCTGAGCCCTGGCGCACGCGCTCCGCGGCCTGACCCAGCCGTTGACTGATTTCTCGGTTACCGATGCCTTCGGTTGCCAGCGTCATCCCTTCCAGCAGCGGAACGCCGCTGATATTAAGAATACTCAGGGTGCGCAAATAACGGGCGCAGTGGATAGCGCGCAGCAGGGCGCGACTGAGTTTGAAATCAAGAAGCCAGCGGTCAAGCAGATGCCGTTTGCCGGGTCGGGTGAGCCAGTGACGAAACAGGAAAAAGGCAATCAGCAGCAATGCGATTACCCACAATCCGTAGTGGCGCATGGCACCACTGATTGCCAGCAACACGCGCGTGGACATCGGCAGCGCTTCTTTCATATGCAGAAACTGCTCCACGATTTTGGGCACTACGGTGGTGAGCAGGATAGCGACGACAGCGATCGCCACGCTGGTCAGCAGGGAAGGATAAATCAGTGACTGGATGAGTTTACTGCGTGTTGCCTGGCGTAACTCATTGTAGTCAGCCAGTTTTTCCAGCACACAGCCGAGCTGTCCGCTTTTTTCACCGGCTTTCACCAGCGTGCGGTAAACGGTATCGAAGATCCGCGGCCAGGCGGTCAGCGATTCGGAAAGCGTATGTCCGGCGAGGATCCGTTCGCGCAGGTCATGTAGCACCAGCCCCAGTTTATTATTTTTGTTCTGCCGACCAATAACGAACAGCGCCTCTTCAAGCGGTAGAGAAGCGTTGGCCAGCGTGGCGAGCTGGCGGGTGAACAACGCCAGTTCACTGCCGCTAAGTCGTAAACGAGGCGTTTTTTTTACCGTCCGAAACAGCGAAATGACCTTTTTCTCATTTAACACCAGCGGGTGCAGGCCTTGGGCGCGCAGCGCATCGCGCGCCTCTTTGCTGCTGGCGGCATCCAGCGTTCCACGGTGAGTCGTGCCGCTGTCATCCATTGCCTGCCATAGATATTTCATCGCGTATCCTCTGGCGCAGAGGTGACGCGCATGACTTCCTCTAGCGTGGTCTCGCCCGCCAGCACGCGCAGCAGGCCGTTCTCCCGCAGGCTCCGGCTTTGCTGGCGTAGACACTGTTCCAGGGCGTGTTCATCGGCGTCGCGATGGATGATGCTGCGCATAGTTTTATCCACCAGCATAATTTCATGAATCGCCAGTCGCCCCTGGTAGCCAGTTCCCCGACATTCGCCGCATCCGCAAGCCTGCCAGATTGCCTGAGCGGTGGGATCGAGCGCGTGCAGGAGGGATTTCTGAGAGTCAGGAATGGGTGCATGCACGCGGCAGGCCGGACAGAGGCGACGCACCAGGCGTTGGGCGATAACGCCGCTTAGCGATGACGAGAGCAGGAACGGTTCGACACCCATATCCCGTAATCGGGTAATCGCACCGCAGGCACTGTTAGTGTGCAGGGTGGAAAGCACCAGGTGTCCGGTGAGCGATGCCTGAACCGCTATCTGCGCGGTTTCGGCGTCACGAATTTCGCCGACCATGACGATGTCCGGATCCTGGCGCAGGATGGCGCGCAGTCCCCTGGCGAAAGACATATCCACCCGGCTGTTAACCTGGGTCTGTCCGACGCCTTCCAGCTCGTACTCAATGGGATCCTCGACGGTCAGGATATTACGCTGGGGGGAATTCAGCTCGGCGAGAATCGCATACAGCGTAGTGCTTTTTCCCGAACCTGTCGGGCCGGTGACGAGAATGATGCCGTGCGGCTGCTGTACTAAACTCTTCAGCCGCAGGCTATCCACCGCCGATAGCCCCATATTCTCCAGCGTCAGTCGCAGACTGTTTTTATCCAGCAGGCGTAATACAGCTCTTTCGCCGTACTGCGAGGGCAACGTCGAAACGCGGACATCAATATTTTTGCGTCCGAGGCGCAGGGAAATACGCCCATCCTGCGGCAGTCGTTTTTCGGCAATATCCAGTCGCGCCATTACTTTGATACGTGAAATCAGCAGCGGCGCCAGTTTTTTAGCGGGCTGAAGGACTGGTTTGAGGACTCCATCGATACGAAAACGCACCACCAGCGATTTTTCGAAGGTTTCGATATGCACATCCGACGCGCCTTCCTTCACGGCTTCATGAAGAACCGCGTTGATCAGGCGTATAACCGGTGCGTCGTTTTCATCACTGAGCAGATCGGCGTTGTCGGGTAACTCCTCGCTCAGCGCCGTCAGGTCGATCTCCTGATCGATATCCTGGGCAATCTGCCGGGACTCTCCGGCGCCGTGCTGGAAAAGTTGCTCCAGGTGGTCGTCAAATTGCGCTGGCGTCAGGCGGCTGAAGCGCTGGCAGGCAACGCTGGCCTCGAGCACGTTTTCCAGCGGCGTGTCGGTGCGGTAGAACAATTCATCCACCGCGACCGCGGTACCAAATTTTTGCCCCTGTGCGTAATTAAGCGGCAGGGTATGCGGGGGCGGAATGCGCGTCCATAAGTCAGTCATGTTGGATCATTCCCGGAAGGGGTTGCGCGATGACTGGCTGTTGGGCACGTCGGACGACACATCGAAATTCAGCTCTTTAAGCATCGGGCGTTCTTCGTCCTTCACACCGACCAATCCACTGGATTGCTTATCAATACGCTGCTGCTGTAACTCACGAAATCGGGTGTACTTATCCTTTGAGAGCGAACGATAAACCTCGTCGTCGCGAATAATGGTCGGCCTGATAAAGACCATCAAATTGCGCTTCGCATTTTCCGTTGAGGTGTAGCGAAATAGCTGTCCGAGAACAGGGATATCGCCCAGCAGCGGTACTTTGGAAACCTGCTCTTTGCTTGAATCATCCAGCAGGCCACCCAGCACCACGGTTTCGCCGCTTTTGACCAGCACGGCATTCTGGATAGTGCGGGTGTTGAACGTCGGGCCGAGATCGCTGGCGTTACCGGAAGCGGTATCGACGCTCGACACTTCCTGCTCGATCTCCATCAGCACCGCATCACCTTCGTTGATTTGCGGTGTGACCTTCAGTTTAGTGCCGATGGTTTTACGTTCGACCGTATTAAAGACGTTGTCGCCGGAGGTCGTTTGCGAGCCGGAAAGCACCGGCACATCCTGGCCGACATTAAACGACGCTTCTTTGTTATCCAGCGTCACAATGCTGGGGGTGGCGAGGATATCGTTTTTGTTGTCGGAGGAGAGCGCGGTGAGCAAGACGCTCCAGTCCCCCTCAAAGAAGCCCGTCGCCAGGCCGTTAAAACTGCTTAACGCGCTGGCGATAGGGTTGTCGCTGGTCATCAAAGCGTTTTTATCAAACTGGCGCGCGCCTCTTGAGGCGTCGAAAATCGGCAGCCCCGTTTTGGTAAACTGCTGACCGCCGACGTTGCTGTTGGCCCATTGCACGCCAAGATTCAGGCCGTTGCCATCCTGGACTTCCACAATGATGGCTTCAACCAGTACCTGTGCGCGGCGAATATCCAGACGAGCGATGACTTTTTCCAGCTCCTGCATGGTGCTCTGGTCGGCGGTAATGACCACCGAGTTGGTTTGTTCATCGGCGTTAATCGCGACATCCCTGGAAGGGGTAGCCACGCTCTGCGAAGACGCCTGCTTGTCTTCCGTCAGTTTGGTTGACACGCCGGTCAGCACTTCAACGATTTTAGTGGCTTTGGCGTATTTCAAATAGAACACGCGGGTATTGCCCAGCGTGGTCTGTTCGATATCCAGTTTAGCGATTAAAGATTTCATCCGCTGGCGCACATTCTCCGGCCCGCTGATAAGAAGGGCGTTGGTGCGCTTGTCGGCAACAATTTTAGGCAGCAGGATCTGCGTTGGGTTTTCCTTTGACTCTTCGCGAATCAGGCTGTTAATTACGTCAGATAAATCAACTGCCGAGGCGTAGCGCAGTTTGATAAGCTCACGTTCCTGAGTACCGATAATATCGACCCGTTTCACAACCTCAAGGATACGGTTGACTATATTGGCTTTGCCGGTGATCAACAGCGCATTAGAAGGATCATAGTGTACGACGTTGCCGATGCCGCCGCCGTCCATCATCTGGCGTAATAGCGGCGCCAGATCGCGTACCGGGACATTTTTCAGCGCCACTACGCGGGTGATAAATTCATCGCCGACCGCCGGTTGCGACTGTGCCAATACTTTTCCCGGCGCGGTCTTAAGCGTTGCGGAGCGAACAACCTTCAGCAGGCCGTTATCCAGGGTGATAACCGAGTAGCCGTAGATATCGAGAACGCTGAGAAAAAACTGGTAGTATTCCCCCTCGTTGAAACTGTCAAAGCTACGAACAGAGATTTTTCCCTGAACGGACGGATCGATCAGAATGGTTTTGCTCATTTGCTTACTGACCGAGGTAATAAACTCCCGGAGGTCCGCATCCTGGAAGTTTGCCGAATATTGCGCTGACATGGTTTGAAATGGAAAGGCGCAAAACTGTAGCGCCAGTATCCATGCAGCCGTTTTTTTAATTCCATTGCGCAATTTTGTCGTCCTTAAGGTTAATCATTATCAGTAATGGATACATTCACCAGCGCTTCCTGACCGTTTCGTATCACGGTGAACTGGGCAGAGTTTAAGGTTACAAATTCCTGTAGTGCCGCTTTTGCTGACGCTTCCTGAGTTAGCTGATGGTTGTTCATTTTGATCGCAATATCGCCTGGCCTGAGTCCGGTTGCTATAAAACGTTCAACCGGACCACGGGCGTTTAATCTGACGCCCTGTAGCGCTTCCTGCTGATAGATAAAGTTAGTAATAATAATGTCGTTGAGGGAATGCGGCGCGCTGTTATGTGGCAGCGATGGTGCCGGCACCTCGGGGGATATATCAGGCTCATCAATAAAAGCGATGCGTTGCCGGGAGCCATTGTTATCAATCGTCACGCTATTATTATCAATATCCATAATTTTTACGTCAGGGAGATCGTCAAGCTTATCTCCGGTACTGTAAAATTTTGCTTTCTCATTAATGGTGATAATAGCCTGTGAACGTGTTTTTAGTGTGCTCGCAATAATGCCATTTAGCTGGAGATTGAGCATCGAATTTTTAATTGAAACATCTTCTTTATTATCAGTCGCATTTTCCCTACTGTTTTTCGGTAAATTCATTGGCAGCTTGAGGGCAACGGACGTTATTGAGTGACTGGTTTTGTTTTTTGTATTGATTGAATCAATAAATAATCTATAGGTATAGAACGAATGAATAATAACAATGGCACCGACAAAAAACATAACGTAGTACAGCACATCGTTACGCTTTCTCTTAAATATAAAGGTAAACTGCTTCGCGATAACATCCATTGTTAATAGCACGCCTGTTTTTTTCGGGAGAAGCATGATATACACTTACTTTCAGATTTTCAATTTAATCGTCGGAACATATCGTTTAATTAAAATATAGAAATTGATAATGTTTACCTGACATATAATAAGTTAAATGCCCGCATCAATTACTGGAACTTATCGATGACTGAGCGCGAATTACCGTATGCAATTTACTCTTTTTCGCAACATACCCTTATCAAGAATATCTTTATTCATGAGCTGGGCGCTGGCGATGTAGGCGTATTATGCGGCAAACTGGGGTGTGGTAAATCGACGCTTATTTATCAGTTAGGTAAGGATTTTCCCGGTAGGGTGGTGGTGTTTACCGCTACCGGTTTCTCTGGTTTCTGTCAATTGACACACACGGCGTGTACGCACGGAAAACTCCAGCCAGACTGGCGAGATGTGAGAATTAGCCGTTTCTGGTCAACGCTGATGCCTGCTCTTAGTCCGGCAGCGCAACCAATAATAATTGTCATTGATAATGCTGACGCACTCGCCAGATATCTCCCTGCATTTGTCGATAATTTCCGTCATCTGGCTGCTTCATTTGACGCTGGCGCCAGCTTGCTACTGGTGGGGGGCGAAGCGCTCAGGCGGAACCGACGACTTAAACGGCGTGTTACGCTGTCGGCGATCATCGCTGCGCCGACGGACGATGAATATCTTGATTTTATGCATCAACAGCAACTGCGTGAGGCTGATGGCGAGCCTGTGCAGATGCGTCATGAATTTGTGCGCAAAGCGGTTCGGGCAGTGCAGGGAAACCTGGCGTTGCTGGGGCGCATCGCCCGGGCGGCGAGAAAAATGGCAACGGACAGGCAAGCGGATGTGTTAACCGCTCAACAGGAAAGATTGTTGCTGGAAACATTTACTCTCCGCTCTTGCGTATTGCGCAAGGGAATATTGCCTGGACTTTACGCTGCGCTGGCTTTGACGTTCGGCTGGCTGGCGGTCGATGTTTTTCCCCTTCAACTTCCTGTGCCCGACGGGTTAACGGTAGCGATGACGCAAAAAAAGGAAAACCTGCCGGATATTGGCGACGCACGGGGAGGATTACGCGACGCCATGCAGCAATTATTCAGCGTCTGGGGATTCGACACAGCGCATGACGAGGCATGGTGTGACCAGGCCGATCGCGCTGAGTTGGTGTGCGAAAGCGGCAAGGAACGTTTAGATAACCTCATCAGGCGCGGGTTGCCGTGGATCGCGCATTTGAATATCGATAAACAACCGGTCTACGGTGTTGTGATGCGTGTATCAGGAAATGAGCTGGATCTTATCATTGATAATAAAACCTGGATCGTCAGTCAGGAGTGGCTGGCGAAGCACTGGCAGGGAAATTATACCCTGATGCTCAATTTAACGCCTGACAGGAAAATGCAGATCGGTGAAAAGAGTCCGGCGGAAACCATCATCTGGTTTGATACGATGCTGAGCCGCGCGCTGGGCGTTCCCGGCGATAAATCAGGCTCATGGACGCCATGGTTAATCGAAAAGGTCAAAGCATTCCAGCAGCGGGAGAATTTGCCTGTGGATGGTAAACCGGGAAAAGAGACGCTGATAAGGCTACGTCAGAGTCTTGGAGACGCGCCGGTATTAATCAATGAGGCGGCACCTGTGCTAACACATGTGTCATCTAAGGAGCGTGTGTGATGATGCACATCTATCAACCCATTGACGCGAAAACAGTGTCGAGTTGCCGCTGGCGGCAGGCGCTGCGTTCCTGTTGCTGGCTGTTGTGGGTCAGCCTGATGCTAATGTGCGGCTACTACGGACATTATGTCTGGTTGGTGCGCCATCCGACAACCGCCACGCAAGGAGTGCCCGATTCTCAGGCGTATCGGCTCTCAGATGTGCATTACATTTTTAAGCGGAAGCCTCTGCCGATACGCATCGATTTACCCACCCAGAACGAAGAGGGTGACAGTATGCTGGAAGAGATACCCTATGATGAAGCGTCCGAGCAGGAAGTGCCGGATGGCGAAGTATTGCGCTCACGTGTGCAACAAGCGCTGAGAGAAATTGATGGCAAATAGCCATAATCACTTGCATCCGTACCGGCTATACGTATAATACGCCAGCCTGTCAAATCTGACGGGTAGTTCGATATGAACTGTGACGGTTTACCGTCAACAACGCTCCCAATCAGGGGGCTACGTAAGAACGGTTACACTCTCCCATCAATCGTAATGGGTTTGAGGAGTAACTATTTCGTCTATAAAATAATTGGAGCTCTGGTCTCATGCAGAACCAAAGAATCCGTATCCGTTTGAAAGCGTTTGATCATCGTCTGATCGATCAATCAACCGCGGAAATCGTCGAGACTGCCAAGCGCACTGGTGCGCAGGTTCGTGGTCCGATCCCGCTGCCGACCCGCAAAGAGCGTTTCACCGTTCTGATCTCCCCGCACGTCAACAAAGACGCGCGTGATCAGTACGAGATCCGTACTCACAAGCGTCTGGTTGACATCGTTGAGCCAACTGAAAAAACCGTTGATGCTCTGATGCGTCTGGACCTGGCTGCCGGTGTAGACGTGCAGATCAGCCTGGGTTAATCAGGTCATCGAGCGATTGAGAGGTTGATACAATGATTGGTTTAGTCGGTAAAAAAGTGGGTATGACCCGCATCTTCACTGAAGATGGCGTATCTATCCCAGTAACCGTTATCGAAGTTGAAGCAAACCGCGTTACTCAGGTTAAAGATCTGGCTAACGATGGCTATCGCGCTGTTCAGGTTACCACCGGTGCTAAAAAAGCTAACCGCGTAACTAAGCCGGAAGCTGGCCACTTTGCTAAAGCTGGCGTAGAAGCTGGCCGCGGCCTGTGGGAGTTCCGCCTGGCAGATGGTGAAGAATACACCGTTGGTCAGAACATTAGCGTTGAACTGTTTGCTGACGTTAAAAAAGTTGACGTAACCGGTACCTCTAAAGGTAAAGGTTTCGCTGGTACCGTTAAGCGCTGGAACTTCCGTACCCAGGACGCTACCCACGGTAACTCCTTGTCCCACCGCGTTCCGGGTTCTATCGGTCAGAACCAGACTCCGGGCAAAGTGTTTAAAGGCAAGAAAATGGCAGGTCAGCTGGGCAACGAACGTGTAACCGTTCAGAGCCTGGACGTAGTACGTGTTGACGCTGAGCGCAACCTGCTGCTGGTTAAAGGTGGTGTTCCGGGTGCGACCGGTTGCGACCTGATCGTTAAACCAGCTGTGAAGGCGTAAGGGGATAGCAATGGAATTAGTATTGAAAGACGCGCAGAGCGCGCTGACTGTTTCCGAAACTACCTTCGGTCGTGATTTCAACGAAGCGCTGGTTCACCAGGTTGTTGTTGCTTATGCAGCTGGTGCTCGTCAGGGTACTCGTGCTCAGAAGACTCGTGCTGAAGTAACTGGTTCAGGCAAAAAGCCGTGGCGCCAGAAAGGTACCGGCCGTGCGCGTTCAGGTTCTATCAAGAGCCCGATCTGGCGTTCAGGTGGCGTGACCTTCGCTGCTCGTCCACAGGACCACAGTCAAAAAGTTAACAAAAAGATGTACCGCGGCGCGCTGAAAAGCATTCTGTCCGAACTGGTACGTCAGGATCGTCTGATCGTTGTCGAATCATTCTCTGTAGAAGCGCCTAAAACTAAGCTGCTGGCACAGAAACTGAAAGACATGGCTCTGGAAGATGTGCTGATCATCACCGGTGAGCTGGACGAAAACCTGTTCCTGGCTGCGCGCAACCTGCACAAGGTTGACGTACGCGATGCAACTGGTATCGACCCGGTTAGCCTGATCGCCTTCGACAAAGTCGTAATGACTGCTGATGCTGTTAAGCAAGTTGAGGAGATGCTGGCATGATTCGTGAAGAACGTCTGCTGAAAGTGCTGCGCGCACCGCACGTTTCTGAAAAAGCGTCTACTGCGATGGAAAAAACTAACACCATCGTTCTCAAAGTTGCTAAAGACGCGACCAAAGCAGAAATCAAAGCTGCTGTGCAGAAACTGTTTGAAGTCGAAGTCGAAGTCGTTAACACCCTGGTAGTTAAAGGGAAAGTTAAACGTCACGGACAGCGTATCGGTCGTCGTAGCGACTGGAAAAAAGCTTACGTCACCCTGAAGGAAGGCCAGAATCTGGACTTCGTCGGCGGCGCTGAGTAAGTCGGAGGAGTAATACAATGGCAGTTGTTAAATGTAAACCGACATCTCCGGGTCGTCGCCACGTTGTTAAAGTGGTCAACCCAGAGCTGCACAAGGGCAAACCTTTTGCTCCGCTGGTTGAAAAAAACAGCAAATCCGGTGGTCGTAACAACAATGGCCGCATCACCACTCGTCACATCGGTGGTGGTCACAAGCAGGCTTATCGTATTGTTGACTTCAAACGCAACAAAGACGGTATCCCGGCAGTTGTTGAACGTCTTGAGTACGATCCGAACCGCTCCGCGAACATCGCGCTGGTTCTGTACAAAGACGGTGAACGCCGTTACATCCTGGCCCCTAAAGGCCTGAAAGCTGGCGACCAGGTTCAATCTGGCGTTGATGCTGCAATCAAAGCAGGTAACACCCTGCCGATGCGCAATATCCCGGTTGGTTCTACCGTTCATAACGTAGAAATGAAACCAGGTAAAGGCGGTCAGCTGGCACGTTCCGCTGGTACTTACGTTCAGATCGTTGCTCGCGATGGTGCTTATGTCACCCTGCGTCTGCGTTCTGGTGAAATGCGTAAAGTCGAAGCAGACTGCCGTGCAACTCTGGGCGAAGTTGGCAATGCTGAGCATATGCTGCGCGTTCTGGGTAAAGCAGGTGCTGCACGCTGGCGTGGTGTTCGTCCTACCGTTCGCGGTACTGCGATGAACCCAGTCGACCACCCACATGGTGGTGGTGAAGGTCGTAACTTTGGTAAGCACCCGGTAACTCCGTGGGGCGTTCAGACCAAAGGTAAGAAGACCCGCAGCAACAAGCGTACTGATAAATTCATCGTACGTCGCCGTAGCAAATAATTTTAGAGGATAAGCCATGCCACGTTCTCTCAAGAAAGGTCCTTTTATTGACCTGCACTTGCTGAAGAAGGTAGAGAAAGCGGTGGAAAGCGGAGACAAGAAGCCCCTGCGCACTTGGTCCCGTCGTTCAACGATCTTTCCTAACATGATCGGTTTGACCATCGCTGTCCATAATGGTCGTCAGCACGTTCCGGTATTTGTTTCCGACGAAATGGTCGGTCACAAACTGGGTGAATTCGCACCGACTCGTACTTATCGCGGCCATGCTGCTGATAAAAAAGCGAAGAAGAAATAAGGTAGGAGGAAGAGATGGAAACTTTAGCTCAACATCGCCATGCTCGTTCTTCTGCTCAGAAGGTTCGCCTTGTTGCAGACCTGATTCGCGGTAAGAAAGTGTCGCAGGCTCTGGATATTCTGACCTACACCAATAAGAAAGCGGCTGTACTGGTTAAGAAAGTCCTGGAATCTGCCATTGCTAACGCTGAACACAACGATGGCGCTGACATTGACGATCTGAAAGTTACGAAAATTTTCGTAGACGAAGGCCCGAGCATGAAGCGCATTATGCCGCGTGCAAAAGGTCGTGCAGATCGCATCCTGAAGCGCACCAGCCACATTACTGTGGTTGTGTCCGATCGCTGAGACTCTGGAGACTAGCAATGGGTCAGAAAGTACATCCTAATGGTATTCGCCTGGGTATTGTAAAACCATGGAACTCAACCTGGTTTGCGAACACCAAAGAATTCGCTGACAACCTGGACAGCGATTTTAAAGTACGTCAGTACCTGACTAAGGAACTGGCTAAAGCGTCTGTATCTCGTATCGTTATCGAGCGTCCGGCTAAGAGCATCCGTGTGACCATTCACACCGCTCGCCCGGGTATCGTTATCGGTAAGAAAGGTGAAGACGTAGAAAAACTGCGCAAAGTCGTAGCGGATATTGCTGGCGTTCCTGCTCAGATCAATATCGCCGAAGTGCGTAAACCTGAACTGGATGCAAAATTGGTTGCTGACAGCATCACTTCTCAGCTGGAACGTCGTGTTATGTTCCGTCGTGCTATGAAGCGTGCTGTACAGAACGCAATGCGTCTGGGCGCTAAAGGTATTAAAGTTGAAGTTAGCGGCCGTCTGGGCGGCGCGGAAATCGCACGTACCGAATGGTACCGCGAAGGTCGCGTACCTCTGCACACACTGCGTGCTGACATCGACTACAACACCTCTGAAGCGCACACCACTTACGGTGTAATCGGCGTTAAAGTGTGGATCTTCAAAGGCGAGATCCTGGGTGGTATGGCTGCTGTTGAACAACCGGAAAAACCGGCTGCGCAACCTAAAAAGCAGCAGCGTAAAGGCCGTAAATAAGGAGCGTCGCTGATGTTACAACCAAAGCGTACAAAATTCCGTAAAATGCACAAAGGCCGTAACCGCGGTCTGGCGCAGGGTACGGATGTTAGCTTCGGCAGCTTCGGTCTGAAAGCTGTTGGCCGTGGTCGTCTGACTGCCCGTCAGATCGAAGCAGCACGTCGTGCTATGACCCGTGCAGTTAAGCGTCAAGGTAAGATCTGGATCCGTGTATTCCCGGACAAACCGATCACTGAAAAGCCGCTGGCAGTGCGTATGGGTAAAGGTAAAGGTAACGTGGAGTATTGGGTTGCCTTGATTCAGCCGGGTAAAGTCCTGTATGAAATGGACGGCGTACCGGAAGAGCTGGCCCGTGAAGCATTCAAGCTGGCAGCAGCGAAACTGCCGATTAAAACCACCTTTGTAACTAAGACGGTGATGTAATGAAAGCAAAAGAGCTGCGTGAGAAGAGTGTTGAAGAGCTGAACACCGAGCTGCTGAATCTGCTGCGTGAGCAGTTCAACCTGCGTATGCAGGCTGCAAGTGGCCAGCTGCAACAGTCTCACCTGTTGAAGCAAGTGCGTCGTGATGTCGCACGCGTTAAGACTTTACTGACTGAGAAGGCGGGTGCGTAATGACCGATAAAATCCGTACTCTGCAAGGTCGCGTTGTTAGCGATAAAATGGAGAAATCCATCGTTGTTGCTATCGAACGTTTTGTGAAACACCCGATCTACGGTAAATTCATTAAGCGTACGACCAAACTGCACGTACATGACGAGAACAACGAATGCGGTACTGGTGACGTGGTTGAAATCCGCGAATGCCGTCCGCTGTCCAAGACTAAGTCCTGGACGCTGGTTCGCGTTGTAGAGAAAGCCGTTCTGTAATACAGTAGGCATTCTCAACGAATAAACGGCTCAGCGATGAGCCGTTTATTTTTTCTACCCATATCGTTGAAGCGGTGTTATAATGCCGCGCCCCCGATATGGGGCTTTTTTAACGACCTGATTTTCGGGTCTCAGTAGTAGTTGACATTAGCGGAGCACTAAAATGATCCAAGAACAGACTATGCTGAACGTCGCCGACAACTCCGGTGCACGTCGCGTAATGTGTATCAAGGTTCTGGGTGGCTCGCACCGTCGCTACGCAGGCGTCGGCGATATCATCAAGATCACCATCAAGGAAGCAATTCCGCGTGGTAAGGTCAAAAAAGGTGATGTGCTGAAGGCGGTAGTGGTGCGCACCAAGAAGGGTGTTCGTCGCCCGGACGGTTCTGTCATTCGCTTCGATGGTAATGCATGCGTTATTTTAAACAATAACA
This sequence comes from Citrobacter sp. KTE151, assembly GCF_000398845.1. Taxonomy (NCBI): domain Bacteria; kingdom Pseudomonadati; phylum Pseudomonadota; class Gammaproteobacteria; order Enterobacterales; family Enterobacteriaceae; genus Citrobacter; species Citrobacter sp. KTE151. Next base: position 20,681 of record NZ_KB976066.1, on the reverse strand, counting down.
GCGAGCAACCTATCGGTACGCGTATTTTTGGGCCGGTAACTCGTGAACTTCGTAACGAGAAGTTCATGAAAATTATCTCTCTGGCACCAGAAGTACTCTAAGGAGCGAATCATGGCAGCGAAGATCCGTCGTGATGACGAAGTTATCGTGTTAACCGGTAAAGATAAAGGTAAACGCGGTAAAGTTAAGAATGTCCTGTCTTCCGGCAAGGTCATTGTTGAAGGTATCAACCTGGTTAAGAAACATCAGAAGCCGGTTCCGGCCCTGAACCAACCAGGCGGCATTGTAGAGAAAGAAGCAGCTATTCAGATCTCTAACCTTGCTATCTTCAACGCGGCAACCGGCAAGGCTGACCGTGTAGGCTTTAGATTCGAAGACGGCAAAAAAGTCCGTTTCTTTAAATCTAACAGCGAAACTATCAAGTAATTTGGAGTAGTACGATGGCGAAACTGCATGATTACTACAAAGACGAAGTAGTCGCTAAACTCATGACTGAGTTTAACTACAATTCTGTCATGCAAGTCCCTCGGGTCGAGAAGATCACCCTGAACATGGGTGTTGGTGAAGCGATCGCTGACAAGAAACTGCTGGATAACGCAGCAGCTGACCTGACAGCAATCTCCGGTCAAAAACCGCTGATCACCAAAGCACGCAAATCAGTTGCAGGCTTCAAAATCCGTCAGGGCTATCCGATCGGCTGTAAAGTAACTCTGCGTGGCGAACGCATGTGGGAGTTCTTTGAGCGCCTGATCACTATTGCTGTTCCACGTATCCGTGACTTCCGTGGCTTGTCCGCTAAGTCTTTCGACGGTCGTGGTAACTACAGCATGGGTGTCCGTGAGCAGATCATCTTCCCAGAAATCGACTACGATAAAGTCGACCGCGTGCGTGGTTTGGATATTACCATTACCACTACTGCGAAATCTGATGAAGAAGGCCGTGCTCTGCTGGCTGCCTTTGACTTCCCGTTCCGCAAGTAAGGTAGGGTTACTGAATGGCTAAGCAATCAATGAAAGCACGCGAAGTAAAGCGCGTAGCTTTAGCTGATAAGTACTTCGCAAAACGCGCTGAACTGAAAGCTATTATCTCTGATGTGAACGCGACCGACGAAGATCGTTGGAACGCAGTTCTCAAGCTGCAGTCTCTGCCGCGTGATTCCAGCCCGTCCCGTCAGCGTAACCGCTGCCGTCAAACAGGTCGTCCGCATGGCTATGTGGGCAAGTTCGGGTTGAGCCGTATCAAACTGCGTGAAGCCGCTATGCGCGGTGAAGTACCAGGCTTGAAAAAGGCTAGCTGGTAATTACCAATTGAATCACGGGAGTAAAGACAGATGAGCATGCAAGATCCGATCGCGGATATGCTGACCCGTATCCGTAACGGTCAGGCCGCGAATAAAGCTGCGGTCACCATGCCTTCCTCCAAGCTGAAAGTGGCAATTGCCAACGTGCTGAAGGAAGAAGGTTTTATTGAAGATTTTAAAGTTGAAGGCGACACCAAGCCGGAACTGGAACTTACTCTTAAGTATTTCCAGGGTAAAGCTGTTGTAGAAAGCATTCAGCGTGTCAGTCGCCCAGGTCTGCGCATTTATAAGCGTAAAGACGAGCTGCCGAAAGTTATGGCTGGCATGGGTATCGCAGTTGTTTCTACCTCTAAAGGTGTTATGACTGATCGTGCAGCGCGCCAGGCTGGTCTTGGTGGCGAAATTATCTGCTACGTAGCCTAAATCGGAGGAAAAAATGTCTCGTGTTGCTAAAGCACCGGTCGTTATTCCTGCCGGCGTTGATGTAAAAATCAACGGTCAGGTTATTACGATCAAAGGTAAAAACGGCGAGCTGACTCGTACTCTCAACGATGCTGTTGCAGTAAATCATGCAGATAATGCACTGACCTTCGGTCCGCGTGATGGTTACGCAGATGGATGGGCTCAGGCTGGTACCGCGCGTGCCCTGCTGAATGCAATGGTTGTCGGTGTTACCGAAGGCTTCACTAAGAAGCTACAGCTGGTTGGTGTAGGTTATCGTGCAGCGGTTAAAGGGAATGTAGTAAACCTGGCTTTAGGTTTCTCTCACCCTGTTGACCATCAGCTGCCTGCGGGTATTACTGCAGAATGTCCGTCTCAGACTGAAATCGTGCTGAAAGGCGCTGATAAACAGCTGATCGGTCAGGTTGCAGCAGATCTGCGCGCCTACCGTCGTCCTGAGCCTTATAAAGGCAAGGGTGTTCGTTACGCCGACGAAGTCGTGCGTACCAAAGAGGCTAAGAAGAAGTAAGGTAACACTATGGATAAGAAATCTGCTCGTATCCGTCGTGCGACCCGCGCACGCCGCAAGCTCCAGGAGCTGGGCGCAACTCGCCTGGTGGTACATCGTACCCCGCGTCATATTTACGCACAGGTAATTGCACCGAACGGTTCTGAAGTTCTGGTAGCTGCTTCTACTGTAGAAAAAGCTATCGCTGAACAATTGAAGTACACCGGTAACAAAGACGCTGCTGCAGCTGTAGGTAAAGCTGTTGCTGAACGCGCTCTGGAAAAAGGCATCAAAGATGTTTCTTTTGACCGTTCCGGGTTCCAATATCATGGTCGTGTCCAGGCACTGGCAGATGCTGCCCGTGAAGCTGGCCTTCAGTTCTAAGGTAGAGGTGTAAGATGGCTCACATCGAAAAACAAGCTGGCGAACTGCAGGAAAAGCTGATCGCGGTTAACCGCGTATCTAAAACCGTTAAAGGTGGTCGTATTTTCTCCTTCACAGCTCTGACTGTAGTTGGTGATGGTAACGGTCGCGTTGGTTTTGGTTACGGTAAAGCGCGTGAAGTTCCAGCAGCGATCCAGAAAGCGATGGAAAAAGCCCGTCGCAATATGATTAACGTCGCGCTGAACCACGGCACCCTGCAGCACCCGGTTAAGGGTACTCACACGGGTTCTCGTGTATTCATGCAGCCGGCTTCCGAAGGTACCGGTATCATCGCCGGTGGTGCAATGCGCGCCGTTCTGGAAGTCGCTGGAGTTCGTAACGTTCTGGCTAAAGCGTATGGTTCTACTAACCCGATTAACGTGGTTCGTGCAACTATCGATGGCCTGGAAAATATGAAATCTCCGGAAATGGTCGCTGCCAAGCGTGGTAAATCCGTTGAAGAAATTCTGGGGAAATAAACCATGGCAAAGACTATTAAAATTACTCAAACCCGCAGTGCAATCGGTCGTCTGCCGAAACATAAGGCAACGCTGCTTGGCCTGGGTCTGCGTCGTATTGGTCACACCGTAGAGCGCGAGGATACTCCTGCTGTTCGTGGTATGGTCAACGCGGTTTCCTTCATGGTTAAAGTTGAGGAGTAAGAGATGCGTTTAAATACTCTGTCTCCGGCCGAAGGCTCTAAAAAAGCGGCTCGCCGCCTGGGTCGTGGTATCGGTTCTGGCCTCGGTAAAACCGGTGGTCGTGGTCACAAAGGTCAGAAGTCTCGTTCTGGCGGTGGCGTACGTCGCGGTTTCGAGGGTGGTCAGATGCCTCTGTACCGTCGTCTGCCGAAATTCGGCTTCACTTCACGTAAAGCAGCGATTACAGCCGAAGTTCGTCTGTCTGACCTGGCTAAAGTTGAAGGCGGTGTTGTAGACCTGAACACGCTGAAAGCAGCTAACATTATCGGTATCCAGATCGAGTTCGCGAAAGTGATTCTGGCTGGTGAAGTCACTACTCCGGTAACTGTTCGTGGCCTGCGTGTTACTAAAGGCGCTCGTGCTGCTATCGAAGCTGCTGGCGGTAAAATCGAGGAATAAGTAGCAGATGGCTAAACAACCGGGATTAGATTTTCAAAGTGCCAAAGGTGGCTTAGGCGAGCTGAAACGCAGACTGCTGTTTGTAATCGGCGCGCTGATTGTGTTCCGTATTGGCTCTTTCATTCCGATCCCTGGTATTGATGCCGCTGTACTTGCCAAACTGCTTGAGCAACAGCGAGGCACCATCATTGAAATGTTTAACATGTTCTCTGGTGGTGCTCTCAGCCGTGCTTCTATCTTTGCTCTGGGGATCATGCCGTATATTTCGGCGTCGATTATTATCCAGCTGCTGACGGTGGTTCATCCAACGCTGGCAGAAATTAAGAAAGAAGGGGAGTCTGGTCGTCGTAAGATCAGCCAGTACACCCGCTACGGTACTCTGGTGCTGGCAATATTCCAGTCGATCGGTATTGCTACCGGTCTGCCGAATATGCCTGGTATGCAGGGCCTGGTAATGAATCCAGGCTTTGCATTCTATTTCACCGCTGTTGTAAGTCTGGTTACAGGGACGATGTTCCTGATGTGGTTGGGCGAACAGATTACTGAACGTGGTATCGGCAACGGTATCTCAATCATTATCTTCGCCGGTATTGTCGCGGGACTCCCGCCAGCCATTGCCCATACTATCGAGCAAGCGCGTCAAGGCGACCTGCACTTCCTCGTGTTGCTGTTGGTTGCAGTATTAGTATTTGCAGTGACGTTCTTTGTTGTATTTGTTGAGCGTGGTCAACGCCGCATTGTGGTAAACTACGCGAAACGTCAGCAAGGTCGTCGTGTCTATGCTGCACAGAGCACACATTTACCGCTGAAAGTGAATATGGCGGGGGTAATCCCGGCAATCTTCGCTTCCAGTATTATTCTGTTCCCAGCGACCATCGCGTCATGGTTCGGGGGCGGGACTGGTTGGAACTGGCTGACAACAATTTCGCTGTATTTGCAGCCTGGGCAACCGCTTTATGTGTTACTCTATGCGTCTGCAATCATATTCTTCTGTTTCTTCTACACGGCGTTGGTTTTCAACCCGCGTGAAACAGCAGATAACCTGAAGAAGTCCGGTGCATTTGTACCAGGAATTCGTCCGGGAGAGCAAACGGCGAAGTATATCGATAAAGTAATGACCCGCCTGACTCTGGTTGGTGCGCTCTACATTACCTTTATCTGCCTGATCCCGGAGTTCATGCGTGATGCAATGAAAGTACCGTTCTACTTCGGTGGGACCTCACTGCTTATCGTTGTTGTCGTGATTATGGACTTTATGGCTCAAGTGCAAACTCTGATGATGTCAAGTCAGTACGAGTCTGCATTGAAGAAGGCGAATCTGAAAGGCTACGGCCGTTAACAGTCGCCCGAGAAGTTACGGAGAGTAAAAATGAAAGTTCGTGCTTCCGTCAAGAAATTATGCCGTAACTGCAAAATCGTTAAGCGTGATGGTGTCATCCGTGTGATTTGCAGTGCCGAGCCGAAGCATAAACAGCGTCAAGGCTGATTTATTCGCATATTTTTCTTGCAAAGTTGGGTTGAGCTGGCTAGATTAGCCAGCCAATCTTTTGTATGTCTGTGCGTTTCCATTTGAGTATCCTGAAAACGGGCTTTTCAGCATGGTGCGTACATATTAAATAGTAGGAGTGCATAGTGGCCCGTATAGCAGGCATTAACATTCCTGATCAGAAACATGCTGTGATCGCATTAACTTCGATCTACGGCGTCGGCAAGACCCGTTCTAAAGCCATTCTGGCTGCCGCGGGTATCGCTGAAGATGTTAAGATCAGTGAGCTGTCTGAAGAACAAATCGACACGCTGCGTGACGAAGTTGCCAAATTTGTCGTTGAAGGTGATCTGCGCCGTGAAGTTAGCATGAGCATCAAGCGCCTTATGGACCTTGGTTGCTATCGCGGTTTGCGTCATCGTCGTGGTCTCCCGGTTCGCGGTCAGCGTACCAAGACCAACGCACGTACCCGTAAGGGTCCGCGCAAACCGATCAAGAAATAATCGGGGTGATTGAATAATGGCAAAGGCACCAATTCGTGCACGTAAACGTGTAAGAAAACAAGTCTCTGACGGCGTGGCTCATATCCATGCTTCTTTTAACAACACCATCGTTACCATTACTGATCGTCAGGGTAACGCACTGGGTTGGGCAACAGCCGGTGGTTCCGGTTTCCGTGGTTCTCGCAAATCCACTCCGTTTGCAGCTCAGGTTGCAGCAGAGCGTTGCGCTGAAGCCGTAAAAGAATACGGTATCAAGAATCTGGAAGTTATGGTCAAAGGACCGGGTCCAGGTCGCGAATCTACTGTTCGTGCTCTGAACGCCGCTGGTTTCCGCATCACTAATATTACTGATGTGACTCCGATCCCTCATAACGGTTGTCGTCCGCCGAAAAAACGTCGCGTATAACGCTGTCGTTTCTAGGATTGTTGGAGAAAGAAAATGGCAAGATATTTGGGTCCTAAGCTCAAGCTGAGCCGTCGTGAGGGCACTGACTTATTCCTTAAGTCTGGCGTTCGCGCGATCGATACCAAGTGTAAAATTGAACAAGCTCCTGGCCAGCACGGTGCGCGTAAACCGCGTCTGTCTGACTATGGTGTGCAGTTGCGTGAAAAGCAAAAAGTTCGCCGTATCTACGGTGTGCTGGAGCGTCAGTTCCGTAACTACTACAAAGAAGCAGCACGTCTGAAAGGCAACACCGGTGAAAACCTGTTGGGTCTGCTGGAAGGTCGTCTGGACAACGTTGTATACCGTATGGGCTTCGGTGCCACTCGTGCAGAAGCACGTCAGCTGGTCAGCCATAAAGCAATTATGGTAAACGGTCGTGTTGTTAACATCGCTTCTTATCAGGTTAGTCCGAATGACGTTGTTAGCATTCGTGAGAAAGCGAAGAAGCAGTCTCGCGTGAAAGCCGCTCTGGAGCTGGCTGAGCAGCGTGAAAAGCCAACCTGGCTGGAAGTTGATGCTGGCAAGATGGAAGGTACGTTCAAGCGTAAGCCGGAGCGTTCTGATCTGTCTGCGGACATTAACGAACACCTGATCGTCGAGCTTTACTCCAAGTAAAGCTTAGTACCAAAGAGAGGACACAATGCAGGGTTCTGTGACAGAGTTTCTAAAACCGCGCCTGGTAGATATCGAGCAAGTGAGTTCGACGCACGCCAAGGTGACCCTTGAGCCTTTAGAGCGTGGCTTTGGCCATACTTTGGGTAACGCACTGCGCCGTATTCTGCTCTCATCGATGCCGGGTTGCGCGGTGACCGAGGTTGAGATTGATGGTGTACTACATGAGTACAGCACCAAAGAAGGCGTTCAGGAAGATATCCTGGAAATCCTGCTCAACCTGAAAGGGCTGGCGGTGAGAGTTCAGGGTAAAGATGACGTTATTCTTACCTTGAATAAATCTGGCATTGGCCCTGTGACTGCAGCCGACATTACCCATGATGGTGATGTCGAAATCGTCAAGCCACAGCACGTGATCTGCCACCTGACCGATGAAAATGCATCTATTAGCATGCGTATCAAAGTTCAGCGCGGTCGTGGTTATGTGCCGGCTTCTACCCGAATTCATTCGGAAGAAGATGAGCGCCCAATCGGACGTCTGCTGGTCGACGCATGCTACAGCCCTGTAGAGCGTATTGCCTACAATGTTGAAGCAGCGCGTGTAGAACAGCGTACCGACCTGGACAAGCTGGTCATCGAAATGGAAACCAACGGCACAATCGATCCTGAAGAGGCGATTCGTCGTGCGGCAACCATTCTGGCTGAACAACTTGAAGCTTTCGTTGACTTACGTGATGTACGTCAGCCGGAAGTTAAAGAAGAGAAACCAGAATTCGATCCGATCCTGCTGCGCCCTGTTGACGATCTGGAATTGACTGTCCGCTCTGCTAACTGCCTCAAAGCAGAAGCTATCCACTATATCGGTGATCTGGTACAGCGTACTGAGGTTGAGCTTCTTAAGACGCCTAACCTTGGTAAAAAATCTCTTACTGAGATTAAAGACGTGCTGGCTTCCCGTGGACTGTCTCTGGGCATGCGCCTGGAAAACTGGCCACCGGCAAGCATCGCTGACGAGTAACCGGATCACAGGTTAAGGTTTTACTGAGAAGGATAAGGTCATGCGCCATCGTAAGAGTGGTCGTCAACTGAACCGCAACAGCAGCCATCGCCAGGCTATGTTCCGCAATATGGCAGGTTCACTGGTTCGTCATGAAATCATCAAGACGACTCTGCCGAAAGCGAAAGAGCTGCGTCGCGTAGTTGAGCCGCTGATTACTCTTGCCAAGACTGATAGCGTAGCTAATCGTCGTCTGGCATTCGCCCGCACTCGTGATAACGAGATCGTGGCAAAACTGTTTAACGAACTGGGCCCGCGTTTCGCGAGCCGCGCCGGTGGTTACACTCGCATTCTGAAGTGTGGCTTCCGTGCAGGCGACAACGCGCCGATGGCATACATCGAGCTGGTTGATCGTTCAGAGAAAACAGAAGCTGCTGCAGAGTAATCTGTAGTAACGTAAAAAAACCCGCCTCGGCGGGTTTTTTTATATCCGTCATATCCCCACTTACCTACAATATCTGTACTCTTTTTGTTCATCACTGGAGTGTTGTATGTGGTTACTGCACCAGTGGGCAGAGCGCCATATTATTGATGCACAGTCTAAAGGTGAGTTTGATGGTTTGCCTGGTACAGGAGAACCGTTGGTTCTTGACGATGATTCCCACATTCCGCCTGAACTTCGAGCCGGATTCCGTTTATTAAAAAATGCGGGATGTCTTCCTCCTGAGCTTGAGCAGCGCAGAGAGGCAATACAACTGCTTGAAATACTTGCAGGGATCCGCAAAGATGATCCCCATTATCAGGAAGTGAGTCGAAGACTGTCACTACTGGAACTGAAACTTCGGCAGGCTGGACTCAGCACCGAGTTTTTACACGGTGAATACGCAGATAAGTTACTGCAGAAGATCAACGACGAATAGCGGAGATAGCATGTACCGTATTGGTGAATTAGCGAAACTGGCTGACGTGACGCCTGATACTATCCGCTACTATGAAAAGCAGCAGATGATGGAACATGAAATACGTACAGAAGGCGGGTTTCGTCTCTATACGGAAAGCGATCTTCAGCGTCTAAAGTTTATTCGCTATGCCCGTCAGCTTGGTTTCACTCTGGAATCGATCCGCGAACTGCTTTCGATCCGCATCGATCCCGAACACCATACCTGCCAGGAATCAAAAGGGATCGTCCAGGAAAGATTGCAGGAAGTGGAAGCGAGAATAGCTGAGCTTCAGGCGATGCAACGGTCGCTGCAGCGATTGAATGACGCGTGTTGTGGCAAGGCCCACAGCAGCGTGTACTGCTCTATCCTTGAAGCACTTGAGCAAGGCGCCAGTGGATCTCCATCAGGCTGTTGATTTATTGAACGGTCAGGTCTACACTCGCGGCGTAAATTACGACAACCGGAGGTATTATGAGTCGTTATCAGCACACTAAAGGGCAGATAAAAGATAACGCAATTGAGGCGCTTCTACATGACCCACTGTTCAGGCAGCGCGTTGAGAAAAATAAGAAAGGGAAAGGAAGTTATCTACGTAAAGGTAAACATGGTAATCGGGGTAACTGGGAGGCCAGTGGCAAGAAAGTCATTCACTTTTTTACCACTGGCCTTCTTGTTGCAGTGAGTGCTTAAGAGCGGTTATTCTGTTCTTTCAGCAGGTCACGAATTTCACTCAGCAATACTTCTTCTTTCGATGGCGCCGGCGGTGCTGCTGGCTCTTCCGCTTTTTTACGGTTCAGTTTGTTGATCAGCTTGATTGCCATAAAGATAGCAAACGCAACAATAACGAAATCAAAGATATTCTGAATAAATACACCGTAATGCATAACGACTGCAGGGATATCTCCCTGTGCATCACGTAGTGTTAAAGCAAACTGTTTAAAATCAATTCCACCAATTAACAACCCCAGCGGCGGCATGATGATATCGGCAACCAGTGATGAAACAATCTTCCCAAATGCCGCACCAATAATGACACCCACTGCCAAATCGACAACATTCCCGCGCATCGCGAATTCACGAAATTCTTTAATAATGCTCATCTTATTCTCCCTATGCAGCTGACGTTTATAAGTTTAACAAATGTTTAGGCAATTTCCATTTATGTATTGCCTAAATAGAAATTTATTAAACCATGAAAAATAAAGGGAAATAATTTAGGCGCAGTTTCAGCGCCCAAATTATTACAGGAAGAACGGACTTGGCTGGAATAGTCGCTCGACGTCGGTAATAAACTTTTTATCTGTCAGGAACATAATTACGTGATCGCCCTGTTCAATACGCAGGTTATCATTGGCAATCATCACATCGTTACCACGCACAACGGCGCCAATAATGGTTCCTGGTGGAAGTTTAATTTCATCAATTGAGCGACCCACAACCCGTGACGTCGTTTCATCACCGTGTGCAACGGCTTCAATGGCTTCCGCGACGCCACGGCGCAGTGAAGATACACCAACAATATCCGCTTTACGCACATGACTGAGCAGCGCAGAGATGGTTGCCTGCTGCGGTGAAATCGCAATATCGATCACGCTGCCTTGCACCAGATCGACGTATGCTCTGCGTTGGATCAACACCATCACTTTCTTGGCACCCATCCGCTTGGCAAGCATCGCCGACATGATATTCGCTTCATCATCGTTGGTTACCGCAATGAACAGATCAACCTGATCGATATGTTCTTCCGCCAGCAGCTCTTGATCCGAGGCATCACCAAAAAAGACGATCGTATTTTGCAGTTTCTCTGCAAGCTCGGATGCGCGCTGTTGATTACGTTCAATCAGTTTGACGCTGTAATCTTTTTCTAGTCGCCGTGCCAGCCCGGCGCCAATATTACCACCGCCCACTAACATAATGCGTTTGTAAGGCTTTTCCAGACGCTGTAATTCGCTCATTACGGCGCGAATATGCTGTGAGGCCGCGATGAAGAAAACTTCATCACCCGCTTCAACAATGGTAGAACCTTGCGGACGGATCGGTCGGTCATGACGGAAAATCGCCGCAACGCGGGTATCGATGTGCGGCATATGCTCACGCATTGTCGACAGCGCATTACCAATCAGCGGCCCACCGTAATAGGCTTTCACCACGGCCAGGCTGACTTTTCCTTCGGCAAAATTCACTACCTGCAATGCGCCCGGATATTCAATCAGGCGATAAATGCTATCGATAACCAGTTGCTCAGGCGCAATCAGGTGATCGATAGGCACCGCATCAGATTGAAATAGCTTGTCCGCATCACGAACGTAATCCGGTGAACGAATACGAGCGATACGATTAGGCGTGTTAAACAGTGAATAAGCTACCTGGCAGGCAACCATATTTGTTTCATCTGAGCTGGTTACGGCAACCAGCATATCGGCATCGTCAGCACCGGCTTCACGTAGAACGCGGGGATGCGAACCATGCCCTTGCACGACACGGAGATCAAACTTGTCCTGCAGGCTACGCAGGCGCTCACCATTGGTATCGACTACCGTGATATCGTTGTTCTCTCCGACCAGGTTTTCAGCCAGCGTACCGCCAACTTGCCCTGCACCCAGAATGATAATTTTCATCAGTCGCGACCCGTTATCTCATCACTTTTTGATTAGCTTAGCGTAAAAGAAGCCATCACCATCTTCCGCACTCGGTAAATTCTGACGTCCAGGTTTTTCCGGCGTACCGGTTACGCTTAATACCGCATCTGGCGTGCGCGCAAGGAAGGCGGCAATTTGCTGTTGGTTTTCTTCTGGCAGGATAGAGCAGGTTGCATAAACCAGCGTGCCGCCAGGTTTAAGATGTGGCCAGGTTGCATTCAGGATTTCAGCCTGCAACTGGGCAAGTTCAGCAATATCCCGGTCGCGACGCAGCCATTTGATATCCGGATGGCGACGGATCACTCCGGTGGCAGAACACGGAGCGTCCAGCAAAATACGGTCAAACTGTTGTTCACCGCACCACTGCTGTGGATAGCGGCCATCACCCTGTTTTACGGTTGCCTTCATACCCAGACGTTTTAGATTGTCGAAAACGCGCGATAAGCGTTTTTCATCAACATCGACAGCCATTACGTTAGCGTGCGGAGCAACTTCCAGAATGTGAGTGGTTTTGCCCCCCGGCGCACAGCATAGGTCGAGGATCTGTTCACCGTCCTCCGGCAACAGATAATTTATGCATCCTTGAGCGGAAGCATCCTGGACGGTTACCCAGCCTTCATCAAAACCAGGGAGGGCGTGCACAGGAGCTGGCGTTTCCAGACGCACTGCATCCGGGTAATCTGGATGCGGGAAACCGGTTAATCCCGCTTCGGTCAGCAGGTCCAGCCAGGCATCGCGCGTATGATGGTTACGATTGACACGTAACCACATCGGCGGTCGCTGGTTATTGGCTTCAAGAATGGCTTCCCACTGCTGCGGATAAGCGGTCTTAATACGTTTCACCAGCCAGGAGGGGTGTAAGAAACGTAAATCGCTTTGAGAGAATTCAGCCAGTAGCTCTTCTTGACGGCGCTGAAACTGGCGCAGCACGCCGTTGATCAGCCCTTTAAGCTGCGGACGCTTAATAACGACCGCGCCTTCTACGGTCTCTGCCAAAGCAGCATGCGGTGGAATACGAGTATGCAGCAGTTGGTAGAAGCCCACCATGATCAGATAGTGAACAGTGCGCTGTTTGCCCGTCATTGGACGTTCCATCAACTGCTGGATCATCCACTCCAGTTGGGAGAGTGTACGCAACACGCCGAAGCAAAGCTCCTGCAACAGTGCTTTGTCTTTATCGGCAACTTTTTGCTGCATGGCGGGCAGCACGTTGCTTAATGATTGTCCCTTTTCGACAACCTGTTCGACGGCCTGGGCCGCCATACTGCGTAAATTAAGATGTTTTTTCATAAGCGCAAAAATAAAAATGCCCGGAGATACCGGGCTTAAAGAGATGAACCGTCATACCAGACGGTTACCGGGTACAAACCATTCCCGGCGCGAATTAAGCAGATCCTGCGCGCTCATGGCTTTTTTACCGGCAGGTTGCAAAGAGACGAGATTCAGGATGCCGTCGCCCGTTGCGACCTGGATACCCTGTTTTGTCGCCTCAAGAATAGTGCCTGGTGCGGCCTGTGTGTTCGCTGTAATAACCGTAGCTTGCCAGACTTTCACTGGCTGGCCGTCGATTTCAAGCCAACTCATTGGCCACGGGTTAAAGGCGCGGATGCAGCGCTCCAACTGAGCGGCTGAAAGCGACCAGTCGATACGGGCCTCTTCTTTGCTGAGTTTTTCTGCATGCGTAACCAGTGATTCATCTTGTACAACGGGTTTTATGGTGCCAGTCGCCAGCTGTTTTAGCGTTTCAATCAGCCCCTGAGGTCCTAAATCTGCCAGCTTATCGTATAACGAACCGCTGGTATCTTCTGCAGTTATCGGGCAGGACAGCTTAAGCAGCATATCACCGGTGTCGAGGCCAACATCCATCTGCATGATGGTCACACCAGTTTCGGCGTCGCCTGCCCACAGTGAGCGCTGGATTGGGGCTGCGCCACGCCAGCGTGGAAGCAGGGAACCGTGAACGTTGATACAACCCAGACGCGGCATTTCCAGTACGGCTTTTGGCAGAATCAGACCATATGCTACCACCACCATCACGTCTGCGCGTAAATCAGCAACCAGCTGCTGGTTTTCCTGAGGACGAAGAGAGACTGGTTGGAAAACCGGTATCCCTTTTTCTTCCGCCAGCACTTTTACCGGGCTGGGCATCAGCTTTTTACCGCGTCCCGCTGGGCGGTCCGGTTGGGTAAACACGCCAACGACGTTATGTCCAGAAGACAACAGCGCGTCGAGATGACGCGCTGCAAAGTCAGGTGTACCCGCAAAAATAATACGTAGTGAGTCTGACACGTTGATTCTTGTCCTTAAGCTCGGGCGTTCAGGCGGTCGAGTTTTTCAACTTTCTGACGAATGCGTTGTTGCTTCAACGGAGACAGATAATCGATAAACAGTTTACCGACCAGGTGATCCATTTCATGTTGAATGCAGATAGCCAGCAGGCCATCGGCTTCCAGTTCAAAAGATTTGCCGTTGCGATCGAGCGCACGAATTTTTACTTTCTCTGCGCGCGGTACTAACGCACGCTGTTCGGGAATAGACAGGCAGCCTTCTTCAATACCTGTTTCGCCGTCTTTTTCCAGCAGCTCTGGGTTAATGAGTACCAACTGCTCGTCGCGATTTTCAGAGACATCAATAACAATGATGCGCTGATGAATATCGACCTGAGTTGCTGCCAGACCGATACCTTCTTCGGCGTACATCGTTTCGAACATATCATCAACGATACGCTGAATTTCTGCATTCACTTCTTCGACCGGTTTTGCGACTTTGCGAAGGCGCTCGTCCGGAATATGTAACACTTGCAAAACTGACATAGTTATCCAGAGTTGTGTTCAGGAGTTGAAAAGATTATTACCTCTATTCTAGACAAAACCCCCTCTGATTGACAGCATCAGTGACCAATCGCAAAGATTGCCAGGACTGCTTGTGGCAGGGGAACAGGGATGACCAAAATCGAAATTTGGCTACGTTTAGCACAAGTGAATGAACTGTATGGTGATGAGATGGTGCGCGTTGCCCACTGGCTCAATACTCAGCCGTGTATTAACAACGTGGTACTTCATCATGCTGGGCTCTCTCCCCGCCAGGCCCGGCGCTTTTTAACCTTTCCAGATCAGACGCTGGAAAAAACGCTGCGCTGGCTTGAACAGCCCAACCATCATTTTGTGGTTGCCGACAGCGAGCATTATCCGGCACAGCTCCGTGCAATTGAGGATTATCCTGGGGTGCTTTTTGTGGCAGGAAATCCCATATGCCTTAGCTCGTTTCAGGTTGCCGTCGTCGGTAGCCGACAGCACTCCTGGTATGGTGAACGCTGGGGGCGGCTGTTTTGTGAAAAGCTGGCAGCATGCGGCGTGACGATCACCAGCGGCCTGGCCCGGGGGATTGATGGTGTGGCGCACAATGCTGCGATAAACCGAGAAGGTACGAGTATTGCGGTGCTGGGAAATGGGCTTGAGACCATTCATCCACGACAGCATTTCAGTCTGGCTAAACGACTGATTGAGGCTGGAGGCGCACTGGTGTCTGAGTTCCCATTAGATACGCTTCCTTTGCCGCGCAATTTTCCCCGACGAAATCGCATTATTAGTGGTCTAAGTAAAGGAGTCCTGGTTGTAGAAGCTGCTCAGCGTAGCGGGTCACTGGCCACTGCGCGTTGTGCACTGGAACAAGGGCGGGAGGTTTTTGCGTTGCCTGGACCGATTGGGAGTCCGGGAAGTGAAGGTCCACATTGGCTTATTCAGCAGGGAGCCACGCTTGTGACGGCCCCAGAAGAAATTCTGGAAAATTTGCAATATGGGTTGCAATGGTTGCCAGATGAACCTGAAAAATCAATTTATTCGCCAGATCACGAAGAGGTGGCATTGCCATTTCCGGAGCTCCTGGCTAACGTAGGAGATGAGGTAACACCTGTTGACGTCGTCGCTGAACGTGCCGGCCAACCTGTGCCAGAGGTAGTGGCTCAACTGCTCGAACTGGAGTTAGCAGGATGGATCGCAGCTGTACCCGGCGGCTATGTCCGATTGAGGAGGGCATGCCATGTTCGACGTACTAATGTATTTGTTTGAGACATATATCCATAACGAAGCTGAGCTGCGTGTGGATCAGGACAAACTGGAACGGGATCTTACCGACGCTGGTTTTGATCGTGAAGACATCTACAACGCGTTACTTTGGCTGGAAAACCTTGCTGATTATCAGGATGGTCTTGCCGAACCTATGCAACTGGCATCCGATCCTCTTTCTATACGTATTTATACCGCAGAAGAGTGCGAACGACTGGATGCAAGCTGTAGAGGGTTCCTGCTATTCCTGGAACAGATTCAGGTGCTAAACCTCGAAACACGAGAAATGGTCATTGAGCGCGTACTCGCGCTGGATACGGCAGAGTTCGATCTGGAAGACCTGAAGTGGGTGATCCTGATGGTGCTTTTCAATATTCCAGGTTGTGAAAATGCCTATCAGCAAATGGAAGAATTACTCTTTGAAGTGAATGAAGGTATGCTGCATTAATCAATCTTCATTCAGTATGAGTTGTTATGGCTAAATCAGCACTGTTTACGGTGCGTAAAAACGAGCCCTGCCCACAATGCGGGGCTGAACTGGTTATTCGTTCCGGGAAACACGGTCCGTTTCTCGGTTGTTCACACTATCCAGAATGCGATTACATCCGTCCGTTGAAATCTTCCGCGGACGGACATATTGTCAAAGTTCTGGAGGGTAAGCTTTGTCCTGCATGTGGCGCCGAGCTGGTGCTGAGACAGGGAAGATTCGGGATGTTTATTGGATGCAGCGATTATCCAACGTGTGAACACACCGAACTTATCGACAAGCCAGATGAAACAGCAATAGTCTGTCCTCAATGCCAGACTGGCCACTTGGTCCAGCGGCGTTCCCGTTATGGCAAAACGTTTTACTCCTGCGATCGCTATCCGGAGTGCCAGTTTGTCATTAACTTCAAACCGTTAGCCGGAGAGTGTCCTGAGTGCCATTATCCGCTACTCATCGAAAAGAAAACCGCGCAGGGTGTGAAGCATTTCTGTGCCAGTAAACAATGTGGAAAGCCGTTCTCGGCGGAATAAAAAAGTGAATAATAACCTGCCCACAGGCCCTATCGCTGCTGCGATAGCGGTTCTGAAACAAGAAAAAGTCATCGCCTATCCAACAGAAGCTGTATTTGGTGTCGGCTGCGATCCCGACAGCGAAACGGCTGTTACCCGTCTGTTGGCGCTAAAACAACGCCCAGTCGATAAAGGCTTAATTTTGATTGCGGCAAATTTTGACCAGCTCAAGCCCTATATTGACGATAGCACGCTTACAGATGCTCAACGTGAGGCTGTGTTCGCTCGCTGGCCTGGTCCTGTCACCTTCGTTTTCCCTGCGCCTGCGACTACGCCTCGTTGGTTGACCGGTCGTTTTGACTCGCTGGCCGTGCGAGTCACCGATCATCCGCTGGTGGTTGCATTGTGCCAGGCTTATGGCAAACCGTTAGTCTCCACCAGTGCTAATTTGAGTGGCTTACCGCCTTGCAGAACGGTAGAGGAAGTCCGCGCGCAGTTTGGTACAGACTTTCCCGTAGTTGAAGGGGAGACCGGAGGGCGTTTGAATCCTTCGGAGATCCGTGATGCTCTGACCGGTGAACAGTTTCGACAGGGGTAATATGAAAGAAGCCTATGCTGTTTTTGGTAATCCGATAGCGCACAGTAAATCGCCCTTTATTCATCAGCAATTTGCAGAGCAGTTGAAAATTGATCATTCCTATGGACGTGTACTGGCACCTATCAATGATTTTGTGAATACGCTGAATGCCTTTTTTGCTGAGGGCGGGAAGGGGGCAAATGTCACTGTGCCTTTTAAGGAAGAGGCGTTTGCGCGTGCCGATGAATTAACGGAGCGGGCATCGCTTGCTGGAGCGGTCAACACTCTTAAACGACTTGAGGATGGGCGTTTACTGGGAGATAACACGGATGGTATCGGCTTATTAAGCGATCTTGAACGTTTATCTTTCATTCGCCCCGGATCGCGAGTTCTGTTGATTGGTGCCGGTGGCGCATCCCGTGGGGTTTTATTACCTCTTCTTTCTCTGGATTGTGCGGTAACCATCGTTAACCGTACTGCTTCGCGCGCAGAAGAACTGGCACAAATCTTCTCCCATACCGGCAGCGTGCAGGCGGTGGGTATGGACGAGCTTGATAATTACAGTTTTGATTTAATTATTAATGCGACATCCAGCGGAATTAGCGGTGAGGTACCAGCCATTCCGACATCGCTTATTCACTCATCTGTCTATTGCTATGACATGTTTTATCAGCAAGGGAATACACCGTTCCTTTCCTGGTGTGCTGAACATGGGGCGAAACAGTATGCCGATGGTCTGGGGATGCTGGTGGGACAAGCAGCGCACGCCGTTTTACTCTGGCATGGTGTATTGCCACAGATTGAGCCCGTCATCAAAAGCATGCAACAGGAAATGTCGGCATGAATCAGGCGATCCAGTTTCCCGATCGAGAAGAATGGCGGACGGATATTAGCGCCGTTGTTTTCCCGGCGTTGGTCCATGGTATGCAGTTAACATGTGCTATATCAGGAGAAACGTTGGCGTCCCGCTTTGGCGGTTGCACGCCTGAACAATGCCTGGAAACCTTTCAACAGCATCGCTGGGACCTGGAAGAAGAGGCCGAAGCATTGATCCAGGACCAGCAGGAAGACTCTCAGGGTTGGGTTTGGTTACTCTGATTTAAATACTCATCTTTCCATTTAACGTAGTTGTTAGCAGAGTATTTTAAGCCTGCTTTCTCTTCGTCACTTAATGGCCGGATCTGTTTAACCGGACTACCCAGGTACAGATATCCACTCTCCAGGCGTTTGTTTTGCGGCACCAGGCTTCCTGCCCCAATCATAACGTCGTCTTCTACCACTACGCCGTCCAGTAAAATTGATCCCATACCGACCAATACGCGGTTGCCAACGATGCAGCCGTGTAGCATGACTTTATGACCGACCGTCACATCCTCACCCACGATCAATGGATTACCTTGCGGATTAGATGTGGATTTATGTGTGACATGGAGAACGCTGCCGTCCTGAATGTTTGTACGGGCGCCGATTTGTACATAGTTGACGTCGCCACGAATCGCAACCAACGGCCAAATCCCGACGTCATCAGCCAAACGAGTATCACCAATGACGACGCTACTGGTGTCGATCATCACGCGTTTTCCGATCTGTGGGAAAAGATCCTTATAAGGACGTAATACATCAGACATGTTTACCTCAATGAAAATAGAGCAGTAATGAAGACTTTGGTTGGATTATTGAGACTGTGCAAGTGATTTAGCTATCAAAAATCAGCCAAATTGCGCAGGAATATAGCGAAAGGGGTGAAAAACAAGCACTCAGCAAAAAAGATCCAAAAAATACTTGTGCTAAAAAATGGGATCCCTATAATGCGCCTCCATCGACACGGCGGATGTGAATCACTTCACGCAAACAGCCGGTTCGGTTGAAGAGAAAAACCTGAAAATGAGGGTTGACTCTGAAAGAGGAAAGCGTAATATACGCCACCTCGCGACAGAGCGCTAAAGCGCGTCGCAACTGCTCTTTAACAATTTATCAGACAATCTGTGTGGGCACTCGAAGATACGGATTCTTAACGTCGCAAGACGAAAAATGAATACCAAGTCTCTGAGTGAACACGTAATTCATTACGAAGTTTAATTCACGAGCATCAAACTTAAATTGAAGAGTTTGATCATGGCTCAGATTGAACGCTGGCGGCAGGCCTAACACATGCAAGTCGAACGGTAGCACAGAGGAGCTTGCTCCTTGGGTGACGAGTGGCGGACGGGGGAGTAATGTCTGGGAAACTGCCCGATGGAGGGGGATAACTACTGGAAACGGTAGCTAATACCGCATAACGTCGCAAGACCAAAGAGGGGGACCTTCGGGCCTCTTGCCATCGGATGTGCCCAGATGGGATTAGCTAGTAGGTGGGGTAACGGCTCACCTAGGCGACGATCCCTAGCTGGTCTGAGAGGATGACCAGCCACACTGGAACTGAGACACGGTCCAGACTCCTACGGGAGGCAGCAGTGGGGAATATTGCACAATGGGCGCAAGCCTGATGCAGCCATGCCGCGTGTATGAAGAAGGCCTTCGGGTTGTAAAGTACTTTCAGCGAGGAGGAAGGCGTTGTGGTTAATAACCGCAGCAATTGACGTTACTCGCAGAAGAAGCACCGGCTAACTCCGTGCCAGCAGCCGCGGTAATACGGAGGGTGCAAGCGTTAATCGGAATTACTGGGCGTAAAGCGCACGCAGGCGGTCTGTCAAGTCGGATGTGAAATCCCCGGGCTCAACCTGGGAACTGCATCCGAAACTGGCAGGCTAGAGTCTTGTAGAGGGGGGTAGAATTCCAGGTGTAGCGGTGAAATGCGTAGAGATCTGGAGGAATACCGGTGGCGAAGGCGGCCCCCTGGACAAAGACTGACGCTCAGGTGCGAAAGCGTGGGGAGCAAACAGGATTAGATACCCTGGTAGTCCACGCCGTAAACGATGTCGACTTGGAGGTTGTGCCCTTGAGGCGTGGCTTCCGGAGCTAACGCGTTAAGTCGACCGCCTGGGGAGTACGGCCGCAAGGTTAAAACTCAAATGAATTGACGGGGGCCCGCACAAGCGGTGGAGCATGTGGTTTAATTCGATGCAACGCGAAGAACCTTACCTACTCTTGACATCCAGAGAAGTTTGCAGAGATGCGAACGTGCCTTCGGGAGCTCTGAGACAGGTGCTGCATGGCTGTCGTCAGCTCGTGTTGTGAAATGTTGGGTTAAGTCCCGCAACGAGCGCAACCCTTATCCTTTGTTGCCAGCGGTCCGGTCGGGAACTCAAAGGAGACTGCCAGTGATAAACTGGAGGAAGGTGGGGATGACGTCAAGTCATCATGGCCCTTACGAGTAGGGCTACACACGTGCTACAATGGCATATACAAAGAGAAGCGACCTCGCGAGAGCAAGCGGACCTCATAAAGTATGTCGTAGTCCGGATTGGAGTCTGCAACTCGACTCCATGAAGTCGGAATCGCTAGTAATCGTGGATCAGAATGCCACGGTGAATACGTTCCCGGGCCTTGTACACACCGCCCGTCACACCATGGGAGTGGGTTGCAAAAGAAGTAGGTAGCTTAACCTTCGGGAGGGCGCTTACCACTTTGTGATTCATGACTGGGGTGAAGTCGTAACAAGGTAACCGTAGGGGAACCTGCGGTTGGATCACCTCCTTACCTTAAAGAA
>NZ_KB976065.1:558669-911797 GCF_000398845.1 Citrobacter sp. KTE151 | reverse complement strand
AAAGGCGTAGTCGATGGGAAACAGGTTAATATTCCTGTACTTGGTGTTACTGCGAAGGGGGGACGGAGAAGGCTATGTTAGCCGGGCGACGGTTGTCCCGGTTTAAGCATGTAGGCGGAGATTCCAGGTAAATCCGGAGTCTTGTTAACGCTGAGGTGTGATGACGAGGCACTACGGTGCTGAAGTAACAAATGCCCTGCTTCCAGGAAAAGCCTCTAAGCATCAGGTAACACGAAATCGTACCCCAAACCGACACAGGTGGTCAGGTAGAGAATACCAAGGCGCTTGAGAGAACTCGGGTGAAGGAACTAGGCAAAATGGTGCCGTAACTTCGGGAGAAGGCACGCTGATATGTAGGTGAAGTGATTTACTCATGGAGCTGAAATCAGTCGAAGATACCAGCTGGCTGCAACTGTTTATTAAAAACACAGCACTGTGCAAACACGAAAGTGGACGTATACGGTGTGACGCCTGCCCGGTGCCGGAAGGTTAATTGATGGGGTTATCCGTAAGGAGAAGCTCTTGATCGAAGCCCCGGTAAACGGCGGCCGTAACTATAACGGTCCTAAGGTAGCGAAATTCCTTGTCGGGTAAGTTCCGACCTGCACGAATGGCGTAATGATGGCCAGGCTGTCTCCACCCGAGACTCAGTGAAATTGAACTCGCTGTGAAGATGCAGTGTACCCGCGGCAAGACGGAAAGACCCCGTGAACCTTTACTATAGCTTGACACTGAACACTGGTCCTTGATGTGTAGGATAGGTGGGAGGCTTTGAAGTGTGGACGCCAGTCTGCATGGAGCCAACCTTGAAATACCACCCTTTAATGGCTGGTGTTCTAACGTAGACCCGTAATCCGGGTTGCGGACAGTGTCTGGTGGGTAGTTTGACTGGGGCGGTCTCCTCCTAAAGAGTAACGGAGGAGCACGAAGGTTAGCTAATCCTGGTCGGACATCAGGAGGTTAGTGCAAAGGCATAAGCTAGCTTGACTGCGAGAGTGACGGCTCGAGCAGGTGCGAAAGCAGGTCTTAGTGATCCGGTGGTTCTGAATGGAAGGGCCATCGCTCAACGGATAAAAGGTACTCCGGGGATAACAGGCTGATACCGCCCAAGAGTTCATATCGACGGCGGTGTTTGGCACCTCGATGTCGGCTCATCACATCCTGGGGCTGAAGTAGGTCCCAAGGGTATGGCTGTTCGCCATTTAAAGTGGTACGCGAGCTGGGTTTAGAACGTCGTGAGACAGTTCGGTCCCTATCTGCCGTGGGCGCTGGAGAATTGAGGGGGGCTGCTCCTAGTACGAGAGGACCGGAGTGGACGCATCACTGGTGTTCGGGTTGTCATGCCAATGGCATTGCCCGGTAGCTAAATGCGGAAGAGATAAGTGCTGAAAGCATCTAAGCACGAAACTTGCCCCGAGATGAGTTCTCCCTGACCCTTTAAGGGTCCTGAAGGAACGTTGAAGACGACGACGTTGATAGGTCGGGTGTGTAAGCGTAGCGATACGTTGAGCTAACCGATACTAATGAACCGTGAGGCTTAACCTTACAACGCCGAAGATGTTTTGGCGAAAGAGACACGATATTCAGCTTGATTACAGATTACATCGACATGCGAAAAGCGTGTTGATAGACAGAATTTGCCTGGCGGCTGTAGCGCGGTGGTCCCACCTGACCCCATGCCGAACTCAGAAGTGAAACGCCGTAGCGCCGATGGTAGTGTGGGGTATCCCCATGCGAGAGTAGGGAACTGCCAGGCATCAAATTTAGTGTGCTGATATGGCTCAGTTGGTAGAGCGCACCCTTGGTAAGGGTGAGGTCCCCAGTTCGACTCTGGGTATCAGCACCAGTTTTTCGGTTAAAGTTTGGCACTTAGAAAAGAATTTGTCTGGCGGCTGTAGCGCGGTGGTCCCACCTGACCCCATGCCGAACTCAGAAGTGAAACGCCGTAGCGCCGATGGTAGTGTGGGGTCTCCCCATGCGAGAGTAGGGAACTGCCAGACATCAAATAAAAACAAAAGGCCCAGTCTTTCGACTGGGCCTTTTGTTTTATCTGTTAAACGTCGGTGCTGTATCCGGCGCATGGCTTTAATGGATAACCTGCGACAAAAACGCACGCGTGCGTTCAGATTTGGGGTGAGCAAAAAACTCATCCGGTGCTGCCTGTTCAACAATCTCGCCAAGATCCATAAAGATCACCCGGTCGGCCACTGTGCGGGCAAAGCCCATTTCATGGGTAACACACAGCATAGTCATGCCTGATTGCGCCAGACCTATCATGGTATCAAGCACTTCTTTTACCATTTCAGGATCCAACGCTGATGTGGGTTCATCGAATAACATAATTTTAGGTTTCATGCACAACGAGCGTGCAATGGCCACGCGCTGTTGCTGCCCACCAGAGATTTGCCCAGGATATTTATGCGCATGTTCAGCAATGCGAACTCGCTCAAGGTAGTGCATTGCCAGAGCTTCAGCCTCTTTTTTTGGCATCTTTTGCACCCAGATCGGTGCCAGCGTGCAGTTTTGCAGGACCGTCAAATGAGGAAAGAGATTAAAGTGCTGAAAAACCATGCCAACTTCTTGTCTGACGCGCTCAATATTGCGGATATCTTCATTGAGTTCGATCCCATCCACCACAATACGTCCTTGCTGATGCTCTTCAAGATGGTTGATACAGCGGATAGTTGTCGATTTACCCGAACCGGAAGGTCCGCATAATACGATGCGTTCTCCCTGCTTTACCTTCAGGTTGATGTTTTTCAGGACGTGAAACTGTCCGTACCATTTGTTGACGTTTTCCAGCGTAATCATCGCGTCGGTAGACGGCATTAATAATTGGCTCATAAATTCCTCAGTGCGGTGTACGCCCGGTGTTAAAACGTTTTTCCAGATGTTGGCTGTAACGCGACATGCTAAAACAGAAGATCCAGTAAATCAGTGCAGCGAAAACATATCCTTCCGTCGACATACCCAACCATGCAGGGTCCACAGTTGCCTGCTGCACGCTACTGAAGAGATCAAACAGGCCGATGATGATGACCAGACTGGTATCCTTAAACAGGGCGATAATCGTGTTAACCAGACCCGGAATAACCAGCTTGAGGGCTTGCGGAAGAATGACCAGCCCTTGCGTTTTCCAGTACCCTAACGCAAGTGATTCAGCGGCTTCATACTGACCTTTTGGTAGGGCCTGTAACCCTCCGCGAACCACTTCTGCGACATACGCCGACTGGAAAAGAATCACGCCGACCAGCGCCCGGATAAGTTTGTCGATACTGGTCCCTTCGGACATAAACAGAGGAAGCATGACCGAGGACATAAAAAGGACGGTAATCAACGGCACACCGCGCCAGAACTCAATGAAAATGACGGATAAAATCCGCACGACTGGCATATGAGACCGACGTCCAAGCGCCAGTAAAATACCCCACGGAAGCGCGCCCGCAATCCCCACGGATGCAATGATAAGCGTCAGTGTTAATCCGCCCCACTGTCGGGTTTCTACGCGCTCAAGTCCGAAAAAACCACCGTACATCAACCACCAGACCACCACGGGATAAACGACGGCCCAGACGGCGATATAGCGGCCACGGTGAGGAATAGATTTCCAGAACATAGGGACGATAGAGGCCAGGCCAATGATTAGGGCCAGATTTACGCGCCAGCGCTGATCGTGGGGATAAAGTCCATACATGAATTGCCCAAAGCGTTCATGAATGAACACCCAGCAAGCCCCTGCTTTGGTGCAGTCTGCGCGGGTTGAACCGACCCAGTTGGCCTGAAAGAATACCCAGTTCAGCAGTGGCGGAAGAAATGACCAAATCAGCCAAATGCACAGCAGCGTGAGCAGGCTATTTGACCAACTGGAGAACAGGTTTTTACGCACCCAGAGTAGACTGCGGCTTGCCGGGTTACTGTTCTGACGCGAGGGGTGAGACAGCAGTGCTTTTGTCATCATGGCTCCTTAGCGCTCAATCAGTGCAATACGGCGGTTATAAATATTCATCAGCAGAGAAATGCTCAGGCTGATGATCAGGTACACCGACATCGTGATAGCAATAGTTTCAATGGCTTGCCCTGTTTGATTGAGTACCGTGCCGGCAAACAGTGAAACCATATCCGGGTAGCCAATGGCGGCCGCAAGAGAGGAGTTTTTGACGATATTCAGATACTGGCTGGTTAATGGGGGAATGATGACGCGCAGCGCCTGTGGGATGATCACCTGGCGCAGTGTCACCGGATTTGGTAGACCCAGCGAGCGTGCTGCTTCATGTTGGCCATAAGGAACGGCCTGGATTCCCGCTCGAATAATTTCTGCAATAAACGCCGAGGTATACACTGAAAGCGCCAGCGTCAGGGCAGCCAGTTCGGGAATAAGCACCATACCGCCACGGAAGTTAAAACCGCGAAGGGCGGGGATATCCCAGTGAAGCGCTGCGCCAAACAGCCACTGTGAGATCATCGGTAAAAGCACGATCAGCGCCAGAGCCGTGGGCCAGGTCCGGCGTAGCTGACCGGTTTTAGTCTGGTGCATTCTGTTGTAGCGAAATAGCCCGATAGTGACGACGATAGCGATAATTACAGCGCCGCAAAAGACAAAAAATCCTTCTCCTATTTGCGGTGCCGGAATATAGAGCCCCCGGTTACTCAGAAACATCAAGTCCAGCGCGTTAACGGCCTGACGTGGGCCGGGCAGGTTACGTAATACGGCGAAATACCAAAAGAAGATCTGCAGCAGCGGCGGTATATTGCGGAACGTTTCGATGTAGATCGTCGAGAGCTTTCGTAATAACCAGTTATCTGACAGGCGTGCCAGTCCGAGAAAGAAACCAAGAATTGATGCGAAAACAATACACAGTGCAGAAACCAATAGCGTATTGAGTAGGCCAACGATAAAGACACGGCCATACGTATCGCCTTGCTCGTAATCGATCAGATGCTGGACAATACCAAATCCGGCGCTGCGATCGAGAAAAGAGAATCCCGAGGTAATACCGCTATTGTTCAGGTTATTTATCGTGTTATGGATGAGATAGACCGCAATGCAGATGACCGCAATGACGGCAAGTATTTGAAATAACCAGGCGCGGACCGCAGGGTTAGAAAAGGATAACGATCCTTTTACGATTGAGCGGCGATGGAACATAAGAAAACCTCGGTAACTATGACTCTGGACTGAGCGCCGCAGTCGCGGCGCCCGTTACATCACTACGCATTAGCGCACCGGTGGCGCATATTGAATGCCACCGTTATTCCAGAGGTTGTTCTGTCCACGTTTGATCTTCAGTGGGCTTTCCGATCCCACGTTACGCTCAAAGATCTCCGAGTAGTTACCTACCTGCTTGATAATGTTGTAAGCCCATTTGTTATCAAGCTTCAGATCCTTGCCATAATCCCCTTCTTTGCCTAACAGGTGTGCCATATCCGGCGTTGCAGGATTAGCCGCTTTTTCATCGACGTTTTTCGAGTTAATGCCCATTTCTTCCGCATTCAGCATGGCGAACAGCGTCCAGCGAACAATGGAGAACCACTCATCGTCTCCACGACGTACAACAGGTCCCAGCGGTTCTTTAGAAATAACTTCTGGCAGGACAATCCACTCCGCAGGATTACTCAGCTTGATTCGCAGTGCGTACAACTGAGACTGGTCGGAAGCCAGCGTGTCGCAACGCCCAGATTCCAGAGCTTTAGCTGATTCATCCGAGCGGTCAAAGGTGACAGGGGTGTACTTCATGTTGTTGGCTTTAAAATAGTCAGCCACGTTCAGTTCGGTATCTGTTCCTGCCTGGATACAAACCGTTGCGCCATCCAGCTCTTTAGCACTCTTAAGACCCGCTTTATTGTGGGTAAGAAAACCAATGCCGTCGTAATACGTTACGCCAGTGAAAGACATTCCCATTCCTGAGTCACGAGAGGAGGTCCAGGTGGTATTACGAGAGAGCATGTCGACTTCACCAGATTGTAGTGCGGTAAAGCGTTCCTTGGCGGTGAGCGGGGTATATTTTACTTTGCTATCATCGCCAAATACGGCGGAGGCAACGCCACGACATACGTCGACATCAATACCTGAGAACTTACCGCTTGCATCGGCATAAGAAAAGCCAGGCAACCCGTCACTGATCCCACACTGCACAAAACCTTTTTTCTTTACGGCATCAAGTGTTGCGCCGGCATGTGCCTGATTTGCAACCGCAAGCAGCACGCCGGCCGCAGCCAGGCTGGCTATTATCATCTTTTTCATAGAGCATCCTGTGTGGAGGAATTATTGTTATGGAAACGTTCTGAAAACGTCTTTTACCTGTCTGTGGCTATGGCCATACTCTTTTAAGCAAAGGTAGTGCCAGGTTTTTGCGCACGATTATTCGACGCAATATCCAGAGTGTAGACAGGAAAAAATAAATGCAGCGCCCTGAAGTGGTGCAAAATTGAAACGTAAGCCACATTTCGGCGCAAAAAATTTAAAAATCAAACCGGACGTGTGATAACGATTTCGTACGTTAATATTGATGACGTGAGAATAATGAAAAGAAAGCGCGCTGTTACGAAGAACTGAAAAAATGCTAATTTCAAATCGTGGATATGTGAGGCAAATCTATAATAATTTTATTATACGTTGAGTGCTATATATCAACCTTTTGTCTTATATGAAGATTTAATTCTTATTGCAAAAAGCGCGGTACCCACCGCGCTTTTAAGAAGATTTATTTGGTCAGGGCGACTATCCCAAGCGTCAGCCCGGCAACGGCTGCTGCGCCACCGGCGATGGCACCGGCTGTTTCCCAGTTATCCTGCGTGGTGCCTTTCATACAGGTATTGGTATGAACCAGGCGCCCCTGATCGTCGTATACAGGTACGCAAGGAGAATCGTGTGCACAGCCGGCCAGGAATGCGGTAAGCAATGCAACGGATATTAATCTTTTCATGGTGTTACCTCAAAAATAAGCGTTTCGCTAATTGAGCAAAGACAAACGCTAAGCCATCTGCGAACTCGGCGATTATTTTACCACTTCTTAAAAAAATACTGACATGAGGAATAATCTCAATTCATGTGGATTGTAAAAATAATGGATAAAAAGAAAGGTGATTCGCGATTTTTTCAGGAAGGGTTTATTTGAAATAAATGGCTATCTTATTAATAAATAAAGAGGGGCATCTTAGGTGAAAAAGGCGTCCGAAGACGCCTTTATTTTACAAATTAAACGTTGCGCCGACTAAAACGCCGTCTGACGACAACGAAGAAGACGGGGACGAAGAAGATTGCCAACAATGTCGCGGTCAGCATACCTCCCATTACGCCTGTACCGACCGCATTCTGTGCCCCGCTACCCGCTCCGTGGCTGATAACCAGAGGCATAACCCCTAGAATAAACGCCAGGGATGTCATCAGGATTGGACGAAGACGCATGCGTGACGCCTCCAGTGTGGCTTCAATCAACCCTTTACCTTCTTTATCCATCAGGTCTTTGGCAAACTCCACGATAAGGATAGCGTTTTTGGCGGAAAGACCGATGGTAGTCAGCAGACCTACCTGGAAGTAAACGTCGTTATTCAGACCGCGTATGGACGCCGCCAGAAGCGCACCGACCACGCCGAGCGGTACAACCAACATGACTGAAAATGGAATAGACCAGCTCTCATACAATGCGGCCAGACACAGGAAGACGACGATTAACGAAATAGCGTATAACGCAGGTGCCTGATTGCCGGAGAGCCGTTCCTGATATGACATCCCCGTCCAGTCATAGCCGATACCGGTTGGCAGCTGTGCTGCCAGGTTTTCCATGAGCGCCATGGCTTCACCGGTGCTTCGACCCGGCGCGGCCTCTCCCAGTATTTCCATTGATGGCATACCGTTGTAACGCTCCAGGCGGGGTGAACCATAAATCCAATGCGACGAACTGAACGCAGAGAATGGCACCATTTCACCATTCCCACTACGTACGTAGAGATTGTTGATGTCGTTGGGTAACATACGGAACGGCGCGTCAGCCTGAACGTATACCTTTTTCACTCGGCCATGATCGATAAAATCGTTCACATAGGTGCCGCCAAGGGCCGTGGAAATCGTTTGGTTTATATCCGACAGACTTACGCCTAACGCCTGGGCTTTTTCCTGATCAATATCCAGCTTAAATTGCGGGGTATCTTCCAGACCGTTAGGGCGCACGCGCACCAGTAAATCTGGATGCTCTCTCACCATACCCAGCAACTGGTTCCTGGCTTTCGTCAGTTCTGTATGACCGAGGTTAGCCTGATCAATTAACTGAAAATCAAAGCCGGTCGCGGTACCCAGTTCAAGAATGGCAGGCATGTTGAACGGGAACACCAGTCCATCTTTAATCTGGCTGAACGCCCTGGTCGCACGTTCGACGATAGCCGTCACGCCGTTTTCATCGCCCGAACGCTCTTCCCATGGTTTGAGGCTAATAAAGACGATACCAGAGTTCTGTCCCTGGCCGCTAAAACTGAAGCCATTAACGGTGAATACCGATTTTACGTTAGCTTTTTCCTGGTTCAGGTAGTAATTCTGAATCTGATCCAGCACCTGCTGTGTGCGCGTCTGTGTCGCACCGGCAGGAAGTTGCACCATTGTCATAAAGACCCCCTGATCCTCTTCGGGCAAGAAGGAGGTAGGGAGGCGTAAAAACAGAACAGCCATTCCGCCGACGATAAGAACATATAGCAACAAGTAGCGTCCGGTTTTGCGCAGAATACCGCTGATACTATTGCTGTAATGCCCGACGCTTTTATCGAACAGGGCGTTAAACCATCCGAAAAAACCGCCTCTCTTTTCATCATGTCCGGCGGAAACGGGTTTTAGCAGCGTTGCGCAAAGCGCTGGCGTAAGAATGAGGGCGACCAGAACAGAAAGCGCCATCGCTGAAACAATGGTCAGAGAGAACTGGCGGTAAATGGCGCCGGTCGAGCCGCCAAAGAACGCCATGGGGATAAATACCGCCGAGAGTACCATCGCGATCCCGACCAGTGCGCCCTGGATCTGGACCATGGATTTCTGCGTCGCCTCTTTGGGCGGCAGTTTCTCTTCCGCCATGACGCGTTCGACGTTTTCTACTACCACGATGGCGTCATCGACCAGCAGGCCGATGGCCAGCACCATTCCGAACATCGTTAGCGTGTTGATGGAGAATCCGAATGCTGCGAGGATCGCGAATGTTCCCAACAGCACGACAGGCACTGCGATAGTTGGAATTAGCGTGGCGCGCAGATTTTGCAGGAACAGGTACATCACCAGGAAGACGAGGATGATGGCTTCAAACAGCGTTTTCACCACCTCGTTAATCGAGATTTTTACAAATGGTGTAGTGTCATAGGGGTAAACCACTTGCAAACCTTGCGGGAAGAAAGGTTGTAACTCAGCCAGCTTTGCTTTGACGCCTGCGGCAGTATCCAGCGCGTTTGCACCGGTCGCCAGCTTAATGCCCAGACCTGTTGCGGGCTGACCATTAATTTTCGTCACCATGTTATAGT
This sequence comes from Citrobacter sp. KTE151, assembly GCF_000398845.1. NCBI lineage: Bacteria > Pseudomonadati > Pseudomonadota > Gammaproteobacteria > Enterobacterales > Enterobacteriaceae > Citrobacter > Citrobacter sp. KTE151. Next base: position 902,308 of record NZ_KB976065.1, on the reverse strand, counting down.
TTTCGCCGCCGAGTTCGATGCGGGCTACATCTCTGAGGTGAACCATTGAGCCATCCTGGCCCACCTTCAGCGTTATGCGGCCAAACTCTTCCGGCGTTTTCAGGCGTGTCTGAGCAATAATGGAGGCATTAAGTTGTTGACCCTGGACGGATGGTGCGCCTCCCAGTTGGCCTGCGGCAATCTGATTGTTTTGCGTTCTCAGTTGATTGATAACGTCCAGCGGAGTCAACTGATATTTGTTCATTGCGTTGCTGTCGAGCCAGATGCGCATTGCGTACTGTGCACCAAACATCTGGACATCGCCGACACCTGCTGTTCGGCTTATTGCGTCTTTAACGTTAGACGCCACATAGTCGGAAATATCATCCTGCGTCAGATTGTTATTATCGGAGACAAAACCCGCCACCATCAGGAAACCGCTACTGGATTTCTCGACGCTGATCCCCTGCTGCTGTACTTCCTGAGGCAGTAAGGGCATCGCTAACTGTAATTTGTTTTGCACCTGGACCTGTGCGATATCCGGGTCAGTACCCGACTCGAAAGTCAGAGTAATGGTGACGCTCCCGGAGGAATCGCTGGTGGAGGACATATACATCAGGTTATCGATACCGTTCATATTCTGTTCGATAACCTGCGTAACCGTGTCTTGTACTGTCTGCGCATCCGCACCTGGGTAGGTGGCAGAAATAGCGACCGCAGGAGGTGCAATGGTCGGATACTGTGCAACGGGCAGTTGCATGATTGCCAGAGCCCCTGCCATCATCAGAATGATGGCCAGAACCCAGGCAAAAATAGGGCGATTGATAAAAAAGTTAGCCATGTCCGGTTACCTTATTGCGCAGTTTTTGCGGCTGGAGTTTCGGTATCGGTGGTTGCTTTAACCTTTATGCCGGGACGCGCTTTCTGCAATCCGCTGACGATAACCTTATCGCCAGGCTGTAAGCCCTCGCTGATTAACCACTTATCACCTATCGCCTGAGTAGCAACGACGGTGCGAGCCTCGACCTGACTCTTGTCATTGACAACCATCACCGTTGCATCACCGCGTGGCGTACGCGTTACCCCTTGTTGGGGAACGAGAATGGCATTCGGCTGGATGCCTTCATCAATACGAGCACGCACAAACATGCCCGGCAGCAGCGTGTGCTGTGGGTTAGGGAATACGGCCCTGAGGGTGATGGATCCGGTACTTTCATCAACGGTGACATCAGAGAACTGCAACGCACCTTTCAGGGGGTACGACTGACCATTTTCCATCACCAGTTCGACGGTACTGCTGGCGCTGTCTTTATGCAGGCTCCCTTGCTCAACGGACTGTTTGAGGCGCATAAAGTCATTACTGGACTGTGTTACGTCGACGTAAATAGGATCAAGTTGTTGCACGGTAGCAAGCTCAGTTGCCTGGCCATTCGTGACTAATGCGCCTTCGGTGACGTTAGATTTACCGATACGTCCGCTAATGGGCGATGTCACTTTGGTGTAGGCCAGGTTGATACGAGCGCTTTCGACCGCCGCTTTTGCCGCGATAACGGAGGCATCGGCCTGGCGAGCATCAGCAATGGCCTGATCGTACTCTTGCTGGCTGATGTACTTAGTGCCAACCAGCGGGACATAACGTTTTACCGTTAAATGTGCGATAGCTGCTGCCGCTTCACTCTTTGCCAGTTCGCCTTTGGCGCTGTCGTAGTCAGCCTGGTAAGTCGCAGGATCGATCTGATAAAGCGACTGACCGGCTTCAACATCGCTTCCCTCGGTAAAATTCCGTTTAAGTACGATCCCGCTGACCTGAGGACGGACTTCAGCAATACGAAATGCTGTTGTGCGCCCAGGTAATTCGGTCGTCACGGCTAAAGGCGCCTTTTCGACGACATGGACAGTCACCTGCGGCTCTGCGGGGTGAGCTTGTGTTTCTCCCTGATCGTTACAACTGGCGAGTAATACAGCGGACATGATGATGAATGAGGGCAGGAGTGAAAACCTGGCATTTTTCGTCATTTCTATTCCTTAAAAAACCGAACGCTCGTTATTAACCGGGTAACGCAGAGGCGATAACGCGCACAAGTGAAAATAATAGTTGGCTATCCTACAAATTATTAGCTTGCGATGTAAGCAATACTTATTTATGGGCGCGATACACGGCACGTAAAAACAAAAAGGGATTAATCTTCGGTTGTTTCATTATGGTTTTAATAGTAATGCAATGATGCGCATAAACACATATTGAAATAAGTATTTGATTGGTGAATACATTGGTTGTTGTTATTTGTTTTGTTTATTTGTGTGCAATATCCATAATTAACAGTTTTAGAACTCGTCTAAATAAACACTAAGTGATACATTTGTTCCGTTTAGCAAATATTACATAAGAAAGTTAATCATTCTCTACCTTACCTCAGACAGTCGAAACCATGGCCAGAAAAACGAAAGCTGATGCCCTCAAAACACGACAGCACCTGATAGAAACAGCGATTATGCAGTTTGCCGTGCGTGGTGTTAGCAATACGACGTTAAACGACATTGCGGATGCCGCCAGCGTGACGCGGGGGGCGCTCTATTGGCATTTTGAAAATAAGACGCAATTGTTCAATGCGCTATGGTTACAACAACCTCCATTACGCGATCTTATTCAGGATAAGCTTATTGGTCGTTGGGGGGATAATCCTTTACAGCGACTGCGTGAAAAGTTTGTAGTGGGATTGCAATATATTGCACAGAATCCTCGCCAGCAGGCATTAATGCAAATTTTATATCATAAATGTGAATTTCATAACGATATGATATCAGAACAGACCATTCGCGATAAAATAGGTCTCAGTCATCAAAGCATTCGTGATTCACTGCAAAAGTGCGTGGATGAAAATCTGATTGCTACCAGTCTGGATTTAGATGTCATCATCATTATTCTGCACGGTAGCTTTAGCGGGATAATAAAAAACTGGTTAATGAATCCAGTGAGTTATGATTTGTATGGGCAAGCGCCAGTATTAGTTGATAACGTATTAAAAATGTTAAGCCCAGACGGCTGTGTAATGCAATTAATGCAGAGTGAAAATCAGCCAGGGTAGTTTTAGCCGCCAGGGCCTGACGGCTGTCGACGTATTTTTCGTCGTGCTATTCGAGGTCGACGCAGTTGACCAGCTTGAGGGGGTTCACAGAATTCATATTCCGGCACTTATCGTGCTCCGTTGTCATCAGCTCTATCCACTGAATAAGCAGCGTATCAAAGAGAAAAACGAAGACCGCAAAAACAACCAGCCACCAATACTTGCGAATCATTACCAAACCCTGTGTATTCATGCCCAAGCGTGCAGGGAATATACACGAAATCTGCAAGCTGAAAAGCAGACTTACAATGCCTTTACTTTGCTGAAAGATCGCCGCTCTTTGCTGTTAATCGACTCTTTTTAGAAAGATTTTTTGTCTTCCGCTTTTTCACCTTTGCAAGTTCATTCTCTGAAAAATGCGAACTAATGCTCATTCTTCTGAGCCCCATTTTTACGTACTCGGCATTGATTTCAATCCCGACAAACTTGCGACCTAATTCCACGGCAGTGGCACCGGTAGTGAAGCTACCGGCAAACGGATCCAGCACGCTGTCATCTGGACTGGAGGAAGCCAGAATGATGCGTTCAAGGAGGGCTTTGGGTTTTTGAGTGGGGTGATTTTCGTATTCGTCCATCAAATAACGAACGCGTGGAAACTCCCAAACATTGCCCGGTACTTTTTTCTGGTTGTAGGGTTGGGGCGGGTTCTTTCTGTAGTCTATCAGTGCACGTTTAGCGCCCGTTTTGGCTTCAACCAAAATATCATCACGATTAAACGTGTAGTTTTTCTGATCTTTTACCATCATCAGAAGCGGTTCATACATCGAACCAAAGTAATTTTTGGCCTGCACCCCGGAGCTATCGTATGACCACACGATACGGCTCTTGATGGTAAAGAGCTGGCGGCATTTGAGATCGATGTACGGCATGTTCTCCGTACTGTTCATGATGTACATGGTGCCGTGTGGTTTGAGAATGCGATGGCACTCGTCAATGCACTCAAACAGCCATGCCAAAAATGCCTCTTCGTCCCAGGATTCCACCATCCCGTCAAAGTCTTTACCGATGTTATAAGGTGGGTCGGCGAAAATGAGATCGACGCTTTCTGACGGCAGCTTTTTCAGTTCGGTCAGAGCATCACCCAGGATTATCTTTTTAGATTCATCGCCAAAATAGACAGGTTCACATCTTGCGTTCATCGCCAAAGCCTCCCGTGTGACGTTAATAAAAAAGGCGCTTCCCCATGCCGAGTAGCGCCTTTTAAAACAAACATTTCGCTGATTAGTATCAGTTCATGCCGTATTTTTTCAGTTTTTTACGCAGCGTACCACGGTTGATGCCCATCATCAGGGCAGCACGGGTCTGGTTACCGCGGGTGTATTGCATCACCATGTCCAACAGGGGCTGTTCTACTTCAGCCAGTACCAGCTCATAGAGATCGTTAACATCCTGACCATTCAATTGAGCAAAATAGTTCTTCAGTGCCTGTTTAACCGAGTCACGCAGGGGCTTTTGAGTTACCTGATCCTGAGAGTTAACGGTAGAAACGGTCAGTACGTCAGAATTTACGCGTTGTTCGAACATAGTTCTGTCAGCTCTTTATTTCTGTTTACGCAAAATTTTCGAAGTATGCCTCCAACGCCGCCAGCTGTTCGCTGGAATCTTCAATGGCGTTGAATGTGCGCCGAAACTGGTCATCCGGAGCGTGTTCCTGGAGATACCAGGATACGTGTTTACGCGCAATTCGGTACCCTTTTGCCTGACCATAAAAGTCGTGCAGTTCCCGAACGTGCGCACAAAGCAAGCGCTTCACCTCTGCCAGAGGCAGCGGGGGCAGCAGCTCCCCAGTGTCCAGATAATGCTGGATTTCCCGAAAGATCCAGGGTCTTCCCTGAGCTGCACGTCCTATCATCAGGGCATCCGCCCCCGTATAGTCGAGTACAGCTCTGGCTTTATGCGGGTCAGTAATGTCGCCATTCGCGATAATCGGAATGGAAACTTTCTGCTTAACTGCCCGAATACTGTCGTACTCAGCATCTCCATTGAACAAACAGGCGCGGGTGCGTCCATGAATGGTCAGAGCCTGAATGCCACAGTCTTCAGCCAGTTGGGCAATCTCTACGCAGTTACGGTGTTCCGGAGCCCAGCCGGTGCGAATCTTGAGTGTGACAGGAACGTCCACCGCATTGACGACCTCGGTTAGTATTGATTTCACTAGATCCGGGTACTGCAAGAGGGCTGAACCTGCGAGCTTGCGATTCACTTTTTTAGCCGGACACCCCATATTGATATCAATAATCTGGGCGCCGCTTTCCACGTTAATACGTGCGGCATCGGCCATCTCAACAGGGTCGCTACCGGCAATTTGCACCGTGCGAATTCCTGGCTCATCAACGTGCACCATCCGTAAACGAGACTTGTCACTTTCCCAAACCTGCGGGTTAGAAGACATCATCTCGGATACCGTCAATCCTGCTCCCATCTCATAGCACAGCGTCCTGAATGGTCTGTCAGTGATGCCAGCCATAGGTGCTGCGATCAGGCGATTTCTGAGCTGGTATTGTCCGATGCGCATGAGTTAAGAAATGACCATACTGTGACTGCAAGGCGGCGTATATTACGCATTTTTCGCACGAGATGAAAGGCCAAACTTTGACCAATCCACTGAGGTGGATCAATGAATTGCTGGTTAAGTACACAGTTTCAAATTAAAATCTTTAATAATCAGTTTGATACGTGGTTGTGCTAATTTTTCATCCGTTTATAAATTCCGAAAACTTCTCTTTTTTTATTACGGCCAGCCTCAGGTTATCAGGATAAAAAGCTGTTTTTGTGAGCAAATAGTGGCTTTGTAATGCGATCTCGCTCTCATTTCCGCAAATCCTTTTGCGAAAAAAAGAGCGATTATTGCGTTACCAACGGTAACGAGAGGGGATTATTTTTTCTGACCGGTAATGCGGCACCACTCTTCTTTCTCGATAACCGGATCGAGCGTAAAGAGTTCGGCATAGGCCTCACAGACGCTTTCCGCCTGGCTGGCAAGAATGCCAGAAAGCCCCAGTAAACCGCCCTCAACGGGCAGTACGCTGATTAACGGTGCCAGTTCACGTAATGGGCCTGCGAGGATGTTTGCGACCACCACGTCGGCTTTCATCGCCTCTGGCTGGTCTTTCGGCAGATAAAGCTCCAGACGCTCAGAAACGCCATTACGCTGGGCGTTATCACGGCTGGCCTGAATTGCTTGCGGATCGATGTCTACGCCGATGGCTTTTGCCGCACCCAGCTTCAGTGCCGCAATGGCAAGAATGCCGGAGCCGCAGCCGAAGTCGATGACGGTTTTGCCGTTAAGATCGAGACCGTCCAGCCATTGCAGACATAGGGAGGTGGTGGGGTGAGTGCCGGTACCAAACGCCAGACCCGGGTCCAGCATCACGTTGACGGCATTCTCATCCGGGACATCGCGCCAGCTTGGGCAAATCCACAAACGTTCACCAAAGCGCATCGGGTGGAAGTTATCCATCCATTCGCGTTCCCAGTCTTTGTCTTCGAGCTGTTCGATTTTATGCGCGAAGCCTGCACCCAGCAGCGGATGCTGCTCCAGGATGGCAACCACTTCTTTCATGTCGGTTTCTGCATCGAACAAGCCGATAACGTCGGTATCTCCCCACAGGCGAGTCTCGCCAGGCAGAGGCTCAAATACCGGCGTATCATGCGTGTCCTGGAAAGTAATGGAAACGGAGCCCGCTTCCATCAGCGCATCGCTCAACTCTTCAGCGTTGGCACCGGTCGTGTTCAGTTTCAGTTGGATCCATGGCATGGCAAAACTCTTTTATTTATCAGTAGTCAATATGGCGGCTTGCGGGACGGCAGAACCGAAACGGTTGCCGATCAGGAAAGCCAGCAAGCTTATCAGTAACGAGGGCACAATCGGGTGGAAACCCAGGTACTGAATGTTAAATGTAGCGAGTACGGCATAAAGAACGCCGCCGATAATCATCGCGCTCAAAGCGCCCGCCGCGTTTGCCCGTTCCCAGTACAATCCCAGCACCAGCGGCCACAGGAAGACGGCTTCCAGCCCGCCAAACGCCAGCAGGTTAAGCCAGATAATCATCTCTGGCGGTTTCCAGGCGGCCAGTAGCAGTAACGCGCCGAGCAACAGGGTAATTACTGCCGACATGCGCTTCAGCCGGGTTTCGTTTTTCAGCTGTTCCGGACGCAGGTTCAGGTACAGATCCTTAATGATCGTAGCGGAACTTTGCAGCAATTGGGCATTGATCGTCGACATGATCGCGGCCATGGGGGCCGCGAGGAAGATCCCAGCAGCTACCGGCGGCAACACTTTGACCATTAGCGTAGGGATAACCAGATCCGGCACTGTCAGATCAGGGATCACCGCACGCCCCAACGCACCCGCCAGATGCATACCAAACATCAGGATCGCCACTACGATGGTGCCGATGATAATGCCGCGGTGTACAGCTTTGCTGTCTTTATAAGAGATGCAGCGTACTGCTGTATGCGGCAGCCCAATTACGCCAAAGCACACCAGTACCCAGAATGAGGTCATGAACGTGGGTGACAGAATGTCATCCGCGCCTTGCGGCGAGACCAGTTTAGGGTCGATAGTTTGCAGGGTTACCACCGCATTGCTGAGGCCACCGGCAGCATGAATGACGCCGACCAGTAGAACAATAGTACCAATCAGCATCACCATACCCTGCATGGTGTCGTTCAGTACGCTGGCGCGAAAACCGCCGAACGCCGTATACAATGCAATACTGACGCCAAAAATAAGCAGACCGGTTTCGTAAGGTATACCCGCAGCGGTTTCAAGCAAACGTGCGCCGCCAATAAACTGTACGGTCATTGCTCCGACAAACGCGACCAGCAGGCTAAGGCTTGCCAGCCACACAAGCAGGCGACTCTGGTAACGGGCAAACAGCATATCGTTGAGGGTAACAGCATTATAACGGCGCGCCAGAATCGCGAATTTCTTACCAAGAATCCCCAAAGAAAGCCAAACAGCAGGCAACTGGATCATCGCCAGCAGCACCCATCCCAGCCCGTATTTGTAAGCGGCGCCAGGACCGCCAATAAACGAGCTGGCGCTAATGTAGGTTGCCGTTAGCGTCATGGCTAATACGACCCCGCCCATCGAGCGGCTGCCGAGGAAATATTCATTCAGGAAAGTGCCGGTCGATCTCTTACGCATGGCGTAAACGGAAAGACCGAAGACCACCAACAGATAGGCGACCAGCGGCAAAATAACTTCAAGCTGCATCGTCATCCTCCAACGGAATGTCGCGATAGATAAACTTCACCATCGCCCAGCACAGCACGATGAAAACCAGCGGCGTTAGCAGGCAGGCCATTTCGAACCAGTGTGGTAAGCCGGTAAAACCGAGCGTGGAATCTGGTAAGTAAGCGGCCACTAACCATGTGGCAAGATATAAAAGGGTCAGCCACAGCGCCCAGCGCGCCTCTTTATGGGCCTGAACAAAACGAGCGTCCATTTTTTGTCCCTTGTGGAAAAAGAAAGCGGGGATTGTACCTTATGGCACGTGCGGGAGGGGAGAAAAACAAAAGGCCGGAATTTCCGGCCTTTTCAGTTAACGCACGCTTACTTTTCCTGAAGTCCGAGTTTTTTCTCCAGATAGTGAATATTGGTTCCACCGTGCTGGAAATGCTCGTCATTCATGATGCGGATCTGCAGATCAACGTTGGTTTTGATACCGTCGATGATCAGTTCCTGCAACGCGTTTTTCATACGGGCGATCGCTACGTCGCGGTTTTCGCCATAGCAGATCAGCTTACCGATCATTGAGTCATAGTACGGAGGTACGGTGTAGCCTGCGTAAATATGAGACTCCCAGCGCACACCAAAGCCACCCGGCGCGTGGAAACGCGTGATTTTACCCGGGCTTGGCAGGAAGGTGTTCGGGTCTTCGGCGTTGATACGGCATTCTACCGCATGGCCTTTAACCACAACTTCATCCTGCTTGATGGACAGCGGTTGTCCCGCAGCGATGCGCAGCTGCTCTTTGATCAGGTCAACGCCGGTGATCATTTCGGTTACCGGGTGTTCAACCTGAATACGGGTGTTCATTTCAATGAAGTAGAACTCGCCGTTTTCGAACAGGAACTCGAAAGTACCTGCCCCGCGATAGCCGATATCAACGCACGCTTTGGCGCAACGCTCGCCGATGTAGCGACGCAGTTCCGGAGTAATGCCCGGTGCTGGCGCTTCTTCGACGACTTTCTGGTGACGACGCTGCATGGAGCAGTCACGTTCTGCCAGATAAATCGCGTTACCCTGACCGTCCGCCAGCACCTGAATTTCGATGTGGCGTGGGTTTTCCAGGTACTTCTCCATGTAAACCATGTCGTTGTTGAAAGCCGCTTTCGCTTCCGCTTTGGTCATGGAGATGGATTGTGCCAGTTCGGCATCGCTGCGCACGACGCGCATACCGCGACCGCCGCCGCCGCCGGAGGCTTTGATAATAACTGGATAACCGATGCGTTTAGCATGAGCGCGGTTAGCGTCCATGTCGTCGCCCAGCGGGCCGTCAGAGCCTGGGACTGTCGGTACGCCAGCTTTTTTCATCGCGGTAATTGCGGACACTTTGTCGCCCATCAGGCGGATGGTGTCGGCTTTCGGGCCGATGAAGATAAAGCCGGAACGTTCTACCTGTTCAGCAAAGTTGGCATTCTCAGAGAGGAAGCCATAGCCCGGGTGAATTGCCACTGCGCCGGTGATTTCAGCAGCGCTAATGATAGCCGGGATGTTCAGATAGCTTTTTACGGACGGAGCCGGGCCAATACAGACCGTCTCATCCGCCAGCAATACGTGTTTTAAATCGCGATCCGCGCTTGAATGCACAGCGACAGTCTTGATGCCCAGCTCTTTACAGGCACGCAGAATACGCAGGGCGATCTCACCGCGGTTGGCGATAACAATTTTATCCAACATGTTCGCCTCGTTATTCGATGACGACCAGCGGCTCGTCAAATTCTACCGGTTGACCGCTTTCTACCAGAATCGCTTTCACTACGCCGGATTTGTCGGCTTCGATCTGGTTCATCATTTTCATGGCTTCAACGATGCACAGGGTATCGCCCGCATTCACTTTCTGGCCGATTTCGATGAACGCTTTCGCATCTGGGCTCGGGGTGCGGTAGAACGTACCAACCATTGGGGAGCGTACGATGTGACCACTGATTTCCGCTGCTGCCGGAGCTTCCATACTTGGAGAGGCAGTTTGTGCGACAGCGTTAGACAGAGCTGGCTGCTGCATCACTGGTGCAGCATAAGCCTGTTGCATCATTGGAAAACTTGCAGCTGGCGCCGCACGGCTGATGCGTACAGACTCTTCGCCTTCAGAAATTTCCAGTTCGGAGATGCCTGATTCTTCAACCAGCTCGATCAGTTTTTTAATCTTACGAATATCCATGAGTGGGTTCCGTACTCTTTGTTTAGTGAGATTGTGACAAGCGTTTTACCGCCGTCTGTATAGCATTTTTATAACAGTGAGTGACAAGATGCCACGCATCTCAGGCATTGCACTGGGTGCGGTTGCCATTAAGTGAGATTGCCAGACTTGTTAGTCATTGTGCGGCTATCTTCTGCCATTTTCGGGTAAAAGACAAAATATACCTTCAACATGCGAATGTCACCCTTTCAGCACTCTAAAAACGCTACCGGGGATAGCAAAGTCGCACATTATAACTATTTCGTAGCAATTGGCAGCTAAATACTGGTCTTATCAGGGAAGATAATCAACCGTTAACATGTAAAGAAAATCGGATCGTCCACATTTTGTAACGCACTGCACATAACGTGAAACTACCGCCACCACTGGCGAAACTTCTTGTAACGGCAGGCTAACAACACCACAGCGAGTGCTGCATAAATAATCGGTTGAGGGGAGATAATTTTTACCGACCACAGATAATGTATGGGTGCCAGGATCGCCACAAGATAGACGAAGTTGTGCAAATACTGCCAATTTTTGCCCAGTTTTCGCTGAGCCGACTGGGTGGAGGTTAACGTGAGGGCGAATAATATGCCCCAACTGGTAATGCCCAGCATCAAATAAGGTCGCGTGATTAATTCCCGTCCTAACAGCGCCAGATTATGAATGCCCAGTTCCAGGAGTGCGTAGCTGGTTAAATGCAACGTTGCCCAGGCGAAACACCATAGCCCTAACAGGCGCCGTGTGCGTATCAATAATGGCTGTTTAGCGTAGCGCGCGAGGGGAGAGACCAGCAAGGTCGCCAGCAAGAATTTCAGAGCTGTCCTACCGGTAAAGTGCTGGATATCTTTGACCGGGTCTGCGCTCAGACCACCGTGATTCACCGCCCAAAATAGCCAGACAAACGGTAAAAAGCCGATAAGATGCAGGCAAACTTTCAGCCCGGTAATGTGCTTTGCAGTCAGGCGCACTCAAAAATTCTCCTGCAGGTTAAGACCACGGTACAGCGAAGCGACCTCGTCGGCGTAACCGTTAAACAGCAGCGTGGGTTGGCGCTGAACGTCCAGAATACCGCCTGCGCCAATAAAACGCTCAGTGGCCTGGGACCAGCGCGGGTGATCGACATGCGGATTCACGTTGGCATAAAATCCATATTCATTGGGGGCGGCCAGATTCCAGGTTGTCGGGGGGCGTTCGCGGGTTAGTTTAATACTCACGATCGACTTAATGCCTTTAAATCCGTATTTCCACGGCACAATTAAGCGAATGGGCGCGCCATTTTGTGGAGGAAGAGCTTTTCCATAAACCCCCACGGTAAGCAGAGTGAGTGGATGCATAGCTTCATCCAGACGCAGTCCTTCAATATAGGGATACTTCAGCCCGCCGCCAATAAAGCGATCTTTTTGTCCTGGCATCTCATCCGGTGCGTAGATCGTTTCGAAGGCGACATATTTTGCGTTGCTGGTGGGTTCAACCTGCGCCAGCAGTTTATGTAACGGAAAACCAATCCACGGCACGACCATTGACCAGGCTTCCACACAGCGCATCCGGTAAATCCGTTCTTCCAGTGGGAAACGGGCGGTCAGCGCATCGTGATCGAGGGTGAGTGGTTTTGCCACCTCACCACTGATTTTTAACGTCCACGGATCGGTTTTCAGACTGCCAGCATTGGCTGCCGGATCCGCTTTATCGAGACCGAACTCATAGAAGTTGTTGTAGCCAGAAACTTTATCCGCCGGCGTTAAAGGAAGCGAATTTTGCCAGGTGGCGGGTTTGCTGAAATCAAGCGGCTTACCCGCGGGCGCGGGCGGGCGGTCATTCCCCTTAAACCAGCTAAGAAGATCAGCCTGCACAGAGAGGGGGAAAGACAACGCGGCGGCGCTGATCCCTAATGCTTTCAGTACCTGGCGGCGTTGCATAAAAAAAGCCGACTCGTCAGTGACGTCGGCTTCTGTAAATGGACGTAATTTCTTCATAACAGACTCCCGGCTTACGCGTCATAACTGACAGGGGACGCGTAGTTAATATGGCAGGGAGTCTGTAGATATGCCGCGAAATTTCGTTAATTAAGTGTAAATTTCTGCGCTGGAGCCTGTTACTTCACCTTCACCAGCGTACGACCTTGCACCTGGTTATTGATGATGGCATCGGCAAACTTCGGCGCATCCGCCAGCGTAATCTCCGTGGCGGCCTGAGCATAGAAAGAGTCCGGTAGATCCTTAACCAGACGCGCCCAGGCTTCTGCCCGGCGTGCCGGCGGGGTCATCACCGAGTCCACCCCTTGCAAACGAACGTTACGCAGAATAAATGGCATCACCGTCGTCGGCAGAGCGAAACCGCCAGCCAGGCCGCAGGCGGCAACGCAGCCACCGTAGTTCATCTGTGCCAGGACTTTTGCCAGAACTTTGTCGCCAACGGTATCAACTGCACCAGCCCACAGCTGTTTTTCCAACGGGCGAGATTCAGCAAATTCATCGCGGCTAAGGATACGGTTAGCGCCCAGACTCTTCAGGTAGTCGTGAGTGCTTTCGCGACCCGAAACCGCCGCAACCTGATAACCCAGCTTATGCAGTAACGCCACGGCCGTGCTGCCCACGCCGCCGCTGGCGCCGGTGACGACAATCTCACCGTCTTGCGGGCGAATACCTGCATCTTCAAGCGCCATGACGCACAGCATGGCGGTAAAGCCAGCGGTACCGATGACCATGGCTTTACGTCCGTCCAGCCCTTGTGGCAGCGCAACCAGCCAGTCGCCTTTCACGCGTGCGCGTTCGGCCAGTCCACCCCAATGATTTTCACCCACGCCCCAGCCGGTCAGTAAAACTTCCTGACCTGCATGAAAACGGGGATCTTCGCTTGTGCGCACGGTACCGGCGAAATCGATACCAGGAATCATCGGAAAATTGCGAATGATTTTACCCTTGCCGGTGATAGCCAGGGCGTCTTTATAGTTCAGGCTTGACCAGTGGACATCCACCGTCACATCGCCTTCCGGTAGCTGATTTTCGTCGAGGGGTTGAACGGATGCGAGGGTTTTTCCGTCCTGCTGTTCTAAGATCAAAGCCTGCATAACCTGTCCTCAATTCGTATAGTGGATTGGAAAATTATTAATGAAGACTATACTCGCTAATCAAAACATGATGCCGATTCCGCGCAATAAATTGCCAGATATACCTAATTTGGTAGTATGCCCACACTGTTTGTATAAATGGACGGATTTTGCGTTCAGTTTTGCATTTTCGCGCCGCTTTATCACTTTCATGCCTGTTTCATAACTGTCGGAGTTAACACAAGGATGCGATTAACGACGAAATTTTCAGCTTTTGTGACGCTGCTTACAGGGTTAACGATCTTCGTAACTCTGATCGGCTGCTCGCTGAGTTTCTATAACGCGATTCAATATAAGTTCACCACCCGTGTTCAGGCGGTGGCGACAGCGATTGATACGCACCTTGTCTCCCGCGATGTCGTTGCGCTAACCCCGCAAATCGATGAACTGATGGTTTCGGTTGATATCGTGCGCGTCGAACTGCTTCAGGGCGAACACGTGGTGTATGACCACTCCCGAACCAGCAGCTACCGCCCGGCTGGGACGAACAATCTGTATCGTGATGTCACCGTCCCGTTGGTCAAACACCCGGGCATGTCGCTGCGTCTGGTTTATCAGGATCCAATGGGCAACTATTTCCATTCGCTGATGACTACCGCACCGCTCACGTTGGCGATTGCTTTCATTATACTGATGCTCTTTTTGTCTGTGCGCTGGCTTCAGCGTCAGCTTTCAGGTCAAGAGTTGCTGGAGATTCGTTCAACGCGCATTCTTAACGGCGAACGTGGACCGAACGTGCGGGGGACTGTTTATGAATGGCCTGCGCGTACCAGTAGCGCGCTCGATATGCTGCTGACCGAAATTCAAAGTGCCCGCGAGCAACGTAGCCGACTGGATACGCTGATTCGTTCCTATGTGGCGCAGGATACAAAAACCGGGCTAAGCAACCGCCTGTTCTTTGATAACCAACTGGCAACGCTGCTGGAAGATCAGGAAAAAGTGGGATCGCATGGCGTCGTGATGATGGTACGCCTGCCGGACTTTACGCTGCTGCGCGATAGCTGGGGAATTACCCTTGCTGAAGAACAAATTTCAACGCTAATCAATTTGTTGTCGACTTTTATGACGCGCTATCCGGGCGCGTTGCTGGCGCGCTACCACCGTAGCGATTTTGCCATCCTGTTGCCACACCGCACGCTGAAAGAGGCGGAAAGTATTGCCGGGCAATTATTAAAAGCGGTAGATGCGCTTCCGGCTAATAAAATGATCGACCGTGCCGATATGGTTCATATTGGCATTTGTGTTTGCCGCAGCGGTCAGTCGACGGAACAAGTGATGGATCACGCCGAAGCCGCCACGCGGAACTCGGTATTGCAGGGTGGGAACAGTTGGTCGGTCTATGATGACTCACTACCGGAAAAAGGTCGGGGTAACGTACGCTGGCGAACGCTGATCGAACAGATGCTCAGCCGGGGTGGACCCAGAATTTATCAAAAGCCTGCGGTAACCCGTGAAGGACGGGTGCACCACCGGGAGCTGATGTGCCGTATTTTTGATGGCAGCGAAGAGGTTATTTCGGCGGAATATATGCCGATGGTCCTGCAGTTTGGCCTGGCAGAAGAATATGACCGCCTGCAAATCAGCCGTCTGATCTTACTGTTGGGCTATTGGCCGCAGGAAAACCTGGCGATGCAGACAACGGTTGAATCGCTAATTCGCCCACGTTTTCAGCGCTGGCTACGTGATACGCTGATGCAGTGCGAAAAATCATTACGCAAACGCATAATTATTGAACTTGCAGAGGCAGATGTCTGTCAACATATCAGCCGGTTACAGCCCGTCATCAGATTGATGAATGCGCTGGGGGTGCGAATTGCCGTTACGCAGGCGGGTTTAACGCTGGTGAGCACCAGTTGGATCAAAGAGCTTAACGTTGAGTTATTGAAGCTGCATCCAAGCCTGGTGAGGAATATTGATAAGCGAACCGAAAACCAGCTCCTGGTGCAAAGCCTGGTGGAGGCTTGTTCTGGAACACCAACGCAGGTTTACGCCACGGGCGTTCGTTCGCGTAGCGAGTGGCATACGCTGACGGAACGCGGAGTTGCGGGTGGGCAAGGGGATTTTTTTGCCGCATCACAGCCACTTGACACTAACGTGAAAAAATATTCGCAAAGATACTCGGTTTAACCTGCCGTTTAATTCGTTTTCACGTAGAATAACGCGCGCTGTGCCTTCTGGGGGTGTGCTTGTCTGCTCGCCAGGTTGTAACAGCAAACATGCAGGTGAATGACCTTTGACAGGTTGCAAACAAAAGCGAGGAGTGCTGCTGATTTATTCAGCCCTGATGGACTCAGGCCGATTTTGTAACAAAGGAAACGAACTGCACTAATTTTCACCGTAGCAGATGATTTTTGCGCCTTGTCGCTGCTGCGTGTGGTTGGTAAAGTAAGCGGATTTTGTTTTCCGCCCCAGCTTTCAGGATTATCCCTTAGTATGTTGAAAAAATTTCGTGGCATGTTTTCCAATGACCTGTCCATTGACCTGGGTACCGCGAATACCCTTATTTATGTAAAAGGACAAGGCATCGTATTGAATGAGCCTTCTGTTGTGGCCATTCGTCAGGATCGTGCCGGCTCGCCAAAAAGCGTAGCCGCAGTGGGCCATGACGCGAAGCAGATGCTGGGTCGTACACCGGGCAATATCGCTGCCATTCGCCCAATGAAAGACGGCGTTATCGCTGACTTCTTCGTGACTGAAAAAATGCTCCAGCACTTTATCAAACAAGTGCACAGCAACAGCTTCATGCGCCCAAGCCCGCGCGTACTGGTATGTGTACCGGTTGGAGCAACTCAGGTTGAACGCCGCGCGATCCGTGAATCCGCCCAGGGCGCAGGTGCCCGTGAAGTATTCCTGATCGAAGAGCCGATGGCGGCTGCGATCGGGGCGGGTCTGCCAGTTTCTGAAGCAACCGGTTCTATGGTTGTGGATATCGGTGGTGGTACAACTGAAGTTGCGGTTATCTCCCTGAACGGCGTGGTTTACTCCTCTTCTGTACGTATTGGCGGCGACCGCTTCGACGAAGCCATCATTAATTATGTTCGTCGTAACTACGGTTCTCTGATCGGTGAAGCCACCGCAGAACGTATTAAACACGAAATCGGTTCCGCTTATCCGGGCGACGAAGTGCGCGAGATCGAAGTTCGCGGCCGTAACCTGGCAGAAGGTGTTCCACGCGGCTTTACCCTGAACTCCAACGAGATTCTGGAAGCCCTGCAGGAACCGCTGACCGGTATCGTGAGCGCGGTGATGGTTGCACTGGAACAGTGTCCGCCAGAACTGGCGTCTGACATCTCCGAACGCGGCATGGTACTGACCGGTGGCGGTGCTCTGCTGCGTAACCTTGACCGTTTGTTAATGGAAGAAACCGGTATTCCAGTTGTTGTTGCTGAAGATCCGCTGACCTGCGTGGCGCGCGGTGGCGGCAAGGCGCTGGAAATGATCGATATGCACGGCGGCGACCTGTTCAGCGAAGAGTAATCGGATGCAGGTAGGGTAGCCCGCGGGTTGCCCTTCCGCTCTGATACGAGAATACGCATAGACTATGAAGCCAATTTTTAGCCGTGGCCCGTCGCTACAGATTCGCCTTATTCTGGCGGTGCTGGTGGCGCTCGGCGTTATTATTGCCGACAGCCGCCTGGGTACGTTTAGTCAAATCCGAACGTACATGGATACCGCCGTCAGTCCTTTCTACTTTATCTCAAATGGTCCTCGTGAATTACTCGACGGCGTTTCGCAAACGCTGGCTTCGCGTGACCAACTCGAACTTGAAAATCGGGCGTTGCGTCAGGAACTGCTGCTGAAAAACAGCGAGCTGCTGATGCTGGGGCAATATAAACAGGAGAACGCGCGTTTGCGTGAACTGCTGGGATCGCCGCTGCGTCAGGACGAACAAAAGATGGTGACGCAGGTCATCTCAACGGTTAATGACCCTTACAGCGATCAGGTGGTGATCGACAAAGGGAGTGTTAACGGTGTCTACGAAGGTCAACCGGTTATTAGCGACAAAGGCGTTGTGGGTCAGGTCGTAGCGGTGGCTAAACTGACCAGCCGCGTGCTGCTGATTTGCGATGCGACGCATGCTCTGCCCATTCAGGTACTGCGTAACGATATCCGCGTGATCGCTGCCGGTAACGGCTGCACCGACGATCTTCAGCTCGAACACCTGCCGGCCAACACCGACATTCGCGTTGGCGATGTGCTGGTTACCTCGGGTCTGGGGGGACGTTTCCCTGAAGGCTATCCGGTTGGTGTTGTTTCTTCCGTTAAGCTGGACACTCAGCGCGCTTATACCGTGATTCAGGCACGCCCGACCGCAGGTCTGCAGCGTCTGCGTTATCTGCTGCTGTTGTGGGGCGCCGATCGTAACGGCGCAAATCCGATGACGCCAGAGGAAGTGCACCGCGTTGCCAATGAACGTCTGATGCAAATGATGCCGCAAGTTCTGCCTGCACCAGATGCCATGGGGCCGCCTGCGCCAGTGCCAGCTCCCGCAACAGGCGTGACTCCAGCGCCTGCGGGTACCACGCCGCCACAACCTGCTCCGCGTAAGCCGGGAGGACAGTAAGTGGCAAGCTATCGTAGCCAGGGACGTTGGGTGATTTGGCTCTCGTTCCTTATTGCACTGTTGCTGCAAGTCATGCCCTGGCCGGACGATATTCTGGTTTTCCGGCCAAACTGGGTACTGCTCATCTTGTTGTACTGGATCCTGGCGCTGCCGCATCGCGTAAATGTGGGCACGGGGTTTGTGGTGGGTGCCATACTGGATCTCATCAGCGGCTCCACGCTTGGCGTGCGCGCATTGTCGATGAGTATCATTGCTTATCTGGTCGCGCTGAAATTCCAGCTATTCCGTAACCTCGCGCTCTGGCAACAGGCGCTGGTGGTCATGTTGTTATCACTGGTCGTGGATATTATTGTTTTCTGGGCCGAGTTTTTAGTGATCAATGTCTCTTTCAGACCCGAAGTGTTCTGGAGTAGTGTAGTGAATGGTGTGCTTTGGCCATGGCTATTCTTACTGATGCGTAAAGTCCGTCAGCAGTTTGCGGTGCAATAAGGTTGATATGAATACTCTGTATCTTGCTTCTGGTTCTCCACGTCGTCAGGAGCTGCTCGCTCAGCTTGGTGTTACCTTTGAACGGCTGGTGCCTGGGATTGAAGAACAGCGACACCCGCAGGAGAGCGCGCAGCAGTATGTTTCGCGTCTGGCACGCGAAAAAGCGCAGGCTGGCGTGGCGCTGGCGCAGCGCGATTTGCCGGTATTGGGTGCAGATACCATTGTTATCCTTAATGGCGAAGTGCTGGAAAAACCACACGACGTCGCCCATGCCGCAGCAATGCTGCGCAAACTGTCGGGTAAAACGCATCAGGTCATGACCGCCGTGGCATTGGCCGACCGCCGGCACAGTCTGGACTGTCTGGTGGTGACGGATGTGACGTTCAGAGCACTAACCGATGAGGACATCGCGGGCTATGTTGCCAGCGGTGAACCAATGGATAAAGCAGGTGCATACGGTATTCAAGGGTTGGGTGGCTGTTTTGTCAGGAAGATCAATGGCAGCTATCACGCCGTAGTCGGCTTACCGCTGGTAGAAACGTATGAGTTGCTGACCAATTTTAACGCACTGCGTGAGAAAAGGGATAAACATGACGGCTGAATTGTTGGTAAACGTAACGCCATCGGAAACTCGGGTGGCTTACATTGATGGCGGTATTCTGCAGGAAATTCATATTGAACGTGAGGCGCGACGCGGAATCGTAGGCAATATCTACAAAGGTCGTGTAAGTCGTGTACTTCCGGGTATGCAGGCGGCTTTTGTAGATATTGGACTGGATAAAGCCGCATTTCTTCACGCTTCAGACATCATGCCGCACACCGAATGCGTGGCGGGTGAAGAACAAAAACAGTTCACCGTGCGCGACATTTCTGAACTGGTGCGCCAGGGCCAGGATCTGATGGTGCAGGTGGTAAAAGATCCGTTGGGTACTAAGGGCGCACGCCTGACGACGGACATCACGCTTCCTTCCCGTTACCTCGTCTTTATGCCGGGTGCTTCGCACGTTGGCGTTTCCCAACGTATCGAAAGCGAAACTGAACGCGAACGCCTGAAAAAAGTGGTGGCGGACTACTGCGATGAACAGGGCGGATTCATCATTCGCACGGCGGCGGAAGGCGTCTGTGAGGAGGATCTGGCCTCGGATGCTGCCTACCTGAAGCGCGTCTGGACTAAAGTCATGGAGCGTAAAAAGCGCCCGCAAACGCGCTACCAGATGTACGGCGAACTGGCGCTGGCGCAGCGCGTGTTGCGTGATTTTGCCGATGCCCAGCTTGACCGGATCCGCGTTGACTCTCGTCTGACCTATGAAGCGTTGCTGGAGTTCACAGCGGAATATATCCCCGAGATGACCAGCAAGCTGGAACATTACAGCGGGCGCCAGCCCATTTTTGATCTCTTTGACGTTGAGAATGAAATCCAGCGCGCGCTGGAACGCAAGGTTGAACTGAAATCTGGCGGCTATCTGATCATCGATCAAACTGAAGCAATGACCACCGTCGATATCAATACCGGAGCGTTTGTTGGGCATCGTAATCTCGACGACACTATCTTTAATACTAATATTGAAGCAACGCAGGCCATTGCTCGTCAACTGCGTCTGCGTAACCTCGGTGGCATTATCATTATCGATTTTATCGACATGAATAATGAAGACCACCGTCGACGGGTGCTGCACTCTCTGGAACAGGCGCTGAGCAAGGATCGCGTAAAAACCAGCATCAACGGTTTTTCACAGTTGGGCCTGGTGGAGATGACGCGCAAACGCACGCGTGAAAGCGTGGAGCATGTGCTGTGCAACGAGTGTCCGACCTGTCATGGGCGCGGTACGGTGAAAACCGTGGAAACTGTATGCTATGAAATCATGCGCGAAATAGTGCGGGTACACCATGCCTATGACTCCGATCGTTTCCTGGTTTATGCATCTCCGGCAGTGGCTGAAACCCTGAAGGGGGAAGAGTCACATGCGTTGGCAGAAGTGGAAATCTTTGTCGGCAAACAGGTTAAAGTACAAGTCGAACCGCTGTATAACCAGGAGCAGTTCGACGTTGTCATGATGTAATCTGGCCTGGTAAACGCCCAATGGCGATACCTTGCAGCCGGAGAAGGCGTTCACGCCGCCATCCGGCAAGACGGTTTTGTGAGTCACATTTTTTGGTAGACAAGGAGAGGCGCGTGAGGCGATTGCCGGGGATATTACTGCTCACTGGAGCCGCATTCGTTGTCATCGCAGCGCTGCTGGTCAGTGGGCTGCGCCTTGCGCTACCTCATCTTGATAGCTGGCGTCCGGCCATCCTTGGCAAGATTGAATCCGCCACCGGTCTGCCCGTCTCCGCCAGCCAACTTTCCGCTAGCTGGCAAAATTTCGGGCCTACTCTTGAAGCGCGCGATATCCACGCGCAGCTTAAAGACGGCGGTGAATTTTCGGTAAAGCGCGTTACATTAGCGCTGGATGTCTGGCAAAGCTTGCTGCACATGCGCTGGCAGTTTCGCGATCTCACCTTCTGGCAGCTGCACCTGCGTACCAATACCCCCATCCAGCGCAGCGAAAGCGGTGATGGAATTGAAGCCGGCCACCTGAGCGATCTCTTCCTGCGTCAGTTTGATCATTTCGATCTACGCGACAGCCAGATTAGCTTTTTAACCCTCTCAGGCCAGCGTGCAGAACTGGCGATCCCGCAGCTTACCTGGCTTAACGGTAAAAACCGACATCGCGCTGAAGGCCAGGTCAGTCTCTCCAGTCTGACCGGGCAGCACGGTGTTATGCAGGTTCGAATGGATCTGCGTGATGACAACGGGCTGTTGAATAACGGTCGGGTCTGGTTGCAGGCCGACGATATTGACGTCAAGCCGTGGCTGGGTAAATGGATGCAGGATAATGTCGCGTTGCAAACCGCGCGTTTTAGCCTGGAAGCATGGATGACGATCAGAAAAGGTGTCGTTTCCGGCGGCGATGTCTGGCTGAAAAAAGGTGGGGCAAGTTGGCTGGGAGAGAGTCGTACGCACACGCTCTCCGTCGATAACCTGACGGCGCACATCAGCCGCGAACAGTCGGGCTGGCAATTCTCCATTCCCGATACCCGTATCACGATGGATGATAAACCCTGGCCAAGCGGGGCGTTAGCGCTGGCCTGGATCCCTGAACAGGAAGTCGGCGGCGAGAATAACAAACGCAGCGACGAGCTACGCATCCGCGCCAGCAATCTGGAGCTGGCCGGGTTAGAAGGGTTGCGTCCGATGGCGGCCAAGTTATCGCCTGCGCTGGGTGATATCTGGCGGGCCACGCAGCCGAGCGGCAAAATAGATGTGCTGGCGCTGGATATCCCGTTACAGGCAACAGAAAAAACTCGCTTCCAGTCCTCGTGGACCAATCTGGCCTGGAAACAGTGGAAGCTGCTGCCAGGGGCAGAACATTTCTCCGG
The DNA here is from genome assembly GCF_000398845.1 of Citrobacter sp. KTE151. Taxonomy (NCBI): domain Bacteria; kingdom Pseudomonadati; phylum Pseudomonadota; class Gammaproteobacteria; order Enterobacterales; family Enterobacteriaceae; genus Citrobacter; species Citrobacter sp. KTE151. The sequence continues at coordinate 880,210 of NZ_KB976065.1, read as the reverse complement.
TACGCTCGCGGGCAGCGTTGAAAACGGGGCGCTCACTGCTTCCATGAAGCAAGCTAAAATGCCGTATGAAACCGTCTTTCGCGCACCGCTGGAAATAGAGGATGGCGTAGCGACGCTAAGCTGGCTGAAGAATGATAAAGGTTTCCAGTTAGATGGGCGCAACATTGATGTTAAAGCGAAAGCGGTACGCGCACGTGGTGGTTTTCGCTATCTGCAGCCCGCCAATGATGAGCCATGGTTGGGCATTCTGGCAGGTATCAGCACCGACGATGGCTCTCAGGCCTGGCGTTACTTCCCGGAAAACCTGATGGGCAAAGAGCTGGTTGATTACCTCAGCGGCGCTATTCAGGGCGGCGAAGCGGATAACGCCACGTTGGTGTATGGCGGCGACCCGCATCTGTTCCCGTATCTACACAATGAAGGGCAGTTCCAGGTACTGGTGCCGCTTCGCAATGCGAAGTTTGCTTTCCAGCCCGACTGGCCCGCGCTGACTGACCTTAATATTGAACTGAACTTCATTAACGATGGTCTGTGGATGAAGACCGATAGCGTTAATCTGGGCGGCGTGAAGGCCAGTAATCTGACGGCTAACATCCCCGACTATGCCAAAGAAAAACTGCTGATTGATGCCGACATCAACGGGCCGGGCAAGGCGGTTGGACCTTATTTTGATGAGACGCCATTGAAGGATTCACTCGGCGCTACGCTTGAGCAGCTGCAGATTGACGGCGATGTGAATGCTCGCTTACATCTTGATATTCCGCTAGACGGCTCGCTGGTTACCGCCAAAGGTGACGTCAACCTGCGTAATAACAGCCTGTTTATTAAACCGCTCGACAGCACGCTGAAGAATTTGAATGGTAAATTCAGCTTTATCAACGGCGATCTGAAGAGCGAGCCGATGACCGCGAACTGGTTTAATCAGCCGCTGAACGTCGACTTTTCCACGACCGAAGGGGCGAAAGCCTATCAGGTAGCTGTGAATCTGCAAGGTGACTGGCAGCCAAGCCGCATGGGGATTTTACCGGCGCAGGTCAACGACGCGTTGAACGGCAGCATAGCGTGGAATGGCAAGGTAGGAATCGATCTTCCGTATCATGCCGGGCCGACCTATAACGTTGAGTTAAAGGGCGATCTCAAGAATGTAAGTAGTCACTTACCTTCTCCGCTGAATAAGGCGGCCGGTGAGGCGTTGCCGGTGAACGTTAAGGCCAACGGCAATCTGCGCAGCTTTGATCTGACCGGCAACGCTGGCAGTAAAAATCATTTTAATAGCCGCTGGCTGCTGAATCAGAAACTGACGCTTGATCGCGCAATCTGGGCGTCGGAAAGCCGCACCGTGCCCGCGTTACCCGATCAACAAGGCATAGAGCTTAATCTTCCCCCTATGGATGGCGCGCAATGGCTGGCGTTATTCCAGAAAGGCGCTGTGGATAACGTGGGCAGCAACGCTAACTTCCCACAGCGCATCACGGTGCGTACGCCATCGTTATCCCTGGGCGGTCAACAGTGGAATAATTTGAGTATCGTTTCTGAGCCTGCGAGCAATGGCTCCAGCGTGCAGGCGCAGGGCCGTGAAATTAACGCCACGCTGGCTATGCGCAATAATGCGCCGTGGCTGGCCAATATTAAGTATCTTTATTACAACCCAAGCGCGGCGAAACCGTCACAGAATAGTACGTCAGCCTCGCCGTTCTCAGCCATCGACAACGTCAGTTTCCGTGGCTGGCCGGACCTTCAGCTGCGCTGTGCCGAGTGCTGGATGTGGGGACAGAAATACGGGCGCATTGACGCCGATGTAGCGATTAAAGGCGACACGCTGACCTTGAGTAACGGTCTGTTGGATACGGGTTTTGCCAGACTGACCACCGACGGCGTGTGGGTGAATGCGCCGGGCAAGGAGCGAACGTCGCTGAAGGGTAAACTGAGCGGCAACAAAATTGACTCCGCAGCCGGTTTCTTTGGCGTATCAACGCCGATTCGCAATTCTTCATTCAACGTGGAGTATGATCTGCATTGGCGTAATCCGCCGTGGGATCCTGATGTAGCCTCGCTGAATGGTATTTTGCGTACCCGGCTGGGCAAAGGCGAACTTACCGAACTCAGTACCGGACATGCTGGGCAACTGTTACGTCTGCTAAGCTTCGATGCGTTACTGCGTAAACTGCGCTTTGATTTTAGCGACACCTTCAGCGAAGGCTTCTATTTCGACTCGATTCGCAGCACGGCGTGGATCAAAGATGGCGTGATGCATACCGACGACACGCTGGTGGACGGTCTGGAGGCCGACATTGCGATGAAAGGTTCGGTGAACCTGGTACGCCGGGAGCTGGACATGGAAGCCATCGTCGCACCAGAAATATCTGCCACCGTAGGGGTTGCCGCCGCGTTTGCCGTCAACCCGATTGTTGGTGCGGCGGTGTTTGCCGCCAGTAAGGTGCTGGGGCCTCTGTGGAGCAAAGTCTCGATTCTGCGCTATCGCATCACCGGTCCGGTCGATAAGCCGCAAATTAATGAAGTTCTGCGTCAGCCGCGCAAAGAAAGCCAGCAATGATTTGACGGGGGCGAGTAATTGCCCCAATCTCAGTACATAGTATTGCCGGATGGCGCAGCGCTTATCCGGCCTACAGCAGCCTAACAACGTAGGCCGGATAAGGCGTTTTTTCCGCTATCCGGCAGAATTAAATGAGTAATCAAAACGATGAGTCTGAACCTGGTAAGTGAACAATTGCTAGCGGCAAATGGCCTGAAACATCAGGATCTGTTTGCCATCCTGGGCCAACTGGCCGAACGCCGTCTTGATTACGGCGATCTCTATTTTCAGTCGAGCTATCACGAATCCTGGGTTTTAGAAGACCGCATCATTAAAGATGGTTCTTACAATATCGATCAGGGCGTTGGCGTGCGCGCCATCAGCGGCGAGAAAACAGGGTTTGCCTATGCAGACCAGATTAGCCTGTTGGCGCTGGAACAAAGCGCTCATGCCGCGCGTACTATCGTGCGTGACAACGGTGACGGCAAAGTAAAAACGCTGGGGGCCGTGGAGCATCAGGCGCTTTACACCTCGGTTGATCCGTTGCAGAGCATGAGCCGCGAAGAAAAACTCGATATCCTGCGCCGCGTAGACAACGTGGCCCGTGCCGCCGACAAACGCGTCCAGGAAGTGACCGCCAGCCTGACCGGTGTTTATGAACTGATCCTGGTGGCCGCGACTGATGGTACGCTGGCCGCTGACGTCCGCCCGCTGGTACGTTTGTCCGTAAGCGTACAGGTCGAAGAGGACGGTAAGCGTGAGCGCGGCGCCAGCGGTGGCGGCGGTCGTTTTGGCTATGACTATTTCCTTGGCGACCTTGATGGTGAAGTCCGTGCCGACGCGTGGGCGAAAGAGGCCGTACGGATGGCGTTAGTCAATCTGTCCGCGGTAGCAGCGCCTGCTGGTACGCTGCCGGTGGTACTCGGCGCTGGCTGGCCTGGCGTTCTGCTGCATGAAGCGGTCGGTCATGGTCTGGAAGGTGATTTTAACCGCCGTGGCACCTCGGTATTCAGCGGTCACATGGGTGAGCTGGTGGCATCAGAACTGTGTACCGTTGTGGATGATGGCACAATGGCGGACCGTCGTGGTTCCGTGGCTATCGATGACGAAGGGACACCGGGTCAGTACAACGTGCTGATCGAAAACGGCATTCTGAAAGGCTACATGCAGGACAAACTGAATGCGCGCCTGATGGGCGTAGCGCCAACGGGTAACGGTCGCCGTGAATCTTACGCGCACCTGCCAATGCCGCGTATGACCAACACCTATATGCTGCCGGGGAAATCCACGCCGCAGGAAATCATCGAATCCGTTGAATACGGTATTTATGCGCCTAACTTTGGCGGCGGTCAGGTGGATATCACCTCCGGGAAATTTGTATTCTCGACGTCCGAAGCGTATCTGATTGAAAACGGTAAAGTGACCAAACCGGTGAAAGGCGCAACGCTGATTGGCTCCGGTATCGAAGCGATGCAGCAGATTTCGATGGTGGGTAACGACCTGAAACTGGATAACGGGGTTGGCGTTTGCGGTAAAGAAGGACAAAGCTTGCCGGTGGGCGTGGGCCAGCCGACGCTGAAGGTGGATAACTTGACCGTAGGTGGCACCGCGTAACGACCCGGTCGCCGGATAACGCTCAGCGTATCCGGCCAGGAATGTGCGTTGGCACTGAATGTAGGCCCGGTAAGCAAAGCGCTACCGGGCTTTTTTATTTCTCTTTTCTCCGGCCGTACATCCCCTGAAACAGCTGCGCCACATCGACAAAATAATCCGTCAGATAGTTAATCACCACCTGGACCTTGAGCGGTAGTTTGTCTTTTTCGGTATACAGCGCATAGACCGGACGTGGATCCGACTGGTAGCGGGGCAGCAGGATCTCCACTTCGCCACGATTGATCTCATTGATCACCCACATCAGCGGCACATAGGCAATGCCCGCGCCTGCGGCCAGCCAGCGCACCAGCGTCATCGGATCGTTAGTCACGAAGCGCCCCTCCGGGATCAGGCGGGTAGAGATCCCCTCCGGAGCGATAAGTTCGAATTCATTATCCGGGCGCACGCTGTATTCCAGCCACGAGTGGTTGCTGAGATCGGCGGGTTTTTCCGGCACGCCAAACAGCGCGAGATAGCTTTTAGCGGCGCAGACCACCATCGGCATAGTTCCCAGGCGACGTGAAAACAGGCTGGAGTCCTGCAACGCGCCGACGCGAATAACCACGTCCAGACCGTCGGCGATTAAATCCGGTGCCGGGATGCCTGTTACCAGATTTACCGTCAATCCTGGATACTCTTTCAGCATCGTTGCGGTCAACCCAGCGAGGACATTTTGTGCCATGGTTGAAGAACAGCCAATGCGCAAGGTGCCGATGGGCGTGTTGTTAAAGGCATAAAGCTGTTCGTGAACATCCTGTGCTTCGTGCAGCATCCGGCGGCAACCCTGATAATAAATTTTACCGGCTTCAGTTAGCCCAATGCTGCGTGTGCTGCGGTTTAGCAGCTTGACCTGTAGCTCATCTTCCAGTTTAGAGACCGTCTGGCTTATCGATGAAACGCTCATTTGTAACTGTCTTGCGGCGGCGGTGAAGGAGCCCAGTTCGACAACTTTGGCAAACACCGACATACGTTTTAATCGTTCCATTGTTCACTCTGACTTAAAAGTGATTTAGATCACATAATATAGATAACAGCATAACAGTTACGTTAATATATTATTATTCAAATAACAGCTATGTCGCTCTCGCCTGGCTCATCCTTGCCCTTCTCTGCGGTGACATACGCTAGAAAATCTATCACCTGCACTCTCTTAAGCTACCAAGGTCAACATGAGTCTGTTTCCCGTTATCGTGGTGTTTGGTCTGTCCTTCCCACCGATTTTTTTCGAATTACTTTTGTCACTGGCGATTTTCTGGCTGGTGCGCCGGGTACTGGTTCCAACTGGCATCTATGATTTTGTCTGGCACCCGGCTCTGTTTAACACCGCGCTGTATTGCTGCCTGTTTTATTTAATAACGCGCCTGTTCGTTTGAGGTTGAAGTGAAAACACTAACAAGAAAACTCTCCCGTACGGCCACGACTCTCGTACTGGTCATTCTGGCCTTCATCGCCATTTTCCGCGCATGGGTGTTCTACACCGAGTCGCCGTGGACGCGTGATGCGCGCTTCAGCGCCGACGTTGTGGCAATAGCCCCGGATGTTGCCGGGCTTATCACTAACGTCAACGTTCATGATAATCAACTGGTGAAGAAAGACCAGGTTCTGTTTACCATCGATCAGCCGCGCTATAAAAAAGCGCTCGAAGAAGCGGAAGCAGACGTCGCCTACTATCAGGTGTTATCACAGGAAAAACGCCAGGAGGCCAGCCGTCGTAACCGGCTAGGCGTGCAGGCTATGTCTCGTGAAGAGATCGACCAGTCAAACAATGTCCTGCAAACCGTATTACATCAGCTTGCGAAAGCGCAGGCGACCCGCGACCTGGCGAAATTAGATCTGGAACGTACCGTCATTCGCGCGCCAGCAGATGGCTGGGTGACTAACCTGAACGTCTACAGCGGCGAATTTATTACTCGCGGCTCTACGGCGGTGGCGTTGGTCAAACAGCATTCTTTTTATGTGCTGGCCTATATGGAAGAAACCAAGCTGGAAGGCGTCCGCCCTGGGTATCGCGCAGAGATCACCCCGCTGGGCAGTAATCATGTGCTGAAGGGCACCGTTGATAGCGTGGCGGCTGGCGTAACGAATGCCAGCAGCACTCGGGACGCAAAGGGTATGGCGACCATTGATTCCAATCTTGAATGGGTGCGCCTGGCGCAGCGTGTACCGGTGCGAATTCGTCTTGATGAGCAGCAGGGCACCCTGTGGCCTGCGGGGACTACGGCTACCGTCGTCATTACCGGCAAGCAGGATCGCGATGCAAGCCGGGAATCCTTCTTCCGTAAAATGGCGCACCGCCTGCGCGAGTTTGGCTAATCGTGATGGGCATTTTCTCTATTGCCAACCAGCATATCCGCTTTGCGGTAAAACTGGCATGCGCGATTGTACTGGCGCTGTTCGTTGGCTTTCACTTCCAACTTGAGACCCCGCGCTGGGCGGTGCTGACCGCCGCCATTGTGGCGGCTGGCCCGGCCTTTGCCGCTGGCGGAGAGCCCTATTCTGGTGCTATACGCTATCGCGGCATGCTGCGTATTGTCGGGACATTTATTGGCTGTATTGCTGCACTGATCATTATCATCAGCATGATCCGCGCCCCGTTATTGATGATCCTGGTGTGTTGTATCTGGGCCGGTTTTTGTACCTGGATCTCGTCGCTTGTGAAGATCGAAAACTCCTATGCCTGGGGACTTTCGGGCTATACGGCGCTGATCATCGTCATTACCATCCAGGCTGAACCGCTGCTGACGCCGCAATTTGCGCTCGAACGCTGTAGTGAAATAGTGATGGGGATTGTCTGTGCTATTGTGGCCGATCTGCTCTTTTCGCCCCGTTCGGTGAAACAGGAGATTGATGTCGAACTGGACAGCCTGCTGGTGGCGCAGTATCAGCTTATGCAGCTATGCATTAAGCATGGTGACAGTGAAGAAGTGGACAAAGCCTGGGGCGATTTAGTCCGGCGTACGGCGGCGCTGGAAGGCATGCGAAGTAACCTGAATATGGAGTCCTCACGCTGGGGGCGGGCTAACCGCAGGCTCAAAGCATTGAACACGCTGTCACTCACGCTCATCACGCAGTCCTGCGAAACCTATCTTATTCAGAACACTCGACCCGAACTGATCACTGATACCTTCCGCGAGTTGTTCAATATGCCGGTTGAAACGGTGCAGGATGTTCATAAACAGTTGAAGCGGATGCGGCGGGTGATTGCCTGGACCGGTGAACGCGAAACGCCGATTACGATATATAGTTGGGCTGGCGCCGCGACGCGCTACCTGTTGCTCAAACGCGGTGTACTGAGTAATACCAAAATTAGCGCCACGGAAGAAGAGATCCTGCAAGGTGAGCCAGTAGTGAAGGTGGAGTCTGCCGAGCGCCATCATGCGATGGTCAACTTCTGGCGCACCACGCTTTCTTGTGTGCTGGGAACTTTATTCTGGCTGTGGACCGGATGGACCTCCGGCAGCGGCGCAATGGTGATGATTGCGGTTGTCACTTCGCTGGCAATGCGTTTGCCCAACCCGCGCATGGTGGCGATAGACTTTATTTACGGTACGTTGGCGGCGTTACCGCTCGGGGCGCTCTATTTCCTGGTGATTATCCCCAATACGCAACAAAGCATGTTGTTACTGTGCCTGAGCCTGGCGGTGCTGGGGTTCTTTCTGGGTATAGAGGTACAGAAACGACGGCTGGGATCAATGGGGGCGCTGGCCAGCACTATTAATATCATCGTGCTGGATAACCCGATGACCTTCCACTTTAGCCAGTTCCTTGATAGTGCGCTGGGGCAAATTGTTGGCTGCGTGCTGGCATTTATCGTCATTCTGTTGGTGCGCGATAACTCTCGTGACAGAACGGGTCGCGTGTTGCTCAACCAGTTTGTCTCGGCGGCGGTTTCAGCGATGACCACCAACGTGGTACGTCGTAAAGAAAACCATCTCCCGGCGCTTTATCAGCAGCTGTTTTTGCTGATGAACAAATTTCCCGGCGACCTGGCGAAGTTTCGCCTGGCGCTGACGATGATCATTGCGCATCAGCGCTTGCGCGATGCGCCGATACCGGTAAACGAGGATCTATCCGCGTTCCATCGCCAGCTTCGTCGCACTGCGGATCACGTGATTTCCGCAGGAAACGACGACAAGCGCCGACGCTACTTTAGCCAGTTGCTGGAAGAGCTTGAGATCTATCAGGAGAAATTAATCATCTGGCAAGCGCCACCGCAGGTGACCGAGCCGGTAAAACGACTTAGCGGGATGCTGCACAAATACCAGCATGCGCTAACCAGTAATTAAGAGTTGGAAACCGACGCTAAAGGCGTCGGTTTTTTTATGGCTATACTTACCTGAAAATGCAGGAGGTTCCTGCATATTGATGGTCTGTAGAGTGACTGGCGTCGGGATGGTGGCTATAGATGAACATCTATACATTTGATTTTGACGAGATAGAAGACCAGGGGGATTTCTACCGTGAGTTTACGCGCGCGTTCGGTCTCGCCCGGGAAAAGGTGGTTGATTTAGATTCTCTGTGGGAGGTGGTTATCGGGGACGTTTTACCGCTGCCGCTGGAGATTGAATTTGTTCATTTGCCGGACAAGCTACGCAGGCGATACGGCGCGCTGATTTTACTGTTCGATGAAGCGGAAGAAGAGCTGGAAGGACAGCTGCGCTTTAACGTTCGTCACTCAATGTAAGGCATAAAAAAGCCCCCGGCAGGCGGGGGCAAGTCGTCGGACTAGACGACGAGGGTTTATTTGTAGAGTTCTGCAGTTGCGTGCCAGTGAGCGCCTTCACGGAGTTCGGTGACGCGATAGCTGCTGGCACCCGCTTTTTCAGCTTTAGCGGCGATGGCCTGACGCATGTCCATTGGTGAGCTACCGATCTGAGATACGGAGATGCTGCCCATGGATTGCAGGTTCTGTGCTTCTTGTGAGTTCACCTGAGTCACTGCGGCGCTTGCACCGAAAGAGAGAACAGAAAGAAGGCTTAAGGTTGCAATAGTCGTTTTGATTTTCATGATATTTACCTCGTCGAATTCTTTTATTGGGGGTCTGCGTTTCGTGACCCTCATCACAAAATCAAGTATACACTAATCACTCGATAAATTAATACCACGCTAATTGTTTCCATGCGGATTAAGTGTTAAGAAAAATATTTTTTATAACCAAACAGAATTAAAAATAGGGTTTTAAACATCGGTTTTATAATAAATTCAATTAAATCATTGAGATATGAATTTTTGCAAAATGTGCGTTTTTAACTCTTCATATTCGCTATGTGAATGACTTTTGACGGTTAAACGCACCATTTGTTAAATCAATGACAGTGGATAATAGAGGGAGGAGGGTGGATACAGAGGTTTTTCCCCCGCCGCGAGGCGACGGGGAGGAAGTATTACAGCTCTTGTTCAAACAGTTCCAGAATGGCTTCGTACAAATCTTTTACCGTAAAACCCTTAGCTGGGGTGGTGAAGATGGTATCGTCACCGGCAATTGTACCCAGAATCCCTTCCGCTTTACCTAATGAGTCCAGCAGACGTGCAATCAACTGAGCAGCGCCAGGGCTGGTATGAATAACCACAACTGCATCGTTGTAATCGATATCCAATACCAGATTTTTCAGTGGACTGGATGTTGTAGGTACCCCTAACTCTGCCGGCAGGCAGTACACCATTTCCATTTTCGCATTGCGGGTACGCACGGCGCCGAACTTGGTCAGCATGCGAGAAACCTTGGACTGATTGATATTATCAAAGCCCTGATCCTGCAACGCGAGGACGATTTCGCCCTGAGAGCTGAACTTTTCTTCTTTAAGCAGCGCTTTAAACGCCTTTACTAATTCTTCTTGTTTTGCCGAGCTTCGCATAAGTCACCCGTAATATGGCGGTAGAAACAACATTATTGTGCATACAGATGAATTTTTATGCAAACAGTCTGCCTTGTTCAAGGCTGAAATAATGTTATGAAAGAGCGGAATTTTATCAAATTTCGTTATCAAGAAACATGCCTGTGTCACGGCTCGCAAATAAGGTTAAAAGTAAATTAAATGTTATCAAATTGATGTTGTTTTGAGAGGTGGGTAGGGTATATTGTCAGCACCTGTTGGAAAGTTGCTCTACTGTGCGGGTGGTTTTGAATTACGTAACTTAGGTTTTATTTTACGTAAGTTAAATGCATAAAAGCCAAATTTGCGTGACTACGCATTCTTGACGCGTGGTTGTTGTATTCGTTGGATTTGTGAATTAAGGTCGCCGCCGCGGAGCAATAGACACTTTGCTTATCAATATAATAAGGAGTTTAGGATGAAAGTTGCAGTCCTCGGCGCTGCTGGTGGTATCGGTCAGGCGCTAGCATTACTGTTAAAAACCCAACTGCCTTCAGGTTCAGAACTCTCCCTGTACGACATCGCTCCAGTAACGCCTGGCGTGGCCGTTGATTTGAGCCATATCCCTACTGCTGTGAAAATCAAAGGCTTCAGCGGCGAAGACGCTACCCCTGCACTGGAAGGTGCTGATGTGGTACTGATCTCTGCGGGTGTCGCACGTAAACCGGGTATGGATCGTTCCGACCTGTTCAACGTTAACGCCGGTATCGTGAAGAACTTGGTGCAGCAGGTTGCTAAAACCTGCCCGAAAGCATGTATCGGTATTATCACCAACCCGGTGAACACGACCGTTGCTATCGCTGCAGAAGTGCTGAAAAAAGCAGGCGTATACGATAAGAACAAACTGTTTGGCGTGACTACGCTGGACATCATCCGCTCCAACACCTTTGTTGCGGAACTGAAAGGCAAGCAGCCTGGTGACGTTGAAGTCCCGGTTATTGGCGGCCACTCTGGCGTGACCATTCTCCCGCTGCTGTCACAAATCCCTGGCGTGAGCTTCACTGAGCAAGAAGCGGCTGACCTGACCAAACGTATCCAGAATGCGGGTACTGAAGTTGTGGAAGCTAAAGCCGGTGGCGGATCTGCAACCCTGTCTATGGGTCAGGCTGCAGCACGTTTCGGCCTGTCGCTGGTTCGCGCACTGAGCGGCGAAAAAGGCGTGGTTGAATGTGCTTACGTTGAAGGCGACGGCCAGTATGCTCGCTTCTTCTCTCAGCCGCTGCTGTTGGGTAAAAACGGCGTAGAAGAACGCCAGTCTATCGGCAAGCTGAGCGCATTTGAGCAGAGCTCGCTGGAAGGTATGCTGGATACGCTGAAGAAAGATATCACCCTGGGTGAAGAGTTCGTTAAATAACGCCTTTATGTAGGCCGGATGGCGGTGTTTAGCACTTTATCCGTCCTATAAATATCGCGAATTTGACGCATAAAAAAACCGGAGCTATCTCCGGTTTTTTTACATCATTTCGTTTGTGATTTAGTTTGTAGCCGGGTATTCCTGAATCGTTACCTGCAGCGTCAACTGCTTGTCATCACGCATCACGACAACAGAGATAACCGAACCAGGGCGAATCTCTGCCACCTGGTCCATGGTCTCCAGCGCAGATACCGCCGGTTTGTTATTGACCGAAATAATCAGATCGTTAACCTGAATTCCTGCCTGCGCAGCCGGACCGTCTGGAGCCACTTCGTTAACCACAATCCCCTGAATTTGATCCATCCCGCCGCCCTGGGCGTGCAGTGGCGCAATTTCGCGACCGCTGATGCCGATGTAGCCACGAATCACGCGCCCGTCACGAATCAGCTTATCCATGATTTTGGTTGCCAACTGAAACGGAATAGCAAAACCGATCCCTTCCGGGGTTTCGCCATCGTTGCTCTTATCAAATGACAGCGTGTTAATACCCATTAACTCGCCCAGCGAGTTGACCAACGCGCCGCCGGAGTTGCCGTGGTTGATGGAGGCATCCGTTTGCAGGAAGTTTTGCCGTCCAGTCGGGTTCAGGCCAATACGACCGGTGGCACTGATAATCCCCTGAGTGATGGTTTGCCCAAGGTTGTACGGGTTACCAATAGCGAGGACGACATCGCCGATGTGCGGCACGCGTTTGTTATTAATTGGAATTGTCGGCAGTCCGCCAGTCGCGTTGATTTTCAGCACCGCAAGATCGGTTAACGTATCAGAACCCACAAGCAGCGCTTCGAATACACGCCCATCCTGCAACGCGACGATGATTTGGTCGGCATCATTAATGACGTGCTTATTGGTAATGATATAGCCGCGCTGATCCATGATAACGCCTGAGCCGAGTGTGCGGATCTCAAGCTGGTTATGTGCTGTGCTGTTCATACTACGGTTATAGACGTTAACGACGGCAGGCGCTGCACGGCGAACCGCCGGGTTATAGCTGGCAGGCGTTTCATCTGCACTGTCGAACTGTGGCGCGGTAAGCGTATTTATTTTTCGCAGAGAGGGCATCGCGGCCAGCAGAATAGCGCCGACGATTAAACCAATCGCGACCGAACGTAAAAGCTTCACAAACATGATGGCGGCGTCATTAATAAAGGGAACGGCAGCAGCATATCACGAGTTTACCGGACATCACACGGGGGGCTGATGTCCGGTTGCATGCGTTAACGCAGGAGCAGGTAAATACTCTCGTTACCGCGCACTACCTGCAGAGCAATGATCGACGGTTTCGTTTCCAGCACTTTACGCATTTCGGCGATCGAATTTACACGATCGCGGTTAACGCCAATGATAACGTCATCTTTATGCAGACCGGCCTGCGCGGCTGGGCTGCTTTTTTCAACGTTATCAATTTTGATGCCTTTGGTGCCGTCTTTAAGCTGACCGTCACTGAGCGTAGCCCCTTGCAACGCAGGAGCAATCATCTCCGCGCTGGCGGACGATGATGTACTGGTATCCAGGGTTACTTCAACCTCCAGCGGTTTACCGTTACGCAGCAGGCCCAGTTTGACTTTGGTCCCTGGTTCGGTTGTCGCTATGCGTGAACGCAGTTCGGCGAAGCTGTTGAGCGGTTTGCCGTTGAGGCTGGTAATGACGTCACCAGACTTCACACCTGCTTTTGCGGAGCCAGAGTTAGGCAGAACCTCGCTGACAAACGCGCCGCGCTGCACGTCCAGTTTGAACGCTTTGGCTATATCGGCGGTCATTTCGGTGCCTTTAATTCCCAGCAGACCACGTTTGATTTCACCAAACTGCATCAGTTGCTGCGCCAGCGTGCGTGCCATATTGCTCGGGATCGCAAAACCAATACCGATGCTACCGCCGCCGGGGGCCAGAATCGCGGTGTTAATGCCAATCAGCTCACCATTGAGGTTTAGCAACGCGCCGCCGGAGTTACCCCGGTTGATGGAGGCGTCGGTCTGAATAAAGTTTTCCAGACCTTCCAGGTTCAACCCGCTGCGACCCAAAGCCGATACGATGCCGGAGGTGGCCGTTTGCCCCAAACCAAACGGGTTACCCACGGCCACCGCGAAATCACCGACGCGGAGTTTGTCGGAGTCGGCAATGGCAATTTGCGTCAGGTTGCTGGGGTGTTGAATTTGCAGCAGAGCGATATCGCTCTGGTCGTCGCTGCCGATAAGCTTAGCGTCGAACTCACGGCCATCGTTAAGCTGAACGCTGATTTTTTGCGCCTGATTGATGACGTGATTATTGGTCAGGACGTAGCCTTTGGCGGCATCAATGATGACCCCGGAACCCAGCCCTTCAAAAGGTTGTGCAGGTTGATCGGGAAGTTCATCACCAAAAAACTTTTTGAACTCTTCCGGGACTTTCTGCCCCTGAGCGGCGGTGCCTTCGACCCTTACGCTCACCACGGCAGGTAACACTTTCTCCAACATCGGGGCTAGGCTGGGGAGCGCAGCCTGACCGGGAACCTGGCCGGGAATCGACGCTGCGGCTGGGAATGGCGCCGAGAGAGTTAACCCGACACTTAACGCTAATGCACTCAACAGCTGGGTGTGTTTTTTCATGGATCCTGCTCTCGTACCTTGAGTAAACGGAAGATGATTCAAAACAGTTTGATGTTATTGAATTTTCGGTTTGGTCACAATGAGGCTAACGACTAAATAATAGCTGGGACAGGAAGAGAAGCGGAGGGCGCAATTGCTGCGCCCAATAAATTTCTTAATGATGTGCAGTTAGTCGCGCTTTGCGCCACTACGCAGCAGGCCAGATGCGCCTTCAGAATAGTCACGCGGCATCTGAACCGGCGCCTGATCGTTACCCGCTTCGGACTCTGCCAGACGATTACGGAACGGATTATTTTCCGGTGACATACCCGGCAGCAGGTTGCTGGAGCTTTTCGCCATATGCTGGTAGATCTGACGATAATCGTCCGCCATGTTATCCAGCAGTTCAGCGCTGCGGGCAAAGTGGCTCACCAGCTCTTCGCGGTACTCTTCCAGCTCAGCTTTATTTTTTTCCAGTTCGTACTGCAATGCCTGCTGTTGGCGTAATTTACGATTACCAAAACGCATGGCTACAGCACCAATAATGATACCGACGACTAACCCAATTAGCGCATATTCCCAGGTCATGAACATCTCCCGTTGTCTTGTGTTTCCGTAGGGTGTTGGCTTTAGGCTCCATGCCTGCGCCTGATTATGCCACTATAACCGCTAATCCCGTAGAAGTGGAATCCCGTGTTTATATCACGTAATGTAGAACGGCCTTTTTTTCGTCAACCGTGAGCGACGGCACATCGATTCTCAAGGAATAACAATAACATCATGCAAAGCCTTTCCCCGACATCGCGTTACCAGCAAGCCCTCAAAGACGGCAGTCATCAGCCCGACAACGTACAACAAGAAGCAGTGAATCGACTGGAAACAATTTTCCAGGCGCTTTCGACGCCAGCACGTCCTGCGCCGCAGGAGAGCGGACTGATGGCGCGTTTTGGCAAATTGCTGGGAAAGCGTGAGTTACCGACCAACGCGCCAGTGCGTGGTCTGTATATGTGGGGCGGAGTCGGGCGCGGAAAAACGTGGCTGATGGATCTGTTCTTCCATAGCCTGCCGGGCGGGCGTAAACAGCGTTTGCACTTTCACCGTTTTATGCTGCGCGTCCATGAAGAGCTTACGGCCCTTCAGGGGCAGAGCGATCCGCTGGAAATCATTGCCGACCGCTTTAAGGCTGAAACTGACGTGCTGTGCTTTGACGAATTTTTTGTTTCTGACATCACCGACGCCATGCTGCTCGGCGGCCTGATGAAGGCGCTGTTTGCCCGTGGTATTACGCTGGTGGCAACCTCCAATATTCCGCCTGATGAGCTGTATCGCAACGGTTTGCAACGCACGCGTTTTCTTCCTGCCATTGATGCCATCAAACAGCATTGTGACATCATGAATGTCGATGCTGGCGTCGATTATCGTCTGCGCACCTTAACGCAGGCGCATTTGTGGTTGTCACCACTGAATGAGGAAACCCGCCAGCAGATGGACAAGCTCTGGCTGGCATTAGCGGGAACGAAAAGTGAACATGCGCCGACGCTGGAGATCAATCATCGTCCGATGCAGACGCTGGCCGTCGAAAACCAAACGCTGGCGGTGTCGTTCACCACGCTCTGTGTCGATGCGCGTAGTCAGCATGACTACATTGCGCTATCGCGTCTTTTTCATACGGTGCTGTTGTCTGATGTGCCGGTCATGACGACGCTGATGGAGAGCGAAGCGCGGCGTTTTATCGCACTGGTGGATGAGTTCTACGAACGCCACGTTAAGCTGGTGGTCAGTGCGGCCTCACCACTTTATGAAATTTATCAGGGCGAGCGTCTGAAGTTTGAATTTCAGCGTTGTTTGTCGCGTTTGCAGGAGATGCAAAGCGAAGAGTATCTGAAGCGGGAACATTTAGCCGGTTAAACCTGCTGCAAATCACATAAAGGGGTCGATCTTTGACCCTGACTTCTCTATAATCTTGCGACCCCACGTTACGAGAGAGTTTTTTTCCCAAAACTTTCTATGCGCCGGCATAGGCTATTCGAAGGGGTAGGTTTGCTGGACAATGTCGTGTGAACCTCAACTGACAAAACGTTTGGGTGTTCACCAACGTGTAACTTATTTATTTGGGTAAGCTTTTAATGAAAACTTTTACAGCTAAACCAGAAACCGTAAAACGCGACTGGTATGTTGTTGACGCGACCGGTAAAACTCTGGGCCGTCTGGCTTCCGAACTGGCTCTGCGCCTGCGCGGTAAGCACAAAGCGGAATATACTCCGCACGTAGATACCGGTGATTACATCATCGTTCTGAACGCTGACAAAGTTGCTGTAACTGGCAACAAGCGTACTGACAAAGTGTACTATCACCACACCGGTCACATCGGCGGTATCAAACAAGCGACCTTTGAAGAGATGATTGCTCGCCGTCCTGAGCGTGTGCTTGAAATCGCGGTTAAAGGCATGCTGCCAAAAGGCCCGCTGGGTCGTGCTATGTTCCGTAAACTGAAAGTTTACGCTGGCAACGAGCACAACCACGCGGCACAGCAACCGCAAGTTCTTGACATCTAATCGGGATTATAGGCAATGGCTGAAAATCAATACTACGGCACTGGTCGCCGCAAAAGTTCCGCAGCTCGCGTTTTCATCAAACCGGGCAGTGGTAAAATCGTAATCAACCAACGTTCTCTGGAACAGTACTTCGGTCGTGAAACTGCCCGCATGGTAGTTCGTCAGCCGCTGGAACTGGTCGACATGGTTGAGAAACTGGATCTGTACATCACTGTTAAAGGTGGTGGTATCTCTGGTCAGGCTGGTGCGATCCGTCACGGTATCACCCGCGCTCTGATGGAGTACGACGAATCCCTGCGTGGCGAACTGCGTAAAGCTGGCTTCGTTACCCGTGATGCTCGTCAGGTTGAACGTAAGAAAGTCGGTCTGCGTAAAGCACGTCGTCGTCCTCAGTTCTCCAAACGTTAATTGTACTCTGCTTCGGCAGACAACAATTTGCGAAAAAACCCGCTTCGGCGGGTTTTTTTATCGTTACTGCTCTCCGTATAACCACGGTAATCCGCTGATTGCCACCTCTTTTTCCCCATTTCAAGAATCGACTCACCACAAAGGTCACAAAATCTGGTAAACTATCATCCAATTTTCTGCCCAAATGTCCGGTATCGTTCATTTTTTGTTTGTATTTTGAACAGTAATGGCTTTCCCGAATATGGGTGACATCACTTCTGGCTGGCCACTTAGTGGCTGGTAGCAGTAAAAATTCTGAATATACCTGGAGGTTTTCATGGCTGTCGCTGCCAACAAACGTTCGGTAATGACGCTGTTTTCTGGTCCTACTGACATCTATAGCCATCAGGTCCGCATTGTGCTGGCTGAGAAAGGTGTTAGTTTCGAGATTGAGCATGTGGAGAAGGACAATCCACCGCAGGATCTGATCGACCTCAACCCGAATCAGAGCGTACCGACACTGGTGGATCGTGAGCTGACCCTGTGGGAATCTCGCATCATTATGGAATACCTGGATGAGCGCTTCCCGCATCCGCCGCTGATGCCGGTTTACCCGGTTGCGCGTGGTGAAAGCCGCCTGTACATGCAGCGTATTGAAAAAGACTGGTACACGCTGATGAACGTCATCGTGAACGGTTCTGCTTCTGAAGCCGAAGTCGCGCGTAAGCGTCTGCGCGAAGAACTGCTGGCAATTGCACCAGTATTTGGCCAGAAACCTTACTTCCTGAGCGACGAGTTCAGCCTGGTAGACTGCTACCTGGCGCCGCTGCTGTGGCGTTTACCGCAACTGGGCATTGAATTCAACGGTGCAGGTTCGAAAGAACTGAAAGGGTACATGACTCGCGTCTTTGAACGTGATTCTTTCCTGGCTTCTCTGACTGAGCCTGAACGTGAAATGCGTCTGGGCCGGGGTTAACCTGTATGGATTTGCCACAGCTAACACCACGCCGTCCGTATCTGCTGCGCGCATTCTATGAGTGGTTGTTAGACAACCAGCTTACGCCGCACCTGGTGGTGGATGTGACGCTTCAGGACGTGCAGGTTCCTATGGAATATGCGCGTGATGGGCAAATTGTTCTGAATATCGCACCGCGTGCGGTGGGTAACCTGGAACTGGCTAACGATGAAGTGCGCTTTAACGCGCGCTTCGGTGGTGTGCCGCGTCAGGTTTCTGTACCGCTGGCGGCAGTTCTGGCAATTTATGCTCGTGAAAATGGCGCCGGTACTATGTTTGAGCCGGAAGCCGCCTACGACGAAGATGTCGCCAGCTTAAATGATGACGACAACGACGCACCTGGTTTTGAGAGTGAAACGGTCATGTCGGTCATTGATGGCGATAAGCCTGACAATGGCGACGACAACGATCCGGATGACACTCCGCCGCCGCCTCGCGGTGGGCGTCCAGCGCTACGCGTAGTGAAATAAAAAACAGGCCCTTTGGGGCCTGTTCTGTTTTCTGCCTTCGGGATCAGTAAAACAGCGTGATGGTGACTATCATATTGACCACAAATCCCACTGCCATCGGGATGGCCGTACGTTTTACCACTTCAAAGGGCGATACGCCCGCAATACCTGATGTCACCACAATGACCGCTGTAATGGGGGATACCGCCCGGGCCAGCGTAGTAGCAAAATGCATCGGCATAATCATCACTACCGCAGGAATATGTAGTCCGGCGGCAATATCTGGAATCAGGCTGGCAAAAGACATAAACGGCGCGTTACCTGACCCCATGACAATCGCACAGGCGGCAATGACCACGGCCATGATGATCATCACGCCGATACCGCCAAGGCCGGAATGCTCTGCACCTTTTATTACGGCGTCGACAGTCCCGATAGTCGTCAACCCTTTCGCAAAGATCTCACCGGCGACCACCAGCGTGACAACGTTGGCAAACTGGGTTCCCATGCCGTCAAAGAAGGCCTGCACATCATCCATCGTTTCGCGCAGATTATGTTTATGCAGGAACTCGACAAACATCGTCAGCGTCATGCTCATCAGCATGACCACCACCAGATTCAGCTCTGTTTTCATTAACCCCATATGTGCCAGGGCAAGCGAGCCCAACATCAGAAGCAGCGGCATGACGGGTAGAATGGCGTAATAGAGAGGTGGCACGTTTTCCAGCGTCTTTTGTTCAGCGAATCCGTTGCTTTCCGGGAATGCTTTTTTATCAAACTGCCGCTGAACGAAAAAATGTGCAATAGCGACGGCGACGATAACGCACGATGCGACGGGTAACTGATAGTGAAAGAAGTAGGTAGCGATTTTCATGCCCGCCACCTGCGCGGCAAAAATAGAGTTGGTTTCCAGAATGCCCCATTCAATTGACATTGAAGTGGCAATGACCGCCACCGCGGATAAACGGCTCACGCCAAGACTGACCAGCGTCGGGAACAGCGTCACCATCAGCAGCATGCCTAACCCGGAAGCGCTGGTGATGAACTGCGCCATGATCTGACCAATCACATAGGTGGCGGCAAGAACAACATAGGGTGAGCGGATTAGCTTAAGCGGGCGGCTTAACAGGCTAACCATCGCTCTGCTGGCCCCCATCCTGTCCATATAACGGGCATAACCACCTACCGCCATGATTGATAACCCTAGTCCGGCCGCCCGATTGGAAAGCATACGCAGAATTTCGTTGTAAATATCGACCAGTAGATAGCCGCTGCTCTTGTCGTTAGCGACCAGCGCGCCGTAGCCTAGCCAGACGCCGCAGATCATCAGGAAGATCCCCGCGGCTGCCAGCACTACCTGCGGTTTGTAGTTTTTGAGGATCAGGTAACCCATCGTTAATAAAACGATGACAGAGATAATGATGCCGAACATTGTTTCACTCCATGCCAGAGAAGAAGATAAATCCGGTAATAACGCTGTTGTCCAAACGGATGTTATATTTTTTCGGGCGATTTTTATGGAGTGAATATCTTATTTTTAATTCGATGTTTAAATTATTTATCTTTATAAAATAGATGGTTATGATAATTTATCACGTTCATGTTCATAAATTTCACGAAGCGAATATGATTGTTTTCAATTAAAGATAAGCTGAATGTTTTAGCGTAACAAAATATCCGGATGGGTTAGACCGCCAATAAGCCCGACAGTCTGATTGACCATCATTTCACCCTGCTTTCGATCCTGTGTTAGGATAAACCCGCTGTTATTTGTCACCACGACTTAGCTGAATGGGCCCTATGAACGCATTTGATTCGCAAGCTGAAGACTCTCCATCCACCATTGGCCGTAGCTTACGCAACCGCCCGCTGGCGCGTAAAAAGCTGTCTGAAATGGTTGAAGAAGAACTGGAGCAGATGATTCGTCGTCGGGAATTTGGCGAGGGCGAACAGTTGCCGTCTGAGCGGGAGCTGATGGCCTTCTTTAACGTGGGCCGTCCTTCTGTACGAGAAGCGCTGGCAGCGTTAAAACGCAAAGGTCTGGTGCAAATCAACAATGGCGAGCGCGCCCGCGTTTCGCGTCCTTCAGCTGATACCATTATCAGCGAGCTGTCCGGTATGGCGAAAGATTTCCTCGCGCATCCCGGCGGCATTGCCCACTTCGAACAGCTGCGACTGTTCTTTGAATCCAGCCTGGTACGATACGCCGCAGAACATGCGACGGATGAGCAAATCGACAGACTGGCGAAAGCACTGGAGATCAACAGCCAGTCGCTCGATGACAATACGCTGTTCATTCGCTCGGACGTTGATTTTCACCGCATACTGGCGGAGATCCCGGGCAATCCCATCTTTATGGCTATCCATGTTGCGCTGTTAGACTGGCTGATTGCCGCCCGTCCGACCGTGGCCGACCAAGAGTTGTATGAGCACAATAACGTGAGTTATCAGCAGCATATCGCTATTGTGGACGCGATTCGTCAGCGCGACCCTGAGGAAGCTGACCGCGCACTGCAAGAACATCTCAACAGCGTTTCCGCTACCTGGCACGCCTTCAGCAAAAGTAAAAAATTGCGTAAGTAATCGCGATCCTGACGATCGTTTAGTGAGGCAGATCGCACTATAAGCGTTCTGTATTGTATTGCTGCTTATTTGATCTGGTATAACAGGTATAAAGGTATGCAGTCAGACAACACTAATCATCATCAGAGGTAGCTATGGCAAGAGATTTAAAAGGCGTAATGCCAGCGTTGTTAACCCCATTCGATAGCCAACAGCGACTGGACATTGAGAGCCTGCGCCGCCTGGTGCGTTTCAACATTGGGCAAGGGATCGACGGGCTCTATGTCGGTGGGTCTACGGGTGAGGCATTTGTCCAAAACCGCGCTGAGAGAGAGCAGGTACTGGAAATTGTTGCCGAAGAAGCGAAAGGCAAGGTGACGCTGATCGCTCACGTTGGCACAGTGAGTACCGAAGAGAGCCAACAGCTGGCGAGTGCCGCGCATCGCTACGGCTTTGATGCGGTTTCAGCCGTCACACCGTTTTACTATCCGTTCAGCTTTGAAGAGCACTGCGATCACTATCGCGCAATTATTGATTCCGCTGATGGCTTGCCGATGGTGGTCTATAACATCCCGGCGCTGAGCGGCGTAAAACTGACGCTGGATCAGATCAACACGCTGGTGACGTTGCCGGGCGTTGGCGCGCTGAAGCAAACCTCAGGCGATCTCTATCAGATGGAACAGATCCGCCGCGCTCACCCCGATCTGGTGCTTTATAACGGTTATGACGAGATCTTCGCTTCTGGTCTGCTGGCGGGCGCAGATGGCGGTATCGGTAGCACTTACAACATTATGGGATGGCGTTATCAGGGAATTGTGAAAGCGCTCAAAGAAGGCGACATCCGGACGGCGCAAAAGCTGCAAACCGAGTGCAATAAGGTTATCGATCTGCTCATTAAGGTTGGCGTGTTCCGCGGCCTGAAGACGGTATTGCACTATATGGACGTGGTTTCTGTTCCGCTGTGCCGTAAACCATTTGCCCCGGTAGATGAACAATATCTGCCGGAACTGAAAGCGCTGGCCCAGCAATTAATGCTGGAACGCGACTGATCGGACGCCGGATAGCACAATACTTATCCGGCCTGCAAAAACAAGACTCGTAGGCCGGATAAGGCAAATCCGCCATCCGGCACCACAACGAAAATAAAGATCGTCGGGAGAGTAAAATGAGTACTTCTACCCAGAGCATCCCGTGGTATCGCCATCTCAATCGGGCACAATGGCGGGCATTTTCTGCCGCCTGGCTGGGATATTTGCTTGATGGTTTTGATTTTGTATTAATCGCCCTTGTGCTGACGGAAGTACAAGGCGAATTCGGACTGACGACGGTGCAGGCGGCCAGTCTGATCTCGGCCGCTTTTATCTCCCGCTGGTTTGGCGGGTTAATGCTGGGCGCGATGGGCGACCGTTATGGACGCCGCCTGGCGATGGTCACCAGTATCATTCTGTTCTCTGTGGGGACGCTGGCCTGCGGCTTCGCGCCGGGCTACACCACCATGTTTATCGCCCGCCTGGTTATCGGTATGGGGATGGCTGGTGAGTACGGCTCCAGCGCAACTTATGTTATTGAAAGCTGGCCCAGGCACCTGCGAAACAAAGCCAGCGGCTTCCTGATTTCCGGCTTCTCTGTAGGCGCAGTGATCGCCGCGCAGGTCTACAGCCTGGTGGTCCCGGTCTGGGGATGGCGCGCGCTGTTCTTCATCGGCATTTTGCCGATTATCTTCGCCCTCTGGCTGCGTAAAAATATTCCGGAAGCGGAAGACTGGAAAGAGAAACACGAAGGCAAAGCGCCGGTACGCACGATGGTGGACATTCTCTACCGGGGCGAACATCGGGTTATCAATATTGTGATGACTCTCGCCGCCGCAACCGCGCTGTGGTTCTGCTTTGCAGGCAACCTGCAAAATGCGGCTATCGTGGCGGTCCTTGGCCTGATATGCGCGTTTATCTTCATTAGTTTTATGGTGCAAAGCAGCGGGAAACGCTGGCCGACGGGCGTCATGCTGATGGTGGTTGTGCTGTTTGCCTTCCTTTACTCATGGCCGATTCAGGCGCTGCTGCCAACCTATCTGAAAACCGAATTGCTGTATGACCCTTCCACTGTCGCCAGGGTGCTCTTCTTTAGCGGCTTTGGCGCGGCGGTCGGTTGTTGCGTCGGTGGTTTTCTTGGCGACTGGCTGGGCACGCGTAAGGCCTATGTCTGCAGTCTGCTGGCTTCGCAGTTGCTGATTATTCCAGTGTTCGCGATTGGCGGCTCAAATGTCTGGGTACTGGGTTTACTGCTGTTTTTCCAGCAAATGCTCGGTCAGGGGATCTCCGGGATCTTACCAAAACTAATTGGCGGCTATTTCGATACCGACCAGCGTGCGGCGGGTCTGGGCTTCACCTACAACGTGGGTGCACTGGGCGGGGCGCTGGCACCGATCATCGGTGCGCTGATTGCCCAACGACTGGATCTGGGCACCGCGTTGGGATCGCTCTCTTTCGGCCTGACATTTGTGGTGATCCTGCTGATTGGTCTCGATATGCCGTCTCGCGTACAGCGCTGGCTGCGGCCTGAAGCATTGCGTACGCATGATGCCATTGATGGCAAACCGTTTAGCGGGGCCGTGCCGTTCGGCGGCGACAAAAGCACCATGGTGAAATCCAAAAGTTAATCCGTTTGCCCGGTCCTGCGCCGGGCAATAGTCATAAGGGAATAAGCATGTCGTTACTTGAACAACTGGATATCAAGATTGCCGCGAACGGCGGGCTGATTGTCTCCTGCCAGCCTGTTCCTGACAGCCCGTTAGATAAACCGGAAATTGTTGCGGCGATGGCGCTGGCCGCAGAACAGGCTGGCGCGGTGGCGTTACGCATTGAAGGGGTGGAAAACCTGAAAGCGACCAGGACGGTAGTTTCGGTGCCGATTATCGGCATTCTCAAACGTGACCTTGATGACTCTCCGGTCCGCATCACCGCATATCTGGAGGATGTTGATGCGTTAGCGCAGGCAGGCGCTGACATCATCGCCATCGACGGTACCGATCGCGTACGTCCGGTACCTGTAGAAACCTTACTGGCGCGTATTCACCATCACCAACGCCTTGCGATGGCTGACTGTTCGTCCATGGCGGATGGCATGGCCTGCCAGAAACTCGGTGCCGAAATCATTGGCACTACCCTTTCTGGTTATACCACGCCAGAAACGCCCGAAGAGCCGGATCTGGCTCTGGTGAAGTCTTTAAGTGACGCGGGTTGTCGGGTGATTGCTGAAGGACGTTACAACACGCCAGCGCAGGCCGCTGAGGCGATGCGTCATGGCGCTTGGGCGGTGACAGTCGGCTCAGCCATTACCCGGCTGGAGCACATTTGCCTGTGGTACAACACAGCGCTTAAAAAGGCGGTGCTATGACCACGCTGTCGATTGATATTGGCGGCACCAAACTGGCTGTCGCACTGGTAGACAGCAGCCTGCAAATTCAAGAGCGTCATGAATTGCCGACGCCCGCCAGCAAAACACCGGATGCTCTGCGTGCCGCGTTACAAGCACTGGTTGCACCGCTACAGGTGCAGGCAACGCGGGTGGCGATCGCCTCAACGGGGATTATTCGCGACGGTTCTCTACTGGCGCTGAACCCGCACAACCTCGGCGGGCTGCTGCATTTTCCTCTGGTGCAAACGCTAAAAGATCTCACCGCTTTGCCGACGCTGGCAGTCAATGACGCGCAGGCCGCGGCGTGGGCTGAGTATCATGCGCTTGGCGGCGAGTACCGCGATATGGTGTTTATCACCGTCTCCACCGGCGTAGGCGGCGGGGTGGTAAGTGATGGGAAGCTGATGACCGGGATTGGCGGTCTGGCCGGGCATCTGGGACATACGCTGGCTGATCCGCATGGGCCGGTGTGCGGTTGCGGGCGTGTGGGTTGTGTCGAGGCGATCGCTTCCGGTCGGGGGATCGCGGCGGCTGCCGAAGGCGCGCTTGCTGGATGCGACGCCAAAACCATTTTTAGCCGCGCCGGGCAGGGTGATGAGCAGGCCAGTCGGTTGATCCATCGTTCGGCACGTACTTTGGCAAGGCTTGTCGCCGATGTGAAGGCCACGATCGATTGCCAGATTGTGGTGATTGGCGGCAGCGTGGGGCTGGCAGAAGGGTATCTGTCGCTGGTGGAGAACTATCTGGCACAAGAGCCTTCGGCTTACCACGTAGAATTACGGGCGGCGCATTACCGTCATGACGCTGGATTACTGGGGGCCGCGCTGTTGGCCCAGGGAGATTGATTATGATGTCAGATGAGTTGCGTTCATTGCCTTCTGCCGGATTACATCCGGTTTTGCAGCAGGCGTTAACGCTGGCTGTTGCGGCGAATCCGCAGGAGAAAACGCCAGGGCGCTACGAGTTGCAGGGCGATAATATTTTTATGAATGTTATGCAATTTGCAACGCAGAGCCCAGAGCAAAAGAAAGCGGAACTGCACAGGGAATACATTGATATTCAGGTGCTGTTATCCGGTGAAGAACGCATTCTGTTCGGGATGACTGATTCTGCTCGTCAGTGCGAAGAGATGCACGTTGAGGATGATTATCAGCTGTGTAGTCAGATTGCCGATGAGCAGGCGATGGTACTGAAGCCGGGAAGATTTGTGATTTTTATGCCGGGCGAGCCGCATAAGCCGGGCTGCGTGGTACAGGCTCCGATGGACATCAAAAAGGTGGTGATCAAGGTGCGCGCCAGTTTATTACACACCTGACGATGAGAGTGACGGTGTCGGATGGCAAGGCTTGCGCCATCCGACACCGGATATTACAACCTAGCGCTTAAACGTCACCGCTTCCGGCTGCGTCAGATGCAGCGTCGTTTGGCTCGGCACAGTCTCGGCAATGATTCGCCCGTGACGAATGGAATAACGTGCAGGCGTCTGGCGACGAACCGCGTCAAACCCATTCTCTGCCGGTAAAATCACCAGGTTCGCGGATTTCCCCACGCTCAGACCGTAGTCCTGCAGGTGCAGGGTTTTCGCGCTGTGGGTGGTGATCAGATTCAGGCCATCGTTAATTTGTCCGTATCCCATTAGCTGGCACACATGTAACCCCATATGCAGTACTTGCAGCATATTCGCGGTGCCCAGCGGATACCACGGATCGAAGACGTCATCATGGCCGAAGCAGACGTTGATCTCTGCCTCCAGCATCTCTTTGACGCGTGTGACGCCGCGGCGTTTAGGATACGTGTCAAAGCGCCCTTGCAGGTGAATATTCACCAGAGGATTCGCGACAAAGTTAATGCCGGACATTTTCAACAGGCGGAAAAGACGGGAAGCATACGCGCCGTTATAGGAGTGCATTGCCGTAGTATGGCTGGCGGTCACGCGCTCGCCCATATTGTCGCGATGGGCCAGCGCCGCGACGGTTTCAACAAAGCGTGATTGCTCATCGTCAATTTCGTCACAGTGCACGTCGATAAGTCTGTCGTATTTTTGCGCGAGGGCGAAAATTTTGTGCAACGACTCCACGCCATATTCACGCGTAAATTCAAAGTGGGGGATCGCACCAATGACGTCGGCACCCAAACACACGGCTTCCTCTAATAACGCTTCACCGTTGGGATAAGAAAGAATGCCCTCTTGCGGGAACGCGACAATCTGTAGCTCTACCCACGGAGCGACTTCTTGCTTCACCTCCAGCATGGCTTTCAGCGCCGTCAGCGTTGGGTCGGAAACGTCAACGTGAGTGCGGACATACTGGATGCCGTTGGCCATCTGCCACTTAAGAGTCTGCATGGCGCGCGCTTTGACGTCATCGTGAGTGAGCATTGCCTTACGTTCGGCCCAGCGCTCAATGCCTTCAAATAACGTCCCAGACTGGTTCCAGCTCGGCTCCCCCGCGGTTTGCGTGGTATCCAGGTGGATATGTGGCTCTACGAACGGTGGGATTGCCAGGCCACCTTCGGCATCAAGCACTTCACCCTGTGGCAACGTAGCGGCGTCCTGAGCCTCAATTCGGCTGAAGCGTCCGTTTTCAACCGTGAGCTGCCACAATCCTTCGCGTCCCTGTAAACGCGCCTGACGAATGGTGATGTTATTATTCTGCATGGCTGACCTCTGGTGATTTAGCAAGGCTGCGATTGAAAAGTGGGTTCAGCAGGATATAGCTGAATACGCCGCCGAGTACGGCGTTGACGGGTACAATACCGGGAATATAGTGACCGGCGGCAATGCCCAGTGCAACGGACAGGATAGCTATCCAGTTTACGGAAATAAATTGTGCTTTGCTGAAGTCGGCATATCGGCGATGGTTCAGCAGATAGTCGGCGATAATCACTCCACCAATTGGAGGAATCGCTGCCGACAAAAATGTCAGCCAACCGACAAAGTTATTGTAAAGCCACAGTGCGCACAGTGTGCCGATAATACCGTTAGCCACCGACAACGAACGGCTGGAAAGGCCGGTAATATTGGCAAATCCCAAACCTGAAGCGTAGAGCGCATTGTCGTTGGTGGTCCAGATATTCAGGCCGAGCACCACAATCGCGGGCAGCAGCAGGCCCTGAGCAATCATCACGTCAGAGATGTCCGCCTGTCCAACAGCGGCGGCACCCGCAGCGCCGAAGATAAACATCAACGAGTTGCCAAGGAAAAATGCCACCATAGCAATCAGTACCGCACCTTTGGCGTTGCGGCCAAAGCGGACAAAGTCGGCGGTTAACGTGCCTGCGCTGATAAATGAGCCGACCACCAGCGCCAGTGCGGTGGAGAAATTCAGCGGTGTCTGCGGCACTATCGCTTTTAAATGGTCTAAACCGCCGACATCGCTCACCGCCAGCCAGACGGAGTAGCTGCCAAGAACGACGATGGCAGGTACGGCGATGATAGATAAAACGGTCAGCGCCGAGATGCCAAAAAAGATAGTCAGGGTCATCAACAGACCGGAAACCGCAATCAGAACATTGACGTCAATCCCCGTCGCTTTGCCAACCGGGATAGCAAACATGGCCACACCAACGCCAAACCAGCCTACCTGTGTACCGCCTAAGAGCAGTGAGGGAAGCCATGAACCTTTCAAACCAAATGAGTAACGTGCCAGAAGGTGGGTTGAGAGCCCTGTTTTTGCGCCGATAAAACCGAGAAATGCAGTGTAAATACCGAGGAGAAGATTACCGAAGAGAACTGCAAGGAAGAAATCATTATAGGAAAGACCGGTACCGAGTGTGCCACCGGTCCACATACTGGCGGAAAAAAATGTGAGTCCCAACATGACAAACGTTAGTGGAATCACGCCCTTCCGCGCCGCCAGAGGGACGGGGCCCTGGCTATAATTGTTGTCCTGCGACACAACGCCTCCATGAATTTTGCCCAAAAAATCCGCCGCATAGTATACAGTTCTCAGAATAAAGCAAACGTTTCCGTATGTTTTTTTAGTTCTCTTTCACGGTGTTGATAGAGGGGAGGGGGCAGGGGGTATTGCGAGGAATCTGGCATCTCATCAGCGTTTGAAGATGAGATGCCAGAAGATGCTTACTTACACTTCCAGGTAGTTCAGGATACCGTCTGCCGCTTTACGACCTTCGGCAATCGCGGTGACTACAAGATCTGAACCGCGCACGATGTCACCACCAGCGAAGATTTTTGGGTTGCTGGTCTGGAAGGCGTTATCGCTGCGTTCCGGAGCAATAATACGGCCCTGAGAATCCAGCTCGACGCTGTGCTCTTTCAGCCACTCCATACTGTGCGGGCGGAAGCCAAACGCCAGTACCACCGCATCAGCTGGAACAACGTGCTCGGAACCGGCGACGATCTCCGCGCGGCGACGCCCCTTCGCATCCGGTTCGCCCATTTCGGTGCGCGCCATTTTCACGCCGCACACTTTACCGTTGGCATTCACTTCCACGCCTAAAGGCTGGACGTTGAACTGGAACTCGACGCCTTCTTCACGCGCGTTTTTCACCTCGCGTTTGGAACCCGGCATGTTCTCTTCGTCGCGGCGATAGGCGCAGATCACGTGTGCCGCGTTCTGGCGAACTGAGGTCCGCACGCAGTCCATCGCGGTATCGCCACCGCCGAGAACAACGACGCGTTTGCCTTCCATGCTGATGTACGGCTCGTCACTGCTTTCGCCAAATCCCATCAACTGTTTGGTATTGGCGATCAGGAACGGCAGGGCATCAAATACGCCGGAAGCGTCTTCGTTTTCCAGCCCACCGCGCATCGACTGATAGGTACCTACGCCAAGGAACACGGCATCGTAATCCTTCAGCAGATCGTTGAGCTGCACGTCGCGGCCCACTTCCACGTTTAGTTTGAACTCAATACCCATACCAGTGAAGATTTCACGGCGACGGGTCATGACCTCTTTCTCCAGCTTGAATGCCGGGATCCCGAAGGTCAGCAGACCGCCGATTTCCGGGTGGCGGTCAAATACCACCGCCTTCACGCCGTTGCGGGTCAGCACATCAGCACAGGCCAGGCCCGCCGGACCTGCACCGATGATCGCCACGCGCTTGTCCGTCTGGCGAACGCCAGTCATATCCGGACGCCAGCCCATCTCGAACGCTTTATCGTTGATATAGCGCTCGATGTTGCCGATAGTCACCGCACCGAACTCATCGTTTAGCGTGCAGGATCCTTCACAAAGACGATCCTGCGGGCACACTCGACCACACACTTCCGGCAGAGTGTTAGTCTGGTGCGACAGTTCTGCCGCTTCAAAAATACGTCCCTCATTCGCCAGCTTAAGCCAGTTCGGGATGTAGTTATGTACCGGGCACTTCCACTCGCAGTACGGGTTGCCGCAGGAAAGACAGCGATCTGCCTGTGCTTTGGCCTGGCCTTCGGAAAACGGCTCGTAGATCTCGATAAATTCGATCTTACGGATCTTCAGCGGTTTCTTCGGTGGATCAACGCGCTGCAGGTCGATAAATTGGTATACGTTCTGACTCATTGCTGCTACCCCTTACTGCGCCTGCACACGCAGCTCTGCTGCGCTACGACTACGGTGACCCAACAGTGCTTTCACATCACTGGATTTCGGTTTTACCAGCGCGAATTTCGCCGAGAATGCTGGCCAGTTCGCCAGGATCTCTTCGCCGTGTGAAGAACCGGTATGTTGTACGTGCTCGGTAATCAGACCGCGCAGGTGTTCCTCATGAATAGCCAGCGAGTCCACGCTCAGTACTTCTACCAGTTCCGGGTTCACGCGTTTGCGGAATTCACCGTCTTCGTCGAGCACGTAGGCGAATCCGCCGGTCATGCCCGCACCGAAGTTGACGCCGGTTTTGCCGAGAATACACACGATGCCGCCGGTCATATATTCACAGCCGTTGTCGCCAATACCTTCAACCACGGTAATAGCGCCGGAGTTACGCACCGCAAAACGCTCACCCGCACGACCCGCAGCAAACAGGCGGCCACCGGTAGCACCATACAGGCAGGTGTTACCAATGATGCTCGCCTCATGGCTACGGAAAGCAGAGCCAACCGGAGGACGCACTGCCAGCAGGCCGCCCGCCATGCCTTTACCGACATAGTCGTTGGCATCGCCGGTCAGATACAGCTCCACGCCGCCCGCGTTCCACACGCCGAAGCTCTGGCCTGCGGTACCGCTGAAGTGCGCTTTAATCGGGTCAGATGCCAGCCCCTGATCGCCATGCGTCTGAGCGATATAGCCCGACAGCGATGCGCCGACGGAACGGTCGGTGTTGCGGATATCGAACCAGAAGGTTTTGCTCTGGCGCTCGTCGACAAACGGTTTCGCCTGCTGTAACAGCTGGGCGTTCAGCACGCCGTTATCAAACGGCGGATTGTTTTCAGTGCAATGCAGCGCTTTACCTGGATGCGGTTCAGCGGTTTCCAGCAGACGAGACAGCTCCAGCTTCTGCTGCTTGGCGGTAAACCCTTCCAGCTCTTTGAGCAGGTCGGTACGACCAATCAGATCCACCAGACGTTTCACGCCCAGTTGCGCCATCAGCTCGCGGGTTTCGCGGGCGATAAATTCAAAGTAGTTAGTCACTTTGAACGGCAGGCCGTGATAGTGGTTCTTACGCAGTTTGTCATCCTGAGTTGCCACGCCGGTTGCGCAGTTGTTCAGATGGCAAATACGCAGATATTTACAGCCCAGCGCAACCATGGGGCCGGTGCCGAAACCGAAGCTTTCTGCACCCAAAATTGCCGCTTTAATGATATCGACGCCGGTTTTCAGACCGCCATCGACCTGCAGACGGATCTTGTGACGCAGACCGTTAGCCACCAGCGCCTGCTGGGTTTCCACCAGCCCCAGCTCCCACGGGCAGCCCGCATATTTCACTGAGGAGAGCGGACTTGCACCGGTACCGCCATCGTAGCCGGCAATGGTAATCAGATCCGCATAGGCTTTCGCCACGCCGGTCGCAATAGTGCCGACGCCTGGTTCGGAAACCAGTTTCACCGAGATCATCGCTTTCGGGTTGACCTGTTTCAGGTCGAAAATCAGCTGCGCTAAGTCCTCGATAGAGTAGATATCGTGGTGCGGCGGTGGGGAGATCAGCGTCACGCCCGGCACCGAATAACGCAGTTTGGCGATGTACGGGGTGACTTTATCACCCGGTAACTGACCGCCTTCGCCCGGCTTCGCGCCTTGAGCGACTTTAATCTGAATGACATCAGCATTGACCAGGTACGCTGGGGTTACGCCAAAGCGACCGGAAGCCACCTGCTTAATGCGCGACACCTTGTTAGTGCCGTAGCGTGCCGGATCTTCGCCGCCTTCACCGGAGTTCGAGTTACCGCCGATGCTGTTCATGGCTTCGGCCAGCGCCTCGTGTGCTTCCGGACTTAATGCCCCGATAGACATCGCTGCGGTATCAAAGCGTTTAAACAGTTCGGTTGCGGGTTCTACTTCGCTAATGCTTACGGCTTCATCGCCAGGTGTAATCGCCAGCAGATCGCGCAGCGTGGCCGCCGGACGCTCATTGACCAGCTTTGCATATTCCTGATAGTCGCTGTACTCGCCGCTTTGTACTGCCTGTTGCAGCGTGCGCACCACATCCGGGTTGTAGGCGTGGTATTCGCCGCCGTGAACGTACTTCAGTAAACCGCCCTGGCTGATAGGCTTACGCGCCAGCCAGGCATGTTTGGAGAGGTTCAGCAGATCCTGCTGGAAGTCGGTAAAACCCGCGCCGCTGATGCGACTGACCACGCCCTGGAAGCATAAAGCCACAACATCATCGTGCAGACCAACGGCTTCAAACAGCTTCGAGCAGCGGTAAGAGGCGATGGTCGAGATGCCCATTTTGGACATGATTTTGTACAGACCCTTGTTGATGCCGTTACGGTAGTTCAGCATCACTGTCCGGTAATCTTTGGCAATCGCTTGAGTGTCGATCAGACGTCCCAGCGTTTCATACGCCAGATACGGATAAATGGCCGTCGCGCCAAAACCGAGCAGAACGGCAAAATGGTGCGGGTCACGGGCGCTGGCGGTTTCAACGATGATGTTGGCATCGCAACGCAGGCTTTGTTCTACCAGACGTGTTTGTACTGCGCCA
Organism: Citrobacter sp. KTE151; assembly: GCF_000398845.1. Taxonomy (NCBI): domain Bacteria; kingdom Pseudomonadati; phylum Pseudomonadota; class Gammaproteobacteria; order Enterobacterales; family Enterobacteriaceae; genus Citrobacter; species Citrobacter sp. KTE151. Next base: position 847,709 of record NZ_KB976065.1, on the reverse strand, counting down.
ACGGCCATCGGTGCCGGAACCGGCAAGCGGTTTTTTGCGATATTACGGTCAGAGAGCACCAGCAGCACCGTGCCGTTACGCACCATCTGTTCAGCCTTATCGCACAATGCTTTGACGGTCTCTTCGAGCGTGGTTTCAGTCACGTCGAAGGTGATATCCAGTCGGTCAGCGCGATAATGCTCCTCTTTCATGGTGGTGAGCTGGGTGAAATCGGAGTACAGCAGGATCGGCGACTTAAAGCTCAGACGGTGCGCCTGACCTTCGGCTTCGCAGAAGACGTTCATCTCACGACCGATGCTGGTGGCCAGCGACATGACGTGCGCTTCACGCAGCGGGTCGATCGGCGGGTTGGTGACCTGGGCAAACTGCTGGCGGAAGTAGTCATAAATGATGCGCGGCTGGCTGGAGAGCACGGCAAACGGGGTATCATCACCCATTGAACCGACCGCTTCCTGACCATTTTCACCGAGCACGCGGATAACGGAATCCAGCTCTTCAGCGCTGTAGTTAAACTGTTTCTGGTAGCTGGCGAGGGTGTCATCGTCCAGTTCACGGCTGCCGACCTGATCGTCAGCTAGGTCTTCGAAAGGCACCAGACGGCGGACGTTCTTCTCCATCCACTCTTTGTAGGGGTGGCGGCTTTTCAGATCGTCATCGGTTTCAGCCGAATGCAGAATGCGCCCGCTACGGGTATCGATAACCATCAACTCCCCAGGGCCGACGCGACCTTTCTCAACCACTTCATCCGGCTGATAATCCCAGATCCCGACTTCAGAAGCGCAGGTAATCAGCTTGTCTTTGGTGATGACGTAGCGCGCCGGACGCAGGCCGTTGCGGTCAAGGTTACAGGCGGCAAAGCGACCGTCGGACATAACGATACCCGCCGGACCATCCCACGGCTCCATGTGCATGGAGTTAAAGTCGAAGAACGCGCGCAGCTCCGGATCCATATCCGGGTTGTTCTGCCAGGCCGGCGGCACCAGTAAACGCATGGCGCGGATGATATCCATCCCGCCCGCCAGCAGCAGTTCCAGCATGTTATCCATCGAGCTGGAGTCGGAGCCGGTTTCGTTAACGAACGGTGCGGCGTCGTGCAGATCAGGGATCAGCGGCGTCTGGAATTTATAGGTACGAGCGCGCGCCCACTGGCGGTTGCCGGTGATGGTGTTGATTTCACCATTGTGCGCCAGGTAGCGAAACGGTTGCGCCAGCGGCCAGCGTGGTACGGTGTTGGTGGAGAAGCGCTGGTGGAACAGGCAGATGGCCGATTCCAGACGCAGGTCCGCCAGGTCCAGGTAAAAGCGCGGCAGATCCGCCGGCATACACAGACCTTTATAGATATTGACCAGGTTCGACAAGCTACAGACGTAGAAGTCTTTATCTTCCTGGAGGCGTTTTTCGATACGACGGCGCGCGATGAACAGGCGACGCTCCATATCACGCGGACGCCAGCCCGCAGGGGCATTAACAAAAATTTGCTCGATACGAGGCAGGGAGGAGAGCGCAATTTCACCGAGAACACCTTCGTTAGTCGGCACGTCGCGCCAGCCGACAATCGACAGGGTCTCCTGCTGTAATTCTTCTTCTACAATGCGACGAGAAGCCGCTGCCAGCTCAGCGTCTTCATTTAAAAAGATCATGCCGACGGCGTAGTTTTTGGCTAAACGCCAGCCGCGCTCTTGCGCTACGATGCGAAAAAAGCGGTCAGGTTTTTGTAACAGCAGGCCGCAACCATCGCCGGTTTTTCCATCGGCAAGAATTGCGCCACGGTGCTGCATGCGGGCCAGTGCGTGTATGGCGGTACGCACTACCTTGTGGCTAGGTTCGCCTTCTATGTGGGCGATCAGGCCGAAACCACAGTTATCCCTCTCAAGGGATTTATCGTACAACATATCAGTGAACCTCCCCAGGCTCTGCGGGATTCCCATCTGGACCGTTGCGCACGGGCACACCAAGAGCATGGCGACGGGGTTTGCGTGTCATACGCTTACCTCGCATTCGCCCTCTTTATCCTTTTCGCACAGGTCAAACAAGTTTGAGGACTTGCTTCAGAGGGAATCTCAATTACTGCATAAATATGATGAGCAGACTGCTCATCCAGAAAGCTTCCAGCGGATTTCCAAGTTATCGGGAATCCACACACAGGTCAAATGGCAATCTTATTTATGCAAAAATGTGCTATTGGGCAATTAACTTTATGAAAATATTGAAATAAAAGGGTTTTACACATTGATATAACCTGAGGAGGATGCCCTGGGAAGTGTGATCTGTCTCACTGTAAGAGAGGCCGGATATCTCTCGTCCTCCCTTTGTTTATCGATATACTTGGCATTTTATGCTGGTTTTTAGAGTTTTGGCGTCTTAAAGATACTGTTTTTACGCTGAGAGTATAAGAAGATAAAAAAAACAGCTGGATATAAGGAAAAGTAATTATATTTTGAGTGAATGAAATTTCGATTATTTTGATTTGTTATGCAATAAATAAAGGCTCGCCAGGGCGATTGATCCAGGTCATCGCCGACTGGGGCAAAAAATGGCAGGCTTTGGCCTCTTTTCAAGGCGCGGTCTACCAGATTATGCAGTTACAGAAATTAGTCAATATGTTTGGTGGGGATCTTTCTCGCCGTTATGGGCAAAAGGTTCATAAACTCACGCTGCACGGCGGCTTTAGCTGTCCAAACCGTGATGGCACCATCGGACGCGGCGGATGTACTTTCTGTAATGTCGCCTCGTTTGCCGATGAAGCACAGCAGCACCATTCAATTGCCGAGCAGCTTGAGCATCAGGCGCAGTTGGTCAATCGCGCCAGACGCTATCTGGCCTATTTCCAGGCTTATACCAGCACCTTCGCGGAAGTACAGGTGCTGCGTTCGATGTATCAACAGGCGGTCAGCCAGGCCAACATCGTTGGGTTATGCGTTGGGACGCGCCCCGACTGCGTGCCGGATGCGGTACTCGATCTGCTTTGTGAGTATAAAGACCTCGGCTATGAGGTATGGCTGGAGCTCGGTCTGCAAACCGCGCATGACAAAACTCTGCACCGGATTAACCGCGGCCATGATTTTGCCTGCTATCAGAACACTACGCGGCTGGCGCGCGAGCGCGGGCTGAAAGTGTGCTCACACCTGATTGTTGGCCTGCCGGGCGAAGGACAGGCAGACTGTCTGCAAACCATGGAACGAGTGGTGGAGACGGGCGTTGACGGTATTAAGCTGCATCCGCTGCATATTGTGAAAGGCAGTACGATGGCAAAGGCCTGGGAAGCCGGACGGCTGAACGGAATTGAACTGGACGACTACACGGTTACCGCCGGGGAGATGATCCGCCATACGCCGCCAGAGGTGATTTATCATCGAATCTCTGCCAGCGCGCGTCGCCCAATGCTGTTGGCTCCGCTATGGTGTGAAAACCGCTGGACCGGGATGGTCGAACTGGATCGCTATCTCAATGCTCATGGTGTTCAAGGCTCTGCGCTTGGCACTCCGTGGATTCAGCCGGGGAGCTAACCATCAGGCAATCTGCGCCTGCTTGCCTGATGACGCTACGCTTATCAGGCCCACGTTGAATCTCTCCTCGGCCATTTCACCGATAACCTCCGCATTTCTTGCACAATCTTCAACGTCACGCTGAGAATTGAGTATTATTGTGCCAAGTTGTCGTGAAGGAACCCTCTATGAAGCAAATCCGTATGCTGGCGCAATATTACGTCGACCTGATGATGAAATTGGGTCTGGTGCGCTTTTCGCTGTTATTGGCGCTGGCGCTGGTCGTGTTGGCGATTGTGGTGCAGATGGCTGTCACCATGGTGCTGCATGGCCAGGTAGAAAGCATTGATGTTATCCGCTCTATCTTTTTTGGTCTGTTAATTACCCCCTGGGCCGTCTATTTTCTGTCAGTGGTGGTGGAGCAACTGGAAGAGTCCCGGCAACGCTTGTCACGACTGGTACAAAAGCTGGAAGAGATGCGCGAGCGCGATCTCAAGCTCAATGTGCAGTTAAAAGATAATATTGCCCAGCTTAATCAGGAAATTGTTGAGCGCGAAAAAGCCGAAGCGGAGCGCCAGGATACGTTCGAGCAGTTGAAGGTTGAAATCAAAGAGCGCGAAGAAGCGCAGATTCAGCTTGAGCAGCAGTCTTCCTTTTTACGCTCTTTCCTTGATGCCTCGCCGGATCTGGTTTTTTATCGTAATGAAGATAAAGAATTTTCCGGCTGTAACCGTGCCATGGAACTGCTGACCGGCAAGAGCGAAAAGCAGTTGGTGAATTTAAAACCGGCTGATGTTTACTCCCCTGAGGCGGCAGAAAAGGTCATTGAAACCGACGAGAAGGTGTTCCGTCATAACGTCTCGCTCACCTACGAACAGTGGCTGGACTATCCGGACGGGCGCAAAGCCTGCTTTGAAATTCGCAAAGTGCCTTACTATGACCGCGTAGGTAAGCGGCATGGTCTGATGGGCTTTGGGCGCGATATTACCGAGCGTAAGCGTTATCAGGACGCGTTAGAGCGCGCCAGCCGCGATAAGACCACCTTCATTTCTACCATCAGCCACGAACTGCGCACCCCGCTTAACGGCATTGTCGGCTTAAGCCGGATCCTGCTGGATACGGATCTGACCGCTGAGCAGGAAAAATACCTGAAAACAATCCACGTCTCTGCCGTGACGCTGGGGAATATTTTCAACGATATTATTGACATGGATAAGATGGAGCGACGTAAAGTTCAGCTCGATAACCAGCCGATCGATTTCACCAGCTTTATGGCGGATCTGGAAAACCTCTCTGGCCTGCAGGCGCAGCAAAAAGGGCTGCGTTTTGTGCTCGAGCCGACGTTACCACTGCCGCATAAGGTCATTACCGACGGCACGCGTTTGCGCCAGATTCTGTGGAATCTGATCAGCAACGCCGTGAAGTTTACCCAGCAGGGGCAGGTAACCGTGCGGGCGCGCTATGACCAGGGGAATATACTGCATTTCGAGGTTGAAGATTCCGGGATCGGTATTCCGCAGGATGAGCAAGATAAAATCTTCGCCATGTATTATCAGGTGAAGGACAGCAATGGCGGCAAACCGGCAACGGGAACCGGGATTGGACTGGCCGTATCGAAGCGTCTGGCGAAAAACATGGGCGGTGATATTACGGTCTCCAGCCAGGCTGGCAAAGGCTCCATCTTTACGCTGACCGTGCATGCGCCTGCGGTAGCGGAAGAGATTGAAGACGCCTTTGAAGACGACGACATGCCGCTGCCAGCCCTGAATGTGCTGCTGGTGGAAGATATCGAACTGAACGTTATTGTCGCGCGTTCAGTGCTGGAAAAACTGGGCAACAGCGTGGATGTCGCCATGACCGGGAAAGCCGCGCTGGAAATGTTCACGCCGGGCGAATATGACCTGGTGCTGCTGGATATTCAGCTACCGGATATGACCGGTCTGGATATCTCGCGCGAGCTGACGCAAAAATACGCCCGTGAGGACCTGCCGCCGCTGGTTGCGCTTACCGCCAACGTTCTGAAAGATAAAAAAGAGTATCTGGACGCGGGAATGGACGACGTGCTGAGTAAGCCGCTGTCGGTTCCGGCGTTAACCGCCATGATCAAAAAATACTGGGATACCCGAAACAAAGAGGAGAGCACTGTGACATCTGAAGAGAGCAGTAAATCGCAAGCGCTGTTAGATATTCCTATGTTGGAACAATACCTCGAGCTGGTGGGACCGAAGTTAATAACCGACGGACTGGCGGTGTTTGAGAAGATGATGCCGGGATATTTGAGCGTGCTGGAGTCCAATCTGACCGCACGGGATAAAAAAGGCGTTGTTGAGGAAGGCCATAAAATTAAAGGCGCGGCAGGTTCAGTGGGGCTGCGCCACCTGCAACAGTTAGGTCAGCAAATCCAATCGCCAGACCTTCCAGCCTGGGAAGATAATGTTGCTGAATGGATTGAAGAGATGAAGCAGGAGTGGCAGCACGACGTGGCGGTATTGAAGGCCTGGGTGGCGAGCGTGGAAAAAAAATGACCCCGGCTTGACCGGGGTGCGCGAATACTGCGCCAACACCAGGGAAATCGTGGCTGCGCCGTAAATTATTATCATTGTTTACAAGGGCGCAGCCCTAATTTTCAGGCCGCACGCAGTTAAGATAGCAAATCTTAAATAATTTGTTACATGAATCAGTTAAATGTGTGAAGCGTAGCATTTAAATCATAATAACTAATATGTTTCAGCCAGTTGAGAAAGGAGTATCACGATGAAAAAAGTGGGTGTAGTGCTCAGCGGATGCGGCGTGTATGACGGCGCAGAGATCCATGAAACTGTTCTCACGCTTCTGGCGATTGCCCGCAACGGCGCTCAGGCCGTCTGTTTCGCACCGGATAAACAACAAGCGGATGTGATTAATCATCTGACCGGCGAGCCGATGCAGGAAACGCGTAATGTGCTGATTGAAGCCGCCCGTATAACACGCGGTGATATTCGCCCACTTGCTCAGGCAGTCTCAACGGAACTGGATGCGTTGATCGTGCCAGGCGGGTTTGGCGCGGCCAAAAATCTGAGCAATTTTGCCAGCCAGGGCAGTGAGTGCCGGGTTGATAGCGACTTAGCTGCGCTGGCGGTGGCTATGCATCAGGCGGGTAAGCCGCTGGGATTTATGTGCATTGCGCCTGCCATGTTACCTAAAATTTTTGACTTTCCGCTGCGTCTGACCATCGGTACTGATATTGATACGGCAGAGGTGCTGGAAGAGATGGGCGCAGAACATGTGCCTTGTCCGGTTGATGACATTGTCGTTGATGAAGACAACAAAATCGTCACCACTCCCGCCTATATGCTGGCGCAGGACATCGCTCAGGCCGCGAGTGGTATCGATAAACTGGTATCACGTGTGCTGGTGCTGGCTGAATGAGAAAAGGAGTTACCGCCTTTCTGCGACGTATCTTTCTGCGGGCGGTCGTTGTCCTCGCCGTATTCTGGGGCGGGGGCATCGCACTTTTCAGCGTGATGCCAGTCCCTTTCTCTGCCGTGATGGTCGAGCGGCAACTGAGCGCATGGCTGTCCGGTGATTTCGGTTATGTGGCGCACTCAGACTGGGTGAGCATGGATGAGATCTCACCGTGGATGGGACTGGCGGTGATCGCCGCGGAGGACCAGAAGTTTCCCGAGCACTGGGGATTCGATGTTTCCGCCATAGAGAAAGCGCTGGCGCACAACGAACGTAATGAAAACCGTATTCGCGGGGCGTCGACGTTATCGCAACAGACGGCAAAAAACCTCTTTCTGTGGGATGGACGTAGCTGGGTGCGTAAAGGTCTTGAAGCCGGGCTGACGCTGGGTATGGAAACCGTCTGGAGCAAGAAGCGTATTCTGACCGTTTACCTGAATATTGCTGAGTTTGGTGATGGGGTTTTCGGCGTGGAGGCAGCGGCGCAGCGCTATTTCCATAAGCCAGCCAGTCGGCTGAGTCTGTCTGAAGCGGCCTTGCTGGCGGCGGTATTACCCAATCCTTTGCGTTTTAAAGCGAATGCGCCTTCTGGTTATGTACGTAGCCGTCAGGCGTGGATTATGCGCCAAATGCGCCAGCTAGGCGGTGGGTCGTTTATGCGGGAAAATAAGCTGTATTAATGGGTTTATTGCCGTATACGGATCCGGCCTACGGGAGTGTGACGTTGCCGTGTAGGCCTGATGAGCGCAGCGCTTCAGGTACTCGGCTAATCTTCATCAAACCCTGAATTAAACAGGGCAATCACCGCTGCCAGGGCTTCCACTTCCTGTGGACCCGTGGCTTCAACTTCTATCTGACGCCCTTTGGCGGAATCCAGCATCAGCAGAGCGATAACACTGTTTGCCTCGGCTTCCGTTCCTTCATCATTACGCAGCAAAACTTCTGCTTCAAAACCCTGCATCAATTCAAACAGTTTCATGGCTGGGCGAGCATGCATACCCAGCTTATTCGTGATTTCAACAGTTTGCTTCACGGTCATGATTTACGTTTTTCCAGCGTACGATGGCGTGACTGTACGTTTTTACCGCGTGAGCGGAAGTAGTCTGCCAGCTGCTCTGCAATATACACCGAACGGTGTTTCCCGCCGGTACAGCCAATAGCTACGGTGAGGTAGCTGCGGTTGTTGGTCTCCAGCATGGGTAACCATAGCTCAAGATAGCTGCGAGTCTGGTAGATAAAATTGTGTACTTCTGTGTGCCTGTCAAGGAAGGCGGCAACGGGGCGGTCAAGGCCGGTCATCGGGCGCAGCTTCGGATCCCAGTGCGGGTTAGGCAGGAAGCGCACGTCAAAGACGTAATCCGCGTCAATTGGGATACCGTGTTTGAAACCAAAGGATTCGAATACCATCGTCAACTCGCGTTCACGCTTGCCCAGCAGGCGGGTACGCAACATTTCCGCCAGTTCGTGCACGGACATTTCGGAGGTATCCACGATCAGGTCAGCACGAGAGCGCAGCGGCTCCAGCAAATCGCTTTCCTTATCGATAGCGCTCTCCAGAGATAAGTTCTTGCTGGAAAGAGGATGCAGGCGACGCGTGTCGCTGTAGCGGCGAATCAGGGTGTTACGATCGGCGTCAAGGAACAGCAACTGTGGTGAGAAGCCTTCAGGCAGATTGTTCATTGCCTGCTCGAAAATCTCTGGGGACTCAGGCATGTTGCGCACATCAATGCTGACGGCCGCAGAAATCTGGCGATCGGCCAGAGTACGAGCCAGATCGGGCAACAGCACTACGGGAAGGTTATCCACGCAGTAAAAACCCATATCTTCCAGCGCTCGCAGGGCGACAGATTTTCCTGACCCCGAACGACCGCTGACGATCATCAGTACCATGTACTGTTTCTCCTCACAACGACAAAAAAGGATGCCATTGGGTTGTTATGCTTCATCCAGTCCACCTTCGGTGTCCGTGATGATTTGATACAACTCTTGGTCACTCTGTGCTGCGCGCAGGCGGCGGCAGATGGTTTTATCGGCCAGACGTTTAGCGACCAGCGACAACGTATGCAAATGCGTCTTGGTTTGGTCTGCCGGAACCAGCAGGGCGAAAAGCAGATCGACGGGTTGATTATCAATGGCGTCGAAAGCAATTGGCGTTTCAAGTTGCACAAACACGCCAACTGCGCGCATCGTGTCTTCTTCCAGCTTTCCGTGCGGGATAGCAATTCCATTACCGATGCCGGTACTGCCCATTTTTTCACGCGTCAGAATGGCTTCAAATACCACCTGAGAGGGCAAGCTGAGCTGTTTTGCCGCCAGTTCGCTGATGATTTCCAGCGCGCGTTTCTTGCTTTGGCAGTGAACGCCAGCGCGTGTACATTCCTGGTTAAGAACATTGCTCAGTTGTAGAGTCGTATCGTTATTTGTCATAATTTCACCTAAGCGCTAACTGTACAAATGGCCCGTTGTGCGACACAACAGGCCGTCCTGCACCCGCTAACTGCCCGGACAAGTTAGTGCTGTTTCAGTTTATCTTTATGTTTTGTTAACTGCCGAGCCAGTTTATCAATTAAACCGTCAATGGCGGCGTACATATCCTGACCTTCCGCGCTGGCATGAATTTCGCCACCGTTCACATGCAGTGTTGCGTCCGAGATATGTGTCACCTTCTCCACTTTCAACACAATATAGACCTGATTAATCCGGTCGAAATATTGTTCTAGCTTGGCGAATTTTGTATTAACAAAATCGCGTAAGGCTTCAGTGATTTCGACGTTGTTTCCAGTGATGTTGAGCTGCATAGTGTCTTCCTTATCGGTTGGGTCAGACCAGCTGTTTGCGCTGGTTCGACGGCGGAATGGATAAAGACTCTCGGTACTTCGCAACAGTGCGGCGTGCCACCATGATACCCTGTTCTGACAGCATAGAGGTTAACTTGCTGTCACTCAGCGGTTTCGCGGGGTTTTCCGCAGCAATTAATTTCTTCACCAGTGCACGTATAGCTGTGGATGAGGCTTCGCCTCCGCCTTCAGTGTTAACGTGACTGGAAAAGAAATACTTCAATTCAAAAATGCCGCGCGGACTGTGCAGATACTTTTGCGTGGTCACTCGGGAAATGGTCGATTCGTGCATCTCGACGGCCTGGGCGATATCCGCCAGCACCATCGGTTTCATAAACTCTTCGCCTTGATCAAAGAAGGCTTGCTGCTGTTCAACGATACAGCGACTGACGCGCAGCAGCGTATCATTGCGACTTTCCAGGCTTTTAATCAGCCACTTTGCATCCTGCAGATTGCTACGAATAAACTGGCTGTCAGCATCGTTGCGCGCGCTGTTGCACATGGCGGCGTAGTGCTGGTTAATCTGCAACCGTGGAATGCTGTCGCCGTTGAGTTCGACCACCCAGCGATCGTTATGCTTACGCACCAGTACATCCGGAATAACGTATTCTGGCTCCCCGGTCTGGATAGACTGCCCAGGTCTGGGGTCCAGGGACTGAATAAGATTGACGGCTTCTTTCAGCACATCTTCTTTCAGCCGGGTTACGCGCATCAGCGTGCGGAAGTCATGGTTGGCTAACAGATCGAGGTGATCGCTGATGATCAGGCGCGCTTCTTCCAGCCACGGCGTGGCTTTATCAAACTGTGAAAGTTGGATCAATAAGCAGTCGCGGAGATCTTTGGCCGCCACGCCCACGGGATCAAAACGCTGAATGCGTTTAAGCACGGCTTCGATTTCGTCCATGCCGACGTCGTCATCGCCCATGCTTTCGAGAATATCGTCCAGGGTTACGGTGAGATAACCGGTTTCGTCTACCGCATCAACAATGGATGTCGCAATTGCGCGATCGGTATCCGAGAACGGGGTCAGCTCCACTTGCCACATCAGGTAATCCTGCAGCGATTGCGTGGTCTCACCCTGATACACAGGCAGTTCGTCGTCGATGTAATCCCCGCTGGTGCCAGAAGGCGTACCGGCGGTGTAAATTTCATCCCAACTGGCGTCAAGCGGCAGCTCCTCTGGCATCTCTTTTTGTTCGAGAGCATCTGCGGTGTCGAGGGATTCGCTGTCCTGTTTTTCCTGGGTATCAATTTCGTCGTGAAGATCGGTTTGCTCGAGCAGTGGGTTACTTTCCAGCGCTTGCTGAAGTTCTTGCTGAAGTTCCAGCGTGGACAGCTGCAACAGACGGATAGCCTGTTGTAGCTGAGGCGTCATCGCCAGTTGTTGGCTAAGCCTGAGTTGCAAACCTTGCTTCATGTTCAGAGTTGTTCTCTCCTGCGGTGACGTGAAGTCTTCTACCCTATCAGAGTCTGAAGTCTTCCCCAAGGTATACGCGTTTAACGTGCTCATCCTGCAGTATTTCTGTTGGCGTGCCATGCGCGATCAGGTGGCCCTGACTCACGATGTAGGCGCGCTCACACACTGCCAGCGTTTCGCGAACGTTATGGTCGGTAATCAGCACCCCAAGCCCGCTGTCGCGCAGGTGTTCGATGATCCGTTTGATATCAATAACGGAAATCGGGTCAACACCGGCAAACGGTTCATCCAGCAGGATAAATTTCGGATTCGCGGCCAGTGCGCGGGCGATCTCCACGCGGCGTCGTTCACCACCGGAGAGCGACTGTCCCATGCTGTCACGCAGGTGTTCGATGTGGAACTCTTCCATCAGCTCGTTGGCGCGATCTTCCCGCTGCTCGCTGGTAAGATCGTCACGAATTTGCAGCACCGCCATCAGGTTATCAAACACGCTCAGGCGACGGAAAATAGACGCTTCCTGCGGCAAGTAGCCGATGCCGCGACGCGCGCGCGCATGCAGAGGCAGCAGGCTGATGTCTTCGTCATCAATGATAATGTTGCCCGCATCACGCGGAACAATGCCGACCACCATGTAAAAGGTCGTTGTCTTGCCCGCACCGTTAGGACCGAGCAGACCGACGATCTCCCCGGAGTTGACGGTCAGACTGACATCTTCCACCACACGGCGGCCCTTATAGGCTTTTGCAAGGTTCTTTGCAGTTAATGTTGCCATAACGAATCAGTTACCTTTTTTCTCTGCCGGAGCCTTGTTTTTGTCCTGCAACTGCGACGGTACCAGAACGGTGGTGACGCGTTTGCCTTTATCGCTGAAGGCCTGCATTTTCTGCTCTTTCACCAGATAGGTGATCTTATCGCCTGTGATGTTGCTATCGAGCTGTTCCAGGTAAGCCTTACCGGTGAGAACGACGAAGTCTTTCGCCAGTTCATAATGCATGTGTGAGGCGTGGCCTTTAACCGGTTTACCGTTGTCCTGCATCTGGTAAAAGGTTGCAGGATTACCGTAGCCATCAATGACTTCTTTACCGTCTTCACCGCCAGGGCGGGTCACGACGACTTTATCGGCGTTAATTTTGATGGTGCCCTGAGTCACAATCACGTTGCCAGTAAAGGTCACCACATTGCCTTGCATATCAAGGGACTGCTGGTCCGACTCAATGTGAATCGGCTGCTCGGTATCGCCGGTGACGGCGAATGCCGGGATGCTGGCGGCCAGAAGTGCGCTGGCAAGCACAAGATTAAGGCTGAGTTTGTTTGTTTTGGATTTCATATGAGGTTCTAACCTTTTCAATCAGCTCGGCGTTCTTGCTGCGTAAGTTGCCGCGCATCTTCAGTCCGCTGGAGTTAAATGTTGTGCCATATAACGTGACGAGATCATCGGAAGTGACGTCTTGTGTCACCAGGTTAATCTGTGCGTTATCGGTCGTAATTCTGCGTAGTTGAGAGTCGGGCACCAGGGCGTTGACCTCAACATGGCCGTACAGATATAGCATCCGATCGTTGGTCAATTTGGCTTTATCAGCCTTGATCGTCCAGGTCGGTACTTTATCCTTATCAAATGTGGTTAATACCGGTTGAGTAAACCACGAAACCGCTTGTTCCGAATAATATTCAACGTTTTGCGCGATCAAGTGATAGCTCAGTGCGCCTTCGGGACTATACACAACGGTATCAGTATGTTCGCTCTTATAGGTTGGCTCGTTGTTATTTACGACGACCTCAGCGGTGTCGTCTTTGTCTGCCAGATTAATACCAATCATCACAAGGACAGCCAGCGACAGTAGAATGATAACCCAACGTCTGGTTTTGCTCATATCGATTGCCCTTTGGCCTCGTCCAGTTTGCCCTGCGCCAGGAGTAATAAATCGCAGACTTCACGTACCGCGCCGCGTCCCCCATCGATGCGGGTGACATAATCGGCCCGCGGGATCAGCAAAGGATGAGCATCCGCCACCGCCACGCTTAATCCCACTTGTGCCATCACCGGCCAGTCGATCAGATCATCGCCAACGTACGCAACATTTTCAGGAGCGATCGCCAGTTTGCTAAGGAGATCGTTAAAGGCGACCAGTTTGTCTGACTGCCCCTGATACAAATGCGTGATCCCCAATGTGGCACAGCGATCTTCTACAAGTTTAGCCTTTCGTCCGGTAATAATGGCAACCTCGATACCGGAAGTGAGCGCACAGCGAATTCCGTAACCATCGCGGACGTTAAAAGCCTTCAGCTCTTCACCGTTGTTGCCCATATAAATCAGACCATCAGACAGTACGCCATCCACATCCAGGATCAGCAAACAGATGTTCTCTGCCCGGGTGATAACGTCTGTGCTGACGGGTCCATAACAGGTCGCAAGCGACGCACCTGCTTTACTCATTTTCTTTATCCTTGAGTTTCTTACACTACACCTGCACGCAGCAGATCATGCATATGTAACACACCAAGTAACCGGTCGCCATCAGCAACCATAACCGAGGTGATATGGCGGGACTGCATTAAGTTCAGGGCATCGACGGCAAGAATGCCCGGACGCACGCGAATGCCGCCAGGGGTCATCACATCGGCAATGCCTAACTGGCGAACATCAACGCCCATATCGAAGACGCGACGTAAATCGCCATCGGTGAAAATACCGTCAATCTTCATGTCATCATCGCAAATGACGGTCATGCCGAGATTTTTACGCGTGATCTCAAGTAAGGCGTCACGCAGGCTGGCGCTTTTAGTCACATGCGGGATCTCATCGCCCGTATGCATAATATCGTTAACGCGCAGTAAAAGCTTACGGCCTAGTGCGCCACCGGGATGAGATAACGCAAAATCTTCCGCGGTAAAGCCACGCGCTTTTAATAATGCTACGGCTAGCGCATCGCCCATCACCAGCGTTGCGGTCGTGCTGCTGGTCGGCGCCAGGCCTAACGGGCAAGCTTCCTTGGGCACTTTAACACACAGATGCACATCTGCCGCACGCGCCATGCTGCTTTCCGGACGACCGGTCATGCAGATAAGCGGTACATGAAGACGTTTTAACACCGGGATTAACGCCGCTATCTCATTGGATTCACCGGAGTTAGAGATGGCGATGACTACATCCTGCGGCGAGACCATGCCCAGATCGCCATGTGCGGCTTCGCCTGGATGCACGAAAAATGAGGGGGTGCCGGTGCTGGCAAATGTGGCCGCCATTTTCCGCCCGATATGTCCAGATTTCCCCATCCCCATCACTACAACTTTGCCCGGGCAACTGAATATTTTCTCGCAGGCGAGAGTAAAATTTTGGTTGATGTACTGATCAAGCTCTGCCAGGCCTTCACGTTCAATTGCCAGGACTTCCTTGCCTGCTTGCTGAAAGTCAAAACCCGGTTGCAACTCTAAGTGCGACATAATGCGTTTCCAGTTATCCAACGAGAAGTGGCGATAACCAATACAGCATCGCCAGCCATATGATAAAACCGCCGGTCAGCAGCGCACCCGCGCCGCGACCAATCTGGCGCGGACGTCGCCAGCAGAGTAGTGCAAAAATTACGCTCACCAGCAGCATGACGCTATAGTCACGGGTGAAGGCCATCGGATTGACTTCACCCGGCGTAATCAGCGCCGGCAGTCCGAGGACGATAACAATATTAAAAATGTTCGCACCGATGATGTTGCCGACGGCAATATCGTTTTCACCTTTACGCAGACCCGCAATTGCCGTTGCCAGCTCCGGCAGGCTGGTACCAATGGCGACAACCGTCAGCCCGATGGTGAGTTCGCTCATGGCGAAGTAGTTCGCCAGTACGGTTGCGTTATCTACCACCATACGCGTTGCCATTGGCATAATAATTAGCGCAATACCCAACCACAAAAATGCGACCGGTAACCCGCCTTCGCGCGGCAGTTCCGCGATCTGCTCGCGGGTCAGGCTGTCGTTACCTTGTCGCTCAGCCAGACGGGCGATTTTAACAATGAATAACAGCCATAGCACGGCCAGAAGCAGAAGAAAGAAACCATCGCTGCGACTCAATTGCCCGTCATACAGGACCGATGCGGCTAAGATGCTTACCAGCAACATTAGCGGTAATTCACGACGCAGAACATCAGAATGCACGGTAAAAGGATGAATCAGCGCCGACAGGCCTAAAATAAGCAGAATGTTGGTAATGTTAGAGCCGATGGCGGTACCGACGGCTAAATCAAGCTGCCCGTTCATCGATGCGGCAACGGAGACAATTATCTCGGGTAACGATGTACCAATGCTGACCACGGTCATCCCGATGATAATGGGGGGAATACCGAAGTTTCGACATAAAATGGATGCGGCAAATACCAGTCGGTCGGCACCGTAGACCACCAGAAGTAAACCAATTATTAACAGCGCCGTCGCTAAAAGCATCTAAAGTCCTTTCTTCAGGTATACTCGCCGGTCCACTTGAAGGATTTCTGGAAGCCGTCACGAATTCTTAATTTTGACTTTATGCAGCTAAAAAGTAAAACAAATGCCAGCTTTCGCTAACCAGGACAGGTAATAATCTGTAAATATGTTGGGTTCAGGGCTAAATTGAGCGCCAAGCTCTTCGATCAACGAGGCAATAGTAAAGGATGAATCAATGGGTCAGTCTGTGGCGAATCTAATCGATATGCGCGATGTCAGCTTTTCCCGAGGCGACCGCTGCATCTTTGATAATATTTCCCTGACGGTGCCGCGTGGTAAGGTGACGGCGATCATGGGGCCATCAGGCATCGGCAAAACGACGCTGTTGCGTCTGATCGGCGGACAAATTTCCCCCGATAAGGGCGAGATCCTGTTTGACGGCGAAAATGTCCCGGCCATGTCCCGTTCGCGTTTATTTACCGTGCGTAAGCGCATGAGCATGCTATTCCAGTCTGGTGCGCTGTTTACTGATATGAATGTGTTTGACAACGTTGCATACCCGTTGCGCGAGCATACAACGCTGCCTGCGCCGCTGCTGAAAAGCACGGTAATGATGAAGCTCGAGGCCGTTGGCCTGCGGGGCGCGGCAAAATTAATGCCTTCTGAATTATCTGGTGGGATGGCGCGTCGTGCTGCGTTAGCACGTGCTATCGCGCTGGAGCCAGACCTTATTATGTTTGATGAGCCGTTCGTCGGCCAGGATCCCATCACCATGGGCGTGCTGGTGAAGCTGATTTCTGAACTGAACAGCGCGCTGGGCGTCACCTGCGTGGTGGTTTCCCATGATGTGCCAGAAGTGCTGAGTATTGCGGATTACGCCTATATTATGGCGGACAAAAAAATAGTGGCCTACGGTAGTGCTCAGGCGCTGCAAGAAAATGCCGATCCGCGTGTGCGTCAGTTCCTCGATGGCATTGCCGATGGACCGGTTCCGTTCCGTTACCCGGCGGGCGACTACCACATCGATTTACTCAAAACAGGGAGTTAAGCCACCCATGTTGTTAAATGCGCTGGCATCACTCGGACATCGGGGAATAAAAACCCTCAGGACGTTCGGGCGAGCCGGATTAATGTTGTTCAATGCAGTTGTCGGCAAGCCGGAGTTTCGCAAACATGCGCCGCTGCTGATACGCCAGCTCTATAATGTCGGTGTCTTATCGATGCTGATCATTATTGTTTCTGGCGTGTTCATCGGCATGGTGCTGGGGTTGCAGGGATACCTGGTGCTGACGACCTACAGTGCGGAAACCAGCCTCGGTATGCTGGTGGCGCTGTCATTGCTACGTGAGCTGGGGCCGGTGGTTGCGGCGCTATTGTTTGCCGGGCGGGCCGGATCGGCCTTAACCGCAGAGATTGGCCTGATGCGGGCGACCGAGCAGCTTTCCAGCCTGGAAATGATGGCCGTCGATCCACTGCGCCGAGTGATCTCCCCGCGTTTTTGGGCCGGTGTCATTTCATTGCCGCTGCTGACGATTATATTTGTCGCGGTGGGGATCTGGGGTGGGTCGTTGGTTGGCGTAAGCTGGAAAGGTATTGATGCAGGCTTTTTCTGGTCGGCTATGCAAAATGCCGTCGACTGGCGTCTGGATCTGGTCAACTGCCTGATTAAGAGCGTGGTTTTTGCCATTACGGTCACCTGGATTGCATTGTTCAATGGTTATGATGCTATCCCGACCTCTGCCGGGATTAGCCGGGCAACGACACGCACCGTAGTGCACGCCTCTCTTGCCGTTCTGGGGCTGGATTTTGTGCTGACCGCACTGATGTTTGGGAATTGAGTTCATGCAAACGAAAAAAAATGAAATTTGGGTCGGGTTATTCCTGCTGGTTGCGCTGCTGGCCGCGCTGTTTGTCTGCCTAAAGGCGGCGAACGTCACCTCAATGCGTACTGAACCGACTTATACGATTTATGCGACCTTTGATAATATCGGCGGTCTGAGAGAGCGCTCTCCGGTGCGGATTGGCGGGGTCGTGGTAGGACGCGTATCGGACATCTCGTTAGATCAGAAAACGTACCTGCCGCGCGTGACGCTGGAAATTGAATCGCGTTTTAACCATATTCCTGACACCAGTTCTCTGAGCATCCGTACTTCCGGTCTGTTGGGCGAACAGTATCTGGCATTGAACGTAGGTTTTGAAGATCCTGAGCTGGGAACGTCTATCCTCAAAGATGGCGGTACGATTCAGGACACGAAATCTGCGATGGTGCTGGAAGATATGATTGGTCAGTTCCTTTACAACAGCAACAGTAAAGGTGATGACAATAAGAATTCTGGCGATGCGCCAGCCGCAACTGAAGGCAATAATGAAGCCACTACGCCTGCGGGCGCAACGAAATAATCTCAGGAGAATCGACGTATGTTTAAACGATTGATGATGGTGGCTATGCTGGTAATTGCTCCACTTAGCGCGGCAACCGCAGCGGACCAGACGAACCCGTACAAACTGATGGATGAGGCGGCGCAGAAGACGTTTGACCGTCTGAAGAACGAGCAACCTAAAATCCGTTCCAACCCGGATTACCTGCGTCAGGTGGTCGATCAGGAACTGCTGCCTTACGTGCAGGTTAAGTATGCAGGCGCACTGGTACTGGGCCGCTACTACAAAGATGCGACACCGGCTCAGCGTGACGCCTATTTCGCCGCATTCCGTGAATATCTGAAGCAGGCTTACGGTCAGGCGCTGGCGATGTACCACGGCCAGACCTATCAGATTGCCCCTGAGCAGCCGCTGGGTGATGCGACCATCGTGCCTATCCGCGTAACCATCATCGATCCAAACGGTCGTCCTCCGGTACGTCTGGATTTCCAGTGGCGTAAAAATTCCCAGACGGGTAACTGGCAGGCGTATGACATGATTGCTGAAGGCGTAAGTATGATCACCACCAAACAGAATGAGTGGAGCGACCTGCTGCGTACGAAAGGTATTGATGGCCTGACGGCACAGCTGAAATCTATTTCTCAGCAGAAAATCACGCTGGAAGAGAAAAAATAATGACGCAGTCACTCACCTGGATGCGTGAAGGCGACAAGCTGGTGCTGGTGGGAGAGCTGGATCAGGACGTGTTAAACCCATTATGGGATGCGCGAGTTGAGGCGATGAAAGGGGTATCCTGCATCGACCTGAACCAGATTTCCCGGGTGGATACCGGTGGTCTGGCATTACTGCTGCACCTGATTAATGAGGGCAAGCAGCAGGGGAACAGCGTTTCGCTCGCTGGCGTTAACGATAAAGTGTACACGCTGGCGCAGCTTTACAATTTGCCTGACGACGTTCTTCCGCGTTAATTTTTGTAAGCCGGATAAGGTCTTGTGCCGCCATCCGGCAACTCCTCTGCGGGGGATCTGCCACTAAAGCCTTGTCTGATTTATCAGCGGGGCTTTTTGCTTATTTATGACAGCGCCACTTTGCTCTAAGATGTTGGGCTGTTTTCACTATCTGACGAATGAAGAGCCCATGGAAAATAATGAAATTCAGAGCGTGCTGATGAATGCACTCTCCCTCCAGGAAGTCCACGTTTCTGGCGACGGCAGTCACTTTCAGGTTATTGCCGTGGGTGAGATGTTTGAAGGCATGAGCCGGGTCAAGAAACAGCAATCGGTCTATGGCCCGTTGATGGAGTACATTGCGGACAACCGCATTCATGCCGTGTCGATTAAGGCGTTTACTCCAGCGGAATGGGCGCGCGATCGCAAACTTAACGGTTTTTGAGCTACGGGTGATATGCCGGTAGCGAAGATAAATTCTTAACAGAGAACAGAATAATGGATAAATTTCGTGTTCAGGGGCCAACCAAGCTCCAGGGCGAAGTCACAATTTCAGGCGCTAAAAACGCCGCGCTGCCGATCCTGTTTGCGGCGCTGCTGGCTGAAGAACCTGTAGAGATCCAGAACGTCCCGAAACTGAAGGATGTTGACACCTCAATGAAGCTGCTGAGCCAGTTGGGGGCGAAAGTTGAGCGTAATGGTTCTGTGCACATTGATGCACGTGACGTGAACGTCTTCTGTGCGCCGTACGATCTGGTCAAAACCATGCGTGCATCCATCTGGGCGCTTGGGCCGCTGGTTGCCCGCTTTGGCCAGGGCCAGGTTTCACTGCCGGGCGGCTGCACCATCGGCGCGCGTCCGGTTGACCTGCACATTACCGGTCTGGAGCAGTTAGGCGCGACTATTAAGCTTGAAGAAGGCTATGTGAAAGCGTCCGTTGATGGCCGCCTGAAAGGCGCGCATATCGTCATGGACAAAGTGAGCGTCGGCGCGACGGTCACTATCATGTGCGCAGCAACGCTTGCCGAAGGCACTACCATCATCGAAAACGCCGCGCGTGAGCCGGAGATCGTGGATACCGCGAACTTCCTGATTGCGCTGGGCGCAAAAATCACAGGCCAGGGTACCGATCGTATTACTATCGAAGGCGTTGAGCGCCTCGGCGGCGGTGTGTATCGCGTTCTGCCTGACCGCATCGAAACCGGTACTTTCCTGGTCGCAGCGGCAATTTCTCGCGGCAAAATTATCTGCCGCAATGCACAACCTGACACGCTGGATGCCGTTCTGGCGAAGCTGCGTGATGCGGGAGCGGATATCGAAGTCGGTGACGACTGGATCAGCCTGGACATGCACGGTAAACGTCCGAAAGCGGTCAATGTGCGCACAGCGCCGCACCCGGCGTTCCCTACCGATATGCAGGCCCAGTTCACGTTGCTGAACCTGGTGGCAGAAGGGACGGGTTTCATCACGGAAACCGTGTTTGAGAACCGCTTTATGCACGTGCCTGAGCTGAGCCGTATGGGCGCTCACGCAGAAATCGAAAGCAATACCGTGATTTGCCACGGTGTGGAAACGCTCTCCGGCGCACAGGTTATGGCGACCGATCTGCGCGCATCTGCAAGCCTCGTGCTGGCAGGGTGTATTGCTGAAGGTACGACGGTAGTCGATCGTATTTATCACATCGATCGCGGCTATGAGCGCATCGAAGATAAACTGCGCGCGCTGGGCGCAAACATTGAGCGCGTGAAAGGCGAGTAATCGTCTACGTCTCTTGTAACCCCCAGTTCTGTGAACCGGGGGTTACTACTCATCAGTGTTCATTCAGGATTCTGTTTCTCTTTGCGTCCCCTCATCATCCGCGTTCTGTCGATAAATTCATGTGTTTTTGCATCGTGATAGCGTGACGGCCAAATCACCCACGGGTCGGTTCCCAACGATCGGGCGATAATCAACTCACCTTTTGGCCATGGGCGTGTTAACGCATTGGCCAGCGTTGATGAGCTTAATCCATTTTTACGTGATTCAGCGGCCATTGAGGTCCCTTTCTTGCGCAGTCCGGCGATGATATCGGCCGGATGCCAGTCAATCAGCTTGTTTTCCATAAACTCATCTCTCCTTTGGTTATCGACTTATGGTTCCACGATCGGTTGTGGAGACACTATAACGCCCGGAGAACTAATGTTCTAAAATGTTCATGTAAAGTGTGAGTATATTCAGAATATGCCAAATTTATGCGAAGGTTGCTGGAGAGGGGGACGTGTTTATTGGAATTTATAAAAGCATCCCGTGCAGGGCACGGGATGATGAAAGATGCCGCAGGGTATTAACGGTCGCGCTGTACGGCGATATGCGCCAGACCAATCAGCGCTTCTCTCCACGGCGTATCAGGCAGTACCTGCAGCGCAGCGATGGCCTTATCAGCCTCTTCTTCTGCACGTTGGCGAGTCCACTCCAGGGAACCACAGGCGTTCATCGCTTCCAGAACAGGTTCCAGAAGGTGACGGCCATTACCCTGCTCAATAGCCTGGCGGATCATTTGTGCTTGTTCAGGGGTGCCGTGGCGCATGGCATGCAGCAGCGGCAGCGTTGGTTTGCCCTCGTTGAGGTCATCACCGACGTTTTTACCCAGTTGCTCACCATCCGCGTTGTAATCCAGCAAATCGTCAATTAACTGGAAAGCGGTACCGAGATAACGGCCATAATCCTGCAACCCTTTCTCTTGTTCTTCGCTGCAACCAGCCAGAATGCCAGAGCATTGGGCAGCCGCTTCAAACAAACGCGCGGTCTTACTGTAGATAACGCGCATATAGTTTTCTTCAGTGATGTCCGGGTCGTTGACGTTCATCAACTGCAAGACTTCACCTTCGGCGATGACGTTGACCGCTTTCGACATGACTTCCAGCACTTTCAGCGAACCGAGGCTGGTCATCATCTGAAAAGCGCGGGTATAGATAAAATCGCCGACCAGCACGCTGGCCGCATTGCCAAACGCCGCATTCGCCGTGGCTTTTCCGCGGCGCATGTCGGACTCATCCACAACATCGTCGTGCAACAGGGTCGCGGTGTGGATAAACTCGATGAGGGCTGCAATCGTAACGTGCGCATTTTCCTGGTAGCCAACTGCACGCGCGGCGAGTACGGCGATCATTGGGCGAATGCGTTTTCCGCCGCCGCTAACGATGTAGTACCCCAGTTGATTGATCAGCTGCACGTCGGAATTGAGCTGTTCAAGGATTGTCGCATTGACCCCCGCCATATCTTGCGCGGTTAACTCATTGATTTTTTCTAAATTCATCGCAAAAGCCGGGCTTCTCGCCCCGATTACCTCACTGTATCGGAAGGTAACGTCGGGTTTAGGGTTATAAATATATGCTGATTGTACTGAAAAAACGCCATAGATAAACGTTACCGTACGTGTTGTGTTTTTTTTCTTCATGTATTGACGTAGCACTTGTCAAAGGCTCGCGTTTTGCGTAATATTCGCGCCCTATTGTGAATATTTATAGCGCACTCTGAATCATCAAAAAGGTGTGCGCGGAAGCGGAGTTTTTTATGTACGCGGTTTTCCAAAGTGGTGGTAAACAACACCGAGTAAGCGAAGGTCAGACCGTTCGCCTGGAAAAGCTGGACATCGCAACTGGCGAATCTGTTGAATTCGCAGAAGTTCTGATGATCGCAAACGGTGAAGAAGTCAAAATCGGCGTTCCTTTCGTTGATGGCGGCGTTATCAAAGCTGAAGTTGTTGCTCACGGTCGTGGCGAGAAAGTTAAAATTGTTAAGTTTCGTCGTCGTAAACACTACCGTAAGCAGCAGGGCCATCGTCAGTGGTTCACTGATGTAAAAATCACTGGCATCAGCGCTTAAGTTAAGGGGAGCAGATTAAATGGCACATAAAAAGGCTGGCGGCTCGACTCGTAACGGTCGCGATTCAGAAGCTAAACGTCTGGGCGTAAAACGCTTCGGCGGTGAAACAGTTCTGGCTGGTAGCATCATCGTTCGTCAACGTGGTACTAAATTCCACGCTGGTTCCAACGTTGGTTGCGGCAAAGACCACACTCTGTTTGCTAAAGCAGACGGTAAAGTGAAATTTGAAGTGAAAGGCCCGAAAAACCGTAAATTCATCAGCATCGTTGCTGAATAAGTTTTTCGCGTCCCGGTAACGGATAAAAGCCCCGCAACACGTTGCGGGGCTTTTTACATTCGACGGCCGGTAAATACGCTCGTCGCGCCGTGATAACCCGGAAACGAGCCCTTGCAGGGAATACGGCATGAAGCAGCAGGCAGGTATTGGTATTCTGTTAGCACTCACAACGGCAGTATGTTGGGGCGCTTTGCCAATAGCGATGAAGCAAGTGCTGGAGGTGATGGAGCCTCCTACCGTGGTGTTCTACCGTTTTTTAATGGCAAGCATTGGCCTTGGCGCTATTCTTGCGGTTAAAAAAAAGCTCCCTCCGTTGCGTATTTTTCGCAAAGCGCGTTGGCTGATCCTGTTGGCTATCGCTACCGGTGGGTTGTTCGGTAACTTCATTCTGTTTAGTTCATCCTTGCAATATTTGAGCCCAACGGCTTCGCAGGTTATCGGTCAGCTGTCACCGGTTGGTATGATGATTGCCAGCGTCTTTATCCTGAAAGAAAAGATGCGCGGTACGCAGGTGATTGGCGCCATTATGCTTCTGAGCGGTCTGGTTCTGTTTTTTAATACCAGTCTGATCGAAATTTTTACCCGACTCACCGATTACACCTGGGGCGTTATCTTTGGTGTTGGTGCGGCGATGGTCTGGGTGAGCTATGGGGTCGCGCAAAAGGTGTTATTGCGCCGCCTGGCATCACCGCAGATCCTGTTTTTACTGTACACTTTATGTACTATTGCGTTGTTGCCGTTGGCTAAACCCGGTGTCATCACGCAGCTCAGTGACTGGCAGCTGGCATGCCTTGTATTCTGCGGCCTGAATACGCTGGTAGGATACGGTGCTCTCGCGGAAGCGATGGCGCGTTGGCAGGCGGCACAGGTGAGCGCCATTATTACGCTCACTCCGCTGTTTACGTTGTTATTTTCAGATTTATTATCACTGGCCTGGCCCGATTTCTTCGCCAGACCGATGCTAAACCTATTAGGTTATCTCGGTGCGTTTATCGTGGTTGCGGGCGCGATGTATTCCGCCATTGGTCATCGAATTTGGGGCGGTTTACGTAAGCATGAAACGGTGGTTTCGCAGCCCCGCTCAGGCGAATGATTTACGGAGAGTAAAATGAAGTTTGTTGATGAAGCATCGATTCTGGTCGTTGCAGGTGATGGCGGTAATGGTTGCGTCAGCTTCCGCCGCGAAAAGTACATCCCAAAAGGCGGTCCGGACGGTGGAGACGGTGGTGACGGTGGTGACGTTTGGCTGGAAGCCGACGAAAACCTGAACACGCTGATCGATTACCGTTTTGAAAAATCATTCCGCGCGGAACGTGGACAGAATGGCGCGAGCCGTGATTGCACCGGCAAGCGTGGTAAAGATGTCACGATTAAAGTGCCTGTAGGTACGCGTGTAATCGATCAGGGCACGGGCGAAACCATGGGCGACATGACCAAACACGGTCAGCGTCTGATGGTCGCTAAAGGCGGCTGGCACGGTCTGGGCAACACCCGTTTCAAATCCTCGGTCAACCGTACTCCGCGTCAGAAAACGATGGGTACACCGGGCGATAAACGCGATCTGATGCTGGAGCTGATGCTGCTGGCGGACGTCGGGATGCTGGGCATGCCAAACGCCGGTAAATCGACGTTTATCCGTGCGGTGTCCGCGGCGAAGCCGAAAGTCGCTGACTATCCGTTCACCACTCTGGTTCCGAGCCTGGGTGTGGTGCGTATGGACAACGAAAAGAGCTTTGTGGTTGCCGACATTCCGGGTCTGATTGAAGGCGCGGCTGAAGGCGCAGGCTTGGGTATCCGCTTCCTGAAACACCTGGAACGCTGCCGCGTACTGCTACACCTCATTGATATCGATCCGATTGACGGTTCCGATCCGGTTGAAAATGCCCGTATCATTATTGGCGAGCTTGAAAAATACAGCCAGGATCTGGCGTCTAAACCGCGTTGGTTAGTGTTCAACAAAATTGATTTGCTGGACAAGGCTGAAGCGGAAGAGAAAGCGAAAGCGATCGCCGAAGCGTTAGGCTGGGAAGGTAAATATTACCTGATCTCCGCCGCCAGCCAGTTGGGCGTGAAGGATCTCTGCTGGGATGTGATGACCTTTATCATCGAGAACCCGATTGTTCAGGCTGAAGAAGCGAAACAGCCAGAGAAAGTCGAGTTCATGTGGGATGATTATCACCGCCAGCAGCTCGCTGAAGTCGAAGACGAAGCAGAAGATGACTGGGATGACGATTGGGACGAAGACGACGAAGAAGGCGTTGAGTTCATCTACAAGCGTTAATCACATTAAAAACCCCGGCCATGTTGCCGGGGTTTTGTTTCCAGGTTTCAGAAGGCCGGATTAGGTGCGTTAGCGCTGCCATCCGGCAAACATACTCAGTTATTCTGATAAATATCCTTGTATAACCGGCTCTCGAAGCGGACCAGTGGAATACGGCGATTACGCTGATCGGCTGGCTCTACCGCATAACCAGACAGATACTGCACAAATGCCATGCGCTGACCGCTTGCCGTGGTGATGAAGCCTGCAAGGTTATAGACCCCCTGCAGTGAGCCTGTCTTCGCCGATACTTTGCCATCTACGCCAGCCTGATGCAGACCCGCACGGTATTGCAAAGAGCCGTCATGGCCTGCCAGCGGGAGCATGGTGATAAAGTTCAGCTCGTTATCGCGCTGAGCGATATATTGCAGCACTTGCATCATGGTCGCCGGGGCAATCAGGTTATGGCGCGAGAGCCCAGAACCGTCGGCAATAATGGTGTTGCCGATATCAATACCCGCTTGCTGACGCAGAATCTGGCGTACGGCATCAGAACCTGCTCTCCAGGTGCCAGGCACGTTAAATCGTGCATGGCCAATCATACGGAAAACGGTATCAGCAATCATGTTGTCCGATTTTTTCAGCATAATCTTAAGCAGGTCGTGCAGCGGCGCCGACTGCTTACTGGCTACCACGGTCCCCGGCTCGTTGACCAGCGTCTGGCGCAGCAGAGTCCCGCTGTAAGTGATACCGGCTTGTTTTAGCTCATCTTTGATAATCGCCCCGGCATAGCTGGCGCCGTCCTGAATAGCGAATGCCAGCGGCAGCGGATCGGCTCGTTGGGGCAGGCATCCGGTCAACGTAAAGCGGTTGAGATCGCCTGGAACCACGTCCAGTTCACAATATTGCGCTTCGGCAGAGCCACGAGCGAGAGTACGCACTTGGCTGAACATGGTGACCGGGTAGTAAGATGCCACGCGGATAAAGGCGAGATCGTTAGGTTTTTGCGCGCTATAGAGTGAAACCGAGAAACAGTTACGATCGACAATAGCCGCCGCAGGCGGTGCGCTAAAACATTGCGTCATGTCGTTCCAGGGCCAGCCAGGCGCTTTATCATGGCTGGCGAAAATGGAGGTGTCGATCATGACATTTCCGGCAATTTGCGTCACGCCTGATTTTTTCAGGGTTGCCACCATATTGCGAATATCCTGACGTTTTAGCGTCGGATCGGCACCAAATCGCGCCACTAAGTCACCTTTCAAAACGCCGCCTTCCACGTTGCCTTTAGTCTCAAGCGTGGTGGTAAAACGAAAGTCTGGCCCGAGCTGAATCAATGCCGCCAGCGCGGTGATCACTTTCTGGGTACTGGCCGGCAGCGCCATCTGCTGGCTATGGTAATCAATAGCAGGAGCAGGTGCGCCAACCTTCTGTACCATAAGGGCGAGGTTGGCCCCGGCAGGGAGCTGATTGATATACTCGTCGACGTTCGCAGCCTGAACGCTGAACGCTATACTGGTAGTCAATCCAATGGTAAATCTGGAAAATCGCATAATCTCGCGCTAACAACCTGGAAACAGGCCGTCATACTACGGCGCAACGCCCCAAAAAGTAAACGATGACCCATAGGGAACTCCAGGGTAAAATGATCATCAAATAGAGAATTGTAGCTGACCTGGGACCCTGAGCCCCGGGTCGGTATTTTTTTGCTTCTGACTCTGGCATGGCGTATGCCAGAGTGGGCTTAGCAGCCGGGGTGAGAGCAGCCGCCCCCTACAGGAATGTTCAAGAGGTATAACAAATGCAAGCTATCCCAATGACCTTACGTGGTGCTGAAAAACTGCGCGAAGAGCTGGATTTTCTGAAATCGGTGCGCCGTCCTGAAATCATTGCCGCTATCGCAGATGCGCGCGAGCATGGCGACCTGAAAGAAAATGCAGAGTATCACGCGGCGCGCGAACAGCAGGGTTTCTGCGAAGGGCGCATTAAAGATATCGAAGCTAAACTGTCCAACGCGCAGGTTATCGACGTCACAAAAATGCCGAACAATGGTCGCGTAGTTTTCGGCGCGACGGTTACCGTGCTGAATCTCGATAACGACGAAGAGCAGACCTGGCGTATTGTCGGCGATGATGAAGCCGATTTTAAACAGAACCTGATTTCGGTGAACTCGCCTATTGCTCGTGGCCTGATCGGTAAAGAGCAGGATGACGTGGTGGTTATCAAAACGCCGGGCGGTGAAGTGGAATATGAAGTAACGAAGGTAGAATACCTGTAATTCGCATCTTGGTTAAGATGTTGATACATTGTAAAGAAAGGAAAAAGGCCGCATAGCGGCCTTTTATCAACGAAGAGAGCGTGGCATTTTGCTCTCCTGCTAGCGGAAAATCCCGCGTTTTACACAAACTTCGTGTGCAACTTTGGGATATTCTTAGCGTGGCAGCGAGATTTTACGTTCTTTAGTCGGGCGATACAGTACCAGCGTTTTACCGATGACCTGTACATTGCAGGCGCCGGTTTCGCGTACGATAGCTTCCACGATCAAGGTTTTAGTATCGCGATCTTCCGAGGCGATTTTCACCTTGATAAGTTCATGGTGCTCTAACGCTTGTTCAATCTCGGCCAGTACCCCTTCGGTCAAACCATTGTTGCCAAGCATAACTACAGGCTTGAGCGGATGTGCCAGACCTTTCAGGTGCTGTTTTTGTTTAGTACTCAGATTCATCGTATATTTTTGCTTACGTTGGGATTGAAAACGGGTCATTCTACCGCCATCTCCCATATATCGCCAAATAGCTGTGTAGAAATTTACACCATTGGTTACGATGAACTGCCCTTTGGGAATGTGAAATGACAGGTAAAAAGCGTTCTGCCAGCTCGAGTCGCTGGCTTCAGGAACACTTTAGCGATAAATATGTTCAGCAGGCGCAGAAAAAGGGGTTACGTTCCCGTGCCTGGTTTAAACTTGATGAAATACAGCAAAGTGACAAAATTTTTAAACCGGGGATGACGATTGTTGATCTCGGTGCTGCACCCGGTGGCTGGTCGCAATATGCGGTTACGCAGATCGGCAACACTGGCCGCATTATCGCTTGCGATCTTTTACCTATGGATCCAATCGTTGGTGTGGACTTCCTTCAGGGCGACTTTCGTGATGAATTAGTCCTGAAAGCGTTACTTGAGCGCGTAGGTGACAGTAAAGTACAAGTTGTCATGTCTGATATGGCGCCAAATATGTGTGGAACACCGGCGGTGGATATTCCCCGGGCCATGTATCTGGTAGAGCTGGCGCTTGGAATGGCTCGTGATGTATTAGCGCCAGGTGGTAGTTTTGTAGTGAAGGTGTTCCAGGGCGAAGGCTTCGATGAGTATCTAAGAGAGATTCGCTCCCTGTTTACGAAGGTCAAAGTTCGTAAGCCGGACTCTTCTCGCGCCCGTTCGCGTGAAGTGTATATTGTAGCGACCGGGCGTAAACCATAACCGGTAGATTTCAAACGAAAGTTTGAAAGAAACTGGATATAGAGTATCCTGACGCTGTTTTTAACACAGTTGTAATATGAGGTTAATCCCTTGAGTGACATGGCGAAAAACCTAATTCTCTGGCTGGTCATTGCCGTTGTGCTGATGTCAGTATTCCAGAGCTTTGGGCCCAGCGAGTCTAATGGCCGTAAGGTTGATTACTCTACCTTCCTGCAAGAGGTCAATCAGGACCAGGTTCGTGAAGCGAAGATCAACGGACGTGAGATTAACGTTACCAAGAAAGATAGTAACCGTTACACGACCTACATTCCGGTTAACGATCCGAAGCTGCTTGATAACCTGCTGACCAAAAACGTCAAGGTTGTTGGTGAACCGCCTGAAGAGCCGAGCCTGCTGGCTTCTATCTTCATTTCCTGGTTCCCAATGCTGCTGCTGATTGGTGTCTGGATCTTCTTCATGCGTCAAATGCAGGGCGGTGGTGGCAAAGGTGCCATGTCGTTCGGTAAGAGCAAAGCGCGCATGCTGACGGAAGATCAGATCAAAACGACTTTTGCGGACGTTGCTGGTTGCGACGAAGCAAAAGAAGAAGTTGCTGAGCTGGTTGAGTATCTGCGCGAACCGAGCCGTTTCCAGAAGCTGGGCGGTAAAATCCCGAAAGGCGTCCTGATGGTCGGTCCTCCGGGTACGGGTAAAACCCTGCTGGCGAAAGCTATCGCAGGTGAAGCGAAGGTTCCTTTCTTCACCATTTCCGGTTCTGATTTCGTGGAAATGTTCGTGGGTGTCGGTGCATCTCGTGTGCGTGACATGTTCGAACAAGCCAAGAAAGCGGCACCGTGCATCATCTTCATCGATGAAATCGACGCCGTAGGCCGCCAGCGTGGTGCGGGTCTGGGCGGTGGTCACGATGAACGTGAGCAGACACTGAACCAGATGCTGGTTGAGATGGACGGCTTCGAAGGTAACGAAGGCATTATCGTTATCGCGGCAACTAACCGTCCGGACGTTCTTGACCCTGCGCTGCTGCGTCCAGGCCGTTTCGACCGTCAGGTTGTGGTTGGTCTGCCGGATGTCCGCGGTCGTGAACAGATCCTGAAAGTGCATATGCGTCGCGTACCGCTGTCTCCGGATATCGATGCGGCAATCATTGCACGTGGTACGCCTGGCTTCTCCGGTGCAGATCTCGCGAACCTGGTCAACGAAGCGGCGCTGTTTGCAGCTCGTGGCAACAAGCGTGTTGTATCGATGGTTGAATTCGAGAAAGCGAAAGACAAAATCATGATGGGTGCGGAACGTCGCTCCATGGTGATGACGGAAGCGCAGAAAGAATCTACCGCGTATCACGAAGCAGGCCACGCGATTATCGGTCGCCTGGTACCGGAACACGATCCGGTGCACAAAGTGACGATTATCCCGCGCGGTCGTGCGCTGGGTGTGACTTTCTTCCTGCCTGAAGGCGACGCTATCAGTGCCAGCCGTCAGAAACTGGAAAGTCAGATCTCCACGCTGTACGGCGGTCGTCTGGCCGAAGAGATCATCTACGGTGTTGAACATGTTTCTACCGGTGCGTCGAACGACATTAAAGTCGCGACTAACCTGGCGCGTAACATGGTTACTCAGTGGGGCTTCTCCGAGAAACTCGGTCCGTTGCTGTACGCTGAAGAAGAAGGCGAAGTGTTCCTGGGACGTTCTGTGGCGAAAGCTAAACATATGTCCGATGAAACGGCTCGTATTATCGATCAGGAAGTTAAACTGCTGATTGAGCGTAACTATGACCGTGCGCGTCGTCTGCTGAACGAAAACATGGACATTCTGCACTCGATGAAAGATGCGCTCATGAAATATGAGACCATCGATGCGCCGCAGATTGATGATCTGATGGCTCGCCGCGAGGTACGCCCGCCAGCGGGTTGGGAAGAACCGGGTTCTTCTAACAACAACTCTGGCAGCACCGGCAAGCCGAGCGCGCCGCGTCCGGTTGATGAACCGCGTGCGCCGGACTCTGGCACCATGTCAGAGCAACTGGGCGACAAATAAGTTATCGTTGATGATGACCGTGTTTTAATTTAAAACCCTGGGGCTTGCCCCGGGGTTTTTCTTATTTGTATATTCAAGATGTTATCAGGGATAAAACTATGAAACTCTTTGCTCAGGGGTCTTCACTGGATCTCAGCCATCCACACGTCATGGGGATTTTGAACGTCACGCCAGATTCCTTTTCCGATGGTGGTGCGCACAACTCTCTGGTTGAGGCGGTAAAACACGCAAACCTGATGATTAACGCTGGGGCGACTATCATTGATGTGGGTGGTGAATCCACGCGTCCAGGCGCGGCCGATGTGAGCGTGGAAGAAGAGTTGCAGCGAGTGATCCCGGTGGTGGAGGCGATTGCTCAACGTTTTGAAGTGTGGATTTCGGTCGATACTTCAAAAGCAGAAGTGATTCGCGAGTGCGCCAGAGTCGGCGCACATATCATTAATGACATTCGCTCACTCTCGGAGCCTGGGGCGCTGGAAGCCGCAGCAGAAACCGGATTACCGGTTTGTCTGATGCATATGCAGGGTCAGCCGAAAACCATGCAGGAAGCACCAAAGTACGAGGATGTTTTTGCTGATGTAAATCGTTACTTTGTTGAACAAATAGCACGCTGCGAGCGGGCTGGAATCACAAAAGATAAATTGTTGCTCGACCCCGGGTTCGGATTCGGTAAAAATCTCACTCACAACTACACATTACTGGCACGTTTGGCTGAGTTTCATCATTTTAATCTGCCATTGCTGGTTGGGATGTCACGAAAATCAATGGTTGGCCAGTTGCTGAATGTGGGGCCATCCGAACGCCTGAGCGGTAGCCTTGCGTGTGCGGTCATTGCCGCAATGCAAGGGGCGCATATCATTCGTGTCCATGACGTCAAAGAAACCGTAGAAGCGATGCGTGTGGTGGAAGCCACATTGTCTGCAAAGGAAAATAAACGCTATGAGTAATCGTAAATATTTTGGCACCGATGGCATCCGTGGTCGGGTAGGCGACGCCCCAATTACCCCTGACTTTGTGCTCAAACTGGGTTGGGCTGCAGGAAAAGTGCTGGCACGTCATGGTTCACGTAAAATTATTATCGGCAAAGATACGCGTATTTCTGGCTATATGCTGGAGTCCGCACTGGAAGCGGGTCTGGCTGCCGCCGGACTGTCGGCTTCTTTCACGGGCCCAATGCCAACACCCGCCATTGCGTATCTGACGCGCGCCTTCCGTGCTGAAGCCGGGATTGTTATCTCCGCTTCACACAACCCGTACTATGACAACGGGATTAAATTCTTCTCCATCGATGGGACCAAACTGCCGGATGCGGTTGAAGAAGCTATCGAAGCTGAAATGGAAAAAACGATCACCTGCGTGGACTCGGCTGACCTGGGTAAAGCTACCCGTATCGTTGATGCTGCCGGTCGTTATATCGAGTTTTGCAAAGGCACCTTCCCGAATGAATTGAGTCTGAGTGAGCTTAAAATTGTGGTGGATTGCGCTAATGGTGCGACGTACCACATTGCGCCAAATGTACTGCGTGAGCTGGGCGCAAACGTGATTGCTATTGGCTGTGAGCCAAACGGCGTTAACATCAATGAAGAAGTCGGTGCCACCGACGTCCGCGCCCTGCAGGCGCGCGTGATGGCGGAAAAAGCCGATCTGGGTATTGCGCTGGATGGTGACGGCGACCGCGTCATTATGGTTGACCACGAAGGCAATAAGGTCGATGGCGATCAGATCATGTACATCATTGCCCGTGAAGCCCTGCGTCAGGGGCAGCTGCGCGGTGGCGCGGTAGGCACGCTGATGAGCAATATGGGCCTCGAGCTGGCGCTGAAACAGTTGGGTATTCCGTTTGCCCGTGCGAAAGTCGGCGACCGCTATGTACTGGAAAAAATGCAGGAAAAAGGCTGGCGTATCGGTGCTGAAAACTCAGGCCATGTGATCCTGCTGGACAAAACCACCACCGGTGACGGTATTGTTGCAGGTCTGCAGGTACTGGCGGCGATGGTGCGCAACCATATGAGTTTGCACGACCTGTGCAGCGGCATGAAAATGTTCCCGCAACTGCTGGTTAACGTACGTTACACCGCAGGTAGCGGCGATCCGCTGGAACATGAAAACGTGAAAGCGGTGATGGCTGAAGTTGAAGCTGCACTGGGTAATCGCGGACGTGTTCTGCTGCGTAAGTCAGGTACAGAACCGTTAATTCGCGTGATGGTTGAAGGTGAAGATGAAGCGCAGGTGACTGAATTCGCTCACCGTATTGCCGATGCCGTCAAAGCGGTGTAATCACTAAAGACAGTGAAAACCGGAGTCTGGGACTCCGGTTTTTTTTTACTGTACGGGAAGTGACTGTTTATGTCGGCGCTGCCAGAAGTAACCACCGATCATTAATATTACAAGGACTGCCAGCCACGGCAGAACCGCCAGCAAATGCCCTGACCGGGCAAAGGTCAGCACAATCATCAGTAACCAACCGCCCAGCATCGGAATCGCGGTGCGCTTAACAATGTCCACAGGTGAGACGCCTGCAATTCCCGCGATAGCAATGATGACGCCGGCAATGGGGGATAACGTACGACCAATCCCCGCCGATATCTGGATAGGCAACATCATGACTGCGATGTCGCTACCGATATGACGGCTGATGTCCGGTACCATCGGGGCGAAGGAGAAAAACGCCGCATTTCCGGAGCCCATTAGCGCTGAAATTGCAAAGGTGATAAGGGTCATCAGCAGGATAATAGAGGCGGCGCTGAGGCCAAATTCACCGGAAAGCGACAGCAGCGCATCGACGGCGCCAATAGCTTTCAGTCCGGCTGAAAAGACTTCACCGGCGATAATCAGCGTGACGACGGTGGCAAAAACGCTGCCCATGCTGTCAAAGACTTTTTGTACGCCTGCCATCACCTCGCGCGCCTTACGATGACGGCAATACTCACAAACCAGGGTAATGGCGAGGCTTATCAGTACGGCGGTATCCAGCGTAATTTTGAGCGAACTGAATACTAAATCACTGCACACCAGCATCAACACCAGCGGCAGCATGGGCAGAAAAAGCCAGGCGATCGGTGCTTCAGTTTCATCGGTCGACGTTAATGTCTGCATCTGCTGAGCCACACCGTCACCGCTTTCCCGATGGTCGAAAAAGCGTTGCACAACAATATGTAACAGGGCGATGAAAAGAATAACGGGGACGACGATCGGCAACTGATCCTGCACGAAATAGTTCACCACCTCGATGCCTGCGGTTTTGGCGGCGAGAACCGAGTTGCCGGAACCTGGACCAAATTCAACCGCACAGGTACTGGCGATAACGGCGGCAACGGCAGCGCGGCTACAGCCAAGACGGGTCAGCAGCGGGTAGAGCGTCGCCATCAACAGCAGACCCAGCCCGGTGGCGCTGCTGATAAACAGCGACAGGAATTGACCCAGCAACAGCGCCAGTCCCAACAGCAGATACGGTGAGTTCAGGCGTTGCAAAGGGCGAGACGTCACCCGAACCAGCACCTGGCTTGCGCCAATGGCCGACATATATGTAGCGAAACCACCAATCAGCATAATTTGCAGCCCAAGGCCGCCGAGGCGCACGCTCAGGGTATCGCGAATAAACTCAAAGGCATCAAAGGGGCCGAATCCGGTGCTTTTTTTCACCAGGTCACTGAGCGTGGTCATCCCGCTAAAATGCGCGATAAGCAGCAGCACAATCCCGGTCAACAGCAACACTGACTGGGGGTGATATTTTTTGAGGATCAGACGTCCGGCAAAAATGATGGCAATTAGCGCCAGTAATAATGACATTCTTGCCCCCTTACTCGAAGTTGCCAGTAACCAGGCACTCGCCATCCCGCAGCAACGGCTTACCCGCAGCGAACAGATGGGCCAGCGAGAGGTCATCATTGAGTACACAGATATCGGCACGTTCCCCGGCGCAGAGCACGCCGCCGGAAATACCCAACGAGCGCGCAACGTTTGCCGTCAACATCGCGATCGCTTGTGGCACAGGGATCCCCACATCAATCAAGCGAGGAAGAAGATTAAGGTTACCTGCGACCGGTGCCGCGCTTAAGCCTTCCACAATACCCTGGGCGTTGAAGCGCGGAACGCTGCCATTACCATCAGAGCTGATCGTGATGCGATCGGCTGGAACCTGGGCTTCCAGAGCGTGGAGGATTGCCTGCTCCTGAGGCATAAAGCGACTACCGCCAGACGTAACGTCGATATGGCCGCCACGATGAGCGAACGCAATCGCCTGTTCGAACAAGGGCGCTGTTCTCGCAACATGGGTCGGTGAAATGTGGTGAATCGGAATGCCTGCATCACACAGCTCAATAAGCTGCGACATCCCTTCCGGCAGATTTCCAAGATGTACATGCAGTAACCCTTTTTTGCCTGCCAGCAGGGAAGCCACGCGGATATCGCTTACTATTCTCAGCAATTCCTGGAAAGAGGGGTAAGAACCACGGTGATCGGCGAGGGCGATTTTGACGCCAAGAATCGCTGGAATAAAGGTCATGTCATCGCGGATGGATCGCGTAATGGTTGGGCTGGGTACCGCGTAGGCTCCGGTATGCATAAATGCGCGTAATCCCTCAAGGTTGAGAGACTGCATTTTGGCGTAGAGGTCTTTGGGTGAACGAGAAATGGCATCGGTACCTAACACGCCGACAACCGTGGTAATACCTGCCTGAATCAGATCGCGTAGCTTGACGGCTGGCGTTCGGCTGGCAAATCCAGCCTCGCCACCGCCACCGGTAAGATGGACATGCTGATCGATTATGCCTGGGATAACCCATTTGCCATGACAATCGATGACCTCGTCGACACCATCAAACAGGGAAATATCTTTTTCTACCGCCACAATTCGGTCGGCATGAATGAGCAGGGAGCAGAGGCCTAAATCCTCGGGAGAAAAAACACGGGCATTGGTCAATAAAGTAAACATATCGGTCCTGTCAAACGTCGTGGGTGAGAGTCGGCAGGTGAAAAGGAATATTGTTGTTATGATGCCCACCATAAAGCCATTACTATAACTATGACTATTACCGATTTGGTATTGGAGGATGCGGTTATGGCATGGTGGAGAGTTCAACGTGGATTGTAAGTGGCTGGAAGATTTTCTGGCATTGAGTCAGCATGGAAACTACTCTCAGGCCGCGGCGCAGCGGCATATTACTCAACCCGCACTCAGTCGGCGTATAAAGGCGCTGGAAGAGGTGTTAGGGGTGCCGTTGTTTGACCGGACCACGACCCCCGTTACGCTGACACGCTATGGTGAACGCTTTGAACCCTATGCCCGGCACGTCCTCAGTACACTAACAGAGGCGCGCCACGAGCTATCGGCGATGACGCCAGCAACGGACAATACGCTGGTGATGGTTAGCCTGCATACGCTGTCGGTGAATATCCTGCCGGATATGATCAACTATCTGCGACAGAGCGAACCGCAGTTAAATTTTACGGTTAATGCCAGTATTCAGGGGATAGACAACCACTTTAACGCCTTGATAGATCGGCAAATCGATCTTCTGGTGACCTACGATTTACCATCTTCGCAGCCGGGGCTGGAGATTGCCGGAGGGTTAAAACGTTCACTATGGCGGTATGAGCGATTTATACCGGTTATTTCTGCGCAGTTGGCTAATGCGCTTAACGATCCGCATGTGCCGATCCCATGGCTATGCTATAGCGACTACACCTTTGTCAGACGCATTATTGAGCCAGCTGAACAACGCGTCCGCCCACGTCTGAAAAAAGTGTTTGAGAGTGGTTTAAGCGAAACGATACGAGAAATGGTGCTGCGGCATATGGGAATGGCATGGTTACCCGAATCGATGGTGGCGGAAGAGTTGGTGAACCAGCAAATTATTCACTGCTGGCCAGAAAACGCTGACCTGATTTGTGAAATCCCCGTTGTGGTATGGGCGAATCTTGACGATCAACGCGCCGTCATGCAGAGATGCTGGGAGAAGTTGCTGCGTTTTTGATTGATATGGCGATTTTTTCCGCAGTTGATACAATGCCAACAAATTGCCCTTGCGAAGGTTATTCGCTTTGGTTAGTATTCACACCCGCTTCAGTGGGAAACAGTAAACATTCCCGCTTTAATGGTCGAAGCATTGTACGCGGCAACTCCGCAAGGAACAGGTTGATTATGCACGAAGCTCTTTTAGTAGTTTTCCTTATTGTGGCAATTGGCCTGGTAGGCTTGATCATGCTGCAGCAAGGCAAAGGCGCTGATATGGGAGCCTCTTTTGGCGCAGGCGCTTCTGGTACTCTGTTTGGTTCAAGTGGTTCTGGTAACTTCATGACCCGCATGACAGCTGTATTGGGAACCTTGTTCTTCATCATCAGTCTGGTGCTGGGTAACATGAACAGCAATAAGACCAATAAAGGAAGTGAGTGGGAAAATCTGAGTGCACCGGCGAAAACCGAGCAAACTCAGCCAGCTGCTCCGGCTCAGCCGACCAGCGATATCCCACGCTAAGTATTCTGTACCGAGGTGGTGGAATTGGTAGACACGCTACCTTGAGGTGGTAGTGCCCTAACGGGCTTGTGGGTTCGAGTCCCATCCTCGGTACCAAATTCCAAAAAAAGACGCTGCAAAGCGTCTTTTTTTTCGTCTGTCATTTGTGGTAGTTCTGTAGGTCGGATAAGACATTTAGGACGCCATCCGACTATTACAATACCTGATGATGCCAGGCTTATCAGGCCTCAGGGTAACAGAACATCCCTATTTTCTGCGCATAAAAAAGGCCGCTTTCGCGGCCTGAAGATGATGAATATTTACTTCGCCTTGTTTTCCAGATTCTCAACCTGCGGCAGGCCGGTTGTGGAAGAGGCGGTCAGCAGGCCAGACTGCGCATAACCGAACAGCTTCTCGCGGGTATCAGTGATATCCAGATTACGCATGGTCAACTGACCGATACGATCATCCGGAGAGAATACTGAGTCGCCTTTTTCCATCGTCAGACGTTCTGGTTTGTAAGTCAGATTGTCAGACACGGTGTTGAGGATTGAGTAATCATTACCGCGACGCAGTTCCAGCGTCACTTCACCCGTAATCTGGCTGGCAACC
Organism: Citrobacter sp. KTE151; assembly: GCF_000398845.1. NCBI lineage: Bacteria > Pseudomonadati > Pseudomonadota > Gammaproteobacteria > Enterobacterales > Enterobacteriaceae > Citrobacter > Citrobacter sp. KTE151. The sequence goes on along the minus strand of NZ_KB976065.1, from coordinate 809,811 downwards.
CAACGCTGCAGACCGTCACGCAGCATCAGCGCCTGAGAGTCAAACCAGCGGCCCTGATACAACAGACGACCAAGCTGGCGACCGTGCGCGTGATACTGCTCGATGGTGTCTTCGTTGTGAATCCCGGTCAGCAGACGCTCATAGGCGATGTGCAGCAATGCCATCCCCGGAGCTTCGTAGATGCCCCGGCTTTTTGCTTCAATGATACGGTTTTCAATCTGATCGCTCATACCCAGACCGTGACGACCGCCGATGCGGTTGGCTTCCAGCATCATCTCAACGTCGTCGCTGAAGGTTTTACCGTTCAGCGCAACCGGATGACCCTGCTCAAAACGCACGGTGACTTCTTCTGCCGGGATCTTCACGCTCTCATCCCAGAATTTCACGCCCATAATCGGGTTGACGATTTTGACGCTGGAGTTCAGAAATTCGAGGTCTTTTGCTTCGTGGGTCGCCCCGAGCATATTGGAGTCCGTGGAGTACGCTTTCTCAACGGACATCTTGTAGTCAAAACCACAGGCAATCATAAATTCGGACATCTCATGGCGACCGCCGAGTTCATCGATAAAATCGGTATCCAGCCATGGTTTGTAAATCTGCAGTTCGGCGTTGGTCAGCAGACCGTAACGATAGAAACGTTCAATATCGTTACCTTTATAGGTGCTACCGTCACCCCAGATATTTACGCCATCTTCTTTCATGGCCGCAACCAGCATGGTGCCGGTGACAGCACGGCCCAGCGGAGTGGTATTGAAATAGGTCAGTCCGCCGGTGGTGTTGTGGAATGCACCGCACTGAATCGCAGCGATCCCTTCGGCAACCAGCTGCTTACGGCAATCTACCAGGCGAGCATTCTCAGCACCATATTCCATTGCACGGCGAGGAATGGCGTCATAGTCATCCTCATCCGGCTGGCCCAAATTCGCAGTATATGCATATGGGACAGCCCCTTTTTGTCGCATCCACAGCAGTGCTGCACTGGTGTCCAGGCCGCCGGAAAAAGCGATACCAATACGTTGACCTACCGGGAGATGCTTGAGAATCGTCGTCATAAAATAAAACCCTGCTTGATAGACTGGTGAAGAGGTCGGCTTATTATACTAATTGCATTTTTATGCAAAATAAGTGAGTTTTCATTTAATCATCTTTTCTGGATGACAGGAAGAGTTTAGTGATAATTTCGTTAAATAACGGCGCGGGTGACACATTTATCTGGTCGAATATTCGCTGGGCAGCATTCATTGATTTGCATAGTCGTAACAAGGTTGACATACCGCATAGTGAATCAATATACTGTGCGCAGATTTTACGTCCCGTCCTCGGTACCAAATCCCAGCAGTATTTGCATTTTTTACCCAAAACGAGTAAAATTTGCCACGTTTCAGGCGCGGGGTGGAGCAGCCTGGTAGCTCGTCGGGCTCATAACCCGAAGGTCGTCGGTTCAAATCCGGCCCCCGCAACCACTTTCCCTTAGAGTTCTTTTTCAAATATACTGTGAAGACTTAGGCCTTCGTAGCTGGATTTGAAAAAAATTCTTTCGGAAGGTTTTCCGAACCGCAGGTGCGGTTATAGGGTTCAGTTATATAAAGCCCCGATTTATCGGGGTTTTTTGTTATCTGACTACAGAATAACTGGGCTTTAGGCCCTTTTTTTATGTCTTGGGGGTGGGCTTGTCCACATTAGAGCAAAAATTAACAGAGATGATTACAGCGCCAGTTGAAGCCCTGGGCTACGAGTTGGTCGGCATCGAATTTATTCGTGGTCGCACATCCACACTGCGCATCTATATTGATAGTGAAGATGGCATCAATGTTGATGATTGTGCTGATGTGAGCCATCAGGTAAGCGCCGTGATGGATGTCGAAGACCCAATCACCGTTGCCTACAACCTGGAAGTCTCCTCTCCGGGTCTCGACCGTCCTCTGTTCACAGCTGAACACTACGTGCGTTTCCTGGGTGAAGAAGTGACGCTGGTTCTTCGTATGGCGGTACAAAACCGTCGTAAATGGCAGGGCGTTATCAAAGCGGTGGATGGTGAGATGATCACGGTCACAGTCGAAGGTAAAGATGAAGTGTTCGCGCTGAGTAATATCCAGAAGGCGAACCTGGTTCCCCACTTTTAACAGTCTGGATTGAGGTGAAAAGCCCGCGATGAACAAAGAAATTTTGGCTGTTGTTGAAGCCGTATCCAACGAAAAAGCGCTGCCACGCGAGAAAATTTTTGAAGCGCTGGAAAGTGCGCTGGCTACAGCAACAAAGAAAAAATATGAGCAAGAGATCGACGTTCGCGTAGAAATCGATCGTAAAAGCGGTGATTTCGATACCTTCCGTCGTTGGGTAATCGTAGAAGAAGTTACTCAGCCGACCAAAGAAATTACGCTGGAAGCGGCACGCTTCGAAGACGAAAGCCTGAACGTGGGCGAATATGTTGAAGATCAGATTGAATCTGTCACCTTTGACCGTATCACCACCCAGACCGCGAAACAGGTTATCGTACAGAAAGTACGTGAAGCCGAACGCGCAATGGTTGTCGATCAGTTCCGCGAACACGAAGGCGAAATCGTCACCGGTGTTGTGAAGAAAGTTAACCGCGACAACATTTCTCTGGATCTGGGCAGCAATGCTGAAGCCGTGATCCTGCGTGAAGACATGCTGCCGCGTGAAAACTTCCGCCCAGGTGACCGTATTCGTGGCGTTCTTTACTCTGTACGCCCGGAAGCGCGCGGTGCCCAGCTGTTCGTAACCCGTTCCAAACCGGAAATGCTGATAGAGCTGTTCCGCATTGAAGTGCCGGAAATTGGCGAAGAAGTGATCGAAATTAAAGCGGCTGCTCGCGATCCGGGCTCACGTGCGAAAATCGCCGTTAAGACCAACGACAAGCGTATTGATCCGGTCGGCGCCTGTGTGGGTATGCGCGGTGCGCGCGTTCAGGCGGTTTCTACCGAACTGGGCGGCGAGCGTATCGATATCGTCCTGTGGGATGATAACCCGGCGCAGTTCGTGATTAACGCAATGGCGCCAGCAGACGTCGCTTCTATCGTGGTGGATGAAGACAAACACACCATGGATATCGCGGTTGAAGCCGGTAACCTGGCTCAGGCGATTGGACGTAATGGTCAGAACGTCCGCCTGGCTTCACAACTGAGCGGTTGGGAACTCAACGTGATGACCGTTGATGACCTGCAGGCGAAGCATCAGGCTGAAGCACATGCAGCCATTGATACCTTCACCAAATATCTCGATATCGATGAAGATTTCGCGACAGTTCTGGTAGAAGAAGGTTTTGCGACGCTGGAAGAACTGGCCTACGTGCCAATGAAAGAGCTGCTGGAAATTGACGGCCTGGATGAACAGACCGTTGAAGCGCTGCGCGAGCGTGCTAAAAACGCACTGACCACTCTGGCACTGGCCCAGGAAGAAAGTCTCGGTGATAACAAACCGGCTGACGATCTGCTGAATCTGGAAGGATTGGATCGTGAGATGGCCTTCAAACTGGCTGCCCGTGGTGTTTGTACGCTGGAAGATCTCGCTGAACAGGGCATTGATGATCTGGCTGATATCGAAGGGTTGACCGACGAAAAAGCCGGTGAGCTGATTATGGCTGCCCGTAATATTTGCTGGTTCGGCGACGAAGCGTAATAAACTGTAGCAGGAAGGAACAGTATGACAGATGTAACCGTAAAAACGCTGGCTGCAGAGATACAGACCTCCGTGGATCGCCTGGTACAGCAATTTGCTGATGCAGGTATCCCGAAGTCTGCTGACGACTCTGTGTCCGCACAAGAGAAACAAACCTTACTGGCGCATCTGAACCGTGAAAACGGCTCAGCGCCCGATAAGTTGACATTGCAGCGTAAAACGCGCAGTACTCTCAATATTCCAGGTACCGGTGGAAAAAGCAAATCGGTACAAATCGAAGTCCGCAAGACACGCACCTTTGTGAAACGCGATCCGCAAGAGGCTGAACGCCTTGCCGCGGAAGAGCAGGCGCAGCGTGAAGCGGAAGAGCAAGCCCGTCGTGAGGCAGAAGAAGCTGCCAAACGCGAGGCGCAACAAAAAGCCGAACGTGAGGCCGCAGAACAAGCTAAGCGTGAAGCCGCTGATAAAGCGAAACGTGAAGCTGCGGAAAAAGACAAAGTGAGCAATCAACAGACCGACGATATGACTAAAACCGCCCAGGCCGAAAAAGCCCGCCGTGAAAATGAAGCCGCAGAACTGAAGCGTAAAGCGGAAGAAGAAGCACGTCGCAAGCTTGAAGAAGAAGCGCGCCGCGTAGCGGAAGAAGCTCGCCGTATGGCGGAAGAAAACGAGAAGAATGGTGTGAATAACGCTGAACCTGTTGAAGATACCAGCGATTATCACGTCACCACCTCTCAGCATGCTCGCCAGGCAGAAGACGAGAACGATCGTGAAGTAGAAGGCGGCCGTGGTCGTACTCGCAGCACGAAAGCAGCGCGTCCGGCGAAGAAAGGTAACAAACACGCTGAATCTAAAGCTGACCGTGAAGAAGCGCGTGCAGCGGTTCGCGGCGGTAAAGGCGGTAAGCAGCGTAAAGGTTCCGCTCTGCAGCAGGGCTTCCAGAAGCCGGCTCAGGCCGTTAACCGTGACGTTGTGATCGGCGAAACCATCACCGTTGGCGATCTGGCGAACAAGATGGCAGTCAAAGGTTCTCAGGTCATCAAAGCGATGATGAAGCTGGGTGCAATGGCGACCATTAACCAGGTCATCGACCAGGAAACCGCACAGCTGGTTGCCGAAGAGATGGGCCACAAAGTTATCCTGCGTCGTGAAAACGAGCTGGAAGAAGCAGTAATGAGCGACCGTGACACCGGCGCTGCGGCAGAACCGCGCGCACCGGTAGTGACCATCATGGGTCACGTTGACCACGGTAAAACGTCTCTGCTGGACTACATTCGCTCCACGAAAGTTGCCTCTGGCGAAGCGGGCGGCATTACTCAGCACATCGGTGCGTACCATGTTGAAACTGACAACGGTATGATCACCTTCCTGGATACCCCGGGTCACGCCGCGTTTACCTCCATGCGTGCTCGTGGTGCTCAGGCAACGGATATCGTTGTTCTGGTTGTTGCAGCAGATGACGGCGTGATGCCGCAGACTATCGAAGCTATCCAGCACGCGAAAGCGGCAGGTGTGCCGGTAGTGGTTGCAGTCAACAAAATCGATAAACCAGAAGCGGATCCAGATCGCGTTAAAAACGAACTGTCCCAGTACGGCATCATGCCGGAAGATTGGGGCGGCGAGAGCCAGTTCGTTCACGTTTCTGCGAAAGCGGGTACCGGTATCGACGAACTGCTGGATGCTATCCTGCTGCAGGCCGAAGTACTGGAACTGAAAGCTGTGCGTAAAGGTATGGCGAGCGGTGCGGTTATCGAATCCTTCCTGGATAAAGGTCGTGGTCCGGTTGCTACCGTGCTGGTACGTGAAGGTACGCTGAACAAAGGCGACATCGTACTGTGTGGTTTCGAATACGGCCGCGTTCGCGCGATGCGTAACGAACTGGGTCAGGAAGTACTGGAAGCGGGTCCGTCCATTCCGGTGGAAATCCTGGGTCTGTCCGGTGTTCCGGCTGCGGGTGACGAAGTTACCGTTGTTCGTGACGAGAAGAAAGCCCGTGAAGTTGCACTGTACCGTCAGGGCAAATTCCGTGAAGTTAAACTGGCTCGTCAGCAGAAATCTAAACTGGAGAACATGTTCGCCAACATGACCGAAGGCGAAGTTCACGAAGTGAACATCGTTCTGAAGGCCGATGTTCAGGGTTCTGTAGAAGCGATTTCCGACTCTTTACTGAAACTGTCTACCGACGAAGTAAAAGTGAAGATTATCGGTTCTGGCGTAGGTGGTATCACCGAAACCGACGCGACCCTGGCTGCGGCATCCAACGCGATTCTGGTTGGCTTCAACGTCCGTGCTGATGCCTCTGCACGTAAAGTTATCGAATCAGAAAGCCTGGATCTGCGTTACTACTCCGTCATCTATCATCTGATCGACGAAGTGAAAGCAGCGATGAGCGGCATGCTGTCTCCGGAACTGAAACAGCAGATCATTGGTTTGGCTGAAGTTCGTGATGTGTTCAAATCACCGAAATTCGGCGCTATCGCAGGCTGTATGGTTACCGAAGGCACGATTAAACGTCACAACCCAATCCGCGTACTGCGCGACAACGTGGTTATCTATGAAGGTGAGCTGGAATCCCTGCGCCGCTTCAAGGATGACGTCAACGAAGTCCGTAACGGCATGGAATGTGGTATCGGCGTTAAGAACTACAACGACGTTCGCGTTGGCGATATGATCGAAGTGTTCGAGATTATCGAGATCAAACGTACCATCGCATAATCTTCGTCGTCTTTTGGGCCGCAACTGCGTTGGCTGCGCTCGCTCACCCCGGTCACATAGTTATCTATGCTCCCGGGGATTTACGAGTTTGCCGCCTTGCTGCAACCCAAAATCCTTAGAAGATGATTAAGTGTAGGCTGGGGAAGCGAAGCGCCACCCGGCAAGAAATTTAAAAAGGGGCTTATGGCCCCTTTTTTGTCTTTATTCTGGAGAATTTATTATGGCGAAAGAATTTGGTCGCCCACAGCGTGTCGCGCAGGAGATGCAGAAAGAAATCGCACTCATCCTGCAACGCGAAATCAAAGACCCGCGTGTTGGTATGATGACCACCGTATCGGGTGTTGAGATGTCCCGAGACCTGGCATACGCTAAAGTGTTCGTGACTTTCCTCAACGATCAGGACGAAGCTGCCGTGAAAAACGGCATTAAGGCACTGCAGGAAGCCTCTGGTTTTATCCGCTCTCTGCTGGGTAAAGCAATGCGTCTGCGTATCGTGCCTGAGCTGACCTTCTTCTACGACAATTCGTTAGTTGAAGGGATGCGCATGTCCAACCTGGTGACCAGCGTGGTGAAACATGACGATGAGCGTCGTGTGAACCCAGCGGACGACAGCAAGGAGGACTGATGAGTCGTCCTCGTCGTCGTGGTCGCGACATTCACGGTGTTCTGCTGCTGGATAAGCCGCAGGGCATGTCCAGCAATGACGTACTGCAAAAAGTAAAGCGCATCTACAATGCCAACCGCGCGGGACATACCGGCGCGCTGGATCCGCTGGCGACAGGCATGCTGCCTATCTGCCTCGGTGAAGCGACTAAGTTTTCCCAGTATTTGCTGGATTCTGACAAACGCTATCGTGTGGTTGCCCGTCTGGGCCAGCGTACCGACACCTCCGATGCCGATGGGCAAATTGTGCAGGAGCGTCCGGTAACCTTCAGCGCAGAGCAGCTTGCCAGCGCGCTGGAGACTTTCCGCGGCGATATCGAGCAGATTCCGTCAATGTATTCGGCGCTGAAGTACCAGGGTAAAAAGCTGTACGAATATGCGCGTCAGGGCATTGAAGTGCCGCGTGAAGCGCGCCCGATTACCGTCTATGAGCTGCTGTTTATTCGCCACGAAGGTAACGAGCTGGAGCTGGAAGTTCACTGCTCCAAAGGCACTTATATTCGCACCATCGTTGACGATCTCGGTGAGAAGCTGGGCTGCGGCGCGCACGTAACGTATCTGCGTCGTCTGACGGTCAGCAAGTATCCGGTGGATCGTATGGTTACGCTGGAATATCTGCATGAGCTGGTTGAACAGGCCGAACAGCAGAACATTCCGGCGGCGCAGCTGCTGGATCCTTTGCTGATGCCAATGGACAGTCCTGCATCGGACTACCCTGTTGTTAATTTGCCTTTAACATCCTCGGTTTACTTTAAAAATGGTAACCCGGTACGGACGTCAGGTGCGCCGCTTGAAGGGCTGGTGCGCGTGACGGAAGGCGATGACGGCAAGTTTATCGGCATGGGGGAGATGGACGATGAAGGTCGTGTCGCCCCTCGTCGCCTGGTGGTTGAGTATCCTGCATAGCGCTCTCTGTCTTGCGATAAAAGGGCGCTGCGAGTAGAATACTGCCGCTTAACGTCGCGTAAATTGTTTAACAATCTGCGTGGCGTGTACACAAAATCATTCGAGCTGCATCAAGGCGGCAGGTCTGAGGATCCTCAGGAGCTTACTCAGGTAAGTGACCGAGGTGAGCGGACACAGCCAGCGCAGGGTCAGTTTGAAGAAGGCGTGTATACACTGGGATAGCTGAATTAGAGATCGGCATCCTTTCATTCTTAACACTTTGGAGTTTTAAAATGTCTCTAAGTACTGAAGCTACCGCTAAAATCGTTTCTGAGTTTGGTCGTGATGCAAACGACACCGGTTCTACCGATGTTCAGGTTGCTCTGTTGACTGCACAGATTAACCACCTGCAGGGCCACTTTGCAGAGCACAAAAAAGATCACCACAGCCGTCGTGGTCTGCTGCGCATGGTTTCTCAGCGTCGTAAACTGCTCGACTACCTGAAACGTAAAGATGTTGCACGTTACACCGCGCTGATCGAGCGTCTGGGTCTGCGTCGCTAATTCTTTCGAGTTTCAGAAAGAGGGGGCCTTCATGGCCCCTTTTTTCCAGCAGATGGCAGCAATTCGCTGGAAACTAATGTATTGTTGCTATGAATGATCTTCCGTTGCAGAGGTTCGCGCGGCTAATGAGAGGCTTTACTCATGCTTATGGGTTAGGGTTGTCATTAGTCGCGAGGATGCGCAGAAGATCGGGTATTAACGATGGCGCAAAAATGTGCCGTCAAAAAATAGAGAAAGGATATTAATTTGCTTAATCCGATCGTTCGTAAATTCCAGTACGGTCAGCATACCGTTACGCTGGAAACCGGCATGATGGCGCGTCAGGCGACTGCCGCTGTTATGGTTAGCATGGATGACACTGCGGTATTCGTTACCGTTGTTGGCCAGAAAAAAGCGAAACCAGGCCAGGACTTTTTCCCACTGACCGTTAACTATCAGGAGCGTACCTACGCTGCTGGCCGTATCCCGGGTAGCTTCTTCCGTCGTGAAGGCCGTCCGAGTGAAGGCGAAACTTTGATCGCGCGTCTGATTGACCGCCCGGTTCGCCCGCTGTTCCCGGAAGGCTTCGTTAACGAAGTTCAGGTTATCGCGACCGTTGTTTCCGTTAACCCGCAGGTTAACCCGGATATCGTGGCAATGATTGGTGCATCTGCTGCGCTGACTCTGTCTGGCATCCCATTCAACGGCCCGATCGGTGCTGCACGTGTTGGTTACATCAATGACCAGTACGTACTGAACCCGACTCAGGACGAACTGAAAGAAAGCAAGCTGGACCTGGTTGTTGCTGGTACTGAAGCTGCCGTACTGATGGTTGAATCCGAAGCTGAACTGCTGAGCGAAGACCAGATGCTGGGCGCTGTAGTATTCGGCCACGAACAGCAGCAGGTTGTTATTCAGGCTATCAACGAGCTGGCGAAAGAAGCTGGCAAACCGCGTTGGGACTGGCAGCCAGAAGCCGTCAACGAAGCGCTGAACGCACGCGTTGCAGCACTGGCAGAAGCTCGTCTGAGCGATGCTTACCGTATCACCGACAAACAAGAGCGTTACGCTCAGGTTGACGTGATCAAATCTGAAACCATCGCGACTCTGGTGGCTGAAGACGAAACCCTGGACGCTAACGAACTGGGTGAAATCCTGCACGCTATCGAGAAAAATGTTGTTCGCAGCCGCGTACTGGCAGGCGAGCCGCGTATCGATGGTCGTGAAAAAGACATGATCCGTGGTCTGGACGTGCGTACTGGCGTGCTGCCGCGTACCCACGGTTCCGCACTGTTCACCCGTGGTGAAACTCAGGCGCTGGTTACTGCGACCCTGGGCACCACTCGTGATGCGCAGAACCTTGACGAGCTGATGGGCGAGCGTACTGACAACTTCCTGTTCCACTACAACTTCCCTCCGTACTGCGTAGGTGAAACCGGTATGGTCGGTTCTCCGAAGCGTCGTGAGATTGGTCACGGTCGTCTGGCGAAGCGTGGCGTACTGGCAGTGATGCCGGAACTGGATAAATTCCCGTACACCGTACGTGTGGTTTCGGAAATCACCGAATCTAACGGTTCTTCTTCCATGGCTTCCGTATGTGGTGCCTCTCTGGCGCTGATGGACGCAGGCGTGCCGATCAAAGCTGCCGTTGCGGGTATCGCGATGGGTCTGGTGAAAGAAGGCGACAACTTTGTTGTTCTGTCTGACATCCTGGGCGACGAAGACCACCTGGGCGATATGGACTTCAAAGTGGCGGGTTCCCGCGACGGTATCTCTGCACTGCAGATGGATATCAAAATTGAAGGTATCACCAAAGAGATCATGCAGGTTGCTCTGAACCAGGCTAAAGGTGCGCGTCTGCACATCCTGGGTGTGATGGAACAAGCGATCAACGCACCGCGTGGTGACATTTCTCAGTTCGCTCCGCGTATCCACACCATCAAGATCAGCCCGGACAAGATCAAAGACGTTATCGGTAAAGGCGGTTCTGTTATCCGTGCTCTGACCGAAGAAACCGGCACCACCATTGAAATTGAAGATGATGGTACTGTGAAGATTGCTGCGACCGACGGCGAGAAAGCGAAATATGCTATCCGTCGTATCGAAGAGATCACCGCAGAGATCGAAGTAGGCCGTATCTACAATGGTAAAGTGACCCGTATCGTTGACTTTGGCGCATTCGTTGCCATTGGTGGCGGTAAAGAAGGTCTGGTACACATCTCTCAGATCGCTGACAAACGCGTTGAGAAAGTGACCGATTACCTGCAGATGGGCCAGGAAGTACCGGTCAAAGTTCTGGAAGTTGATCGCCAGGGCCGTGTACGTCTGAGCATTAAAGAAGCAACTGAGCAGTCTCAGCCTGCAGGCGAACCGGAAGCTCCGGCAAGCCAGGGCGAGTAAGGTTGCCATTGCCCTCCGTGAAAGCGGAGGGCTTTTAACCCGGCAGGACGCCTTGTTAGCAACCGGGGAACCTGGACGTTCATTCAATCGTTGTCTTCGGGAGTGGGAAATGAAGCCTTTTTTGCGCTGGTGTTTCGTTGCGACAGCACTCACGCTGGCTGGATGCAGTAATTCCGCCTGGCGTAAGAGTGAAGTCCTCGCAGTACCATTGCAACCGACTTTGCAGCAGGAAGTGATTCTGGCACGTATGGAACAAATTCTTGCCAGTCGGGCTTTAACCGATGACGAACGCGCACAGCTTTTATATGAGCGCGGAGTGTTGTATGATAGTCTCGGTCTGAGGGCACTGGCGCGAAATGATTTTTCACAAGCGCTGGCAATCCGACCAGATATGCCTGAAGTATTCAATTACTTAGGTATATATTTAACGCAGGCAGGCAATTTTGATGCTGCCTATGAAGCGTTTGATTCTGTACTTGAGCTTGATCCAACTTACAACTACGCGCACTTAAATCGCGGTATCGCATTGTATTACGGCGGTCGCGACAAGTTAGCGCAAGATGATCTGCTAGCGTTTTATCAAGACGATCCCAATGATCCTTTCCGTAGTCTGTGGCTTTATCTCGCCGAGCAGAAGCTCGATGAGAAGCAGGCTAAAGAAGCGTTAAAGCAACGCTTTGAGAAATCGGATAAAGAGCAATGGGGATGGAACATTGTCGAGTTCTACCTGGGCAACATTAGCGAAGCAACGCTGATGGAACGCCTAAAGGCGGACGCAACGGATAACACCTCGCTCGCTGAGCATCTCAGTGAAACCAACTTCTATTTAGGTAAGTACTACCTAAGTCTGGGGGATTTGGACAACGCTACGGCATTGTTCAAACTGGCGGTGGCTAACAACGTTCATAACTTTGTTGAGCACCGATACGCATTGTTGGAATTATCGCTCCTGGGCCAGGACCAAGATGACCTGGCAGAATCGGACCAGCAATAGCTGACGTACACATCAGCCCGTAATCTTTTTTGATTGCCATCACCTTCACGGGTGAGGGCGTTGTTGTTCGTTAATACACCTACTTTGAGCCGGTTCACACTTTTCAATGAAAATTGCAGATCAATTTCATGATGAGTTATGTAGACTGGCCGCCATTAATTTTGAGGCACACGTACTACATGGCTGAATTCGAAACCACTTTTGCAGATCTGGGCCTGAAGGCTCCTATCCTTGAAGCCCTTACCGATCTGGGTTACGAAAAACCATCTCCAATCCAGGCAGAGTGCATTCCGCATCTGCTGGGCGGCCGCGATGTTCTGGGTATGGCCCAGACGGGTAGCGGCAAAACTGCAGCGTTCTCTTTACCGCTGCTCAACAATCTTGATCCTGAGCTGAAGGCACCTCAGATTCTGGTGCTGGCACCGACCCGCGAACTGGCGGTTCAGGTTGCAGAAGCCATGACGGATTTTTCTAAACACATGCGCGGCGTGAACGTGGTTGCCCTGTACGGCGGCCAGCGTTATGACGTGCAATTACGTGCCCTGCGTCAGGGACCACAGATCGTTGTCGGTACGCCGGGCCGTCTGCTGGATCACCTGAAGCGCGGTACTCTGGACCTCTCCAAACTGAGCGGTCTGGTACTGGACGAAGCTGATGAAATGCTGCGTATGGGCTTCATCGAAGACGTTGAAACCATCATGGCGCAGATCCCGGAAGGTCATCAGACCGCTCTGTTCTCCGCGACTATGCCGGAAGCGATTCGTCGTATTACCCGCCGCTTTATGAAAGAGCCGCAGGAAGTACGCATTCAGTCCAGCGTAACTACCCGTCCTGACATCAGCCAGAGCTACTGGACCGTCTGGGGCATGCGTAAAAATGAAGCGCTGGTGCGTTTCCTGGAAGCAGAAGACTTTGATGCGGCGATTATCTTCGTTCGTACCAAAAATGCGACCCTGGAAGTGGCAGAAGCGCTGGAGCGTAGCGGTTATAGCAGCGCTGCACTGAACGGCGACATGAACCAGTCCCTGCGTGAGCAGACTCTGGAGCGTCTGAAAGATGGCCGTCTGGATATTCTGATTGCTACCGACGTTGCGGCCCGTGGCCTGGACGTTGAGCGTATCAGCCTGGTTGTTAACTACGACATCCCGATGGATTCCGAGTCTTACGTTCACCGTATCGGCCGTACTGGTCGTGCGGGCCGTGCGGGTCGCGCGCTGCTGTTCGTTGAGAACCGTGAGCGTCGTCTGCTGCGTAACATCGAACGCACCATGAAGCTGACTATTCCGGAAGTAGAACTGCCGAACGCAGACCTGCTGGGCAAACGCCGTCTGGAAAAATTCGCCGCTAAAGTACAGCAGCAGCTGGAAAGCAGCGATCTGGATCAGTACCGTGCTCTGCTGGCGAAAATGCAGCCGGAAGAAGAACTGGATATCGAAACGCTGGCAGCCGCACTGCTGAAAATGGCTCAGGGCGAACGTCCGCTGATCCTGCCGCCAGATGCGCCGATGCGTCCGAAACGCGAATTCCGCGACCGTGACGATCGTGGTCCGCGTGACCGCAACGATCGTGGCCCGCGTGGTGACCGTAATGACCGTGGTGGTGAAGACCGTCCGCGTCGTGAACGTCGTGACGTTGGCGATATGCAGCTGTACCGCATTGAAGTGGGCCGTGATGACGGTGTTGAAGTCCGTCATATCGTTGGTGCGATTGCTAACGAAGGCGATATCAGCAGCCGTTACATCGGTAACATCAAGCTGTTTGCTTCCCACTCAACCATCGAGCTGCCGAAAGGTATGCCGGGCGACGTGCTGCAGCACTTTACCCGTACTCGCATCCTGAACAAGCCGATGAACATGCAGCTGATTGGCGATGCAGTTCCGCACACCGGTGGTGAGCGTCGTGGCGGTGGCCGTTTCAGCGGTGAGCGTCGTGAAGGCGGTCGTGGCGAAGGTCGTGGTTTCAGCGGCGAGCGTCGTGAAGGCGGTCGTAGCGAAGGTCGTCGTTTCAGCGGCGAACGTCGTGAAGGCAACCGCGGTCCGCGTCGTGAAGATTCTTCTGCTCCGCGTCGTGATGATTCCGCTGGTCGTCGTCGTTTCGGTGGTGATGCGTAATCCATGCGAAATTACGGTTTAATACCGTAAAGTAAAATATACAGCCCCGATCTCAACAATCGGGGCTTTTTTTATTTCATTTGTACTCGTGTACTGGTACAGTGCAGCACATTGAAATGTAGTCACAATATAAATGACTGGAGAGATGGCTAAATGGCAACACTAACCACCACCCAAACGTCACCTTCGCTGCTTGGCGGCGTGGTGATCATCGGCGGCACCATTATTGGCGCGGGGATGTTTTCTCTGCCAGTGGTCATGTCCGGGGCGTGGTTCTTCTGGTCAATGGCGGCGCTGATCTTCACCTGGTTTTGTATGCTGCACTCCGGGCTGATGATCCTTGAAGCTAACCTCAATTACCGCATTGGTTCCAGCTTTGACACCATCACGAAAGATCTGCTGGGCAAAGGCTGGAACGTTGTGAACGGCATCTCGATTGCTTTCGTTCTCTATATCCTTACCTATGCGTATATCTCGGCGAGCGGTTCGATCCTGCATCACACCTTCTCGGAGATGTCGCTGAACGTTCCGGCGCGTGCGGCAGGTCTTGGTTTTGCGCTGCTGGTGGCGTTCGTGGTGTGGTTAAGCACCAAAGCGGTTAGCCGCATGACGGCGATTGTGCTGGGCGCGAAGGTGATTACTTTTTTCCTGACCTTCGGCAGTCTGCTGGGGCATGTTACGCCCACTACGCTGTTTAACGTGGCGCAGAGCAACGCTTCGTATACGCCGTACCTGCTGATGACGTTACCGTTCTGCCTGGCCTCATTCGGCTATCACGGCAACGTCCCGAGCCTGATGAAGTACTACGGCAAAGATCCGAAGACCATCGTTAAGTGCCTGGTGTACGGCACGCTGCTGGCGCTGGTGCTGTATACCGTATGGTTGCTGGGGACGATGGGTAACATCCCGCGTCCGGAATTTATCGGTATTGCGCAGCAGGGCGGTAACATTGATGTGCTGGTACAGGCGCTGAGCGGCGTGCTGAACAGCCGCAGTCTGGATCTGCTGCTGGTGGTGTTCTCCAACTTTGCGGTGGCGAGTTCATTCCTCGGGGTCACGCTCGGTCTGTTTGACTATTTGGCGGATCTGTTTGGCTTTGATGACTCGGCAATGGGACGTTTTAAAACGGCATTGCTGACGTTTGTCCCGCCGATTGTCGGTGGCCTGCTGTGGCCGAACGGTTTCCTGTACGCCATTGGCTATGCAGGGCTTGCCGCGACCATCTGGGCCGCCATTGTTCCGGCGCTGCTGGCCCGTAAATCCCGCGAGCGTTTCGGCAGCCCGAAATTCCGTGTCTGGGGCGGCAAGCCGATGATTGCGCTGATCCTGGTATTCGGTATCGGCAACGCGGTTATCCATATTCTGTCGAGCGTGAATTTGTTGCCTGTGTACCAGTAACCTTTTAGTGCCGGATGGCGGTTGCGCCTTATCCGGCCTATACGATCTCGTAGGCCCGGTAAGCCAAATGCCACCGGGCAAAACAACGATTACCCCACCAACTCTTCTTTCACCTGCATCGCCAGGTCAAACGAATGTAGCCGTGCCTGATGATCAAAAATCTGGCCGTTAACCATAATTTCATCGGCCTGGGTTTCACGCAAAATGGCGTCGAGACCGTGTCGCACTTTCGCTTTATCACCAACCAGCGACATGCTCAGAGCCTGTTGTACGCCGTACTGCTCGGAAGCGGACCACAGCTGATGCATATTCTCTACCGGTGGCGGTAGCTGGCCGGTTTCGCCACGACGCAGTTTCACAAACGCCTGCTGCATTGAGGTGAAAAGAAATTCGGCATCGCGGTTGCTGTCGGCGGCAATGATGTTGATGCACACCATCGCATACGGCTTTGCCAGCCGCGCTGAGGGCTTGAACTGGGTGCGATACAGATGCAGCGCCTGATGCAACATATCCGGAGCAAAGTGCGAGGCGAAGGCAAATGGCAGGCCGAGCTGGGCTGCCAGCTGTGCGCTGTACAGGCTGGAGCCTAATAACCAGACCGGGATCTGCTCGCCGTAGCCGGGAACCGGGCGTACATGAGGATTTGGATCGCGGGCGTCGAACCAGTCCACCAGTTCAGCTACGTCGCGCGGGAAGTTATCGATATCACCACTCATATGGCGGCGCAACGCGCGCATGGTCGGTTGGTCGCTACCCGGCGCGCGGCCAAGCCCGAGATCGATTCGTCCCGGATACAGCGTATTCAGGGTACCGAACTGCTCGGCGATCACCAGCGGCGAATGGTTGGGCAGCATAACGCCGCCAGAACCAAGATGCAGCGTGGTGGTATTGGCCGCCAGATAGCCAATCAGCACAGAGGTCGCCGCGCTGGCGATGCCGGTCATGTTGTGATGTTCTGCCAGCCAGTAGCGGTGGTAGCCGCGCTTTTCGGCCAGTCGAGCGAGATCAAGCGAGTGTGTGAAGGCCTCTTTTGCCGAAGATCCTTCAGGGATCGGCGCCAGATCCAGCACCGAGAACGGAATAGTTTTGTCAGTCATAACGGCTCACTTTGTTACCGGTTAATCTTTTAATACTGCATTAAAGATTAGCGAATGTTGTTAACAAAGTGAGCTATTAATCACGACTGTAGTTCAAGACCTGCCAGTCGCTTCCAGTAGCCGTTGCAGTCGCTGTGGGCAGCAAGCGGTAATGGGGCAGTGCCATTTTCATTGGCGCGGAAGGCATCGAGCATAGCGAACGTGTCGCTGCCTGAAGGGGACAGACGCACAATATCAACCAGACCCTGCATCGATGTCAGCTCGTTGCCGAGGTTGTAAACATAGCCGCTCATAGTCTGGATGCCGTTGAGGACAAAGACCTGCTGATTCTCCTGCGACAGCACATCGCGCCCATTCGGGTATTTGATGCAGCAGGTTTCACACTCGTCTTTTGGACGGTCTTCAGAGCGTGCGGTAAAGCAGCGGGCAGAGTACGCCAGCGGCAGATGCCCGTAGCTCAGTACCTCTACTTCAAACTGATTGCGAATACCCAGCTCTTCACACTGGTTAAGCAGATTGACCAGCCAGTCACGGGACAGTTCTACCGGCATACACCAGCGCACCATGCCCTGCCTGAGCAGCAAACGCAGGGTTACCGCGTTGTAGCAGTTGAGCGCATGCCCGGCGACAAACGGCAGCTTACGCTCGGCGCACATGTTTACCACGCCGAGATCGCTGGCTTCCAGCAGGAAGTCGCCGTTTTCGACATAGCGTTTCAGTTCTCCCAGCTCAGAGGAGGCCTGCACCAGCGCCAGCGTTGACAGCACCACCTGTTTACCGCTGCCAGCGAGCGATTTCGCCATATCGATCCAGTCGCCTACTTTGGTGGCGCGGCGTTTACTGCACACCGCTTCGCCAAGGTAGATAACGTCGGCCTGGCTGGTGGCGGCCTGCTGATAAAAATCTTCCAGCGTTTCTTTCGGCCAGTACCACAGCACCGGCCCTAAGGAATATTTCATTGCTTCTCTCACTGCCATTTACGGTGATACGCGCCAAGCGTGGTCTGCGTGCCTTCGGACATTGAACCGAGCGTTTCCATCCACGCGGCCTGTGGGGCGTAGTTTTGCGGGTCGGCCATACAGCGGTCGATCGCCTGGCGCCACACTTTCGCCACCTGGCTGACGTAGGCCGGGCTACGCTGACGCCCTTCGATTTTCACCGAGGCAATATTGGCCGCCAGCAGTTCTGGCAGCAGCTCCAGCGTATTCAGGCTGGTGGGTTCTTCCAGCGCATGATAGCGCTCGCCATCAACCAGATAGCGGCCTTTACACAGTGTCGGATAACCGGCGTTTTCTCCGTCCTGATAACGGTCGATCAGCACTTCATTAAGACGGGATTCCAGCCCTTGTTGGGTCTGCTGCCAGCGAACAAAACGGGCAGGGGAGCAGGCGCCAACCGTATTAGGAGACTCGCCCGTCAGATAGGATGAAAGATAGCAGCGGCCTTCCGCCATAATGCACAGACTGCCAAAGGCGAACACTTCCAGGGGAACTGGCGTGACGCGAGCGAGCTGCTTCACCTGGTGAATAGACAGTACGCGCGGCAGTACCACGCGGGCGACATCAAAGTTGCGATGATAGAAATTAATCGCCTCTTCATTGGTTGCAGATGCCTGAACAGAGACATGACGCTCAATATGCGGGTAGCGCTCTGCGGCATACTCAAGCATGGCGAGGTCGGCGAGGATCAGCGCATCCGCACCCAGTTGCGCCGCCATATCTACGGCACGTTGCCAGCGCGCGTAACCATCCGGATGCGCAAAGGTGTTAATCGCGATGTGCAGCTTACGGCGGTGCTGATGGACAAAACTCACCGCTTCCTGCAATTTTTTCTCGGTAAAATTAAGGCCGGCGAAATGACGGGCGTTGGTATCATCTTTCAGCCCGATGTAGACCGCATCAGCGCCGTTCTCAATGGCCGCCTTAAGCGCCGGGAGGTTTCCGGCAGGGCAGAGCAGCTCCATAATTTATCCTGAACGTTGCGCCGTAAAGGGCGCAGAAATGTTAACGAAGAGGGATTTTAGTTAACCTTGCTGAGACAATTTTTGATTTGAGGCAGTTAAAGTCGTATTGGTGATACCAATAAGAGGCAACAATTTCGTAGCGAATTGTTGATTTATGCCGCTATGTCGTTTATTTGATATGGCAAAATAGCAGGATAATTGAAACAGGGAGTAAAGCTCGTGTTGGATAAACTGCGTTCACGCTTAGTACATTTTGGTCCTTCTCTGATGAGTGTACCGGTTAAACTGACGCCCTTTGCGCTGAAGCGCCAGGTTCTGGAGCAGGTCCTGAGCTGGCAGTTTAGTCAGGCGCTGGCCGATGGGGAGCTGGAGTTTCTCGACGGTCGCTGGCTGAGCATTCATGTGCGTGACATTGGCCTTAAATGGTATACCTCTGTTGAGAACGATAAACTTATCGTCAGCCAGAATGCAGAGGCGGATGTGAGTTTTAGCGCGGATGCCAGCGATCTCCTGATGATCGCGGCGCGTAAGCAGGATCCGGATACGCTGTTCTTCCAGCGTCGCCTGGTGATTGAAGGTGATACAGAATTAGGGCTGTATGTTAAAAATCTGATGGACGCCATCGAACTGGATCAGATGCCTAAAGCGTTGCGCGTCATGCTGATGCAGTTGGCGGATTTTGTTGAGGCGGGAATGAAAACGTCGCCAGAAACCAAACAGACTTCGGTAGGTGAGCCATGCTGATTCGAGTTGAAATTCCCATTGATGCCCCAGGTATTGATGCATTGCTGCGTCGTTCATTTGAGAGCGATGCGGAAGCCAAATTAGTGCACGACCTGCGTGAAGACGGTTTCATAACGCTGGGTCTGGTTGCTACCGATGACGAAGGTCAGGTAGTGGGTTACGTCGCGTTCAGCCCTGTCGATGTCCAGGGCGAAGACCTGCAATGGGTCGGCATGGCGCCGCTCGCGGTGGATGAAAACTACCGTGGGCAGGGCCTGGCGCGTCAGCTGGTCTATGAAGGACTCGATTCCCTGAACGAGTTTGGTTACGCCGCGGTGGTTACGCTGGGCGATCCGGCGCTGTACAGCCGCTTTGGTTTTGAGCTGGCTGCCCATCATGACCTACGTTGCCGCTGGCCGGGCACCGAAAGCGCGTTCCAGGTTCATCGCCTGGCGGAAGATGCGCTGGAGGGTGTGACGGGCCTTGTGGAATACCACGACTACTTCAATCGTTTTTAAGCGCCGGGGGTTTGCAGGCTGCTCAGTAGTGCCTCAAGCCCTTCGCCTTCAACAAGGCGCTCTTTCTGCCGCTTTGTAAGCTGTTTGACGCGATATTCTAAGCGCAGGGCCAGCGAACGGTCGCCGACCTGAGCCGCAAATGCCAACGTGAGTTCCCCCTTTCCGCGCAGCGCCTTCGCGCCTTTCCCACTTTGATGCTGCTTATAGCGGCGCTGCACATCGGTGGTTATTCCGGTGTATAAGGCGTTGTCCGCAGTACGGATCAGGTACAGATACCAGGGTGTCATTGTCACCATCGACGTGATAATTTTCAGGCCTACAGTATAAAAGAGAACAGAAATGGAAACACTGACTGCGGTGACCCGCTGGCTGGCAAAGCAGCACGTCGTGACCTGGTGTGTACATCATGACGGTGAATTATGGTGCGCCAATGCGTTTTACCTGTTTGATGCGCAGAAGATGGTGTTTTATGTGCTGACCGAAGAGAAAACGCGCCATGCGCAGATGTCCGGGCCGCGCGCGGCGATTGCCGGCACGGTAAATGGTCAGCCCAAAACGGTCGCCCTGATTCGTGGCGTACAGTTTAAAGGGGAAATCCGGCGTCTTGAAGGGCAGGAGAGTGAAGCCGCGCGTAACGCCTACAACCGCCGTTTCCCGGTTGCCAGAATGCTGCCTGCGCCCGTATGGGAGATTCGACTGGATGAAGTCAAATTCACGGACAACACGCTGGGCTTTGGCAAAAAAATGCACTGGCAACGTGATCTATAGTTAATAGAGTGATTAAAGAGTCAGGGGAAGATTAGCGATGAGTCAGGTGTTAATAACAGGCGCAACGGGGCTGGTAGGCGGAAATTTGCTGCGTATGCTGCTCAATGAACCCCGGGTCAATGCCATCACGGCGCCGACACGTCGACCGCTGGCTGATACGGCTGGCGTCTATAATCCCTATGATCCGCAGCTAACCGATGCGCTGGCGCAGGTCACCGATCCGGTAGATATTGTCTTTTGTTGTCTGGGAACCACCCGGCGTGAAGCGGGTAGCAAAGAAGCGTTTATCCATGCTGACTATACTCTGGTGGTGGACACGGCCCTGACGGGGCGTCGGTTGGGCGCTCAGCATATGCTGGTGGTCAGTTCGATGGGGGCCAATGCCAATTCACCGTTTTTTTATAACCGGGTGAAAGGGGAAATGGAGCAGGCGCTGATCGCGCAAAATTGGCCGCGGCTGACGATTGTTCGGCCTTCAATGTTACTCGGAGAACGGGATAAACAGCGGGCGAATGAGAGGTTTTTAGCGCCGTTATTTCGGCTGCTGCCGGGGAACTGGAAGTCGATTGAGGCGCGTGATGTAGCCCGGGCTATGCTGGCGGAGGCACTGGCGCCTGGACATGAAGGCGTTTCGATCCTGACCTCTTCCGAACTGCGCGAAAGAGCCAAATAAAATGCCGGAGAGGACGCTCTGGCGTCCCCATCCGGCATTTGTAGCAGTCTTACTTAATAAACGTAAAAGCCGTCGTGACGCGTTTCACGCCGCTTACCCGGCTGGCGATGTCTGCCGCAGCCTTCGCTTCACGTTCAGTTACCAGACCCAACAGGAACACTTCCCCGTTTTCGGTGGTGACTTTCACGTTAGAGGATTTCACCTGATCGCTGGTCAGCAACTGGGAACGTACTTTAGTGGTTATCCAGGTATCGTTAGACGCATCGCCCAGGCCGATTGGCTTACCCTGACGGATCTCATTAAAGACCTCAGTAGTACCTTCTACGCCCATCGCAATCTGTTTTGCCCGCGCAGACAGTTCGCTATTTGGCGACTGACCGACCAGCAGCACTTTACCTTGATACGCGCTCACGTTGATACGCGCCTCTTTCTTGATCTGGGCATCTTTCGACAACGCGGTATTGACGCGTAATTCCAGGGTTCCGTCATCTACCTGGGTGCCTACACTGCGAGGATCCGTCGCGGCTTTGGTGCCGACAGCAGCAGTTCCGACAACGGCGGCAGCGACACAGCCTTGCAGTAGCAGGGCAGCGATAATCACAGCAAGCGGCGAAAATGCCTTCATGTGTACTCCTTAATCATCCTGGTGAGGGAAAAGCGTGTTATCGATGAGATCGCAAAGGCAGTTGACCGTCAGCATATGCATTTCCTGAACGCGGGCGCTGTGGTGTGAAGGGATACGGATTTCAACATCCTGCGGCCCCAGTAACCCGGCCAGCTCCCCTCCGTCATACCCGGTCAGTGCGACAATTGTCATGTCGCGTGTCACGGCGGCTTCAACGGCTTTTACGATATCGCGGCTATTACCACGCGTAGAGATTGCCAGCAGAACATCACCTGCATGTCCCAGCGCACGGACTTGTTTTGCATAAACTTCATCGTGCAGGCGATCGTTGGCAATCGCAGTTAAGACCACATTATCAGTATTTAGTGCAATCGCAGGTAAACTTGGGCGCTCTGTTTCAAAACGATTGATCATGCTGGCAGCAAAATGCTGTGCGTTGGCAGCGGACGTCCCATTACCACAACAGAGAATTTTGTTGCCATTGAGCAGGGACTGAACCAGCGTCATGGCTGCACGGGAGATCGCATCCGGAAGTGCTTCAGCCGCAGCTATCTGAGTTTGAATGCTTTCTGTAAAGCAGACTTTAATTCTATCTAACACGCTAATCCTTAAGAACCAGGCTCTGAATCTTCAACTATGAGCGGTCGTTGAACGCGTCCTTAAACCACTCAACATCATTTCCGGTGAAGGCTAACACATCGAACCGGCAATCCACAGTATCAAAACTTCCATTGTAGCGCGCAAGCCACAAGCGGGCAGTCTGTAATAATTTGTGTTGTTTGCTCCGGGTCACACTCGCCGCTGCACCGCCAAACTGGGCTGAGCGCCGATAGCGAACCTCAACAAATACGGTGGTGTTGCCTTCACGCATTATCAGGTCGATTTCGCCGCCACGCTCATGCACGTTGGCGGCGATAAAATGCAGTCCCTTGCTCTGCAGCCAGTCACGCGCGGTGGATTCCCACGCGTCACCGGTCTGTTTACTCGTTAACTGGCGGGGACGACTTGTCCTTGCTGGTATTTGAGCCATGATAACTTCCTGTTAATCACACAATCCTGCGTTGCGGTTAAGGCTCCGGTGTTGCCGTTAATTTCGAAACCCTGCACCTGACGCATCTGCGAGAAGTGGTTGGCAAGCGACCAGGCATCGACGCCCATCGCGTACATACGTGCCAGCGAGTAGTCGTTACGAACCGCGCCCAGCGCCTGCTGCATGAGAGGGGCGTTAGCGCCTGCCAGCATCGGAATTTCGCTGTACTGCAAGCCTTCCATCTCCAGACGGAAATCCGGGCCGGCAGTTCCCTGCGCGCTACGGGAGCTGGCGTACAGCGTGGCACCGCTCTGGCTACCGTTGCGCATGGCGATCATCGGCTTTATAAATGCAATTTCTTCCGGCGTTGCCAGAATATATACGGCATCAACACGACCGCTGCCGCCGGTGATTTGCGCATCGGTAGGTGCTGCCGGGATGGTCAGACCGCCAATCGTCACGCCAGGCTGCGCGGGTACAGAAGAGGCGACCGGGCTGCCCGTCAGGGAGATCCCCGAGCCGCCGTTGACGCCCATTTTCAGCTCAGCGGTGGAGCCGAACTTCTGCTGCAGCACCACGCCGCCACCCAGTTTTTGCCACTCCTGTGCAAAGGCGTTGGCAACGCGATCGCCTAACGAACTCCGCGGGATCAACAACAGCGGCGTCTGTTTTCCTTGAGCGCGAATGTGGCGTGCTGCGTCGCGCGCTTCATCTTCTGGCGACAGAGCGAAGTAGCAGACGTTCGGCAGGTTTTTCACCGACTCCGGCTGATTAAGCGCCAGGACGTTTAATGGCGTGTTGCTTTTCATCAGCTCTTCAACATTGTTCTTCAACAGTGGGCCAACCACGATGCTGGCGCCATCCTGCTGAACCTGAGTCAGGATCTGATTCAGTGGCTGTGATGACGTGTCGTAGATTTTCAGCTCCGCGGACGGATTCGCTGGTGCGCTGGCGGTTGTTGGCTGCGCAGGCGCTGTTGGCTGTGAGGCTGTAGCTTCTGGCTGTGCTGGCGTCTCGTTGGTCAGATCGCTTACTGACGCCTGAGCCGGGCTGGCAACACCGTCAGTCGTTTGCGGCTGTTCCGTGGTCGTCGCAGCCGCTGTATCCGCAGCAGGCGCGGCAACAGCAGGGTCCGCTACGGGTTGAGTACCCATATTTTTCGCAGCTTCAAAGCCTTGCTGAATAGTACGGCCAAATACAGCGGCCTGACCGTTCAGCGGTAGCAGCAGAGCAATTTTGCTGGTGGAAGCAGGTTTAAAGCTCTGCACGTTAACCAACTGCGTTGGCAACAGTTTTGCCCCCGGGTTTTGTGGATAACGTTTCTGCCAGTCAGCAATACCGGCTTTCATCATGTCTGGATCGTTACGGTTATCGAACCAGACGCGCTGGAGATCCAACCAGCCTTGCAGCACGTTTTCATCCGCATTGATGACCAGCGTCTGCGCTTGCTCCTGGGTCATGGATGACAGCGCCTGCCAGGTGGCATCCATGTTTTTCTGCTTAGCGTTCGCGGCCAGCAGCGGTTCCTGGGCGATCAGGGCGCGCAGTAAAGTCAGCGATGGACGACCCTGGTTGACGTCGATTTGCGCCTGCCAGTATCTCGCCTGCTGGTTTTGATCAAAATCGGCGGGGGTTAGCTTATCCAGCAGGGCCTGTGCGCCAGCGACATCTTTCTGCGCGAGCTTAATTTCGACGGCCAGCAGTGACTGCTCACGACGCTGGGTATCGCTTAGCTTCTGTGGTAGCTGTTTGAACAGCTCGAAAGCCTGCTGGCTCTTGCCTTCTTTCAGCAGTGCACGAATGGCGAGTAATTGCCAGTTGGTCTTGCTATCATCTGAGCTTTGCTGCATTTGTTGCAGATAAAAGCCGGAATCAGCCTGCGCAGTGCCCTGCATATGGGCTGCACTCTGGTCTGGCGCCTGGGTGCCACAGCCTGCGAAAATCAGTGCAGCCAGAATGACTGGTAGCGCGCGTGCGGCTTTCAAACGAGAAAATGTTGAGGGTACCATACTGTATCCAGTGATATTTTTTTACTCAATGCTCAATATTAAATCGGCAATACGGACGACACAATGAAACAACACGAATCGGCGGATAATTCTCAAGGCCAACTCTTTATTGTACCTACTCCTATAGGAAATTTGGCTGATATTACCCAACGAGCGCTCGAAGTTTTACAAGCCGTTGATTTGATTGCCGCTGAAGACACTCGTCATACAGGACTCTTGTTACAACACTTCGCGATTAACGCGCGTTTGTTCGCTTTACATGATCACAACGAGCAACAAAAGGCCGAAACGCTGGTGGCGAAGCTTAAAGAAGGGCAAAACATTGCGCTGGTTTCCGATGCCGGAACGCCGCTGATTAACGATCCTGGCTACCATCTGGTACGGACCTGTCGCGAAGCAGGGATCCGCGTTGTTCCCCTGCCAGGCCCTTGCGCGGCGATTGCTGCCCTGAGCGCTGCAGGTCTGCCTTCAGACCGCTTTTGCTATGAAGGTTTTCTGCCTGCCAAATCGAAAGGGCGTCGTGATGCGATGAAAGCCATTGAGGCTGAACCGCGTACGCTTATTTTTTATGAATCCACCCACCGTTTGCTGGATAGCCTGGAAGACATGGTTGCCGTCTGGGGCGAATCCCGCTACGTGGTGTTGGCGCGTGAGTTGACCAAAACCTGGGAAACTATTCACGGTGCGCCGGTCGGCGAACTGCTGGCGTGGGTCAAGGAAGATGAAAATCGTCGTAAAGGCGAAATGGTGCTGATTGTCGAAGGACACAAAGCGCAAGAAGACGACCTTCCGGCTGATGCGCTGCGTACGTTGGCCTTATTGCAGGCAGAGCTGCCGCTGAAAAAGGCCGCCGCACTGGCCGCTGAGATCCACGGCGTGAAGAAGAATGCGCTGTATAAGTACGCGCTGGAACAGCAGGGGGAGTAACAGTGAGCACCTACCAACCACCTTTCGTCATCACTCCATTGATCCTCAATCAAGTCATTGAAATTGGGGAGTTGATGGGAAATTGGGCGGCGATGGCTGGTAGGGCATCTCCTCTTTTGCGCAAAGAGAATCGTATTCGCACTATTCAGGCCTCTTTAGCGATTGAGCATAATTCGTTGACTACGGAACAAGTCACCGCTCTGATGGAGGGGAAACGTATTCTGGCTCCTGCTAAAGATATACAGGAAGTCAGAAATGCGATTCTGGCCTATGAAAAAATGTCAGAGTGGAAAAGTGAAAGACTCTCCGATCTTTTACAGGCACATCAAATCCTGATGATGGGGCTTGTCGATAACCCGGGTCAATTGCGATCCGGCAATGTCGGTGTTTACAGGGAGAAACAGCTTATCCATATGGCCCCACCGGCGTCACAAGTTCTTCGATTGATGAATGACCTACTGGGCTGGTTAAAAACGACAGAGCTCCACCCACTGATTGCTGGTGCTATTTTCCATTATGAATTTGAATTCATTCATCCTTTTGCCGACGGTAATGGACGGATGGGCCGGTTGTGGCAGACATTAATCCTCCGTGAGTGGCGATCGGAATTGGCGTGGTTACCAGTAGAGACACTGATCCACTACCAACAGGATCGTTACTACCTGGTGTTAGGGCTGTGCGATCGGCAAAGTAGCTGCACGCCATTTATAGAATTTATCCTTGAAAACATCATCTCTGCTTTGCAAGAGGGATTGGGGAAATCACCAGCCCTGTCGGAAGAAATGTCGGAAGAAATGTCGGAAGAAATGTCGCCTGATTTACTGGATATTGAAAAACGCATACTACAAATCTTGTCGAATCAGCCAGGCAGATCCGCCAAAAGTATCGCTGATGAGTGTGAAATCTCAGCCCGAACTGTAGAACGCTATCTGAAAGCGTTGCAGCTAAAAGGCAAACTGCAACGCGTTGGCGCGACGAAAGGGGGGCTATGGAGGGTAATTTAAACGACCAGCAGTTCAACCCCTGTTTGGGCCAGCGCTGATTTATCCTGTTTGCTGATACTGTCGTCGGTTATTACGCAGTTAATCTTCTCCATTGGAAGTACCTGATTAAAACCTCGTCGGTTAAATTTTGTTGCATCCAGTACGGCAATAACCTTATGTGCCGCAGCAGCCATCACGCTACTAATCGAATAGCCTTCGTTGAATGTCGTTATACCATTAGTGGCATCAATCCCGTCGGCGCCAACGAACATCAGGTCTGCGCTTATCCCTTGAAGGGAACGTTCAGCGATAGTGCCATGCATTGAATGAGTTTTGTGACGCACCGTGCCGCCGCAGACGACCAGCGTAATGTCTTTGTTTTCCGATAACGTAAACGCAGCGGGCAGGCTATTGGTAATAACTGTGATATTACTTTTTCGGTTTAGCGCCTCAGCGATCAGTAAGGTCGTGCTTCCGCTATCCAGAATCACGGTCATTCCTTCCTCGACCATTGCCGTTGCAGCCTGAGCGATCCGCTTTTTGGGATCGCTGGCAAGCTGATACCGATCTTCTAATAATACTTCCTGATTGTCACCTTCAGCCAGATGGCTTCCTGGTTTTGCCGCACCGCCATGAAAACGGGTGACCAGACCCTTCTCTTCTAATAACCGCAGGTCGGCGCGAATGGTTACTTCAGAAATACCAAAGGTATTCGAAAGATCCATTACCAGTACGCTACCTTGCGTATTAATCAGGTCGACAATTTTATTCCTTCTCTCAAATGAGTTCATATTGATTTGCCTGATAATTTGACTGCCACTAGTTTAATCGAAGGATTGCGAAAGGTGAACGCTAAATTTCGAAAGTAAATGTGAGCCAGCGCAGGTTGCTGGCTCGTTGGGTCAGGAGAGTTTGAGCAGAATTTTCCCCTGCATCGGCGCGCCATTGAGTGACTTGACTGCGCTGGCAAAGCTGTCGGCATCACCACTGTGGGCAATTAACGGCTCAAGCTGTAAGCGTTTCTCCGTGAGTAAACGGGCAGCGGTTTCCCACTCTTCTCCAGGCCATGGGCTGGAATAGTTCATCCAACTGCCAAGGATGGTTAACTCTTTACGCAATATTTGCCCAAAAACACCTGAAGCTAGCGCCAGATCGTGATGCAGCGTACCGACTAATGCCAGTTGAGCGCGAGGTCCGGCAATTTCGATCGACAGAGTAACAGTTTGTGGGGTTCCCGCAGTCTCCAGGATGAGTTGGTCAAATTGAATGTTCTCCAGACCGGAGTGGATCTCGGTCGCACTCATCTCCCGACTGTTAAACACATAGGTTGCCCCCAGTTCTTTTGCTAACGCCAGCTTCTGCGGGTTGATATCAATCGCCGTGATGCTTTTTGCGCCGAGTTCGCGAGCACATTGCATTGCCAGTAAACCGATAGTACCTGCACCAACGATGATCACGTTTTTGCCTTCGCATCCCTGAGCGAGGTGAAAAGCATGCAGGCCAACGGTAATGGGCTCAATGAATGCGCCATCATCAATCGGCATTTCTGAAGGCAGGCGGAACAGGTTGGCGCGTTTTACCACCACATATTCTGCATTGCCGCCTTCGCTGCGCGATCCGACAAACTGATATTGCTTACACAATGAGAAATATCCACGCTCGCACTGAGGACAGTGGAAGCAGGGGAGCAGCGGTACGCAGGCAACGGCATCTCCGGGTTGTAGATCGGTTACGCCCGCGCCGTAAGACTCAACATAGCCACTGAACTCATGCCCAAGTGTGATTGGATAATAGTGAGCGCCATGATTGAAGACTCGGGGAATATCTGAGCCGCAAAGCCCTGAACTGACCACCTTGACCAGTACATCTTCATCAGTTTGTAGTTGTGGTATGGGACGTTCTTCAACGCGTACGTCGCCCTCAGCGTGAATAACCACTGATTTCATAAGTGTCTCCAGAAAAGTGAAGGGGAGCAAATGCTCCCCAGAAATTAAGATGCGGTCTGGCTTTCTGTTATGGCTGCCGCTTTTTCAGCCGCCACGAAATTACGCGCCCGACGCCAGGTCAGCAGTACACCCAACAGGTAAATAGCACCGATAATGATGAAACCCACCACGTTCTGCCAGGTGAAGAGCTGGATTAGCAGCCAGGTGATTGGGGAACCGCCCTGGTCCATTGAAGCCACCATGCCACCAGCTTTCAATGCGCCCGCATTGGCGGCTAGCTGGGTATGTAAACCAATGGTTTGCGTGGCTATCCAAAGGGTGATACCCATGATGATGACGCCGGAGATCAGCGTGCGGAAAAGGTTTCCCTGATGAACGGCTACCGCCATGGCGACAAAGAAACCAATGGTCGCGAGATCGCCGAATGGCAGAACCTGGTTTCCTGGTACCAGAACGGCAATCAGAATGGTCAGCGGGATAAAGATAAGACTGGCGGAAACCACTGACGTATGGCCGAGCAGTAGCGCAGGATCCAGACCAATCAAGAACTCTTGGCCACCAAATTTTGCCTGCAGGCGCTTGCGAGCATGCTTTGCAATGGGAGTGAGTCCATCCATAATCGGTTTAATGACGCGCGGCATGAGCAACATAACGGCAGCTGTTTTCACCGCCAGTTGGAGCACAGCTTTAACGTCATACCCTGCCAGCATGCCGATCACTAACCCCATCACAAAACCGACGGTGACGGGTTCTCCGAAGGGGCCGAAGCGTTTTTGTACATCATCCGCACTGAAATGAATCCGGTTCAGACCTGGGATTTTTTCAATGATCGTATCAACCAGGACCGCTATCGGGCCCAGATATGCCGAGGAACCATGTGGAATGGCGATGCCTTCCAGGCCAAAAAAGTCGCGCGTGTCTTTGGCAAACCAGTCGCCCAGTTTGTAGACGAAGGCGGCATGAACAACCACACCGAGGATGCCCAACCAGTATGAACCGGTCGCCAGATGCAACATGGCGCCGGTAAACGTCATATGCCAGATATTCCAGATGTCGACATTCACCACACGGGTCATGCGGGTAACCAGCATCAGGATATTCACCCCAATGGCGACAGGAATCGCAATTAACGCAATTTGCGAAGCCCAGGTCATCGGTGATGAACCAGGCCAGCCGACATCGATGACGTGCAGGTTGATTTGAAACTGTTCTGCCATTGCTTTTGCGGCAGGTCCAATAGAGTCCAGCATCAGGCCGATTACCAGGCCGATGCCGACAAACCCAATCCCGATATGCAGACCAGATTTAAAACAATCCCCGAGCTTCATTCCCAGCAATTTTGAGAAGATGATGATCACTAACGGCAGCATAACCGTTGGACCTAAATCGAGGATATAACGCATTATTTCGCTAAACATGGCGTTACCCCACGAGGATGGTCAGGATTTTTTGCTGCAATGCTTCGATACCCACGCCAGAGACAAAAGGCATGCCGTGAACCACCGGGATATCGCCAAATGTACGGTCAACGCGAGCCGTGGTACAAATGAGGTCTGCGCCGTCCATATAGGTTTCGATTTCTGTTACACGACACTGAACCAGGTCGAGTTGAATATTGTTGGCTTCACAGAGTTCTTTTATTTCTTCCGCAGCCATTGTTGAAGTTGCTACAGCACCGCCACAGGCCACAATTACTTTACGTTTCATAGGGTATTCCTTTTATTATCAGTTTGTTATCAAATCTGAGCGCAGAGCTCAGACTCAAGGATTTTTTCCCGAAAGAGCATTGCCAGTTCTGCATCGGGCGCATTCAGTAATGCTTCAATGGTGTTCGGGTTTTGTAGCTCACTAAACAGACGACGCAGGAGCTTCAGTTGTGCCGTCGGGTTCTCAACGATTAAGGCGATAATTAAAGAGACGGCGATCTCTTCATCATCATCCGCTTGTTGAAAGTTGACCGGTGTATCCGGGCGAATCAGATAGATAGCAGGAGATTTAGCATGAACAGCTTCACAATGTGGAATCGCAACGGCATGACGTTCCAGCGCTATTCCAGTTGGAAAGGTTGCTTCACGCTCAATCAGGGCCTGCGGGTAGCTTTCGTGCACGACCCCTTTGGTCAGCATCTCCTCCCCAATATGTGTCAGCGCATGCTGACACGAGCTAAAGTTAATTCCTGTTCGGACAAAAAGTTGGCTCATATATTCTCCTGATTTCAGGCAAGTGCTGGTGCGCAACCAAAGCGATAGGCGCGCAGAACGTCCTGAATTTTGTCGATAATCAGATTGTGTGGCGTCGCGGTTAACGTTCCTTCAGACAGACGCTCAAATTGCACGGGCATAAATTGGCTAATTAGCCCCAGTGGTAAAGCGACGTCATTAAGATTGGTTATTAATTTCTCTACGCTTTGACGAATGCGGGGATGCGGCCAGTAGTAACGAATACGGTCGGAGAGACTGAAGTGAATATCAACCATCGCCTGACTCCAGGTTGGGCGATAGTATTTTTTCCAGTAGTCCGGTTCATTCAACATAACTTCGTCAATCACTTCCAATACCCGGCTTCTTTGCTCCGGAGATACCAGTTCATTTTCCATTTGCGCAAGGGCAAAAATAGCTTCACGCAGAGCGAAGGTGAGTGCTGGACCTACTTTCAAAATCGCATAGTGATCGCGTACCAGCGCACGGTATGCCTGGCGGGTTTGATAATCGGTAGAATGCGCTTCGTAGACCATTGGGGTCTCTTTGATCCAGGCGGAAAGCGCTTTTGCAGCTTGTGGCTGATAGTGAATAATTTGAGTGTGATCGAATTCGACGCCGGGCTGGACCACAATGGCGATTACGCGCGTTAACGCTTCTTCAAGCCCTAATGCACTGAAGGCAACCTGATGGGTTTCCAGTGTCCGGGCGGCATCTTCTTCACGTGTGACATGAACGCTACCGATGGTGGTGGCTTCTCCACCTGGTACGGGAACTTCTGTGCCAATCACGTAAGTCAGTTGGCGTTTCTGTTCTTCGGTTGCCGTTGATTCTGCTGCCTGGCAAAGTATGGCTGCTCGCTGAGCAACAACCATCGGGTCTAGCGGTGTCGGATCGTCAGCGCAGGACATTGAAGCATCAAGATGGATTTTGCTGAATCCTGCGGCGACGTAAGCTTTAATCAAGGCTACGGATTTCTCCATCGCTTCTGCCGCTACTTCATTTTGCCAGCAGTTAGGGCCGAGGTGATCGCCCCCCAGGATCAGTCTTTCTCGAGGGAAGCCAATTTCTTGTGCGATGCCATAGACAAAATCACGGAAATCGGCGGGTTTCATCCCAGTATAGCCACCAAACTGATTAACCTGATTAGACGTAGCTTCGATCAGAACTTTACTGTCCGTATTGAGATCAAAGCGTAATGCGGATTCAATGACCAACGGATGTGCTGAACAAACAGAACAAATACCTAAATGTTCACCTGCTTTATGACGAGAGATTATTTCTTTCACTTCTATCTCCGATATCTTTTGTTTATCTTCATAATATTTTTGGATTGAAGGCAAAGGGTAAAAGCAGCTTTCGTGATCCAGCTTTAAAACAGACCTTTGCCAGAATTCATACAATTCATATTAATCAATTGCTTATAGTTTTCCTTCGCAACCGCAGTCGGCAATGACTTTACGTACCACTTCTTTCATGGCGGCTTTTGCTGGCATCATGTAATGCCGTGGGTCATTCGCATTGGTATGTGTATTCAGATAGGTTTTGAGTGCGCCAGAAAAGGCGATTTTGAGTTCGGTAGCGACGTTGACTTTGCAGATCCCTAAAGAGATGGCGCGCTTAATATCATGTGCTGGCAGGCCGGAAGCGCCATGTAGAACCAGTGGAATATCAACGGACTGACGAATTTCTGTTAGCCGTTCAAAATCCAGTTTAGGTTCAGTGCTATACAGTCCATGAGCTGTGCCAATCGCGACCGCCAGTGAGTCGATACCGGTTTTTTCCACGAACTCCCGAGCCTGTTCTGGGTGGGTATAAAGCGCATCTTTTCCGTCCACGATTAGGTCATCTTCTTGTCCACCCAACCGTCCGAGCTCAGCTTCAACGCTAACGTCATAGCGGTGGCAGTAATCCGTTACGTGTTTAACTAACGCAATGTTGTCGACAAACGGCAGATGGGAACCATCGATCATGACGGAGCGAATACCTGTAGCGACTTTCTCTTCAATATCGGTGGCGCTTTCATGGTGATCGAGATGGATGGCGAGAGGATGGTTCCAGCATCTTGCCAGTTCACTGGCGATTGCAACGATATTACCGACACCGGCATAGCTAAAAGTGCCAGGCGTGCCGGCGACGATCAACGGAGAGCGTAGTTCGGCTGCTGTTTCCACGACAACCTGTAAGGTCTCCAGGTTGTGAATGTTAAACGCCGGTACGGCATAGCCTTCTCGCTGTGCCTTCTTCAGCATCATTTTGCTTGAGATGATAAACATACTTCCTCCGAAGTCTTTCGATTGCTTTCTTCGAAATAAAGTATAGGGTTTCGTAACGTTTTTTTGTGATTTCGATCTGATAAATGAAAGTTTCGAAAGAAAAGGGAGGGTTATGAAAGTTGGTTTGAAAGGCGATTTAGCATTAGGCATCAATCCGCGCCTGAAGAAACCAGACGCGGATAAGGTTAGTCAGACATTAATTAAACAAACGAGATAGCCAACTTCGTTTCTGGCGTGCTGCTTCAGGGGGTGGGGTGACGGGCACTGAGACCATCTCTCCTAATCCTTGTCCAATACGTTGCCCAATCTCATGTAGAGCCCGTTGGGCATCCGCACCTTGCGCAGTGAACCGTATGCGATGACCATTTTTTGCGCCTAACGAGACAACTTTCATCAGATTTTTACCATCTACAGGACCTGTGTTGTTATCAAGGTTTTCAATCGTGACGGCACAATCAAATTGCTTTATAAATTTGACCAGTACAGCACTCGGTCTGGCATGCAGGCCATGCGGGTTATGAATAACGAAGGTGGCCTGTTCACCTGCAATTCTTTCTTCTTGTGGGTTATTGTCAGTATCAGTGCCAGTTAAAATGGTTAAAACTTCGCAGGGTGTTTTCGCCTTTTGTAACGCTTGAGGGACGTTGTCATCACTTAATACGCGGGTCAATTGACGCAGAATCTCAAGATGTTCGTTTGAACGCGCTGCAATACCAGTGACCATATGTGCAATGTTGTCATCCCCCCATGCCACGCCCTGGCGAAAAATGATGACTTTCACGCCAGTATTCAGTACGGCGTGGCGAGTCTCAGGCGTGCCGTGAGGGATGGCAATACCGTTACCGAGGTAAGTGGAGATTTGAGCTTCACGATCCAGCATACCTTGCAGATACTCAGGTGTCGTATTCCCGGCTGCAACCAACTTCTCTGAGACCCGCTGGAGAGCAGTGGCTTTATCGATTTGCTCGTCACTGATGAAAATGTCCTGTTCACAAAGTTGCATTCTGACCCCCTGTCTGAATAGTGGTGTTGTCTGAACCGGCAGACAGTTTGCGATTTAGCCACAATCT
Organism: Citrobacter sp. KTE151; assembly: GCF_000398845.1. NCBI lineage: Bacteria > Pseudomonadati > Pseudomonadota > Gammaproteobacteria > Enterobacterales > Enterobacteriaceae > Citrobacter > Citrobacter sp. KTE151. The sequence continues at coordinate 775,658 of NZ_KB976065.1, read as the reverse complement.
CCACGATCCCAGCATAATGGCACCGCATGCGGATCCTGCAAGAATACACAGCACCCAAGCAATGGGTTTGCTGACTAATGGCAGGATCAGGAAACCGCCATGCGGGGCGGGTACCTGAATATGCAGGCTGTAGCTGAGAACGGCGGAGATACTTGACGCGATCATCATCATTGGGATTACACGTAGAGGATCTTTTGCAGCAAACGGGATCGCGCCTTCAGTGATGTGCGTACAGCCAAGAATGTAGTTCACCATCCCGGCAGCGCGTTCTTCTTCGCTAAAACCTCTTGGGAAGAAGGTGGTTGCCAGAGCGATCACCAGCGGAGGAGTTATACAGGCAGCGGAAACCCCCGCCATAAAGAAATCGTTTCCCTGGCCGAGCAGCAGCGTGCCGGTAACGTAGGCAGCTTTGTTGACTGGGCCACCAAAGTCGAACGAGCACATGGCACCGACGACAATTCCAAGCAGAATAGGATTGGCTTCCTGTAATGATGCAAGCCAGTTCATCATACCGTTGTTGATGGCGGCAACGGGTTGTCCGAGTAGCGACATCAGCACACCAATAGCCAGTACGCCAATCAGCGGCATGATGAAAATGGACTTCAGCCCTTCGTACTGACGAGGCAAACCGTCGAGCCGATTTTTTACCCACAGCATCAGATAACCAGCTGCAAACCCGGCAATGATGCCACCGAGAAACCCTGCGCCCGTTGCGTTAGCCAGCAAGCCGCCAACGAAGCCCGCCACCATTCCAGGCCTTCCGGATATAGAGTAAGCGATATACGCAGTAAAGACGGGAACCATGATTGAAAAAGCCTGCTGCCCAATCTTCATTAACATGGCTGCAATGGCATTATATTCCGGTGACTTAGGGTCGGCAGAATAAATTCCCCACAAGAAAGAAATAGCAATCAATATACCGCCGGCGACCACGAATGGCAGCATGTTCGAAACACCACTCATCAGGTGTTTATAAATCTGACGACCTAAAGACTCTTTTTCTGTGTTATTCTGCGAAATAGTTTGGGCTCCTTTTCGAATGGAGGTTTCGCCTTTGAGAATCTTGTTAATCAGTTCAACAGGATGGTGAATGGCTTCTTTTACCGGGACTTCAATAACGGGTAAGCCATTAAATCGATCGGGAGAAACATCTTTATCAGCCGCAATAATCACTCCCGCGATATCAATAAGATCAGTGGGCGTAATAACATTCTCAACGCCGCTAGCACCATTCGTTTCCACTTTTATTTCGACAGACATTTTCTTAGCTGCATGTTTTAAAGCTTCTTCAGCCATAAAAGTATGCGCGATACCGGTAGGGCAGCCGGTAACTGCAATGATCTTTTTCATAAGCAGACCTTTAATTTGTTTTTGTTTACAGCTTTCGGACATGGGTTTGAGAAAGTAATGTATCAATCGCTGCAAGTTGGCCCAGCCCGGCTGAACTTGCTACATCAGCACCCGTTGCGCTGGCAAGCGTCAGAGCATATTCGACTTCACCTGTGGGTAACCAATGGCTTAAGAATGCAGCAAGCGCAGCATCGCCTGCGCAGGCTGAACTCACCAGTTCAATAGTCGGTGCGGAGCAGAACCAGCTATCAATGCCGTTCGAGAAGTACATTCCTTTGGCTCCGAGCGTCAGTAAAACATTCTGCGCGCCGAGAGAGTGTAATTCTGCAAAGGCATTTTTTGCCTGAACATCATTGGTTACGGTTAACCCGAAAATGGCGTTTACCTCTTCGTCGTTTGGCTTGATTAATAATGGATTAAACTCCAGTAATTGACGCAACGATGGATGACTAATATCCAGTACAATCGCAATTTCTTTTTGCCGACAAATCTGCATAATTTCAGCATAAAAGTTACTTTCGATTCCCTGGGGCAAACTGCCACTGATAACTAAATATTCTGCATCAGATAGCCGTGATATTTCATTCAATACTTGCTGCTTACAGTCATCAGGAATATATGAACCAGGATTGACCAGTTTGTACTCCTGTTGACCATCATTAATAAAAATATTAATTCTTGTTGGTTCATTGACCCACGCAGGAAATACGCTAATTTTTTTCTTGCGTAACTCTTCCACAATATAACGGCCAGTAAAACCACCAAAAATGCCAAGTATATGTGCAGGTCGTTGAAAATGTTTTAATACCAGAGCGACGTTGACGCCTTTCCCATTTGGGCAATATTCCGTATGGCGCGTACGGTTAACAATGTCAGGCTGTAAAGGATCGCTAAAGATATTCATATCAATCGCGGTGTTGAGCGTTAACGTGTAGATCACCGGCATTCCCTCACAACTGTCCTTCACAACCGCAGACATGAATCACTTTGCGTACGACTGCTTTCATCGCCTGTTTTGCTGGCTGCATGTAGTGGCGCGGGTCGTTGGCTTTCGGGTTTTGTGCAAAGTACTGTTTTAGCGCATCAGAAAACGCGATTTTTAACTCTGTCGCGACATTAACTTTGCACACGCCCAGGCTAATAGCTTTGCGGATATCGTTTTCTGGCAGGCCGGAGGCACCGTGCAGCACAAGCGGGATATCGACCTGTGCGCGGATCTCTGCCAGGCGGTTAAAGTCGAGCTTGGGTTCTGCGGCGTACAGTCCATGTGCGGTGCCAATAGCGACGGCCAGAGAGTCAATACCGGTCCGCGCAACGAATTCACGCGCCTGTTGTGGGTTGGTGTACAGCGCATCTTTGCTGTCGACGATCAGATCGTCTTCCACGCCGCCCAGACGTCCCAGCTCTGCTTCTGCACTCGTATCGTAGCGATGGCAAAAATCGACCACTTTTTTCACTAGCACTACGTTTTCTTCGAATGGGAAGTGAGAGCCGTCGATCATCACGGAACGGATACCAGCCAGCACTTTGCTTTCAATATCGACCGTTGATTCATGATGATCGAGGTGAATTGCCAGAGGGAGATTGTGCTCGCGAGCCAGATCGCCTGCGATCGCCACGATATTTCCGGTCCCGGCATAGCTGAATGTTCCTGGCGTACCTGCCACGATCAACGGCGAGCGCATTTCTGCTGCGGTTTCGACAACGACCTGCAGGGTTTCCAGGTTATGGATATTAAAAGCTGGTACCGCGTAGCCATCGCGTTGCGCTTTCTGAAGCATATTTTTGCTGGAAATGATGAACATGGGTTTCTCTCTATAGTTTTCTTTCAAAGTTAAAGTTAATTTTGATATTACACCTTCATTTTGAAAGTAATCTAACGATCATTCATGGATCTTATTGTGATCATCTACACAAAACCGTATTAAAATTTATAAAATGAAAGTTATTTATTGACTGTTTGTTTTCTTTTGTAAGTTAATGAGGAAAAGCAGGATACTTCTAATTTATTGATATTACTGAAATGTTTTGAGTTTTTTGCATCTTCGTGAACGACGCGTAATTGACATCACTCAGAGGAAATTTAAAAATGAAAGTTAAAGCGCGGAAGAGACTTCCGACATGTCATATAAAAAGGGTACGTTGTGGCAAAACCATCTACCAGCCTGCTGAAGAGGCGTCTGGACATTGCCGAAATCGTTCGTAAGAACGGTGAAATCAAAGTGGACGACCTGGCAGAAATGTTAGCTGTTTCAGGAGTGACAATCCGTAATGATCTCAATTACCTGGAGCAGCAGGGTTACCTGAAAAGATCTTTTGGCGGGGCGATTTATACCGCACAGCCGGTTAGAGCATCTGTCACTCAGGATATGAGTCTGGTGCAGGAGTGGGACCGTAGCGCAGAGCTTGAGTTGGCTAAGCAGGTGGCTCGCCTGGTTGCTGATGAAGATTCGCTTTTTCTCGGTGCTGGAGTCGTTCCACGTAAAGCGCTCCCTTTTCTTGGCGAATCTCGTGAGCTGCGTCTGGCGTTCAACGATCTCGGCCATGTGGCTACTGCGCGTGATTATATTGACGGTGAGATTGTGTTACTGGGGGGGACTCTGGACCGTAGCGGACAGAGACTGGAAGGCGAAATTGCTATTCAATCGATCCAGCGTTTTCAGCCAACCTGTAGCGTAGTGATGATTGAGCACGTCGGCGAAGATGGCACTCTGAATGTAGCCAGCGAAAGCGCCGCGGGAATACTGGCGGAATCACTCAGGCTCAGCCTGCGATGCGTGGCGGTCATTGCGCAGCGTCCAGATTATGGTGAAGCAAGATATCCTGTCGGTAAGTTGAGCGCACTTAGTGCGGTGGTGACCCCGCAGATTGTTGCTGCCGAGTACCACTCGCGATTTATCGCCGTTGGGTTGACCAACAGCTATACCAACAATGAATGTCTGACCTGGATAAATCCCGCCCTGCATCCGGCAAGGTGAAGGACAACGCATGAAAATGACTATTGCGACACTTGGTGAATTACTCGTCGAATTTTTGGCGAAAAAAGAGAATCAGGGTTTTTCGTCTCCTGGCGAATTTTGGGGACCGTATCCCAGCGGGGCGCCAGCTATCTTTGCCGATCAGGTCGCTAAGCTGGGCTTTCAGTCTTTGCTGTTTAGTTGCGTTGGCAATGATGCCTTTGGGGAGATGAATATCGCCCGGCTGAGACGAGACGGTGTGAACGTTAAGGGTATTTCCGTTCTTCCTCATGCCACCACAGGCAGTGCGTTCGTTAGCTATCGTTCACAGGCACAGCGTGATTTTATCTTCAATTTACCTAACAGCGCCTGTGGGTTGCTGAGCGCTGAACATCTTGATGGAAAATTGCTTGGGCAATGTAACCACTTCCACATAATGGGATCTTCACTATTTTCTTTTCGACTGATTGATGCCGTGCGTAAAGCCATCAGCATTGTTAAAGAGAACGGAGGAACCATTTCGTTCGATCCGAACATTCGCAAAGAGATGCTGAATATTCGCGAGATGTCACAGGCTTTTGAATACATCCTGGATTACACCGATTTCTTCCTGCCAAGTGATGGTGAACTGGACTACTTTGGTTTGAGCAAATCACGCGATGAGCCGCAGATTGTCGAAAACCTGCTTGCTCGGGGAATTAAACATATTGTGATTAAACGCGGTCCTCGCGGTGCCTGCTATTATTCTACGCAGGAGCAGCATCACGTCACCGGCTATCCGGTTGACGTTGTCGATCCCACTGGTGCTGGTGATTGCTTTGGCGCAACATTTGTCAGCCTGTTTCTTGCAGGATACTCGATTCCGGATGCGCTGGCTCATGCCAATGCGGCAGGCTCGTTGGCGATATCGACGCGTGGGCCAATGGAAGGTACGTCAACATTAGCGCAGATCAAGGCGCTGATGGGGTGAAATACCAGATGATGATGACATCGTCTGGTATTTCACTGATTGGAATAATCAGGTCACTGGCGCCGGGTTAAACACCGCCAGTTGGTTATGCAGTCCCCATTGATCCGAGAAGGTTTTCTTACGCCCGCTGGCGACGTCGAGAATAAACTCGAACAGTTTCAGACCCACGTCTTCAATGGTTTCTTCCCCGGTGGCGATGGTGCCTGCGTTGATGTCCATCAGGTCAAACCAACGGTTGGCCAGCTCGGTTCGGGTCGCCATTTTTATCACTGGCACGGCCATCAGGCCGTACGGCGTACCGCGACCGGTGGTGAACACCTGCACGGTGATCCCGGAAGCGACCTGCTGCGTACCGCAGACAAAATCACTGGCGGGTGTAGCCGCGTAAATCAGGCCGCGTTTGGTTGGGCGTTGACCCGGCGACAAGACTTCGACAATCGCGCTCTTGCCAGACTTGGCAATAGAACCCAGCGCTTTTTCCACCACGTTTGCCAGACCGCCTTTCTTGTTGCCAGGAGAAGGGTTGGCGCTGCGATCCGTTTTGCCCATATCAAGGTAGTTATCGTACCAGGCCATCTCTTCGAGCAGGCGTTTACCTACTTCTTCGTTAATCGCACGTGGGGTCAGAAGATGGATGGCATCGCGCACTTCGGTAACCTCAGAGAACATTACGGTGGCGCCGCAGCGTACTAACAGGTCGGAGGCATAACCGACCGCCGGGTTGGCCGTCACGCCGGAAAACGCATCGCTGCCGCCGCACTGCATGCCGACCACCAGTTCTGACGCCGGGCAGGTCTCACGCTGGCGTTGATTGAGTTTTGCCAGATGGCGTTCGGCCACCTGCAAAATATCGGCAACCATCGATTGAAAGCCAACATGTTTTTCATCCTGCAGGCTGACGATGCTGGCGCTGTCGACCGGAATACTTTTCACGTCGTGCGTGCCTTCCAGCAGGCGCTCTGGCTGCAGTTTTTCGCAGCCGAGGCCAATGACCATCACTTCACCGCCAAAGTTCGGGTTTAGCGCAATATTGTGAATGGTACGAATCGGCACGATGGCGGCTGGGGCATTAATTGCCACGCCGCAGCCGTACAGATGATTGAGTCCGACCACGCCGTCAACGTTCGGGTATTTGGGCAGCAGATCGCGCTCAATGATTTTCACCACATAATCCACCACGCCCGCCACGCAGTGCACGCTGGTGGAAATACCGAGCAGATTCTTGGTGCCGACACTACCGTCCGCATTGCGATAACCTTCGAAGGTGTAACCCTCAAGAGGCGGCAGCGGCTCTGGCACTTTGGTTGCCAGCGGCAGCGTCTCCAGCGGCGGGGCCTTGGGTAGCTCAACCATTGATTCATCAATCCAACTGCCGCGTGGGATATCGCGAACGGCATAGCCTATCACTTCGCCATAACGCACGATTTCGCCGCGAACAGGAATATCCAGGAGCGCCACTTTATGTCCCTGAGGAATATGTTCAATGAGTTCCAGTCCGTCTGGAAAACGCGTCCCAGCTTTCAGACCATTGTCATTGACAATTATCGCCACATTATCTGTTTCGTGAACTTTAATATAAAACGCCGTTGGCGATTCTTGTCTGATTTCGATGTCGGCCATTGTCCAGTATTCTCCAACAAGGTGGTGATAATAGTGTGGATATTTATATTTTGAATCTAATTGTAAGTAATAAAGATTCGGTATCGTGAAATAAGAATGTCAGGAGTTTATCGCCAAGAATGTGATGATGATCACTTAAACTCAGCAAGGCCGCCCCACCAGGGGTAGCAATACGTAAATGTGTGCATTAGCGCCCATGCATGTGTGCATATGCCCAAAACATTATTTTAATAACGCATGTTTAATGAGCGCTTGCACAATGATTAACGTTGCGCTGCTGATTATACTAAATCACGGCTTCATAGCGTCTGATAAATTATTATGCGTTCTTATTATCAGTAATTTATCACCAGGAATATCTACCCAATAATAATAAAAATTTAATGTACCCGAGGTAATTAGAATGATTCTGGATACAGTTGTCGAGAAAAAGAAAGGCACGCACACCCGTTACTTAATATTGCTGATAATATTTATCGTTACAGCCGTTAACTATGCGGACCGTGCAACGCTGTCAATTGCCGGCACGGAAGTGGCGAAAGAGTTACAGCTCAGTGCCATCTCAATGGGGTACATTTTCTCCGCTTTCGGCTGGGCTTACCTGTTAATGCAAATCCCCGGTGGCTGGCTGCTGGATAAGTTCGGTTCAAAGAAAGTCTACACCTACAGCCTGTTCTTCTGGTCGCTGTTTACCTTCCTGCAGGGCTTTGTAGACATGTTCCCGCTGGCCTGGGCGGGTATTTCAATGTTCATCATGCGCTTTATGCTGGGCTTCTCGGAAGCGCCGTCCTTCCCGGCGAATGCCCGTATCGTGGCGGCCTGGTTCCCGACGAAAGAGCGCGGTACGGCGTCCGCAATTTTTAACTCAGCACAGTATTTCTCTCTGGCGCTGTTTTCGCCGCTGCTGGGCTGGCTGACCTTCGCCTGGGGCTGGGAACATGTCTTTACCGTGATGGGCGTGATTGGTTTTGTGCTCACCGGACTGTGGGTAAAGTTTATTCATAACCCAACCGATCACCCGCGTATGTCGCAAGAAGAGCTGAAGTTTATCTCTGAAAACGGCGCGGTCGTGGATATGGACCATAAAAAGCCGGGTGATGTGAAGTCAGGCGGTCCTAAATTGCATTATATCAATCAGTTGCTCACTAACCGTATGATGCTCGGCGTGTTCTTCGGACAGTATTTTATCAACACAATTACCTGGTTTTTCCTCACCTGGTTCCCGATTTACCTGGTACAGGAAAAAGGCATGTCGATCCTGAAAGTGGGCCTGGTGGCTTCGATTCCTGCGCTGTGCGGATTTGCCGGTGGCGTACTCGGCGGCGTGTTCTCTGATTATCTGATTAAACGTGGCTTCAGCATCACTCTGGCACGTAAGCTGCCGATTGTGCTCGGAATGCTGCTCGCCTCGACCATTATTCTGTGTAACTACACCGATAACACCACCCTGGTGGTGGCGCTGATGGCGCTGGCGTTCTTCGGTAAAGGCTTCGGGGCGCTGGGATGGCCGGTGATTTCCGATACTGCGCCGAAAGAGATTGTCGGTCTGTGCGGTGGGGTATTTAACGTATTTGGCAATGTGGCTTCCATCGTCACCCCGCTGGTGATTGGGTATCTGGTGAGCGAGCTGCACTCATTTAATGCTGCGCTGATGTTTGTAGGGTGCTCGGCGCTGATGGCAATGGTTTGCTACCTGTTTATTGTCGGTGACATTAAACGTATGGAATTGCAGAAATAAACAAAGGTGTAAGCGATGAATAACACGATTTTTCCGAATAAGTTTAAAGCGGCTCTCGCGGCGCAACAGATTCAGATTGGCTGCTGGTCTGCATTAGCCAGCCCAATCAGTACCGAAGTTTTAGGCCTGGCGGGTTTTGACTGGCTGGTGCTGGACGGCGAACACGCGCCGAACGACATATCGACGTTTATCCCGCAATTGATGGCGCTGAAAGGCAGCGCCAGCGCGCCGGTAGTGCGCGTACCGACCAACGAGCCGGTAATTATCAAACGCCTGCTGGATATCGGATTTTACAACTTCCTGATCCCGTTCGTGGAGACGGAGGAAGAGGCGGTGAACGCCGTGGCGTCGACCCGCTATCCGCCGGAAGGTATTCGCGGCGTGTCCGTATCCCATCGCGCCAATATGTTTGGCACCGTACCGGACTACTTTGCGCAGTCGAATAAGAACATCACCATCATCGTGCAGATCGAAAGTCAGCAGGGCGTTGATAACGTTGACGCAATCGCGGCGACAGAAGGCGTCGACGGGGTCTTCGTCGGCCCGAGCGATCTGGCTGCGGCGTTAGGCCACCTCGGCAATGCGTCACACCCTGATGTGCAGAAAGCTATTCAGCATATTTTTGCCCGCGCGAAAGCACACGGCAAACCAAGCGGCATTCTGGCCCCGGTAGAGGCGGATGCGCGTCGTTATCTGGAGTGGGGCGCGACGTTTGTTGCCGTTGGCAGCGATCTTGGCGTGTTCCGTTCAGCCACGCAAAAATTGGCTGATTCTTTTAAGAAATAACCCCCCTCGACAGTAGAGAGAGATAAAGACATGACAATGAAAGTTGGTTTTATTGGCCTCGGTATTATGGGTAAACCAATGAGTAAAAACCTCCTCAAGGCAGGTTACTCGCTGGTGGTTGCTGACCGTAACCCGGAATCCATTGCGGAAGTGATTGCCGCAGGCGCAGAAACCGCCGCCACGGCGAAAGATATTGCCGAGCAGTGCGATGTGATCATCACCATGCTGCCGAATTCTCCGCATGTGAAAGAAGTGGCGCTGGGAGAGGGCGGCATTATTGAAGGGGCGAAACCGGGGACAGTGCTGATCGACATGAGCTCCATCGCGCCGTTAGCCAGCCGTGAAATCAGCGACGCGCTGAAAGCGAAAGGCGTGGATATGCTGGACGCGCCGGTAAGCGGCGGCGAACCGAAAGCTATCGACGGTACTCTGTCGGTGATGGTTGGCGGTGATAAAGCGATTTTTGACAAATATTACGATCTGATGAAGGCGATGGCAGGTTCCGTGGTACATACCGGTGATATCGGCGCGGGTAACGTCACCAAGCTGGCGAATCAGGTGATTGTGGCGCTGAACATTGCGGCAATGTCCGAAGCGCTGACGCTGGCGACAAAAGCGGGCGTAAACCCGGATCTGGTGTATCAGGCGATCCGTGGTGGGCTGGCGGGAAGCACCGTACTGGATGCGAAAGCGCCGATGGTTATGGACAGAAACTTTAAGCCGGGTTTCCGTATCGACCTGCATATTAAAGATCTGGCGAACGCGCTGGATACCTCTCATGGCGTTGGCGCTCAGTTACCGCTGACTGCTGCAGTCATGGAGATGATGCAGGCGCTACGCGCTGATGGGCTGGGCACCGCCGATCATAGCGCACTCGCATGCTACTACGAAAAACTGGCGAAAGTGGAAGTCACTCGCTAACAAGAAGGGCGCGGATGCGCGCCCTGTATTTCTTGCCTTGCGCGGCACTGTCAGGCTACATAACTATGAAAATCGTAATTGCCCCAGACTCTTATAAAGAAAGCCTTTCTGCCACCGAGGTAGCTCAGGCAATAGAAAAAGGATTTCGGGAAATTTTCCCCGATGCGCAATATGTTTCTGTCCCGGTTGCCGATGGCGGTGAAGGAACGGTCGAAGCCATGATTGCCGCTACGCAGGGGAGTGAACATTCAGCGTGGGTGACAGGGCCGCTGGGCGAAAAAGTGAATGCCTGCTGGGGCATGTCTGGAGATGGTAAAACCGCGTTTATCGAAATGGCGGCAGCCAGCGGTCTGGCGTTAGTTCCTCCTGAAAAGCGTAACCCGTTAGTCACCACGTCGCGCGGCACCGGGGAGTTGATTTTGCAGGCGCTGGATAGCGGTGCGCAGAGCATTATTATTGGTATTGGCGGCAGTGCGACCAACGACGGCGGCGCGGGTATGGTGCAGGCTCTGGGGGCGAAACTCTGCGACGCCAACGGGACAGAGATTGGCAACGGTGGTGGAAGCCTGGAGAGTTTGAACACCATCGATATAACGGGCCTGGATCCGCGCTTAAAAACCTGCTCAATTCGCGTGGCCTGCGATGTGACCAATCCACTTACCGGCGATACTGGCGCTTCGCGCATTTTTGGCCCGCAGAAAGGGGCGACGGAAGAACGCATTATCGAACTGGACCGCAATCTGTCTCACTATGCCGACATCATTAAAAAATCGCTGCGGGTTGATGTGAAAAACGTTCCTGGCTCAGGTGCGGCAGGCGGAATGGGCGCCGCGTTAATGGCTTTTTTAGGTGCGGAGCTGCGCAGTGGTATTGAGATTGTGACCCAGGCGCTAAATCTGGAAGAGCATATTCATGACTGTACGCTGGTGGTGACCGGAGAAGGGCGGATTGACAGCCAGAGCATTCACGGCAAAGTGCCGGTGGGTGTGGCGAATGTCGCGAAGAAGTACCACAAGCCGGTAATTGGTATTGGCGGTAGCCTGACGCGCGATGTGGAGGTGGTGCATCAATATGGTATCGATGCGGTGTTTAGCGTATTAACCACCATCAGCACGCTGGAAGAGGCCTTTCGTGGGGCATTTGATAATATTTATCGCGCTTCAAGAAACATCGCCGCCACGTTGGCGATAGGAATGCGCAGTGCGGGGTGACAATGCCCCGCAAACCCTCTATACTGCGCGCCGAAGCTGACCAGACAGTCGCCGCTTCGTCGTCGTCCTCTTCGGGGGAGACGGGCGGAGGGGAGGAAAGTCCGGGCTCCATAGGGCAGGGTGCCAGGTAACGCCTGGGGGGGAAACCCACGACCAGTGCAACAGAGAGCAAACCGCCGATGGCCCACGCAAGTGGGATCAGGTAAGGGTGAAAGGGTGCGGTAAGAGCGCACCGCGCGGCTGGTAACAGTCCGTGGCACGGTAAACTCCACCCGGAGCAAGGCCAAATAGGGGTTCACAAGGTACGGCCCGTACTGAACCCGGGTAGGCTGCTTGAGCCAGTGAGCGATTGCTGGCCTAGATGAATGACTGTCCACGACAGAACCCGGCTTATCGGTCAGCTTCACCTCTTTATAAAACCCCGCTTCGGCGGGGTTTTTGCTTTGTAGGCAGACTGTCCACGACGCTATACTCAAAAGAACGCGGCTTATCGGTCAGCTTCACCTCTTTATAAAAACCCCGCTTCGGCGAGGTTTTTTGCTTTATAGGCAGACTGTCCACGACGCTATGCTCAAAAGAACGCGGCTTATCGGTCAACTTCACTCTTTATAAAAACCCCGCTTCGGCGAGGTTTTTTGCTTTATAGACCGGATAAGACGTTTACACTGCCATCCGGCAGACGTTTTTCCTGTCGTGTTGTAGTTGGTTCACCACGAATCTGGCCTTTATTTCCCATTCATTTCATCGTTATTTGACCTTTATTTACGCGCTAAACTTCTTTTATCTAAGGGAATGTCTTGCGGGATATTTCATTTTTTGTGATGACTAGCACAAAACGCTGCGCGATACGTTTTTATCGAGAATAATCGAACGCAATCGATCGCCATCACAAAATTACTGGCTGATAAATCGTACAAAACCACTGTTAATGTAATGTTGCATTTGATAGTGCTTTGTGTGTTTTGGTTTAAATATTAATAAATGCAATGTTTCTTTACAAACAAATAAGGCTAAAAAACGTGATGCATAACGTTATTTGACCACTATAAACGATAAAATATAATTATATTTGATAAGTTGCTTATTAAATTTAAGCACTGTTTTGCCTGGTAATTACTCTGTAATTGATTGAAATATAGCCTTTCGTGGTTTTAAGAAATAGCAGGAGAAATGGTGTTGTTATAGCCATAAAAAATCGTTATCCCCCCATCTTTTTTTGATTAAAGTCAGGATAAAGTGAGATCGATATTTCATATCTATATGATTATTAAGTGATTTCAATTTAAATAATAGTCTTACAAAATGTAAGTCAAGGGGATTTGTGAGTGGTAGCACATATCCTCGTTCGCTTAATTTGGTACACTTCCTGCCGTCAACAAAGTAATTAGCGCAGGTCGATATGAATACTATTACACTCCCTAAAACACAGCACTTAGTGGTCTTTCAGGAAGTCATTAGAAGCGGTTCTATCGGCTCAGCTGCAAAAGAATTAGGTTTAACTCAACCGGCTGTCAGCAAAATCATTAATGATGTAGAAGCTTATTTCGGTATTGAGTTAGTCGTACGCAAAAATACTGGTGTGACATTAACTCAGGCAGGTCAGGTTATGCTCTCATGGTCTGAATCTATTACCCGTGAAATGAAGAACATGGTTGATGAGATGAACAGCATGACGAGCAATGCGGTCGTTGATGTGTCGTTTGGCTTTCCTTCACTGATTGCCTTCACCATCATGTCCGGCATGATTAAAAAATTCAAAGAAGTGTTCCCGAAAGCGCAGGTTTCCATGTATGAAGCTCAGCTCTCCTCGTTCTTACCTGCGATTCGTGACGGGCGTCTGGACTTCGCGATCGGTACGCTGAGTGATGAGATGAAACTGCACGATCTGCATGTTGAACCGCTCTTTGAGTCAGACTTCATCCTGGTTGCCAGCAAGTCCCGAACATGCACCGGCATCACCTCGCTGAGCGCGTTGAAAAACGAACAGTGGGTGTTGCCACAAACGAATATGGGGTACTACAGTGAACTTCTAACCACGTTACAAAATAATGGCATCAGCAGTGAAAACATCGTTAAAACAGACTCCGTCGTTACGATTTATAATCTTGTTCTCAATGCTGATTTCTTAACAGTAATTCCCTGCGATATGACCACACCATTTGGCTCAAACCAGTTTATTACTATCCCGGTAGAAGAAACCTTACCCGTCGCGCGTTATGCCGCTGTATGGTCGAAAAATTATCGAATTAAAAAAGCAGCATCTATTTTGGTGGAATTAGCCAAAGAGTATTCATCATATAATTGTCGGAGACGAAGGCAATTAATTGAAATTGATTAAAGATTGAATTTTTTTTAACACAAAATCAACGCCATCTGTCTATTTCTGACAATGGTCACGGCTATCTATTTACTTTAATACCCTAGTAAGAGGTTCTAATGCACATTACATACGATCTCCCAGTTGCAATTGAAGATATCCTCGAAGCGAAAAAAAGACTGGCGGGGAAAATTTATAAAACGGGAATGCCTCGCTCTAACTATTTTAGTGAACGTTGCAAAGGGGAAATTTTCCTCAAGTTTGAAAATATGCAGCGTACCGGTTCATTTAAAATCCGTGGCGCGTTTAACAAGCTCAGTTCATTAACCGAAGCTGAAAGATGTAAGGGCGTGGTGGCTTGCTCTGCAGGTAACCATGCGCAAGGGGTTTCTCTCTCCTGCGCCATGCTTGGAATCGACGGCAAAGTGGTCATGCCGAAAGGCGCGCCGAAGTCTAAAGTTGCTGCAACCTGCGATTATTCCGCAGAGGTTGTGCTGCACGGCGACAACTTCAACGACACCATCGCTAAGGTTAGCGAGATTGTGGAAACTGAAGGCCGTATCTTTATTCCGCCATATGATGACCCGAAAGTAATTGCTGGTCAGGGCACTATTGGTCTGGAAATTCTGGAAGATCTGTACGATGTCGATAACGTGATTGTGCCAATTGGCGGTGGCGGACTGATTGCTGGTATTGCGGTGGCAATTAAATCTATTAACCCGACTATTAAAATTATTGGAGTACAGTCTGAAAATGTTCATGGCATGGCGGCTTCTTTCCACGCTGGAGAAATAACCACGCACCGAACGACCGGCACCCTGGCGGATGGTTGTGACGTTTCCCGCCCGGGTACTTTAACGTATGAAATTGTTCGTGAGTTGGTGGATGACATTGTCCTGGTCAGCGAAGATGAAATTCGCAACAGCATGGTGGCATTAATTCAGCGAAATAAAGTTGTGACTGAAGGTGCCGGCGCGCTGGCTTGCGCAGCATTATTAAGCGGGAAATTAGATAGCTATATCCAGAACAGAAAAACAGTCAGCATTATTTCTGGCGGTAATATCGACCTTTCTCGTGTATCTCAAATTACTGGTTTAGTTGACGCTTAATATACTTCGTTGAGGATAGGATATGAGTACTACTGATAGCATTGTATCCAGCCAGACAAAACAGTCGTCCTGGCGCAAATCGGACACCACCTGGACACTGGGTTTATTTGGTACAGCCATCGGCGCCGGGGTGCTGTTCTTCCCTATCCGCGCAGGTTTTGGCGGACTGATCCCCATTCTGATAATGCTGGTGTTAGCATACCCCATCGCCTTCTATTGCCACCGTGCGCTGGCACGCCTGTGTCTTTCCGGTTCTAACCCTTCCGGTAACATCACAGAAACGGTTGAAGAGCACTTTGGTAAAACAGGCGGCGTGGTTATCACGTTCCTCTACTTCTTTGCGATTTGTCCGCTGCTGTGGATTTATGGCGTCACCATTACCAACACCTTTATGACCTTTTGGGAAAACCAGTTGCAGATGCCAGCGTTAAACCGTGGCTTCGTGGCACTGTTCCTGCTGCTGCTGATGGCATTCGTCATCTGGTTTGGTAAGGATCTGATGGTTAAAGTGATGAGCTACCTGGTATGGCCGTTTATTGCCAGCCTGGTGCTGATCTCTCTGTCTCTGATTCCTTACTGGAACTCTGCGGTTATCGATCAGGTTGATCTCAGCAATATCGCTCTGACTGGCCATGACGGCATCCTGGTTACCGTGTGGCTGGGTATTTCCATCATGGTGTTCTCTTTCAACTTCTCACCTATCGTTTCTTCCTTCGTGGTCTCTAAACGTGAAGAGTATGAGAAAGATTACGGTCGCGAATTTACCGAACAGAAATGTTCAAAAATCATCTCTCGCGCCAGTATGCTGATGGTTGCCGTGGTGATGTTCTTTGCCTTTAGCTGCCTGTTCACGCTCTCTCCGGCAAACATGGCGGATGCGAAAGCGCAGAACATTCCAGTACTGTCTTACCTGGCGAACCACTTCGCTTCACTGTCCGGTTCGAAGTCCACCTTCGCGACCGTTCTGGAGTACGGCGCTTCAATCATCGCACTGGTTGCTATCTTCAAATCTTTCTTCGGCCACTACCTGGGCACGCTGGAAGGTCTGAACGGTCTGGTGCTGAAGTTTGGTTACAAAGGCGATAAAACTAAGGTTTCCGCTGGCAAACTTAATACCATCAGCATGATCTTCATCATGGGCTCCACCTGGGTTGTGGCTTACGCCAACCCGAACATCCTGGACCTGATTGAAGCAATGGGCGCGCCGATTATTGCCTCTCTGCTCTGCCTGCTGCCGATGTATGCCATCCGTAAAGCGCCGTCACTGGCGAAATACCGTGGCCGTCTGGATAACGTGTTTGTTACCGTGATTGGTCTGCTGACTATCCTGAACATTGTCTACAAACTGTTTTAATCCTTAAGCTCAGGATGAGCGGAGTAGTGAAATGAATGAGTTTCCGGTAGTACTGGTTATTAACTGTGGTTCGTCTTCCATTAAATTCTCAGTGCTGGATGCAGCGAACTGTGAAGTTTTAATGGCGGGAATCGCGGACGGTATTAACTCTGAAAATGCGTTCATAGCAATTAATGGAGGAGAGCCAGCTAAGCTGGCTCACCACAGCTACGAAGACGCATTAAAAGCAATCGCCGTTGAACTGGAAAAACGTAATTTAATGGACAGCGTGGCCTTAATTGGCCACCGCATTGCCCACGGTGGAAATATCTTTACCGAATCAGCAATTATTACTGACGACGTTATCGATAATATTCGCCGGGTATCGCCTTTAGCACCGTTACATAATTATGCGAACCTCAGTGGGATTGAATCCGCACAGCACCTTTTCCCAGGCGTGCAGCAGGTTGCGGTATTTGATACCAGCTTCCACCAGACGATGGCCCCTGAGGCCTATCTTTACGGTCTACCGTGGAAATATTTTGAGGAGTTAGGCGTTCGTCGTTATGGCTTCCACGGCACGTCGCACCGCTATGTATCTCAGCGAGCGCATGAGCTTCTTGAGCTGCAGAGTGATGACTCCGGTCTGGTTGTGGCTCACCTGGGGAACGGCGCGTCAATCTGCGCGGTGCGTAACGGGCAGAGCGTTGATACCTCAATGGGCATGACGCCGTTGGAAGGGTTGATGATGGGCACACGCAGCGGTGACGTCGATTTCGGCGCCATGGCGTGGATTGCCAGCGAAACCAACCAGACGCTGAGCGACCTTGAGCGCGTTGTGAATAAAGAGTCCGGTTTACTGGGTATTTCCGGTTTGTCCTCTGACTTACGTACGTTAGAAAAAGCCTGGCACGAGGGACATGAGCGTGCGCAGTTGGCGATTAAAACGTTTGTGCATCGTATCGCGCGCCATATCGCCGGACATGCCGCTTCGCTGCATCGTCTTGATGGGATTATTTTCACCGGTGGAATAGGTGAGAACTCGGTATTAATTCGTCGTCTGGTTATCGAGCATCTCGCCGTTTTAGGGGTGAATATCGACAGCGAGATGAATAGCCTGCCAAATTCCCATGGCGAAAGAATTATCTCTAATAAAGATGCTCGTGTTATTTGTGCGGTTATCCCCACAAATGAAGAGAAAATGATTGCGCGTGATGCCATTGCGTTAGGCAAAATTAATATACCAGTAGAATTTGCATAATTAATTTTCAGCAGAGAGATTATTTTTCATGAAGGTAAATATCGATACCAGCGATATGCTGTATGCCGAAGCCTGGAATGGCTTTAAAGGTACGGACTGGAAAGAAGAAATTAATGTCCGTGATTTTATTCAGCACAACTATACGCCTTATGAAGGGGATGAATCTTTCCTCGCCGAAGCAACGCCAGCGACCACTGCATTGTGGGAAAAAGTTATGGCGGGCATCCGTATTGAAAACTCGACGCACGCGCCGGTTGATTTCGATACCAATATTGCCACCACGATAACCGCACATGATGCGGGTTATATTGAACAAGAACTGGAAAAAATCGTCGGTCTGCAAACGGATAAGCCGCTCAAGCGCGCTCTGCATCCGTTTGGCGGCATCAACATGATCAAAAGCTCTTTTGATGCTTATGGTCGTGAGATGGATGCTGATTTTGAATACCAGTTTACTGAACTGCGTAAAACCCATAACCAGGGCGTATTCGACGCCTACTCTCCGGATATGCTGCGCTGCCGTAAATCCGGCGTGCTGACCGGTCTGCCGGATGGCTATGGCCGTGGTCGTATCATCGGCGACTATCGCCGCGTCGCGCTGTACGGTATCCGCTACCTGGTACGCGAGCGTGAACTGCAGTTTGCCGATCTCCAGTCGAACCTGGAGTGGGGCCAGAATCTTGAAGCCACGATTCGCCTGCGCGAAGAGCTGTCTGAGCACCGTCGCGCCCTGCTGCAGATGCAGGAAATGGCAGCGAAGTACGGCTGCGATATCTCCCGTCCGGCGCGTAATGCGCAGGAAGCGGTGCAGTGGGTTTACTTTGCTTACCTGGCTGCGGTGAAATCTCAGAACGGCGGCGCAATGTCGCTGGGCCGTACCGCATCGTTCCTCGACATCTACATTGAGCGCGATTTTAAAGCGGGAATCTTAAACGAGCAGCAGGCGCAGGAGCTGATCGACCACTTCATTATGAAGATCCGTATGGTGCGCTTCCTGCGCACGCCGGAATTCGACACCCTGTTCTCAGGCGACCCTATCTGGGCGACTGAAGTTATCGGCGGCATGGGGCTGGATGGCCGCACGCTGGTAACGAAAAACTCGTTCCGCTACCTGCATACGCTGCACACTATGGGACCGGCGCCTGAGCCGAACCTGACGGTGCTGTGGTCTGAAGCGCTGCCGATTGCCTTCAAAAAGTACGCCGCCCAGGTGTCTATCATCACCTCGTCTTTGCAGTATGAAAACGACGATTTGATGCGTGCCGACTTTGACAGCGATGACTATGCCATTGCCTGCTGCGTAAGCCCGATGGTTATCGGCAAACAAATGCAGTTCTTCGGTGCGCGTGCCAACCTCGCCAAAACGTTGCTGTACGCAATCAACGGCGGCGTGGATGAGAAGCTGAAAATTCAGGTTGGGCCGAAAACGGCACCGCTGATGGATGACGTGCTGGATTACGATACGGTGATGGAGAGCCTGGACCACTTTATGGACTGGCTGGCCGTGCAGTACATCAGCGCGCTGAACATCATCCACTATATGCACGACAAGTACAGCTATGAAGCTTCGCTGATGGCGCTGCACGATCGTGATGTCTATCGCACGATGGCTTGTGGTATGGCGGGTCTGTCCGTGGCGGCGGATTCTCTGTCGGCTATCAAATACGCCCGCGTGAAACCGATTCGTGATGAAAACGGTCTGGCTGTCGATTTCGAAATCGAAGGCGACTATCCGCAATACGGCAACAACGACGAGCGAGTAGACAGCATTGCCTGCGACCTGGTCGAACGCTTCATGAAGAAAATTAAGGTGTTGCCAACCTACCGTAACGCAGTGCCGACGCAGTCCATCCTGACCATCACCTCCAACGTGGTGTACGGACAGAAAACCGGTAACACACCGGACGGACGTCGCGCAGGTACGCCGTTTGCGCCAGGGGCTAATCCGATGCACGGCCGCGATCGTAAAGGCGCGGTTGCGTCGTTAACCTCGGTGGCCAAACTGCCGTTTACCTATGCCAAAGACGGTATCTCGTACACCTTCTCCATTGTGCCGGCTGCACTGGGCAAAGAAGATGGGGTGCGTAAAACCAACCTGGTTGGTCTGCTGGACGGTTACTTCCACCATGAAGCGCATGTGGAAGGGGGGCAGCATCTGAACGTTAACGTTATGAACCGTGAAATGTTGATGGATGCCATTGAGCACCCGGAAAACTATCCGAACCTGACGATCCGCGTGTCTGGCTATGCGGTGCGCTTCAACGCGTTGACCCGTGAACAGCAGCAGGATGTTATTTCACGTACTTTCACCCAGGCGCTCTGACGCCGGAGGGATTATGAGAAAAGTTATTGCAACCGAATGTGCGCCAGGGGCGATTGGGCCTTACGTACAGGGCGTGGACCTGGGCAGCATGGTGTTGACGTCAGGTCAAATCCCGGTGTGTCCACAGACCGGTGAAGTGGCAGAAAACGTGGCCGATCAGGCACGTCAAAGCCTGGAAAACGTGAAAGCGATCGTCGAGTCCGCAGGTTTGAAAGTGAGCGATATCGTGAAGACTACCGTTTTCGTATCCGACCTGAACGACTTCGCCACCATTAACCAGGTGTACCAGCAGTTCTTTGATGAGCATCAGGCTACCTACCCCACGCGCAGTTGCGTACAGGTCGCCCGCTTACCAAAGGATGTGAAGCTGGAGATTGAAGCCATCGCCGTACGTGGCGACACGCTGTAATCCCTTGCGGGGCGATCTCAGGATCGCCCCAATCCTTAATGAGTGTGAAACCTGGTCTTCACTGAACGGCAATCCGAGGGTGTGGATATGATTAGCGCATTCGATATTTTCAAGATTGGCATTGGACCTTCCAGCTCCCATACCGTGGGGCCAATGAACGCAGGTAAAAGCTTTATCGATCTGTTGGTCAGCAGCGGCGAACTCCCCAGAGCCACGCATATTGTGGTCGATCTTTACGGATCGCTTTCCCTGACCGGGAAAGGTCATGCGACAGATGTCGCGATCATGATGGGGCTGGCCGGTAACAGTCCGCAAAACGTTAATATTGACTCAATCGCTGGTTTTACTCAGGAAGTGGCCCGTACCGGACGTTTGCCGGTTGCTGAGGGCGCGCATGTTGTCGATTTCTCTCCAGATGAAAATATTCTCTTTCATACCGAAACCCTGCCACGCCATGAAAATGGCATGCGTATCACCGCGTGGAACGGCACCGAGAGGCTATTAAGCAAAACCTATTACTCCGTCGGCGGTGGTTTTATCATTGAAGAGGAGCAATTTGGGCAGGTGCATGATGTTGAAGCACACGTGCCCTACAATTTTCATTCCGCCAGCGAACTGCTGAAACTGTGCGAGCGCAATGGGCTGTCTGTTTCCGGCTTGATGATGCAAAACGAGCTGGCGATGCGCAGCAAAGAGGAAATCGATGCTGGCTTTGCCGCCATTTGGGACGTCATGCACGCCGGGATTGAGCGCGGCATGAACACCGAAGGCGTCCTGCCGGGGCCGCTTAACGTTCCGCGTCGCGCCGTGGCGTTACGTCGGTTGCTGGTTTCCAGCGACAATCTGTCCAGCGATCCGATGAACGTTATTGACTGGATCAACATGTTCGCGCTGGCCGTGAGCGAAGAAAACGCCGCCGGGTGCCGTGTTGTGACGGCGCCGACCAACGGTGCATGTGGGATTATTCCCGCCGTATTGGCCTATTACGACAAGTTCCGCCGTCCGGTGAATGCGAACTCCATTGCCCGCTATTTGCTGGCCGCGGGGGCGATAGGCGCGCTGTATAAGATGAACGCCTCTATTTCTGGTGCTGAGGTGGGCTGCCAGGGTGAGATTGGCGTAGCCTGTTCAATGGCGGCTGCCGGTCTGACAGAACTGCTGGGCGGTAGCCCGTCGCAGGTCTGTATCGCAGCGGAAATCGCCATGGAGCATAACCTGGGGCTGACCTGCGATCCGGTAGCCGGACAGGTGCAAATACCGTGCATTGAACGTAATGCGATCAACGCAGTAAAAGCCGTCAACGCCGCGCGCATGGCGCTACGTCGAACATCAGAACCACGCGTTTCGCTCGATAAAGTGATCGAGACCATGTATGAAACGGGTAAAGATATGAACGACAAATACCGTGAAACCTCACGCGGTGGGCTGGCAATTAAAGTGGTTTGTACCTGAGGTGAAAAGCCGTGCCTGGTAAGCGCAGCGCTATCCAGCAATAAATTAATCAATATGGCATGATAAAAAAAGGTGCACGTTAGTGCGCCTTTTTTGTTGTGATCTGCTTCAAATATAGAAAATCAATTCTTTATATGGAAATAAAAGAGAAAATATTTCTTAACTTTTAGAAATTACAGGGGTTTGTTTGTGAAGTTTTTCTCTGATCCTGCGCGTATGATTTCCTCATTACTCCAATAGCTCACCTGCACCGTAGTACTGCGTATCGCATTGAGGCAGTACGAAAAAAATATAAAAACCTCTACCTACACATTGAGCGGAAAATTATGGAAACGGCAACGAATAACAGCGTAATACTCGACGCATCTGCTCCGGCACGTCGGGCGGGAATGACCGAAAGTGAATGGCGTGAAGCCATTAAATTCGACAGCATGGACACCGGCTGGGTCATTATGAGTATCGGTATGGCAATTGGTGCGGGGATTGTTTTTCTTCCCGTCCAGGTGGGTTTGATGGGGCTGTGGGTGTTTTTGCTCTCCTCTATCATCGGCTACCCAGCCATGTATCTGTTCCAGCGTCTGTTTATTAATACGCTGGCTGAGTCCCCAGAGTGTAAAGACTACCCGAGCGTAATCAGCGGCTATCTGGGTAAGAACTGGGGCATCCTGTTAGGTGCGTTGTATTTTGTGATGCTGGCTATCTGGATGTTCGTCTATTCCACCGCCATCACCAACGATAGCGCCTCTTACCTGCATACTTTTGGTGTTACTGAAGGGTTACTGTCCGACAGCCCGTTCTATGGCCTGGTGCTGATTTGCATCCTGGTGGCTATCTCGTCCCGCGGGGAAAAACTGCTGTTTAAAATCTCCACCGGTATGGTACTGACCAAGCTACTGGTGGTGGCGGCGCTTGGCGTGTCGATGGTTGGGATGTGGCATTTATATAACGTAGGTTCACTGCCGCCGATGGCGCTGCTGATCAAAAACGCGATTATCACGCTGCCGTTTACCCTGACCTCGATTCTGTTTATTCAGACCTTAAGCCCGATGGTTATCTCCTATCGTTCTCGCAATAAATCCATTGAAGTGGCACGCCATAAAGCCCTGCGAGCCATGAATATTGCGTTCGGTATTCTGTTTGTGACCGTCTTTTTCTACGCCGTTTCCTTCACGCTGGCGATGGGCCATGACGAAGCGGTTAAAGCTTATGAGCAGAACATTTCCGCTCTGGCGATTGCCGCGCAGTTTATCAGCGGCGCGGGTGCTGGCTGGGTGAAAATCGTCAGCGTTATTCTGAACATCTTTGCCGTAATGACCGCTTTCTTCGGCGTTTACTTAGGGTTCCGTGAAGCCACTCAAGGGATCGTGATGAACGTGCTGCGCCGCAAAATGCCAGCCGAGAAAATCAATGAGACCCTGGTTCAGCGCGGCATTATGGTTTTCGCTATCCTGCTGGCGTGGGGAGCCATTGTGCTCAATGCGCCGGTACTGAGCTTCACTTCTATTTGTAGCCCTATCTTCGGCATGGTGGGATGTCTGATCCCGGCCTGGCTGGTCTACAAAGTTCCTGCACTGCACAAATACAAAGGCGCTTCCCTGTATCTGATTATTATCACGGGCCTGCTGCTGTGCGTTTCTCCGTTCCTGGCATTTTCCTGAGATATCTGAGCAAAGGTTGTTGTTATGTTTGAGACTACATTGAATCCATTATGGGATAGTTTTATCCGCGCGGTGCAGGAAGAAGTTAAGCCTGCGCTGGGCTGCACGGAACCTATCTCTCTGGCTCTGGCGGCAGCGGTCGCCTCCTCTGAGCTGGACGGCGCGGTTGAACGCATTGATGCGTGGGTCTCACCGAACCTGATGAAAAACGGCATGGGCGTTACCGTGCCGGGTACCGGAATGGTTGGGCTGCCTGTCGCGGCGGCACTGGGTGCGCTGGGGGGAAATGCCCACGCCGGTTTAGAGGTACTGAAAGACGCCTCGCCTCAAGCGATTGCCGATGCGAAAGCGATGCTTACCGCCGGGAAGGTCGCGGTGATGCTGCAGGAGCCATGCGAGGACATTCTCTTCTCCCGTGCGAAGGTTTATAGCGCTGAAGGATGGGCGTGCGTGACGATTGTTGGTGGTCATACCAACATTGTGCACATTGAGACCAATAAGGGCGTGGTGTTCACGACAGAACAGAACGCGCAGGAAGAGGAGCAGGAGTCACCGCTGGCGGTATTGTCCCACACGTCGCTGGAAGAGATTCTGGCGTTCGTGAACGCGGTACCGTTTGAGTCAATCCGCTTTATTCTCGATGCGGCGAAACTGAACGGTGCGCTGTCCCAGGAAGGGCTGCGCGGTAACTGGGGCTTGCACATCGGAACCACGCTTGAGAAGCAGTGCGCGCGTGGCCTGCTGGCGAACGATCTCTCCACCTCTATTCTGATCCGCACCAGTGCGGCATCGGATGCGCGAATGGGCGGGGCGACGCTTCCGGCAATGAGCAACTCGGGCTCCGGTAATCAGGGGATTACCGCGACCGTTCCGGTAATGGTGGTGGCTGAGCACTTTGGTGCGGATGAAGAGAAACTGGCGCGTGCGCTGATGTTGTCTCACCTGAGCGCTATCTACATCCATCATCAGCTTCCGCGTTTGTCTGCACTGTGTGCGGCAACCACGGCGGCGATGGGCGCCGCGGCGGGGATGGCGTGGATTGTTGATGGTCGCTACAACACCATCGCGATGGCAATCAGCAGCATGATTGGCGACGTGAGCGGAATGATTTGCGATGGCGCCTCAAACAGCTGCGCGATGAAAGTTTCAACCAGCGCATCTGCGGCGTGGAAAGCGGTGCTGATGGCGCTGGATGATACCGCTGTGACCGGCAATGAAGGGATTGTGGCGCACAACGTGGAGCAATCGATCACGAACCTGTGTGCGCTGGCGTGTCGCTCGATGCAGGAAACCGACAAGCAGATCATTGAGATTATGGCCAGTAAGGCACATTAATCTGCAGGCCGGGTAAGGCGGAATCGCCCCCGGCATAACTCTAAGCCGCCTTTTCAGGCGGCTTCTTCGTCTTCCAGCCGTAACTCGGCATCCGCCACAATCGCTTCCAGCTCTGTCAGCATTTCTTCATAGCCGAAGGTCACAGTATCCTGTTTTTTCGGCTCAACCTGCGGCTGGCGTTTTTTTGGTGATTTCTTGCTCAATAGTCGTACTCCATTGTTTTCCCTGACTATACGGGCAAATCTATCAGCAAAGCGCGCAGCGCGGTATCGGCGACTAACGTTATGTTAGTTTCGTCACGAATAAATGCGCCATCGCCGCAGGTGAGCGCTTCCTTTTCGGCGCCAGATGTCACCGCATGGAATCTGCCGTGGATCGACTGTAAGTAAGCCCGCGGCCCATGTAACTGAAAACTCAGCGATTCACCTTGTTGCAGTTCAACGTGGTGCACCCATACCTGTTGACGCAGATGCAGGCTACCTTGTTCTCCATCCGGCGAGGCGAGCAACTGATGCTTACCGGCACTCAGCGTGGCTTTCTGTACGCAGGCGTTTTCGCGCTGCGGGCAGGCATCCAGCCAGAGCTGCATTCGGGTTAACGGTTTATCTTTGCTGACATTGTGTTCGCTGTAGCTAATTCCCGGCTGTGTGGCGAGCAGTAAAACTTCTCCTGCCTTGGCCTGGATATGGTTCCCTTCACTGTCGCGATACTCCGCTTCCCCTTCGAGGATCAGATTGACGATATCTACCTTCGGATAGGTACGTGGCTGGAAAGAGGCTCCCGGTGCCAGAACTTCCTGGTTCAGAACACGCAGCGAGGCATAACCCAGCAGTTTAGGATCAAAATAGTGTCCAAAGGAGAAGGTATAACGGGCCTGCAGCCAGCCGTAGTCTGCTTGCCCGCATTGTTTGGCTGTACGGGTAGTAATCATAGTTCTTGACCTCTCTTTACTTCCTTTTATGTTAAATGGCTAGACGCTGCATTGTTAGCCAGATATTCTGCCCGGTATGTTCAAATTTCCTGAATGAGAACGAGATGGCCAAAGAAAGGGCTTTAACGCTTGAGGCGTTACGCGTCATGGACGCAATAGACCGGCGTGGCAGCTTTGCCGCCGCAGCGGACGAACTGGGGCGCGTTCCTTCCGCGCTCAGCTATACCATGCAGAAGCTGGAGGAAGAGCTGGACGTCGTGCTGTTCGACCGTTCAGGTCATCGCACAAAATTCACCAACGTCGGGCGTATGCTGCTGGAACGTGGGCGTGTACTGCTGGAAGCTGCAGATAAGCTGACCACCGATGCCGAAGCGCTGGCTCGCGGTTGGGAAACGCATCTGACCATCGTCACCGAAGCGCTGGTGCCGACGGCGGCGTTTTTCCCGCTGATCGACAGACTTGCCGGGAAGGCCAATACCCAGCTTTCCGTTATTACCGAAGTTCTGGCCGGGGCGTGGGAGCGTCTGGAGCAGGGGCGGGCGGATATCGTGATTGCGCCGGATATGCATTTTCGCTCATCTTCGGAAATCAACTCGCGCAAGCTGTACTCGTTGATGAACGTATATGTGGCGGCCCCGGATCATCCAATTCATCAGGAACCGGAACCGTTATCGGAAGTCACCCGCGTGAAGTACCGTGGAATCGCGGTGGCGGACACGGCCCGCGAACGTCCGGTGCTGACGGTTCAACTGCTGGATAAACAGCCGCGTCTGACGGTGAGTTCGATAGAAGATAAACGCCAGGCGCTGTTGGCCGGCCTTGGCGTGGCGACGATGCCATACCCGCTGGTGGAAGAGGACATTGCGGCGGGTCGGTTGCGTGTGGTTAGCCCGGAATCGACAAGCGAAATTGATATTATTATGGCCTGGCGTCGAGACAGCATGGGCGAAGCGAAATCCTGGTGTTTGCGGGAAATTCCCAAGCTGTTTGCGGGTAAATAGCAGGGCTGTTACGCCGGATGCGGTGCAAATGCACCTTATCCGGCCGACAAGATGGTGTATTACATCAGGACAGTTGTTTGGGGTCAGCGCCGAAGCGGTTGCTCCCCTGAGTCCCGTTTTGACAGTTGAAAATGATGATTACCAACCAGCCTACAATCGGGATCAGCAGCACCAGTAGCCACCAGGCTGAGCGGTCGGTGTCATGTAAACGCCGGAACTGCACCGCCCACCACGGGATAAAGACCAGAACCCCATAAATCGTCGTTAATATGCCTTCCCCTCCGGCGCGTTCCCAGCCAAGCATTCTGTCCAGAATGCCCAGCACGAACGTAAAGATGATGTTGACCAGCACAAACATCCAGTATTCTTTACGACGCGCGCGGCCCCCAAAACCAAAGTAGTTCTTTAATACGTTTAAATACCAATCCATTTTTGCCTCGTTCTGTATTCAATTACTTGTTTTTAAAGCAATCAAATTAAGAATAGCCGTGAATGGAATACTGGTAAATATTTGCAGTATTAATTATTTGGCCCCAAAGGGGACCTGTGTCAATCAGGCAAAACGGTCATCACGCCCGTGGGGTTCGTTGAGGTCCTGCCACGGTCCGACAGAAATAATGCCGGTCGGGTTAATGGTTTTGTGGCTACGGAAGTAGTGATTGCGGATGTGATCAAAATTAACGGTCTCCGCAATGCCTGGCATCTGGTAGATATCGCGCAGGAAACCGTACAGGTTCAGATAGTCGCTAATCCGGTGTTTGTCGCACTTGAAGTGCGTCACATACACAGGATCAAAGCGCACCAGCGTGGTCCACAGGCGAATATCGGCCTCTGTTAACTGGTCCCCGGTCAGGTAGCGATGTTGCCCAAGGATCTGCTCCAGTCGCGCCAGAGATTGAAAGACTTTTTCTACGGCGTCGTCGTAGGCTTCCTGACTGGTGGCAAATCCGGCTTTATAAACGCCGTTATTGACGTTGTCATAAATCCAGCCGTTCAGCTCGTCGATTTTAGTTTGTAGAGCGGGTGGATAGTAATCCCCGGCTTTCGCGCCCAGCGCATCAAACGCAGTGTTAAACATACGGATGATATCTGCAGATTCGTTGCTGACAATGGTGTGGTTCTTTTTGTCCCACAACACCGGAACGGTCACCCGACCGCTGTAGTGCGGATCGGCGTGTAAATAGAGTTGATAAAGAAATTCGTGCTGATACAGGGTATCGCCGGTTGCCGCCGGGAAGTTATCGTCAAAGGTCCAGCCGTTTTCCAGCATCAGCGGATGCACAACGGAAACGGAAATAAACGGTTCCAGCCCTTTGAGTTTACGCAAGATCAGCGTGCGATGCGCCCACGGACAGGCCAGAGAAACGTAGAGATGATAGCGGTCTTTTTCGGCGGCGAAACCCCCTTCGCCCGTTGGACCCGGTGCGCCATCCGCGGTGAGCCAGTTACGGAAAGCTGATGCAGAGCGTTGAAATTTTCCCCCGGTTGATTTGGTGTCATACCAGGTGTCATGCCATACGCCGTCAATGAGTTGTCCCATGTTTTCGCCTCCTCAGATAGCAAAAGCGAGGAGATGTCTCCTCGCTTTTTGATGCGTTTAGTATAGCTCGCTTACCATTTTTTATTCAGTACACGGTCGATGCTGAATGCGCCCGGACCGGTGATAGCCAGCAGCAGGAAGCCGCCTGCGATGGTCAGGTTTTTCATAAACATCAGAGAGTTCACACCTTCCGCAAAGTTGCTGTGGAAGAGGAACGCCGTCAGCAGCGTGAAGCCCGCGGTGAATAGTGCGGTAGTACGGGTCAGGAAACCAAACAGGATGGCCAGACCGCCGCCAAACTCAAGCAGGATAACCAGCGGTAACATAAATCCTGGGACGCCCATGGCTTCCATGTACTGTTGGGTACCCGCATATCCGGTGATTTTTCCCCAACCTGCGGTAATAAACAGGATTGGCATCAGAATGCGCGCTACCAGTACACCAACATCTTCTAATTTCTTCATCATACTCTCCAGGAAACCACTCAGGCGGCTTATTGTGTTTTTTTGTGCAACGACGTCGCAGAGTGCGTCGTTGCTGTCGATGGAGAGAATCATAAACGCGGCTAATGACAATTGTTAGCAAGGAAAACTGTCAGAAATTTTCAAAAAATTTGAGGTTAGGGGGGGAGAGGTGATTAGCCGCGCAGTTGCTGTTGTCTGATGGTCGATTTAACCAGACGCCAGATGCTCCACACGCTGAAGCCGCGTTTAGCCCAGCGTACCAGCAGATTCGGGTTACGAATGGTGCGAACCGCCATAATACTGCTTCCGACCAACACCCAGCCACGCAGGTTCAGCAGCGTCTTCCAGCCACGATCGTAAACTTCGGTGGCTTCAAGCCAGTCGCGGCGAGTGGCAGACAGATCCAGCCGTTGCTGCTGGATCTGTCCAAGCAGTTGCGCCTTACGTTGTTGACGTTCGACTTTACTGCTCATTATGCATCATCCTCCAGGGCCTGCCTGTCGTTAGCGAGTTCATTGCGCGTATGGCGTAGCAGCGTTGTTTTACGCGCTTTACTCAGCGTCCATAGCCCGCCGATAAGCGCTAAAAGCAACAGCACAACGGTGGTGGCAATCATGGCGTTAAGGCGATACTGCGGGTCTATGGCCCAGATGATAAGCACCATCAGGCTCATCAGACCAAACGCCACGAACAGCATGGTCAGCCCAAGCATCAGCAGGATCTGGATGAGATTGGCTTTTTCCTCTTCCAGCTCAACGACGGCCAGCCGCAGCCGCGTCTCTACGATCTCAACGAGAATCGTCAGGATCCGCTGTCCAATACCCAGTACGCCTTTGCCTGGACCTTGTGCGTGTTGAGAGTCTGCCATTATTAACGGCGCGACAGCAGTACACCAAGCACCACACCGACTGCTGCGCCAATGCCGACGCCTGTCCATGGGTTTTCGCGTACGTAGTTATCGGCTTTTGCCGCTGCCTCACGGGTCTGTTTAGCAATCACATCGCTGGTTTCGCTCAGACGATGGCGGCTCTCGCGTAACGCATGTTCGGCTTTGCTGCGAATTTTACTCATCTCTTCCTTCGACTTATCGCCAGAGGAGCTAAGTACTTCTTCAAGCGTATCCGCAAGAGATTTCAGCTCAGCGCGCAGGTTTTCCGTAGCATTATCTTTCGACATAGTTTTCTCCAGTTGAGTGGCTAGTTACCGTACTTAGTAATCGCGTGTCTCGAGTTCTTTCAGCTCTTGCTGAGCTTCAGCAAGCTTATGTTCGCGCTTGGCTATCTTATCCGCATCGCCTTTTTGCTTCGCCTCGGCCAAATCACGTTGACGCTCGGCTATCTCATTTTTCTGCTCGGCGATTTTTTTCTGATGGTCGGCGCGCAGTTTGCTGTCAGTACAATTTGCCCGAACTTCGCTCAGCGCTTTGTTCAGACCATTGATGCGGTTTTGATTGTTGTGCTTTTCGGCATAGCTTATCTCCCGCTGAATATCCTGTTCTTTTTCCTGACAGAGGGTGGAGGCGTAACTGCCGGCACTGAGAGCGAAAAGACTAATTGCTAAAGCGATGCGGTATTTCATTCTTGAACCTTCCATTGTGATTCGACCTTGTGGCTTTGGCCGATGCTCCAGAATAATAAAGCAATGGGTCATAAACCCAGTTTATTAATCATAGGCGCTAAATGATGAAATCACCAAAGTGAGTGATCTAATTCAGATTCCTGGAGATTAACCAAAACGGTGCGGGGTATCACGTAAGCGGGATAACCACTGTACCGCCTGATTATCATCATCCTGCTGAGCAATAACGAAACCGTGCGGTAACGTTCGGTCCAGCACGACCTTTGCGGCTGCGCTTTGCGCGCTGGAATCAAAGGTGATCAGCAGCGCGTCATTTTGCGGAGTAATGCTTTTAAAGCGAATGCCGTTGGCGTCCAGGTGATGCCAGATAGAGAAGCCATCAGGCATGGTGGCTCCCTGGTTTACAGCACGAATGGCAAGCGTTGACTCCTGCTGGCGGATGACCGACCAGGTCAGGAGCAGCGCGCCGATAAACAGCATAAAAGTAGTCGTCCAGGCCAGTCGTCGGAGTGTTATGCATGATTTCAGCATAATTTACCCTCGGTTCCCGTATTTCTTTTTCCAAAGCACAACCAGTGAACCTGCCAGACCAAACACCAGTAACACCACGGGAAGCAGCATCAGACAAGACATCAGCTGATCTTCATATTTGAGAAACACTGGTGTTTTGCCCAGCAGATAGCCAAGCGTTGTGAGAATCAGAACCCAAAGCAGTCCGCTCATCCAGTTAAAGAACTGAAAGCGCGCATTGTTCAGACCGGACAATCCTGCGATGGTCGGCAGTAATGTTCTGACAAACGCGATAAAGCGACCGACCAGCAGGGCAGACAAGCCATGCTTATGGAACAGATGATGTGCGCGCTGATGGTAGTGCGCGGGTAGATGAGACAGCCAGTTTTGAACGGTGCGGGTATTTCCCAGCCATCTCCCCTGGATATAGCTGAGCCAGCAACCCAGGCTGGCCGCGGTGGTGAGCAGCAGTACCGTTTGCGGAAAACCCATCGCGCCTTTAGCGATAAGTACGCCGACCAGTACCAGTAGACTGTCGCCAGGTAAAAAGGCTGCTGGCAGCAGTCCATTTTCCAGAAACAAAATGGTAAACAGTACGAAATAGAGCATGCCAATCATGGAGGGATTGGCCAGCGTTTCAAAATCCTGAGCCCATAAAGCATTCAATAATTGAGTCAGTAGTTCCATTCAATATTCCTGGAGAATCGGTTGTCGTCATGCCGGTATTCTGGAGTTTGTAACGCCGCAATTTTATTGGTGTTTTTTACATGGATTGCGGTCTGACACAAATTCACGGCCTGAACTATTCCCTGTAAAGTTGTGAAGTAAGCAAGCTCTCAAACACAAAAATTCAAATAACAACTAATTGTAACAAAGGTCAACGTAGTCCGTTATAGAAATTACGGGTGTTGTCCTGTGATTTTGCTTATCGCAATGGAGGGAGGCGAGAGGATTTACACAGGCTGACACTTTATACCTAATGCTTACCAAGCGTCAGAAACAGGCGCTTTGTCGCGCCTGCATCGTTAAGATTGTTTATTTTGCGCCGTTAGCTGCCGTATCGAGATGAACGACGGGATTATCGGTAAAAAGATAACGGTCTGCGTTGAATTCAAAATCATCGCTGGTTTCGTTAAACAGCATCTGCTTTGTGTTCTCAAGATGCTGCCACATCGCCAGTTTGGCGGCGTGTGGATCTTTGCGAATCAGCGCCCGCAGGATCTGGTCATGGTCGTCGCACCAGTTATCTACCGTACGCAGGTCGATGTGGTCGTGCAGCTTCTTCCAGTAGGGGTTGTGAATACGCTGAGTCCACATTTTTTCAACAATCGCGGCCAGGGCAGAGTTCTGTGTTGCCAGCGCGACCTGCACATGGAACAGGAGATCCCACTCGGAGTCACGAAAGCTTTTTTCGTTACGCGACTTCTCCTGAATTTCCATCAGTTTCATGATGTCCTGTTTGGTCACCTGGGTGGCGGCAAACTCGGCAATGTTGCTTTCTATGAGCTGGCGAGCCTGGAGCAGCTCAAACGGACCGTAGCTGGCGAACTCCAGACTTTCATCTGGCGCGACATAGTGTTTGGGTTGGTTTGAAATGACGTGGATCCCCGATCCTTTACGCACTTCAACATAGCCCTCAACCTCGAGCATGATAATCGCTTCACGAACCACGGTGCGGCTGACATTTTTTTCATCGGCGATAAAGCGCTCGGCGGGGAGTTTGTCACCCACCAGGTAGACACCCTGCTCAATGCGTTCTTTCAGATCAGCGGCAAGTTGTTGGTACAAACGTCGTGGTTCGGTGATTTCCATATGCGCTCCAGGCATGATACGGCAGACTCTATTTGTTATACCACTTTTGCGATTACGGCTCCACTCGCGGCGATAAAAAAGCCGCCAGATGACTGGCGGCTTAGCATTACATAACCTTGTTAAATCGTGTCTGGTTAACTTTGCGCAGCGGGATCGCCAGTTTGCGAAGCTGACTCTACCTCGCTGGCCGATTTGTTCTGCAATACCGTCCAGATGACTAACGCGCCGAGCAGGTCGAATACCGCCAGTACGGCGAACAGCGGGCTGAAGCCGATGGTGTCAGCCAGCGCGCCAACGACCAGCGCAAACAGCGTACTTGCAAGCCAGGCGGACATACCGGTCAGACCGTTCGCGGTTGCCACTTCATTACGACCAAATACGTCAGAAGAGAGCGTGATCAGCGCACCGGACAGCGCCTGGTGAGCAAAGCCGCCGACGCACAGCAGGGCGATAGCAATGTACGGGCTGGTGAACAGACCGATCATCCCTGGGCCAATCATCAGCAATGCGCCCATGGTGACGACCATTTTACGGGAAACGATCAGGTTAACGCCGAACCAGCGCTGGAACAGCGGCGGTAAGTAACCCCCTACGATACAGCCCAGGTCAGCAAACAGCATCGGCATCCAGGCAAACATCGCAATCTCTTTAAGGTTAAAGCCGTAGACTTTAAACATGAACAGCGGGATCCAGGCGTTGAAGGTACCCCAGGCCGGCTCTGCCAGGAAACGCGGCAGCGCGATGCCCCAGAACTGGCGGTTACGCAGGATCTGACCGAGAGACATTTTCTTGGCGGTGCTGTTTTTATGCTGTGATTCCTGACCATTCAGAATGTAATCACGTTCTTCATCAGACAGTTTTTTCTGGTCGCGTGGGTGTTTGTAAAATACCAACCAGCACATGGCCCAAATGAAGCTCAGGGCACCAGAAATAATGAAGGCCATCTGCCAGCTGTGCATGACGATAGCCCAGACGACCAGCGGCGGAGCAATCATCGCGCCGATAGAGGAACCGACGTTAAAGTAACCCACGGCGATTGAACGTTCTTTTGCCGGGAACCATTCAGAGCTGGCTTTCAGACCCGCAGGGATCATCGCAGCTTCAGCGGCACCGACTGCACCTCGCGCCAGCGCCAGTCCACCCCAGCTACCAGCCAGTGCGGTCGCGCCACAGAAGACGGCCCACAGAACGGCGAACATCGCGTAACCAATTTTTGTGCCGAGCACATCGAGCACATAGCCGGCAACGGGTTGCATTACGGTGTAAGCAGCAGAATACGCTGCGATGATATAGGAATACTGTTGGGTGGAGATGTGTAACTCTTCCATCAGAGTTGGCGCAGCTGCCGCCACAGTGTTACGTGTCAGGTAACCCAGCACGGTGCCAAGCGTCACCAGTGCGATCATGTACCAACGTAACCCTTTAATTTTACGCATGTAAAACCTCATCGTTTTGTTATGTCCGCGAACGAGCGGTCATCTTCCAGTTCAGGGAGGAGGATGTTCTTTTACGAGGGGGTAACCGAAAAAAAGCCGGTACTCCCCGAACTCTGCCATGTCAATATTTGTGCTAATTCGGTTTCCGTACCGGTTAATCCGATGGTGATACATCGGTAATTTGCATTCCGTCGGCTTATGTATCGCGACGGCAAAAAGATAACTTGTCATACAGCTTTAAAAGGTGAGTGCCATCACAAAAGTGTGAATCTTCGTGTGGTCATTATTTCGATTCAGCAAAGCCAGTGCTGGTGCGGCTTGGCGCGAGGTTTACCTCTTTGAGAGTAATTTTTTTGTCGCCATTTGTTGATCTAACTCACGAAAATATCTTCAGAGTATGGAAATTGGTGTGATAACTTTGTCAACATCAAAACATAAGCAATCTGACGCACTCGCTGAGAGGAAGACGATAATGACCCCGTTTATGACTGAAAATTTCCTGTTGGACACCGAATTTGCCCGCCGTCTGTATCATGATTACGCCAAAGACCAGCCAATCTTCGACTACCACTGCCATTTGCCACCGCAACAAATCGCGGAAAACTACCGTTTTAATAACCTGTATGACATCTGGCTGAAGGGTGACCACTACAAGTGGCGTGCGATGCGTACTAACGGCGTCGCTGAGCGCCTGTGTACCGGCAATGCGTCCGATCGCGAGAAGTTTGACGCCTGGGCCGCCACGGTTCCGCACACAATCGGTAACCCGCTGTACCATTGGACCCACCTCGAATTACGTCGCCCGTTTGGTATTACAGGTAAGCTGCTGTCTCCGGCAACGGCTGACGAAATCTGGAACCAGTGCAATGAACTGCTGGCGCAGGACAAATTCTCCGCACGCGGCATCATGCAGCAGATGAACGTGAAAATGGTCGGTACCACCGATGACCCGATCGACTCTCTGGAGCATCACGCGGCCGTTGCTAAAGACGGAAGCTTTGATGTGAAAGTGCTGCCGAGCTGGCGTCCGGATAAAGCCTTTAACATTGAGCTGGCGACCTTTAATGACTATATGGCGAAGCTCGGTGAGGTGTCTGACACGGATATCCGCCGCTTCAGCGACCTGCAAGCTGCGCTGACCAAACGTCTGGATCACTTTGCGGCTCACGGCTGTAAAGTCTCTGACCACGCGCTGGACGTGGTGCTGTTTGCTGAATCTAACGAATCTGAACTGGATAGCATTCTGGCACGCCGCCTGGCGGGTGAAACGCTGAGCGAGCATGAAGTTGCCCAGTTTAAAACCGCGGTGCTGGTGTTCCTCGGTGCGGAATACGCGCGTCGTGAATGGGTACAGCAGTACCACATCGGCGCGCTGCGTAATAACAACCTGCGTCAGTTCAAACTGTTGGGCGCAGATGTCGGCTTCGACTCCATCAACGATCGCCCGATGGCCGAAGAGCTGTCCAAACTGCTGAGCAAGCAGAACGAACAGAACCTGCTGCCGAAAACCATTCTCTACTGCCTGAACCCGCGCGATAACGAAGTGCTGGGCACCATGATCGGCAACTTCCAGGGCGAAGGTATGCCGGGCAAGATGCAGTTCGGTTCCGGCTGGTGGTTCAACGATCAGAAAGACGGTATGGAACGTCAGATGACGCAACTGGCCCAGCTCGGTCTGCTGAGCCGTTTCGTCGGCATGCTGACCGATAGCCGTAGCTTCCTTTCATATACGCGCCATGAATACTTCCGTCGCATCCTGTGCCAGATGATTGGCCGTTGGGTTGCTGCAGGTGAAGCGCCGGCAGATATCCAGCTGTTGGGTGAAATGGTCAGAAATATTTGCTTCAACAATGCGCGTGATTATTTCGGCATTGAACTGAACTAAGGCCTGGGTGAAGGTATGCAATACATCAAGATCCATACGCTGGATAACGTCGCGGTAGCGCTCGCTGATTTGGCTGAAGGAACCGAAGTCACCGTTGATGGGCAAGCGGTAATCCTGCGCCAAGCGGTTTCTCGTGGCCATAAATTCGCTTTATGTGATATTGCGCAAGGCGAAAACGTCATTAAATACGGTTTGCCAATCGGTCATACGTTGGTGGACGTGGCGGCGGGTGAGCATATTCATGCTCACAACACGCGCACGAATCTGAGCGACCTGGATACGTATAGCTACCACCCTGATTTTCAGGCAGAGCTTGTTCAACCCGCCGATCGCGATGTACAGATCTACCGTCGCGCCAACGGCGAGGTCGGCGTGCGCAATGAACTGTGGATCCTGCCGACGGTCGGCTGCGTCAACGCCATGGCGCGTCAGATGCAGACCCGCTTTCTGAAAGAGACCAACGACGCCGAGGGTATCGACGGCGTGCATCTTTTCAGTCACACCTACGGCTGTTCGCAACTGGGTGACGACCACATCAACACCCGTACCATGCTGCAAAATATGGTGCGCCACCCGAATGCGGGTGCGGTGCTGGTGGTCGGCCTGGGCTGTGAAAACAACCAGGTTGATGCCTTCCGCGAAACTTTAGGTGAGTACGATCCTGAGCGTGTTCACTTTATGGTCTGCCAACATCAGGAA
Organism: Citrobacter sp. KTE151; assembly: GCF_000398845.1. Taxonomy (NCBI): domain Bacteria; kingdom Pseudomonadati; phylum Pseudomonadota; class Gammaproteobacteria; order Enterobacterales; family Enterobacteriaceae; genus Citrobacter; species Citrobacter sp. KTE151. The sequence continues at coordinate 739,052 of NZ_KB976065.1, read as the reverse complement.
GACGAAGTGGAAGCGGGGATTGAACATCTCCATCAATTGTACAACGTGATGCGTAACGATAAGCGTGAGCCGGGTAAGCTGGGCGAGCTGAAGTTTGGTCTGGAATGCGGCGGCTCTGACGGCCTGTCCGGTATTACCGCCAACCCGATGCTGGGGCGTTTTTCCGACTACGTGATTGCCAACGGCGGCACCACCGTGCTGACTGAAGTACCGGAAATGTTCGGTGCCGAGCAGCTGCTGATGGACCACTGCCGTGACGAAGAAACCTTCGGCAAGCTGGTGACCATGGTCAATGACTTTAAGCAGTACTTCATTGCTCACGACCAGCCGATTTACGAGAATCCATCGCCGGGCAACAAAGCGGGCGGGATCACCACGCTGGAAGATAAATCTCTGGGCTGCACGCAAAAAGCGGGCTCCAGCCAGGTGGTGGACGTACTGCGCTACGGCGAACGCCTGAAGACACACGGCCTGAACTTACTGAGCGCGCCGGGTAACGATGCGGTTGCTACCAGTGCCCTCGCGGGCGCGGGCTGTCATATGGTGCTGTTCAGCACCGGCCGCGGTACGCCGTACGGCGGTTTTGTGCCGACGGTGAAAATTGCGACCAACAGCGAGTTGGCGGCCAAGAAAAAACACTGGATCGATTTTGACGCCGGACAGCTGATCCACGGTAAAGCGATGCCTCAGCTGCTGAGCGAGTTTGTCGATACGATCGTTGAGTTCGCCAATGGCAAGCAAACCTGCAACGAGCGCAACGATTTCCGGGAACTGGCTATTTTCAAAAGCGGCGTAACATTGTAATTACCCTTCATCTTTCGCGTGACAGCCGCGTTGGCTGCGTCCATTCACCCCGGTCACTTACTCCAGTAAGCTCCCGGGGATGTCTGAACTTACCGCCTTGCGGTAGCACGAAATCTTTTGGGTAATCGAAATGGAGTGGATTTTAAAAACGGCGTTTCATAATATGGAGCGCCGTTTGTTTTTGCGTTTCCTCACAAGGATCTCCCATGACCGCGTATTGGCTGGCCCAGGGCGTAGGTGTCATCGCCTTTTTGATCGGCATTACCACCTTTTTCAATCGAGATGAGCGCCGTTTCCGGCTGCAACTTGCCGTCTACAGCGCCACCATTGGCGTGCATTTTTTTCTGATGGGCGCCTGGCCTGCGGGAATGAGTGCAGAGCTAAACACCATCCGCACACTCGTCTCGATGCATACCCGCAAACTATGGGTAATGACCGTTTTTATTATCCTCACCCTGGTTCTCGGGCTGGCGAAATTACAGCATGCGATGGAGCTGTTGCCGATTATTGGCACGCTGGCCAGCACCTGGGCGCTGTTTCGCTGCCAGGGGCTGACCGTGCGCTGCGTAATGTGGTGCGCAACCGCCTGTTGGGTTATCCATAATTTCTGGTTGGGATCGATTGGTGGGACGATGATCGAAGGTAGTTTTCTGGTGATGAACGGCCTGAACATTATTCGCTTCCGGCGGATGCAAAAACGCGGAATTGATCCATTCAAAATTGAAAAAAGCGTACAAGAAGAGAACCCCTCCGTCCGGTGACAGAGGGGCAGAGATTAGCCGCGCAGGGCGTTATTTGCCAGACGTTCGTCTTCAGCCTGGCAGGCCGCAGCGGTAAACAGGACGTCTGTAGAAGAGTTCAGCGCCGTTTCACAGGAATCCTGCAATACGCCGATGATAAAGCCAACGGCAACGACCTGCATGGCGATGTCATTCGGGATACCGAACATATTACATGCCAGTGGGATCAGCAGCAGAGAACCGCCCGCCACGCCCGATGCGCCGCAGGCGCACAGCGAAGCCACCACGCTCAGTAACAGCGCCGTCGGTAAATCGACCGGAATACCCAACGTATTTACCGCCGCCAGCGTCAACACGGTAATGGTGATCGCCGCGCCAGCCATATTGATGGTAGCTCCCAGCGGGATAGACACCGAATAGGTATCACGATCCAGGTTCAGCTTCTCACACAGCGCCATATTCACCGGAATGTTTGCCGCGGAGCTGCGGGTAAAGAAGGCGTACACGCCGCTTTCACGCAGACAGGCCAGCACTAACGGATATGGGTTGCGGCGAATTTTCCAGAATACCAGCAGCGGGTTGACCACCAACGCTACCAGCAGCATACAGCCTACCAGCACGGTCAGCAGATGTGCGTAGCCCCAAAGCGTGGCGAAACCGGTGGTTGCCAGCGTGGAGGAGACCAGGCCGAAGATACCGATCGGCGCGAAACGAATCACCAGCTTCACCATAAAGGTAACAGCGTTGGACATATCGTTGACCAGATTTTTGGTCGTTTCATTACCGTGACGCAGCGCAAAGCCCAGACCGACGGCCCAAACCAGGATGCCGATGTAGTTGGCGTTAAGCAGTGCATCAATTGGGTTAGAAACCATGCTCATTAGCAGGCCACGCATCACTTCAATAATGCCGGACGGCGGTACGATATCGCTGGCGCTGCTGGAAAGATGCAGTGTCGATGGGAAGGCGAAGCTGAAGACAACGGCCGCTAACGCTGCGGAAAATGTTCCGAGCAGGTAGAGGAACAGGATTGGGCGGATATTGGTTTTTTGCCCGTGCTGGTGGTTGGCGATAGAAGCCATTACCAGCATCAGAACCAGAATTGGTGCGACGGCTTTTAACGCGCCGACGAACAGAGTACCCAGTAAACCAACGGCTTCTGCCGCAGGTTTTGACACCAGTGCCAGTAAAATCCCCAGAACCAAACCGATCAAAATTTGTTTAACCAGGCTCCCTTGCGCCAGGCGCGAGAATAGCCCCGATGAACGTTGCGTAGTCATGTAGTAATCCTTTCATTGTGTTGTTGCCCTGCCTTTGTGCGTTCTGTAGACGCATCTTTCAGGATGAGGCAAATGTTTGCATGGCTGAGTATAAGGAAAGAACAGGGTTCTGGAAGCGAAATATCCTGGATTTCGCGTTGAGATCATATTTTATAACTTTGAGTTAACATTATTTTGACATGATAAACAAAAAGCCCGACGCACGCAGTGTGCTGTCGGGCTTTTCAGCTAGCAGATGAAACTTACTGTATTTGTTGCTTTTTATCGTGCTGGTGGTTGACCCAGGCGTTCACAATCAGCGTCACAAACAGAATGCCAAATACCACGCCTAACGAGATAGCGATCGGGATATGGTAGAAATCGACGATCAGCATCTTAATACCGATAAACACCAGAATGACCGACAAACCGTACTTCAGCATGGAGAAACGCTCCGCCACGCCCGCTAGCAGGAAGTACATTGCGCGCAGACCTAAAATAGCAAACAGGTTTGAGGTCAACACGATGAACGGGTCGGTAGTGACGGCAAAGATTGCCGGAATACTGTCGACGGCGAAAATGACGTCGCTCAGCTCAACCAGAATCAACACCAGCATCAGCGGCGTAACAAACAGCAGGCCGTTTTTACGCACGAAGAATTTTTCATCTTCGATGGTATCGGTCATGCGCAAATGACCGCGCAGCCAGCGTACTAACGGTCTGTCGCCAATACCGGAAGCATCTTCTTTCGCCAGCGCCATCTTCACGCCGGTAAACAGCAGGAATGCACCGAACACGTACAACAGCCACTCAAATTGGGTGATAAGCCAACTGCCGGCGAAGATCATGATCGTACGCAGAACAATGGCTCCCAGCACGCCATACACCAGTACCCGACGCTGCAACGCAGGCGGTACGGAGAAGTAGCTGAACAGCATCAACCAGACAAAGACGTTATCTACTGCCAGCGATTTTTCGATCAAATAGCCGGTAAGGAACGCCAGCGCCTGTGGGTCGGCAACGGCGCGGCCCTGGGTTTGTGCCAGGTACCACCAGAAGACGGCGTTAAACAGTAACGACAGCGTTACCCAAACGATTGACCAGGCCGCAGCCTGCTTCATCGACATCGTATGCGCGCCACGACGACCCTGCAACAGCAGGTCGATGGCCAGCATAATTACCACCACGACAGCGAAGCCACCCCATAACAACGGTGTGCCGACAGTATTCATTGTATTTCCCCATGCATAAAAAAAACGGCCAACGCCGAATGACGTTAGCCGCTGCTTTTTATGCATAGACCTTGCCATTCGGCAAGGTCTCACTTACAACAACAAAGGAATACGATGGCGTATTCCTTTGTTATCGCCCGGCGACCGGATGTGGTTTTTCACACATCGTAATGACGATCAACCGACAACGAAGTTACTCCCCTTTGCGGGTTACAAAATATTACAGGCCATGCATTCAGTCAATGGCCTGCAACATTCGTTTTACATACCTTTACGCAGTCAGCGATGTTACCGCTTCATCTGCCGGGAAAATCACGCCGGTCTGGCGGCGAATCTCTGTTTGCAGTTTGGCGGTGATACGGCTGACGGCCAGTGCGGGGTGATCCACTTCGCCGGATTCAACCAAATGAGCAAAAGCCTCTGCCTCATACAGCATAGTATTGATGTGCTGAGGCGTCGTCAGATCCTGGGTTTTCCCCCCGCGAGGAACGAAGCACACTTTCTGACACTCGGAGATATGCTCGATCACCAGCGATCCCTGCTCGCCCTGAATTTCACTGGCTAACACCGAGTCGCTTACTTTTGAGTGCTGGAGTGTGACGCTGAAATCACCGTAATTCATCACCACCACGCCGTGGGCATCTACGCCGCTTTCCAGCAGACTGGCGCTGGCCTGAACGCTTTGCGGTTCACCCCACAGCGCAACCGCTGAGGCCAGGCAGTAAAAACCGATATCCATGATCGAGCCATTTGAGAACGCCGGATTAAACGTGTTCGGATTTTCACCGTCCAGATAGCGCTGGTAACGCGAGGAGTACTGGCAGTAATTAATAAACGCTTTCCTGATTCTTCCGACTTTGGGTAGAGATTGCTGCAACAGCAGGAAGTTAGGCAAGCTGGCGGTCTTAAACGCTTCAAACAGCACGACCTGATTTTCGCGCGCGCAGGCGATAGCGGCTTCGGCTTGCGCCAGGTTTGAGGCCAGCGGCTTTTCGCAAATAACATGCTTTTTGTGCCGCAAAAAAAGCTCGGTCTGCGGGAAGTGCAGGGAGTTTGGACTGGCGATGTAGACGGCGTCGATCGCCTCGCTTTGCGCCATCGCTTCCAGTGAGGTAAACAGATGCTCGACGGGGTAATCGTTGGCGAAGGTCTGCGCCTGTTCAAGGCTCCGGGAATAGACCGCGGTTAACTTATATTTGCCGGTTTCATGGGCGGCATCGACAAACTGGCGGGTGATCCAGTTTGTGCCAATTACTGCGAAACGTATCATAATGGCCTTCAGGCTGCGAAAAGGGATCCTTTCGTCAATTTAGCATGCTCTGAAGACAAAGCCAGTGCGCGACTACGCAGTTTGCTTTAACGATTGTTGCGTTAACCACAGGCGGGTATCGAACTCCAGTTGATGATACTGAGGCTCCATATGACAGCACAGCTGGTAAAACGCTTTGTCGTGCTCTTTTTCTTTCAGATGCGCCAGTTCATGAACGACGATCATGCGTAAAAAAGGTTCAGGGGCATTGCGAAACACGGTGGCAACGCGGATCTCCGCTTTGGCTTTTAGCTTACCGCCCTGCACGCGAGATACGGCGGTATGCAGCCCCAGCGCATTCTTCAGAACGTGTATCTTGCTGTCATACATGACTTTATTCAGCGGCGGGGCATTACGCAGGAACTGATTTTTCAGGTCCTGAGTATATTGCCAGAGCGCTTTGTCGGTCGCGAAATCATGCGTCCCCGGATAGCGCTTCTCCAGCACTGCGCCCAGACGCTGTTCAGCAATCAGCGTTCTCACCTGAGAAAGCAAATGTTCCGGGTAGCCCTGGAGATAAGTTAGTTGGTTCATCTTTGCCCATGCCAATCATAAAAAGTGTATACTCACGCACCCTTTTCAGGGATACGCCGAAATTTTACCATTCAGGAGGGCCGATGAGCCACATAGACAACGGTTTCCGTTCGCTGTCACTTAAACGTTTCCCGGAAACGGATGACGTTAACCCGCTGCTGGCGTGGGAAGCGGCAGATGAATATCTGCTGCAACAGCTGGACGATACCGAGATTAGCGGCCCGGTGCTAATCCTGAATGATACCTTTGGCGCGCTGGGCTGTGCGCTGGCGCAACATTCGCCGTACAGCATTGGCGATTCTTATCTCAGCGAACTTGCCACACGCGAGAACCTGCGTCATAACGATATTGCCGAGTCGAGCGTCAAGTTCCTCGACAGTACGGCTGACTACCCGCAGGCGCCGGGCGTGGTGCTGATTAAGCTGCCAAAAACCATGGCGCTGCTGGAGCAGCAACTGCGCGCACTGCGCGAAGTGGTAACGCCGCAAACGCGTATCATCGCCGGGGCAAAAGCGCGTGATGTGCATACCTCGACGCTGGAGCTGTTTGAAAAAGTATTGGGTCCAACCACCACGACGCTGGCGTGGAAAAAAGCCCGTTTAATCAACTGTACGTTCAGCAAACCTGAGCTGGCCGCTGCCTCGCAAACGCTAAGCTGGAAGCTGGAAGGTACCGAATGGACTATCCATAACCACGCCAACGTCTTCTCCCGTACCGGACTGGATATCGGCGCGCGCTTTTTTATCGAGCATCTGCCGGAAAACCTCGAAGCGGAGATTGTTGACCTCGGCTGTGGTAACGGCGTCATCGGTATGACGCTGCTGGCGAAGAACCCGGAAGCCAGCGTGGTATTTGTTGATGAATCGCCGATGGCGGTGGCTTCAAGCCGCTTGAACGTGGAAAGTAACATGCCTGAAGCGCTGGATCGCTGTGAGTTTATGATCAACAACGCGCTGTCGGGCGTCGAACCGTTCCGCTTTAACGCCGTGCTGTGTAACCCACCGTTCCACCAGAAGCACGCGCTGACGGATAACATTGCCTGGGAGATGTTCCACCACGCTCGCCGCTGCCTGAAAATCAACGGTGAGCTGTACATTGTGGCTAACCGTCACCTTGACTACTTCCACAAGCTGAAAAAGATTTTCGGCAACTGCGTGACCATCGCCACCAATAATAAATTCGTGGTGCTAAAAGCGGTCAAAACCGGTCGCCGCCGCTAATCGTGTGTGCCGGATGGCGGCGTGACCGCCTTATCCGGCCTACGAAATACATACTGTTAAATTTCCAGCGCCAGCGTCGTCCCTTGGGCAATAGCGCGCCGGGCATCCAGCTCCATCGCCACATCGCAGCCGCCGATCAGATGTACCGTTTTACCTGCTGCGTGGAGTGGATCAACCAGTTCACGGCGCGGCTCTTGTCCGGCGCAAATCACCACGTTATCCACGTTAAAGATCAACGGTTCACCGTTCAACACGACGTGTAACCCATCATCATCAATTTTCTGATAGCTAACTGCCGGGATCATTTTCACGCCGCGTGAGAGCAGGGTGGCGCGATGGATCCAGCCCGTCGTTTTCCCTAAACCTTGTCCCGGTTTGCTGGCTTTGCGCTGCAACATCACTATCTGGCGCGGGCTGCGGGATAAGTGCGGGCCTTCCAGGCGTAAGCCGCCAGGCTGTTGCAGGCTGGTGTCGATCCCCCATTCCACGCAGAATTCCGCAATGTTTTGGCTGGTGGGCTCACCGGGCTGGCTCAAATACATGGCGGTATCAAAACCGATCCCGCCGCAGCCAACGATCGCTACGCGTTTGCCCACCGGCATTTTATCGCGCAGGACGTCGAGATAGCTCAGCACTTTAGGATGCGCGATCCCCTCGATCGGTGGCATACGTGGCTCGATCCCGCTGGCGAGGATCACTTCATCGAAGGGGTACAGATCGCGTGCGCTGACAAAGTGATTCAGCTTCAGCGACACGCCAGTCACATCGATCATCCGGCGGTAGTAGCGCAGGGTTTCATAAAATTCTTCTTTGCCGGGGATCTGCTTAGCGATATTAAACTGTCCGCCAATCTCGCTATGCGCGTCAAACAACGTCACGTGATGACCGCGTGCGGCGGCATTTATGGCGAAGGCGAGGCCTGCAGGACCTGCTCCGACAACCGCCAGATTTTTCGGCACAGTGGCGGCAACGATCGGCATTTTGGTCTCATGGCAGGCGCGCGGATTCACCAGGCAAGAGGTGACTTTGCCGACGAAGATCTGATCCAGGCAGGCCTGGTTACAGCCGATACAGGTATTGATCTCATCCGCTCGTCCGGTTTGCGCTTTTGACAGCAGTTCGGCATCGGCGAGGAACGGACGGGCCATCGACACCATATCGGCATCGCCACGGGCCAGAATGTCATCGGCGACTTGAGGATCGTTAATGCGGTTGGTGGTGACCAGTGGGATCGTCACATGCCCTTTCAGCTTTCGTGTCACCCAACTAAACGCACCGCGCGGCACCGGGGTGGCAATAGTGGGAATACGCGCCTCATGCCAGCCAATACCGGTGTTAATAATGGTCGCCCCTGCGGCTTCTATCGCCTGCGCCAGTTGGACGGTTTCGTCGAAGGTTCCGCCGTTTTCCACCAGATCGAGCATCGACAGGCGGAAGATAATAATAAAGTCATTACCGGCACGCTGGCGTACCGCGCGCACCACTTCCACGGCAAAACGCATGCGGTTGGCATACTCGCCGCCCCATTCGTCATTGCGCTGATTGGTGCGCAGAGTCAGGAATTCGTTGATGAGATAGCCTTCCGAGCCCATCACTTCGACGCCATCATAGCCTGCTTCCCGCGCCAGTTGAGCGCAGTGGGCAAAATCTTCAATCAACTGCAGCACCTCATCGTGCGTCAGCTCATGCGGCGTAAAGCGGTTGATTGGCGCCTGAATGGCAGAAGGTGCCACCAGATGCGGCTGGTAGCTGTAACGCCCGGTATGCAGGATTTGCAGGGCGATTTTGCCGCCTTCGTCATGCACGGCGTCGGTAATGACGCGATGATGTGCAAGCTGGCTGGTGTCGTTCAGCATCGCGCCGCCTTCCATCCCCACGCCGGAAAGCGCAGGCGCAATACCTCCGCTCACAATTAACGCTACGCCGTGACGGGCGCGTTCGGCGTAGAACGCGGCCAGCCGTTCTGCACCGTCGGGATACTCCTCCAGCCCGGTATGCATTGAACCCATCAGCACGCGGTTTTTAAGCGTGGTGAAGCCTAAATCGAGCGGGGCGAACAGCGACGGATAGCTCATAAAGGTGTCCAGTATGTAAAATTATTGTTATGTGGTCGGATGAGTTAATAATTTAGCCGTCGCCGCGTAAAAGGGAAAAGGGGAATGCCGTGATTGTGATGGGATTCAAAAAATGCCCCTGCGGACGCAAGGGCAAGTGGGTCAGAACGCCAGTCGTTTACCCAGACCGTCAAAGAGGTGCAGGTGCGACTCTTGTACGGTGAGCGTAAGCGGTGTATCCGGCATGAAGCTAAGCTGTTGAAAAGACTTCAGGCACACGGGGTGGCCGGCCAAATCCAACCACACCAGCGTGGAGTCGCCCTGTAATTCACACAGCCGGGTACGACCTTGCAATGTGAAATCCCCGGTCTGCTGGTACTGCATATGCTCCGGGCGGATGGCGACAAACAGTTTGTCCCCGTCGCTAACGCCTACGGGCTGACGGGTGAGGCGGAAGACGAGGTTATCGGCGATATGCAGTGCGCCTTCACGCCATACCGCTGGCAGAACATTGATTTTCGGCGTGCCGATAAACTCAGCGACGAACAGGTTTGCCGGGGTGTTATACAGCGCCAGCGGCGTGCCCACCTGCTCAATTTTTCCCTTGTAAAGCACCACGATGCGATCGGCCAGCGTCATCGCCTCCACCTGATCGTGCGTTACATAGATCATGGTGTTTTTCAGGGTGTTATGCAGCTGCTGGATCTCCTGGCGCATCCCGACCCGCAACGCGGCATCCAGGTTAGACAGCGGTTCATCAAACAGAAACAGTTCCGGTTGCTGGACAATAGAACGCCCGATCGCCACACGTTGGCGCTGCCCGCCGGACAGATTCTGCGGCAGCCTGTCCAGCATCTCTTCCAGCTTCAGCATGCTGGCGGCGTGAGCTACCCGCTTATCAATCTCGGCGGCGGGCGTATTGATATTACGTAAACCGAATGACAGATTTTCCCTGACGGTCATATGCGGGTAGAGGGCGTAGGACTGAAACACCATCGACAGGTTGCGTTTGCCCGCCGCAAGCCTGGTGACCTCTTTTCCCCCCATCACCAGTTTACCGCCGTCGGGGATTTCCAGTCCGGCGATGATCCGCAGCAGCGTGGATTTCCCGCATCCGGAAGGGCCAACCAGCACAATGAACTCCCCGGAGGCGATCTCCAGCGACAGATTTTCAATGATGGTGTTCTTGCCCCATGCTTTATGAATATTGCTCAGGCTTAGCGTGGTCATAACCTCTCCTTGTCAGAATCCCAGGCTGCAATCAGCGTTAAAAGTTCATCGGTTTTGCGCGTCAGCAGTGCCGTATCCGCGCGGGTTTCCACGTTCAGGCGCAGCAGCGGCTCGGTGTTGGAGGCGCGTAAGTTGAAGCGCCAGTCAACGAAGTCGATGCTCAACCCGTCGCAATCGTCACGCAGGCCGCCGGCTTGCATATAGTGAGAGGCGATGGATTGCATGACCGATTGCGGATCGGCCACCGTCAGATTGATTTCGCCGGAAACCGGAAAGCGTACCTGGGCGTGTTCGATATACGCCGACAGCGGACGGCTGTCGCTGCCGATAATTTGCAGCAGCAATACCAGTGGGATCATCCCGCTGTCGCAATAGCCAAAATCGCGGAAGTAGTGGTGGCCGCTCATTTCTCCACCGTAGACCGCGTCCTCTTCGCGCATCCGCGCTTTGATAAAGGCGTGCCCGGTTTTGCTGATGACCGGGATTCCGCCGCAGCGAGTTACAACGTCCAGCGTATTCCACGTCAGCCGCGGGTCCAGAATGATGTGACTGCCTGCGGAGCGTTGCAGGAAGTGCTCGGCGAACAGGCCAACCAGGTAGTAGCTCTCAATAAAGCGGCCACACTCATCAAAGAAGAAGCAGCGATCGAAATCGCCGTCCCAGGCGATGCCGAAATCAGCCTGATTCTCGATAACCGCCTGCTGGGTGATGAGGCGGTTTTCCGTCAGCATCGGATTGGGCACGCCTGCGGGGAAATGACCGTCCGGCTGATGGTGCAGGCGAATAAACTCAATCTGAACCCCCGCACGGGCCAGTCCGTCGGCGATCGCGTCAAGCGCAGGCCCGACGGTGCCATGTCCGGCGTTGGTCACAATACGTAGCGGGCGAGTCGGCGGATGCTGAAGGAAGCGCAGCAGGCAGGCAATCCAGGCGGGGCGATTATCATAAGGGATGAGGCTGCCACGATGGACAATCGGAGCAAAGTCATTGCGCTCCGCCAGCGCTTTTATCTCCAGCAGGCCGTTGTCGTTACTGATCGGACGCGCCTCTTCGCGCACCAGTTTCATACCATTGTACTGCGCCGGGTTATGGCTGGCGGTAATCTGAATGCCGCCGTCGGCACGCAGTTCCCGGGTGGCGAAATAGATCTCTTCGGTGCCTGACAGACCAATGTCGATAACATCCACGCCGCTGGAAATCAGCCCGTCGGTCACGGCGGATTTTAACGATTCCGAGCTAAGGCGAATGTCGGCGCCGATCACTACCCGGCGCGGATGGCGCCAGGCGGCGTAAGCGCGACCGATGCGAAAGGCGATATCCGGCGTCAGGTTGACGCCAACCTCACCGCGAATGTCGTAGGCTTTAAAACAGGTTAGTTCATCCATAATCTACTCTTCTGTAATTAATGAGTCAGGCTGACTCCCGAATGATGAGCTGGTAAGGCAATTCATAGTGGGTCACCGGTCCTCTGGTGAGCAGCAATTTGACGGCCATTTCCCCTTTCTTTTCCGCGTCTTGCGCGATGGTGGTCAGGCGTATTCCCGCCACCTCAACGGCGAGATTATCGAAACCGGTAACGGCAACCCGCTGCGGAACCGCCAGCTGCTGCCGTTGGCAGTAGTGGATCGCGCCGACGGCGAAGCGATCGGAAAGGCAGATAAGCGCAGTGATCTCCGGATGGGTTTCCAGTAACGCTTTGGCCGCCTGTTCGCCGTGTTCTTCATCGTGTCGGGTTTGATACAGCCAGCACGTATCAAGGGCGAAGCCGCGCTGCTGGAAAACCTCCCGGCAGGCATTCACGCGGGAGAGCATCAGCAGGTTGTCGCCGGTGACGGGGGCGGTCAGATCGCACATTCCCTGCGCCGAGGGCTGTGACGGAAAGGCGATGATGCCGAAATGTCGATGACCTTTATCGGCCAGATAGCGGGCAATATCGCGCATGGCGCAGGCGTTATCGATGGAGACGCTGCTGTGGTCGGGAAACTGAAAATCGAGCGTGACCACCGGACGCCCATGAGCCAGCGCGTGCTGGATCATGGCCGCATTGTTATGCGTGGCGTTGAGAATATAGCCATCAACTAGGGTGTTGAGCGGCGTCTGTTGCCGCTTACGCAAAGGGATCAAGACCAGATTGACGTTTTGTTCTTCACACTGGACGGCGATCCCCCGCATCAGCGCAATGTCGTGGGGATCGATAAACACGTAACTCATAGAGTCGTTGAATATCACGCCGATGGTGTCAGATTTGCCGGTACGCAGCGCGCGCGCCAGCTTGTCCGGTCCCTGAAAGCCAAGCTCGCTGGCATATTGCAAAATTCGCTGGCGCAGCTCCGGAGATAATTTTTCCGGATTATTCCATGCGTTCGACACCGTGGTATGGGAAATACCCATAATCTTGGCCAATGATTTTATCGTAATACGTTTCTTATCTTTATTATCATTAACGTTTATTTTCATGTTTAATATATTTGCTGGGTTTATATATTGACGTGAATTATTTATTTCTATCGTCCATTGCGTTGAACGTTGATGCAAAGTTTAACGTTAAACAAAAATCGTTTTGTGATTTGTTTAACGTTAAACATAAAAAGGGGGTGTTAATTTACGCTCCATTCAATAGCAGGGTAGCGGTAAATCAATACTTATTGAAAGTAAATGGAGAGTTATCGTGAGAGTTGTAAAATTAGCTAAATTAACAGCCTGTGTACTATTCGCATTTTGTATTTCTGGCTGCGGTCCGGATGATAAAAAATCCGCAGAGACAGCAAAAACGCCAATTAAAATGTGGGTGGCACCAAACGAAAATGAAGAAGCCTTCTGGAATACTATGGTTAAAGAATGGAATAAAGACCCGGCGCATACCCCGGTCGAATTTACGCCCATTCCTGCCGCCAGCAGTTCTGAAGAGGCAATAATGAACGCGCTGGCTTCCGGCACGGAACCCGATATTTCCAGTAATATTTTTATCGGTTTTGCCAGCCAGTTGGTGGAAATTGGTCAGCTTGAAGACCTGTCTAAAATGAGCGGTTTTAATGAACTCGTTAATAACCGACAGATGGGCAAAATTATTCCTGCCTGGCAATTAAACGGCGAGCAACATGTTCTGCCAATCTATATTAATCCTATCGTCTGGTGGTGGCGGGGCGATTTACTCAAGCAGTATGGTTTTGACCATGTTCCGACCCGTTATGATGAGCTTTATCAGCTGGCAGAGCGCCGGGCGGCGGATAATAACGGCTATGTTATCCAGATGACAGCCGGGAAAAACTGGTGGGAACGCTGGTTCGATTTTATTCCGCTTTATTATGCGCAAAACGGCGGTAAACCTTACCTCGCGGGTCATCAGGCGACGTTTGCCGATCCTGCCGGACAGGCGGTACTGACCTTTATGGGGAAAGTCTTTAACAGCAAGTGGAGCAGCTACGACTTCACCGCCGCCGACGATCCGTTAGCGACTGGACAGGTGCTGGCGTCCGCGCGCGGTCCGTGGGATATCGCTCGCTATCACAAGCAGTATCCGGAGATCCTCAAAACGCTGCAAATTGGGCCGATGCTCACCGAGAAAGGCGACGCTCACCCGTATACGTTCGGCGACAGCAAAGGGGTGGTGATCTTCAGTTCCAGCAAGCGCAAAGCGCAGGCGTGGGCGTTTATTCAGTGGGTCTTTAACAACGCCGAGCACGACCGGAGCTGGCTGGAGTTGACCGGTATGCCGCCAGCACGCAGTGATTTAATGAGTAATCCGCTGTTTGTGAATTACTTTGAGAAAAACCCGCTGGAGAAGGCGATCGCATCTTACGTGGACGTCGCGCTGCCGCCAGCGGCCACTACGCAAACCACGGAGATTCAGCGCAGCATGACGCAGATGCTGGAGCAGGTCATTTTCAACCACGCCGATCCGGCAGCCACCCTCGATAAATCCGCGCAGGAAATTAACACATTGCTGGCGAAATAAGGGGAAAAAATGGCTGGATATGAATCCCGCACCGGAGGCCTGTTGGCCTCCACGTGGATCGGTTATTCGTTGCTGTTCTGGTTTTATCCGCTGTGCTGGCTGGTCGTGCTCAGCGTGACGAACTGGCAATTTATTGGCACGCCGACGTTTAGCGGATTACAGAATATCATTGGCGTGTTTCATGACGCGTTATTCTGGCAATCGATGTGGAACGTGTGCCGTTTTTTAATGTGGTATATCCCGATTGTCTTTCTTGCCTCGCTGCTGTTTGCCGCGGGATTACGAAAAATTAAGTACGGGAAAAGTTTTATTGCCCTGAGCTTTTTACTGGCGAATATCTCTTCGGGGGTGGCCTATTCCATCGTCTTTGCAAAACTGTTCAGCGAATACGGGCCGGTCAATCAATTTTTACAGGCCAGTTTCGGCATCTCTGTGCCCTGGTTTACCAACCCTGACTGCGCCATGTTATCCATTGCGTTAATTGTTACCTGGAAATTCGTCGGTTATTACGGGCTGATTCTCTATTCCGGGATGGTGGCGATCCCCGCGGATATTTACAGCGCGGCGCAACTGGATAAAACCGGGAAGTTTAAGCAAAGTTGGGCGATTACCCTGCCGATGATGAACGCGCAAATCGTGATGGTGATGGTGCTGGCGATTACCGTGGCGTTCAGCATCTTTACCGAGCCGTATCTTATCACCGGCGGCGGGCCGCTCAACAGCACCACCAGTCCGATGGTGGTGATGTATGAAGTGGCGTTCCAGAAAATGAAGCCAACCTGGGCGGCGACCATGTCGATTATCGTTGCGGCATGCAGTTTCCTCGCCATCTGGGTCTTCCGCAAAGTATTCGAAAAACATATCGAGATTGTGTGAATGAAGAAACTGACTCCCTTAACGCTGCTCATTCACGCCGTGATGTTTTTGCTGGCGCTCACCTGGCTCTATCCTTTTATCTGGATGGTGATCTCCTCGTTGAAACCGACGGCGCAAATCTACACGACCGGGCTGTTTTCCGGTCATCTGACGCTGGAGAATTACGCTTTTCTGTTCGATAACAGCAACCGGGCGGACAAACCTTTTTTGCGCACCCTGGTTAACTCGCTGTTCGTGTCGCTCACCATTACCGTCTGCGTCACGCTGACCTCAATGCTGGTGGGATATGCCGTCGCGAAAACCGAGTTTCGCGGCAAAAATGCGTTTCGCAACCTGTTGATTGTGCAGATGGTTTTCCCGGTCTTTATGTTCATCATTCCACAGTTTGTCCTGATGCGTGAACTGGGGCTGATCAACAGCTACGGGGCGATGATCCTGCCGTATGCGATGAGCGCCTGGGGCATTTTTATGGTTTCGCAGAGCTTTAAAGGCACGCCGAATGATTACCTGTATGCCGCAAGGCTCGATCACGCCAGCCTGTGGGGGATCTTGCGGCATGTGATGATGCCGCTGAATAAATCCATTCTGGCGATTGTCGCACTGTTCACCTTTTCCAGCTCATGGGACAACTTCCTCTGGCCGCTGATCGTGATGCGCGAAGTGGACAAAATGCCGTTTTCGGTGCTGCTCGCCACCTTCAGCAAATCCTACGGCATCTACCTGGGACCGGTGCTGGCGGGGTCGGTGGTGCAGATGCTGCCAATCGTTGTCCTGTTTATTCTGTTCAGAAAATACTTCCTCGAAGGCATGTCGTTATCACTGAAATAAGGAACGTGACGGTGAAAAAGCAACCGTGGTGGCAGGCGTGTACCTGCTATCAAATTTATCTGCCTTCGTTTTGCGACGGCAATAACGACGGGCTGGGCGATTTTCCGGGCCTGATTTCCCGGCTGGATTATTTGCAGGCGCTGGGCATCGGCGCGGTGTGGATCACGCCGTTTTATCCCTCTCCGCTGGTGGATAACGGCTACGATATCAGCGATTACTGCGCCGTTGACGCCCGTTTCGGCACTCTCGACGATTTTCGCCGGGTGGTTGACGGCTGTCACGCCAGAGGCATTCGGGTGATTATCGATCTGGTGGTCAATCACGTCTCCTCAGAACATCCCTGGTTTTGCGATGCGTGGAATAATCCGGGCAGCCGCTATCGTGATTATTTCCTTTTTCGCCGCCAGCCGAATAACTGGCGTTCTTTCTTTTCCGGCAGCGCGTGGACCGCTGAGCCAGACACCGGCGAGTTTTATTACCATAAATTCGCGCCCGGCCAGGTGGATCTCAACTGGGCCAACCCCGCGGTGGAACAGGAAATTTACCGGGTGGTGGATTTCTGGGTTACGCAGGGGGTGGACGGTTTTCGCTTTGACGTCATCAACTTTCTTATTACCGACGGCATTGGGCCTGATAACCCGGAAGAGAACGGCGAGCAGCGCCATGAATTTGACATCAATCAGCCGCGACTCCCTGAAACGCTGCAACGGCTGTGTGCCCATGTTCGGGCGCAGGGGGACTATTTCCTGATTGGCGAAATCGGCAGCGAAGACCCTGACGTGCTCAGCCGCTATCAAAGCCCGCAGCTGATGGACGTGGTGTTTAATTTCAATATCGGTAGCCAGAAAACCTTTGATGTTTCCCGTCTTTTCAGCCAGTTAAAAACCACGCTGGCTGCGCAGTCGGGTTTACCAACGCTGTTTTTCTCCAGCCATGATATGTCGCGGATGATCAGCCGCTTTGGCGAAAACGAGCGCGATACCGGGCGGGCGCTGGCGGTGCTGGCGCTCCAGCTAACGGTGGGCGGCGTGCCGTTTATCTTCCAGGGAGAAGAGCTGGGGGTGACCGACTACCGTCCGCAAACGGCAGAGCAGCTTTTTGATATTCAGGGAAAAACCCATTACCGCACCGCCCTTGCCGCAGGCAGCAGCCCACAGCAGGCGCTGGCGCTGGCTATTGAACATTCGCGGGATGGTTCGCGCGCGCCGCTGCCCTGGCGCGACGCCCCCTTTGGCGGATTTTCCTCCGTCGCACCGTGGATGCCCGTCGGCGGCGATATCGCCCTGATTAACGCGGAGCGCCAGCAGCAGGATGAGACATCGTTCTGGCATCAGTACCGACGGCTTATCGCCCTGCGCCGCCGCGTTGCGGCGCTGCATCAGGGACAGCAGGACTCGCTCGACCTCACTGACGAATGCGTCTGGTTTACCCGTTCGACGGCGGCGGAGCAGGTCTGGGTCGCCATCAACTTTGGTGCGCCCGTTCGCAATCCGTGGCAGGAGATTGAGGCTGAAGTGCTGTACGGAGAGGACGCGCAATGGATTGGCAAGAATCAATGTTTGATCAAAAGGAGAGTACATGGACAGGCACAGTAAAAACCCGTTGATTACCCCGGCGGACGTGACGCCTTCACTGCCCGGCAGGAAGGTCGATTGTGTTTTCAATGCTGGCGTAACGGAGTGTGACGGAGAGATCGTTTTGCTGCTGCGGGTGGCGGAAAGCGTGATCAATTCCGACCCGCAGCAGCGTGTCGTACCGCTGTTGGAAAAAACCGATGCGGGCTGGGTACAGGCCACCGCGAGTTTCGATCGTCGCGATGAACGCTATGATTTCAGCGATCCGCGGGTGATCGTGCTGAAAAGCGATCCGGCGCGGGTGTGGTTGACCTCCATGTCGCATCTGCGTCTGGCGCGCAGTCGCGATGGGGTGAACTTCCGGATTGACAGCCAGCCGTTTATCATCGCCGATACGCAATATGAAGAGTTCGGCTGCGAAGATGCGCGGATCACCCGCATCGATGATACCGCGTACATCAACTACTCGGCGGTGTCGTCGCTGGGGATTTCTACCGCGCTGGCGGTGACCAAAGATTTTGTCACGGTGGAGAAAAAAGGGTTGATCCTCTGCCCGGACAACCGCGACGTCTGCTTTTTCCCGGAAAAGATCGCCGGTAAATATCACGCCCTGACCCGTCCGGCCCCGTGTCACTTCGGTCATCCGGAAATCTGGATCTGCGAGTCGCCGGATATGCTGCACTGGGGCAACCATCGCCACCTGCTGGGACGGTCCGGCGATGCCTGGGACTGCCGTAAATCAGGCGGCGGCGCGCCGGTATTAAAAACCGATCGCGGCTGGCTGGAGATCTACCACGGTGTGGATGCCGATCAGCGCTACTGCCTCGGCGCGCTGCTGCTGGATCTCAACGATCCGACCCAAATTCTGGCGAAATCACCGGTGCCGTTGCTGGAGCCAGATGCGCCCTACGAGCGCGAAGGCTTCTTCGGCAACGTGGTGTTCACCTGTGGGGCGCTGATCCGCGATGAGACGCTGCACGTCTGGTATGGCGCCGCCGATGAGTGTGTGGCGCTGGCGACAATGCCGCTGGACAAACTGTGGCGGCATCTGGGGGTTAAATAAATGCCGCAGAGCGTTCTGGGTTGCTAAACCTCCTTCTGGCAAGGGGTATCGATTCACACGTTGCGGCCGCTGGTGGACGAATCTTTTCTGCAAATAATGAAAATACGCAACAGACTTGCAGGGCAATAAATGCCCTGCAAGTCTGTATATTTAATTTCACATTGTATTTCAGGTGAGCAAGAAAACAGACAGCTCTAATCGTTATTGATATTTTAATTAATATCTGACGCGGGAGCCGCCTCAATAGCTTTTTCTTCTTTGGTTAGCCCTTTGATGTATTTACTGTATTTCCACCAGGCAAAACCGAGGAAAATAACAATCCCCCCGACGTTATAGAAAATAATGGTCATGATGTTACCACCGGTCGGGAAGGTCGAGGCAATAAACCCGATGGTGAAAAGGACAATCAGCATCGATACCACAATAATGCCGGTTTTTTGCGAACCCATACGGAAGTCGCGCGGTAAGTGGTCCAGTTTTGCGCGCAGATTCAGGTAAGCCAGCATAATAAACAGCGGCGGCAGCATCGATGCGGCGGCTGTCATGTTGATGATGGTGTTCATTAAATCCTGCACGGTATTGGAGCCGAGCGTTGGGATAATCATCAGCGGGATAACAATCAGGAACTGAATCCAGGCTGCGCGGGCCGGAACGCCATTTTCATTCAGTTCGACGGTTTTTTTACCGAAAATACCCGCCGGAATTTCAGAGAAGAAAATTTTCACCGGCGTTGCGGTCCACATCAGCAGAGAGCCGAACATCGCGGTAAAGGAGACCAGGCCAACAAAGCGGTTAACGATCAGTTCCGGCAGGCCAAAGTATGCCGCCAGACCGTGGAATACCTGTACCGAACCACCGGTAAATTTCAGCTCTTTGCTGCTCACGAAGACGTTGATCAGTACCGAGGAGATGGAATAGAGCACGCCAATAAAAATCCCGGCAATAATAATAACCTTCACGAACGATTTGGACCCGCCCTTGACGTCGTTGACGTACACTGCCACCGACTCCGCACCGCCTGCCGCCATAAAGATCCAGGTGGTGATACCGAGGAAGGCCCAGTTAAAATTCGGGATCATTGCGTCTACGGTGATAGGGTCAGCAGGCTGTACGCCGCCAACCAGCGCAGTACCCGCCAGCAGGATGTAGGACAGGGTCAGCAGCAGCATCAATGTGGAGGTGACCGAAGTAATTGGTCCTAACATTTTTGCGCCGTTGGTCGAAACCCAGGTGGAGAAGGCAAACAGCACCATACTTAACACAGTGGTTGCGAACGGCGTCAGAATGTATTCGTAGCCTAAAAAAGCATATGAGGCGTAGGCGATAACACGGGGTAACAGCGAGGTAAAAAAGAACAGGTTAACGAACCAATAGGTGTAGGCGGTAATAAATGCCCAACGTCCGCCCAGCGAACTTTTCACCCATGCATAGACACCGGCTTCGGAGTTTTTATTCAGCGAAACAAATTCAGCGATGATTAAGCAGAACGGAATAAAGTAGAAGATCGTCGCGAGGAAAAACATCGGTGCGGATGCCAGACCCAGCTCAATATTATTGTTGATAACGTTATTAAAACTATAAACCGCGGCAAAGGTGAGTGAAAGTAAGCCGAACTTGCCGATGGTATTACGTTTGGTATCAGACATAGCACATCTCCGATTCCTGATTATTATAGGGTACTGGCGGCGCAACGTCGGCGCCGCCTGTGTTTTTATTTATTATGAAAATAACCATCTTCGATGGTGACTTTGAGTACGACTTTCTTCACTGCGTTATTACAAATAAAACGATAGGCTTCATGGTTGTCACAAATAACCATTTGTCCTTCGCGCACTTCTACAGTTTTTCCACAGCCTTTCAGATATTCGCGATCGGTTTCATCGCGATAATATTCAACCACCTGGAGATCCTCTTTGGCGGCATACTCTATTTTTTGCTGTCCTTGCAGGTAGTAATGGATCTCAAAATAACGACGATGACCGGTAAACAGCGCATCGGTTGCGGAGTCTGTCTCCACGCGATAGCTCAGGGAATCACCGATAGAGTGGGCGACGCCTGGTTGAATATTATCAATATTTTCAATCGCTTCGACGCAGCGCTGCCACTTCTTCCCGGATGCGTAAATTTGTTGGAACTGCGCTAAGTTGTCGATGATCCTCATTTTGTATTCTCGCTGTGCAAATTCGTGGAAAAGAACCCGGTACCAAAGACGCGGCTGGCGGCGGTTTGAGCGCTAGATTCGCTACCGGAAACCGGCAACAACGTGAAGCCGTAGCTGAACGAACGGAACCAGACGCGCCAGGAATCAAGCACCTCGCTTCCCCAGGAGTTGGAGCCTAAGCCCAGCACCTGGTGGTCCAGATTCAGGGTGATGTCATCGCTGCGCTGCAGCGCATTACAGTGCTGTGCGGCAAAGATATTTTCTGGCGTATAGCGCCAGGCGCTCAGGTTGACAGGGCGCTGCGGAACCACCAGCAGACCGTTGCCGTGGCGGTTGGTTAGCGTTGCCCAGCGCACGTCCTGACGATTGCCGTTGTTTTGCGGGAACGGATAGTTTTCGAACATCTCATCCACGCTGCTGCGCCAGATATCGATGATGTTGGCCTGCTGGCTATCGGCATAGTTTTCACCGGGACCACGTCCGTAATACGCCACCTGCCCCAAATCGCCGTTGATGCCCATCGTGAAGCCGATGCACGGAATAATGTCCCGGTACTCGCCGTAAGGCTGGCCGGAAAGCTCCACGTTCAACTGACCGTCTGCGGCAATCCGCCAGCGGTAGGTACAGCGCATACCGAAATCAAATACCGGCGGGGCGATAATCGTCTGGCTGGTTATCAACAGCGCGTCATCGGTTTGCTCAATGGCAAAATCGCGCAGATGTTCCTGCATAATCTGTAAATGATTTGGTTGCCAAAGGCCTTCGAACTCTTGTTTGTGGTTATCAATGGTTGGTTTGAAGAAATTAATCTTCGGCTCGCGGGTAATCAGCTCCTCACCGTTAACGGTCCAGCTAATGGGCTTACCGTTCAGTTTTG
The DNA here is from genome assembly GCF_000398845.1 of Citrobacter sp. KTE151. Lineage (NCBI taxonomy): Bacteria > Pseudomonadati > Pseudomonadota > Gammaproteobacteria > Enterobacterales > Enterobacteriaceae > Citrobacter > Citrobacter sp. KTE151. The sequence goes on along the minus strand of NZ_KB976065.1, from coordinate 717,336 downwards.
AGAAGGTCAGATGGAAGTTATAACCGCGTATGGTGCAGCTCTGGCGGCTGTCTTCCAGCGTCAGAGGAATAGCGTTTTTCAGGCTAAACGGTACGGCAGCCGCCGTTCTGGCCTTCAGCGGGAACTGATAAGTCGCGATGTGGTGCCCGGATTCGCTGTATAACGTGCGGGAATCTTTCGTCACGATGACGTTGAGGAACGCTTCGCGCGCATCCAGCTCCGGCAGTGTGCATTGCACGAGGGTATCGCTGTCAGGAGGGACGTCGCGCAGTTTTATCTGCTGAGCAGAAAGCGTATCTCCCTCGGCGCGAACCTCAATATGCAAGGTGTAGTCGTCAAGCGTGGTAAACCACAGTTTGTTTTCTACCCGTAGCTCGCCGCGAGCCAGATCCTGTGCGCGTACTTTTACTGGCGCAATCACCTGCTTGTACTCCTGCAGACCCGGCCCCGGGGTTTGATCGGAGTAAATCAGGCCATCAAGGCAGAAGTTGTAGTTGTTCGGATAGTCGCCGTAGTCGCCGCCATATTTGTACCAGACGTTGCCGTCGTCATCTTTGGCCTGAATCCCGTGATCGCACCACTCCCAGACATAGTGTCCCTGAATGCAATCATGCTGATAAAAGACGTTCTGATATTCCGTCAGCCCGCCGGGACCGTTGCCCATGGCGTGAGCATATTCGCAGATGATGCGCGGCTTAGGATGTGGATATTCGCCAAACTCATTCATCAGCGGCACACGGGTGTACATGGTGGAGATGATATCCACCACTTCGGCGTCACGATCTTCTTCGTAATGGATCAGACGCGTGTCATCCAGCGCTTTCGCGGCGTGATACATGGCGCGGATGTTACAGCCGTATCCGGATTCGTTGCCGAGCGACCAGATGACGATCGACGGGTGGTTTTTTTGTGCATGGATGTGGCGCACGATGCGCTCAACGTAGACGTTTTCCCACAGCGGATCGTCGGTTATCCGGCTGATATCGCCGATATTGGCGAAGCCGTGAGATTCAACGTCGGTTTCGGCCATCACGAACAGACCGTAGATATCGCACAATTCATAGAAGCGCGGATCGTTCGGGTAATGGGCGGTACGCACGGAGTTGATGTTGTGCTGCTTCATTAACAGCAGATCTTTTTCAACGCGATCCATGCCAACCGCACGGCCTTTAAGATGATCGTTATCGTGGCGGTTAACGCCATGCAGCATCACGTAGCGGTTATTGATGTAAAACAGGCCGTCGCGAACTTTGATATCGCGGAATCCGACCCGCTGTGGCACGACCTCAAGGAGATTGCCGTTGGCATCTTTCAGCGTCATCACCAGATGATAAAGATACGGCGATTCCGCTGACCACTGCTGCGGCGCGCTAACCTTGAAATTAAAAGCGGTGCGGGTGTGTTGATCCACTGCCAGATTGTTAATCACGCCGCTATGCAGCGCCTGCTCACCGTCAAACAAGGTGTATTCGAGCGACGCCATCGCTGGCGTGGCAGCCAGGTTTTCCAGCGCAATGTCGCAGGTGAGGGTGGCGTCGCGATAGTCATCATCGAACTCGGTGCGAACGGTAAAATCCTGAATATGGGTCGCCTGTTTGCCTACCAGATAGACGTCGCGGAAAATTCCCGCCGACCACCACATGTCCTGGTCTTCAACGTAAGTGGAATCAGCCCATTGCATTACGCGAACGCACAGCAGGTTGTCACCGGTCTTCACCACCGCGCTGATATCAAATTCAGCCGTCAGGCGGCTGCCTTTGCTGAAACCAACGTACTGACCATTCACGTAAACTTCGAAGTAGGTTTCTACGCCATCAAATTTAATCAGCGTTTGTTTGCCCTGCCAGCCTTCGCTGAGGGAGAAAATGCGCTGGTAGGCTCCGGTGGGGTTATTGGTCGGAACGTAGGGGACATCAATCGGGAAAGGAAAACCTTCGTCGGTATACTGCAGTTTGCCGTGTCCTTCCATCTGCCACATGCCTGGGACGGTGATGCTGCCCCAGTCATTCATAAACTGCGACGTAAAGATTTCCGGCACCTGCAGCGGATGCTCAAAGAACTGAAAATTCCACTGACCGCTTAGCAACTGAAAGAGGCTGCTGGTTTCGCGGGCAAACGAGCGAGCCTGCGCAACGGAGTCATAAGAGAAAAAATATGCGCGTGGCGCCAGTCGATTTTCGTGGGTGAGCTGAATGTTTTCCCAGCGATTCATAAGGCCTCCCGGTGGAGAAAAATCGGAACCATTCATTGTAATGGTGAGTAAGTGTAATTGATGGTGATTTTAGTAAAAGTTTTACTAAAATATAGCGAGTGAGGTGATTTACTTTAACTGGATCACGAAAATAATGGGGGCGCAGAAAATAATGCATGACAATGCGCGCCCGGCATCAGAAGAAACCGGGCGTGTTTACTGGGGATTTTAGCGGGTGGTGCCGCGCAGTTTCAGCTTGCTGGGAACAAAAACCAGCAGAGGAAGCGCACGCCCGTCGCGGGCTTTCTCAAACAGCAGGTTGACGCCCTGACTGCCCATCATTTCTGAATGGATGCGAACGGTGGAAAGCGGAGGAAAGGTGAAGCGCGCTGTCGGGATATCATTAACGCTAATCAGCGAAATGTCCTGCGGAATGTTCAGGCCACGCTCGTGAATGGCGCGCAGAACGCCAATAGCGATCGAGTCTGAAGCCACAAACAGGGCACCGGGATAGTCGGCTTTCGCCAGCATTTTTTTTGCCAGTTCATACCCTGATGAACTGGAGAAACCGCCGCGATAGATGTCCTGTTCAGAAACGACCTGCTGCAGACGACCGTATTCGACAAACGCGGCTTCACGGATATCTGCCTTGCCGGGTTCGTCTTCACCGCCGATGAAGCCAATGCGAGTGACGCCCTGGGCGATGAAGTAGTCGATGCTCTCTTTACTGATGCGGGCCAGATCGATATCGACGGCGTCATATTCGCTGCCGGGTTCATGGAAATCGATAAAGCAGATGTTGTCAGTAAGCGCTGTTGCCGCATTACGCAAAGTCGGAGAAGGCTTGCCGACAATAAGAATGCCGGTAATGTTTTTGCTCTCCGGCAGCCCACTGTGCTCATAGCAGTTGGTCAGTTCGATCCCCAGCTTCTCACACTGGGTTTCTATTCCGTGACGGATCGCGAGATAGTAAGGATCGTTGATTTCCAAATCCTGCTGGTAGCTGTAGAGCGCCAGAATATGCTGGGGGCCGAGCGCGCTGGTCTGGTTTTTACGAGCACTGCTGGTTTTGTACTCCAGTTTTTCCGCGATCTCCAGAATGCGATGCTTGGTCTCTTCTTTTACATTCAGCGTGGGGTCATCGTTTAAAACCCGGGACACTGTCGCCAGGGACACGCCAGCTTCGATTGCGATGTCTTTAAGTGTTGCCATGTTTGCCTTTTCCCTGAGTTACCTGCGCATTGTAAATGAAGTGCTTATCTATTCATCTGTTTTCAGTAAAAAAAGTACGTTTAATTGACATGCCTGGGGTAAAACGGGGCTTTCAGAGTGTGATGACTACGTCATTTTCCCGCTTTTGAGAACCATGCCAAGAAAATACTTTGCTAGTATTTAGTAAAATTTTACCAAAGGAGAACACAATGGATACCGTCGCATTTGCTGATTTTGCCCGAATGGAAATACGTGTTGGAAAAATCGTACAGGTAAAGCGCCATGACAATGCCGATAAGCTGTATATCGTGCAGGTGGATGTGGGAGAGCGTACGCTGCAAACCGTGACCAGCCTGGTGCCTTATTACAGCGAAGAGGAGCTGATGGGGAAAACGGTGGTGGTGCTGTGTAATCTGCAAAAGGCCAAAATGCGCGGGGAAACGTCAGAATGCATGTTGCTCTGCGCTGAGACGGACGATGGCAGCGAAAGCGTGCTGCTGACGCCAGAACGCCTTATGCCTGCGGGTGTGCGGATTGTTTAAGTTGTGCTAATTGCCGGATGGCCGCTACGCTTTTATCCGACCTACATTTGATCCCGTAAGCCTGAGATGCGCAGCGCCATCCGACCTGTATTACACCTGCTCCACGCTCACCCGTAATGCTGCCAGGGCTTTGCGCGTCGATCGCAATACCAGATCGCATTGCTCGATCGTTAACGTTAACGGCGGTTCGATACGGATCGTCTTTGCATTGTTTAGCGTGCCGGCAACCAGTACCCGCTGGCGGAACATCTCACTGGCAAAGTTGTAGCCGATTTCATTATCGACAAACTCAATTGCCATCAGCATGCCTTTACCGCGTACATCATGCACCAGGTCTGGGTACTCCCGCGCAAGCTGGCGGAAACCATCCAGCAACATATCGCCTTTCTGCTCCGCCTGAGCCGGTAAATTTTGCTCCAGCAGGACGTTAATGGTGGCTAACGCAGCCGCACAAGCGAGCGGGTTGCCGCCAAACGTGGTGGTATGCAAGAAGGGATTGTCGAACAGAACGGAAAACACCTCTTCAGTGGCAATAGTTGCGCCAATTGGCATCACGCCGCCGCCCAGCGCCTTGGCCAGACACATAATGTCGGGCTGCACGTTTTCGTGCTCGCAGGCGAACATTTTGCCGGTACGACCCATGCCGGTCTGTACTTCATCAAGGATCATCAGCGCGCCAAACTCATCGCAAAGTTTACGCACGGCGGGCAAATACCCTTGCGGTGGCAGGATCACGCCCCCTTCACCCTGGATAGGTTCGAGGATCACGGCTGCGACGTCGTCACCAGTCTTTTTACACTCGCTGAGCATGGTGCGCATCGCGTTAATATCGCCAAACGGTACATGGCGGAAACCTGGCAGCAGCGGCATAAAGGGTTTGCGGAAGGTTGATTTAGCCGTGGCGGACAGTGCTCCCAATGATTTGCCGTGGAATGCGCCGCTGGTGGCAATGAACGTAAATTTACCGCGCGGCGATTGATACGCTTTCGCCAGCTTCAGAGCGGCTTCAACCGACTCGGTCCCGCTGTTACAGAAAAAACTGTATTTCAGTTTACCTGGTGCCAGCGCGGCGAGGGTTTTTGCCAGCATGGCCCGCAGAGGGTCAAGTAGCTCCTGGCTGTGCAGAGGTTGTTTCGCGAGTTGACTCTGTACGGCGGAAACCACGACTGGATTACGGTGCCCCACGTTGAAAATTCCAAATCCACCCAGGCAATCGACGAACTCCTGCCCCTGGGTGTCGACAAGCGTATTCAGGCTTCCCGCTTGCCACTCTACGGCTCCGTAATCCCCGCCTGCAGTTACAGATTTTCGATACTCTAAGAACCCCGGATTGACATGCTCCTTGAAGTATTCAATCACCTCTCGGTTTAATGATTTCATTTCCTCATGATCAAGCGTGCGCTTTTCGATGAGATTCAGTGCGTGTGCGCTGCAGGCCAGGGCCGATGCGCTGGAAGGTAACCTGTTCAAAATATGCTCCCGGAGCTCGCGTATCACATGATACTGATTTAAGTATTGCAGTGATTGCGCCATTCCGGCGCGCTTAGCAAAAATCGGGATAAACACCAGGAAACATCTCATTCACGCAACATTTAATGCTGATGTTTAACATTTGCTGGCATTTTGTCCAGGTTAAGACCGCGAAAACAGATCGGAAAAGCACTTTTCTGCGCTAAAAGTGAGCAATGTTTGCACTGTGACGGTGCGTTGGTAGAAGTGCAGTTGAATAGTTACTGAATGAAAGTATTTTAAATCAATGGATTAGAATGCGTACAGATTTTGAGGTTTAATCGCAAATTGCGATCTAAATCAAATTTAACAACTAAAGATAAAAAAATTATCGCCGAAATAACATAAGCCGAAAGAGTTAACAACCAGATAACCTGCACAGGACGCAATCATGTCTTCTCATCCCTACGTTAGTCAGCAAAATACACCGCTGGATGATGATATCACCCTCATGTCGACCACCGATTTACAAAGCTATATCACCCACGCGAACGATACTTTTGTCCAGGTCAGTGGCTATCAACTGAATGAATTGCTCGATAAGCCGCACAATCTGGTTCGTCATCCGGATATGCCAAAAGCGGCGTTTGCGGATATGTGGTACACCCTGAAACAGGGCGAGCCATGGAGCGGGATTGTGAAAAACCGGCGTAAGAATGGCGATCACTACTGGGTAAGGGCCAATGCGGTGCCGATGGTACGGGAAGGTCGTGTCACCGGATATATGTCGATTCGTACCCGGGCCACTGACGAGGAGATTGCGGCGGTAGAGCCTTTATATAAAGCGCTGAATGAAGGGCGTTGCAACCGACGTATCCATAAAGGACTGGTGGTACGCAAAGGCTGGCTGGGTAAACTCCCGGCGCTGCCGATTCGCTGGCGAGTGCGCAGCGTAATGGCAATTATGTTTATCGTACTGGCGGCCGCATTACAGCAAATGGGCGCCGAATGGCCGTTACTGCTGATAAGCGCGCTGGTGATGATGTTGGGAACGGCTATTTTCGAATGGCAGATTGTGCGTCCTATTGAGAATGTCGCTCGTCAGGCGCTTAAAGTGGCGACCGGTGAACGAAACAGCGTGTCGCATCTTAACCGCAGTGATGAACTGGGCCTGATGCTGCGAGCGGTTGGGCAACTGGGGCTAATGTGCCGTTGGCTCATCCATGATGTCTCCAGTCAGGTGAGCTGTGTGCGCAGCGACAGCGAAACGCTGGCGAAAGGCAGCGATGATTTAAACAAGCATACGCAGCAGACCGTTGAGAACGTGCAGGAAACGGTGACCACCATGAATCAGATGGCGGCATCGGTGAAGCAAAACTCAGAGACCGCCGCCGCGGCCGACAAGCTCTCCATTGCAGCCAGCAGCGCGGCGACGCACGGCGGCGAGGCGATGGATACCGTCATCAAAACTATGGACGATATCGCCAACAGCACCCAGCGGATCGGCACCATTACCACGCTGATTAACGATATTGCTTTCCAGACTAATATTCTGGCCCTGAACGCCGCTGTTGAAGCCGCACGGGCGGGTGAGCAGGGGAAAGGGTTCGCCGTGGTGGCGGGAGAAGTGCGTCATCTTGCCAGCCGCAGCGCCAGTGCAGCCAATGATATCCGCAAGCTGATTGATGCCAGCGCCGATAAGGTGCAGTCCGGATCCGACCAGGTTCACGCCGCAGGGCGCACGATGGATGATATTGTGGCGCAGGTGCAAAACGTGACGCAGTTGATCGCCCAAATCAGTCACTCAACGCTGGAACAGTCAGATGGTCTTTCGAGCCTGACTCGCGCAGTGAATGAATTAAGCAACATTACGCAGAAAAACGCCGAACTGGTTGAAGAGAGCGCCCAGATTTCCGCGATGGTGAAACATCGCGCTGGTCGTCTGGAAGATGCGGTTACGGTGCTACATTAATATTAACGATAAAGGCGGAACGCAGGGCAAACGCGTTCCGCCTGCTCTGTAGATTAATCCAGTTGAGTAATATCCAGCGCAGCGCGATCGATAATACCGATGATTTTTTTGATCTGCGCATCGCTGGTATCACCATGATTGACCCGTAGGTCCAGCACGGCTTTGAAGTTCTCCAGCGCGCGTTTCATCTGCGGGTTCTTGCGTAATTCAAAACCCACGCAGCGGGCTTTAATACGTTCGTGGATATGTTCCAGATGCTCACGGTTTTCATCCAGCCACTGCTGGCCCTGGGTTGTGATCGCAATCTGTTTACGCCCGCCTTCCTCGTCGCTGATAGTGATCAGCTCTTGATCCTGCAAGAAATCCAGCGTCGGATAGACGACGCCCGGGCTCGGGGTATAGTTGCCCTGAGTCAGGGTTTCAATCGCTTTAATCAGCTCATAGCCGTGGCTGGCGTCGCGGGTCAGGATATCCAGAATGACCAGGCGTAATTCTCCGTGACCGAAGAAGCGCTGGCGACGACCGCCGCCGCGACCGTGGCGGTGTCCACAACCCTGTTCGTGGTGATGTTCTTTGTTGCAGCCTTCATGGCGATGTTCTTCACCTTTGCAGCAACCTGCATGGTGTTCGTTGTGGCGGCCTTCGTGGTGATGTCCTTCACCCTTGCAGCAGCCTTCGTGTTGGTGCTCTGTATGCTTGCAGCAACCTTCATGATGGTTTTGCATCATCGTCTCCTGATGTGTTTTAGATATATCTAATTTATATCTAAATATCATTTTTGCGCAAGGCTATAAAATATTTTTTATTTAACTTTATGATTTTTATCTTTTTTTAAAGGTGTGTGTTAACCGTTTAGTCAGAAGGCGACTATATCAAAAAAGTGCTTGCAATCTTTCTGATTAGCAATCATTATCATTTAAAAATTAATTTAGATATATCGTATTATCTTCCGAAGGCGAAAAAATGACAAAAAACACCTCACGCTACCCGCAGCGCGTTCGCAATGAACTGCGTTTTCGGGAACTTACCGTCCTGCGCGTCGAACGTATTAGCGCGGGCTTTCAGCGCATTGTACTGGGCGGTGACGCTCTGGATGGTTTTAGCTCACACGGCTTTGACGACCATACCAAGGTCTTTTTCCCTGAACCGGGCAGCCACTTTGTGCCGCCGGTTGTCACCGATGAAGGTATTGTCTGGGCTGACGGCGTGCGTCCGATATCCCGTGATTACACGCCGTTGTATGACGAAGCACGCCATGAGCTGGCACTGGATTTCTATATTCATGACGGTGGCGTGGCAAGTACGTGGGCGATGAATGCCCGCGAGGGTGACAAGCTGACGGTAGGCGGACCGCGCGGTTCTTTGGTGGTGCCAGAAGACTACGCGTATCAGCTTTACGTGTGTGATGAATCGGGAATGCCTGCGCTGCGCCGACGCCTGGAGTCGCTCAGCCGTTTAGCGGTACGTCCGAACGTCACGGCGCTGGTAAGTGTGCAGGATGCCGCGTACCAGGACTATTTTGCCCATCTCGACGGATTTACTATTCAGTGGTTTATCGGCCATGACGAACAGGCGGTGAATGAACACTTATCGCAGCTAAGCGTACCTGCAGATGATTATTACATCTGGATTACCGGCGAAGGTAAGGTGGTCAAAAACCTGAGTGCTCGCTTTGAAACCGAGGCGTTCGATCAGCAACTTGTTCGCGCAGCGGCTTACTGGCATCAGCGTCGTTAATCAGTAATTAGATGGCGGCACGCCAAACGCCTGGCGGAATGCGTAGCTAAATGCCGCGGTGCTTGAATACCCTACGTCGAGCGCCACGGCGGTCACGCTTTTATTTTTCTTCAGCATTAATACGGATTCCAGAATACGCATTTTTTGCTTCCAGACGCTGAAAGGCAATCCGGTTTCTTTTTTGAAATGGCGTGAAAAGGTACGGGCAGACATACCCAGATGCTGCGCCCAGTATTCAACCGAATGCTCCAACGCCGGGGATTCTTGTATTGTTCGACAAACTTTAGTTAATTCGCGATCCTGCGGCCAGGGTAATACAAAAGCGACTTCCGGAAGCTGCAGAATAATGTCGACCAGGACGCTAACCAGCTTGCCCTCTTTTGACTGGCTATCATAATGGCCCGAAATTAAATTCGTGGCGTAATGAATAAACTCTCTGGCGAAATCACTGATAGCCACCACTTTACATTCATTGATGCTCTCTTCAAGAAAGCTCGGTTTAATATCCAGATTCTCTAAATGCACATCATCTAATGCCCAAACCGCATGCTCCGTATGATTTGGGATCCAGATGCCATAATGCGCCGGGATTATCCAGCACTTGCCGGCAACATCAATACGCATACTGCCTTTGCGGGCGAAATGAAACTGCATAAAAGAGTGTGAATGCTGTGGAACATGATGATTGGCTTCCAGGACATACGAGCGAAAGTAAACATCCTGCGGCAGTTCCGTCATGGAGTTATCCGGGAAGGAGTTCCACTGTTTTTGCACGAGAGTTTCCATAAATAAATCGTCAATGCTCCCGATGGTGTGTCCGCTGCTCGATAGATCTTGTCCGCGGATCATAATACATACACTCTTTTTTCCATAATAATCTTGCGTAAGAATTTTTAGCCCACCTTTGGTAAATACCATGAACTCGCTTTGTTCAGATGCTGTCATCGTCAATGAAACAAATGATAACTGGACCCGAATGGGAAAAGAGCTGCTTTCGCAAGCGGATATCAGGATTAATGGCTCCCGTGCCTGGGACATTCAACTTCATCATGCCGGTTTCTTTAAACGGGTACTGCAACAAGGCTCGTTAGGGCTTGGCGAAAGCTATATGAAAGGCTGGTGGGACTGCGAGCGGCTCGATATTCTGTTCTGCAAAATCCTGAAAGCAAAACTTGACCAGCAGATGCCGGGTAACCTGAAAGACATTTTACGTATTGCCAGCGCACGCCTGTTTAATTTGCAGTCGCGGAGCCGCGCGTGGATTGTTGGCAAAGAACATTATGATATTGGTAACGATCTCTTTGCGCTGATGCTTGATCCGCATATGCAATATTCCTGCGCTTACTGGAAAGATGCGACCACATTAGACGATGCGCAAAATGCTAAATTAAAAATGATCTGTGAGAAGCTACAACTTAAACCGGGTATGCGTTTACTCGATATTGGTTGTGGCTGGGGTGGGCTGGCGGAATATGCGGCGCGTCATTATGGCGTGGCGGTGGAAGGCGTCACCATTTCTAAAGAGCAGCAAAAAATGGCGCAGCAGCGCTGTGAAGGACTGGACGTTAAGATTCTGCTGCAGGATTATCGCGACCTCGATAAACACTACGATCGCATTGTCTCGGTGGGGATGTTTGAACATGTCGGGCCAAAAAACTACGACACTTATTTCAGCATCGCCGACCGTTGTTTAAAACCGGACGGACTGTTCCTGCTACATACCATTGGTAGCAATAAAAAAGGGATGAGCGTCGATCCGTGGATCAATAAATACATTTTCCCGAACGGCTGCTTACCGGCGATCTCCCATATTGCCGAAGCCAGCGAATCACGGTTTGTGATGGAAGACTGGCATAACTTTGGCAGCGATTACGATAAAACGCTAATGGCGTGGCACGAGCGCTTTAATCAAGCATGGCCGGAGCTGTCATCACGTTATTCCGACACCTTCAGAAGAATGTTTAACTACTATTTATGCGCCTGCGCCGGGGCTTTCCGCGCCAGAGATATTGAACTTTGGCAGGTGCTGTTTAGTCGCGGCGTAGAGGGTGGGATCCGCGTGTATCGTTAACGTTCTGCCTGATAAGCGAAGCGCCATCAGGCAGTAAATACCTGAGAAGCGCTCCTTGTTACATCTTAGCCCAGCTCACTCTTCGCTAGCGCTTTAAACACCATCGCTACGGCGTGCGCGCCGGGGTCCATGTTTCCGAGCAGGCTTTCGCTGCTCAGATACGATGCGCGACCCGCATTGGCTTTGCTCGACAAACAGGTTCGTTCGGCTCCCGCTTGCGCGGCGTCGAATGCGGCCTGCAGATTTTTCGGCTGTGTGAGCAGCGAAGTCAGGGCCGGTTGCAGCGCATCAATCATCGTGCGATCGCCTTCGTCTGCGCCGCCGTAGAACTTCATCTGCGCCAGCCCCGTATTTAGCGCTTCGACAACGTTAGTGCCCTGTTCCAGTTTCTGCCCGGCGGCGGTAAAGAAGATTGACATCAGCACACCGCTGGAACCGCCCATCACCACGGTCAGACGTTCGCCAATCAGCGCGAACAGCGTGGCAAGGTTATCCAGCGGCAGCTGCTGGCGATGCAGCAGGCTGGCAATTTCACGCGCGCCGGCGGCAAAGGTCGAACCGGTATCGCCATCGCCGACTTTGGCGTCCAGCGCATTCAGATGAGTCTCCAGATCGGAAAGGGTTGCGGTGACCAGCTCCACAACCCCGGCCACCAGGACGTTTGCCGAAGGCTGGAATTCCACGCGGGCGCTACGCTGAGATGACGCTACGCAGCTGATTTCACGCGGTGGGACCGGCGTCGGCCAGTTGCTGGTTTCCACTTCGGTGAGCAGTGCTTTTTCGATGCTCTCTTCCAGCACGATGGCCGTCAGTGAGAAGCCTTTCATATCCAGCGCAGTGACCAGCGAGGCCGGGCCAATTAGCCAGTCGATACGCGAGTGCAGCGGGCTGCTGGCGAGTTCGCGGGTGATGATGGCCATTTCGGCCACGGAAACGCCGCCAAGGTTATTAATCATCACCGCCAGACGACCGGTTTCAGGCAGGGCGGCCAGCAGTTTATCCACCATCAGGTTCACCACTTGCGCACTGTTTTGGGTGTCGATAACCGATGCGCCTGGTTCGCCGTGAATGCCCATACCCAGCTCCGCATGACCCGGATGATGACGAGGGGCTGCGTTGGTTTCTTGCGGCAGATGACAGCTGGAAAGGGCTACGCCCAGGCTAAAGGTGTTGCTGGCTGCGTACTGCGCTTCACGCAGAACGGTGGCGAGGTTATAGCCGCGTTCGGCAAAATAGCCTGCGATTTTATGCACCAGGATAGTTCCCGCAATGCCACGTGGGTGTTTGTTATCCGGCAGGGAGATGTCGTCGCCGACAATCAGCATTTCAACGTTATAGCCAAGGCGACGCGCCTTCTCGGCGGCGAGACCGAAATTAAGACGGTCACCGGTGTAGTTTTTCACAATCAACAAACAGCCAGCCTCACCGGTCACCGCCTGAATAGCGGTCAGTACTGCATCCACGCTCGGGGAGGCGAAAACATCGCCGCAGACCGCAGCGGTTAGCATGCCTTTACCGATAAACCCAACGTGCGCGGGTTCGTGTCCCGAACCGCCGCCGGAAATGACCGCTACGTTATTTTTATTAAGGTCACGACGGACCACGATGCGAATGGCCGGATCGCTTTCCAGACGCGCCAGGTTATTCCATGGGCTGGCGATAATCGCCCCGTCGATGACGTCGCTCACGAGATGGGTGCGTTGGTTAAAAAAGAATTGAGACATAACGGCTCCTCGAGGTTGAGTGAAAGACAAACCCCCGAATGTAGGATCATGGTGCGGAGGCAATGAAGAGATTCTGGCGAAGTCAGCGTGGAAAAAAACAACGCTAAAATGAGTTTCATTACGGAACGCTGACGTTGTTTTTTGTTCCGAAATGAAACTTGAAAAGGCGGGGAATGATCATAATGCGAGCTCGCTCGACTTTTTTCTCCTGCGATCAGCGCCGCTCATACGGCGCAGCCAGCCTTTTTTTGCCGGTTTTAATATAACTGCATGAGTAAAAGAGGAACTGAGCTTCGTGTTTGCTGGAGATTTGGGGGTAAATGAACGGATCGGGATCGCAAACCTTATCATTTTTGTGGATAAGTGTTCCAGAATGGAACGTGCGTCGTTTTTATCTGTTTCATATCAGAACAAAATGACGAAAGATTTTTTTGTTCACGCCTCGCCATACAGTTATTGCATCGCTCCGGTACCTCCTGTTTTTGCCGACAGCAACAGGCCAAACAGGTTAACGCCAGGGCTCACCATGTAAAAACATGTACTTATTTGAGGATGAAAGGAATGCTAAAAGTTATTCAATCTCCAGCCAAATATCTCCAGGGCCCTGACGCTTCCACCTTGTTTGGTCAATACGCTAAAAATCTGGCGGACAGCTTTTTCGTGATTGCGGATGACTTCGTGATGAAGCTGGCGGGAGAGAAGGTACTCAATGGCCTGCACAGCCACGACATTAGCTGCCACGCGGAACGCTTCAACGGTGAATGCAGCCATATTGAAATTAATCGCCTGATTGCCATTCTGAAACAGCATGGTTGCCGCGGCGTGGTTGGGATTGGCGGCGGGAAAACGCTGGATACCGCCAAAGCGATTGGTTACTACCAGAAGCTACCGGTGGTGGTGATCCCGACTATCGCCTCTACCGATGCGCCAACCAGCGCGCTGTCGGTCATCTATACCGAAGCCGGTGAGTTTGAAGAGTATCTGATCTACCCGAAAAACCCGGATATGGTGGTTATGGACACCGCAATCATTGCCAAAGCGCCGGTACGCCTGCTGGTGGCCGGGATGGGCGATGCGCTCTCAACCTGGTTTGAAGCGAAAGCCTGTTATGACGCCAGAGCGACCAGCATGGCGGGCGGACAGTCCACCGTAGCGGCGCTGAGCCTGGCGCGCCTGTGCTATGATACCCTGCTGGCGGAAGGCGAAAAGGCACGCTTTGCCGCGCAGGCTGGCGTGGTGACTGATGCGCTGGAGCGTATTGTCGAAGCGAACACTTACCTCAGCGGCATCGGCTTTGAAAGCAGCGGTCTTGCAGGGGCGCATGCTATCCACAACGGTTTTACGATTCTGGAAGAGTGCCACCATTTGTACCACGGTGAAAAAGTCGCCTTTGGTACGCTGGCGCAGCTGGTGCTGCAAAACAGCCCGATGGAAGAGATCGAAACCGTGCTGAATTTCTGTCAGAAAGTAGGCCTGCCGGTAACGTTAGCGGAAATGGGCGTGAAAGACGACATTGACGGCAAGATCATGGCCGTAGCCAAAGCGACCTGCGCAGAAGGTGAAACCATCCACAATATGCCGTTCCCGGTGACGCCTGAGAGCGTACATGCCGCGATACTGACGGCAGACCTGCTGGGACAGCAGTGGCTGGCGCGTTAATCAGTCGTCGGTAAGTTTTTATCCGGCATCTTCTCCCCCCTCTGACAGTCTCTGCCGGAGGGGTTGTCTATGGTAAAACAGCGGAAAGGGATATGACGACGCACACTCAGGACATTGGGAAGGAAGTCTCTTCGGTCATTGCCCAGTCATGGCATCGTTGCAGCAAGTTTATGCAGCGGGAAACCTGGCAGGCGCCGCATCAGGCGCAGGGCCTGACCTTTGAGTCGATCTGTCGTCGCAAAACGGCGCTGCTGACGATTGCTCAGGCCGCGCTGGAAGATGCCTGGGAGTTTATGGACGGCCGTCCGTGCGCGCTGTTAATTCTGGATGAATCGGCCTGTATTCTCAGCCGTTGCGGCGATCCGCAGACGGTGGAGCAACTGGCGGAGCTCGGTTTTCGCGACGGCAGTTACTGTGCGGAAAGCATTATTGGCAGCTGCGCGTTGTCGCTGGCGACGATGCCGGGGCAACCGACAAAAACCTCTGGCGATCAGCACTTTAAACAGGCGTTGCATCCGTGGTCGTTCTGCTCTACGCCAGTATTCGATAACCATGGTCGACTGTTTGGCTCCATCTCGCTGTGCTGTCTGGTAGAGCATGAGTGCGTTTCTGATTTATCCCTGACGCTGGCGATTGCCAGAGAAGTCGGCAACTCATTGCTGACTGACAGCCTGCTGGCTGAATCCAACCGCCATCTGAACCAGATGTACGGGCTGCTGGAGAGTATGGATGATGGCGTGATGGCCTGGAACGAACAGGGCGTATTGCAGTTCCTCAATGCGCGCGCGGCTCTGCTTTTGCATCTCGACGCGCAGGCCAGCCAGGGGAAGAATATTAACGACCTGCTCAATCTCCCCATGCTGCTGCGTCGGGCGATCAAACATGCCCGCGGCCTGAATCATGTCGAAGTCACCTTTGAAAGCCAGCACCAGTTTGTTGATGCCGTCATCACCCTGAAACCGATTGTTGAAGAGCAGGGCAACAGCTTTATCCTGCTGCTGCATCCGGTGGAGCAAATGCGTCAGCTGATGACCAGCCAGCTCGGCAAGGTGAGCCACACCTTTGAGCAGATGTCGACAGACGATCCAGAAACCCGACGTTTGATCCACTTTGGTCGTCAGGCGGCGAGGGGAAGTTTCCCGATCCTGCTGTGCGGGGAAGAGGGCGTCGGTAAAGAGCTACTGAGTCAGGCCATTCACAATGAAAGCGAACGCGCCAGCGGGCCGTATATCGCCGTGAACTGCCAGCTGTATGCCAACAGCGTACTGGGGCAGGATTTTATGGGCAGTGCGCCTACTGATGATGAAAACGGTCGGCTGAGCCGTCTTGAACTGGCGAACGGCGGCACGCTGTTTCTTGAAAAAATTGAATATCTGGCGCCGGAGTTACAATCCGCGCTGCTGCAGGTGATCAAGCAGGGGGTTTTAACCCGCCTGGATGCCCGGCGGCTGATTCCGGTGGATGTCAAAGTGATCGCCACCACTACGGTTGATCTCGCTAATCTGGTGGAGCAAAACCGCTTTAGCCGTCAGTTGTATTACGCGCTGCACTCTTTTGAGATCGTAATCCCGCCGCTGCGGGCGCGGCGTAACAGTATTCCATCGCTGATTTATACGCGGTTGAATAGCCTGAAAAAACGCTTTTCATCCAGCCTGAAGATCGACGACGACGCGTTGGCACAACTGGTGGCCTATTCGTGGCCGGGTAATGATTTTGAGCTGAACAGCATTATTGAAAATATCGCCATCAGCAGTGATAACGGCCATATTCGGCTGAGCAATCTGCCGGATTATCTGTTTGCCGAACGCCCTGGTCTGGAGACGGCATCTTCACTGCTGCCCGCCAGCCTGACCTTTACCGCCATCGAGAAAGAGGCGATTATCCATGCCGCCCGCGTGACCAGTGGGCGTGTTCAGGAAATGTCGCAACTGCTGAATATTGGTCGCACCACCTTGTGGCGTAAGATGAAGCAGTACGACATTGATGCCAGCCAGTTTAAGCGCAAACATCTGGAGTAGTTTCTTCGATTCTGGCCATCGAGAACAGCGCATCCGACAGCCGGTTGATATAACGCCTGGCCTCATCGCGTAACGTCAGCGTTCTGCCCATCGCGATGAGGAGCCGCTCCAGCCGACGCGTCAGGGTTCGCGCAACGTGCAGCTGTGCCGATGCCAGATTTTTCCCCGGAATAACAAACTCTTTGAGCGGGCCGCTTTGCGCCATATTGCGGTCAATAAGCTGCTCCAGCGCCTGAATATCCTCTTCGCCAATACGCTGTTTTAAGCGTGTGAGGCCTTTCTGATCGCTGGCGAGTTCCGCCCCCAGTACGAACAGCATCTTCTGCATAGCGTGCAGTTCCTGGCGTAGCTCGGCCTGGCGCGTGCTGGCATAGCAGACGCCAAGCTGGGAAATCAGTTCATCCACCGTGCCGTAGGCCTCAACGCGGATGTCGTCTTTATCGATACGGCTGCCGCCAAACAGCGCGGTCGTGCCGTTATCGCCGGTTCGGGTATAGATGCGGTACATTTATTTTATCTCGCTGAAGGGAAGAACTTTAACCAGTTGACCGGCATTGGCGCCGAGCGTGCGGATCTGTGCTGTCCCGGCGCGGGTATGCCCGCAGACCAGCGCCCGATCCTCGGGCAACTGGGCATGGGTTAAGGCAATATCTCCGGTGGCGTTGAGACCGAGACCCACGCGCAGCGCCGAACTTTTGGCCGCCAGTTTGCCGAGAGCCAGCGCGCAGTCATGATCGTCGCAACAGATTGCCCGGCAGGGAACGCCTTGCTCTTCCAGTCCCCAGCACAGCTCATCAAGCACGCGAGTACCCTGCCAGCGTGAGTGATAAAACAGATGTACGCCCGGTGATGAAAGTGACATTGCGCCCCCTACGTTATCAGAATGCCTGACGGAAGATCTCGGCAATTTCTTTCTCGTTCCCTTTGCGCGGGTTGGAGAAGGCGTTGCCGTCCTTCAGCGCCATTTCCGCCATATACGGGAAATCGGCTTCTTTGACGCCCAGATCGCGCAGATGCTGCGGAATACCGATGTCGGCGGAGAGGCGGGCAATAGCATGAATGGCCAGCTCGGCGGCATCCATGGTGGAGAGTCCGTCAGTGTTTTCGCCCATAAACTCTGCGATGTCGGCAAATTTTTCCGGGTTAGCGATCAGGTTATAGCGTGCCACGTGCGGCAGCAGTACGGCATTCGCCACGCCGTGCGGCATGTCGTAAAGACCGCCAAGCTGATGCGCCATCGCGTGAACGTAGCCGAGGTTGGCGTTGTTGAAGGCCATACCCGCCAGCAGGGAGGCGTAGGCCATGTTCTCGCGAGCTTTCAGGTTGCTGCCCAGCGCCACGGCCTGGCGCAAGTTACGGGCGATCAGGCGGATCGCCTGGATAGCGGCAGCGTCGGTGACCGGGTTGGCATCTTTGGAAATGTAGGCTTCCACGGCGTGGGTCAGGGCGTCCATCCCGGTGGCCGCAGTCAGTGGGGCTGGCTTGCCGAGCATCAGCAGCGGATCGTTAATGGAGACCGACGGCAGGTTGCGCCAGCTGACAATCACAAACTTCACTTTGGTTTTGGTATTGGTCAGCACGCAGTGGCGGGTGACTTCGCTGGCGGTACCGGCGGTGGTATTCACCGCAACGATCGGCGGCAGCGGGTTGGTCAGGGTTTCAATCCCGGCATAGCTGTAGAGATCCCCTTTGTGAGTCGCGGCGATACCGATGCCTTTACCGCAGTCATGCGGGCTACCGCCGCCAACGGTAACGATGATGTCGCAATGCTCTTTCCGAAAGACCTCCAGGCCGTCGCGCACGTTGGTGTCTTTGGGGTTTGGCTCAACGCCGTCAAAAACCACGACGTCAATACCGGCTTCACGCAGATGTGTGAGGGTTTTATCTACCGCGCCGTCTTTAATCGCCCGCAGACCTTTATCAGTGACCAGCAGCGCTTTTTTACCGCCCAACAGTTTGCAGCGTTCGCCGACCACGGAAATAGCATTGGGGCCAAAGAAGTTCACATTTGGCACCAGGTAATCAAACATACGATAGCTCATAATATACCTTCTTAGATTTAAATTATAATTCAGAGAAACAATTCAATGCGGTTTCTGCTAATAATATGTCTTGTTCGACGGTACCGCCACTTACACCAACGGCACCGATTACTTTGCCGTTTAATATGACAGGTAAACCGCCGCCAAAAATAACAATTCGTTGTTGATTGGTGAGCTGCAAGCCATATAGAGAGGCACCTGGTTGTACCGCGTCGGTAATTTCATGGGTACCCTGTCGCAGGCAGCAGGCGGTATAAGCTTTATTAAGAGAGATATCACAGCTGGTAACAAACGCGTCGTCCATACGTTGCATTAGCAGCGTGTTCCCGCCGTGATCCACCACGGATAAAACCACCGGAACGTTGATTTCAAGCGCTTTAGCCTCGACGGCCTGCGCCATTTTCTTTGCAGCCGCCAGCGTAATGGTGGCGATTTGTTGGCTCTTATTCACAGTCTCTCCTGAAAAGGTTGTAGGGCTGAGGTCACGAAAATATCGCGCAACAGCTATTTTTATCATTGGCTTTATCTTATTTTCTCGCCCTGCGTTATTAAGTCAATAGGGTGGGAATTTCAAAAACATTACCTTCAGTTTCCTGTTGCGGCGTTTATTGATAATGATCATTTAACCTCGTCACAATTCGCGGTGAATATTCCTGAGCCGCGTTTCAATATGAAACGATGGGTTTTTATTACGTACCAAATTGGAACGAAATTAATTTTATTTTTTTATTGTCCTGCTCATTTAGAGTTCGGCTATTGCTGATGAAAGGCGAATGCCGGGTGTTGTGTCCCCGGCAATACGGCCCGGCGTCCCTATTTTTTATCTTTTGAGTCCATAAACTATGAGAAGATCAAAACGATTCGAAGTGCTTGCCCAGCGGCCTGTAAATCAGGATGGGCTAATTGGCGAATGGCCTGAAGAGGGGCTGATCGCAATGGAAAGCCCTTACGATCCGGCTTCGTCGGTGAAGGTGGAAAATGGTCGTATTGTTGAGCTGGACGGCAAGAGCCGCGCCGAGTTCGACATGATTGACCGGTTCATTGCCGATTACGCGATTAACGTGCCCGAGGCCGAGCGCGCCATGCAGCTCGACGCGCTGGAGATCGCCAGAATGCTGGTGGATATCCACGTCAGTCGGGAAGAGATCATTGCCATTACGACTGCCATCACCCCGGCGAAAGCGGTGGAGGTGATGGCGCAAATGAACGTGGTGGAGATGATGATGGCGCTGCAAAAAATGCGCGCCAGACGCACCCCCTCCAATCAGTGCCACGTGACCAACCTGAAAGATAACCCGGTACAGATTGCTGCCGACGCTGCTGAAGCGGGGATCCGTGGCTTTTCCGAACAGGAAACAACGGTCGGGATCGCCCGCTATGCGCCGTTTAACGCCCTGGCGCTGCTGGTGGGGTCCCAATGCGGTCGCCCCGGCGTGCTGACGCAATGCTCCGTTGAAGAGGCCACGGAGCTGGAACTGGGAATGCGCGGGCTAACCAGCTACGCCGAAACGGTGTCGGTATATGGCACGGAGTCGGTGTTTACCGATGGCGATGATACGCCGTGGTCAAAAGCGTTTCTTGCCTCGGCGTATGCTTCTCGTGGTCTGAAGATGCGCTACACCTCCGGCACCGGTTCGGAAGCGCTGATGGGCTATTCCGAAAGTAAATCGATGCTTTATCTGGAGTCGCGTTGCATTTTTATCACCAAAGGCGCGGGCGTACAGGGGTTACAAAACGGCGCGGTCAGCTGTATCGGCATGACCGGCGCTGTGCCGTCGGGGATTCGCGCGGTGCTGGCGGAAAACCTGATTGCCTCGATGCTCGACCTTGAAGTGGCCTCCGCCAATGACCAGACCTTTTCCCACTCCGATATTCGTCGTACTGCCCGCACCCTGATGCAGATGCTGCCGGGCACCGACTTTATCTTCTCCGGCTATAGCGCGGTACCGAACTACGACAACATGTTTGCCGGGTCGAACTTCGACGCTGAAGACTTCGATGATTACAACATTCTGCAACGCGATCTGATGGTTGACGGGGGCCTGCGCCCGGTCACGGAAGAGGAGACAATCGCCATCCGCAATAAGGCCGCGCGCGCCATTCAGGCGGTTTTCCGCGAACTGGGCCTGCCGCTGATTAGCGATGAAGAGGTGGAGGCCGCCACTTACGCTCACGGCAGCAAAGATATGCCCGCGCGCAATGTGGTGGAAGATTTGGCTGCCGTGGAAGAGATGATGAAGCGCAATATCACCGGGCTGGATATCGTCGGCGCGTTGAGTTCCAGCGGCTTCGAAGACATCGCCAGCAATATCCTCAACATGCTGAGGCAGCGTGTTACTGGTGATTACCTGCAAACGTCGGCCATTCTGGATCGTCAGTTCGACGTCGTCAGCGCCGTTAATGACATCAACGATTATCAGGGACCCGGCACCGGCTATCGCATCTCTGCCGAACGTTGGGCGGAAATTAAAAATATTGCGGGCGTGGTTCAGCCCGGCTCGATCGAATAAGGCGGTACACAGTGGAATGCACAACTGAACGTAAGCCGGTTTTCACCTTGCAGGTGAGCGAAGGCGAGGCGGCTAAAGCGGACGAACGCGTGGATGAAGTCGTGATAGGCGTCGGCCCGGCCTTTGATAAGTATCAGCACAAAACACTGATTGATATGCCGCACAAAGCGATTTTGAAAGAGCTGGTTGCCGGCATTGAAGAAGAGGGGCTGCATGCACGGGTGGTGAGGATTCTGCGCACTTCTGATGTTTCATTTATGGCATGGGATGCGGCAAATCTCAGCGGTTCTGGCATCGGGATTGGTATCCAGTCGAAAGGAACCACGGTGATTCATCAGCGCGATCTGCTGCCTCTGAGCAACCTTGAGCTGTTCTCTCAGGCTCCGCTGCTGACGCTGGAAACCTATCGCCAGATTGGTAAAAACGCCGCGCGCTATGCACGTAAAGAGTCGCCTTCGCCAGTGCCAGTGGTTAATGACCAGATGGTACGCCCCAAATTTATGGCCAAGGCCGCGCTGTTTCATATCAAAGAAACCAAACACGTGGTGCAGGATGCTGCGCCTGTCACGCTGCATATTGCACTCGTAAGGGAATGACCATGAACGACAACATCATGACCGCGCAGGATTATCCATTAGCGACTCGCTGCCCGGAGAAAATCCAGACTCCTACCGGCAAACCGCTAACCGAGATTACCCTTGAGAATGTGCTGGCGGGTCGCGTAGGTCCGCAGGATGTGCGTATTTCTCAGCAAACGCTGGAGTACCAGGCGCAGATTGCCGAACAGATGCAGCGTCACGCCGTGGCGCGTAATTTCCGTCGTGCGGCGGAGCTTATAGCAATCCCGGATGCCCGTATTCTTGAAATTTATAACGCGCTGCGGCCGTTTCGTTCTTCGTTCGCCGAGCTTCAGGCCATTGCCGATGAACTGGAACATACCTGGCATGCCACGGTGAACGCCGGGTTTGTCCGCGAGTCGGCAGAGGTGTATCAGCAGAGAAACAAGCTGCGTAAAGGCAGCCAGTGACGGAGGTTGTATGCCGTTAATTGCAGGGATTGATATCGGCAACGCCACCACCGAAGTGGCGTTGGCGCAGCATGGCCGGTTTATCGCCAGCGGGATTGTCGCCACGACCGGTATGAAAGGTACACGGGACAATATTGCCGGGGTGGTGGCCTCCCTGCAGCAGGCGCTGAATAACACCCCGTGGTCGCTTCAGGATGTGGCGAAAATCTGCATCAACGAGGCTGCACCGGTGATTGGCGATGTGGCGATGGAAACCATCACTGAAACCATCATTACCGAATCAACAATGATTGGGCATAACCCGCAAACGCCCGGCGGCGTTGGCGTGGGAATGGGAACTACCATCGCCGTGGAGAAGCTGGCGGCGTTGAGTGAAGATAGGTTTGCCCAGGGCTGGATCCCGCTGGTTGGTGAGGAGAAGGATTTCCTCGAGGCGGTTTGGTTTATCAATGAAGCGCTGGATCGCGGGGTCAACGTGGTGGCGGCGATCCTGAAAAAAGATGATGGCGTGCTGGTGAACAATCGCCTGCGTCGAACAATGCCGGTGGTAGATGAAGTTACCCTGCTGGAGAAGGTGCCGGAAGGTGTGCTGGCGGCGGTGGAAGTGGCGGCCCCAGGACAGGTGGTGCGAGTGCTGTCGAATCCTTACGGCATCGCGACCTTCTTTACCCTGACGCCCGAGGAAACGCAAACTATCGTCCCAATCGCCAGGGCGCTAATTGGCAACCGTTCCGCCGTGGTGCTGAAAACCCCGCAGGGTGATGTGCGCTCAAGGGTGATCCCGGCGGGTAAGATCTTTATCCGCGGCGAAAAGCGCGGCGGTGAAGCCGACGTAGCGCAAGGCGCACAGGCCATTATGCAGGCGATGAGCACCTGTGCGCCCGTGTGCGATATTCGTGGTGAAGCAGGTACGCATGCAGGTGGCATGCTGGAGCGGGTGCGTAAAGTGATGGCCTCGCTGACCGGTCACGACATGAACGCGGTGTATATTCAGGATCTGTTGGCGGTGGATACGTTTATTCCCCGCAAGGTGCAGGGCGGTATTGCCGGGGAGTGTTCAATGGAGAACGCCGTTGGCATTGCGGCGATGGTGAAATCCGATCGCTTACAGATGCAGGCCATCGCCAGTGAGCTGAGCGCCCGTTTAAACATCCCGGTTGAAGTCGGCGGCGTGGAGGCCAACATGGCTGTCGCCGGTGCGTTAACAACGCCCGGATGTGCTGCACCGCTGGCGATCCTCGATTTAGGCGCAGGCTCCACCGATGCCGCCATTATCAATAGCGATGGCGTAGTGAAAGCGGTCCATCTGGCTGGCGCGGGGAATATGGTCAGCTTGTTGATTCAAAGCGAGCTGGGCTTAAGCGATCCGTTTCTGGCGGAGGAAATTAAAAAATACCCGCTGGCAAAAGTGGAGAGCCTGTTCAGCATTCGCCACGAGAACGGCGCGGTGGAGTTTTTTCGCGAACCGCTCAGTCCGTCAGTGTTTGCCAAAGTCGTTTATCTTAAAGACGGCGAGCTGATCCCGGTAGATAACCAGACCTCGCTGGAAAAAATTCGGTTGGTGCGCCGACAGGCCAAAGAGAAGGTTTTTGTGACCAACTGCCTGCGCGCTTTACGCCAGGTGTCACCCGGCGGCTCTATTCGCGATATGACTTTTGTGGTGCTGGTGGGCGGCTCCTCGCTGGATTTCGAAATCCCGCAGATGATAACCGACGCGCTGGCGCATTACGGCGTGGTTGCCGGACAGGGCAACATTCGTGGTACCGAAGGGCCGCGTAATGCGGTAGCGACCGGGCTGGTTTTGGCCGGGATAGCGAATTAATCGTGCAGAAAACAGCCGCCGCAAGCGTTTAGCTGCGGGGTAAATCAAATAAAGGTGATGTTCTCTTTGATATCCCGGCGGAGTTGGGTACATAGTATAAATGTGTCTCTCACGTGGTTAATTTTAAGGATAAGAGCATGCCAACAGCAATTGAGAAAGCATTGGATTTTATTGGTGGTATGAACACTTCGGCGTCAGTACCCCATTCAATGGATGAAAGTACCGCTAAGGGAATCTTAAAGTATTTGCATGACTTAGGTGTGCCAGCAAGTCCAGAAGCTGTGATGGCACGGGGTGAGCAGGAGGGATGGAATCCCGAGTTCACGAAAAAAGTGGCCGGATGGGCAGAAAAAGTGGCCTCCGGTAACCGCATCCTTATCAAGAACCCAGAGTATTTTTCAACTTATATGCAGGAGCAGCTCAAAGAGCTAGTTTGAGCTGACTATCGAATCAAACTCTAACGGACGTTTCCATCTCTGGATGGCGACGTCCAGAGGGGGTTGCCTTTCGCATGTTCTCGCCTTATCACGTGAAACACTTTCCGTCCCTGCCTGACTTGTTTTTCTTGTTACTCATTTCACATTTCGGTGCAAACAGGTAGAGCGCTTTCAGCCTGGTTCAGTTGATTTGGTCTTAGCGAACAAGCTGGACATTATCGACGTGGCTGAAGTGGATGTTAACCACTTAATTTCATGATAAATATAATAAAAATCCAAAAGATGAACAGGTGGGCATTTTTTTATATAAAGTAATTTTTGTGATTTTTTGAGTATGGATTGTGGAGCGTTAAAAGTTACAGGTAATAAAAACGCGCCTAATAACTTCGGCGCGTTTGTGGTGTATTTCCGCTGTGGCCACCTGTCAGGTGGTCATGTTCGAATCACAAGGTAATACGTTGGCAGAGCCTGGACACGTAAACGTCATGTGTTTTCACCCTGTGATTTTTTCCACTTCCTCTGTCTGGCAGCAGCAATAAACCAGATCGCAAACGTAGTGATGGCTATAGCCAGAAAATACAGAATCAGTGAAAATCCGTCATTCCAGTGCGCTTCCTGTATGAATCCGTAGTTTTCCTCATACCACGCCATAAACTCTTCATCAGGGATGAAGTAACAAAGCAGGGTGTAAACCACTGTCAGGGCGAGCAGTTCAGAAAGCCATAAAAAAACATGTGTGGCCGGTTTCATCAGTACACCTGTATTGTGCCGAACGCTTTTAATTGAGCCGTAACCATAACTGATGGTGTGCTTAATAAAGCCTCAAGTAAGATCGCGTAATCTGCATGGCTGGGTAGCGTAATGCAGCCATCACTAATGCCCGATTTACCCGCGGGATGTAAACGGAAGTTACCCCGCTCAACACCGTCTATGAATGAGATATCATCAGTTTGGCTATCCTGGCGATAAAGCGCAAACCATAGATCGCGATCTGAGCCGCTCTCTAAGCCGTGCACCATATCCCGCCATCGGGAGTGAAGCCCGCCTCTTTGGCGCGTCACGATGTAGTAAAGACCGGGCGGCAATGGCCCTTTTTTTACTACTGTAATCGAGGCCGGGTTATTCCTGTGTGGCCCTGCATTTCCTGAGTACGCCGGGAAAAAACCCACGCCCGGGCTACTTAATGTAGATAGCTGCCCGCCATTAAGATGGAAGGTGCACCGGATCATCTTTCATTCCACGCATCAGAAAACTGAATGTTGCCATCGCAGTATTTCCAGGTAATCCGCTCATACCGCATGGCTACGTTTTCAAGATGATTATGTTTTTCGGTCGCCGGGTTTTTGATATCGAGCATATGCGGCGCGGAGCTGACGATCTTCACGTTCTCAAGCAACATGTTGAAGTATTCAACTTCTTGCCCGGCGTCGTTAATTCTGTACCATTTAAATTCTGCGCTTTTAAGTGTCTGCCCGGTGGCAATAGCCTTGTAAAGATACGGGCTGGAAGAGTCGAACTCTTTTTGAAAGTTAAGGGGGGCATGTTTCCTGGTGCCGGTGAGTTTTCCGGTTCTGCTGTCTGTCGGAATATGCAGACCATGACCAAAAGATAGCATCTCTATGCTTCCCTCTCTATCCTGGACATTAACTGAACCTTTGATATCCGCGCCGCCGTCGTCTTTTAAAAATAAATATGCAGGAATAGCCATTACATAAACGCCTTTTAGTTAATGAGGTGACTAAATCCTATAACCTAAGCCGCTAGTATGTCCAAAATAATGTTATTGTAAGCTGGTAAATAACATATGTGTGAATGTGTTATTTGGATTTATATAAAAAATAAATGAAAGGAAAGTATAATGGAGAATATTGAAATCGAGAAACATAAAAAATTCATAAATGCGATAATTTGGAATTAAAAACACTGGAAGAATATAAGTGGTCTTTAAATTCTGAAGCATTTTTCTTTGTCGATCATCATGGATTTTTATGTGGTTCACTTTCTGGTGAGATGCTGGCCGCCAATCGGGAACAGCTCAATGTAATGATAGAATATTTGAGTGGATTGCGCACCGAGATAAACCGATGAAATAATTCAGGGTAATGTAAATTATTTGTTCGATATTGTTTGTTATCTATCGGATATTGATTATCTTCATTTTAGGTTATTTTAATAATTATTAACCTGTTTTATTAATTAACGTGGCACTCAGACGTGAGCCGCCACTGATCGCCCGGTTTCATTTTCCGCTCCTGCGGTTTTCCTTCTCCCGGCGGCGGGTAATCTTCAATTTTTCGGAAGTGGCCCAACGACGCAGACGTGTGTTTGTTGTCGCAAGTGCTCGAGATGATTTCTATCCCGCAGCGGTACTTTTTGAGTTCGACGGCGTGCGCCGGGATATTGCGCCGGGTACTGAGCAAAATATTTTGCCGACGTTACCCGGAGCAGGTAAGTCAAGACGGCACGGAGAAAAAAGACGATGCCAAAGATAAACAAACTGCGAATTCGCAAAAAAAACTACGCAAAAAAACTGCGAATTCGGAGTCGGTAAAACGCGAAAAACTCATCGACGCATACCGTCTGGCGGGTGCAAATGCGAAGGGTTTGCAGCGTTTGTGACCGCCAGCCAGCCCCTAAGAATTCCTAGGGTTTTACGAGCCATTAGCTTGCGCCGGGGCAAGCCAGATGTTAAGAAATGTTAAGGTTCAAAGAGCCATTCTCATGCTTAGAAATGCCAGGGTTACACGGGCCATTCGCTGGCAGCGTGACAAACATCAGAAACGCTATTCATCAGATTGCGCAGTGAAAAACTGGGTACGCAAGGTACGCAAAAAGACGTGCGTACCTTGCGTACCTGCTAAGCTGTAAGCCGTGCCAGCCTTTTTTATATGATGCGGGCGGGCTTATGCGTGGAGTTCGTCCACCAGCTTCACACATCGTCAATGTATGCAAATGTTAACGTTTTGCGAATGGCACTAAGCAAGAAATGCTGTAGATATGGTGGGCGGTCATAAAATAACCATAAATCACCATGGTTACCTTTCTGGAATATCCCCGGCATATCCCCGGAAAAAACAAAAGGGCCGACGATTACTCGCCAGCCCTTGCTGTGTTTGGTGGCCCCTGCTGGACTTGAACCAGCGACCAAGCGATTATGAGTCATAAAATTGGCATGTTTTTAATTGTTCGCCATTGTCTCTATTTGTGTTTTTAATTGTCTATAATCAATCAGTTATGAGGTTGTTTTTGTTTCTGATTGGTTCTCTCATTTCCCCATTGTACTATCCTTACCTGACCCGTTACCTGACCCGAAATGGGCATCGGGTCAGGTAACGCTTATTCTCAGAAAGGTAAACTCATGGCCGCTAATCTTACCGAGACTGCTATACGTGGATTGAAGACAAAAAGCACGGCGTACTACGTGTGGAGCAACAGTGCTCAACGTGGTACTGGCAGGCTTGGCGTTAAGGTTCAGCCTTCGGGCAGCAAAGTTTTTTATTTCCGTTATTACATTGAGAAAGGGAAGAAAGAGAAGTTCATCCAGTTGGGCATCTGGCCTGAGATGAAACTGGTGACGGCCAATGAGCTGGCGAAAAAGTATGGTGCCTGGCTTGTTGAAGGAAAAGAGCCCCAGCAAGAGCTTGAGCAGCAGCGCCTGGCCGAACAGCACATCATGCAGTTGCATCGTTCTCAGGGATCGTTTGAAGAACTGGTGCATGGTTACGTCAATAAGATGAAGCTCGACAACAAACGGACGTGGGCTGATGTATTGAAGCGCATGGAAAGAGAGTGCTACTCGGTTATTCCTCGTGATACCAAAGCGAAGGACGTGACGCCTCTGCAGATCAAAACCATTCTCTCAGGCATTATCCAGCGTGATGCGGTGGTCCATGCGAACCGAATTCGTTCTTACCTGATGGCGGCATTTAACTACGGTCTGAAAGCTGATAACGATCCGATGAATACCAGCGTGGGTGTTACGTTCGGCCTTGAAGTTAACCCGGTATCGGCCATACCGAAACAGTCTTCGGCGGAAAAAGTTGGTGATACGTGGTTAGTGCTGGAAGAGCTTCGTTTTGTCATGGAACATTTCTCCGAGGCAACAGGAGTGGGTCCCTTGATGCAACACTTAATTCGTTTCTGTACTTACGTTGGCGGGCAACGTCCGTTCGAAATGATTGCCAGCCAGTGGAGCGCGATTGACTGGCAGCAAAAGACGTTACTGGTCATTGCCGATGTATCGAAAAACAAGCGTGAGCATCTGATCCCACTGACTGAATCGGCATTACAGGAATTAGCCTCAGTGAAAGAGCTGACTAAGGAAAGTAACAGTCCCTATATTTTCCCGCTATCAACCAACGGTGAGCGCCCGGTACGTACCGATAGCCTGGCCCGTTCCATCATGTATTTCCGTGCTTTTAATCCTGAGTTTAAAGTTTTCACGGCGCGAGATTTACGCCGGACCTGTAAAACGCTGATGGGGGAGGCGGGGATCAGTAAAGAGATCCGTGACCGTATTCAGAATCACGCTTTAAATGATGTCAGCTCGAAACACTATGACCGCTATGATTATCTGACTGAAAAGCGCAGGGCGCTTGAGATCTGGGAAGTTCGGGTTAATAACTATCAACGGCAGCAGGAAAACAACGTTGTTAACTTGTTTGGGCGGAGGTAAGAGCTTGTCAAAATATGAGCTTAATTCAGCGGAAGAACGGTATCAGCCGGGCTCTGGAGACTTGGTGCTGGCTAATAAGCTGGGAATCATTGATGAACAGGAAATGGATACACTGGAGTCTGGCTTGCTGCTGATGCTGTATGAGCAGCTATTTATTGAGAGCCAGCCGCCTGAGGCGCTGGCTTTTGAGCACATCAGTAGGTGGCATCGTCAATGGCTGGGGAATGTGTACGACTGGGCGGGGAGGTTGCGTAATGCCAACCTGACAAAAGACGGCTTCCAGTTTGCCGCTGCCGACAGGATTCCGCTTCTTCTTGATGGTTTCGAGAAGCAGTTTCTTTCCCGGTCTGGTGAACTGAAATTCTTAGCTCGTCCGGAGCTGGTTCGTTATCTGGCTGAATGCCATGTGGAATTTATTTTGATCCATCCATTCAGAGAAGGTAACGGGCGTCTGTCGAGACTGCTTTGCGATGTGTTGTCGGTTCTGGCGGGGAAGGGCTTACTGGACTACAGCCTGTGGGATGAGCACAAGCCATTTTATTTCAAGGCAATACAGGCAGGCGTATCAGGGAACTACAGCCCCATGATGCAACTGGTGAGCGATATATTGCCAGATTAACGGGCGAGGCCAACAGCTTTCGCCTGTGCCTGGTTTTGTTTGAGTTGCTGCTCAATTTTTTGCACAGAAACACCCGTTTCGATCGCGGTTGAGCTGGCAACGGAACGGTAGATTTGAGTTTTAGTGATCTGGCTGTGTGCTGTTTTTTTTGTCATTTTGAAGCCCTCGTTTTGCTGCACTGATTTTAGTTCGGATAGGGGCGCCCTACAAGCGGGCTGAAGGATAATGAACAATAGGTCAACGTTATGCCAGCATAAGCTAAGTAATCCGTGCCATTTAATTGTTGAAACTAAATAGCTGTGCGGAATAGTAATCCGCTTTCGACCAGCCCTTGCAGGGCAAGGTATTAGGGCTGTTTCCTATGTCTAACCATGTTGCATCGGGCTTGAAATATGTTTCCCATACGCAACATGTCGCCCATCATAAAACGGCAGGTGTAGCGGTATTAGGCGGACCTATTTAGGTGTTGCTTTTTTAGGTGTTGCTTTATTTGAGTTTAATTAAGTTTAAAATTTAAACAGAAAAATGAGTTCTTCACATCACCAAATCTATAAATAAGTACTTATTTTTTTATTCGGTTATGTGTAAAATGAGCATTTACACCTTGGATTTCAGGTAAGTGGTGCTATGGCAAGATCATATTATTCATTGAAAAAGTTTTCTGCACTTTTTGGTGTAGAAGTTGATGAACTTGTTCAGGCATGGCTTGATGATAAACTTCATCTGTACGTTAATTTCGGGAACGAAATTTTCCCATGCATACTTAGACGTTGCGTTTCTCCAAATATACATAAAAATACAATTCATGATATAAATTATGGTCGTGATTTCTATCAGAGCAAAGATAGTCCTGCTTATAGTACATTATCATTTATTCCAGAAATTCCATTAAATCCTCATTTAGATATACAGAAGCGGTTTGACACTGGTGGAATAGATGTTCCAGTCTCTGGGGAGTACTATGAATATAGATATCGAGGGTATGCCTATGGTTATTGGATTGCTAGACCAACTAAAGTAGCTCGTTTCAGCAGTGGAAAATACTTACTTACAGATAAAGACTCGGTGGAACAGAAAAAATCCCCACCCGGGGATGTGATGATTTTTTCCCATAATTCCTTCGATTTTCTTATTTTTCCTGAATCAACATATATAGATGAATCTTTTTTATCAATTAGAGAAGATCATGCATCTCTTTTTTTGAATGGCCTGAATATTGAAAAAACAAAAGTAAATAATATCAATGTTTCTTTCCTTGTACCTGAAGAGTATGTTGCATTATATATATTGATGCATGAATGTTGCAGAAGAACATATGGGAAGTTAGATGTTTCTAGCGTTTTTAAACCACTCAATAAACTTTATTCAGGAGACTTTAGTTTTGATACTCTAAAACGGTATGCAAAAAAACCTGAATTAAACCGTACTAAAGCATATCGTGTAAGTGAAAAACAGAAGAGGGCTTTATGTTATCTTATAACTGAGTTTTGCAAAAAATATGAAATTGAGCAGACAGTTTCTTCTGTAGTGAATAAATTAACAGCAGTTACACAATTAGAGCCTCACTCATTAAACTTTTCTTTTAGTGAGAGTAAGGTAAAGGAATGGATGGATATCTCAAAAGGAAAATGATTTTTGGTATATCGCATAATATCAGAAATCCCCGTGGTAGTAATGTGTATTACTATCCTTGTTAACTGTTTGTGTTTAAATATTTAATAATGGTATTGTAATGCACCAACGGATTTAAAAGTATATTAGCTAACAATATTCCATGTTGAATTCAGGGCATGACACAGATTTAGTGATAATGATGGATACCAGCCGATGACCAGCGTGGATTACCCTTAGGCCGCACGTAAGATAATTGTTCATCGACTTCACAGCGATGACGACCTCTGCGACCGGCTCATCGTTTTGTGCAACCTAGGATGGTGCAAGTTTTTAGATGACGGAGAACGGCATTGAGGCTTATTTTCAGTACTCTTGCCGTATCACGGCATCCAGAGCCGTTCATCTCTATATCAACAATGGTCTGATGGGTTTCGGTTTAGCGCCGTTGTAGCGATAGCTGAAAAGTTTTCAGGCAGTATTTACAGCGATAAAGTTGCGCACCTGAGCCAGAATGGCCGTTTCGGATCACCCCATTCGTTTCAGAGCAACGGGGACAAACCACATCAATATTTACCATCAGTAGACCAAAAAGACGAAAGAATACATCAACACTAATCAGCGTCACGACCTAGATTCAAAAGACTAAAACATCTAACTCTTCATTAGTATTCAATTCAACTCATTGTTGTATTGAGATTTACAAATGATACCTGATCGTTTTTTGACCTGTTTGCTTATTAAGATTTTCGAATGCTTAATAAGAACGCTTCGCATTTTTTGATTGCACAGTTTGATGCATGATGCCTTCACCGAAACAAAGGAGGCAACATGAAAACAACATTCAACTATCCAACACCACAAGAACGTTTACAGGTCCTGCGCAACTATGGCGAACCCCATGATCGCCTAGTACGTGAAAAGGAGCGTCAGTACATCACATCGGTATCTCGTTCAACGGCCTGGAAACTGGAGCAAGTCGGTCAGTTTCCGTTGCGTAAGTCTATTGGGTTGAAGTCCTGTGGCTGGTTGTTAAGCGATCTACTTTGCTGGATTAACGAACGTTAGCACCCAGAGATTTTGTGCATTTATTTTTTGTTTTTTTTCTGAGTACCCGTGTTCATCCTGCTATTTCTGCAATTAATAGCGGAATAGCAACTTGCGCGGAACTTTTTAACGTGAATTTTATTAGAGGTGTTGTATGTTTAACGGTAGTCCTTTCCCTGTAGATGCATTTCCTCAGATTATCAGAAATGCCATTTATGAAGTGGAACAGCATACGCAAGCCCCACAAGCTTTGATCGCAGCTTCTGCTCTGGGAGTTATTTCTCTTGCCTGTCAAAACCGGATTGATGTTTGCCGGCTGAAAAATCTGCGAGGCCCAGTATCACTTTTCTTACTTACACTGGCAGAATCTGGTGAACGGAAAAGTACGGTTGATAAATTGCTGATGGAGCCATTATATCAACTGGAGGAAAATTTATTTGAAAAGTACACCCATGATCTTACCGTCTGGCGAAATGATGAAGCAATTTTTAATATTGAAAAAAAATCTCTGATGTCAAAACTCAAGTCAGAAATTAGACGTAACAAAGATCATTTGCCAACAAATGAAAAGCTTAAAGCGCTGCTGGCATCG
Source organism: Citrobacter sp. KTE151 (assembly GCF_000398845.1). Classification (NCBI taxonomy): domain Bacteria; kingdom Pseudomonadati; phylum Pseudomonadota; class Gammaproteobacteria; order Enterobacterales; family Enterobacteriaceae; genus Citrobacter; species Citrobacter sp. KTE151. Next base: position 684,379 of record NZ_KB976065.1, on the reverse strand, counting down.
CATCCTAAATCACCGGTGAGATTCAAGCAGATATTTAGCGACGCCACACCAGCGGCCATTAAAGATTACCTCTGTGGCTACTGGCGATCTGTCGGCATTATGTCTGATGAGGCTGGCACTATTTTTAATGGTTACACGCTGAACGAACTACCTTTCATCAATAAGATGTGGGATGGTGCAATGTTTCCTGTAGAAAGGAAAAGTGAGCCTGAAAAATTAATCAGAGATGCCAGAATGACACTGTCACTGATGGTCCAGCCTGATATTTTTAAGGGTTATATTAAACGGAAAGGTGATATGGCAAAGGGAATAGGTTTCTTCGCACGATGCCTAATCTGCCAGCCTGGTTCAACACAAGGCAATAGACAAATTACTAGCCCGGTTGTTTCAACCGAATATCTACCAATATTTCATCAAAGACTTATGAAGATCGTTAACGAAAGTATTGCTGGAAATAATGAAAATGATCGTCTTTGCCTCCGATTCACTGTAGAAGCAGAAAAACGCTGGATCGCATTTTCTAATAATGTCGAGTATGAAATGGGGATTCTTGGAAGACTGTCAAACTTTAAAGATTATGCATCAAAAATGGCAGAAAATATGGCAAGAATAGCCGCACTATTGCACCATTTTAATGGTGATGAGGGTGATATCTCACTTTTAACAGTTGAGGCCGCAGTAGAGATAAGTACCTGGTATGTTCGCGAGTACGTACGCTTGTTTTCTAAACCCCAGGAATTCACGCTGGCAATCTCGGAGGCGGATGAACTTTATTGGTGGATAAATAATTATTGTATTCGACTCAAGGCATCTTGGATTACTAAAAATACAGTGCTCCAATACGGCCCTAATAAATTCAGGAATCGTAGCAAAGCAAATGAGTTGCTTAATACGCTATATTCTCAAAATAGAATACTCGCAGAAAAGAGAGGTAAGACAGTATTTATAGCCATAGCAGGCTCAATATTCTGACGCTCTACTGTTGAACAGATATTTAATTCAAGAGTAAAAATATAAACTGAGCCTATTACCAGTAAGGGCTTGTTATCTTGATAGGTAATATATCTGTAGTCCATTCAATACCTCAATATTACTTGGTAGGATACTATATGACATACGACAGTGAGTTTGGTTCACATGTAACCCTGTATAAGAATAGGATTAAACAGGTCATTGATGAAGCACTGAAAGAGCATCCTAATACAATGATTATACGTGTTGATTTACATGACCCAATAGATACGGAAAATCTGGATAATCCGTTCTTTCAACCCAGAATAGACTCTGGTGCAATATCTCGTTTTACCAGTGCATTAAAAGCAAAGCTTGAACACGATAAGCATATTAAAACTCAACGGAAAGACTGGCCTGATACTCGACATTCAATCTTACGTTACGCATGGGTCCGAGAATATACCAAAAATGGAAAGCGGCATTACCATTTGATACTGTGTTTCAATCAGGATGCTTATTATCATTTAGGTGATTACGACTTAAACCGTAACACGTTACGTACAATGATAACGACAGCTTGGTACAGTGCACTTGGCATCCCTATAGATAGCTCGGGGAAGTTAGTTAATTACCCGCCAAATGGCAAATACCTTCTCAATCGTAAAAGGGACAACTTTGAGCAGACTTATAGCGATTTGATGAACAGGGTGGATTACATGACCAAAGTAAGAACTAAAATAGTCGGTGATGGGGACCGTAATTTCGGCTGCAGTCGCGGGTAATTTATTTTTTACAACGATGGCCTTTCTTATGGATGGAAAGGCCAAACCCATCAGTTAAAGATGGTTGTTTTACTATAATCCAACGTCCTCATCCCCGATATTAGTCAAAATCATTAATTCTTTAATCTCTCGTTGTGCCAACTGTAATTCAAACTGCTCTTGAATTAACATCCACTTCGACCAACTTCCACCGACTACATGCGATAACCGGAGTGCCATAGCTTTCGTCAGTGAAACTGAACCGTTCAACAATTCAACTATCTCTTGCTCGCGACATCCCATGTAAACCGAAAATTTATTCAGTCCTATATTTGATACCGCTAGTATTTCGGCCAGTTTAATGCCGGGATGATCAGGAAGTAAGGTCATGCCGTATTCATCCTGATAAATTCCATAAATAGAACAGCCAGTTTCTCTCAGTTCTCGTAAATTCTTCCCTGCAAACTTCAGCTCGTGTGAAAGCCCGAGAAACTCACCAGTAAATTCATATTCTGCTTCAGGCCTATGGTGGCATTTGATCAATGCAAATGCCGCCCCTACTTTTTCAACTGTTACAGTAACCGACATTGAACCACCTCCGTCAAGATAATCGATGAACGTTTTAGACTGTCCAGCTGTTCGACACCACTTCTGCCTGCTTCAAAATCAGTTCCACGGCGCCCGGCGTTTTGTCCGGCGGATACTTATACTTACGCAGCGTCTGGCGCACCAGAATACGCAATCGGGCACGCACGCTTTCACGCACCTGCCAGTCCACGGTGGTGGACTGCCGCAATTTCAATGTCACTTCGATGGCCAGCTTTCTCAGCGTATCATCGCCCAGTTCACGCACTGCACTTTCATTTTCAGCCAGCGCATCATAGAAGGCGATTTCATCCGGGGTCAGCCCTAACGCATCATCACGCGCCATCGCCTCCTGGAACGCTTTCGCCATCTGGATCAGCTCTTCAATCACCTGCGCGGTCTCAATGGCGCGGTTATTGTATTTGAGCAGCACCGCTTTCAGTCGGTCGGAGTATTTCTTCTGCTGCACCACGTTATTGCCCGAACGGGCATGAATGCCGTCATTGAGCAGTTTTTCCAGCAGTTCCACTGCCAGATTACGCTGCGGCATTTCCCGCACTTCTTCCAAAAACTCATCGGACAGCAAACCTATGTTCGGTTTATCCAGCCCGGCGAGTGCGAAGACATCCTCAACCCCGGTCGCGACAACCGCGTTATCGAGGATCTTGCTCAGCAGAGAGTTTTTTTCTGACTGGCTAAACTTTGCCTTCGGATCGAGCTTGATAAGCCCCACCCTGACCGCCGAAAGAAACGCGAACTCCTCCTGTAAGGGTTTCGCCTCATCCAGCGTATTACACAGTGACCAGGCTTTACTCATCGCCAGCGAAACATCGAGGTAGCGTTTTTTACCATCATCCAGCCCCAGAATATAGTTCACCGCATCGCGTAAGAACGCTAACGGGTCGCGAGAAAAACCTGCGTAACTGAAGCCGGGTTTTCCTGCCGAGGGCGCAAACATCCCATGAATAATGTCGATTTTTTCCAGCAGAATGGCAAAGGCTTCCCGGGCATCGACCGTGGACTGCCCTTTGCCTTTTGAGTCGGTATAGGTTTTCAGCGCCTGCTTCAGCTCGTTGGCAATGCCGATGTAATCGACCACCAGCCCGCCGGGCTTATCGCGGAACACGCGGTTAACACGCGCAATGGCCTGCATCAGGTTGTGGCCACGCATCGGCTTGTCGATATACATGGTGTGGCAGCACGGCGCGTCAAACCCGGTCAGCCACATATCACGGACTATAACCAATTTGAGCGGATCGTTTAAATCTTTAAACCGAGTTTCAAGGCGCTTTTTAGTCTGCTTGTTGTAGATGTGTGGCTGGAGATGGTCTTTATCCGATGCCGAGCCGGTCATAATGACTTTAATAGCCCCTTGTTCGACATCCGTGCTGTGCCAGTCTGGGCGGATCTCGGTGATGGCATTGTAGAGCTTCACACAGATATCACGGCTCATGGCGACTATCATCGCCTTGCCATTCATCGCCGCATTGCGTGTTTCAAAGTGCTGAACCAGATCGGCCGCGACCTGTTTGATGCGTGGCTCAGAACCTACCAGCTTTTCCAGACGGCTCCAGTCACCTTTGGTTTTCTCCTGCTGGCCGGTCTCTTCATCTTCCACCAGCTCATCCACCTGATCGGAGAGCGTTTCCAGCTCCTCATGGTTCAGGTCGAGCTTTGCCAAGCGGGATTCGTAGTAAATCGGCACCGTCGCGCCGTCATCCACCGCATCCTGAATATCGTAGATCGAGACATAATCACCGAACACGGCACGGGTATCTTTATCTTCAGACGCAATCGGTGTACCGGTAAAGCCCATAAACGACGCATTCGGTAGCGCATCGCGCATATGCTTGGCGTAGCCGTATTTATAGGCCCCGGTTTGCCGGTCCAGCGTGGCGCTCAGGCCATATTGGCTGCGGTGCGCTTCATCGGAAATCACCACGATGTTGCTGCGGACGTTAAGTGCCGGATGGCTCTGTTCACTGTCCAGCGGCGCAAACTTCTGCACGGTGGTAAAGATAATGCCGCCGGATTCACGGGCGTTGAGCAGCTCGCGCAGTTCGTCGCGGTCGTTGGCCTGTAACGGCGTTTGCTTGAGTAAATCATGCGCCTGGCAAAACGTGGCGTAGAGCTGCCCGTCAAGATCGTTACGGTCGGTCACCACGACGATGGTCGGATTATTCATCTCTGTTTGTTGCAGCAGCTTTCCGGCGTAACAGCACATGGAGATACTTTTGCCGGAGCCCTGGGTATGCCACACCACGCCCGCTTTTTTACTGCCGGGGGTAATGTTGCTGCGCAGCGGAAGATGTTTACCGGTAGAGGCCACAATCGTTGCCGCAACCGCTTCACGCACCGCGTGGAACTGATGGTAAGCGGCAATCTTTTTGATAAGCCGTTTGCCATCGTTTTCAAACAGCACAAAGAAACGAATGTAATCGAGCAGCAGTTCGCTATTAAAGAAGCCCTGCACTACCGTTTTAAGCTGCCAGTGAAACTGCGGTTTATCATCTTCGTTCGCCACCGTTTTCCACGGCAGAAAACGCTCTTCATCAGCGGTCAGAGAGCCGATACGCGCATTTTGCCCGTCGCTCACCACCAGCGCTTCATTGCAGATAAACAGGTCGCTCAGTTCGTTTTTATAGGTCTGCAATTGGTTAAACGCCGCCCAGATATCGGCACTGGCATCAATCGGGCTTTTCAGCTCAAGCACCGCCACCGGCAGGCCGTTGATATAGCCAATCACATCCGGGCGACGTACCTGTTTTATGCCCTGAATCGCCACCTGATTGACCACCATAAAGCGGTTATTGGCGGTGCGGTTAAAATCCATCAGCAGCGCTTTATCGTGGATAACCTTGTCTTCCTGCTTGTACTCAACGGGCACACCGTCGAGCAGCAGATGATGGAAGGCTTTGTTGCTGACGACCAAGTCCGGGCTTTGAGCATGGACGATACGCAGTATCACCTCTTCCAGCACGACAACAGGGAGATGGGGGTTGATGGTTTGCAGCTGCTCCAGCATCACCGGGCGCAGAAACACATCATGAAAGGAGGCACGCAGCGGGTTGTCGCCATCCGGCGCTATATCTAGCCCATGCAGCACTTCCCACCCCTGTTCAGCAAACCATTGCAGGCACTGCTGTTCTAAATCGTCTTCGCTCAGCATCAGGCTTCCTCTGTCGCAGGCTCTTCCACTTCTTCCGGCGCGTTTGAAATCTCTTTCAGTGCCATATTCAGTGGGGCGATAAAAGGATCGAGCGCTTTTTCAAACGCCGTCAGGTTGACCAGCAGCCAGTCGATCATCGCTGGCCAGTTGCTTTCATCGAGGCTGGTAGCAGGTGTGGCAAAGGAGATTCGGCAGGATTTTTTGCCTGGCAGCGGTTCCCACTTCAGCGCATGACCAAATGTCTCTTCAATCGCCGCTTTACGCTCATACAGCCAGTTAAAGGCAAAGGTGTTGCTCTCCGCTGAGGATTTGGCAATCCAGAACTCAACGCGGGTTTCTTTCTTACTAAAAATCATATTGTAAGAAAGTGCGCTGATACCCGAACCGGCGCTAAGCCAGTGGTCTGTTGACGGGCTGATATTCTTGTACAGCGTGCAGGAACTGGCTTTCAGACGCTCCAGCATTTTAGTCCAGAAAGCTTTGCGCAGCAGATGGCGGGTTTTCAGCTCGCCGCTGGTGGACTGCTCTTCGGCTTCCTTCTGCGCCATGCCGATCATGAAAGATTCCGCTTCCGGCGTCGGGATCACCTGCCGGATATCAACGAACACATCGTCATTGAATTTGTATGGTTTCACCTTAAAGCACTGCACACGCAGGCCAAACTGCATCAACCATAGCGCGGTATTGGTGACCTCTTTGCGGAAGCTCGCCGCCACCATCATCACCCTCTGGGTGCGGCTCTGGTTAATTTGCACTTCATCCAGGCTTTCACACTCCAGAAACTCCGCCATCACGTCCGCCGCCGGTCGGGTCTCTTCCGGTTCGTATTTATCGAGATAGAGCTGGAAGATGTCGAGGATCTGCTCTTTACGCAGATTGGCGCAGTAACCTGCATATTTCAGCGCCTGCCATACCACATCGCGCCCGGAGTCATCGAGCTTGTTTTCGATGATCACCAGGTTGCGCTGTTTATCGATAGCCAGCAGGTCGAGCCGCTCTTTGGTGTCGTCAAAACCGGCGAATTCTTTCTGAATAATTAGCAGTTCGTCGTCATTATCGCGGGTCAGTGCTTGGGGTTTTTTTGCCAGCCACTCCTGCAGGTGATAGCGCTCGGTATAACCGAGGCTGCTAAACGACACCTCTTGCAAAGAGTGCAAGCTATTGGTCGGCTTATCGACTTTATACATTTGCCACCTCGCTTACCGCCTGCTCGGCGTCCGGCAGGGTGATTTCGCCCGAGAGGAGTTTTGGGAGCAGGGTGTCGCGGAGTTGGGTTAGGGAAGGTGCGAATAAGCAGGTCATTTCTTCCCAAGCTGACTCGCTGATTAAAATTTCGCGGATCTGGGCCGATTTTTTTCCCGCAAACACATCGAATCAGCCTATTTAGGCTATTTTTTCCACCATTTCTGGCGTTATTTCCGGTTTTTACTGAGATCTCTCCCACTGACGTATCATTTGGTCCACCCGAAACAGGTTGGCCAGGGTGAATAACATCGCCAGTTGGTTATCGTTTTTCAGCAGCCCCTTGTATCTGGCTTTCACGAAGCCGAACTGCCGCTTGATGATGCGAAACGGGTGCTCCACCCTGGCACGGATGCTGGCTTTCATGTATTCGATGTTGATGGCCGTTTTGTTCTTGCGCGGATGCTGCTTCAAGGTTTTTACCTTGCCGGGACGCTCGGCGATCAGCCAGTCCACATCCACCTCGGCCAGCTCCTCGCGCTGTGGCGCTCCTTGGTAGCCGGCATCGGCTGAGACAAATTGCTCCTCTCCATGAAGCAGATTACCCAGCTGATTGAGGTCATGCTCGTTGGCCGCGGTGGTGACTAGGCTGTGGGTCAGGCCACTCTTGGCATCGACACCAATGTGGGCCTTCATGCCAAAGTGCCACTGATTGCCTTTCTTGGTCTGATGCATCTCCGGATCGCGTTGCTGCTCTTTGTTCTTGGTAGAGCTGGGTGCCTCAATGATGGTGGCATCCACCAAAGTGCCTTGGGTCATCATGACGCCTGCTTCGGCCAGCCAGCGACTGATAGTCTTGAACAATTGACGGGCCAGTTGATGCTGCTCGAGCAGGTGGCGGAAATTCATGATGGTGGTGCGATCCGGCAGGGCGCTATCCAGGGATAATCGGGCAAACAGGCGCATGGAGGCGATTTCGTACAGGGCATCTTCCATGGCACCGTCGCTCAGGTTGTACCAATGCTGCATGCAGTGAATACGCAGCATGGTCTCCAGCGGATAGGGCCGTCGGCCATTGCCCGCCTTGGGATAAAACGGCTCGATGACAGCGGTCATATTCTGCCATGGCAAAATCTGCTCCATGCGGGAGAGGAAAATCTCTTTTCGGGTCTGACGGCGCTTAGTGCTGAATTCACTATCGGCGAAGGTGAGTTGATGGCTCATGATGTCCCTCTGGGATGCGCTCCGGATGAATATGATGATCTCATATCAGGAACTTGTTCGCACCTTCCTTAGCGACTGTGTAAAACTGGCTTGTGAGGCTCTCGCCTGGAAATCAATGTAATCACTCAATCTTGAGCTATCGCTGGCGATAATGAGCGGAACAGACGCTTCAAGATTTAGATTGAATACAGGTGAAAGGTTGTACGATGGCGCACTATTGGTACTGGTTAGGGATGATGTAGCAGAATCACGAAGCGCTCCCGCTTGCAGAGAATCACCATTCAGGCTGTATTGTTCTACCGCTGTCCCTGTATGAATGAGCCTGTTTACCATTCTGTGTAAATGCCTTTCTCAGAAGTGACCGTCAAGGCGGTCACCGAACTCGATAATAAAGCGACTCATGGCTATCCGCCAGTCCTGAAGTGGCATCGTCCATTTCTGTGAGGCTGACTGGATAGCCAGCCTCATCACTTTTTTCACCGATTCATCTATCGGGAACACTTTCCGTTTCTTTATCGCATGTCTGATGACGCTATTCAGCGATTCGATTGCGTTAGTGGTGTAGATAACCTTGCGGATCGCCTCCGAATACACGAAGAAGGTGGCAACATTCGGCCAGTTTGCCCGCCAGCTGCGACTTATCTGCGGGTACCGTGCATCCCATTCCTTCCCGAACGCATCCAGCGCCTGCAACGCGCCTTCTTCCGTGGCTGCGCGGTAAACCTGTTTCAGGTCACGGGTTACCGCTTTATAGTCTTTCCACGCCAAGAACCGCAGGCTGTTGCGTGCCATGTGTACTATGCACAACTGGATCTGCGTCTCCGGGTAGACGGCATTAATCGCTTCCGGGAAGCCTTTCAGGCCGTCCACACAGGCGATAAGGATATCGTTCAGCCCGCGATTTTTCAGTTCCGTCAGTACATTCAGCCAGAACTTTGCACCTTCATTTTCGGCCAGCCACATACCTGGCAGCTCTTTCTGACCATCAAGGTTAATACCCAGAGCCAGGAACACCGCTCTGTTGATAACCCGGCTGTCCTGCCGTACTTTCAGGACAATACATTCAAGATAAACAATGGGATAAATCGCATCCAGAGGACGGTTTTGCCATTCTACAACCTGGTCGATTGCGGCATCGGTGACTTTCGATATCAGCGCCGGAGAGACGTCTGCATCGTACATTTCTTTGAAGACTGAGGTAATTTCGCGGGTAGTCATCCCTCTGGCATACAGCGCCAGGATCTGGTTGTCCATGCCGGTAATGCGGGTCTGATTTTTCTTCACCAGTTGTGGTTCGAAGGAACCATCACGATCACGTGGAGTACGTAATTCCATCGGCCCGTCGGTAGTGGTGACGGTTTTCGTGGAATAGCCATTACGGGAGTTGGTTCCCGATTTGGGCTGATTTTTATCATGTCCCAGATGGTGAGTCAGTTCAGCGTTGAGAGCAGCCTCAACACTGATTTTCTTGAGCAGGCGATCGAACTGACTGAGATCTTCAGGGGTTTTGAGATTTTTGGCCAGTTCGTTAGCCAGAGCCTGCAATTGTTTGTCGTCCATAATTTAACCTTCATTTGATGTTGAATTGAACATATCAAAATCAGGCAATTACACAAATATATGTACAGGCTCGCACCTGGGCTTGCCTGACTGACCGCAGGCCGGCGACGACAAGGTGGAAAAGTTCGGCGTGTGGCTCTGGCGGCAACGATCCCGCGAAGGGCGGACGGTGCTTGAGCTGTTGAACGTAAGCATGCGGGCAAACCATCTTGCGCGACTATGCCGGATGCCACCTATGCGGCAGCAGCTCTGCAATCTCACTAGCTCGCTGCGTCGGCAACCGTCTCAGCACATCCTTGAGATAGGCATACGGATCGTGCCCATTATTACGGGCCGACTGGATCAAACTCATGATCGCAGCAGCGCGCTTGAGCATGCGAACCCGCGCCGAGCATTTGAGAAGGCAACGGGATGAACGCTGGCTGGATAGCCGTGGTTTTCTGGGTAAGCAGGCGAATCCATTTGTGGACGAGGTTGGCATTGAGGCTGTAGCCCAAGGCGATGTTTGCGATGGAGGCACCGGGTTCAGAACACTCCTGAATGACCTGGGCCTTGAAAGATTTGCTGTAGGTACGGCGCTGAGGGCGCATGGAAAATCCGCTTGATGGGCCATGGCCTTCGGCGGCGGTGTCGGGAAGGTGTGTTGGCCGGACGGATACTGTTGAACTACGTTGTCTGGGGCAACGGAAGTGTTTCGGCCCGACTCTGGAACGCGATCCGCAGCGACGACTGGGCAATTCCGCACGTTGGCCTGAGCAGCCTCGGGGAAATCGTCGTCTGGGCGCGCCCAGACGAGTTTCCGCCAAGGAACATGCAGACAAGCAAGGGGCTGCGGGCACTCGGCTACAACGTGAGGATCGGTGTTTGATCGAGGCACCTGTGGCACACGCAGGCTGAGGAGCCAGGCGCTGTCCATTGCCTGATCAGGCCGCCCCCCTGTGCCTTGCCTGAGCAGTTGACCTGCATCAATGGGGCGGGAGAACGCTGCACATTGACTCTTGACTCTTGAAGTTTTTCATGGTAGGCCTAGTATTACAAAGTATTGCAAGGATTTCCTTGGCCGGAACCGCAAAGCGACGCGATTGGAGAGGGTGAGATGAAAGCGCACCTACAGGTGATTTTCACGCTCGATGAATTGGCTGCGTACTTGAAAGTCGGCAAGCGGACGCTTTATCGGCTCGCCGCACACGGGGAAATTCCGGCTTTCAAGGTGGGCGGGACGTGGCGGCTTCGTCAAAGTGAAATCGATCAGTGCATCAATGATCAGACCCGAGCCGGAGCAAAGAAGGAGGTGATGCGCAAGCGTGAACAGCAGAAGTCATCCGAGCAGCCCGTGTCGCCTGGGCGCACTGCCCGTCGCAGCAGGCAAAGGGCTTGAGTAACTCGTTTTCCAATTTTTCTGGAGGTATGACATGGACATCGATTTCAAGAAGTTGGCTCCCTGGAACTGGTTCAAGAACGAGCAGCAAGAGCAGCAGACCGCCTCTTCCCTGCCGGTGCAGCGCAATGACCTGCCAGCGGCGAGCGGGCCAGTCAGCCCGATCCTGCAACTGCATCGGGAAATCGACCGGCTGTTCGATGACGCATTCCGGGGCTTCGGTTTTCCGGCGTTGAACATGCCGCAGTGGCCATCCGATTGGTCGGGCATGCTGAAGCCGGCCCTGGACATCCAGGAAACCGACAAGCAGTACAAGATTGCCCTGGAAGTGCCCGGTGTCGAGGAGAAGGACATCCAGATCACCCTCGACAACGACGTGCTGATGGTGCGTGGCGAGAAGCGCCAGGAACAGGAGAAGAAGGAAGGTGGCTTCCACCGTGTGGAGCGCTCCTACGGCAGCTTTCAGCGTGCCTTGAACCTGCCTGACGACGCCAACCAGGATTCGATCAAGGCATCGTTCAAGAACGGGGTGCTCACGGTCACGATCGACAAGCGCGAGGTCAGTGCGCCGAAGCAGGGACGCTCGATCCCGATCAACGGCTGACGTCGCCGGCTCGTTCGTCACAAGAAAAACCCGGCCCGAGACGAGGTGTCGCGGCTCGCGATGCCTCGTCGCCTCAACCTTTTCAACCTTCTAAGGAGCATCAGCATGGCCAGAAAACAATGCCAGGTCTGCGGCCAACCCGCCACCGTGCGGGTGGAAGCCAATCTCAACGGTCGTCACAGCACCATGCTGTTGTGCGACGACCATTACCGGCAATTAGTGCGCCAGCAAAAGCGCACCGTTTCGCCGCTGGAAGCCTTGTTCGGTTCGCGCAGCGGCCTGTTCGAGGACTTCCTCGGCAGTGACTTCTTCCGCATCGGCGACGACGCGACGCCAGTTGCCGCCGATACCGATGACGTGGTCGATGCCTCGTTTGGCGAGCCCGCCGCCGCAGGTTCGGGTGCACCGCGCCGTCGCGGCAGTGGGCTGGCCAGCCGCATCAGCGAACAGTCGGAAGCCTTGTTGCAGGAGGCCGCCAAACACGCTGCCGAATTTGGCCGCTCCGAGGTGGATACCGAACATCTGCTGCTGGCGCTGGCCGACAGCGACGTGGTCAAGACCATCCTGGGTCAGTTCAAGATCAAGGTCGATGACCTCAAGCGGCAGATCGAGTCTGAGGCCAAGCGCGGGGACAAGCCCTTCGAGGGCGAGATCGGCGTGTCGCCGCGCGTGAAGGATGCGCTCAGCCGCGCCTTCGTGGCCTCCAATGAACTCGGCCATTCTTATGTCGGTCCAGAGCATTTCCTGATCGGTCTGGCCGAGGAAGGCGAAGGGCTGGCCGCCAACCTGCTGCGCCGCTACGGCCTGACGCCGCAGGCGCTGCGCCAACAGGTCAGCAAGGTGGTCGGCAAGGGCGCCGAGGATGGACGCGCAGAGACGCCGACCAACACGCCAGAACTCGACAAGTACTCGCGCGACCTGACCAAGATGGCGCGCGACGGCAAGCTCGACCCGGTGATCGGCCGCGCGCAGGAGATCGAAACCACCATCGAGGTGCTGGCCCGGCGCAAGAAGAACAACCCGGTGCTGATCGGCGAGCCGGGTGTGGGCAAGACCGCCATCGTCGAAGGGCTGGCGCAGCGCATGGTGGCGGGTGAAGTGCCCGAGACCTTGCGCGACAAGCGCCTGGTGGAACTCAACATCAACGCCATGGTGGCCGGCGCCAAATATCGCGGCGAGTTCGAGGAGCGCGTGCAGAAGGTGCTGAAGGAGGTGACCGAGCACCAGGGCGAGCTGATTTTGTTCATCGACGAGGTGCACACCATCGTCGGTGCCGGCCAGGGCGGTGGCGAAGGCGGGCTGGACGTGGCCAACGTGTTCAAACCGATGATGGCGCGCGGTGAACTCAACCTGATCGGCGCCACGACGCTGAACGAGTACCAGAAATACATCGAGAAGGATGCCGCACTGGAGCGGCGCTTCCAGCCGGTGACGGTGCCCGAGCCGACGGTGGCCCAGGCCATCATGATTCTGCGCGGCCTGCGCGACACCTTCGAGGCGCACCACAAGGTCAGCATCTCCGAGGACGCGATCATCGCGGCGGCCGAGTTGTCCGACCGCTACATCACGGCGCGCTTCCTGCCGGACAAGGCGATCGACCTGCTCGACCAGGCGGCCGCGCGCGTCAAGCTGTCGGCCACGGCCCGGCCGGTGGCCGTGCAGGAGCTGGAGTCCGAACTGCACCAGCTGCGGCGTGAACAGGATTACGTGGCCGCGCGCAAGCAGTACGACCAGGCCGCCGAGCTCGGCAAGCGCATCGAAGCCAAGGAGGCCGAGCTCAAGAAGCTCGTCGAGAACTGGGAGCGGGAGCGGGCCTCCGGCAGTGCCGAGGTCAAGGCGGAACACGTGGCGCAGATCGTCTCGCGCCTGACCGGCATCCCGGTCAACGAGTTGACGGTGGAAGAGCGCGAAAAGCTGCTGCACTTGGAACAACGGCTGCACGAGCGCCTGGTGGGACAAGACGAGGCGGTCCGTGCCGTGGCCGATGCCGTGCGGCTGTCCCGCGCCGGCCTGCGCGAAGGCAGCAAACCGGTGGCTACCTTCCTGTTTCTGGGCCCGACCGGGGTGGGCAAGACCGAGCTCGCCAAGGCATTGGCCGAATCGATCTACGGCGATGAGCACGCCCTGTTGCGCATCGACATGTCGGAATATGGCGAACGCCATACCGTGGCGCGGCTGGTGGGCGCGCCTCCGGGCTATGTCGGTTACGACGAAGGCGGTCAGCTCACCGAGAAGGTGCGGCGCAAGCCCTACAGCGTGCTGCTGCTCGACGAGATCGAGAAGGCACACCCTGACGTCTACAACATCCTGCTGCAAGTGTTCGACGACGGTCGCCTCACCGACGGCAAGGGCCGGGTGGTGGATTTCACCAACACCATCATCATCGCCACGTCCAACCTGGGTTCGGACATCATCCAGCGACGGCTGAAGGCGCGTGGGGCGGCCGACGAGGAGTACGAAAAGACCAAGGCCGAGGTCATGGACGTGCTGCGCGGCCACTTCCGGCCCGAGTTCCTCAACCGCATCGACGAGATCATCGTCTTCCATGCGCTGGGCAAGGAGGAGATCCGCCACATCGTCGGCCTGCAGCTCGATCGCGTGGCGCGCAGCGCCGCCAGCCAGGGCGTGACGCTCACTTTCGATCAGACGCTGATCGACCATTTCGCGGAAGAAGGCTACAAACCCGAGTTCGGTGCGCGTGAACTCAAGCGCCTGATCCGCAGCGAGCTGGAAACTGCGCTGGCGCGCGAGATGCTCGGTGGCAGCATCGGCAAGGGCGATCACGCCAGCGCACGCTGGGACGACAAGGCCGAACGCGTGGTGTTCGAACGCAAAGAGCTACCGCAGACCCCGGCCGAGCCGGAGCAGCCGGATGTCGCGAAGGCGACCGAGACGCCGCACGGCGACGCTGGCAAAGGCTCGCGCAAGAAGAAGTCGGCGAGCGACGCATCGTGATGGGCGTGTTCGAGCACGCCTACCGGATTCTCGACATCAACCGCGCGGTGCTGGAGCGCTGTGCGCGCGAGCTGCTGGCGCGGGAAACGCTCGACGAAAGCGATATCCGTCAATTGACTCAAGGACTTGTTCGGAACTGAAAACAGTAGTAGGTGCCATTCAGAGTAAACTGACGGCTCTGTTCAGTGCGTCATCCAATTCGTCGGCATTGTTCAAGGAGAACCGATATGTCTGCATTGACTCCGTGGGACCCCTTCCGGGAACTGGATGAATTGCAAAACCGCCTGGCGACGATGTTCGGACGAATACCCCAGCGACAGGGCGCCCGTACCGGCAACGAAGCCATGACCACGGCGGACTGGGCACCAATGGCGGACATCAGCGAGGATGAGAACGCATTCCTCCTCAAGCTGGATCTGCCGGAGGTCCCCAAGGATGCCGTGCGCGTCAGCGCGGAAAACGGTGTGCTCACCATCAGCGGCGAGCGCAAACTGGAAAAAGAGGAGCAGGGCAAGAAGTTCCACCGCATCGAACGTGCGTATGGCCGCTTTGTGCGCAGCTTTGTCTTGCCTGACAACGTTGATCCGACCAAGGTGACGGCTTCCATGAAAGACGGCGTGCTGGAAGTGCGGCTTGTCAAGGCCGAGCAAGCCAAACCGAAACAGATTGAAATCTCAGTCAACTAACTTCAACCAAGAGCCCAAGATCATGAATATCAAACAGCCACAATACACCTTCTCCGCACTTGCCCTGGCGGTCGTCGTCGGACTGAGCGGACCGGCTCTGGCCCAATCGGCGGCAGGTTCTAGCCCAGGTGCTGCAGCACCCTCTGCCGCATCCAAGGCGGCACAGCCACAGGTAGATGACAAGGCCGCCCGGGAAGCCGATAAAAAGCGTGCCGAGCTCACTCAAGACGCCATCACGGCGCTCACCAAGACCCAGGAGGCTTTGACCCTCCTTGATGCAAAGAAGACCAAGGAGGCGCTTGCTGCGCTGGAACTGGCCAGCGGAAAGCTGGAACTGGTATTGGCACGCGACGCCAAACTTGCTTTAGCGCCGGTCGATGTACGCGTCATCACCCACGATATCCACGCCAACGTGGAATCGGTAAAGAAAGCGGTCAAGTTGTCTCGGGAGTTGTTGGGTGATGGCGAGGTGCAAAAGGCCCGGCCCATCGTTGCCAATCTGGCCAGCGAAATCGTAATCCAAACCGACAACCTTCCGATGGCAACGTACCCGGCAGCGATCAAGTCGGCCGCACGGCTCATCGACAGCGGCGAGATCGACAACGCCAAAGCGGAACTCGTCCGAGCACTGAACACGCTGGTGGTGACCTCGGTCGCCTTTCCTCTGCCCGTGCTACGGGCCGAAGCCGCGATGGCAAAAGCTGAAAAGCTGGCCGAGACCGACAGGCGCGATGCCAAGCAGAACGAGGAGCTCAGCACCTTGCTGTCGTCCGTGCGCACGGAGATCGAGATGGCGCAGATCCTGGGTTATGGCAAGAAGGCGGACTTCAAACCCATCTTCGATCAGGTGAAGTCCATTGAGCAAAAGTCGGCTGGTGGCAAAAGCGGCAAGGGATGGTTCGACGAGTTGAAGACGCGCATCCAAAAGCTGTTTTGAGGTGATGAAGGGGCTGACTGCTCTGCCGGTCAGTCTCGCGATGTTCGCATTCAGCCCCAATAGATTCGCCTATTTTCACTATCTCATACGAGGCATATCACCATGAATGAGCAAACACCGAATCCCAATGCGACGAACGAAGGAATAAACGAACAGGCCGCGGTAAGCAGCCTTCCTGTCAGTCCAGAGTCCAAGCCTGAAGTCGTCACGGAGGTACAGCCTGAGGTTCAGAAAGAAACGGACTCACAGGCGGCAGACAAACGTAAACAAGTCCTCGATGAGGCAGTCTCGGCCTTGTCGCTGACCAAATCCGCGCTGGCCGCACTTGACGGCAAGGACACTGCACGCGCATTGGCAACGCTGGCCGAAGTGACGGGAAAGCTGGAGCTGATCGTCGCGCGCGAACCCACGCTCGCCCTGGCCGGCGTTGATGTGCGCACCATCGTGCACGACTTGTTCGCCAACACGGAAACCATTGAGGCGATGACCGACGAGGCGCTGGATGCCCTCAAACATGGCGAGGTGCAACAGGCTCGCCACGTGCTGGCTTTGCTGGCCAGTGAAATCGTGATCACGGTCACCAACATCCCTTTGGCGTCCTATCCCGCAGCCGTGAAGGCAGTCGTGCCGCTGATCGATCAGGGCAAGATCGAAGAAGCCAAAGCCGCGCTGCAGTCAGCGCTCAGCACGCTGGTCGAGGAGCGCAGCGTGCTTCCGCTGCCCGTCCTGCGTGCGAAGCTGCTCCTGAAGCGCGCCGAGCCCCTGGTAGAAGATGGTCAGCGCAGCGAAGCATCCAATGAGCGCCTGGAGACATTGTTGAACGAAGCCCGGCAGCAGTTGGAAATGGCAGAACTGCTGGGCTATGGAAAAAGGAAGGACTTTGAGCCCCTGTACGCTGAACTCAAGAAAATCAAGGAAAAGACGGGAGGGGGAGGCTGCGGAAAAGGCTGGCTCGATGAAGTCAAGGCAAAACTGTCCAAGTTGTTCTGAAACCGCTGGAGAGGGGGCGCATAGCGCCCCCTCTCTTGTCCCATGAGTGTTTGATTTTTTATTTTGTATAGATCTTTAGGAGATATTGCATGAACACAGACACCATCGCCAATTCCAATGCGGATGACCCCACCAAAGCACTGTGTTCGCTGAGCCAAAATTGGTGGCTTTTTGTGCTGCGCGGTGTCTTGGCATTGATTTTTGCAGCCCTCGCGTTCTGGATGCCACAATCGGCTCTGTTGGCCATGACCATCATGTTCGGCGCATTTTCCTTGGTCAATGGCGCGTTCAACTTGTTTGCAGCGGTGCGCCATATCCAGAAAAAAGAGCGCTGGGGCTGGCTGCTGTTCAGCGGCATTGTCGGCATACTTACGGGCGTCGTCGTCCTGGTTGCTCCTTGGGTCGCCACGATAGTCTTGGCTTCTTTTTTATGGGCTAGCGTGGGCTTCTGGGCGATTTTCACCGGTGTGCTGGAGATATCCGCCGCCGTTCGGCTGCGTCGGGAAATCAAGGGTGAAATCTGGCTTGCCCTCAGTGGACTGCTCTCGATTATCCTTGGTGCTATCGTCTTGTGGATATTTTTTACCCGTCCGGTCGAGTCATTCGTGGCCGCAGGCTGGCTGTTGGGTTTCCATGCGGCAGTCTATGGCGTCACGCTTTTGTTCTTGAGTTGGAGTCTTCGCAAAACGCGCCTGGGGTAAGAGCGTGCCAAACCAAAATCTATGGATATGAGCATCCTCGATTCATGCCTCCGTAGAAATGACATCGAAGGAGTCATACATGCAGATACAATATAGCTATCGAGCTATCGACAAAGAGTTTCATGAACCTTGGCAGAGAGCTTTGGGAAATGTGATCGAGCACGCCCTCAAGCCATTGCTCGACAAACACACTAAAGATTCAGCGCGACTTCAAATCGTCCTTGATCGCGACAAGATCAAGCGGCAATTTCTGGCCAGTGGCTATATGCACCTGCCCGGCAAAAAGATTGTCAGCGTTACTGCATCACATAACGAGCTGACGCCCCTCGCGCAGATGCTCGCACAGTCGTTGTTCCGTCAGGCCAAGAAGCATTTTGACCGACTGCATGCTCAGGATCAAATCAAGCGCAAAGCACGACGCGAGCGCTTGCGCGAGCTCAAGGTGCGGATTGCCGCAAAACCCGCATCAGCCGCCCATGAGGCCGAGGTGACCCGAATGCCTCTACTGTCGAAACTTGAGGCTGTCGCAAGGCGTGAGCTGGCTTATCTGCGGGCCGTCGGCGATTTACCGCGCGATTATCCGACGCTGCGCGACGTGGTGGATGAAGCGATTGTCCGAGCTAAGGTGGAATGGCAATCCGTGCCGGGGGAAAAAGAGGCTTACACCGGTCTTTTGAAGCATCTGTTCGCCGTCCTGGATAACGAAGTGGCAAGCAGCCGGCAATTTGGCGAATCCGTTTCTCTGGACGCGCCGGTCGAACCGGATGCCCAAGACGTGGCCGAGGCCATGGTGGAAGAGGAAATCTTCGAATTTTATCAGCACGATGACACACTCAAGCTGGCCGATATTTTCGCTGGCAGTCAGCATCCCGATGTCGCAACGATCGCGGAACAGGAGGAGCTGATTGATCGGTCGAGCGAGTTCGCTTTTGCATTTGACCTGCTGAAGGACATGCCGCGTTTGTGGCGGCGCATTTTTCTGCTTATCCGTGTGGACGGGCTGAATGCCAGCAGCGTCTCTGAAATCCTGCTGATTCCTAGTAAGGAAGATGCTGCCCGAAGGTGGCTCATGCAGGCCGAAGCATTCATCGCTGCTCATCTGGAAGAGGCCGGAGTAAGCAAAAACGGGAACGATTGGCTCCAAGGCGTTGATTGGTCAGCATTGTCTGTGACCCGAAGCGAGGCAGCCTCACTGTGGTCCAAGGAGGCGAACCATGAAGAATGATCTTCACCTCGTCTGCCCGCATTGCCAGTCCATCAACCGCGTACCGACTGCGAAGCTATCGGAACATCCCAACTGTGGCCGCTGCCAGCAGCCCTTGTTCACGGGCGAGCCCATCGAGTTGACCACGGCGACGTTCTCGCGCCACGTGGAGCGCAGCGATCTGCCGCTGCTGGTCGATTTCTGGGCGCCATGGTGCGGGCCGTGCAAGATGATGGCGCCACAGTTCCAGCAAGCGGCGCACCAGCTCGAACCGAGGATCCGGCTGGCGAAGGTGAATACCGAGGCTGAGCCCCACCTGGCCGCGCAGTTCGGTATCCGCAGCATCCCGACGCTCGCCCTGTTCCAGGGTGGGCGGGAGATCGCCCGTCAGGCCGGCGTGATGGGCGCGCAGGACATCGTGCGCTGGACGTCGACGCAAGTGGGACGCTGACCGATGCAGGGCTTGCTCGGCACTACGCTAATCCTGCTGGCGGCTTGCAGCCTGGCGGCGATGGCGACAGCGGCGTTCAGAGTGCCCGCCTTGCTGGGGTATCTCTCTGTCGGCGTTGTACTGGGCCCCTCAGTCATCGGCGTGATCGCGCCGGGGGAGACGCTGAGCTTTCTGTCCGAGCTGGGCGTGGCGCTGCTGTTGTTCATGGTCGGACTGGAATTCTCCCTCGGAGACTTCTGGCTCGCCCGCAGGACGGTGCTGATGGCGGGCGCTCTGCAGATGATCGCCGTGGCCCCGCCGCTGATCCTGCTATTGATGTGGCTGGGGCAGCCCGGCCAGAGCGCCGCGCTGCTCGGCACTGCGGCGGCCATGTCGTCCACGGCGCTGGTCAGCCGACAACTGGCCGACCAAGGCGAGCTCACCACCCGCCACGGACGCAGTGCCATCGCCGTGCTGGTCTTTCAGGACCTGGCCAGCGTGCCCCTGCTGGCCTTGCTGGCGATCTGGGCGCGCGGCGAGTCGCCGAAGATCGAGCATGTGCTGCTCGAAGTATTCGGTGTGCTGCTGCTGTTCGCAGCAGCGGCCCTCGCCTCGCGCCGTCTGTTGCATGGCCTGCTGGGCTGGGTGGCGCGGCGGGGCCACGAGGAATCGTTCGTGCTCGTCTCCTTGTGCGTGGTGGTGGCCGCCGCCGCCGCTGCGCACGCGGTCGGCGTATCTGCCGCCCTGGGGGCCTTCCTCGCCGGGATGGTGCTGGGCGAGAGCGACTTTCGGCACCACATGGAAAGCCACCTCAGGCCGTTTCGCGATGTGTTGTCGGGCGTGTTCTTCGTGACCATCGGCCTGCAACTGGACGCAGCACAGATTCTTTCGGCACCGCTGGCGGTGCTGGCGTGGCTGGTGGTGCTGGTACCGGTCAAGATCCTGCTCAATACGCTGGCTTTGCGGGCGACGCGCCTGTCCGCCCTCGATGCCTGGCGCACGGGCATAGCGTTGGGGCACGGCGGCGAGTTCGCCCTGCTGTTGTTGGGCACGGTCTTGCAGCAGCATCTGATCCCCGCGACCGTCGTCCAACCCATGCTGGTCGCGCTGGTGCTCAGCATGGCCCTGGCACCGCTACTGATCCGCCATCACGATGTACTTGCCCGGTTCTTGAGCCGCACCGGCGGCGTCATTCAGCCACCCCAGGCTGAAGAAGTCGAGATCGCCGCGCAGACGACGCGATATCGAGACCATGTCATCATTTGCGGCGCGGGCGAGCTTGGCCTGACAGTCAGCGAGATTCTTCGCCACGCCGGCGTGGCGCATCTGCTGCTGGAGGCGGACGCGCAGAAGGTCGAGGCCGCGCGTGCCGCCGGCGCGCCGGTGTTCCATGCCGATGCCAGTCGGCCCGATACCTTGCTGGCTGCCGGCTTGACGCATGCGCACTTGGTGGTGCTGACGTTCGCCCATGCCCAGCAAGCGTTGCGCATCGCCCAGGCGATTGCCGAGCACCGTCCGGCGCTGACCTTGTGGGTGTCATGCAGAAGTACGACCGCGGCCGATGCATTTCGCGCCATGCCCAACGTGCGCGTGTATCAGCAATCCTTTGCCGCAGCTATTGGGCTGGCGGAACAGGTGATGTCGACGCTTGGCATGTCGACCGAGCTGATTGAAGGACACATCAGCGCAATGCGCCGCCGTCTCGACAGCAGCCGTTTTCCAGGGAGTTCATCGTCATGAAATCAACACGCCTTAACCCATTTCAGGTCTTACGTGACCAATTGGCCATCATGAGTTTTTACGAGCGCTTCGAGCAGGTCGTCGCCCTCGTGCTGTCGGCGGTGATCGCCGTCATCATCGTGGTGTCGCTGTTCCAGCTCATCTCCATCGTCTTCACGCTGCTGGTTCTAGATGCCTTCAATCCCCTGGACCACGAGGTATTCCAGAGCGTGTTCGGCATGATCATGACGCTCTTGATCGCGATGGAGTTCAAGCATTCCATCGTGCGCGTGGCGCTGCGTCGGGACAGCATCATCCAGGTCAAGACGGTGGTCCTGATCGCGCTGATCGCACTCTCCCGCAAGTTCGTGATCCTCGACTCCGACGCGAGCCCCGCAAAGATAGCCGCGCTGGCAAGCGCCACGCTGGCTCTGGGTGCGACCTACTGGCTGCTGCGCAAGCGCGGCGACCGCGCCGCCGAGACCTCTGAGCATGACCCGTCATCATCCCAGTGATCCGCGCACGGCGCTCTTGCAACACCGCTGGCTCAACCGCCTGCAGACCGGGCTGTTGGTCCTGACCCTGGTCGGGATCGCAGCCGCAGCAGGGAGACTGCCGTTTGGGGAAGGCTGCCTGTGGCTCGCGCTGTTTGCCATTGCAGGTGCGTTGCTGCTGGAACCGGTAGCCGCGTCGGCGCTGAGCTTGCGCCTGTACCGCGTACGGGCCTTGCACCCGCAAGAAGCCCACAAGATGTGGGCCCTGTTGCGCGAGCTGCCCGCCCGTGCCGGTTTGCCCGCCACGCCGGTGCCGCACTATGTGCCCAGTGCCGTCGTCAACGCCTTCGCCACCGGATCGAAGCAGGAGGCATCGATCGCCCTCACCGATGGCCTGCTGCGCAGCCTGAGCCCACGCGAGCTGGCGGGTGTGCTCGTGCACGAGGTCGCGCACATCGCTAATGAGGATCTGCGTGTCATGGGGCTGGCGGATTCCGACAGTCGCCTCACGAGCCTACTGGCCCTGATGGGACAGATCGCGATCCTGCTCAGCCTGCCCGCGCAGCTGGTTGGCGCGGCGGAGGTCTATTGGCCTGGTCTATTGTTATTGGCCGCATCGCCCCAGCTGGCCCTGCTCGCACAGCTCGGCTTGTCTCGCGTGCGTGAGTTCGACGCTGACCGCCTTGCGGCGGAACTGACTGGCGACCCGCAGGGGCTGGCGTCCGCGCTGGCGAAAATCGAGCGGGTCAGCCGCTCCTGGCGTGCCTGGCCATGGTCGGGATGGGGCAATCCCGAGCCCTCCTGCTTGCGCACGCGTCCGGCAACGCAAGAGCGCATCGCACGCCTGCTGACGTTGGCGCCTGGGCCAGCATCAGCGTTGCCACTCCGCGCGCCCCATTTTTTGCCGGAATCCGCTTTGGCGACGCGCCCACCGCGCTGGCGCCCGAGCGGGCTGTGGCGCTGATTGCCCATCAACAGGAGACGTCTCATGGCCTATCTCGACCCGTACCAACGCCCCGCGCCGGACCGCTTCGTCCGGCGCGGGCTCTTCATCACCGCCTGCATTGCCGCGCTCATGCTGCTGTGGCAGTTTCTGCCCGCCATCGAGGCATGGTTCAGTCCGCGCGAGGCAGCAGAACGCACCGTGATGGCGCGTGGCGATCTGGCGGCGGACGAGAAAACCACCATCGAACTGTTCGAAAAATCGCGCGCCTCGGTGGTCTACATCACCACCGCGCAATTAGTACGCGATGTCTGGACGCGCAACGTGTTCTCCGTGCCGCGCGGCACTGGCTCGGGCTTCATCTGGGACGACGCCGGCCACGTCGTCACCAACTTCCACGTCATCCAGGGCGCGTCCGAAGCCACCGTCAAACTGGCCGACGGCCGCGACTACCAGGCCGCGCTGGTGGGGACGAGCCCCGCGCACGACATCGCCGTGCTCAAGATCGGCGTCGGTTTCAAGCGCCCGCCGGCCGTGCCGGTCGGCACCAGTGCCGACCTCAAGGTGGGTCAGAAGGTGTTCGCTATCGGCAACCCCTTCGGCCTGGACTGGACGCTCACCACTGGTATCGTCTCCGCGCTCGACCGCTCGTTGCCGGGAGAAGCGGGCGGCCCGGCCATCGATCACCTGATCCAGACCGACGCCGCCATCAACCCCGGCAATTCCGGTGGCCCGCTGCTCGATTCGGCTGGGCGGCTGATCGGAATCAATACCGCCATCTACAGTCCGTCTGGCGCCTCGGCCGGCATAGGCTTTGCGGTGCCGGTCGATACCGTCATGCGCGTGGTGCCGCAACTCATAAAGACCGGCAAGTACATCCGTCCGGCACTGGGCATCGAGGTGGATGAGCAGATCAACGCGCGTCTGCAGGCGCTGACCGGCAGTAAGGGCGTATTCGTATTGCGCGTGACGCCGGGCTCGGCGGCGCACAGGGCCGGGCTCGTCGGCGTCGAGGTCACCGCAGGCGGCATCGTGCCCGGCGATCGCGTTATCAGCATCGACGGTATCGCCGTCGACGACGTCACCACATTACAGGCCCGGCTAGACGACAAGAACGTTGGAGATGTTGTGGTCTTGTTAGTGGAGCGGGCCGGCAAGACTCGCGAGATGCTTGTGGAACTACAACCGGGAGTTTGATGGAAAGTGGGTCATGGATCTGCACAGCGAAGCAGCCAAGCGACTTCAGCCTTGCGCCGAACTACGAGCCCTAGCTAGGGATGGTCTGAAGTAGCCCTGTATTTCCGGCTGACTTCAGCCACTGCTGATTTTGAAAGCGGTGAACCGATCAAAAACGATCGGATCACCCGCTCATTTCGGTGCTTTCAGCCGTCGCGAGCACCTTGCGACGGCCATTTTCCGCATTACAGGCGCACCTCTCCTGCGCTTGCCAGCAAATGTCGGCGGGCCATCCATAGGTTCGACAGGGCAAACAGCGTCACCAGTTGTGCAGTGTTCCTCACCAGCCCTCGGAAACGTACCTTGGTGTAGCCGAACTGCCGCTTGATCACGCGAAACGGGGGCTCTACCTTCGCTCGCACTTGCGCCTTGGCTTTCTCGATCTTGCGCTTGGCTTTGTACAGGGCGCTGCGTTTATCGAGCATCTTGTAGGTGCTGCGGCGTGCTGCGACCTGCCAGATCACTTCTCGGTGGCATGCTCGGAGCGCTTTTCGACGCCGGTGTAGCCGGCATCGGCGCAGACGACGTTCTCGTCGCCGTGCAGCAGCTTGTCGACCTGGGTGACATCCGCCACGGTGGCTGCCGTGCCCACCACGCTGTGTACCAGCCCCGATTCATCATCAACGCCGATGTGCGCCTTCATGCCAAAGTAATACTGGTTCCCCTTCTTGGTCTGGTGCATTTCCGGGTCGCGCTTGCCGTCCTGGTTCTTGGATGAACTGGGCGCGTGGATCAGCGTAGCATCGACGATAGTCCATCTTGATAATATCGGGCCGCTCAACGCTCGGGTACGGCACGAAATCCAGCTCGACGATGCGCGTCCACTGGATGTCGTTATCCTGTCGTTCGTTGGCTTGTGGCTCCTCGTCGAGCAATGTTGGTGCTTCGATGCGGGTGACGACGAAATCCCGAAACTCTCTACTCTTGCGATCAAAGGGACGTGCCAGCGCATGCCGGTATCAACCAAAGCAAAGGGCACAATTACCCGCTCGGACTCGCCGCTGCTCATCGAGTAGTAGCGGATGGCGACGGGTCGCTTAGCGTGGATGCCTCGGCAAATCGTGGCTAACACATCCATCTTGGGAATGCTTAGGGCTGCGGGGGATTCGCATGGTAGCAGCGCCTGCATTGAGCCGTTCACGCCATCGCCAAAACCGAGAGACAGCGCCGACAGAACGCGCAGCGATGCGTGCTCGAACAACGGTGAGAACTCCTGCCCGATGCGATAAATCTTGTTGCTACCATCGAAGGTGATGTTATGCGGCGCAATTTCCCGGTACAAAGCCAAATCGCGTGTCGCCCCTGCCGGAGCCACACCGAAGCGCTCAATCAGATCAGGGCGTCCGATCTCACCGAAGAAATAGAGCCGAAAATCGATGTAGGCCAACCTCTCGCGCTGGACCAAACTCAAGTCCTCAAGCCGCTTAGAAAGGGAACCAAGCATGAATCATCACTATAGGGAAAAAATGAATATTTAATACGGTAATCCATAAAGTGCCATGATTATAATCAAATTGATGATAATCAGCATTAATACTTATGTAACAGCAAGAATTTATGTCTTAAACGTAGACAGTCATCGTATGGGCTGATGTTTCTATACCGTTAAATTGATGCCATCCAACTATAAAACCTTGCTGCCCAATGCCCTATAGCTCCCTCAGGCAATTTGCCCTTATCCACTGTTCTGGTCTGGGGATGAGGGATATCAGAATAACCTAACGACTCAGGGACTGGGATCACAGGCAACCGTGGCTCGTCGCTTACCTTAATTCAAATTATTTTCAGATAGATATCATTCTTCTGAACATACCCGATTAACGGCAGAATCTCACGATTCTGCCGTTTTTGTATAATTTTTCAGAGGAGTAGCTAATGAACAATTCTGAAGGTTTGAAGTCGTTTCAGCAATCGCTTGCTGGCCTGCCACAGTGGGTGTCTGAACGTATATTGCAGCAGATAAATCAGTTAACCCATTACGAGCCAGTAATCGGCATTATGGGTAAGAGCGGTGCCGGTAAATCCTCACTCTGCAATGCCCTGTTTGCCAGTGAGGTATCACCGGTCAGCGATGTGGCGGCCTGTACACGTGAGCCACTGCGCTTTCGCCTGCAGGTTGGCGACCGCTATATAACGCTGATGGATCTGCCCGGCGTGGGCGAAAGTGGCGCTCGCGATACCGAGTATGCTGCGCTGTACCGCGAACAGCTTCCTCGCCTCGACCTGGTACTGTGGCTGATTAAGGCCGATGACCGGGCGCTGACGGTGGATGAACATTTTTATCATCAGGTGATTGGAGAGGTATACCGGCATAAGGTGCTGTTTGTTATCAGCCAGTCGGATAAGGCCGAACCTACCAGCGGTGGGGGACAGTTGTCCACGGCGCAGAAGCAGAATATCAGCCGCAAAATCTGCCTGCTGCATGAGCTGTTCCAGCCCGTCCATCCGGTGTGTGCTGTGTCGGTCCGTCTACAATGGGGGCTTAAGGTGATGGCCGAGCGGATGATTAAGTGCCTGCCACGTGAGGCCACCAGCCCGGTGGTGTCGCAACTCCATCCTTCCTTTCGCACGACGGTAGTCCGGGAACAGGCTCGTAGCGATTTTGGTGAAACCGTCGGGGCCGTACTCGATAGCATCAGTGCCTTTCCCCTGATACCCGCCCCTGTGCGGGCCGTCATTCAGGCCGTGCGCACCACCGTGGTCTCTGTGGCCCGCGCCGTCTGGGATTTCTTCTTCTGAGTATTTAATCCATCCCTGTTATTTCCCTGACCCTGTCGCCGATGCGACGGGGATCCCCTTTATTTGTTTTCCCGTTATGAGGAGTCTGCTTATGACCCGTCTGGCTTCGCGCTTTGGCGCTGCAAACATTATTCGTCGTGACCGTCCGTTAACCCGCGAGGAGCTGTTTCGCGTGGTGCCCAGTGTGTTCAGCGAGGACAAACATGAATCCCGTAGTGAACGCTACACCTATATACCCACCATCTCCTTGCTGGACAGCCTGCAGCGAGAAGGCTTCCAGCCATTC
Organism: Citrobacter sp. KTE151; assembly: GCF_000398845.1. Lineage (NCBI taxonomy): Bacteria > Pseudomonadati > Pseudomonadota > Gammaproteobacteria > Enterobacterales > Enterobacteriaceae > Citrobacter > Citrobacter sp. KTE151. The sequence continues at coordinate 657,642 of NZ_KB976065.1, read as the reverse complement.
TTTGCCTGTCAGACCCGTGTGCGTGATCCGGAGCGTCGCGAACACACCAAGCATATGCTGCGTCTACGGCGTGAGGGACAGATAACCGGTAAGCAGGTGCCGGAAATAATCCTGCTCAACTCTCACGATGGCAGCAGTTCGTACCAGATGCTGCCGGGACTATTTCGTGCGGTTTGTCAGAACGGGCTCGTCTGCGGTGAGTCGTTTGGCGAGGTGCGGGTGCCACACAAGGGGGACGTGGTGAGTCAGGTGATTGAAGGCGCGTATGAGGTGCTGGGGATTTTTGACCGGGTGGAGGAGAAACGGGATGCCATGCAGTCGTTGCTGTTGCCACCCCCGGCACAGCAGGCACTGGCAAAAGCCGCCCTCACATACCGCTTTGGTGAAGACCACCAGCCGGTGACTGAATCGCAGATCCTCTCCCCTCGCCGCTGGCAGGATGAGAGCAATGACCTGTGGACCACGTACCAGCGTATTCAGGAGAACCTGATTAAGGGCGGGCTCAGTGGCCGTAATGCCAAAGGAGGACGGTCACATACCCGTGCCGTTCGCGGTATCGACGGGGACGTGAAACTTAACCGGGCACTGTGGGTGATGGCGGAAGCCCTGCTCACGCAACTGCAGTGACCGTTTAATGTTGCTGCTTTGTTAATATCGGACACCACCTGTCCGCATCGCACCGTGCTGACGGTCCTCACTCACCGAGGGAAGGCCTGTAACCCCCGCTGCCTCTGGCTTTTGCAGAAATGAAAAATAGTTTCTGTGGTGTCCATACCCTGTCCGACCCCCTCTTTAAAGTAATCACATCATTTTCAGTCAGTTAACTTTCACGGAGAACGTCTCATGACACAGGCAGAACGCCGCCATGACCGGCTGGCTGTCAGGCTGTCACTGATAATCAGCCGTCTGGTGGCAGGGGAAACGCTGAGTGTGCGTAAGCTTGCCGCTGAGTTTGGTGTGTCGGTGCGCACGCTGCGGCGTGATTTTCGTGAGCGGCTGATGTATCTGGACCTGGAGTATCAGTCCGGATATTGCCGCTTACGCACTGCGGGCAGTGAGACGCAGATGGTGCCCGACGTGCTTATCTTTGCCCACCGCAGCGGGATGGCCGGTCTTTTCCCTGGCTTTGACCGTCGTCTGGTAAACGCACTGCTGATGTGCGATGAGTCTCCCTGCGTAATCGCACCCGCCAGTCCGGCTCCTTCGCCATCAGGCGCATTGTCTTTCTGGCGACTGATTCAGGCCATTACCGGGCGCAGGCGGGTGACTCTGATTGCCGAGGGGCAGCGCTGTGAGCGGCTGGCTCCCTGCCGGTTACTTATCCACCAGCAGGCCTGGTATCTGGTGGCAGAGCACGACGGACATATCGCCGTATTCTCCCTGGATGAAATCCATCTGGTTCAGCCCCTGCAGGAGACTTTCCGGCGTAACGACAGTCTGTGTCGTCTTGTTGAAGACCCGGGCTTTATTCAGTCCTTACCCCATTTTCGCTTTATCCAGCAGTCACTGCTTACGTTTGTTCCGGCCGACAGCCCACCAGAATAGCGTAAGCGTTGTTATCAACCCGGCAACAGGGAGGAGCCCTATGCCCGTTATTGCCATTATCGCCATTGTTGTCATCGTCATCATTCTGAACAAAACCGGGGTGTCCGACAGTCTCGCGGCCCTGACCCTTGCCACTGTTGCCGCACTGCTGACGGGAGGTGGCGCAGCCGGTGCTGCCAGTGTCGCGCTGACACCGTTCGTCGGCGTGCCGGTGGGTATTTTCGTGGGCATTTATGTCTTTGCCAAAGTGGTTCGTCTGATTTCAGGAAAAAAATAATGAAACGTAAAACACTGCCTCTGCTGGCGCTGGTTGCCACCACTCTGTTTCTCATCGCATGCGATGACAGAAGTGATGACCTGAAGGCCATCAGTAAATTTAAGGACCTCACCCCACCGCGTTTCAGTGATGTGGTCAGCCACCAGGATGATGTCAGCGAAGAATGGTCACAGGTTGACTACTTATCCGGTCCCACCTTGCAGGTTTTACGTACCCGCCAGTCGCCCGATGGCTGCGAGGATGGCAGTTACTACTACCTCGTGGATATGCAGGAAAAAACCGTCCAGCCACTGATGAATGCGCTGTGTATTGCCGATAACATCAAACTGGAATACCAGGAGGTGACGGACCCGTATACCAAAGAAAAATACTTTGAGTACGCCCATGACGGCAAACTGATGGGGCGACTGCTGATACCCTCAAACCCTGAGAACTAGGAATAAAACAACGACAAAGGAGACAAGAATGACAATACTTTCACTAAGTCGGTTTATGCTGGCGGGTGTACTGCTCGCGAGCTTTAATGCCTCTGCTATCCCGGGGTTCTGGCAGCAGGGTTACGGTCAGGGCAATACGGAATACAGCGTGACCGAAGCCAGCGGAAAGACGTTTACCATCAACTGCACAGGGAACCCGGACCAGAATGGTTTCTATCAGCATTCAGTCTTTCTTACCCTTGCCGATGACAAGATGGTCAGTTCGCACGATGACGACACTACTATCACCGTAGTGATGGATCACCAGCAGTACATTATTCCGTCCAGCCTGGGCTGGCGTAACGGCGATAACGCCTGGTTTGACTTCATCAGCAATATCTCTGAGGCCGGGCAGTTCGACGTCTACGTCAATGACCACAAAGCAGGGACCTTCACTGCGGACCGGAAGAACGCTGAGAAAGTTCTGTCCACTCTCGGAGACTGCAGCAACGACTGATAGTAGTATCTTCCCCAGCAAATCCACCCCGACAGCTAGCAGGCTGCCGGGGTTTTCTTTTATCAGGAGCCCGAAAATGACCCAATCCGTGTTGCTGCCACCGGGGCCTTTCACCCGGAGACAAGCGCAAGCGGTCACTACCACGTACAGCAATATCACACTCGAAGACGACCAGGGCAGTCACTTCCGTCTGGTGGTTCGTGATACTGAAGGCCGGATGGTCTGGCGGGCATGGAACTTTGAGCCGGATGCCGGTGAAGGTCTTAACCGCTATATCCGCACCTCAGGCATCCGTACAGACACGGCCACCCGCTGATCGCGAAGCATTTACCCGCATTCACCTCCCCGAACACACTTTATATCCCCATACGCCAGCCATCGCCGCTGGCGTTTTTATTGACGGAGACATACCCATGACAACACAGACGCAGCACGACCTCGCACCCGCTAACCAACCCGAATTTGAACTGACCGTCACGCCGGTCCCCGATGAACAGCGTATCGATTTCTGGCCACAGTACTTTGGCGCTATCCCGCAGTGGCTACTCCTGGAGCCGCATATCTTCGCCTGGATGGACCGCTTCTGTGAGGGCTACAGCGGTGGTATCTGGTCGTTCTACACCCTCAGCAATGGCGGCGCATTTATGTCCCCCGAGCCTGACAACGATGAGACATGGCGTCTGTTTAACTGCCTGAACGGTAACGATGCCCAAATGAGTGCAGAAGCAGCAGGTATTGCTGTCTGCCTGATTGCGTATAGCCACCATGCCTGCCGTACAGAATGTGACGCGATGACCGCACACTATTACCGCCTGCGGGAGTATGCCATGCAACATCCAGAGGCTCACGCCATTCTGCGTATTATCGACTGACCGAAGGAGCAACAGATGAAACAGCTTTCCTTTTTACCCGGCGAGATGACGCCACAGGACCGGCGTCTCATTCAGCGGGCGCTCAGGGCTCTGGACCGCCACCTGCATGAGCCCGGCGTAGCCTTCACCTCTACCCACGCCGTACGTGAATGGCTGCGACTGCATATGGCCGCGCTTGAGCGGGAAGAGTTCCGGGTGTTGTATCTGGACAACCAGAATCAGTTGATTGCCCATGAAACGCTCTTCACCGGCACGATTAACCGCACCGAGGTGCATCCCCGGGAGGTGGTCAAACGTGCTCTGCACTTCAACGCGGCGGCGGTGATACTCGCGCATAACCATCCTTCCGGCGAGACGACACCTAGCCAGGCCGACAAAACCCTCACGCAGCGACTGGTTCAGGTGCTTCAGCTGGTGGATATCCGCGTCCCTGACCACCTGATTGTCGGTGGCAGGCAAATCTATTCGTTCGCAGAACACGGTCTGTTGTGAGGTATGACATGAAAATTATCAGTAAACGCCGGGCAATGACGATATACCGCCAGCATCCTGAGTCCCGGATCTTTCGCTACTGCAGTGGAAAATATCAGTGGCACGGTAGCGTCTGCCATTACACCGGCAGGGATGTGCCGGATATCACAGGAGTCCTCGCGGTATACGCCGAACGCCGCCAGGACCGTAACGGGCCTTATGCCTGCCTAATGAGTATTACCCTGAACTGACAATAAAAGGAGAGCCGCCATGACCCACATCAACTGGGGCCTGCAGCGGGCTATCACGCCGCGCCTGGGAGCCCGTCTGGTGCAGGAGGGTAACCGACTGCACTATCTGGCTGACAGGGCCAGCATCACCGGCAGGTTCAGTGACACCGAATGCCGGAAGCTGGATGAAACATGCCCGCACTTTATCCGCCAGATGGAGTCGATGCTAACCACCGGTGAACTCAGTCCCCAACACGCCCACTGCGTCACCCTGTACCACAACGGTTTCACCTGCGAAGCCGATACTCTTGGCAGTTGCGGCTACGTATACATCGCCATTTACCCCACTCAGAGTTAATTACCTTCACGAGAGTAAACATGAAAACTTTACCTGCAACAACTCAGCGGGCGGCGAAGCCCTGCCTAGCACCCGTGGCTGTCTGGCAAATGCTACTGACCCGCCTGCTGAAACAGCACTATGGTCTCACCCTCAACGACACACCGTTCAGTGAGGAACGTGTTATACAGGAACATATCGATGCCGGAATCACGCTGGCTGATGCCGTGAATTTTCTGGTGGAAAAATACGAACTGGTGCGTATCGACAGGAAGGGATTTAACTGGCAGGAACAATCCCCTTATCTCCGGGCTGTAGACATTCTGCGAGCACGGCAGGCAACTGGCTTGTTGCGGCAAAGCCGTAAAAATTCGGTACGGTGAATATTACAGGCAGTGCTACTGGCTTTCATCACTATCCGGGGATGCTGGCAGCGAGATGAAGAGGGCAGGGTAGCAATTCCTTACCTGACCCATTACCTGACCCAAATTGCATCCAAAGAAAAAGGAGTTAGACGATTTCTCATCTAACTCCTTGTTTTATCTGGTGGCCCCTGTTGGGTTTGAACCAACGACCAAGCGATTATGAGTCGCCTGCTCTAACCACTGAGCTAAGGGGCCGTGGCGGTGGATTATAAAGTAACTCCGCGTTGCAATCCAGACATAAGCGTACGGATGCTGTTTTTATAAACAATGTATTTTCAGTCCGTTATACTTGTTCCTCTGATGTATTGATGGGAGTAATTATGGTTAAGGACATACTGGCGCTGGGGCTGCGGGTGGTGTTTTGCGGCATCAATCCGGGGTTGTCTTCCGCAGGTACAGGATTCCCCTTTGCACATCCCGCTAATCGCTTCTGGAAGGTCATCCATCAGGCGGGATTTACCGATCGCCAGCTCAAACCCGAAGAGGCACAACACTTGCTGGACTTCCGTTGCGGGGTGACTAAATTTGTCGACAGACCGACGGTGCAAGCCAATGAAGTGAAGCTACAGGAGATGCGCAACGGCGGTCGTAAGCTCATTGAGAAAATAGAAGAGTATCAGCCCGCCGCACTCGCAATCCTTGGGAAGCAGGCATTTGAGCAGGGCCTCAGCCAGCGTGGGGCGCAGTGGGGAAAACAAACGCTGACTATTGGCGCGACGCAAATATGGGTTTTGCCGAATCCCAGCGGGTTAAGTCGGATTACGCTGGATAAACTGGTGGAGGCGTATCGGGAAGTGAATGACGCCCTGGCCAGGCGGGGACTATAAAGAAAAACGCCACCTTGCGGTGGCGTTTATGCTTATGCGGCGAGATTAATCGTCGAGGAAGCTACGCAGCACTTCAGAGCGGCTCGGGTGGCGCAGTTTACGCAGCGCTTTCGCTTCGATCTGACGGATACGTTCGCGGGTAACGTCGAACTGTTTACCGACTTCTTCCAGCGTGTGGTCGGTGTTCATATCGATACCGAAACGCATACGCAGAACTTTCGCTTCACGGGCGGTCAGGCCAGCCAGAACGTCGTGCGTTGCGGCACGCAGGCTCTCGGTGGTAGCAGAATCCAGCGGCAGCTCGAGGGTGGTATCCTCGATGAAATCACCCAGATGCGAATCTTCATCGTCGCCGATCGGCGTTTCCATGGAGATAGGCTCTTTAGCGATCTTCAGCACTTTACGGATCTTGTCTTCCGGCATCAGCATGCGTTCAGCCAGCTCTTCCGGCGTCGGCTCGCGGCCCATCTCTTGCAGCATCTGACGGGAGATACGGTTGAGCTTGTTGATGGTCTCAATCATATGTACCGGGATACGGATGGTACGTGCCTGATCCGCGATCGAGCGGGTGATCGCCTGACGGATCCACCAGGTTGCATAGGTAGAGAACTTGTAACCACGACGGTATTCAAACTTATCAACCGCTTTCATCAGACCGATGTTACCTTCCTGAATCAAATCCAGGAACTGCAGACCACGGTTGGTGTATTTCTTGGCGATAGAGATAACCAGACGTAAGTTCGCTTCAACCATCTCTTTTTTCGCACGGCGGGCTTTCGCTTCACCGATGGACATGCGACGGTTGATGTCTTTAACCTGCTCGATGGTCAGGCCGGTTTCTTCTTCAATCTGCTGCAGTTTCTGCAGTCCGCGGTGAACGTCATCTGCCACGTCGTGCAGTTTTTCTGACCACGGTTTGTTCATCGCGATTGCCGCGTTGAACCAGGTTTCGCTGGTTTCGTTGCCAGTGAACAGGGTGATGAAGTTTTTCTTCGGCATTTTGCACTGCTCAACGCAGAGCTTCATGATCAGACGTTCCTGAGTACGCACGCGGTCCATCATGACGCGCATGCTGTTTACCAGGTAGTCGAACTGCTTCGGCACCAGGCGGAACTGTTTGAACACTTCAGACAGCTTCTGAATTTCTTCCTGCGCGGCAGCATGGCTGCGGCCTTTCGCTTTGATGGTGTCGCGAGTGATTTCGTACTGAGTACGCAGTTCACCGAATTTTTCACGCGCTAATTCAGGGTCGATGCTGTTGTCGTCATCGCTGCTGTCGTCGTCATCTTCTTCATCTTCGTCTGCATCGTCATCCATCTCTTCCTGAGAGAGCTCAGAACCGACGTGTGTCGCCGTTGGCGCCATGTCTTCTTCCGCGTTCGGATCGACAAAGCCGGTGATCAGATCGGAAAGACGCGCTTCTTCAGCTTCTACACGATCGTATTGCTCAAGCAAGTAGGTGATGGCTTCCGGGTATTCGGCAACGGAGCATTGAACCTGGTTAATCCCGTCTTCGATGCGTTTAGCGATGTCGATTTCGCCTTCACGGGTTAACAGTTCAACGGTACCCATTTCACGCATGTACATGCGGACCGGGTCAGTTGTACGGCCGATTTCGGACTCAACGCTGGACAGAACCTGGGCAGCCGCTTCTTCCGCGTCTTCATCGGTGCTGTTGGAGGTTTCAGCAAGCAGCAGATCATCGGCATCAGGTGCTTCTTCCATCACCTGAATACCCATGTCATTGATCATTTGGATGATGTCTTCGATTTGATCTGAATCGACGATATCTTCCGGCAGATGGTCATTGACCTCGGCATAGGTCAGATAGCCTTGCTCCTTACCACGTTGGACAAGTAGCTTCAGCTGTGACTGCGGGTTTTGCTCCATAAGACGGTATCCACACTTAATTCGTTTGATTGGTGTTGGGCGGTAAAACCGCCAACGGCAAAACGAGGGCATACTTATATTTTGCCGCTGCCTCTCCGTGCGGCTGTCGGGGGCTTCCCGAGCGATATTCGGCAGTTAAGCCGTTAAATACTTTTGTCTTTCTGTTATTTCTTGGCCAGTTCCTGGTTCAGCGTCCAGAGTTCCCGGCGTTCTTCGCTGCTTAAACCGTGTGTGCGCTCACGAGCTATCAACTCTTCCTGGCGCAGCTCAAGCATCGAATCAAACATATGGTTGAGTGAGTCGGTGAAGGTTTTTTCTGCGATATCTTTATCTGCTATATCGTCCCACATCGACAGTTTTTCAAGGGTCGCAGCATCATTTGTGCCACGATAGTGTTCTAAAAGTTGTCCGGTGGTCAGACCTGGCTGAGCCAGACAAGTGTTGACCAGTTCTCTGAATAAGCCAAGTCCAGGCAGCTTATTGCTATCCAGTGCGCCTAACGGCGGAACCAGCGGGGCGAGACCCGGGTTCTGTACCAGCAACCCTATAAGTATACGCATGGTCGTACGTTTTAGCTGTGGAACAGGGCGGGAAGCCCCATTTTCTGCCAGTTTTGGCATTAAACGTTCAAGCTGACTGTCATCCAGAATGCCGAGCTTGTTTCCCAACTCCTGTCGCAGATAAATGCGTAACGTTTCGCCTGGTACCTGAGTAATCAGCGGTAATGCCAGCGTGCTGAGCTGTGCGCGTCCGTCCGGGGTACTCAAATCCACCTGCGGCAACAGGCTGTTAAATAAAAACGCGGAGAGCGGCAGCGCCTGCTCCATCCGGGCTTCAAAGGCCTCTTTCCCTTCTTTACGCACCAGCGTATCGGGGTCTTCGCCGTCAGGTAAAAACATAAAGCGTAGCTGGCGTCCGTCTGTCATATAGGGCAGTGCGGTTTCCAGCGCGCGCCATGCTGCGTCGCGTCCGGCACGGTCACCGTCGTAACAGCAAATTACGTTGTTCGTCGCGCGGAACAACAACTGGATGTGATCGGCGGTGGTTGACGTCCCAAGGGATGCCACAGCGTAGTTAATGCCGTATTGCGCCAGCGCCACCACATCCATATAGCCTTCTACCACTAACAGGCGCTGCGGATCGGCGTTATCCTGCTGGGCTTCATAAAGGCCATACAGCTGGCGACCTTTATGGAAAATATCGGTTTCCGGGGAGTTGAGATACTTCGGCAGGGCATCGCCCAGCACGCGTCCACCAAAACCAATGACTCGACCACGTTTGTCGCGGATGGGGAACATCACCCGTTCGCGGAAGCGATCGTAACTGCGTCCCTGATCGTTGGTGACCAACATTCCCGCATCGACCAGCGATTTACGATTCTCAGCATTGCCGCCAAACCGTTTCAGGACGTTGTCCCAGCCGGGGGGCGCAAAACCAATAGCAAAACGGGTGATCACGTCGCTACTTAATCCTCGCTTTTCCAGGTACTGGCGCGCGGGGGTAGCGGCGGGTTGCATCAAAGACTGTTGATAAAAAGTGTTCAGGCCGTCCATCAATTGATAAAGGCTTTGCCGTTGATGGCGCTCTATCTGACTAGGGCCACTGCCTGCTTCATAGGGCACTTCAAGGTTGTGCATTGCGGCCAGTTCTTCGACGGTTTCCACAAACTCGAGCTTGTCGTAGTTCATGAGAAAGTCGACGGCGTTGCCATGTGCGCCACACCCAAAGCAGTGATAAAACTGTTTCTCACCGTTTACGGTGAAAGAGGGGGTTTTTTCGTTATGGAACGGACAGCACGCGTGATAATTTTTGCCCTGCTTCTTCAGCTTTACCCGCGCGTCGATGAGATCGACAATGTCGGTTCTTGCCAGCAGGTCATTTATAAATACGCGTGGAATTCGTCCAGCCATATGCCCCGTTTATTTTTTTATGACTTATATACACAAAATCATTCAAGATGCTTCAAGACGGCAAGGGAGCGAATCCTCAGGAGCGTACATCAGTACGTGACTGGAGGGAACGACTGCAGCCAACGCAGAGGCAGCTTGAATGATGACGCGTATAAACGAAAACAAGCCGCGCATTCCTTCCGGAAGCACGGCCTTACAACTACAACTCTGTCTGAATTGAGAGCCTTGGCTCTCAATGGATTAGTACAGACGAGTACGGCGTGCGTTTTCGCGAGCCAGTTTCTTCGCGTGACGTTTCACAGCAGAAGCTTTAGCGCGCTTACGTTCAGTAGTCGGTTTTTCATAGAACTCACGACGACGAACTTCCGCCAGAACACCTGCTTTTTCGCATGAACGCTTGAAGCGACGCAGTGCTACGTCGAACGGCTCGTTTTCACGTACTTTAATTACCGGCATGTAACTCTCACCTTTATAAATTCGGTTTGCCGCTGGCATCAACGCCAGCTTATTTCAAAATGGTGCGGAATTTTACTGCAATTGCTGCTGCTTTGTAAAGCACCGACGCGATTTTGAAAGGGACTTTTATAAGGATAAGGAGTATACACGAGCGGAACTCCTGGGGCGAACAAAGTTTTACATCAACCCGCATTGGTCCTACACTGCGCGGTAATAGAGCGAGGTAAAACAAGTCATGCGTGTACTGGGTATTGAAACATCCTGCGATGAAACCGGCATCGCCATTTACGACGATGAAAAAGGTCTTTTAGCCAACCAATTGTATAGTCAGGTGAAATTACACGCTGACTACGGCGGCGTAGTGCCAGAACTGGCCTCGCGCGATCACGTACGTAAAGCCGTACCGCTGATCCAGGCCGCGCTGAAAGAAGCGGGACTGACGGCAAAAGAGATTGATGCGGTGGCGTATACCGCAGGTCCTGGTCTGGTTGGCGCGCTGCTGGTCGGCGCAACCGTAGGACGTTCGCTGGCGTTCGCCTGGGGCGTACCGGCAATTCCTGTGCACCATATGGAAGGGCATCTGCTGGCGCCGATGCTGGAAGATAATCCCCCTGCTTTCCCGTTCGTTGCGCTGCTGGTTTCCGGCGGTCACACGCAGCTGATTAGCGTCACCGGTATTGGGCAGTATGAATTACTGGGTGAATCGATAGATGATGCCGCTGGTGAAGCCTTCGATAAAACGGCCAAGCTGCTGGGGCTGGATTATCCTGGCGGCCCAATGTTGTCAAAGCTTGCATCGCAAGGCGTTGAAAAACGCTTTGTCTTCCCGCGCCCGATGACCGACCGTCCGGGTCTGGATTTCAGCTTCTCCGGCCTGAAAACCTTCGCCGCGAATACCATTCGTAATAATGAAAGTGACGATCAGACGCGTGCAGATATCGCCCGTGCATTTGAAGATGCTGTGGTTGATACGCTGATGATCAAGTGTAAACGCGCGCTGGATCAAACCGGTTTTAAACGTCTGGTGATGGCGGGGGGCGTGAGCGCTAACCGTACGCTGCGTGCAAAACTGGCCGAGATGATGCAAAAGCGTCGTGGCGAAGTGTTTTACGCGCGTCCGGAATTTTGCACCGATAATGGGGCGATGATCGCCTACGCGGGCATGGTGCGTTTTAAAGCGGGTGCAACGGCGGATCTTGGCGTGACCGTGCGTCCTCGCTGGCCGCTGGCGGAATTACCGGCGGCATAAGCACATAATATTGTAGGCCCGGTAAGCGTAGCGCCACCGGGCAATACTCTACTCCCGCAGCATCCCTTTCTCTTCCAGAAACGCGATAATTTTTTCCAGACCCTCTCCGGATTTTAAATTACTAAACGTCCACGGACGCTCGCCGCGCATGCGTAGGGTATCGCGCTCCATCACCTCCAGCGAGGCGCCCACGTAAGGGGCCAGATCGGTTTTATTGATCACCAGAAAATCAGATTTGGTGATCCCCGGGCCACCCTTACGCGGGATCTTCTCACCTTCGGCAACGTCGATCACATAGATCGTCAGATCCGCTAATTCCGGGCTGAAGGTGGCGCTCAGGTTATCGCCGCCGCTTTCCACAAAAATCAGATCCAGATTGCCGAATTTCTCGCTCAGCGCCTCTACGGCGGCCAGATTCATCGACGCATCTTCACGGATAGCAGTGTGCGGGCAACCGCCGGTTTCCACGCCGACGATCCTGTCTGGCTCCAGTGCGCCTGCTTCGGTGAGAATGCGCTGATCTTCTTTGGTATAGATATCGTTGGTTACCACCGCCAGTTGATAGCTGCTGCGCATGGATTTGCATAACGCTTCCAGCAGCGCCGTTTTGCCGGAGCCAACCGGGCCGCCAACGCCCACGCGCAGGGGATGCTTGTTGTTACTCATTTTTTCTCCTCAGGAGCGGAATAATCGGGAATATTGGGTTTCATGCCGGGCAGATGCGATGGCCGCCAACGGCGTTGCTGAGCCGAGGCTGGCGTCAGGACACGCCAGCGCCTGTGCCAGACCTTGTGCATACCGGTTGCAGAGCGCAATGATCAAACGCTGGGCCGCCTGCTGCCCAAAAGGGACCAGTTTGACGCCAGCCATCACTGCGCTCTCAATCCAGCTGTAGCCGAGGCTTAACGCCAGCTCGGTCAGGGGGATTTTCCAGCGCACGCCCAGCCAGGCCATACCGCAGAGTTGGCTGTCGACAAAGAGCGCGCGCCACTCCCGCGAGCAATCTGCTTCCCAGTCGGTGACCAGCCGCGTAAACGCCGCGCCCCGACTGCGTTCTTCATCCCGTAGTTCGCGGGTTTCCCGACAGGCCAACAGGTAAGCGCTCCAGCGGCGTGCTGCAGCGAGATCGTCCTGCTCGCAGGCGCGATACAGTCTCGCCAGTAGCGGTAGGTCGACGGTAAAGAAGTTCTGCTCCATCTGCTGGATTTGCCAGTCAGAGAAGTCATCGGCGCTTTTCACCCAGCCGATTTCAACCGCCCACTCCAGACCCTGGGACCAGGTAAACGACCCCACCGGGAGAGCGCTGCTGGCGAGCTGCATCAGACGCAGCTGTTGGATGTTATGCATCAGTGCGCATGGGTGTGATGATGCCCGTGTGATTCACTGGCATAAGCGCCTGCTTCCGGTTCAAACGGTAGTTGAGCGAACGTCACCTCCAGGCTGAACTGGCGCAACATGGCGTCCAGTACATGATCGTGATGGTAGCGCAACTCATCCGGCAGAATTTGCAGCGGAACGTGGCGATTGCCGAGGTGATAACAGGCTTTGGCGAGCAGGAAAGGATCGGCGCAGCGCACCACGGAAACCGACTCCGGCGCGGCGATCACTTCGATAACCTCGCTGCCATCTTCGGTGGTCAGCAGATCACCACTGCGTAACAGCAAACCGCGCGGAAGCATTAGCCCGGCTTCGCGACCGTCGTTCAGCGTCACTCTGGCACGGCTTTTTACTCGAATATCAATGGGTAGCGTGACGCTTGCGGTGACGCGGTGGGCGTGGTCAAGGCGTTGGGTCAGGTAGATCATCGTCACTCCTCAAAACAGGAAATAGCGTTGCGCCATCGGCAAAACGTCTGCCGGTTCGCTGGTGATAAGTTCGCCATCAATGCGCACCTCATAAGTCTGAGCATCGACGGTGATATTGGGTTGCAGGCCGTTGTGGATCATGTCGGCCTTTTTCACCGTCCGACAGCCTTTGACGACGGCGATGGCGCTTTGCAAATTGAGCTGCTGCGGGATGTTTTGCGCGTTAGCGGCCTGCGAAATAAAGGTCAGCCGAGTACGATGCCGCGCCGCGCCAAGTGCACCGAACATCATGCGGTAATGCACCGGCTGCGGGGTGGGGATCGAGGCGTTGATATCGCCCATCGGCGCACAGGCGATCATCCCGCCCTTTACGATCGTCGCTGGTTTTACGCCAAAAAAGGCTGGGGACCACAGCACCAGATCGGCCAGTTTGCCAGGCTCAACGGAGCCAACTTCGTGGGCGATGCCGTGGGTTAGCGCCGGGTTGATAGTGTATTTGGCGACGTAGCGTTTAACGCGCTGGTTGTCGTTGTCTCCTGTTTCTTCTGCCAGCGGACCACGCTGAACCTTCATGCGGTGCGCCACCTGCCAGGTGCGCAGGATCACTTCGCCCACGCGCCCCATCGCCTGTGAATCGGACGAGGTCAGGGAAAACGCGCCAATGTCATGCAGCACATCTTCGGCAGCGATCGTTTCCCGGCGAATGCGTGATTCGGCAAAGGCCACGTCTTCGGCGATATCCGGATCGAGGTGGTGGCAAACCATCAGCATGTCGAGATGCTCGTCGATGGTGTTGACGGTATAGGGCAGCGTCGGGTTAGTGGAGGAGGGCAGAATATTCGGATGCGCGCAGGCGGTGATGATATCTGGCGCATGGCCGCCGCCCGCGCCTTCGGTGTGGAAGGTATGAATGGTGCGATCGCCAATCGCCGCCAGCGTATCTTCAACGAAACCGGACTCATTGAGCGTATCGCTGTGCAGCGCCACCTGGATATCCATCTCCTCTGCCACTTCCAGGGAACAGTTGATGGTGGCTGGCGTGGCGCCCCAATCTTCATGGATTTTCAGGCCAATGGCGCCCGCGGTGATTTGCTCGCGCAGGGCGTCAGGGTTTGAGCCGTTGCCTTTACCCAGCAAACCGATGTTAACCGGCAAGGCGTCTGCCGCCTGCAGCATGCGCGCGATGTACCACGGACCCGGCGTGCAGGTGGTGGCGTTAGTTCCTGCTGCCGGGCCGGTGCCGCCGCCGATCATCGTCGTTACGCCGGAAACCAGCGCCTCCTGTGCCTGCTGTGGACAGATCCAGTGAATATGCGTATCCACGCCGCCCGCGGTGACGATCTTGCCTTCCCCGGCGATAACTTCAGTTCCCACGCCTATCGGGATCGTGACGTCGGGCTGAATATCAGGATTACCCGCTTTGCCGATGGCGAAGATCCTGGCGTCCTTGATGCCGATATCCGCTTTCACGATCCCCCAGTGATCGACGATCAGGGCGTTGGTTATCACCAGATCCACACACGCTTGCGCGCGCATTTGTCCCTGACCCATGCCGTCGCGGATCACTTTCCCGCCGCCGAATTTGACCTCTTCGCCGTAGGTGGTGAAGTCTTTTTCCACCTCAATCCACAGGTCGGTATCCGCCAGACGTACCTTATCGCCGGTGGTTGGGCCAAACATGTCGGCGTACGCCTGCCGTGAAATTTCACTCATCATTTGCCTCCAGTGCGCCCATCACTTCGCTGCGAAAACCCACGATCCTTTGTGCGCCAGCGACGCGCACCAGTTCGACTTCGCGTTTTTGTCCCGGCTCAAAACGTACCGCCGTGCCCGCAGGAATGTTTAGACGAAAGCCGCGTGCAGCCCGCCTGTCAAAGCGCAGCGCCGGGTTCACCTCGGAAAAGTGATAGTGCGATCCCACCTGGATGGGTCTGTCGCCATGATTTTCCACCACGATCGTACAGGTTTCCCGCCCCTGATTGAGCGCGATATTGCCTTTGGCTATCTGATATTCACCTGGGATCATTGCCGCTCCTTAAACGATCGGGTTGTGGACGGTGACCAGCTTTGATCCGTCCGGAAACGTCGCTTCAACCTGAATATCTGGGATCATCTCCGGAACGCCTTCCATCACCTGATCGCGGCGCAGGACGTGACGCCCGTCTTCCATCAGCGAGGCCACGGTTTGACCATCGCGTGCCCCTTCCATGATGAAAGCGCTAATTAGCGCCACCGATTCCGGATAGTTCAGCTTCAGCCCGCGGGCCAGGCGACGTTCTGCCACCAGCGCGGCAGTAAACAGCAACAGCTTGTCTTTTTCTCTGGGGGTCAGTTCCATACGGGGTCTCTTAGGTTTGCCAGATTCGCGGTAGTACGGGCGGTTTGTGTGTCAAAAGCGGGCGCAGAAATTGCCAAATGTCACGCATAACGCGCTGAACAATCAGGTTGTCGTCGGCAAGAAAGCGGATCGTCAGCAGTGAGTCGTTAAGCGTTGTCCCGGCGTAATCGCCAAGCGGCGTCAGCCGCTCGCGCGTGCCTTCCAGCATGTTTTCAGTGGCCGGATAACACAGCAACGTGCCGACCCAGGGATGGTGCGCGACGCCGCTCAGCTCCCCCTTCTGCAACTGCAAGCGCTCTATCAGCAGCGGCTGCCCATTTCGCCACACTTCCAGACGGTTTTGCAGCGAGCCGTGGCTGAAGGACTCCTGCATAACTGGTCGCCCGAGGCACAGCAGATCCCAGGCCAGCAGTCGACTCTCCGACGCGATGTGAAAGACGGACTGGATAGTGGCGTTGGCGCCAGGAAAGAGGATCGTATCCTGGGGGAGCCACTCCAGCGTGGCGTGCGGGGCGAGCGTGAAATGTTGGCGCAGCAACGCCTGCGGCCCACCGCTGCGATAAAACTTTCCCGCGCCGGGCTGGGTGATTAACGCATGACTGTTTTCGTTGAGAGTTACGGCAATGTGTAGTTCATCCCCGCCGACGATCCCCGCGGGTGGATGAAGCAAATAGAGGTGGCAGACGTCCTCTTCCGGGTAAAACGGGCGCTGAACCGTCAATGGACCCTGATGACGCGCCGAGGCGAGCACCGTGTTGTGCCCAGTGCGGGTGAAATGCAGATCCAGTTCGGCCTGCCAGCCCCGTGTGAGTGTCTCGTGCGCAACCGTGTCCAGAGCGTTTCCCTTATCAGCATGAGGGTGTTTGCATACAAAAAAGTATGCCTCAGCGCATCGGGAAATCGATCATATGAGAAGCTTATGGATAAAGGGGCGACAATATGCCGCCCCAATGGGGTTTTACAGTAAAACGAGGGGCATCCAGACCAGACCGGTAATCACCAGTAGCACAAGGAAAATCAGGCCAAAAATAGCACCGAGTCGCCAGTAATCCACCGTCGGCAAATAGCCGCTGCCGTAGTAGATAGGGCTAGGACCGGTGGCATACGGGGTCAGAATGCTGCCGAGACCAATGGCTGCGCCGACCATCAGGCAGAAGACCGGGAGTGGGATTTCCGGCATCGCCAGCGCGGCGGCAATCATCATCGGTGCCAGGGCGGAGGTATACGCCGTGGCGCTGGCAAAGAAGTAGCGCAGCAAATAGAACACCACAATGAGCGCCACCATCACCATCATCGGCGAATAGCCGCTCAACCCGTTTGCCAGCAGCTTGCCGAACCAGGTAATAAAACCGGTGTTATTGAGCCCGGTCGCCAGCGTTATCAGCGAGGCCAGCCAGAAAAAGACGTTCCACGCGGCTTTATTACTGACGATGTCATCCCAGCTAATGATGCGCAGAACCAGCATCAACGCCACTACGCTGTATCCGACCATCGCAGCGTCAATGTAATCGCCGCCGAAGATCCACAGCACCAGTGCGCCGACCATCAGCACCAACATTTTTTTCTCGCGTGCGCAGAGCGGTCCCATTGCTTTTAGCTCTGTATCCGCCCAGCGCGGAACCTGATCACCGGATTTCAGCACCGGTGGATACAACACGTACGCCAGCCAGGGCACAATCAGCACCAGTAAAATACTCAGCGGCAGCATGCCTAAGAACCAGTCGCCCCAGCTCAGCGCCGTGTGGGACGCGCCTTTCATCAGGCCGATTAACAGCAGGTTCGGCGCCATCGCCGTTAAGAAAATGGCGCTGGTGACGCAGTCGGCGACAATGCCCATCCACATAATGTACGAGCCAATGGAGCGAGAACTGGCGCTATTGGGCTGCGAGTTATACAGCGGCGGCAGGTTGCGGATAATCGGGTAGATTATTCCGGCCCCGCGCGCGGAGTTGGATGGCGTGACGGGAGCGAGGATAAGTTCAGAGAACATCACCGCATAGCTGAGAAACAGCGTCCGGTGCCCCATCTTTTTCACCAGCATCAGCGCGATACGTCGACCGAGCCCGGTTTTCTCATAGCCGGTACCAAACATAAAGGCCGCGAAGATAAGCCAGATTACCGAGTTTGAAAAACCTGATACCGCCCATGACAGCGATTTGGCGGTAAATTTAAAACCGTCCTGCGCGAGTTGCTCCGGGCTGAACAGCAGCCACGGTGAAAGGACGGCGATGATCGAAATGCCAATCATCGCTACCACCGCGCCCGGTACAGGTTCCAGAATCAGCCCCACAATCACACCGGTAAAAACGGCAAAATAGAGCCAGGTGTGGCTCTCAAGGCCGTTGGGGACGGGCAGTACAGCAATAATGGCGATGACCACCAGCGGAGCCAGGTATCGCCACCAACCAGCTAAAGGTGCCATTGTTGTATCCCTACGAAAAGGGAGAGGCGCAGCGCCTCTCCGGGAGGGTTATTTGATGTAGTGCACGTGCTCGCAGATTTCATCGACGATAGGATCGCGACGTTCAGCGAACAGCTTTTTGTTTTCGGCGATCAGGTTATTGCCGTGGGTATCGATGGAAACGATCAGCGGGCCGAACTCTTTAACCCGACATACCCACAGGGATTCCGGCATGCCAAGTTCGGTCCAGTGTACCTCTTCGATCTCTTCGACCTGGGTTGCCGCCACGACCGCACAGCCTGCCGGGAAGATTACGTGCAACGCTTTAAACTGCTTGCAGCCTGCTTCCGTTAGCGGTCCCATGCCGCCCTTGCCGACCACCAGTTTGACGCCCGTCTGCTCGATAAAGTCTTTCTCAAACGCTTCCATACGCATGCTGGTGGTTGGGCCAACGGAGACCATCTCCCATTTTTCACCGTTCTTACGTACGATGGGCCCCGCGTGGAAAATGGCTTTGCCGTTCAGGTCATAAGGAATCGGGCGCTTCAGTTCGATCAGGCGGCGGTGACACACGTCACGGCAGGTCACCAGCGTACCGGTCAGGTAGATGACATCGCCAACGCGAATGTCGGCCAGATCTTCGGCTTTGATCGGGGTTGTGAGGATCTTTTTCATAACGCGCTCCGGGTGTGAGACAGGTTTTCGAAGGAGAGGTCTGCATGAACCAACAGCGTGCCGCGACGGTGTGCCCAGCAGCCGGTAGAAACGGCAACGCCGATAGTCGACGGATGGCGTGCGGCGGATTCGATATGCACGCCCATCACCGAGCTATTCCCGGTCAACCCTTGCGGGCCAATGCCCAGACGGTTCAGCCCTTCTTCCAGACGCAGTTCCAGTTCGGCCGCTTTTGGATTCGGATGACGTGATCCGATAGGACGTAGCACCGCTTTACGAGAAAGTACGGCGGCGGTTTCCACGGAGGTGGCAATACCTACGCCCACCAGCACCGGCGGGCAAGCGTTGACTGCTAACGTGGAGATATTTTCGAAGACAAATTTCACCACGCCCTCGTAGCCTTCAGAGGGCATTAACACTTTCGAACGTCCCGGCAGCGTACAACCGCCGCCTGCCATGTAGACTTCGATTTCCGCGTCGTCGTTATCAGGGATGATGTCCCAGGTGACCCACGGCACACCGGTACCGGTATTTTTGCCGGTATTCACTTCGTCAAAAATCTCGACCGCGTTATGGCGCAGCGGCGCTTTTACCGTGGCGTCTTCAACGGCCTGTTTCAGGATGCTTTGCAATTCGCCCAGCAGCGGAAAACGGGAGCCGACCTTCACAAAGAACATAATCTCGCCGGTGTCCTGACAGGCCGGACGGTTCAGGTCGATAGCTTTCTGCATGTTGTCAAACATGGTGTGGTAGATGATTTTACCCATCGGCGAAGTTTCGCCTTCACGCAGCTGTTTTAATTTATCTACGACGTCGTCAGGCATGCGGGTAGAAATCATGGCGGTAAAATCGGCGACAATGTTTGTCAGCGTAGTTATCGCATTTTGGTTATTTTGATTGCTCATCTTGTTAACTCCAGTTCTTTTATTTATCTGGAAATAAATTCTCCGCCACAAACTACCACTAAAAATGTGGGTTTATATTATTTGCCACTGTGAATATCCAATTAACAGATCGTGAATGATGTTCAGATAAGCAATAAAAATTGCGCAAAGGCAGGGTTTAATACGCATGAGGGAATTACACTGCAGTTAACAACTTTACGGATATACCGATCATGCTGAACACGTATCCCCTCGCGAAAGACCTGCAGGTCCTGGTTGAAATTGTTCATAGCGGCAGCTTCAGTGCCGCCGCCGCGGCGCTCGGCCAAACGCCCGCATTTGTGACGAAACGCATTCAGATCCTTGAGTCAACGCTGGGGACGACGCTGCTAAGCCGCTCCGCGCGCGGCGTGACACTCACGGAGAGTGGTCAACGTTGTTATGAACATGCGCAGGCTATTCTTGCGGGCTATCAGCATCTGGTCGATGACGTCACGCAACTCAAAACGCGCCCGGCAGGGATGATTCGTATCGGCTGTAGCTTTGGCTTTGGGCGCAGTTATATTGCACCGGCTATTACCGAACTGATGCATAGCTATCCTGAATTACAGGTGCATTTTGAACTTTATGATCGGCAAATTGATTTGGCGCAGGATAATATCGATTTGGATATTCGTATTAATGACGAGATTCCGGATTATTATATTGCGCATTTGTTAACGAAAAATAGAAGAATATTATGTGCAGCGCCGACGTATTTACAAAAATACGGTGAGCCGACAACGCTGCAGGAATTAAGTCGTCATGATTGCCTGGTCACTAAAGAACGCGATATGACCCACGGGGTGTGGGAGCTGGATAACGGCCAGGAGAAAAAGTCGGTCAAGGTGGCGGGACATCTTTCCTCCAACAGCGGCGAGATTGTGTTGCAGTGGGCGCTACAGGGAAAAGGGATTATGCTGCGTTCCGAATGGGACCTGCAGCCGTTTCTGGCAAGCGGTGAACTGGTGCGCGTGCTGCCGGACTATGCGCAAAGCGCCAATATCTGGGCGGTTTATCAGGAGCCGCTGTATCGCAGCGTGAAGCTTCGGGTGTGCGTGGAGTTTCTGGCGACGTGGTGCCAGCACCGATTAGGCAAACCGGTAGAGGGGTATCACATTCCCCACGCCGGATAAGACGCTGTTGCGTCGCTATCCGACATTAAAATCACTCTGGGTCTCTTTCGCGTTTTTTCTTCAGCTTGGTCCAGATCTTTGGCTCCTGACGACGCCACAGACGCTGAATGTTGTCATGGTGGCGTAACAGAATTAAGCACGACAGCATGGACACCGGGAAAGTGAACTGGGGATTGAACCACCAGACGTAAAAGGGGGCGATCAGCGCGCTGACGATAGCGCCTAATGATGAATAGCCGCTTAATAAAACGGTCAGCAGCCAGGTTCCGGCCATCACGCCGGTTAAATCCCAACCAATCGGCGCAATTGCGCCAAAGGCGGTGGCAACGCCTTTCCCACCTTTAAAGCCGAAGAAGACCGGCCAAATGTGACCCAGACAGGCGGCGATCGCGATCAATCCCAGCCAGAAGGGGCTAATGCCTAGCGCATAGGCACCCCAGACGGGTAACATACCTTTCAGGACGTCGAAAATCAGCACCGCGACGGCGGCTCCTTTGCCACCGATGCGCAATACGTTTGTCGCGCCCGGATTCCCAGAGCCGCTGTCACGCGGGTCCGGTAATCCAGCAAGGCGGCATACCAGAATAGCACTGGAAATTGAGCCACAGAGGTACGCGAAGATAATCATTCCAGGCGCGATTGCACTCATAAGCTGTTCCGTTTTGAAAATGTCGTGTAAAACGCTACTTCTGTGGATAATACGCATATTTCGCCGGAAGTGGTATCCGGGTTAGCCAAAAAGCAGGCAGGTCGTGATGGATATTGTATTTATAGAGCAACTTTCTGTAATCACCACTATTGGTGTTTACGACTGGGAACAAACGATCGAACAACAGTTGGTGTTCGATATCGAAATGGCGTGGGACAACCGTAAATCGGCTAAAAGCGATGATGTGGCTGATTGCCTGAGCTATGCTGATATTGCTCAAACGGTTGTTAATCATGTGGAAGGCGGGCGCTTTGCGCTGGTCGAACGCGTGGCGGAAGAGGTGGCGGATCTGCTGCTTAGCCGTTTTAATTCTCCATGGGTGCGGATCAAACTCAGTAAACCTGGCGCGGTAGCCCGTGCGGCGAACGTCGGGGTTATCATTGAGCGTGGCAATAATCTGAAAGAAAATAATTAAAATAATAATATCTAAACCAAACGGGTATAAAAGGGTCTTTATGTCGGCTCGTTTTCGCCGTGGTTTATCTATCTAGAGGTTCATTAATGAGTGATATGCACTCGCTGCTGGTGGCGGCAATTTTGGGTGTGGTCGAAGGATTGACGGAGTTTTTACCCGTTTCCAGTACCGGCCATATGATTATTGTTGGCCACTTGCTGGGTTTTGAGGGTGACACCGCAAAAACATTTGAGGTGGTTATCCAGTTGGGCTCTATCCTGGCGGTCGTGGTGATGTTCTGGCGACGCCTGTTTGGCCTGATTGGCATTCACTTCGGTAAGGTCCCACATGAAGGCACTGGCAAAGGTCGGCTGACGCTGGGCCATATTCTGTTGGGGATGGTTCCTGCCGTCGTACTGGGACTGATTTTCCACGACATCATCAAATCGCTGTTTAACCCGATCAACGTCATGTATGCGCTGGTGGTAGGGGGCGTGCTGCTGATTGCCGCAGAATGCCTGAAGCCGAAAGAGCCGCGTGCCCCGGGTCTGGATGATATGACCTATCGCCAGGCGTTTATGATTGGCTGTTTCCAGTGTCTGGCGCTGTGGCCGGGTTTTTCTCGTTCAGGGGCGACGATTTCTGGCGGTATGCTGATGGGAGTAAGCCGTTACGCGGCCTCCGAATTCTCCTTCCTGCTGGCCGTGCCGATGATGATGGGCGCAACGGCGCTGGATCTCTACAAAAGCTGGACGTTCCTCAGCGCATCAGATATTCCGATGTTTGCAGTTGGTTTCGTGACGGCGTTTATCGTGGCGTTGGTGGCGATCAAAACCTTCCTACAGCTGATTAAGCGCATCTCGTTTATTCCGTTTGCGATTTACCGCTTTATTGTGGCGGCTGCCGTTTACGTCGTGTTCTTCTGATTTTACTAGCTTGCCGGATAGCGGCGTTAACGCTTATCCGGCAATGCACTGTCTACGCTTTCGGGCAACGTTGTTCTTTCCAGTCGGCCACCGCCGCGATCCGACGCCGGGTCAGTTCCTCGCGAATAGCCTGACCTTTGAATCCCGCCTCAACGACGTCTTTCGTTGGTACCGCCTGCGCAACCTGCCAGGCTTCACGCAACAGCCTGCCTTGCGGATAATCCGCCGCTTCAAAACCGGTTCGCCCACGCACGTCGGCCTCGCTGGTCAGGGCGATTTGCTCCACGCGCAGCGGTTTGCGCCAGGCATCGATGGAATCAAACAGCTTAACGATGGTTTTCGGCTGCAGGATCGGGAAGGTATGAATGAGGTCGTGGAACTCGGCTACCAGTTTGGCTAAATCACGGATGTCATTCGGCACGCGCAGGCGTTGGCACAGTTGCTCGACCAGCTTCACGCCAGCCGGACCGTGACCGTGGTGGCGTGGCCACAGCGCTTTTGGTGTCAATGCCTTGCCAAGATCGTGGCACAGCGTGGCAAAACGCACGTCGACCTCCGGACTTAACATGGCCGCCATCGACAGCGTCATCAGCGTGTGAATACCGGTATCAATTTCCGGGTGCCATTGCGCGGGCGCGGGAACGCCAAACAGGGCATCTACTTCCGGAAACAGGACATGCAGTGCGCCGCAGTCGCGCAGGACCTGAAAAAATACCTGTGGGTTGCGGGTGGTTAAAGCACCTTCCGTTTCTTTCCACACCCGCTCTGGCGTCAGGTGTTCCAGTTCCCCTGCGGCGTTCATATCGCGCATCAGCGTCATGGTTTCTGCAGCGATACGAAAACCGAGGTGCGCATAGCGGGCAGCAAAGCGCGCCACGCGCAGCACGCGCAATGGATCTTCGCTAAAGGCGGGGGACACATGGCGTAGCAGACGGTTTTCCAGATCGTCGCGTCCGTTATACGGATCGATAATCTCGCCGTCGTCATCGCGGGCCATTGCGTTGATGGTCAGATCGCGACGCTGAAGATCAGCCTCCAGCGTCACATCCGGCGCGGCGTAACAGGTGAATCCGGTATACCCCGAGCCTGATTTGCGTTCGGTACGCGCCAGCGCATACTCTTCCCGGGTTTGCGGATGCAGAAACACGGGAAAATCGCGGCCTACCTGCTGGTAGCCCGCGTCGAGCATCTCTTGCGGCGTGGCGCCGACAACAACCCAATCTTTATCTTTAATCGGTAGCCCTAATAACGCATCCCGAACAGCACCACCGACCAGATAAATCTTCACGCCACTTTCCTTTTGAAATTATGATCCCTTAATCATATGTCAGTGTGGCGGAGAAGGCGATTCAGTTCATCCAGCGATCTTTGCGTTTACGGCTGGGGATCATGTGTGGCAGAACCAGGCCGAGCAACAAACCAAGACCTAGCACGCCGCCGCCGTACATAAACCACTGCATGATGATGGTGCGCTGTTTGTCATCAAGCTGAAGGTTGGCTGCGCTGACCTTCTTTTGCGCCACGATAAGCTCGTTCCTCAGCTTCTGGTTTTCTTGTTTCAGCCCGTCGATTACGCTGTCGCTTTGCGACACTTTTTGCTGCATATCGGCGGTGCGCTGATTCCACGTGGTGTCGATATTATTGAGCTTATCGGTCAAGGTCTTGACCTGGTTTTCCAGATCGGGAACGCGGGTACGCAGGCTCGGCGTACTGTTCAGCTCTTTCAGTGGGATCCAGGCGGTACGTCCGGTGCTGTCTTTCACCTGGGCGTAGTTGGTGTTGGCATCGGTCTGTAATAGCGTGACTTCCTCGCCGGCGTTAACCGTACCCACGAGGCGATAATTATCTCCCGGACCGCTGCGGACCCAGGTGTTCAGTTCGTCAGAAACATAGCGCTTTTCTTCGGCATGAGAGACTGCAGTGGCGCTAAGTGCGAGTAAAGTTAATCCAATCAGGCGTAATTTTGGCATCAGGCTGTCGTTATTGTCATAGAAAGTGGAACGATAGTAGTGGCATCAGTGTCTCTACGCAAAGCATTCGACATCAATCGGAATCATCTGTGTCCTTTTTGCCACCACTCGAAACTTTTACGCCCGTCAAATTGCTCGTTGCATGGCAATTTGGCGCAAAATACTATCTACTGACCATAAAGAACGAGCTTAGTTCGCAGTCAGTTTTCTCAACTGTGACATAACCCATAAGTACAAGACCATGGCCCAGGAAATCGAATTAAAATTTATCGTCAATAGTGACGCTGTAGATGCGCTACGTGAACGTCTGAATACGCTGGGGGGAGAGCATCATGCGCCCAGCCAGTTGCTGAATATCTACTACGAAACGCCCGATGCGTGGCTGCGTGGTCACGATATGGGGCTGCGTATTCGCGGTGAGAACGGTCATTACGAAATGACCATGAAAATTGCCGGACGAGTGACGGGTGGCCTGCATCAGCGGCCGGAGTTTAACGTTGCGCTGAACGCGCCAGAGTTGGATCTCTCCCTGTTTCCAACGGAAGTCTGGCCTGATGGCGAACTGCCCGCTGAACTTGCCTCTCATGTACAGCCGCTCTTCAGCACCGATTTTTACCGTGAGAAATGGCACCTTGATATCGACGATAGCCGCATTGAAATGGCCCTCGATCTCGGGGAAGTGAAAGCGGGCGAGTTGGCTGAACCTATCTGTGAGCTTGAACTGGAGCTGTTAAGCGGCGATACCCGTGCGGTAATGAAGCTGGCAAACCAACTGGTATCGCAAACCGGTTTACGCCAGGGCAGCCTGAGTAAAGCGGCGCGCGGCTATCATCTGGCTCAGGGGAATGCACCGCGTGAACTCAAACCGACGCGCATTTTGAAGGTTCCGGCAAAAGCGAGTATTGAGCAAGGGCTGGAAGCGGCGCTGGAGCTGGCATTATCACAGTGGCAGTACCATGAAGAGCTGTGGGTGCGCGGCGTCAAAGGGGCGAAAGCCGAGGTGCTGGCTGCGATGGGCCTGGTGCGTCACATTCTGATGCTGTTTGGCGGTAATGTGCCGCGAAAAGCGAGTGCTCACTTACGTGATTTGCTGACCCAGTCGGAAGCGATCATTGCGTCTGACGTTTCTGCCGTTTCCGCGGTTTACAGCACGCAAACGGCGATGGCCAAGCTGGCGTTGACCGAATGGCTGGTGACCAAAGGGTGGCAGCCGTTCCTTGATGCGAAGGCGCAGGGTAAAATAGCCGACTCCTTTAAGCGTTTCTCAGATACCCATCTCTCGCGCCATGCCGCTGAACTGAAAACAGCTTTTGCTCAGCCGCTGGGCGATCAGTACGCCGCTCAACTTCCGCGCCTGACGCGCAATATTGATAGCATGCTGATGCTGGCGGGATACTACGACGAAAAGGTCGCATCGGAATGGATCGCCACCTGGCAGGGTTTACGTCACGCCATTGCGGCCAACCAATACATTGAAATTGAACACTTCCGCAACGAGGCGATTGCTTTGGAACCGTTCTGGCTGCACAGCGGAAAACGATAATCAGGGTGAGGCCGGGATGCCTGATGGCGCTGCGCTTATCAGGCCTACGCGATGGGCGGAAGCGGCATGCAGGCTGGATAAGGCAACATGCCGCTGCCCGGTACTATTCAAAGGATAATCCATAAATGAAGCAGCTCTCTTCACCGTTACAGCAGTACTGGCCGACCGTTGTTGAGCGGCTGCCAGCAGCAATATCTGAGTCCTCGCTTAGTATTCAGGCGAAGTCAGTGCTTACATTCAGTGATTTTTTTCGCGACAGCATTATTGCCCATCCCGAATGGCTGGTCGAACTGGAAAGCACGCCACCCGGGGCGGATGAATGGCAACACTATGCTGATTGGTTACAGCAAGCATTGGTCGACGTTAGCGATGAAAACACGCTGATGCGTGAGCTGCGCCTGTTTCGCCGTCGCATCATGGTGCGTATCGCCTGGGCGCAGACGCTGTCGCTGGTGACGGAAGAGAGTATCTTGCAGCAGCTAAGCCATTTGGCTGAAACGTTGATCGTCGCCGCGCGTGACTGGTTATACGCCGCCTGCTGTCGTGAATGGGGTACGCCCTGTAATCCACAAGGTGTTGCGCAACCGCTGCTGATTTTAGGCATGGGGAAACTGGGCGGCGGTGAACTGAATTTTTCCTCTGATATCGATCTGATTTTTGCCTGGCCTGAGCACGGCAGTACGCAGGGCGGACGTCGCGAGCTGGATAACGCGCAGTTCTTTACCCGTATGGGCCAGCGGCTTATCAAAGTGCTGGATCAGCCCACAATGGATGGATTTGTCTATCGGGTGGATATGCGTTTACGCCCGTTTGGCGACAGCGGCCCGCTGGTGCTGAGCTTCTCCGCGCTGGAGGATTATTACCAGGAACAAGGGCGCGACTGGGAACGCTATGCGATGGTCAAGGCCCGCATTATGGGCGATTCCGACGGTACTTACGTCAGTGAGCTACGCGCTATGCTGCGGCCTTTTGTTTTCCGCCGCTATATTGATTTCAGTGTGATCCAGTCTCTGCGTAACATGAAAGGAATGATTGCCCGCGAAGTGCGCCGCCGTGGCCTTAAAGACAACATTAAGTTGGGCGCGGGCGGTATTCGTGAAATCGAATTTATCGTGCAGGTATTCCAGCTTATTCGCGGTGGGCGCGAGCCGTCATTGCAATCCCGCTCGCTGTTACCCACGCTCAGCGCCATCAATGCGTTGCACCTGCTGTCAGATACCGACGCGGAACAACTGCGCGCAGCCTATCTCTATTTACGTCGTCTGGAGAACCTGCTGCAAAGTATCAATGATGAGCAGACCCAGACGTTGCCAGGCGATGAACTGAACCGCGCGCGGCTGGCGTGGGGGATGAACGTCGATGACTGGCAGCAGCTAACCGATGTGCTGGCCAGTCATATGGACAACGTGCGCCGGGTGTTTAACGAGTTGATTGGCGATGACGAAGCAGAAACCCAGGAAGAGTCGCTCTCAGAACAGTGGCGTGAACTGTGGCAGGACGCATTACAGGAAGATGACACCACGCCGGTGCTGACGCATCTGGCGGATGACGATCGCCGGCGCGTGCTGTCTCTGATTGCCGATTTTCGCAAAGAGCTGGATAAACGCACCATTGGCCCACGCGGACGCCAGGTGCTGGATCACTTAATGCCACATCTGCTGAGCGATGTCTGTTCGCGTGACGACGCCTCAGTCCCACTGTCGCGCATCACACCGCTGCTGGTAGGCATTGTGACCCGTACGACCTATCTGGAGCTGCTGAGCGAATTCCCCGGAGCGCTTAAGCATCTGATTTCGTTATGTGCTGCCTCGCCGATGATCGCCAGCCAGCTGGCGCGGTATCCGCTGTTGCTCGATGAACTGCTGGATCCGAACACCCTGTATCAACCCACCGCGACGGATGCCTACCGTGATGAACTGCGCCAGTATTTGCTGCGCGTACCGGAAGATGACGAAGAGCAGCAGTTGGAAGCGCTGCGTCAGTTTAAGCAAACGCAGTTGCTGCGCATTGCCGCGGCAGATATCGCTGGTACGCTGCCGGTGATGAAGGTGAGCGACCACTTAACCTGGCTGGCGGAAGCTATTATTGATGCGGTAGTCCAGCAGGCGTGGATGCAGATGGTCGCTCGCTACGGGCAACCCACTCATCTTAACGAGCGCGAGGGGCGCGGTTTTGCCGTCGTCGGGTATGGCAAACTGGGCGGCTGGGAGCTGGGCTACAGTTCGGATCTTGATTTGATCTTCCTGCATGACTGTCCTATGGACGTGATGACGGATGGTGAGCGTGAGATTGACGGGCGACAGTTCTATCTGCGTCTGTCGCAGCGCATTATGCACCTTTTCAGCACCCGCACCTCATCCGGTATTTTGTATGAAGTGGATGCGCGGTTGCGTCCGTCCGGCGCGGCGGGAATGCTGGTGACATCAACCGAGGCTTTCGCTGATTACCAGCGCAACGAAGCCTGGACGTGGGAGCATCAAGCGCTGGTGCGCGCTCGAGTGGTGTACGGCGACCCACGGTTGACCTCTCAGTTTGATGCGATTCGTCGCGATATCATGACCCTCGTCCGCGATGCGAAAACCTTGCAGACCGATGTGCGCGAAATGCGTGAGAAAATGCGGGCCCATTTGGGCAATAAGCATCGCGATCGTTTTGATATCAAAGCGGATGAAGGCGGCATCACCGACATTGAGTTTATTACGCAATACCTGGTGCTGCGCTATGCGCATGAAAAACCGAAGCTGACGCGCTGGTCGGATAACGTGCGCATTCTGGAGTTACTGGCGCAAAACGACATTATGGATGAGCAGGAAGCGCTGGCGCTTACCCGTGCTTATACGACGCTGCGCGATGAACTTCATCATCTTGCATTGCAGGAACTTCCGGGCCATGTGGTGCCGGAGCACTTCGACGCTGAACGTACGCTGGTGCGTGACAGCTGGCAGAAGTGGCTGGTTGCCGAGTGAAGTGTGCTATTATCGCGCGCAAATTTTAAGACCCTCAGAGAATCTCTCAGGAGACAGGAATGAAAGTAACGCTGCCAGAGTTTGAACGTGCAGGAGTCATGGTTGTCGGTGATGTGATGCTAGATCGCTACTGGTACGGTCCTACCAGCCGTATTTCACCTGAAGCGCCGGTTCCGGTGGTGAAGGTTGATACCATTGAAGAACGTCCCGGTGGCGCAGCAAACGTGGCGATGAACATTGCCTCTCTGGGAGCGAATTCGCGTCTGGTGGGCCTGACTGGGATTGACGACGCGGCGCGTGCGCTGAGCAAAACGCTGGCGGATGTGAACGTAAAATGTGACTTCGTTTCTGTGCCAACTCATCCGACGATCACCAAACTGCGCGTGCTTTCCCGCAACCAGCAGCTGATTCGCCTGGATTTCGAAGAAGGTTTTGAAGGCGTGGATCCGCAGCCACTGCATGAGCGTATTAACCAGGCTCTGGGCTCCATTGGCGCTTTGGTGCTCTCCGATTACGCCAAAGGCGCGCTGGCAAGCGTGCAGCAGATGATTGCTCTGGCGCGTAAGGCTGGGGTGCCGGTGCTTATCGATCCGAAAGGGACCGATTTTGAACGCTATCGGGGCGCAACGCTGCTGACGCCGAATTTGTCTGAATTTGAAGCGGTGGCCGGTAAGTGCAAAAGCGAAGATGAACTGGTTGAGCGCGGCATGAAAGTGATTGCAGATTTCGACCTTTCTGCGCTGCTGATCACGCGTTCCGAACAGGGTATGACGCTGCTGCAACCGGGCAAATCGCCACTGCATATGCCGACGCAGGCGCAGGAAGTGTATGACGTGACGGGGGCGGGCGATACGGTGATCGGCGTGCTGGCTGCGACGCTGGCGGCGGGGAACACTCTGGAAGAGGCGTGCTATTTTGCTAATGCCGCAGCGGGTGTTGTCGTCGGTAAACTGGGGACTTCCACCGTTTCCCCGATTGAACTGGAAAACGCCGTGCGCGGTCGGGCCGACACTGGCTTTGGCGTGATGAGCGAGTCTGAGCTGAAACAGGCCGTAGCCAGCGCCCGCAAGCGCGGTGAGAAAGTGGTGATGACCAACGGCGTGTTCGACATCCTGCATGCGGGCCACGTTTCCTATCTGGCGAATGCGCGCAAGCTGGGCGATCGTCTGATCGTGGCGGTAAACAGCGATGCTTCGACCAAACGTCTGAAAGGCGAAACGCGTCCGGTCAACCCGCTGGAACAGCGCATGATCGTGCTGGGCGCGCTGGAAGCCGTCGACTGGGTGGTCTCTTTTGAAGAAGACACACCACAGCGTCTGATTGCCGGCATCCTGCCGGATCTGCTGGTAAAAGGCGGCGACTATAAGCCGGAAGATATTGCGGGCAGCAAAGAAGTGTGGGCGAACGGCGGAGAAGTGCTGGTGCTGAACTTTGAAGATGGCTGCTCAACGACCAATATCATCAAGAAGATCCAAAAAGACAGCGATAAATAACAAATGCTGGAAACGTATCGAACTTTTGGATTCGATACGTTTCTTGCTATTGATGCTGCTGTTTTCTTCAACCCAGAGTAAAGGAATAAGGGGAGAGGGGATTTCTCCCCCCGATTTACTTTTACATGACGTTACAATAAGCGTGCGTCACGCTGACCTTAAATCCGACCCCTCTTAGATTTCGTGGGAAACTGTGAACCAGCGCAGTGGGTTTGCGCACAATATGTACAGAATAACTTCGCATCCAGGGAAATACTGAAATTAGAAAAAGCATATGGCCTTAACAGATATTCAATAACTGGAGGGTATGCTCATGAACAGCAATATGTATTCAATGAACAATTTCGATTTCCTGGCCCGTAGTTTTGCCAGGATGCAAGCTGAGGGCCATCCCGTAGATATCCAGGCGATAACTGGGAATATGGATGAAGAACATCGTAGCTGGTTTTGCAAACGCTATGCGCTGTACTGCCAGCAGGCGACGGAGGCCAGGAAGCTAGAACTGGAACACTAACAGAAAAAACGGGCCTTGCGGCCCGTTGTCGTTTTTACTCTTGCGGATCGACTGACGGGATCGCGGGAGCAGGTTTAACTTCTGCCGTTTTTTCACGCGATTCCAGCTCAGTCAGACGTTGCTCAAGCAGCGCCAGCTTTTCACGGGTACGCAGCAAAACCTGAGTCTGTACATCAAACTCTTCACGGCTTACCAGATCCAGACGGGTCAGCTGTGACTGCAGCGTTTGACGAATTTTCTTCTCGACGTCTTCGCCAAACTCGCGGATCCCTTTCGGCATCGACTCGTGAACCTGACGAGCAATCTGCTCAATTTTTTTCGGGTCAATCATTGTGGTTTCCCTGAACTGGTACGTGTTGTTGCCTATTGTAGTGCGAACTGGCACAGGCATAAACCAGAATTGTGTGAAGCTAAGACGAGCAAAGGCGTTGATGAAGGTAATCAATAGCGTTATAGTTAACCCGCTTATTCTCAGGGCGGGGCGAAATTCCCCACCGGCGGTAAATCAACTCAGGTTGAAAGCCCGCGAGCGCTTTGGGTGCAAACTCAAAGGTCAGCAGATCCGGTGTAATTCCGGGGCCGACGGTTAGAGTCCGGATGGGAGAGAGTAACGATCCAGTCGGGCATGGACCCGCTCACGTTATTTTTTTGCCGCTTAGACGGTACTCCTAAGACTGCCCTGATTCTGGTAACCATAATTTTAGTGAGGTTTTTTTACCATGAATCAGACGCTACTTTCCTCTTTTGGTACGCCTTTCGAACGTGTTGAACTTGCGCTGTCTGCGCTGCGTGAAGGACGCGGTGTGATGGTGCTTGACGACGAAGATCGTGAAAACGAAGGCGATATGATTTTCCCGGCAGAAACCATGACGGTTGAACAGATGGCTCTGACCATTCGTCACGGCAGCGGTATTGTATGCCTGTGCATCACTGAAGACCGACGTAAACAGCTCGATCTGCCAATGATGGTGGAAAATAACACCAGCGCTTACGGTACCGGTTTTACCGTGACCATTGAAGCCGCAGAAGGCGTGACCACCGGCGTTTCCGCTGCGGACCGTGTTACTACGGTGCGTGCGGCAATTCAGGATGGCGCTAAACCTTCCGATCTTAACCGTCCGGGGCACGTTTTCCCGCTGCGTGCTCAGGCAGGTGGCGTGTTGACCCGCGGTGGTCATACTGAAGCAACCATCGACCTGATGACGCTGGCAGGGTTTAAACCGGCAGGCGTGCTGTGCGAACTGACCAATGACGATGGCACCATGGCGCGTGCGCCAGAATGTATCGAATTTGCCGGCAAGCATAATATGGCGGTAGTTACTATCGAAGACCTGGTGGCTTACCGCCAGGCGCATGAGCGCAAAGCCAGCTAATCGCAAATTACCACGTTAGTCGCGGTAAGTATAAAAACCGAAGCCATCTTCCAGGCTTCGGTTTTTTTGTTTCTTGCTCCGATTATTTGGTTCTCACCCGCTTTAATGCCCATGCGCCGCTCATAATGACGAGCAACAGTAAGCACAAACTAAAGGCCAACAAACAGGCCTGCGCCATGTTCATAAAATGCCAAGGCGGGATCAGATACCAGCCTTCTGACTGCTGGTACAGATCGACAAACCACTTTTGCGTACTGCTGAGCGCCACGCCGTCGGGAACGATGGGAGCGTCATAGCCGCAATCTCCTGTGGGTTTAAACCACTCCGGTGCCCAGTTGGCCAGAGGCAAATTGAAAGGGAATGTCGGATCGGTGGAACATCCCTGTACGCCAAACAGTGAATCCGGGTCCGGGTTATGTACAGCATAATGAATGCCGTTAAGTTTAATGGAGAACTTAATGCCCATGATGCTGCCGTAAAATGCCGCGATACAACCGATGAGCTTCAGAACAACATTTTTGGGGTTGATTGCCGCAATCAATCCGCCAAAAACCATCACCAGCATGGCAAAACGAATGTAGACACATTGCTCGCAGGGGGCCATGTAGAGATAGATTTGGAAGAACGAGTGCGCCAGAATAATCAATCCACCCATTGCGCAAGCCATCAACAGCCACAGAAAGCGCTGTTCCTGCCATCTCACCAGGGTATCAACCGGTGTATTACATAAGTCTCGCCACGATCCTTTTATGAAAGCCATAGCCGGGTCCCTGTTTATTTTTTCGCGAGCTCTCTGACAAGCTCAGCCATGGAATCAATAGATTTGATATTTTTGGTGTAGATCAGGTATTTACCATTGACGACGTAAGCCGGAACGCCCTGGATTTTGGCGACATCATATGCTGCTTTCCATTTCTCCAGCGTTTGCTGGACGGCAGGATCCTTCAATGCCGCGTCAAAATCAGCCTGGCTCATGCCCGCTGCATCCAACCCTGTTTTGATGAATGAGGCGGGATCTTTACCCTCTGACCAGCGCTCTTTCTTATCGTGGTAGGCGGCGTAATAAGCAAACTTGGCTTTTTTAAACTGTGATTTGGCGTCAAACAATGAAATACCTGCAGCCATGTCCCTGGCAATCATTACGGCAAAGATTTCACTGGCCTGCTTACCGTAGTCCCCTTTGGTTTCCAGATGAAACGGAGTGAAAGTAACGACATCGGCGACTTTGTCTGACACGGGCCCTGTCACGGCTTTATCATATTTGTAGCAAAATGGGCAGGCGTAACTGAATACTTTGATCAACGTCTTATCAGCATTGGGAATTGGTTTTTCCAGAACCATATAATCAGTGCCTTCAGTAAACGCTGATGCTGCAAACGGTGAGGCCAGCGCGGCGGTTAATACCACGCTTTTAAATAATGAAGTGATCCATTTAGATGACATAATTAATCCTTAATCTAATTATTTAAACATTTGGCGTGGATGAACCAGCAATGCACGGTAGTGAGTTTGATTTGGCTTATCGGACAGGACATTAATTTCGACTTTGACTTCTTTTGTTTTGTAGTCAATTTCGTTGATTTTGCCGATGGTTGGTTGTCCAACGTCAAATAAATTAATCGAACCACCAAAGCCAAACATGGTGTCGCGATCTTTTTGATATTCGATAACCGAGGTGATAGGGCTATAAAAATCATAACCGCGCTCTTTTCCGTACTCCCAAATTTGCTGAACGGTCCCTTTTTTCTCGTCAATTTTATATTCGACGAAACGGGAGTATTTCATCGTTGGTAACGCTGGTTGTTCGAGTCCGCGGCCATCGCCGTTGTCAAAAATGGTAAGCGTTCCTTTGCTGGAGAGCCATGCGGTGTGCTGGGTGTAGGTAAAATCGAAATCGGTATTCTCACACTTGCCATTTTCATCACATTTCAGTGCGTTGCCTTTATCATCAACCGGTTTTAACAGCTTGCTTGCCAGCGCCTTATTCCAGCCTTTAGACGGTGCAAGGATCCACTTCACCTGTTTATCGCGACCGATTTTGACAACCCCCTGATGGCGGGAAGAGATAATGATGGCGTCATCTTTGGCGTCAAAGGCGATGGAGTTAACGTGCGCCCAGTTACGACCCGCACCCACGCCGAGGGCATCACCGTAGGGGGTATCTGGCTCCAGTTTTGCTTGCTGGCCGGCATGAGCGAGGTCCACGTTGACGCATACCGCGCCTGCATCTAACGCACCCAGCAGTGCATCACGCATCGGATCGAGAATTTTTGTCAGATCCCACACGTCAACAACACGACCGGATTTGTCGACTTCAATAATCTGGTCGCGGATAGTTTGAACATGAATGCCATCTTCCTTGCGATAGTCCCGTTTACCCACGCGAAGCAGTACGGTGCCGTTCACCGTTTCGACGGACTCATGCGATGCGTCGAGGAATCCGCGCGGCAGCTTATGGTCGGCCAGAATCTGGCCCATCATATCGAATTCATACCAGTGCTGGCCCTGTACGGCGGTGAAGGTGCCGCGCGGTGTCTCCCGTATGCCCATCAGGTAACCGCGCTTGTTGATATCCATGTCATGACCGTCATAGAAAGTGTCCTGATCCAGCCACCAACGATATTCGCCTTCCGTATCAACGACAAAGGTAAAGGGTGCGATATCAAAGGGTAATGCGCCACCGGCCGGACCTGCATCCAGGATACCGGCATTTTTATCTTTTTCACCATGCCAGTGGAATTCTGCGCCCTGCGCGGTAAAGGTGTGGGTATTCACCAGATAGAGACGGTCTTCAAAGCCAGGTGCGACCTTAATAACGTTTGTTTGCTGTAAATCGGAAATAGAACGGTTATCCATGTAGTGATTAACGATGGCAGATGTTTGCACCACGTAATCTTCCTTGATGGCCTTGCCATTTTCTTTATATTCAACAGTGACCTTATTAGCGAACTTTTGATAAAGGCCAAAAATAGGAACCCCATCGTAGGTGGCGAGGGATTCTTTGCCGACGGTATAGGTAATTGGGACTCCTTTTTCACCTTTACCATGAACGGTAACTTTAACATCCGAAATAACATGACTATCTAATTCAACCAGTGCGGTAAGAGGGGCGTTTCCGTATGGGTCAACGACTATCGCACCCAATTTTCCTGCGGGCTGGGCTGGTTGGAAACCTGCGGCAAATGAATTACCTGCGACAAAGCCAAACGTCAGTGCAAGCGTTCCGGCTAGAAGTGTTTTTCGGTACTGTGTAAACATGGATATATCTCCTTATATTATCTTTAGATATAACAGTGCTGAATATATTATGTTTTTACGATGTGAATATAATAAAAAATGGTATTGCCGATGCTACTTTTATGGTGAATATATTAATATTGATGTGGTGTATTATTTTGCAGGCGCTAATTTTTATTATTTTTTGGATGGTATGAGTGCGTTATTTTAAGGGCAATATTTATTATTGCGCAGTGTGATCTTGTCGACATTGTTTTATTTTTTATAACGGTGTCAACTATTTGCATAGCTGCTGGTTTATATGATCGAAATCATATATTTGTTTCTGGAATATGCCACTATAGGAGTATGTAAGAATAAGGTTGTGTAAAATTTTAACGTTAAATGTTTAATGATGTTAAATTTTAAGGGTAAAAGAATGTTTATCGCCTGGTACTGGATTGTATTAATTGCACTCGTTGCAGTTGGTTATTATTGCCATATGAAGCGTTATTGTCGGGCATTTCGGCAAGACCGGGATGCATTACTCGAGGCGCGAAACAAACTCTTTCGTCGTTCTGGCGAAGATAACAGCGCGGTTAAGGAACAGGAATAGTCCTTCACGTTCTGCTATGGATGAGCGGATGCTGTAAATTAGCAGGGTGGCATCCGCCCTCTGAATTAGCCGATCCCCATGGACTGGAGGATGACAAGACTTAACCCCATCACCGACATTCCACAAAGTACCCCATAGCTGGGATTATTATTCGGGTCGATCTCTTTTGCCAACGGCATTAGCTCATCGACGGACAGCGCTACCATAATTCCTGCGACTGCTGCCATTATTGCCGCCATCACTACCGGCGAGATCAGGCTCCCCAGAATTAACCACGCCAGTACGCTACCCAGGATTTCCGCCATGCCCGAGATCCCGGCCCAGAATATCGCCGTACGTTTGGAGCCCGTGGCTGCATAGACTGGACCCGCAACGGCTAATCCTTCAGGAATATTGTGTAATGCGACGGCAAGGGCAATACCAAAGCCCAGCTCGAGGTTGCTGCTGGCGGTAACAAACGTCGCTATCCCTTCCGGGAAGTTGTGCAGGCTAATGCCGAGCGTTAATAAAATCGCGGTACGTTTAATGGAGCCGGGCAGTGGCCGCGTGGTTTTCTGTACCAGATCCTGAGGGTGCGCGTGCGGCAATAGGCGGTCCAGGCCAAAGTATCCCAGTAAGCCAACGATAAACATTCCGTAGCCCAATACCGGCGACATGCCTTCAGCAGCCAGTGCGGCTGGGAGCATCTCCATCAGTGAGATCAGTAACATAATCCCTGCGGCGAAGCCTAACGAAAAGGCGAGCACGCGGTTGGAGGGTTTTTGCCCTAACACGCCGAGAAATGCGCCGATAAACGTGGCGGCGCCTGCCAGTAAAGTCAGAAGTAAAGGTACTGACATCGACAAATAAAACTCCTTATCAATCTGCTGTCCGGGTCGGATCGTCAAAATAACTGATGATCTTCATCATGGTTATCTGAGTTCTTCATCAGCCGAATAAGCGTATTGTGGTGGTATCAAAATGACTCCCTCAGTAAGGATATCATCATGTCTTCAACTCGTATGCCAGCATTGTTTTTGGGTCACGGTAGCCCGATGAATGTTCTGGAAGATAACGTTTATACCCGCGCCTGGCAGCAACTGGGGGAAACGTTGCCGCGCCCGAAAGCCATTGTGGTGGTCTCGGCGCATTGGTTCACTCGTGGCACGGGCGTGACGGCGATGGAAGCGCCTAAAACGATCCACGATTTTGGCGGTTTTCCGCAGGCGCTGTATGACACCCATTACCCGGCTCCTGGATCACCGGAACTGGCGCAGCATTTGGTTGACTTGCTGGCCCCGGTGCCCGTTACCTTAGACAAAGAGGCGTGGGGTTTTGACCACGGTTCATGGGGCGTGCTGATCAAGATGTACCCGCATGCGGATATTCCGATGGTGCAGCTGAGCATTGACAGTACCAAACCTGCGGCCTGGCATTTTGAAATTGGCCGCAAGCTGGCGGCACTGCGTGATGAGGGCATTATGCTGGTAGCCAGCGGCAACGTGGTGCATAACCTGCGCACTGCGCGTTGGCACGGTGAGAACACGCCATATCCGTGGGCGACCTCATTCAACGAATATGTTAAAGCAAACCTGACATGGCAGGGACCGGTTGAACAGCACCCGCTGGTGAACTATCTCGATCATGAAGGGGGATCGTTATCGAACCCGACACCGGATCACTATCTGCCGCTGCTGTATGTATTAGGTGCCTGGGACGGCAAAGAGCCGGTGACTATTCCTGTTGACGGGATTGAGATGGGAAGTTTGAGTATGTTGTCGGTGCAGGTCGGATGATAAATGCCCGATGGCGCTGCGCTTATCGAGCCTACAGTTCATGCTGTAGGCCGGGTAAGACGCAGCCACCACCCGGCACTCTCAGTCATTCGACAAAAATATGCGGATAGAAACGCGAGAGATCCTGCGTGATCAACGCGCGGTCTTCGCGAATGCCAATGCCAGCTGGTTGATCGTTGATTAGCCAGCTGCCGATCAACATATAGCTGTCGCCAAACTTCGGTAGCTGATGGAATTGCTGCACGATCATACCTTCTTCGCCGTACGGCCCTTCCACTGCTTCGATCGTTTTACCGTTTTCGATAATGGAAACGTTCGCGCCTTCACGTGAGAAGATCGGCTTTACGACGAATTTATCCATCTGAGGATAGTCATCTTCGGCGAAATACGCAGGCAGCAGATTCGGATGATCCGGGAACATTTCCCACAACAGCGGTAATAACGCTTTGTTGGAGATGATGCTCTTCCAGGCTGGTTCCAGCCAGCGAACGCCAGCGTCTTCCAGCTTAGTGGAGAACATTTCGCGCAGCATGAATTCCCACGGATAGAGCTTGAACAGGTTAGCAATGACCTGATCCTGCATATCCGTGAACTGACCTTTTTCACCAAGACCAATATCTTCGACATAGAGGAATTCAGTGGCGATTTCAGCTTCGGCAGCGCAATCCTGCAGATACTGGATCGTTCCGCGGTCTTCCACCGTATCGCGACAACAGGTCAGATGTAGCAACTGAAAACCATACTGCTCACGCAGCTCGGCGAAACGCTCGATCAGCTTTTCCTGCAGACTGTTGAATTGATCGCTGCCTTCCGGCAGGTTGCCTGCATTGAGTTGGTCTTCCAGCCAGATCCACTGGAAAAACGCAGCTTCGTACAGAGAGGTTGGCGTATCGGCGTTGTTTTCTAACAGCTTAGGCTCGCCCGTGCCGTCCCACGCCAGATCGAGACGCGAATAGAGCGACGGTTGCTGTGTCTGCCAGGACTGGCGGACAAAGCCCCAGGTATGCTTCGGAATGCGAAACTTGGTCATCAGCTCATCGCTGGCGATGACCCTTTCCACCACTTTGAGGCACATTTGATGCAGCTCTGCGGTGACCTCTTCCAGCTTTTCGACCTGAGCAAGCGTGAGCTTATAATACGCATCCTCACACCAGTACGGCTCGCCGTACATAGTGTGAAAGTTGAAACCGTATTCGGTGGCTTTATCGCGCCAGTCCGGGCGCTCAACAATACTGACTCTTTCCATGACGATCAGCCGCCCATTGAACGAGTGGTAGTACCGCTTGCGCTACGCTGCATGGTGCTCTGTTTAGCCACAGATTCGCCAAATCCGCCGCGGGTTACGGTAGAGGTGGTAGCCGGTTTCGGCGCCATGGCGGTTTTCGGTACGGTCATGGTGCGACCCGGCGTTGCGGCGCCGTAGTTTTTGCCGCCGGCATCCGTATATTTGCCGTATGCCGGGCTGGCCGGATTTTTCGAGCTGAACAGCGGCTGCTGAGCGCCCATACCGCCACCCATCATGCGGCCCATCATATAGCCTGCCATCAGCGGCATCCAGAAGCTGCCGCTGCTTTGATTCTG
Source organism: Citrobacter sp. KTE151 (assembly GCF_000398845.1). Lineage (NCBI taxonomy): Bacteria > Pseudomonadati > Pseudomonadota > Gammaproteobacteria > Enterobacterales > Enterobacteriaceae > Citrobacter > Citrobacter sp. KTE151. The sequence goes on along the minus strand of NZ_KB976065.1, from coordinate 617,866 downwards.
CGCCTGAGCCTGGCCTTCACCGGTCGGCGCCATGCCCGCTTGTGCAGGTGCCTGTTGGCACTGGCCTTCGCCGAATTCAGCGATACAGTCTTCGCGAGTGGCGTATTTTGGCGCGGTGCGTTCAGCTTCTTTCAGCGCATTGTTAAACGCGGTGGTACATTCGGCGCTTTTACCCGGATTAGCTGCAGAGCAGTCGTCCGCGTTCTGATAAAGCGAAACCGTTTCGTCACTCTTTTCACAGCCCGCGAGCATAAAAACAGCGGTAACTGCCAGAGCGACAGGAGTCAGGTGGCGCGCGCTCCAGCTTTTGCGGAACGAGGCGTGATGTATAGATTTTGTCCGTTTCATTTATGTCTTCCAGGACCCAGTGGTAACTCTGCTCAGAATAGAGGATGACTGGTCGAAATTGAAGCGGGAAGAGGCGAGAATGCGGAAGAAGGGGCGGATCTTTACGTTGCCTTACGTTCAGACGGGGCCGAAGCCCCGTCATCAGCATCAGTTACGGAACGGGTTGTTACCGTTGCTGCTGGTTGAACGTGCAGCCGTTGGTTGAGCCGCAGGCATATTGCCGTTGCTGTTAAAGTCATTCACAGCGGCATCTTGCTGCGGATTTTGCGGCGCTACGTTATCCGGAGAAGTCGGGATCGGTTTACCCAGCGTATTGTTCAGCGCCACCAGATCCTGCTCGTTCAGCGTACCGAGCGCAGATTTGACGTTAAGCTGGTTGATAAGATAGGTATAACGCGCATTCGCCAGTTGCTGCTTGGCGTTGTACAGCGTGGTGGTGGCATCCAACACATCCACGATGGTACGGGTACCTACGGAATAGCCTGCTTCCATCGCATCTAAAGAGCTTTGGGCAGAGACAACCGCTTGTTTGTACGCGTTAATGCTACTGATAGAAGCATTAATGTTGTTGAACGAAGAACGCACGGTTTGCACCACGCTGCGGTGCGCGCTTTCCAGTTGTTCGCTCGCGCCAACAAAGTTGTACTGCGCTTGTTTCACCTGCGAGTTAACCATCCCGCCCTGGTACAGCGGCAGCGAGAAGTTCAGACCAATTTTGTTCTGGCCCATGTTGCTGTCGTCGTACTGGGAGGTGTTGGTTTTCGACCCGCTGTAGGAGGTGTCAGAAACGCCGGTAGAGGCGGTCAAACCCAGCGTCGGTAAGTGACCATCCTGCGCCAGACGAATCTGTTCACGCGCCAGATCCTGGCTCAAACGCGCCTGCAATAATGAGAGGTTGCGGTTTTCTGCTTCTTTCAGCAGCGCGTTCACCGCCTGCGGTTTGTTGGTTTTAAAGCCATCAACGTTCAGCGAAGCCAGTTCCGGGTAGTAGTTACCGGTCACCTGGCGCAGCTGTTCTACCGCGTTGTCCAGATTATTACGCGCGGTAACTTCGTTCGCCAGCACGGTGTCGTATTGTGAACGGGCGTTCTGTACGTCAGTGATGGCGACCAGGCCCACGTTAAAACGCTGCGTGGTCTGATCTAACTGACGATAGACCGCATCTTTCTGTGCCTGAGTGTAAGACAGCACGTCAATCGCGTTCAGTACGTTAAAATAAGCGGTAGCGGTATTCAGGATCAGCGTTTGCTGATCGGTCTGATACGTTACGTCCTGGATGCCTGCTGCTTTTTCTTGCAGCGTCAGGGCACGCCATTTAGACATGTCGAACAGCGTCTGAGTCAATTGTAATGACGCGCTGGTTGCGTTGGAGTTGACGCCATTTGCATCACGGTAGCCATTGCTGTAGGTGTAATCGGCACCTAAACCTAGTTGCGGCAGTAATGGGCTACGCGCTTCGTTAATTTTTTCGAATGCAGCATCGCGATCGGCGGCGGATTTACGCAATTCCGGGTTGCTCAGGCGTGCTTGCTGATAAACCTGCATCAGGTTTTCTGCCTGGCTCAAAGTAGTGAACCCCGACAGGCTCAGGCCGATAAGGATGGGGAGCAATTTCTTCATTTGCATTCCTTGTTGTGAAGCAGTATTTAGCGCTGATCAAATTGTAAAAATATTTGCTGATTCTAGCAGAATCCGCCACTTCAAAAAGTTGGCGTTACGTGCCATACGGCGTTAATTTGCATCAATTTAACACAAGGGCGTTCAAACATCAGTCAAACGACCTTGAAATTCACATTTTAATCACTATTGGTTTCAGGACAGCACAATGCGTAAACCAGACAACTTGCCAATGACTTTCACTAAAAATGATGTAGAAATTATTGCACGAGAAACGCTATACCGCGGTTTTTTTTCACTGGATCTTTATCGGTTCCGCCATCGCCTGTTTAACGGTGGTATGAGCGGTGAGGTAAAGCGCGAAATTTTTGAGCGCGGACACGCGGCAGTCTTGCTACCCTTTGACCCTGAGCGGGACGAAGTTGTTCTGGTCGAGCAGATCCGTATCGCGGCGTTTGATACCAGCGAAAGCCCGTGGCTCCTGGAAATGGTGGCTGGAATGATTGAAGAGGGCGAAACCGTTGAGGATGTGGCTCGTCGTGAAGCGATGGAAGAGGCCGGGCTGGAAGTTAAACGTACCAAGCCCGTTCTGAGCTATCTGGCAAGCCCTGGCGGCACCAGTGAGCGCCTGTCTATTTTAGTTGGCGAAGTGGACGCCACGACCGCGAGCGGGATCCACGGTCTGGCTGATGAAAACGAAGATATTCGTGTTCATGTGGTGAGCCGGGAGCAGGCTTATCAATGGGTTGAAGAGGGGAAAATCGACAACGCGGCTTCTGTCATCGCCTTGCAATGGTTACAGCTGCACTATCAAGAGTTAAAAACTGAGTGGAAAAAATGAAGCGTTACACACCTGACTTCCCTGAAATGATGCGCCTGTGCGAAACCAACTATTCGCAATTGCGCCGTCTGCTGCCGCGTAATGACGCAGCCGATGAAACAGTGAGCTATCAGGTCGCAAACGCACAATATCGGTTAACGATCGTTGAATCGACCCGATACACTACGCTTGTCGCGATCGAACAAACGGCACCCGCGGTCACTTACTGGAGCCTGCCGTCATTGACAGTCCGCCTGTATCATGACGCGAGGGTGGCCGAAGTGTGTTCGAGTCAGCAGATCTTTCGCTTCAAAGCGCGGTATGATTATCCAAATAAAAAGTTGCATCAACGCGACGAAAAGCATCAAATTAATCAGTTTCTGGCCGACTGGTTACGGTACTGTTTAGCACATGGAGCGATGGCGATTCCGGTTTATTAGCGTCGTGAAACCTAAGGACACCATTTGGAAAGCCTGTTAACCCTTCCTTTGGCTGGTGAGGCCAGAGTCAGGATCTTACAAATTACAGACACTCACCTGTTTGCCGAAAAGCATGAAACGCTGCTGGGTGTAAACACCTGGGACAGCTATCAATCCGTACTGGATGCAATACATGCAGAGTCACCTGAATACGACCTGATCGTCGCGACTGGTGATTTGGCGCAGGACCAATCCGCTGCGGCCTATCAGCATTTTGCTGAGGGCATCGCAAGCTTTCGTGCGCCCTGCGTTTGGCTACCGGGCAATCACGATTTTCAGCCGGCAATGTACAGCGCGCTACAGGACGCGGGGATCTCACCCGCTAAACGCGTCTTTATTGGTGAACAGTGGCAAATCCTGTTGCTGGACAGCCAGGTGTTCGGCGTTCCCCACGGTGAATTAAGCGAATTTCAGCTCGAATGGCTGGAACGTAAACTTGCCGATGCGCCTGAGCGCAATACTTTGCTGCTTCTGCATCATCATCCTCTGCCAGCAGGTTGTAGCTGGCTCGATCAGCATAGCCTGCGTAATGCCGCAGAGCTGGATAACGTGCTGGTGAATTATCCTCGTGCCAAGTATTTGTTGTGTGGGCATATTCATCAGGAACTGGATTTGGACTGGAACGGACGCCGCCTGCTGGCGACGCCGTCGACCTGTGTGCAGTTTAAGCCACACTGTTCCAACTTCACGTTAGATACCATCAGCCCAGGCTGGCGGACGCTGGAGCTTTTTGCTGACGGGACGTTGCAGACTCAGGTGCGCCGTCTGCAGGGTAATCGGTTCCACCCTGATACCGCTTCAGAAGGCTACTGATGTCTACGCTTCTTTATCTTCACGGATTTAATAGTTCTCCTCGTTCGGCGAAGGCATGTTTGCTGAAAAACTGGCTGGCGGAGCATCATCCGCACGTTGAGATGATCGTACCCCAGTTGCCACCGTATCCGGCCCAGGCCGCAGAGATGCTGGAATCGATCATTCTCGAACATGGCGGAGAGTCGCTGGGAATTGTCGGTTCCTCGCTGGGAGGCTATTACGCCACCTGGCTGTCGCAATGTTTTATGCTGCCCGCGGTGGTGGTGAACCCTGCTGTCCGACCTTATGAACTGCTGGTCGACTATCTCGGTCAAAACGAGAACCCCTACACGGGGCAGCAATATGTGCTAGAGTCACGCCATATTTACGATCTTAAAGTCATGCAGATTGACCCGCTGGAAGCGCCGGATTTGATCTGGCTGCTTCAACAAACGGGCGATGAAGTGTTGGACTACCGCCAGGCGGTGGCGTATTACGCCTCCTGCCGCCAGACAGTTATTGAGGGCGGAAACCACGCATTCACGGGCTTCGAAGATTATTTCAACCCGATTGTCGATTTCCTTGGACTGCACAGTTTCTGACGATCAATTCGAATTGCTTATTTAAACCATGACGCAAACTTATAACGCTGATGCCATTGAGGTACTCACTGGGCTTGAGCCGGTACGCCGTCGCCCGGGGATGTACACCGATACAACCCGTCCGAACCATCTTGGACAGGAAGTGATTGATAACAGTGTGGATGAAGCACTGGCGGGCCACGCAAAACGCGTGGACGTGATTTTACATGCCGACCAGTCTCTGGAAGTTATTGATGATGGCCGCGGCATGCCGGTAGACATTCACCCTGAAGAGGGCGTTCCGGCGGTAGAGCTGATCCTCTGTCGTCTGCACGCAGGCGGTAAGTTCTCCAACAAAAACTATCAGTTCTCTGGTGGTTTACATGGGGTGGGGATCTCCGTGGTCAACGCCCTGTCGAAGCGTGTGGAAGTGAACGTGCGCCGTGACGGGCAGGTGTACAACATCGCGTTTGAGAACGGCGATAAGGTGCAAGATTTACAGGTTGTCGGTACCTGCGGTAAACGCAATACCGGAACCAGCGTGCACTTCTGGCCGGATGACAGCTTCTTTGACAGCCCACGTTTTTCCGTTTCGCGCTTAACGCACGTACTGAAAGCCAAAGCGGTGCTGTGCCCAGGCGTTGAGATCACCTTTAAGGATGAGGTCAATAACAGTGAACAGCGCTGGTGCTACCAGGATGGCCTGAATGACTATCTGAGCGAAGCGGTGAATGGCTTGCCGACGCTGCCGGAAAAACCGTTTATCGGTAATTTCAGCGGTGAAACAGAAACCGTGGACTGGGCGCTGCTCTGGCTGCCGGAAGGCGGCGAGCTGCTGACTGAAAGCTATGTGAACCTGATCCCCACCATGCAGGGCGGTACGCACGTTAACGGCCTGCGTCAGGGTCTGCTGGATGCAATGCGCGAGTTCTGTGAATACCGCAATATTCTGCCGCGTGGCGTGAAGCTGTCGGCGGAAGACATCTGGGATCGCTGTGCTTACGTGCTGTCGGTAAAAATGCAGGATCCGCAGTTTGCCGGACAAACCAAAGAGCGCCTCTCTTCGCGGCAGTGCGCGGCATTCGTCTCTGGCGTGGTGAAAGATGCTTTCAGCCTGTGGCTGAACCAGAACGTGCAATCAGCCGAACTGCTGGCTGAGATGGCGATTTCCAGCGCCCAGCGTCGTCTGCGGGCCGCGAAAAAAGTGGTGCGTAAGAAGTTGACCAGCGGTCCGGCGTTGCCGGGGAAACTGGCGGACTGTACCGCGCAGGATCTTAATCGCACCGAACTGTTCCTCGTCGAAGGTGACTCGGCGGGCGGATCGGCGAAACAGGCGCGCGATCGTGAATATCAGGCGATCATGCCGCTGAAAGGTAAGATCCTCAACACCTGGGAAGTCTCTTCCGATGAAGTGTTGGCTTCGCAGGAAGTTCACGATATTTCGGTGGCGATCGGCATCGATCCGGACAGTGATGATCTGAGCCAGCTGCGCTACGGTAAGATCTGTATTCTGGCGGATGCGGATTCCGATGGTTTGCACATCGCCACGCTGCTGTGCGCGCTGTTTGTGAAACACTTCCGTACGCTGGTGAAACACGGTCACGTCTATGTGGCGCTGCCGCCGTTATACCGTATCGACCTCGGTAAAGAGGTGTATTACGCGCTGACGGAAGAAGAGAAAGCGGGCGTGCTGGAGCAGTTAAAACGCAAGAAAGGCAAGCCGAACGTGCAGCGCTTTAAAGGTCTGGGTGAAATGAACCCGATGCAGCTGCGTGAAACCACGCTGGATCCGAACACCCGCCGCCTGGTGCAGCTCATCATCGATGACGAAGACGATCAGCGTACCAACGCAATGATGGATATGCTGCTGGCCAAGAAGCGTTCTGAAGATCGCCGTAACTGGTTGCAGGAGAAAGGCGACCTGGCGGATCTCGAAGGGTAATTGACTGTGAATGCCTGGTGGCGCTGGGCTTACCAGGCCTAAGGATTGCAATATAAGCCGGATACGTCTGTTTATGGCGTTATCCGGCAAATCGACAATCTTAAATGCCAGACTCCAGAATACGAATACTCATGTCCAGCACGTCGCCTTTCACGGCTTCGCTATAGGCTTTCATATGCGGTGTCTGCAAATGCGCTTCAAGATGCGCAATGCTTTCCCACTGTTCAACCATCACGATTGAGTCCGGGGCTGTGGTCTGAAAACTGACGCCAGCAGCATGATCGACCATCGGCGCGTAGCCGTGGCAGCCTTCTTCTTTCAATACGGTTGGAACGATTTTAGCGAATTGATCCAGTACCGCCTGGCGGTGATGTTGACCTGGACGTGTACGGATTTCTGCAATAACGGTAAGCATGGTTAACTCCTTCTAATTCCAGGTTACCAGTTAACCAAAAATTTCGCTCAGATGCTTGCGATATTCTGCGATATAACGCGGGACGTCCGGCATTTTAATCACGTCATTGGTGATAAAGGTCGGCAGCGCTTCCATTCCCAGGAACTGGTTTGCTTTATGGAACGGGAGATAAACGCCATCAACGCCAACGCCATGGAAGAACTGATCTTTTTCAGTAAAAGCTTCCATCGGTGCGTTCCAGGTCAGTGACAGCATGTATTTTTTGCCCTGAATCAGCCCACCGGAGCCGTATTTTTTAGACGCATCTGAACGCGTGCGACCATCGCTGGCGTACAGCGTACCGTGACCTTCGGTAAACACGTCATCAATGTATTTTTTCACGGTCCACGGCGCACCCATCCACCAGCCAGGCATTTGCCAGATAACCACATCGGCCCAGACGAAGTTCTGTACTTCATCAGAAATGTCATAGTCGCTGTCGGCGCGCACGATTTTAACATCATGCCCGAGGTCGCGCAGAAGGCCATCCGCGACCTCGGTCAGGGTGTCGTTTAACTGACCGTTGGAGTGGGCGAATTTTTTCGCACCATTGATAATCAGAATGTTGCTCATTTTGTGTCCTCAGGGAAATACGTTTGAAGACGATTTTACCCCTACCAGCGACGCGGTGAAATTAGCAAAATGTGCAAAGTCTTTTGCTATTTGAGCAATAATAACGCAATTACCAACTGACCTTCGCTTCAAAGCCACCTTGCGGAGCGTTGCCAAACGAGGCTGACATTCCATGCAATATTGCGATACGGCGGACAATCGATAGGCCGAGACCGCTGCCGGTCACGCTTTGTCCCGGTGGACGATAAAAGCGTTCCCCGATGTGCGTCAGGACCTCTGGCGCAACGCCAGGACCATTATCCTTGACGCTAAAATTACGGGCGTTGAGCGTCACTTCCACAATGCTACCCCGCGGGCTGTAGCGGATCGCATTATCCAGCAGATTTCGTATCATCAGGCTCAGCAACAGCGGCTGTCCTGTGCGCATGATGTTATGCGCGTTAATCTGCAAACGCACGTCGATGTGCGCCTGCTGGGCTGGATGGTAGATATCCATCACCGCGGATTGCAAAAGCTCCTCCAGCGAGATTTCCGCCACATCCTGAAGATTGTCGAGGGAGTCGAGGCGTGAAAGTGTCAGTAACTGATCGACCAGTCGGGTGGCGCGTTCAATTCCCGCATGCAACTGTACCAGCGCTTTTTCCCGCGTTTGCGGGTCGTCGTCTGACAGTTGCACCACTTCTGTTTGTACTTTCAGCGCGGTCAACGGGCTGCGCAGCTCGTGGGCAGCATCAGAAGTGAAGCGCCGTTCGCGGACCATCATGGAATGGGTGCGGGTAAACAACTGATTGAGCGATTCAACCAACGGGCGTACTTCGCTTGGCACACCTTTCGGGTCGAGCGGCTCCTCCGATTCCGGTGAGCGCCAGCGCAGAGCCTGCGCCAGTTTTTTCAGCGGCCTGAGTTCACGGCTAATCATGACCACCAGGATTAGCAACATCAGCGGCAGCGCAATCAACCACGGTGTTAACTGGGCGGTGACGATCGACAGCGCCATATCCTCTCGATACTCCCACTCCTGGCCTACCACAATGCGGTATTTGCCGTCAGCGGAATTCAGCCACAGAAAACGCCATGCGTCGTTGTCCCCCTTGAGTTGGCCATCGGTAAAGCCTTCGCGGGTGTAGCTGTAGGGAATGTCCTGGCCGTTGTCGCCATCGTGCAATACCATTTTGCCGTCGATGGTGAAGATGGCAAACGTCAGCGCGTCGTCATCAATATGGCCGTGCTTGAGCTTCTTCGGCGTGCGAGCCATATTGCTTGAGGTGGTGACGTCGCTGATATCCAGCGTGCTGAGCCGCTTGGCGAACAACATCAGTTGGGTATCAAACAGCTCATCGACATTATCGGTGGTCTGCTTCCAGGCTACAAAGCTCGAAACGGCCCAGGTTGCTGATGCCAGAATCAGAAAAATAAGCGTTAGCCTGACGCGCAGGCTGAGGCGTTGTGTGAGTTTCATGCGTCACCCAGGGTGTAGCCAATGCCATGCACGGTACGGATAAAGTCGCTGCCGAGCTTACGGCGTAAGTGATGGACGTGTACCTCAATCGCATTGCTGGAGACGTTTTCGTCCCAGGTATACAGTTTTTCTTCAATCAGTTTGCGGGGCAGGACGCGACCCTTATTGCGCATCAGCAGTTCCAGTAGAGCGAACTCTTTGGGTTTGAGAGACAAAGGCTCATCTGCCGCCGTGGCAACCAGCGCACCGGGATCGAGCGTCACCTGGCCATGGCGCAATATGTTGCTCGCCTGGCCGCTGGCACGGCGCACCAGTGCCTCCAGTCTGGCGGCAACTTCGATCAGCGCAAAGGGTTTGCACAGATAGTCATCCGCGCCGAGACGCAGACCCTCAACGCGTTCCGCCAGCGCGTCGCGAGCGGTCAGAATCAGCACTGGCTCCTGCTTCCCGTTGGCTCGCCATTCGCGCAAGATGTCCCGTCCGTCGATTCCTGGCAGCGTCAGGTCGAGGATCACCGCATCATAAGGGGCGCTGTAGAGCGCTTCTTTCCCCTGGCGACCCTCGGTAAACCAGTCGATGCTGAAACCCATTTTACTCAGACCTGTTTTCAGGCCGTCGCCGATCAATGTGTCATCTTCGATCAGTAAAATACGCATATGTTCTTCCCTGCAGCCGCTCTCATTAGCGTCAGTAAACCTTGCGACTACAGCCTCTGTACAGCAAAAAAAGTATCTTTTTTTGCCTTAAGAACTTGTTAAGGATTAACTTATTTAATAGTCGTAAACCAAAATGAAAGGGAGACATGACGATGAAAAAATTAGCTGCAATGGTTGCCGTAATGGCACTGTGTTCCGCACCTGTTCTGGCAGCGCAGCAGGGCGGTTTCTCTGGACCGACAACCACCACGCAAAGCCAAAATGGCGGATTTGTCGGCCCGAATGGTAGCAGCGCGACGGTAGAAAGCGCCAAATCACTGCGTGATGACACTTGGGTTACCCTGCGCGGGAACATCGTTGAGCGTATTTCCGACGACCTGTATGTGTTTAAAGATGCGACCGGCACGGTGAATGTGGATATCGACCACAAGCGCTGGAACGGCGTAACCGTCACACCGCAGGATGTGGTTGAAATCCAGGGTGAAGTGGATAAAGACTGGAACTCCGTTGAAATCGACGTGAAACAGATTACCAAAGTTGCCAAATAATCCCCATCAGGGCCGCACTCGTGGCCCTTTTCTTTGTGACTCAACACGCCAGATAGGGTAGTATCTGCGGCAATATTGCCCTTCAATAGAGGGGTACAAAGTTGAGGAACCACGATTAATGAGCGATATGGCAGAGCGCCTGGCGCTGCATGAATTCACGGAAACCGCCTATCTGAACTACTCCATGTACGTCATCATGGACAGGGCGTTGCCGTTTATTGGCGATGGTTTGAAACCCGTTCAGCGTCGCATCGTGTACGCGATGTCCGAACTGGGGCTGAATGCCAGCGCCAAATTTAAAAAATCCGCCCGTACCGTCGGTGACGTACTGGGTAAATACCACCCACACGGCGACAGCGCTTGTTATGAAGCGATGGTGCTGATGGCGCAGCCGTTCTCTTACCGTTATCCGCTGGTCGACGGGCAGGGGAACTGGGGGGCGCCGGACGATCCGAAATCCTTCGCGGCGATGCGTTATACCGAATCCCGCCTGTCTAAATATGCGGAAGTTCTGCTGGGTGAACTTGGCCAGGGAACGTCGGACTGGGTGCCAAACTTCGACGGCACCATGCAGGAGCCGAAGATGCTGCCTGCGCGTCTGCCAAATATTCTGTTGAACGGCACGACCGGTATTGCCGTTGGTATGGCGACGGACATTCCGCCGCATAACCTGCGTGAAGTGGCGAAAGCGGCGATTACCCTGATTGAGCAACCGAAAACAACGCTGGATCAGTTGCTGGACATCGTGCAGGGGCCGGATTACCCGACCGAAGCGGAGATCATTACCTCGCGGTCGGAGATTCGTAAGATTTACGAAAACGGACGCGGCTCCGTACGTATGCGCGCGGTATGGACGAAAGAAGACGGCGCGGTGGTGATTTCCGCACTGCCGCATCAGGTTTCCGGGGCAAAAGTGCTGGAGCAGATCGCCGCTCAAATGCGCAATAAAAAGCTGCCGATGGTAGACGACCTGCGCGACGAATCGGATCACGAAAACCCGACCCGTCTGGTGATTGTCCCGCGCTCCAATCGTGTGGATATGGAGCAGGTGATGAACCATCTGTTTGCCACCACCGATCTGGAAAAAAGCTACCGCATCAATCTGAATATGATCGGTCTTGATGGTCGTCCGGCGGTGAAAAATCTGCTGGAGATCCTCACCGAATGGCTGGCGTTTCGCCGCGATACCGTACGTCGTCGCCTGAACTATCGTCTGGAAAAAGTGCTTAAACGCCTGCATATCCTTGAAGGTTTGCTGGTGGCGTTCCTCAACATTGACGAAGTGATCGAAATTATTCGTCATGAGGATGAACCTAAGCCCGAGCTGATGTCGCGGTTTGGCATTTCTGAAACCCAGGCTGAAGCCATTCTTGAGCTGAAATTGCGCCACCTTGCCAAACTCGAAGAGATGAAAATCCGCGGCGAGCAGGATGAGCTGGCGAAAGAGCGCGATCAACTGCAAGGCATTCTGGCTTCTGAGCGTAAAATGAGTAACCTGCTGAAGAAAGAGCTGCAGGCTGATGCCGAGGCCTATGGCGACGAACGCCGCTCTCCGCTGCAGGAACGTGAAGAAGCGAAGGCGATGAGCGAGCACGACATGCTGCCGTCAGAGCCAGTGACCATTGTGCTGTCTCAGAGTGGTTGGGTGCGTAGCGCGAAAGGCCACGACATTGATGCGCCGGGATTAAGCTATAAAGCGGGCGACAGCTTTAAGTCTGCGGTGAAGGGTAAGAGCAACCAGCCAGTGGTGTTCGTGGACTCGACCGGACGCAGCTACGCCATCGACCCGATTACGCTGCCGTCGGCGCGTGGACAGGGTGAACCGCTGACCGGGAAGCTCACGCTGCCGCCGGGCGCGACGGTTGAGCACATGCTGATGGAAGGCGACGATCAGAAACTGCTGATGGCATCCGATGCGGGTTACGGTTTCGTCTGCACCTTTAACGACCTGGTAGCTCGTAACCGTGCTGGTAAGGCATTGATTACGCTGCCAGAAAATGCGCGCGTTATGCCGCCGGTTGTGATTGAAGATGAAACCGATATGCTGCTGGCAATCACCCAGGCCGGTCGCATGTTGATGTTCCCGGTAAGCGATTTACCGCAATTGTCAAAAGGCAAAGGGAACAAGATTATCAATATCCCTTCAGCGGAAGCGGCGAAAGGTGAAGATGGCCTGGCGCAGCTCTACGTGCTGCCGCCACAAAGCACGCTGACTATCCACGTCGGTAAGCGCAAAATTAAACTGCGTCCTGAAGAGTTGCAGAAAGTGACCGGCGAGCGTGGCCGTCGCGGTACACTAATGCGTGGTCTGCAGCGTATCGATCGCATTGACATTGACTCGCCTCGACGCGCCAGTCATGGCGACAGTGAAGAATAACTCTACCGTCCGGCTCTCCCTGTTTTAGCCCGGGGAGAGCCAAGGTTAAAAATTCCCGTGAAACCGTTGTTTATTCGTGCGTTGCGATTAACAATACGCTTTTCCAGAGAGCCGCCCTTAACAAAGCCCTAACCTGATACTGCGTGATGAATCAGGTGACGTAAAATGCCAGGCTCTTAGGCCTCAGAGGTTGTTATGCTATATATTTTTCGTTTAATCATTACTGTTATTTACTGCGTTCTGGTCTGTATTTTCGGTTGCATATACTGTTTGTTCAGCCCACGAAATCCAAAACACGTCGCAACGTTCGGTCATATGTTTGGCCGCCTGGCTCCCCTTTATGGCCTGAAGGTTGAGTGCCGTATGCCGGCAGACGCGCAGAACTATGGTAATGCTATCTATATTTGTAATCATCAGAACAACTATGACATGGTTACCGCTGCGAATATCGTTCAGCCGCCGACGGTGACGGTAGGTAAAAAAAGCCTGTTGTGGATCCCATTCTTCGGGCTGCTGTACTGGTTAACCGGCAACCTGCTGATTGACAGAAACAACCGTACCAAAGCGCACAGCACCATTGCGGCGGTGGTGAATCATTTCAAAAAACGTCGTATTTCTATCTGGATGTTCCCGGAAGGAACGCGCAGCCGTGGTCGCGGTCTGCTGCCGTTTAAAACCGGCGCGTTTCATGCGGCGATTGCGGCGGGTGTCCCGGTTATTCCGGTGTGCGTTTCAACTACCTCGAACAAGATAAAACTCAACCGACTCAATAATGGTCTGGCGATTGTAGAGATGTTGCCACCGGTAGATATTAGCCATTTTGGGAAAGATCAGGTTCGTGAACTGGCAGCGCATTGCCGTACGCTGATGGAACAAAAAATCGCAGAACTCGATAAAGAAGTTGCTGAGCGGGAAGCCGCCGGTAAGGTTTAATCCGCGCAATTCGGGTTTGTTACAGGAAAAGATTTCCTGCGTGTTAATCGCCAGTTTTTCATGGAGTTTATATGTCATTCAGTCGGCGTCAGTTCATTCAGGCATCGGGGATCGCACTGTGTGCAGGTGCTGTTCCGCTGAAGGCTAATGCTGCCGGTCAGCAACAACCGTTACCCGTACCTCCGCTGCTGGAGTCCCGTCGGGGGCAGCCGTTATTTATGACGCTGCAACGCGCCCACTGGTCCTTCACGCAAGGCACGCGCGCACCTGTCTGGGGGATTAACGGTCGCTACCTGGGACCGACGATCCGCGTCTGGAAAGGGGATGACGTCAAACTTATCTACAGCAACCGTCTGACTGAAAATGTCTCGATGACTGTCGCCGGATTACAGGTGCCAGGCCCGCTGATGGGCGGCCCGGCGCGCATGATGTCCCCTAATGCAGACTGGGCACCTGTGCTGCCGATTCGTCAGAATGCCGCTACGCTGTGGTATCACGCCAATACGCCAAATCGTACTGCCCAGCAGGTTTATAACGGTCTTGCCGGAATGTGGCTGATTGAAGATGAAGTGAGTAAATCACTGTCTATTCCCAACCACTACGGCGTGGATGATTTTCCGATCATTATCCAGGACAAGCGTCTGGACAACTTTGGTACGCCGGAATATAGCGAACCCGGCAGCGGTGGTTTTGTCGGTGATACCCTGCTGGTCAACGGGGCGCAAAGCCCGTATGTCGAAGTCTCTCGCGGCTGGGTGCGTTTGCGTTTGCTGAACGCTTCAAACTCACGTCGTTACCAGTTGCAAATGAGCGATGGCCGCGCGCTGCATGTGATTTCCAGCGATCAGGGCTTTTTACCTGCGCCCGTTTCGGTGAAGCAGCTCTCACTGGCGCCTGGCGAGCGCCGTGAGATCCTGGTGGATATGACTAACGGAAATGAGGTCTCTATCACCTGTGGTGAGGCGGCCAGCATTGTCGACAGGATCCGCGGATTCTTTGAGCCTTCCAGTATTCTCATCTCCACGCTGGTATTGACGCTGCGCCCGACCGGTCTCCTGCCGCTGGTGACCGACAGTCTGCCAATGCGCCTGCTGCCAACGGAAATCCTCAGTGGTTCACCGATTCGCAGCCGTGATATCAGTCTGGATGACGATCCCGGCATCAACGGTCAGCTGTGGGACGTCAACCGCATGGATATTACCGCTCAGCAGGGCTCCTGGGAGCGCTGGACGGTACGAGCGGATATGCCTCAGTCTTTCCATATCGAAGGCGTCTCGTTCCTGATCCGTAATGTGAATGGCGCAATGCCGTTCCCGGAAGACCGGGGCTGGAAAGATACCGTCTGGGTCGACGGCCAGGTTGAATTACTGGTCTACTACGGACAACCTTCCTGGGCTCATTTCCCGTTCTACTTTAACAGTCAGACGCTGGAAATGGCGGATCGTGGCTCGATCGGACAGATGTTGGTGAACCCGGCGCCGTAATGCGCCGGAGTTTCCGTTACGCCCGCCAGAACATGCGCGAGAACAGGATCAGAATGGGGTAAATCTCCAGACGCCCCATGATCATGGCCGCGCACATCAGAAGTTTTGCCTCCTCGTTTAAGGTGCCAAACGTCGTTGCGGTGATGCCAAATCCCAGCCCCATGTTATTGATGCAGGCGGCAACGGTGGCGAAAGAGGAGAAGAGATCGTAGCCCATCAGATTGAGCGCCCAGATAAAAAAGCTGGTAAATAAAACGTAGAGAAAGAAAAAGCTCCATACCGAACGCACTACTCGGTCGCTTACCACGTTATTGCCCACTTTGATATTCAGCAGGGCGCGAGGATGCGCGAGCTGATGTAACTCCTGACGGCATTGCTTGAACATAATCAAAAAACGCAGCACCTTAATCCCCCCGCAGGTCGAGCCGACACAACCGCCGAAGAAACTGGCGCTGAGCAGCATGAATATCGTGTGCGAAGGCCACTGCGCATAATCCGCCGTCGACAGGCCATTATCTGTCAGCATGGAGCTGGCCAGAAAAAAGGCATGCACCAGGCTGTCCGTTATCCCGTACATACCCGCCCGCCAGACCTGCCAGGTGGCGATCAAGGTGACAACCAGCGCAATAAGCAGAAAGAAACGCAGCTCGGCATTACGACGAAAGGGCTTAAAGGTACGTTTCACAATAGCTACGTACCAGAGGGTGAAGTTAAACGCAGACAGCAGTGAAAACAGTCCGGCGACTAACTCAATAGCGTGGCTGTTATAAAAGCCGATGCTCTCGCTACGGGTAGAAAATCCGCCGAGAGAGACCGTCGACAGCCCGTGGCATAAGGCATCGAAAAACGACATCCCGGCAACCCAGTAGGCCAGAGTACAAATAAGGCCCAGAATGACGTAGGTCAGCCACAGCGTACGTGCGGTATCAGCAAGCCTTGGCGTGAGGCGTTCTTCTTTAAAGGGACCTGGCATTTCAGACTGATACAGCTTCATACCACCAATACCCAGCAGGGGTAATACCGCCACGGCAAGGACAATAACCCCCAGGCCGCCAATAAAATTGAGCTGAGCCCGATAGTACAGATACGATTTCGGCAAGGCGCTGACGTCGTCAATCACCGTAGCGCCAGTGGTGGTTATCCCGGAAACCCCTTCGAACAGGGCATCGGCAAAGGAGAGATTTAAGCCATCGTCCATCCACATCGGCATGGCGCTGATAAACGAAAACAGCAGCCAGAACAGGACGATGATGACAAAGCCATCCCGGGTTCGTAGTTGAATTCCTGCATGTTTGGTTGCCAGCCACGCTCCACCGCCGAGGGTAAAGAACGTCATAAATGTGCTGAAAAAGGCGAAAAAGCTCCGCTCTTTATTTAACAGAGCAATGGCCATCGGCGGCAGCATGGAGAAGCTGTAGAGAAGAACCAGAAATCCGCACAGGTGAACAACTACCCGTAACTGGGAAATATGCAGTGAATCGTTGAGTCGCAATGAAAAATCCCCCGCCGAAAAAGAGTTATCTCAGCTGGCCGGCATGGTGTTAATTATGAATGATAAAAATGGGCGTCGTAAAATTTAACAATTTAAATCACTTTCTACTTGTCTGACTCAGACTCCACTTCATTTCTTGCCGACATACAGCGTATAATCCCCGGCCTTTGATTATTTTTTTACCATTTTTGGAAGCACTATGAGCGCAATATCCCTGATCCAGCCGGACAGAGACCTTTTCTCCTGGCCGCAGTACTGGGCTGCCTGTTTTGGCCCGGCACCATTTTTGCCGATGTCACGCGACGAAATGGACCAACTTGGCTGGGATAGCTGCGACATCATTCTGGTTACCGGCGATGCATACGTCGATCATCCCAGCTTTGGCATGGCAATTTGCGGCCGTATGCTGGAAGCGCAGGGCTTTCGTGTTGGGATTATCGCCCAGCCGGAGTGGAACAACAAAGACGATTTTATGCGTTTGGGTAAACCGAACCTGTTCTTTGGTGTAACCGCGGGCAACATGGATTCGATGATCAACCGTTATACCGCCGATCGCCGACTGCGCCATGACGATGCTTATACGCCAGACAACGTGGCGGGCAAACGCCCGGACCGCGCGACGCTGGTCTATACCCAGCGCTGTAAGGAAGCATGGAAAGATGTGCCGGTTATTCTCGGCGGTATTGAGGCCAGCCTGCGCCGTACCGCGCACTACGACTACTGGTCTGATACCGTTCGTCGCTCCGTGCTGGTGGATTCAAAAGCCGACATGCTGATGTTCGGTAACGGCGAACGTCCGCTGGTGGAAGTGGCGCATCGTCTGGCGATGGGTGAAACTATCGATCAGATCCGCGACGTGCGTAACACCGCGATTATGGTTAAAGAAGCGCTGCCGGGCTGGAGTGGGGTGGATTCCACGCGTCTCGACACGCCGGGCAAAATTGACCCGATCCCGCATCCATACGGCGAGGATTTGCCGTGTGCCGACAACAAACCTGTCGCACCGAAAAAGCAGGAAGCGAAAGCGGTAACCGTACAGCCGCCGCGCCCGAAACCGTGGGAAAAAACCTACGTGCTGCTGCCGTCCTTCGAAAAAGTGAAGGGCGATAAAGTGCTGTATGCACATGCGTCGCGTATCCTGCACCACGAAACCAACCCAGGCTGTGCGCGTGCGCTGATGCAAAAGCATGGCGATCGCTACATCTGGATCAACCCGCCAGCCATTCCGCTCTCTACCGAAGAAATGGACAGCGTCTTTGCGCTGCCGTACAAGCGCGTGCCGCATCCGGCGTATGGCGACAGCCGCATTCCGGCCTATGAGATGATCCGTTTCTCGATCAACATTATGCGTGGCTGTTTTGGCGGCTGCTCGTTCTGTTCGATCACCGAGCACGAAGGCCGCATTATCCAGAGCCGCTCTGAAGACTCGATCATCAATGAAATCGAAGCTATTCGCGACACCGTACCGGGCTTTACCGGCGTGATTTCCGATCTCGGCGGCCCAACGGCGAACATGTATATGCTGCGCTGTAAGTCACCGCGTGCGGAGCAAACCTGCCGTCGTTTGTCATGCGTCTACCCGGATATCTGTCCGCATATGGATACCAACCACGAGCCGACGATTAACCTCTATCGCCGTGCGCGTGATTTGAAAGGCATTAAAAAGATCCTTATCGCTTCAGGTGTGCGCTATGACATCGCGGTTGAAGATCCGCGCTATATCAAAGAGCTGGCGACCCACCACGTGGGCGGCTATCTGAAGATTGCGCCAGAGCATACTGAAGAAGGCCCGCTGTCGAAGATGATGAAGCCGGGGATGGGCAGCTACGATCGCTTTAAGGAATTGTTCGACACCTACTCTAAACAGGCCGGTAAAGAGCAGTACCTGATCCCGTACTTTATTTCTGCGCATCCTGGGACGCGTGACGAGGATATGGTGAATCTGGCGCTGTGGCTGAAGCAACGTCGTTTCCGTCTGGATCAGGTGCAGAACTTCTATCCATCACCATTGGCGAACTCCACAACCATGTATTACACCGGGAAAAACCCGCTGGGTAAAATTGGTTACAAGAGTGAAGACGTGGTGGTGCCGAAAGGTGATAAACAGCGTCGTCTGCATAAAGCGCTGCTGCGTTACCACGACCCAGCCAACTGGCCGTTAATCCGCCAGGCGCTGGAAGATATGGGGAAAAAGCATCTGATCGGTGGTCGTCGCGAATGTCTGGTTCCGGCGCCTACGCTGGAAGAGATGCGCGAAGCGCGTCGCCAGAACCGTCATACCCGTCCGGCGTTGACCAAGCACACGCCTGTGGCGCATCAGCGCCAGACGCCCGCCGCGAACAAAAAACGTGGGAAAGTAGCTGGGCGCTAATCTGTCTTGCCCGGGAGTGAAATGTTTACCGGGCCTGAAAGACCGTCGGCCGGATAAGGTGCCATCTGGCAGAAGTGCTCAGTAATTATGCCTCACGAATTCTGGCCGCTAATGCGGCCAGTTTTGCATCATCCGCCCGTTCATGATCGTGTGACGACAGATATCCTTCATACTGCTCGAAAAATTGGTTCTGCTGCGATTCAATCGGCTTCCAGTGGGGCAGATCGCATGGGACTCAATTAGCTGTGCACGTGGTCTACGCCGAAATTCAAATCAGTAAAGGCCCGACGAGAGGTCGGGCAGGAGAGAAGGGGTTAACCGCCGAACTGGTCCGGGTCTGGTCCCAGACGTTTGCCCTGATCGAGCTTTGCGATTTCGCCTAATTCATCTTTATCCAGGCGGAAGTCCCAGACGTTAAAGTTTTCTGCGATACGCGCAGGGGTGACTGATTTCGGAATAACCACCAGGCCGCTATCCAGATGCCAGCGGATGACAATCTGCGCCGGTGATTTGCCATATTTCTCCGCGAGATCGCGGATGATCTTTTGATCAAAGACGTCTTTGCCGCCCTGCGCCAGCGGGCTCCAGGATTCGGTCTGGATTTTATGCGTTGCGTTCCAGGCGTGCAGTTGGCGCTGTTGCATAAGCGGGTGAAGTTCTATCTGGTTAATCACCGGTGGTACGCCGGTTTCATCCATCAGTCGCTGGAGATGATTGATCTGAAAGTTACACACGCCGATGCTCTTAATCAGCCCTTCTTTTTGCAGATCGATCATGCTTTCCCACGCTTCAACGTAGTGGTCGATCGCCGGAACCGGCCAGTGCATCAGATAAAGATCGAGGTAATCGAGCTGGAGTTTCTCCATGCTTTCGAGCAAGGCTTCCCGAGGGCGTTTCTGGTCATCATTCCATAGCTTGGTGGTGATGAATAACTCTTCCCGCGGTACGCCCGCATCGCGTATTGCTTTGCCGACACCTTCTTCGTTTTTGTACGCCGCAGCGGTATCAATTGAGCGATACCCCACTTCCAGCGCTTTATGAATGGCAGTGATGACCTCTTCATTACTTGCCTTCCAGACCCCCAGGCCCAGCTGCGGCATGACGTTACCATCCTGTAGTTTAATAATGGTTGGACCGGTCATAATTCCTCCCCTGAATTGAGTTTACCGAGGCAAGCCCCGGTAAGTTAGGTGTGACTTAAGTCTGGCCTATCCTCGTCATACTTCAAGCTGCATATGCGTTGGCTTTATTACGCGGCCCATCCATGAGCCTCACCCTTTCAGGTCCGCTGCAAGCAGCGCTCAAATCTGCTCCCGGCAGGTCACCCCCAGTCACTGACTTATGTAAGCTCCTAGGAGATTCTCTCCTTTGCCGCCTTTATGCAACTCGAATTATTTAGAATATAAATACCCAAAAATGAAAGGCGGAGGTGAAAAAAACTTAGCGGGCAGCTTCGTAAATCCGACGGCTGACCTCGAGCGTAATGTCCTGATGTTCGCCCAGTTTTGTACCGCCGTGCGCTTGCAGTTTTTCCAGTAGCGCCGGGATGGAGCTACCGTCCAGGCCGTAGTCAGACAGACGAGTCGGTACGCCCATTTGTTCGAAGAAAGCGCGGGTTGCGGCAATAGCGGCGTCGATGCGTTGGTCATCGGAACCTTCAGTGATATTCCAGATACGCTCTGCGTATTGCAACAGTTTGGCACGTTTGGTATCGCGTTTTTCATTCCACAGCGCTGGCAGAACGATCGCCAATGTTTGAGCATGATCCAGACCGTGCATTGCGGTCAGTTCGTGGCCCAGCATATGCGTTGCCCAGTCTTGTGGTACGCCTGCGCCAATCAGACCGTTCAGCGCCTGGGTTGCCGCCCACATAACGTTCGCACGCACGTTGTAATTTTCCGGCTCCTGCAATGCTTTCGGGCCTTCTTCTACCAGCGTAAGCAGAATACCTTCAGCAAAGCGATCCTGAATTTTCCCGTCTACCGGATAAGTCACATACTGCTCAACGGTATGTACGAAGGCATCTACGACGCCGTTCGCAACCTGACGCGGCGGCAGGGTATAGGTGTAAACCGGATCCAGCACGGCGAATACCGGCTGCACAAATGGGGTCATAAAGGCCAGCTTATCGCCGGTGGTTTTACGCGAAATGACCGCGCCGGAGTTAGATTCAGAGCCGGTTGCTGGCAGGGTTAATACGGAGCCCATCGGGATAGCGCTTGTTACGTCGTTGCCGTGGGTTTCCAGAATGCGCCATGGATCGATGCCGTCAGCGTATTGTGCCGCAGCCGCGATGAATTTGGTGCCATCCAGCACCGAACCGCCGCCTACCGCCAGCAGGAACGTCACTTTCTCATCACGCACGATTTTTACCGCGTTCATCAGCGTTTCATAAGACGGGTTCGGCTCAATACCGCCAAACTCCAGCACGTCCAGGCCTTTCAGCGCATCCTGAACCTGTGCCAGGACACCGGTTTTTTTCACGCTACCGCCGCCATAGGTAACCAATACGCGAGCATCCTGAGGGATTTGATCGCGCAGCTCAGCAATCGCACCTTTACCAAACAGAATGCGGGTTGGGGTATGGAGATTAAAGTTGTTCATTGCTCGTTCCCTTATGTGGGTAAAAAAGAGGGCAGGAGAGTGTCTGCCGGATGATGAACATTGTGGTCGTCAGCCGCGCTGCTCTCAATGCTCATTTCTGCCGATGTCTTGCCCATTTCTACAGACTGCTGGAGAAAACGGATAAATCTGCGCATTATGTCAGGGTTGCAAACCGATGATGAAATGGTGCTCTATGAACCGTGATGAGATCTGCCTTCTGCTGACAGAAAAAATTAAGCAGCTGAAAAACAATGAAAATAAACTCAGCGAACTGCTGCCAGATGTCCGCCTGCTGCACGGCACTGAGCCGGCAGCGCGTACACCGGTAATGTATCAGCCAGGAATCATATTTCTCTTTTCGGGACATAAAATTGGTTATATCAATGAACGTGTATTTCGTTATGACGCCAACGAATACCTGTTGCTAACCGTACCGTTACCCTTTGAATGTGAAACGTATGCAACGCCGGAGGTTCCCCTGGCCGGTATCTACCTGAATGTCGATATTCTGCAATTGCAGGAGCTGTTGATGGACATTGGGGAAGATGAGCTGTTCCAGCCCGCCATGGCGGCCAGCGGGATCAACTCCGCGACGCTTTCTGACGAAATACTGTGCGCCGCTGAGCGCCTGCTGGATGTGATGGAGCGACCGCTGGATGCGCGTATTCTGGGGAAACAGATTATTCGCGAGATCCTCTACCATGTGCTGACCGGGCCGCGCGGCGGCGCATTACTGGCGCTGGTTAGCCGCCAGACGCATTTCAGTTTGATAAGCCGTGTGCTAAAGCGCATTGAAACCAAATACACCGAAAATCTCAATGTCGAACAGCTGGCGGCAGAAGCGAATATGAGCGTGTCGGCGTTTCATCATAATTTTAAAGCGGTGACCAGCACGTCGCCGCTGCAATACCTGAAGAGCTATCGTCTGCATAAAGCACGGATGATGATGATCCACGACGGGATGAAGGCCAGTGCGGCTGCCATGCGCGTCGGCTATGAGAGCGCATCGCAATTCAGTCGGGAATTCAAACGTTTCTTTGGCGTAACGCCGGGGGAGGATGCGGCCAGAATTCGAATGATGCAGGGGAGTTAAACTTGCTCAGCGCTGGCCTGATAAGCGAAACGTCATCAGGCGAAAATGCCGGGGGAACCCCGGCCTACGGTTAATACTCAGGCGCTACAGTATTTTTTTTTAATCACGACAAACAGGGTTCCCAACAGACCCGCGGTTAACAGGGCAATCGGCAGGATCATTAAAAAGGTCATCACCTGATCTTCATGGCGTTTGACGAACGGGATCATGCTCAGCGCATAGCCAAAGCCGGTGACGACGGTGACCCACAGCAGACCGCTCAGCCAGTTAAAAAACTGGAACCGACGGTTTGGCAGGCCCGAAATTCCCGCCATTGTTGGCAGCAAGGTACGAACGAATGCCAGGAAACGCCCAGCCAGCAGTGCCATCAGCCCGTGTTGGTCAAACATGCAGGTAGCGCGCTGATGATATTTATCAGGTAATTGCGCCAGCCAGCCTTTTACCGTCCGTGTGTTGCCCAGCCAGCGTCCCTGAATGTAGCTCAGCCAGCAGCCCAGACTGGCTGCGGCAGTCAGAATAGCTATGGTAGGTATAAAACTCATCACGTCCTGAGCGATCAGCGCCCCTGCCAGCAATAACAGGCTGTCTCCGGGTAAAAAGGAGGCAGGCAGCAGGCCATTTTCTAAAAACAGTGTGGCGAACATTACGAAGTACACCACGCTTACAACGTGCGGATCCGCCAACGCGGCAAAATCGTGTTGCCAAAGCGCGGAGACAATATCTTGAATGACTACCATGGACTTTCCTGTGGAACAGCGTTTATGTGTGGATTGTACTCCTGAATTGTCCGGGATGCCTTGATCCCGGACGCAACAATTGCAGACTTTTCCACCAGAAGTGTCTGCATATATGTCCATCTATGGCAATTTTACTCGATTCGGGCAAATCCTGCGGCCAAATCAGCAATCAGATCGTCAACATTCTCTAAACCGATATGCAAACGGATGAGCGTTCCACTAAAGTCCACCTCGCCTTGGGGACGGATTGCCGCAATGTGTTCCGGCTGATTAGCGAGAATCAGCGACTCAAAACCGCCCCAGGAGTAGGCCATGCTGAACAGGCTGAAGTGGTCCAGATACGCGGCCAGCTCTTCATGATTTAGTTTCTTATTCAATACAAATGAGAACAGTCCGCTGCTGCCGGTGAAATCACGCTTCCAGAATTCGTGGCCTCTACTGCCGGGCAGCGCGGGGTGGTTCACGCGGGCGACCTGCGGATGACTGGCCAGCCACTCTGCGACCTTTAAGCTGCTTTCATGATGTTGGCGCAGGCGAACGCTTAGCGTACGCAGTCCGCGGCTGGTCATATAGGCGGTATCGGCGTCCAGCATTTGCCCCATCAGATAGGCATTTTCGCGCAGTTGATCCCAGCAACGGGCATTAGCTACCGCAGTGCCGACCATGGCGTCGGAATGGCCAATCAGATATTTGGTGCCAGCCTGAATAGAAATATCGATGCCAAAATCCAGCGCTTTGAACAGCACCCCGGCAGCCCAGGTGTTATCAATTATGATGATCGCATCCGGCACGACGCTTCTGACGGCGGCAACAATAGCAGGAACATCATGTACTTCCATGGTGACAGAGCCGGGAGATTCCAGAAATACGACTTTAGTGTTCGGCTGTATGTGCTTCACAATATCGGCACCAACCAGCGGATCGAACCATCCGGTGGACACGCCGAGTTTGCCGAGAATTTTGGTGCAGAAATCCTGGCTGGGTTCATAGGCGGTGTTGGTCATCAGCACATGATCCCCTTGTTCCACAAAGGCGAGGATAGTGTTGGCAACGGCCGCCGCGCCGCAGGGGAACAATGCGCAACCCGCGCCGCCTTCCAGTTCACACATTGCCTCTTGCAGGGAAAAATGCGTCAGGGTTCCGCGACGTCCATAGAAAAGCGCACCGTTAGCACGGTTGTGCGTAGCCTGCTTTTTGGCCTCTACGGTGTCAAACACTAGCGAAGAAGCGCGCTGGATCACGCTATTTACCGCGCCCAGCGTGTACTTTTTACTGCGTCCTGCGTGAACGAGTTTGGTTTCAAGTTGCTTATCTGCCATGTCGTCTTACCTGTTTTTATACGTCTGGATGTCTAAACTACCATGAATCAAAGATGACGCATCCTGCAGAACGGTCATACAGTAGAAAATAATCTCAAAATGCTTCTGGTGACTTTTTTACTGCGTAAGCGCAAGGAAAAGAAACCAAAGGTGCGGCAATATGTAAATAGTAATGAGAACGACTATCAATTCGACGTCGTTTTGATATCATTACGCTCAGATTTTGTGATTTGCGTCCTGGAGATACAGAGTGGGTAATAATTTGATGCAGACGGATCTTTCCGTCTGGGGTATGTATCAGCACGCCGATATCGTGGTTAAGTGCGTGATGATTGGGCTGATTTTGGCATCAGTGGTCACCTGGGCTATCTTCTTTAGTAAGAGCCTTGAGTTCTTTACTCAGAAACGCCGCCTTAAGCGTGAACAGCAACTGCTGGCGGACGCCCGCTCTTTAGACCAGGCAAATGAGATTGCTGCAGGATTTGATGGCAAAAGCCTGGGCGCACAGTTGATTTACGAAGCGCAGAACGAACTGGAATTGTCAGAAGGCAGCGACGACAACGAAGGTATTAAAGAGCGTACCGGCTTCCGTCTGGAGCGTCGTGTGGCGGCGGTAGGTCGTCATATGGGACGTGGTAACGGCTACCTGGCCACCATCGGGGCTATCTCTCCATTTGTGGGTCTGTTCGGTACCGTATGGGGCATCATGAATAGCTTCATCGGGATTGCACAAACCCAAACGACCAACCTGGCCGTTGTTGCGCCGGGTATCGCAGAAGCACTGTTAGCGACGGCGATCGGTCTGGTCGCGGCAATTCCTGCGGTCGTTATCTACAACATTTTCGCACGTCAGATTGGCAGCTATAAAGCGATGCTGGGCGATGTCGCGGCACAGGTGCTGTTGCTGCAAAGTCGCGATCTGGACCTGAACGCTAGCGCTTCTGCCCATCCGGTACGTGCAGCGCAGAAATTACGTGTAGGATAATGTTCCATGGCAATGAGCTTTAATGAAAACCTGGACGATAACGGTGAAATGCATGAAATCAACGTGACACCGTTTATCGATGTTATGTTGGTTTTATTGATCATCTTTATGGTGGCCGCACCGTTGGCAACGGTGGATGTGAAGGTGAATCTCCCGGCTTCCACCAGCACGCCGCAGCCGCGTCCGGAAAAACCGGTTTACCTGTCTGTTAAAGCCGATAAGAGTATGTTTATTGGCAACAATCAGGTGACGGATGACACCATGATTAGCGAATTAAATACGCTGACCGATGGGAAGAAAGACACCACGATTTTCTTCCGTGCGGATAAAACCGTCGATTATGAAACCATGATGAAAGTTATGGATACGCTGCATCAGGCGGGTTTCCTGAAGATTGGTCTGGTCGGTGAAGAGACCGTGAAAGCGAAGTAATCCTGATTGCCGGGTAATGGTTGTTGCCTTACCCGGCCTTCCTCTCCTGATTCAGCTCTCCCCAGACGCCCTTATCTGTCCTCATCCAGTGCGACTGCCGTTATCCTGGTGGGTTCGTAGTTCCCTTCAGACAGTTTACGCGTCAGGCGTAAGGTGGCTGTTTCTCGCTTGAGTATATGCTGGTATGTGCTCTCCAGCCGGGCCATGATTTTGTCCCGTAGTTCTGGTTGCTGCTCCATAATGGCTTCAATCGCGGCGCCATAGATCTCTTCTTTCGCCTGTAGCGCATAAATTTCGCGACGATTTTGCCATTTCATCCGCACCAGCGCGGCGGGAATAGAGACCATCTCCTGGGCAACGCTTTCCAACGTCGCATTTTTATTGGCAATCAATACGGCTAAATTTTGCTTTAAGACAAACTCATCGCTTTTATGGTCATCTAAAGCCAAATAAACATTATTATCCTCAACATCTTTCATTTTATTTCTCTTCCAGAGAATAAAAAATAGGATCGCTGGTCTCACGTGTAATTAAATTAAGCCAAATTTTATTGCCCTGTTCATTTACGCTGGCTGTTTTTGTAGATAAAATTTTACTTAATTCTTGAGCGTTAATGTCGCCTTCCGCTTGTAGTGAATTGAGCAGGCGAGTGAAGGACTCAATTTTTGCGGCACGAAACAGGCGCTCTTTTAAATGGCGATCGCACTCTTCAAATAACATATTGCGCGCCTGGCCGTTAGCGGTAGAGCTAATCAAAATATCGGGTTCGTAATCGCTTAATGTTCTCTTTCCCTGAGTCAAATTTTCACTATTATCTGTGGAACTGGTATTAGTAGATGAGCTGGATAAGTGAAAACGCGAGGGAACAAGATGCTCGGGAAGCATGTTGAAATATCCTTTGATGCCAATGATATGTTGTTCTAAATAAACCAAGCTGCGTTGACAATAGCATGGCGTAATTTTAAAATCAAAAAAAATGGAGCCAGTATATGAACAGTATATTTTATTCTGTTATTACCCTGCTATTGCTTACCTGCGGGGTACTTTTGTTGATGCGCAGTGCAAATAAAAACCGATATGCAGAAAATGGGCACTCTGAAAACCAGCCGGAAATGCTGAGTAAAGAAGAGGGGGAAGATCATTTTTCGGTACTGATGAATTCGATTACCCCAGTATGGTATTGGCGCGTTAATCACGAATATATCGATTTTATCCACTCCACGATCAAGCGGATGACAATGGTGGAGCTAAATGAGACGCCAGGGCTATTTGATGCACAGCGGCGTTGTAGCGATCTCAACTCTGCGGTGTATAAATATTACGACAATATAAAAAAGCGCTGTCTGAGCGGTGAGAAAGTCCCACATGCCGATCTGGATGTGCTTAACTTACGCCAGTGCTTCAGGGAGTTCAGTCTGGAGGCTTATCCTGCCCTTGTCGCGCTGGTGTGGCCGGAATTTCAACGTCCAGAGATCAAAGCGGAAGAGGTGTGAAGGGATTGGCTGGCCCTGTTACGTGCCGGGGAGGCTAACGCCGCTTCCCGGCACAGAGTTACAAACGGCTATTTGTCAGATGAGGCCTGCCACAGGTTCAGCTTACCATCCGCGACATGCTTATCGATCTGCGCCAGTTCTTCGGCGCTGAACGTCAGGTTAGCCAACGCCTGAACGTTCTCCTCCAGTTGCTCCGGTCGGCTGGCGCCAATTAATACCGACGTCACCCGGTTGTCTTTCAGCAGCCAGCTTAAGGCCATTTGCGCCATCGACTGTCCGCGCTGTTGCGCCATCTCATTGAGCAAACGCAGGCTGTTAAGGTTTTCTTCCGTCAGCATATTTTCCGTCAGCCCACGAACTTTTTTCCCTTCACGCTGCATGCGTGAACCTTCCGGAATGCCGTTGAGGTATTTCCCCGTCAGCAGCCCCTGGGCCAGCGGCGTAAATGCGATGCAGCCCATGCCGTTGGATTCCAGCGTATCCAGCAGACCGCTGCTGTCTACCCAACGGTTAAGCAGGTTGTAAGAAGGCTGGTGGATCAGCAGCGGAATTTTCCATTCCCGCATCAGCTCGGCCATTTTCTGCGTACGCTCCGGGGAATAGGATGAGATGCCGACATACAGCGCTTTACCGCTTTGCACCGCATGGGCCAGCGCTGAGGCGGTCTCTTCCATTGGCGTATTTTCGTCAACGCGGTGAGAGTAAAAGATATCGACATAGTCGAGGCCCATGCGTTTCAGGCTCTGATCGAGGCTGGCGAGCAGGTATTTGCGCGAACCGCCAGAACCGTATGGCCCTGGCCACATGTCATAGCCTGCCTTGGTGGAGATGATCAGTTCATCACGATAGTGTGCAAAATCCTCGCGCAATAATCGGCCAAAATTCTCTTCTGCGCTGCCCGGAGGCGGCCCGTAGTTATTGGCTAAATCAAAATGCGTGATGCCTAAATCAAATGCTTTACGCAGCAGAGCGCGCTGTGAATCCAGCGCCTGAACGTGCCCAAAACTGTGCCACAAACCCAGTGATAGCGCGGGTAAACGTAAACCGCTGCGCCCGCAGTAGCGATAGAGCATCTGCTCGTAACGTTCAGGATTGGCAAACCAGTCCATGAGATCTCCTTAGTGCAGGTGAATTTCGAAACAACGTTTCTATTCTAGCGGGTTCATGGTGAATATCCCGTTCACCAGGTCACACTGGAATGAAAAACTGGGCAAAAACAGACCACTGTGCTTTGCTTAAAAAAACATCGATCCGGAGTGCTGCCATGTCGCGTCTAACTGCCAAAGACTTTCCGCAAGAATTGCTCGACTACTATGACTATTACGCTCATGGCAAAATAACGAAACGCGAGTTTCTCAATCTTGCTGCGAAATATGCAGTCGGTGGTATGACGGCGCTGGCATTATTCAATGTATTGAAACCCAATTATGCCCTCGCAACGCAGGTGGAGTTCACCGATCCTGATATCCTGGCGGAATACATGACTTATCCTTCACCCGAAGGGCATGGTGATGTGCGTGGGTATCTGGTTAAACCTGCGAAAGCGACGGGGAAAGTTCCGGCGGTAGTGGTGGTGCATGAGAATCGTGGGCTGAATCCGTATATTGAGGATGTGGCACGGCGGGTGGCGAAGGCGGGCTATATTGCACTCGCGCCTGATGGATTAAGTTCAGTGGGGGGCTATCCTGGCAATGATGATAAAGGTCGGGAGTTGCAGCAGCAGGTTGACCCCGTAAAGCTGATGAACGACTTCTTTGCCGCCATTGAATTTATGCAGCGTTATTCAGGCGCGACGGGAAAGGTGGGTATCACCGGATTTTGCTACGGTGGCGGCGTATCGAATGCCGCAGCCGTTGCTTTTCCTGAACTGGCCTGCGCAGTGCCTTTTTATGGGCGTCAGGTTCCTGCATCAGATGTCCCTAAAATAAAAGCGCCTTTATTACTGCACTATGCGCAATTAGATACCCGAATTAATGAGGGATGGCCTGCCTATGAAGCGGCGCTCAAAGCCAATAAGAAAGTCTTTGAGGCATATATCTATCCCGGCGTTAATCATGGTTTTCATAATGACTCGACACCGCGTTATGATAATGCTGCCGCTGATTTGGCCTGGGAGCGTACTCTTGCATGGTTTAACAAATATTTACGATAGAAAACAAGGGATTATTTAATGCTTCAGGTTAATTATCTGAATAATAATGCTAGCTAATTTCATTAGCATTCATGTTGATATAGTGTAAATAATATTGGATGTACTTAAGAAAGTAAAAAAATAAAGAATGCATTATATCTTCTCTGTTGCCTGCCGATAACAAGGATAAGTATCGCCTGATGGCGAATTCCTCATCAACGGCAAGGAAATTATTATGCGTTTGCTGAAAAACTTCACTATTCGTATTGTCATGTTGGCAATACTGGGACTTTTTTGCCTGCTCTGGTCGGGCGTGGGTTTATTCAGTCTTCATTCTTTATCAAAAATATCTGAAGGCAATGATATTGACCGTCATCTTGTCCATCAGATGACGGTGCTCAGTCAGGGGAACGATCAGTATTTTCGCTTCGTAACGCGCTTAAGTCGCGCCATGGATGTCAAAATGAGCGGCGGAACGCCTGATTTTGCACCAGCGCAGCAGTCCCTGGAGAATATGAGCAAAAAACTCCAGGAGATGAAAACGTTGTCTCCGGGGCCTATGGATCCGGACGTTGCCGCGGCGGTACTGACGAAGTGGCAGGCGCTGCTGGATAACGGGGTGATTCCGCAAATGCAACTGGCGCAGCAGGGCACGCTTACGGCCTTTGCGGAGCATGCCAGCACCGTTACGCCAGCGCTGAGCCGTGAATTTGGCGCCAGTGTCGAACGTTTTAACGCCACGGCAGGTAAGCGGCTTGATACCACGCGCGTCATGGTCGATGGCAAAACGTCTATCATCCGGACGCTAATTATTACCGCCGTGATCCTCGGTATTGCCCTCCTGTTCTTCACAGACCGTTACCTCGTCGCCATGATGGTGAAACCCCTGGGACGTATCCGCCAACAGTTCCAACAGATTGCTCAGGGCGATCTCAGCCATCCAATCGAAGATTTTGGCCGTAACTGCGTGGGCCAACTGGTGCCGTTATTGTGCGCGATGCAGGACAGCCTGCGCGAAGCCGTCAGCACAATTCGCTCAGGTAGTGACAACATCTGGCGAGGGGCTACGGAAATTTCCACCGGCAATAACGATCTCTCATCGCGTACTGAGGAGCAGGCTGCGGCGCTGGAAGAGACCGCTGCCAGCATGGAGCAACTGACCGCAACGGTAAAACTGAACGCCGAAAACGCGCGTGAAGCCAGCCAGCTTGCCGATACGGCGACAGAGACGGCAGGTAAAGGGAGCAGCCTGGTTTCAGAAGTGGTTGAGACGATGGACGGCATTGCCGCCAGCTCTAAACAGATCGCGGAAATTACGTCTGTTATTAATAGTATTGCCTTCCAGACCAATATTCTGGCGCTGAACGCGGCAGTTGAAGCTGCCAGAGCAGGTGAGCAGGGGCGTGGTTTTGCCGTTGTTGCCGGTGAGGTGCGTAACCTCGCCAGCCGTAGCGCCGGGGCGGCGAAAGAGATTGAGACGCTGATTGGCGAATCGTCGCGTCGCGTCGATCAGGGCGCTCGACTGGTTAAAGAGACGGGATTAACCATGGAGGCAATTTTGCGCGGAGCCACCGAAGTGACCGTTATCATGAAGCAAATTGCTTCTGCCTCAGAAGAACAGAATAAGGGCATCTCGCAGGTGAGCGTGGCGATCACGCAGATGGACAGCGTAACGCAACAGAACGCCGCGCTGGTAGAGCAAGTTTCCGCCGCGGCTGTGGCGCTTGAACGGCAAACGGAAGAGCTGCAACGCTCGGTACAACAGTTCCGTCTTTCAGCAAACGATGTGCAGTACGCCGCCGCCAGTACCGCTTCCCCTTCAGCAGACAGCAAAACGTCTGCGGCCGCTAAAAAGGATGAATGGGTGTCCTTTTAAGCGGGCATAAAAAAGTACGTGATACCTCTGGTCTTTGCTTAAAAAATCGCTATATAATTTATTATATAGCGATTGGAGGTTATGCATGGACAACCATTTTGGAAAAGGCTTGATGGCCGGATTAAACGCGTCAAGTGCAGATAGCGCACGCACGGCGGCCAATTTTTGTGCTGATTATAAACGCGGTTTTGTGCTGGGATTTTCTCATCGAATGTTTGAAAAAACGGGCGATCGACAGCTCAGCGCGTGGGAAGCGGGGATCCTCACGCGTCGCTATGGGCTGGATAAAGAGATGGTTATGGATTTCTTTAAAGAGAACCAGTCCAGTACAACAATTCGTTTTTTCATGGCTGGCTATCGTCTCGAAGCTTGATCCGAAAGGGGTATTATCTTGCTTTAATTAATTACACTATTGACCTACGCCTTCGTTTTGTTGCTCCGCCGAAGTATTATAATGCACATAACCATATAAAAAGTGTGGTAAATGGCGCGCCGATCGCAATATGCAACATGCGAAAGGTGCAAAATAAAAGCCAGGTCTTCGCAACGGAATAACTATAAAATGACTGGAGATAACTCTCTCATCAATTCGAACGGCATCAATCGCCGTGATTTCATGAAGCTTTGTGCAGCACTGGCCGCTACCATGGGGCTCAGTAGCAAAGCCGCCGCAGAAATGGCCGAATCAGTTTCTCGTCCTCAGCGTCCACCGGTTATCTGGATTGGTGCGCAGGAGTGTACGGGTTGTACTGAATCGCTACTTCGCGCGACACACCCTACAGTGGAAAACCTCGTTCTGGAGACAATCTCTCTGGAATACCATGAGGTACTCTCTGCCGCCTTCGGCCACCAGGTCGAAGAGAATAAACATAACGCTCTGGAGAAGTACAAAGGGCAATATGTTTTGGTTGTAGATGGTTCTATCCCACTGAAAGACAATGGTATTTACTGCATGGTTGCCGGTGAGCCGATCGTAGATCATATCCGCCGGGCCGCAGAAGGCGCTGCCGCTATCATTGCCATCGGCTCTTGTGCCGCGTGGGGTGGTGTTGCTGCTGCTGGCGTTAACCCAACGGGTGCCGTCGGCTTGCAGGAAGTTCTGCCAGGCAAAACCATCATCAACATCCCCGGCTGTCCTCCGAACCCGCACAACTTCCTTGCAACGGTCGCGCATATCATCACTTACGGTAAGCCGCCGAAGCTGGATACCAAAAACCGTCCGACATTTGCCTATGGTCGTTTGATTCACGAACACTGCGAACGTCGCCCGCACTTCGATGCAGGTCGTTTTGCTAAAGAGTTTGGCGATGAAGGTCACCGTGAAGGCTGGTGCCTCTACCATCTGGGCTGTAAAGGACCAGAAACCTACGGCAACTGCTCAACGCTGCAATTCTGCGATGTTGGCGGCGTGTGGCCGGTGGCTATCGGTCACCCTTGCTACGGCTGTAACGAAGAAGGTGTCGGTTTCCATAAAGGTATTCACCAGCTTGCTCATGTGGAAAACCAAACACCGCGTTCCGAGAAACCTGACGTCAATATGAAAGAAGGCGGCAATATTTCTGCCGGGGCGATTGGGCTGCTTGGTGGCGTAGTAGGACTGGTTGCCGGTGTCAGCGTGATGGCGGTTCGTGAACTGGGGCGTCAGCAGAAGAAAGATAACGCTGACTCACGGGGAGAATAACCGTGAACAGACGTAACTTTATTAAAGCAGCCTCCAGCGGGGCATTGCTGTTGGGCGCTGCGCCGTCCATCAGCCATGCGGCTGCAGAAAACCGTCCGCCGATCCCTGGTTCTCTTGGGATGCTCTATGACTCGACGCTGTGCGTAGGCTGCCAAGCCTGTGTCACCAAGTGTCAGGATATCAACTTCCCGGCGCGTAACCCGGAAGGCGAGCAGACCTGGTCGAACAACGACAAACTGTCACCGTATACCAATAACATCATCCAGGTGTGGCGTAGCGGAACAGGCGTCAACAAAGACCAGGAAGAAAACGGCTACGCATACATTAAGAAGCAGTGCATGCACTGTGTCGATCCGAACTGCGTCTCCGTTTGCCCGGTCTCCGCGCTGAAGAAAGATCCGAAAACCGGCATCGTCCACTATGACAAAGATGTCTGCACGGGCTGTCGTTACTGCATGGTCGCCTGCCCGTACAATGTGCCTAAGTATGACTACAACAACCCGTTTGGTGCGCTTCACAAATGTGAACTGTGTAACCAGAAAGGTGTTGAGCGTCTGGACAAAGGCGGTTTACCGGGTTGTGTTGAAGTGTGCCCTGCCGGTGCGGTGATTTTTGGTACGCGTGAAGAGCTGATGGCTGAGGCGAAAAAACGTCTCGCGCTGAAGCCTGGCAGCGAATACCACTATCCGCGTCAGACGGTGAAAGCAGGCGATACCTATCTGCATACGGTACCGAAGTATTACCCCCATCTGTACGGCGAGAAAGAGGGTGGTGGTACACAGGTTATGGTACTGACGGGCGTTCCTTACGAGGATTTGGATCTGCCGAAACTGGATGATCTTTCAACCGGTGCGCGTTCCGAACATGTTCAACATTCCTTGTACAAGGGCATGATATTACCCCTGGCTGCGCTGGCGGGCTTAACCGTGCTGGTTCGTCGTAACACGAAAAACGACCATCACGATGGAGGAGACGATCATGAGTCATGATCCTAAACCGCTGGGCGGAAAAATAATCAGCAAACCGGTCATTATTTTTGGGCCGCTTATCGTCCTGTGTATGCTCCTGATCGTGAAACGTCTGGTCTTCGGATTGGGCTCAGTCTCCGATCTGAACGGCGGTTTCCCATGGGGTGTATGGATCGCGTTTGACCTGCTGATTGGTACCGGCTTCGCGTGCGGTGGCTGGGCTCTGGCGTGGGCGGTGTATGTTTTCAACAGAGGACAATACCATCCGCTGGTACGTCCGGCGCTGCTGGCGAGCCTGTTTGGCTACTCGCTGGGTGGTCTGTCGATCACCATTGACGTCGGTCGTTACTGGAACCTGCCGTATTTCTACATTCCGGGCCACTTCAACGTGAACTCGGTACTGTTCGAAACGGCGGTCTGTATGACCATCTATATCGGCATCATGGCGCTGGAATTTGCTCCGGCTTTGTTTGAACGTCTGGGGTGGAAAGTCTCTCTCAAACGTTTGAATAAAGTGATGTTCTTTATTATTGCCCTTGGCGCGCTGCTGCCAACTATGCACCAGTCTTCAATGGGTTCATTGATGATTTCTGCGGGCTATAAGGTGCATCCGCTATGGCAAGCTTATGAAATGTTGCCGCTTTTCTCCGTATTAACCGCTTTTATTATGGGCTTCTCGATCGTCATCTTTGAAGGCTCGTTGGTACAAGCCGGGCTGAAAGGTAATGGTCCGGACGAGAAAAGTTTGTTCATCAAGCTGACGAATACCATCAGCGTGCTGTTGGCGATTTTCGTGGTTCTGCGCTTTGGCGAACTGATCTATCGCGACAAGCTGTCCTATGCGTTCTCAGGCGATCTTTACTCCCTGATGTTCTGGATTGAAGTCGTGCTGATGGTCTTCCCGCTGGTGGTGCTGCGCGTCACTAAGCTGCGTAACGACTCACGCATGCTGTATCTGTCTGCGCTGAGCGCATTGCTGGGTTGTGCGACATGGCGTCTGTCCTATTCGCTGGTGGCGTTCAATCCAGGTGGTGGCTACCACTACTTCCCGACCTGGGAAGAACTGTTGATTTCTATTGGTTTTGTGGCTATTGAGATTTGTGCATACATCGTACTCATTCGTCTACTGCCGATACTTCCTCCTTTAAAACAAAACGATCAAAATCGTCATGAGGCGAGCAAAGCATGAGCCAGAGAATTACTATTGATCCGGTAACCCGTATTGAGGGTCATTTACGCATCGACTGCGAAATCGAAAATGGCGTGGTATCTAAAGCATGGGCTTCCGGTACCATGTGGCGCGGCATGGAAGAGATCGTGAAAAACCGCGATCCGCGCGATGCCTGGATGATTGTGCAGCGTATCTGTGGCGTTTGTACTACCACTCACGCTATCTCTTCCGTTCGTGCAGCAGAAAGCGCGCTGAATATTGATGTTCCGGTGAACGCACAGTATATCCGTAACATCATTCTGGCCGCGCACACTACGCATGACCACATTGTTCACTTCTATCAGCTCTCTGCGCTGGACTGGGTGGATATCACCTCTGCACTGAAAGCAGATCCAGCGAAAGCGTCTGCCATGCTGAACGGCGTGTCCTCCTGGCACCTGAACAGCGCAGAAGAGTTCACTAAGGTTCAGAACAAGATCAAAGACCTTGTTGCCAGCGGTCAGTTAGGCATTTTTGCCAACGGTTGCTGGGGTCACCCGGCGATGCAGCTGCCGCCAGAAGTGAACCTGATTGCGGTCGCTCACTACCTGCAGGCGCTGGAATGCCAGCGTGATGCTAACCGTGTTGTGGCGCTGTTGGGCGGTAAAACGCCGCACATTCAGAACCTGGCGGTAGGCGGGGTTGCTAACCCAATTAACCTCGACGGCCTTGGCGTGCTGAACCTTGAGCGCCTGATGTATATCAAGTCCTTTATCGATAAGCTGAGCGACTTCGTTGAGCAGGTTTACAAGGTTGATACCGCAGTTATTGCTGCGTTCTACCCTGAGTGGCTGGAACGTGGTCAAGGTGCGGTTAACTATCTGAGCGCACCGGAATTCCCTACTGACGGTAAAAACGGCAGCTTCCTGTTCCCGGGTGGTTACATCACCAATGAAGATCTGTCGACCTATCGTCCGATCACCTCTCACTCCGATGAGTACCTGATCAAAGGGATTCAGGAGAGTGCGAAACACGCGTGGTACAAAGACGAAGCGCCACAGGCTCCGTGGGAAGGCACAACGGTTCCTGATTACACCGGTTGGTCAGATGACGGCAAGTACTCCTGGGTTAAAGCACCGACCTTCTACGGTAAAACGGTTGAAGTGGGTCCGTTGGCCAACATGCTGTGTAAACTGGCGGCCAAACGCGAGTCTACCCATGCCAAGCTGAATGAAATCATCGCGATTTACACCAAGCTGACCGGTAAAACTATCGAAGTGTCACAGTTGCACTCTACGTTGGGCCGTATTATTGGCCGTACCGTTCACTGCTGTGAACTGCAGAACGTTCTGCAGGATCAGTACAACGCGCTGATTGTGAACATCGGCAAAGGCGACCACACCACCTTCGTGAAACCGGATATCCCGGCAACGGGTGAATTTAAAGGTGTCGGTTTCCTCGAAGCGCCGCGCGGTATGCTGTCTCACTGGATGGTGATCAAAGATGGCATTATCAGCAACTACCAGGCGGTAGTACCGTCAACCTGGAACTCTGGCCCACGTAACTTTAATGATGAAGTGGGACCGTATGAGCGCTCGCTGGTAGGTACGCCGATTGCCGATCCAAACAAACCGCTGGAAGTGGTTCGTACCATTCACTCCTTCGACCCTTGTATGTCATGTGCGGTGCATGTGGTGGACGTTGATGGGAACGAAGTGGTCTCAGTTAAGGTTCTGTAATGCGGATATTAGTCTTAGGGGTCGGCAATATTTTGCTGACCGACGAAGCCATCGGGGTACGTATCGTTGAAACATTAGAACAACGGTACGTCCTGCCAGACTTTGTTGATGTTCTGGACGGTGGTACGGCTGGGATGGAGCTTCTCGGTGATATGGCGAACAGAGATCATCTGATCATTGCTGACGCCATTGTGTCGAAGAAAAACACGCCAGGAACGATGATGGTCCTGCGGGATGAAGAGATCCCGGCGCTGTTTACCAACAAAATCTCACCGCACCAGCTTGGTCTGGCCGACGTATTGTCGGCCCTGCGTTTCACCGGCGAGTTTCCGAAAAAGCTGACGTTAGTCGGTGTTATTCCGGAATCGCTGGAGCCGCATATCGGACTAACGCCAACGGTTGAAGCGATGATTGAACCTGCGCTTGAGCAGGTTCTTGCCGCGCTTCGCGAATCAGGTGTTGAAGCGATCCCGCGGGAGGCGGCTCATGTCTGAGGAGTTTGTCGGTTTTCAGACGGCCCCGAAGATGCAAATTCAGGCAGCGTTTGAAGAGGTTGCCCGGCGTTCAATGCACGATCTCTCTTTCCTGCATCCGAACATGCCGGTATATGTCTCTGAATTTACGCTGTTTGAAGGACAGTGGACGGGGTGTGTTATCACGCCCTGGATGCTCAGCGCACTGATTTTCCCCGGACCGGACCAGATCTGGCCGGTGCGTAAAGTCAGCGAAAAAATCGGACTGCGTCTGCCGTATGGCGAGATGACCTTTACCGTTGGTGAACTGGAGGGCGTATCGCAATACCTTTCCTGCTCATTGATGTCGCCGCTTTCGCACAGTATGTCGGCGCAAGAAGGCATGCGTCTGACTGACGATTGCGCGCGAATGCTGTTATCGCTGCCGGTTAGCGATCCGAATGCGCCGCAGCTTAATCGCCGCGCGTTGCTGCTGGGTCGTCGGAACTGCGAAAATGCATGAGCTGTCCCTTTGTCAGAGCGCGGTTGAGATTGTTCAACAGCAGGCAGAGCAGCACGGTGTCAAACGTGTAACCGGTGTTTGGCTGGAAATCGGGGCGCTCTCCTGCGTTGAAGAGAGCGCCGTTCGTTTCAGTTTCGACATCGTCTGTCAGGGGACGCTGGCTCAGGGTTGTGAGCTGCATATTGATTACAAGCCAGCCCAGGCATGGTGCTGGGATTGCAGTCAGATTGTGGAAATCACCCAGCATGATGCGCAGTGTCCACAATGTCAGGGCGATCGTCTGCGGGTTGATGCTGGCGATTCACTGAAAGTGAAAAGTATTGAAGTCGAATAACCCATAGGTTGCTATGGGGCGGAGTCAGATATGTGTATTGGAGTCCCTGGTCAGGTTCTGGCCGTTGGTGAAGATATTCACCAGCTTGCGCAGGTTGAAGTGTGCGGCATCAAACGTGATGTCAATATTGCCCTGATTTGTGAAGGTGATACAGCTGAGCTGGTCGGGCAATGGGTGCTGGTGCACGTAGGGTTCGCCATGAGCATCATTGATGAAGATGAAGCTAAAGCTACGTTAGACGCACTTCGCCGCATGGAGTACGACGTCACCAGCGCGTGACAAATCCTGAATGAAATTGCCGGATAGCGGTTGCCATCCGGCAATTTATTTTAGTTCTGGCGCTTATCTTCGGTTTGGGTATCGAAGTCGCTGGCGTCATGGCGTTCATGAAGCTGCTCGTTCAGCGGTCCGTTAGTGCGGTTTACAATACGACCACGCTTAACCGCCGGACGCGCTGCAATCTCTTTTGCCCAGCGTTGTACGTGCTTGTAGCTTCCTGCGTCAAGGAACTCTGCTGCGTCGTAGACGTTGCCCAGAACCACATTGCCAAACCATGGCCAGACCGCCATATCGGCAATGGTGTATTCATCTCCGGCCACAAACTGATGTTGCGCCAATTGTTTATCCAGCACGTCGAGTAAGCGCTTGGCTTCCATGGTGAAGCGATTGATAGCGTACTCAATTTTTACCGGAGCATAGTTATAGAAGTGGCCAAAGCCTCCGCCGAGGAACGGCGCTGCGCCTTGTAACCAGAACAACCAGTTCAGCGTTTCGGTGCGTTTTGCCAAATCCTGCGGCAGGAAATAACCATATTTTTCCGCCAGATAGAGCAGGATTGCGCCAGATTCGAATACGCGAACCGGTGGGTTTTGCGAGTGATCGCGTAGCGCCGGGATCTTCGAGTTCGGATTCACCTCAACAAAGCCGCTGGAAAACTGATCGCCATCGCCAATTCGGATAATCCAGGCATCGTATTCCGCGCCCTTCACCCCCTGCGCCAGCAACTCCTCCAGCATAATCGTCACTTTCTGCCCGTTTGGCGTACCCAGCGAATAGAGCTGCAGGGGATGTTTGCCAACCGGCAGCGTTTTCTCGTGGGTGGCTCCGGAAACCGGGCGGTTGATATTGGCGAATGCGCCTCCGTTCGATTTTTCCCACGTCCAGACTTTCGCGGGCTGATAGGTATTGTCTGACATATTGACCTGCCTTCTGAGTGGTTGTGTTGATGCAGTGTAGCAGTTAGGTAGAACTCAATTTAACAGATTGGAACTTTATGTCGCTTTGTGCTGAAAGGGGAAGATAAA
Organism: Citrobacter sp. KTE151; assembly: GCF_000398845.1. Classification (NCBI taxonomy): domain Bacteria; kingdom Pseudomonadati; phylum Pseudomonadota; class Gammaproteobacteria; order Enterobacterales; family Enterobacteriaceae; genus Citrobacter; species Citrobacter sp. KTE151. The sequence goes on along the minus strand of NZ_KB976065.1, from coordinate 578,119 downwards.
TCTAACCCGTTCATTGTACCCGGTCCGTACTCCATGAAGAGGAAATCAATGTTGGACGGAAGTTGCTACCGTATTCACCATTAAAAATTGGCGGTGAATAAGCAGTAATAATGAAAAATGGTGTTCCAGGAGTAAGCGGTTATCAGGGCCCGGCGGGTGGGTGGGGCGCGGTAAAAGCCGTCACTGCTTCGGTGTTTTCGCAAAAGGCTGTCGCCCGCGACATTATCGCGATGTTCAAAATGAACCAGGTGAAAGGGTTCGACTGTCCGGGCTGTGCGTGGCCGGACCCAGGGCACCGTGCGCCAATGGAGCTGTGCGAAAATGGCGTTAAGGCGGTCTCCTGGGAGACAACCAGTAAAAAAGCGTCACCGGAATTTTTCAGCCGTCACCCGGTTTCCACACTCTGGCACTACAGCGATTATGAGCTGGAAAATATCGGTCGTTTGACGCATCCGATGAAATACGATGCAGCATCAGATACCTGGCAGGCGGTGGATTGGGATATCGCCTTCCAGGAGATAGGCGAGCGTCTGCGCAGCTATGATTCACCCCAGCAGGTTGAGTTTTACACCTCCGGCAGAACGTCAAATGAAGCGGCGTTCCTGTATCAGCTTTTTGCCCGCGAATATGGCAGCAGCAACTTTCCAGATTGCTCAAACATGTGCCACGGACCGACCAGCGCAGGGCTAACGCCGGCCATTGGCCTTGGAAAAGGGACCGTTGAACTTGACGATTTTGACCATTGCGATCTGGTGATTTGTATCGGGCATAACCCTGGCACAAATCATCCACGTATGCTGACCACCTTACGCGACGTTGCCAAACGCGGGGCTAAAATTATCTCTATCAATCCGCTGAACGAAAGGGGGCTTGAGCGCTTTAGTTTCCCGCAAAGCCCGAAAGAGATGTTCACCGGTCAGTCGACGCAGTTGAGCAACGACTACTACCAGGTAAAAATGGGCGGTGACGCCTCGCTGCTCAAAGGCATCATGAAGGCGCTGATCGAAATGGATGAAGCGCGGATCTTACTGGATCAGCAACCGACACTCGATCATGCGTTTATCGATGAGCATACTGCTGGATATGCAGCGCTGTATGATGACTTACGTCAGCATAACTGGGCGGAGCTGGAACAGGACTCGGGCCTGACGCGCAGTCAGATGGAAGACCTGGCACACAGCTACAGTAAATCTCGTGCCACTATTATTTGTTACGGGCTGGGCATCACCCAGCATAAAAACGGTACTGAGAACGTCCAGCAACTGGTAAACCTGCTGCTGCTGAAAGGCAATATGGGTAAGCCTGGGGCGGGGATCTGCCCGTTGCGCGGTCATTCTAACGTGCAAGGCGACCGTTCCGTGGGGATCAATGAAGCGGCATCCGAAGACTTCCTGCAACGCCTGGAGACGCATTTTTCTATCCGTGTGCCGCGCAAACATGGCCGCTCCAGCGTGGAGAGTATTCGGGCCATCGAACGGGGAGAGGCAAAAGCGCTCATTTGCATGGGTGGCAATCTGGCGGTGGCGATGCCGCAGCCGCAGCGTACCTTTGCGGCGATGAAAAATTTGGATCTGCAGGTCCATGTTGCGACCAAGCTGAACAGATCGCATTTGCTGCTGGCAAAGCATAATTATCTGCTGCCTGCATTAGGTCGAACGGAGCGCGACATTCAGGCGACGGGGATCCAGTCGGTGACCGTCGAAGACTCGATGTCGATGGTCCACGCTTCCTGCGGCGCGCTGAAGCCAGCTTCCCGCTGGTTAAAATCGGAGCCCGCGATTGTGGCGGGCATGGCACACGCCACTCTGCCGCTTTCGCCGATCAACTGGGAAGCGTTAACCGGGGACTACGCGCTGATTCGTGACGCCATTGAAGCCGTGATCCCGGCGTTCCACGATTACAATGCCCGTATTGCCGAGCCGGGCGGATTTCGTATGGATACGCCCGCTTCGCGCCGTGAATGGCGAACGGCGAATGGTAAAGCCAACTTTATCGTCAGCCATCAGCGGGCGGTAGAGCGAGAAAATCAGCCTGCCGATGCACTGGTTCTGGCGACGCTGCGCAGCCACGATCAATACAACACCACTATTTATGGTATGAACGATCGCTACCGTGGCATTACCGGTCGTCGGGATGTGGTGTTTTTAAGCGCTGAAGAAGCGGCGACTCGCGGTCTGAACCAGGGAGATGTGGTCAACGTTCAGGCGCTGGACGACAGCGGCCAGCCCTGTGCGGATCGCATTATGTGCGGCTTGACGGTGGTGATTTACAACATGGCGGTGGGCTCAATAGGCGCTTATCTGCCAGAAGCGAATGTCCTGCTTTCGCTGGATGCGGTGGACACACAAAGTTTGACTCCGGCGTATAAAAGCGTACCGGTCACCGTGACAAAAGCGTAGTTCCTGCTGCGAATTTTTCGCCTCTGAGCGCCAGCCGCTGCGTTGAGGTGTATGATGATGTCGACCTCTGTCCGGTTAGTGTCGCAGAGCAGGCAATCAGAGCGAAAAATTCACGCCAACCTGCTCAGGCTGTATTGTTTTGAGGTAAGGTGCATGAGCAAAGGAACGACCAGTCAGGATGCCCCATTCGGGACATTATTGGGCTACGCCCCAGGCGGCGTAGCAATCTACTCTTCAGATTACAGCTCCCTCGACCCACGGGACTACGACGATGATGCGGCATTTCGCAGCTATATCGACGACGAATACATGGGCCACAAATGGCAGTGCGTAGAGTTCGCACGTCGCTTTCTCTTCCTTAATTATGGCGTGGTCTTCACCGATGTAGGCATGGCCTGGGAGATCTTTTCCTTACGCTTTCTACGCGAAGTGGTGAATGACAATATCCTGCCGTTACAGGCATTTCCGAATGGTTCGCCCCGCGCGCCGGTAGCCGGTGCTCTGCTTATCTGGCAAAAAGGCGGTGAGTTTAACGATACCGGCCATGTGGCGGTCGTCACCCAGTTGCTGGAAAACAAAATCCGTATTGCCGAACAGAACGTGCTCCATACGCCGTTGCCTCCCGGACAGCAGTGGACCCGCGAACTGGAGATGGTGGTTGAAAACGGTTGTTACACCTTGCGTGATACCTTTGACGACACCACCATCCTTGGCTGGATGATCCAGACCGATGATACCCGTGACAGCCTGCCGCAGCCGGAGATCGCCAATGACTCGCTGAAAATTGGCGGCGCGCGACTGGAAGATAACGGGCAGTTTGACGGTAAATGGCTTGATGAACAGGATCCGCTGCAGAAAGCCTACGTGCTGGCGAACGGCCACGTTATTAATCAGGATCCGCATCAGTACTTCACCATTACCGAGAGTGCAGAGCAGGAGCTGATCAAAGCCACCAACGAGCTGCACCTGATGTATCTGCACGCGACCGACAAAGTGCTGAAAGATGACAACCTGCTGGCGCTGTTCGATATCCCGAAAATCCTCTGGCCGCGTCTGCGCCTTTCCTGGCAGCGTCGTCGGCATCATATGATTACGGGACGTATGGATTTCTGTATGGATGAACGCGGACTGAAGGTGTATGAGTACAACGCCGATTCCGCATCGTGCCATACCGAAGCCGGTTTGATCCTCGAAAGATGGGCCGAGCAGGGCTATACAGGACAGGGACACAACCCAGCTGAAGGATTGATCAACGAACTGGCGGGGGCCTGGAAGCACAGCCGCGCGCGTCCTTTTGTCCACATCATGCAGGATAAAGATATAGAGGAAAACTACCACGCTCAGTTTATGCAGCAGGCGCTACGTCAGGCCGGGTTTGACAGTAAAATTCTGCGTGGCCTCGATGAGCTACGTTGGGATGACGCTGGTCAGCTGATTGACGGGGACGGTCGTCTGGTGAACTGCGTCTGGAAAACCTGGGCGTGGGAAACCGCAATTGAGCAGGTGCGAGAGGTCAGTGAAACGGAGTACGCTGCGGTACCAATTCGTACCGGGCATACGAATCAGGAAGTGCGTTTAATCGACGTGTTGCTGCGCCCGGAAGTGCTGGTCTTTGAACCTCTGTGGACGGTGATCCCTGGTAATAAAGCGATTCTGCCGATCCTGTGGCAACTGTTCCCACACCACCGCTATCTGCTTGATACTGATTTCACTGTTAATGAAGAGCTGGCGCAAACCGGTTATGCAGTGAAACCTATTGCAGGACGTTGTGGCAGCAACATCGATCTGGTGAGCCATCAGGAAGAGTTACTGGATAAAACCAGCGGAAAGTTTGCCGAGCAGAAGAACATTTATCAGCAGCTTTGGTGTCTGCCAAAAATTGCCGGTAAATATATTCAGGTTTGTACCTTCACCGTAGGCGGTAACTATGGAGGGACCTGCCTGCGCGGCGATGAGTCGCTGGTGATTAAAAAAGAGAGCGATATCGAGCCGCTGATTGTGGTGAAGGAAGAGTAATCTTTTTGCGTGCTCTTGATTGAAATGCGAAAAGCCGGAGTATATCTCCTAATGCTTGTCAGTTTAGCTTTTGATGGAAACCGTAATGCATAGCGTTGCGGTTTCTTTTTTACTGCCCGGGGATAATGTCTCACCCTTCCCACGGGCAGGAAAAAACTCTCCGCCATATCCAGTATCTCATTATGTAGTGGCACACTGCCCATCACTGCACCCTGATGCCATAGACGCGTCCTTGGAAACGGACAGCGATTCATTCAATAACGCCCCGATTTCTGCTCCCAGCGCGAGGTCGTCTACCTGACCAAAATATTGCTGGCGTAGGTATCCCTGCTGATCAATTAACGTCAACGTAGGTGTACCGCGCATAGCGTAGGACAGCATGGTCTGGGGGACATCATTGTCAGGAGACGGCATATCCACCCCGACGGGGAAAGGGATGCGGTATTCTGATAGAAAGGTTTCCAGTGCCTGTGCGGTCATTACCTCATGATGCTCAAAAACCGTATGTAGGCCAATAACGGCCACTTTATCCGGTGGAAAAGTGGCATACACACGTGAAACCTGCGGCAGTCCATGGGAAACACAGCCGGGACACAGCATCTGAAATGATTCCATTACCACGACCTTGCCGCGCAATGATTCCAGGGTTATCGGCTGTGACGTATTAAACCAGCGTTCAATTGTCAATGCTGGTGCTCGCGGATGACGAATGATATTCATGTTAACTCCAGAACCCGCACTGTGGTGCGGGTTAATTTCCGTTACTGGTTTACTTTCCCCGGCAGCGTCAGCTTGCCAGAGGCCACTTTAAATACATCCTCGACGCAAAGTAGCGGCGCATGAACGGACGCATTAACTCGTAGCCCGGCAGTTACACCATCAAACTGGCTGGCAGTGACCACGCCAATATTATCGAACGGAACTTTCACTTCTACAGTTTCGCCTGTCAGCGTAGGATTCCAGCCCGGACTGTCCAACAGTACCGGCAAGCCAGGCCAGGTTTTTGGCAGCCGAGGTTTTTGTCCCTCAGGAATATCAACTACGGCCAGTGCGCCAGGCCCGCAGACCTCGTTAGGCTTCAGCACCACCCAGTGGGTATGCCACAGATCGCCATCATTGTTGCGGTTACCATCGCCATTTTCATCATACAGCGGCGTATCATCCAGATCAGGATGGGATGTTACCGCCAGCGCCAGGATACCGGCCTTATGTTCAAATCCCACTTCATACGGATCGATCGTTGTCGGCCAGACATAAGAGAAAATTTCCGTTCCCGCTAGCTTACCTGTCGCTGCAGGCTTACTTTTACCTGCCTTGCCGGAAACTGCCATATGGAAGGTGGCAACATTCCCTTCGGTAGTGACTTTAGTGTGCACAATATCAAACTCAGCCAATACAGCCTTGTCGGCGCTGGTTTTAATACCGCCCTGATGAGGCTCATTGCCATGTGCACCGGCAGAGGTGGCGATAGCCATTGCTAATACAATCGCAATACGTTTCATTTTTATCCTTAAAGCAGATCTTTAATAAACGCACCAAAGTTGATGTGAAGCGGGATACCGCCATCCAGTACCAGGGCTGGAACAGATTGCACACCAGCTTCGATGGCCTCATTCAGTCGCGTTTTATCATTTCCGAGATGAACGATTTCTACCGTGTATTGAGCGGGATCGAGTGCCAGTGCGATTTGGTGTTCTGCATCTACGCATACCGGGCAACCTGCATGAAAGAAAACGGCTGTTTTACTCATGATGACTTTCCTTGTGTAATATCAAATGGTATCGAATCGATATCATTTGATATTACACACACACTGAAAATATTGTCAATATGGTTTTGAATCGATACTATTGATGACAGTACAACCCTATCGTTAGAAAGTCTGGACGTTTGTTTATCCAGCACGTATCCCGGCAAGCAGAGGCAGGTTACTGTGACACTCTTTGATATTCTTGAACGCCTGGTGAGCCTGCAAATGGGCAGCTTTTATCGCCATCCGCAACTGAAAGGACTCCCCACAACATGGGTTCAGATTCTTTTCTATTTAACGCGATGCAATGGTTATTCCAATACGCCCGCTGCAACAACGGAATACCTCGGGCTGACTAAAGGCACGGTATCGCAGTCCCTGAATAAACTAGAGCGTGAAGGTTGGATTAGAAGAGAAAATGACGGTAAGGATAAACGGGTTGTCCATCTGGTTCTGACATCCAAAGCGAGTGAAGTGATGCATAGCATCATGCAGGAGACACTGCAGGAGCCGTGGGATTCATTAGCTTTTTCTGAGGAACAACTGAAAACAGTTTTTCTGGCCCATCTGCGGAGTATGCAGAAAAATCAGGGGGCCAGAATGTTTGGTGAGTGCCGTTTTTGCCGTTTTCATCAGTCGATAAATGGGCATCCCTGGTGTGGTCTAACAGAAGAGCCAATTCCCATGGAAAGCATCACATTAATTTGTCGTGAATTTGAGGAACCGGAAAATAGTTGCAGCGTTAGCGATCAGAACGAGGGAAAGGTCTAGAGACTGGCTTTTGAATGGGTAAAGTGCGGACATAAAAAAATCCAGAAAATGGCATGCGCATTCTCTGGATTTTGTAGTGGAACACTGAATTTGGCCACCTGAACAGAGGTGATATGCTCACTCTGCCACGTGTTCGGGGTTCATCGCAGCAGTGAAAAAACAGACGGCAGACGGGCTGTATTACGCGGTCAGGTTCTGGCGTTGCATAACATCAACCATGGTTTTGCTGGCGCAAAAAGTATCGTGACCATGGCAACGCTGAGAGGCTTCCGGATGAGGGCAGGCTGATTACACCGATTGAATTTCTTGTGACTGGCGATTTGTCATCGTGTATGGCGGTTTTCCAGGCCCATGCCCTCCCAGGCGTCATACAGCCCTGACATTAAATGAAACGCTCTCTTTCGGGACATAAAACCGATTATGTTCCTGATGCTTTCCTTATGGCTATTGCGGTGTTTCCCACATGAAGCAAGGCTATGACTTACTGCCCCCTTTTATTTCTTTCTGATCTCAAACCATTTCCTTGAAAGCACATTGGTGTTTTTAACTTTCTTATATTGATGTAGATCAATTCAAGATCGCTTTATTAATAATTATCCGTTCATTTTAACTGCTGCGACATAAATGTTTGTTTTGTGTGCTGGTAATAGTCCATTTTACTGACATCTCAGCACTATTCACTATTAACATTTAGAGGAAAACTCCTAAGAATTTACTTAAAATAGATTAAAGATCGGTAAATTTGATCTATTGTCGATCATTGTTCTATTATCACATGTAAAGAACTTTCGTTTGAAAGATGCACGCAGTGATAAACCGAGGGATGATGAGATGGCTGATAGTTTCCAGAATGAAGTGCCAAAGGCACGTATTAATCTAAAGCTTGACCTGCATACAGGGGGAGCCAGCAAGAAAACTGAGCTCCCTCTGAAATTACTGGTGGCGGGCGACTTCAGTAATGGTCAGGAATCTGCACCACTGTCTGAGCGCAAAAAAGTTAACTTGAACAAGAATAATTTCGACTCAGTTCTTTCCGAATATTCCCCAAAAGTCAATCTGACCGTTAAAAACACGCTCGCCAGTGATGGTAGCGAAGACAATATCAGTCTGATATTCCAGAGCATGAAAGATTTCACCCCGGAGCAGGTTTCCCGACAGATCCCTCAACTGAAGGCAATGCTTTCCATGCGTAACCTGCTTCGCGATTTAAAAGCGAACCTGCTGGACAATCAGGCTTTCCGAAAGGAGCTGGAAAAAATTCTGCTCGACCCGGCGTTAAGCGCAGAACTCCGCTCAGAGCTGTCTGCTCTGGCACCTAAACAGCCATAACGGTCACGATGATTTAACGGATTAAAAAGGAAGATGCTGATGTCTGTAAAAAATGAGAATGCGACTGGTGGCGAAAGCGTGGTGCTGGAACGCCCTGCTGCGGGCGGGGTTTATGCGTCCCTGTTTGAAAAAATCAACCTGAACCCGGTCTCTGAGCTGAGTGCGCTGGATATCTGGCAGGACGCGCAGGCGATGTCGGATGCGACTGCAGATGAACGTTTAACGGCGGGGATGCAGGTATTTCTCGAATGCCTGACGAAAGCGGGCTCAAAAGTTGAAAAACTCGATAAAAACCTTATTGACCACCATATCGCAGAGCTGGACTACCAGATTAGCCGTCAGCTGGATGCGGTAATGCATAGCGAAGAATTCCAGGCGGTGGAGAGCCTGTGGCGTGGCGTGAAATCCCTGGTCGACAAAACTGATTTCCGTCAGAACGTGAAGGTTGAACTGCTGGATATGTCCAAAGAAGACCTGCGTCAGGACTTCGAAGACAGCCCGGAAATCATCCAGAGTGGACTGTATAAACATACATACATTGATGAGTATGACACCCCGGGCGGTGAACCGATTGCCGCGCTGATTTCCGCTTACGAGTTTGATGCGTCTGCGCAGGATGTTGCTCTGCTGCGCAACATTTCAAAAGTGTCTGCCGCAGCGCATATGCCGTTTATCGGCTCCGCTGGCCCGAAATTCTTCCTCAAGGATTCAATGGAGGAAGTGGCGGCCATCAAAGATATTGGTAACTACTTTGACCGTGCGGAATACATCAAGTGGAAATCCTTCCGCGAGACGGACGATGCCCGCTATATCGGTCTGGTGATGCCGCGTGTACTGGGTCGTCTGCCTTATGGTCCAGACACCGTGCCAGTGCGCAGCTTCAACTATGTGGAAGAAGTGAAAGGCCCGGATCACGACAAATACCTGTGGACTAACGCCTCGTTTGCTTTTGCGTCTAACATGGTTCGCAGCTTCATCAACAACGGCTGGTGTGTGCAAATCCGTGGCCCGCAGGCCGGTGGTGCCGTGCAGGATCTGCCTATTCATCTGTATGACCTGGGTACCGGCAATCAGGTCAAGATCCCGTCAGAAGTGATGATCCCGGAAACCCGCGAATTTGAGTTTGCCAATCTGGGCTTCATTCCGCTGTCCTACTATAAAAATAGAGATTATTCCTGCTTCTTCAGCGCTAACTCCACGCAGAAGCCGGCACTGTATGACACTGCGGATGCAACGGCCAACAGCCGTATCAATGCCCGTCTGCCGTACATTTTCCTGCTGTCGCGTATTGCACACTACCTGAAGCTTATCCAGCGCGAAAACATCGGCACCACCAAAGACCGTCGTCTGCTGGAGCTTGAGCTGAACACCTGGGTGCGCAGTCTGGTGACTGAAATGACCGATCCGGGCGACGAGCTGCAGGCTTCTCACCCGCTGCGTGACGCCAAAGTGGTAGTGGAAGACATTGAAGACAACCCGGGCTTCTTCCGCGTGAAGCTGTACGCCGTGCCGCACTTCCAGGTGGAAGGGATGGACGTCAACCTGTCACTGGTTTCCCAGATGCCGAAAGCCAAGTCATAAGCTAAGGCAGGAAGCCAATGAAAACGGAACAACCGTTATGGGGAAGGGGCGTTATGGTCTCTCCCCAGCATTTCCAGCAACAGGCCGCATACGCGGCCTGGTCTGCGGAATGCATTGCCCGACTGGGCCTCTCCCATCCCTGGGGGATGATTGATGCCACTTTCGAACCGGATGCACTGAAACTGGGCCGCCTGCAGGCCCGTCATCTGCACATCCGTTTCCCCGACGGCATGCTTATCGACACGGATAATGCCGACGCCCTGCCGCCGGTGCTGGCGCTTGAGGGCGAATCACAGGAAGTGGTGGTGGTTCTGGCGCTTCCGCTACTGCGGGCAAATGGCGGTAACTGCCTTAAACCCGATGAGGTGGCCGAGCGCCCTGTGCGTTATCGCCAGCGCTGGCGGGATGTCCGTAACGCCTTTGGGGACGATACCCGCCAGATTGCGGTGATGCAGCCCGAGCTGACGTTGCGTTTCGCCCATCAGAACAACAGTGATTACCTGACCTGTCCGGTCGCCCGTCTACATCAGGATTCACAGGGGAGCTGGGCACTCGATGAAACCTTTCTTCCGCCACTGCTGGCTCTGCAGGGCAGCCGCTGGCTGGTGACCCAGCTGGAACAGCTGATGATGCAACTGCGTGCCCGTCTGAGTCGCCTGATGGACATGCGTCGTGAAAGTAACGAGCGCATGGCCGATTTTGCCGTGGCTGACGTGTCTCTGTTCTGGTTGCTCAATGCCCTGAACAGCGCAGAACCCGTACTCGGACAGTTTCAGCGACACCCGCAAAGTCCGCCGGAGCGTCTGTATCCGGAGCTGGCAAGGCTCGCGGGCAGTCTGCTGACCTTCTCGCTGGAACACCAGGTGAGTGCTATTCCTGTCTGGCAGCATGAGCAACTGAATAACGTCTTCCCGCCGCTCTTTGACCTACTGGGCGACCTGCTGGAAGCCAGCCTGCCGTCGCGGGTGGTAGCGATTGAGCTTGAGCATGATGCCCGGCTTCACTTCTGGCAGGCCCGTCTGCATGACCCACGCCTGCGCGAAGGGGCGGATTACTACCTCTCCGTGCGTTCACCGATGCCGGTGGCACAGCTGCAGGAACAATTCCCGCGCCAGTGCAAGGTCGGCAGTCCCGATCATGTCAGGAGTATCGTCAATTCATCACGGGTGGGTGTGCCCCTGATGCCCCTGCGTCATGTGCCAGCCGCCATCCCACTGCGTCTGGAAAACCAGTATTTCAGCCTCGATGTCTCTCATCCTCTGGCCAGCGAAATGCTTCAGGGCGGCACCTGTATGTTTTACGTTCCGGGCATGCTCGGCGAGCCTGAACTTGAACTCTTTGCGGTACTGAGAACATGAGTGAGTCCAAACGCAGCGCTGCTGCGTCCATTGATATTGATGCCCTGCTGCAGGACACCTGGCTGCAGGTGATCAGCCTGCGTCACGGTCCGAAGTTTCAGGATGGAGAAGGGCGCATGTTGTGGGAGCGCTGCATTGCTGATGTCGAACGCGTGCAGCGTGAGCTGAAAGCGAGCGAACTCGATGAAGCCAGCTGTCAGCATATTCTCACTGCACAGTGTGCGCTGCTTGATGAAGCCGTCAAAGGTCGCGGTGTGGAGGATGATGCCTGCCTGCAGTGGTATGACATTCCTCTCCAGGGGCACTTCCTTGGCACCATGGATGCCGGTGATACGCTGTGCGATCGGATGCGCGATGTGCTGCGTGAACCGGCGCCCGACCACGCTGTTGTGACCTGCTTCCAGCGGGTCATGATGCTGGGGTTTCTCGGCAGTTTCCGCTCGCTGAACGATCCGGAGCGCCAGAAACTCGTCAACGCGCTCAGTGAACATGTCACGCCGTTCAGCTATCCGCAGGCTCACCCGATACTGGCAGAAAGCCGTACCGGACGAGGAATGGGGGGTTGGCTGGCGTCATGGCCCGTGCGTATCGGCCTGAGCGTGATGGTAGTCGCCGCACTCTGGTGGGGACTGGATCACTGGTTGGATCAGACGCTGCTGACCCTGCTACCGGGAGCCGTGAAATGAGTCCTGAACAACAGCGCGGGCTTGCGTTGTGGGCCGCCCTGCTGAGTGCAGTGGTCTGCCTGGGTTTCCTGCCGGTGTCCCGACTGGTTTCTGTGCTTGTTCTGTTGGCGATGCTGGGGCTTATCCTGGCGTTCTGGACTGTCGCCAGTCGTCGTGCGGAGCATGACGTCACCCTGCGTCTGGATGACCTCCCGGAAGCCACTTATCGTCAGCCCGTGGTGTTGGTCTGTGGCGATCTGCCGCTGGCATGTATGCAGAAGTCACCGGTGCTCACTGTCACGCAGGGATGCTGGATCCGCGTGGAGGATCATCAGGATCTGGAGCAGGCAGCCCGCCAGGTACTGTGGTTGCGACCTGACTGGGGTCGCCAGCTGTCGGTGATGGTCAGCGTCTGTCCACAGAAACACGCCGACAGCGAGCGCCTTACCAGTCGTCTGCTGGCCTTGCGCTGGCAAATCAGCCAGTTGCGTAAAGAAACCGGGCATTCCTTGCCGCTGGTTCTGAATGGTCAGGTTGGCAGCGCGATGACGAATGATCTGCTCTGGCAGGCGGCTATCCCGGGGGAAGGGGTGAGGGTCTGGCGTGAATCTTCAGCGCCGAGTTCAATCGCTACATGGGTCACCACCGGTGGGTCGCCTGCGATGCAGCAACAGGTGCTGATGAACAGCCTGATGAGCTGGTTCCATCAGCACGTCAAAGCTGTCTTTATGGATGAGAACCCCGACGTTCCTGTCATTGCGCCTACCGCGGTGCTTTGGGGAATGGGACCGATCCTTGCCGGAAGTCTGGCCACATCTGCCTGGACTGCGTGGCTTTCCCGTCACACTGCGATGCAGCAGGTAGCGGGCTGGCAGCCGGTAGGAACGGACAGTACGGTTATCTCCCCCTTCCCGGATTTTATCCTGCCACTGCTGCCCGAAGGGCGAGGCCTGACGCCGCGTGGGCGAGCCTTCCGTTGTGCGCTCGGGATTTTCACGCTGGCGGCCATTGCTGCGCTGCTCAGTAGTGGCTGGAACAATCGCCAGTTGCTGCAGCGTGTGAGCTTCGATATTGCCCGTTATGACCGTATCCCGATGCATGATTTCGGACCCAAAGCCGATGCCGTTGCTGTCCTGCGTGACGATGCGGCAGAGCTGAATGATTGGTCGCGCAATGGCGTACCGATGCGGATGGGGCTCGGTCTGTATCAGGGGGAGCGTCTGCGAATGCCTGTGCTGGATGCGATCCGTTCCTGGGTGCCTCCACCTCCGCCGCCTGAACCACAGCCGAAACCCAAACCGGTACCGAAAATTGTCCGCCTCGACAGCATGTCGCTGTTCGATTCCGGTAAATCCGACCTCAAGCCGGGCTCCACCAAAATGCTGGTGACCTCCCTGGTTGGCATCAAAGCTAAACCGGGCTGGCTGATTGTGGTGTCAGGTCACACCGACAACACCGGCAATCCAAAACTGAACCAGACGCTTTCACTTAAGCGTGCCGAAGCGGTGCGCAACTGGATGCGTGATACCGGTGATGTACCGGAAAGCTGTTTTGCGGTGCAGGGCTATGGCGAAAGCCGCCCGATCGCAACGAACGACACCCCGGAAGGGCGCGCACTTAACCGTCGTGTCGAAATCAGTCTGGTACCGCAGGCCGATGCCTGTCAGATACCGGGCAATCCCCAGGCGTCATCGGATGATGGCGCAGATAAAACTGTAATGGAGTAAATCACATGGCAATTCCTGTTTATCTTTGGCTGAAAGACGACGGCGGCGCGGACATTAAAGGTTCTGTGGACGTTCAGGATCGTGAAGGCAGCATCGAAGTTGTCGCTCAGGAGCATAACCTGTACATCCCGACCGATAACAACACCGGCAAGCTGACCGGTACCCGTATCCACACCCCGTTCCTGTTCACCAAGGAAATCGACTCGTCCAGCCCGTATCTGTACAAGGCGGTGACTACCGGTCAGACCCTCAAGTCTGCGGAATTCAAGTGGTACAAAATCAACGACGCGGGTCAGGAAGTTGAGTACTTCAACACGAAGCTTGAGAACGTGAAGGTGGTGAAGGTGAATCCGGTGATGCACGACATCAAGGATCCTTCCTACGAAAAGCACAACCATCTGGAGCAGATTGAGTTGCGCTACGAAAAAATCACCTGGACCTACAAAGACGGCAACATCATTCATTCCGATTCCTGGAACGAACGCGCCACCGCGTAAGTCACGAGCGGGCAGAGCTTCTCTGTCCGCTTTTCTTTTTGCTGAGCGTCTGCCCGTCGGGCGTTGAGCAAAAAAAACATAAACCGCCAGCCCGACCGCATGCGCTTTGGTCCCCTGAACGGGAAACAGCGAAGGGCGGTAGCGTGCCCGGAAGCCATCAAGAGAGAGATTCATGGAAAATCCAGCCATCCTGTTACGACGTCTGAACCCTTACTGTGCCCGTGCGATGGAAGGGGCGGCTTCGCTCTGTCAGACCCGCGCCCATGCGGAAATTTTGCCGGAGCACTGGCTGCTGAAGCTGCTAGAACAGGGGGAAGGTGACCTGACGGTGCTGGCACGCCGCTACGAGTGGGATATGGATGCACTGTGGCAGGCGTTGCTCGGCTGGCTGGATAATCAACCGCGTTCGGTTCGCAGCCGCCCGCAGCTATCCGCGGATATTCAGAAGCTGATGCAGGAAGCCTGGATGCAGGCCTCACTTGCCGGAGAGGAAAGTATCCGAAGCCAACACCTGCTGATGGCGCTGACGGAAAATCCACGACTTGCTCACTGCGACGGGCTGTGGCCGCTGCTGACGCTGGGGCAGAGTCAACTGGAACGTCTGCGTCCGCTGCTTGATGCGCAGTCCGATGAACGCCCGGAAGTACAGCAGGAAGCCGAACTGGCACAGAGCCATGGCGGAGAAGTGGAGTTCGTCGGGCGTCCTGTCGGCGCGGAGGTAAAAGAGGGAGAACTGAGCCCGGCCCTGCAGAACGCGCTGGATAAATTCACTCTCGACGTCACTGCCAAAGCCAGAGAGGGCAAAATCGACCCGGTATTCGGTCGCGACACTGAAATCCGCCAGATGGTGGATATTCTTTCCCGTCGTCGTAAGAACAACCCGATTCTGGTCGGCGAGCCGGGTGTCGGCAAAACTGCGCTGGTGGAAGGCCTGGCGCTACGAATCGCTGAAGGCAACGTGCCGGAAAGCCTGAAAACCGTGGTACTGCGTACCCTCGACCTCGGCCTGCTGCAGGCAGGGGCTGGCGTGAAAGGTGAATTCGAACAGCGCCTGAAAAACGTGATTGATGCAGTGCAGCAGTCGCCGGTGCCCATTCTGCTGTTTATCGATGAAGCACACACCATTATCGGCGCGGGCAACCAGGCGGGCGGTGCGGATGCGGCCAACCTGCTGAAACCGGCGCTGGCGCGCGGTGAACTGCGCACCATCGCCGCCACCACCTGGTCTGAATACAAACAATATTTTGAACGTGATGCGGCTCTTGAGCGCCGCTTCCAGATGGTGAAAGTCGACGAGCCGGATGACGATACGGCCTGCCTGATGCTGCGTGGTCTGAAATCACGCTATGCCGAACACCATGGCGTGCATATTACTGACGATGCGGTACGCGCCGCCGTCACGCTGTCCCGCCGTTATCTGACGGGCCGCCAGTTGCCGGACAAGGCCGTCGATTTACTCGATACGGCCAGCGCCCGCGTGCGCATGAGCCTCGACACCGTGCCGGAGCCGCTGACCCGTATTCGCGCGCTGATGACCTCGCTGGACATAGAGAAGCAGGCGCTGCTGGAAGATATCGCAGTCGGCAATCAGAGCCACGGCGAACGCCTGACCGCCATTGAGCAGGAAGAGAAGGACCTTATCGCTGAACTTGACGAACTGGAAGCCCGGTACGGCGAGGAGCTGAAACTCACCGAACAACTGCTGGAAAGCCGCCAGGACATCTCCCGCCAGAGTGAGACGCACGCGCTGCAACAGGCGCTAAACGGCATACAGCACAGCAACCCGCTGCTGTCGGTGGATGTGGATGTCCGCACCGTCGCCAATGTGATTGCCGACTGGACAGGTGTGCCGCTCTCTTCCCTGATGAAAGACGAGCAGACTGAGCTGCTGACCCTGGAAAATGAAATCAGCAAACGCGTGGTGGGTCAGGACGTGGCACTCAACGCTATCGCCCAGCGCTTGCGCGCGGCGAAGACCGGGCTGACGTCAGAGAATGGTCCGCAGGGTGTGTTCCTGCTGGTCGGTCCAAGTGGCGTCGGCAAAACTGAAACCGCGCTGGCGCTGGCGGATGTGCTGTACGGTGGCGAGAAGTCACTCATCACCATCAACCTGTCCGAGTACCAGGAGCCGCATACGGTGTCCCAGCTGAAAGGCTCGCCGCCGGGCTACGTCGGCTACGGTCAGGGCGGCATTCTGACCGAAGCGGTGCGCAAGCGTCCGTACAGCGTGGTGCTGCTCGATGAAGTGGAAAAGGCGCACCGCGACGTGATGAACCTGTTCTACCAGGTCTTCGACCGTGGCTTTATGCGCGACGGCGAAGGGCGCGAAATCGACTTCCGCAACACGGTTATTCTGATGACCTCGAACCTCGGCAGCGACCACATCATGCAGTTGCTGGACGAACAGCCAGATGCCAGCGAAGGCGACTTGCAGGAACTGCTGCGCCCGACTCTGCGCGACCACTTCCAGCCTGCGCTGCTGGCCCGCTTCCAGACCGTGATTTATCGTCCGCTAGCGGAAGCGGCGATGCGCACCATCGTGGAAATGAAGCTGGCGCAGGTGAGCAAACGCCTCAACCGTCACTACGGCCTGACCACGCAGATTGATGAGAGCCTGTATGACGCACTGACTGCCGCCTGCCTGCTGCCGGATACCGGGGCGCGTAACGTCGACAGCCTGCTGAATCAGCAGATTCTGCCGGTGCTGAGCCAGCAACTCCTGACCCACATGGCCGCGAAACAGAAACCACAGTCGCTATGCCTTAGCTGGAGTGAGGAAGAGGGTATCGGGCTGGAGTTTGACCGTACACAAGGAGTGCACGCATGAGCAACAATCCCCCGATCAGATTCAGCCACAACCATCACCTGCTGGCGGTGAAGGGCTGTGCTGCAGAGCTCGATGTGCTGGCGTTTGAAGGCGATGAAGCCCTGAGCTCGCCGTTCAGCTACCGGATTGAGTTCACCAGCGGCAACCATGCCATCAGCACAGAAATGATGCTGATGAAAGCGGCTTCCCTGACGCTGCAGGCCCCGGTTGACCAGGGTTACGGCATTAAGCTGCAGCAGCCGGTGCGGGTGATTCAGGGTTTGGTGAGCGGCTTTGAACGCCTCAACACCTCAAAGGATGAAACCCACTATGCCCTGACGCTCCAGCCACGCCTGGCGCTGCTTGACCGTTCGCATCAGAACGTCATTTATCAGGACATGTCGGTCCCACAAATCGTGGAAAAAATTCTGCGCGAGCGTCACAACATGCGCGGTCAGGATTTTCTGTTCTCACTCTCAAAAGAGTACCCGCGTCGTGAGCAGGTGATGCAGTACGGCGAGGATGACCTGCACTTTATTACCCGTCTGTTGGGTGAGGTGGGCATCTGGTTCCGGTTTACTACTGATACGCGCCTGAACATCGGCGTCGTGGAGTTTTATGACGGTCAGCAGGGGTATGAAAAAGGCCTGACGCTGCCATCGGTTCCGCCATCAGGACAGCATTCAAAAGGCGTGGACTCGGTCTGGGGCATGGAGAGCCATCATAACGTGGTGCAGAAGCAGGTCAGCACCCGTGATTACAACTACCGTCAGGCGACGGAAGACATGAACACCCGGGTCGATGCGACTCGCGGGGATGCCACCACCTACGGTGATGCCTACCACTATGCCGACAATTATCTGACGCCGGGCAGCGCATACGACCGCAATCCGGCGCCGGAATCGGGGGCGTTCTACGCCCGCATTCGTCATGAGCGCTACCTGAATGGTCAGACGCAGACGCATGCCATCACCAGCTGCCCGACCCTCTCTCCTGGGCAGGTGCTGAAAGTCACCGGCGGGTACGAAGTGGCAGAGGTGTTTGCTCAGGGCGTGGTCGTCACAGCGATGCACAGCCATGCGCGCCGTGATGAAGACTTCGGCGTCAGGTTCGACGGCATCCCGGACAGCACTGATTTTAGTTTCCGCCCTGAGCCTGGCTCACGCCCGGTGATGGCCGGCACATTGCCGGCCCGCGTCACCAGCACCACCGAGAACGATACCTACGGCCATATCGATAAAGATGGCCGCTATCGCGTCAACATGCTGTTTGATCGTGACAACTGGGAAACCGGATTCGAAAGCCTGTGGGTGCGGCAGTCCCGCCCTTATGCGGGTGATACCTACGGCCTGCATTTGCCGCTGCTGGCGGGCACCGAAGTGGCGATTGGCTTCGAGGACGGTAACCCGGACAGACCGTACATTTCTGGCGTACTTCACGACTCGGCCCACGGCGATCACGTCACCATCCGCAACTACAAACGTAACGTCCTGCGCACACCGGCGAACAACAAAATCCGCCTCGACGATGAGCGCGGGAAAGAGCATATCAAGGTTTCCACTGAGTACGGCGGCAAGAGTCAGCTGAATCTCGGACATTTAGTGGATGCGGAGAAGCAGAAGCGCGGTGAAGGTTTTGAGCTCAGAACCGACAGCTGGGGAGCCATCCGGGCACAGAAAGGGCTGTTTATCAGTGCGGACGGGCAGGCGAAAGCGCAGGGGCAGGTTCTTGATATGGAGCCTGCGCTCACGCGGCTTTCAGCAGCATTAGTGGAGATGGAATCTCTTGCGGCCAGCGCACAACAGGCTCAGGCGCTGGCAGCGGATATCGGCCGCCAGCAAAAACTCCTGAAGCAAAAAATCGAGCAGTTGCATGAAGAGGTCATCCTGGGCAGTGCGCCGAAAGGCATGGCGCTGGTGAGTGGCGAAGATTTGCAGGTATCAGCCAGTGACAATCTGACGCTGACGGCAGGTAAGCAACTGGATGTCGGAGCACAGAAAGATTTCACGCTGGCTGCGGGTAAACAACTCAGCCTGTACAGCCGTGAAGGTGCAAAATTGTTTAGCTCGCATAACGATATTGATATTCAGGCTCAGGGGGGAAATATCACCACGTGGTCGACACAGGACACGCATATTTCGAGTGGCAGGAAACTGGTCGTGACGGCGCAGGATGAACTGACGCTGATATGCGGGGGGGGATATATCAAAATTAAGGGTGGGAATGTTGAGATTGGCGGGCCAGGTAAGCTGCTTATCAAAAACACCGGTATCAAAAAAGCGGGTTCTGGCAGTCTGCAGGGGGTAATGAAGTCGTTTGAGCCAGCAACATTTGATGAGAAGTTTGTTGTCAGAAATGCGCTAACAAAAGAACCGATACCTGGTAAGGCGTACAAAATCACTATGCCAGATGGTTCTGTCGTTTCCGGTGTTACAGATTCGTCGGGCGCGACGTCGCTGAACTCATCTGATGTTATCGACAATATGCTCATTACCCTGGTTAAGGCGCAATAATATGAAATGGAATCAGTCAGACAGAAAAGTACTCACAA